>JBBRLI010000014.1:0-83152 GCA_038231455.1 Vulcanimicrobiales bacterium | reverse complement strand
GCGCCTTGCGAAGGGAGGGTTGAATAGTGGAAGTACGCGTTGCACCAGGCGAGACCATCGAGTCCGCACTGCGCCGTTTTAAGAAAGCCACGCAAAAGGCTGGCGTCCTCGCAGAGGCACGCAAGCACGAGCACTACGAAAAGCCCAGCGTCCGTCGCAAGAAGAAGTCTGCCGCCGCCCGCAAGCGTCGCGCTTAAGTGGATTCAGCCGCGCCTACGCGCGGCCGAACCCCCTCGATGACGAACCCTCGGGGCAGACCCCGGGGGTTTTTTTCTCAGTAAGGATCACGATATGAGCGTTAAAGACGATATCTCGACCGCCCTTAAAGAGGCGATGAAAGCCCGCAATCAGGTCAAACTCGATACGCTGCGTTCGGCGCTTTCGGCGTTCACGTATAAGCGCGTCGAAGCGGGGCACGATTTGAGCGATGAAGAGATGCTCGATGCGATCCGCAAGCAAGTCAAACAGCGTAACGATTCCATCACCGAGTACGTGAAGGCCGGCCGTCAGGAACTCGCCGACAAGGAACAAGTCGAGCGGGACATCCTATCCGAATTTTTACCGGCGACGAAAACGCCCGATGAAGTCCGCGCGATCGTCAAAACCGCCGTCGGCAGCCTCGCCGCTGAAGCGCGGAATCAGGGTGCGATCATGAAGATCGTCATGCCCCAGGTCAAAGGTGTCGACGGCAACCTCGTTCGCACCATCGTCACCGAGGAACTCGCCTCGGCGTAACCTTTCCTTTGTAGCATGGTAGGAGGCGGCGTGGGCCGCCTTTTTTCTTTGGTTCTGCTCGTGCTCGGTGTGGCTGGAATTGCGCTTCCGGCCTTCGCGCAGCGCGCTTCGGACGATGCGGTCTATGTGATTCCGATCCACGGTCAAATCGACGAAGGCATGGCACATCTGGTCGAGCGTTCGGTGGCCGAGGCGCAGGCGCAGCATGCGCGAGCGATCGTGCTCGATGTGAATACGTTCGGGGGGTTGGTGCAGGCGGGCACCGAGATCCGCGATGCCCTCCTCGAATCGCACGTGCCGGTCTATGCCTATGTTTCGCAGCGCGCGTGGTCGGCCGGTGCTTTAGTGACGCTCGCCGCGCAAAAGATCGTAATGGCGCCGGGCTCGAGCATCGGCGCCGCCGAGCCGATTCCGAATACGGTTAAAAATATCTCTGCGCTGCGCGCCGAATTCGAATCGACCGCGAGCCGCTTTCATCGCAACACGCAAATCGCCGCGGGCATGGTAGACCCAAAACTCGACGTTCCACCGTACAAGAGTTCCGGCGCGATTCTCTCGCTGACGGCCGACGATGCGCGGAGCGCCCATTTCATCGATGCAATCGCACCATCGCGTGATGCTGCTTTCGGTGCTTGGGGTTTCCAGAAGGCGCGCGTTGTGAATGGCGAGTATTCGTTTGCCGAGAAAGTCGCGCGTTTTGCGACCGATACGCAGATTAGCGGCATTCTGATCACGCTCGGATTTCTCGGGCTGCTCGTTGAGATGCAGACGCTGCACGGAATCGCGGGCACGATCGGCGTTGCATCGCTCGCCCTGTTCTTTGGAACGCACGTGTACGCGGGGTTTTCTAACGGCCTCGTGGTCGGACTTGCGATCCTGGGCCTTGTCGGCATCCTCTTCGAGTTGCACGTATTGCCCGGTCACGGTCTTGCGGGCGGGCTCGGTGTCGTCGCGCTTTTGAGTGCGGTCGTGCTGGCTTTTGGGCTGCCGTTCTTTTTCGTTGCGATGCAATCGCTTGCCGTCGCAATCGTGCTCACCGCGATCTTTTTTACGATCGCAACGCGAATTTACCCCGAGAGCGCGTTCATGCGGCGGCTGGTCTTCGTGGGTGTGCAAGGCCCCGAGTACGTCGCCAGCGCAAGTCACGACGACCTCGTCGGACAAACGGGTTACGCGCAGTCGTTCCTGCGCCCGGCGGGCGTCGCAAGTATTGGCGGGTCACGCGTGGACGTGCTCACCGAGGGCGAGTTTGTCTCGGCTGGATCTGCCGTTCGCGTAACGCGCGTCGAGGGCGCAAGGATTTTCGTTCAACCGATCGATGGGCTTTAGCCCAAAGGAAGTTCGATGCTCGTCTTAGGCTGGTTCGGTGTCATCGTCGTCGCTTTGATCGTCGGCGTGTTCCTGTTTTTCTATTACTTCCCGCTCGGTCTCTGGATCCGCACGATCGCTGCGGGCGTGCCGCTCTCGATCGGCTCGCTCATTCGGATGCGCATCATTGGGGTGCCCGCCTCCATCATCGTCTCGAATCTGGTGCGTTCGCGCAAAGCCGGTCTCGATCTCACGGTCGATCAAATGCAGTCGCACATCCTTGCAGGCGGGAACGTTGAGAACGTCACGCTTGCGATGATTGCCGCGCAGCGGGCGCAGATTCCACTTGCGTGGCAGCGCGCCGCCGCAATCGATCTTGCCGGACGTAACGTCCTCGAAGCGCTCCAGATGTCGGTCACGCCGCGCGTGATCGAGACGCCGATCTTCCAAGGCGTCGCGCAAAACGGCATTCAGCTCAACGTCAAAGCGCGTATCACCGTGCGCTCGAACCTCGACCGCTACGTCGGCGGTGCGGGCGAATCGACGATCGTCGCGCGCGTCGGTGAAGGCGTCGTGTCTGCCGTCGGTGCCGCCGTCGACCACAAAGAAGTGCTCGAATATCCCGACCGCATTTCCAAAGCCGTCCTGGCGAAGGGCCTCGATGCGGGAACCGCATTCGAAATCGTTTCGATCGACATTGCGGACGTCGATGTCGGCAAGAACATCGGAGCGGAATTGCAAACGACGCAGGCCGAAGCCGACCGTCGCATCGCGCAAGCCAAAGCCGCCGAACGTCAGTACGCCGCGCAAGCCGCAGAACAAGAGCAAAAGGCGCAAACGCAGGCAATGCGCGCCAAAGTTGTCGAGGCGGAGGCGCAGATTCCGCAAGCCATCGCCGAGGCGTTTCGCAACGGCAATCTCGGTATTATGGATTACTACAAACTCAATAACATCAAGGCCGATACCGAGATGCGCGGCGCAATCGGTCAAGGCGTGAATCCAAGCGACGTTCCGCAGCCGCCGCAAAAATAGCCGATGGACGAATTGCTCGGGCAACTCTTCGCGTATTTCATGCGCTCGCTCTTTGGCGGCGCGCGTGGATCGCGCGCGGTCGCAGCGCGCGCCGCAAAACGCTTCATCGTGCCGACAGCGACAACCAACGTTTTCGCGGATGCCCCACCAGCGCCGGTTCAGGCTCCCTCAGCGGTCCTCGAATCGCCGATCGACGTGCGGCGCCCGACTATTCCAAAACGCCCAAAAAACGAACCGCCGGCAGCCGAGGCGCCTACACTTGCACCGTGGGCCCAGCAGTTCCGCAGCCCCCAGGGGCTGCTCGGGGCCATCGTCGCAGGTGAGGTTCTCGGGCCGCCAAAATCGCTGCGTTAGAACTCTCGCGCTCGCTGCGGCGTTCTAAAGGATGTGCGTATCCCCAAGGTAACCCGCTGGCAAGCGTAACGACCGAGCAGGCGTTCGAACTCGCCGGCCTCTCTGACCCGCTCCGCTTTTGCGGCCAATACGACCAAAATCTCTCGGCCCTCGAGGCCGTGATCCCCGTCGTCGTACGCATGAACGGCGAGCATCTGCTCGTGAGCGGCGAACGCGAAGCCGTTCAGCGTGCACAGCGCGTCCTCCAGGCGATGCTCGCCGCTGCCCAGCGCGGTGCGCAAGTAACCCCTGACGATGTGGCGCTTGCCGCGCAGACACTTACCGCCTCGATTCCGCCGACGTTGATCCAAACCGCGCGCGGAAAAGAAATTCGCCCGAAGACCGCCGGTCAGCGTGCGTTCGTTGCGAGCATCGAGCAAAACACGCTCACCTTTGGGATCGGTCCGGCCGGCACGGGTAAGACGTTTCTTGCCATCGTGATGGCGGTGCGCGCGCTCAAAGCGCGTTCGATCTCCAAGATCATCCTCTCGCGTCCGGCCGTCGAGGCCGGCGAGAAGCTGGGCTTTCTGCCCGGCGACTTCAAAGAAAAAGTCGATCCGTATCTGCGTCCGCTCTATGATGCACTTGCGGAAATGCTGGACGATCAAACCGTTGCGAAATATCTCGAACGCGGCGTGATCGAAGTTGCGCCGCTTGCGTATATGCGCGGCCGCACGCTCAGCGACGCATTTGTGATTCTCGATGAGGCGCAAAACGCGACGCGCGAACAGCTCAAGATGTTTCTCACGCGTCTTGGCGCCAATGCGAAAATGATCGTTAACGGCGACGCAACACAGATCGATTTGCCGCGCGGATCGGTGAGCGGTCTCGTCGATGTGCCGCGCCTCTTTAGCGACATCGACGATATCGGGATCGTGACGCTCGATGCAAGCGACGTCGTGCGTCACCCGCTCGTCGGGAAAATCATCACGGCCTATGCCCGTTTATCTGACCAACGCGACGCGTAAGAGCGGCCTGGATACAACCGCGCTCGAACCGCTGATCCACGACCTGCTCGCGGCTGTCGGCGAAGACGATGCGAGCCTGTCGGTGTCGTTCGTGCGCGACCCCAAGATTCGCGAACTCAATCGCACGTATCGGGGCAAAGACAAACCGACCGACGTGTTGAGCTTCCCGCTCTATGAAGCGGGTGATGCGGGCAACGGCGAGACAGAGCGCTTGCTCGGCGATATCGTCATCAGTGTCGATACCGCGCAGCGCCAAGCGGCTGAATACGATGCCACGCTCGATCGCGAAGTGCAGCGACTGCTCATTCACGGGATCCTCCATTTGCTCGGACACGATCACGAAGAGCCGGATGAACGCGCGGAGATGGAGCGCGAGGAACGACGGCTCGCAACTGCCATCGGCATGCCCTGGCCGTATTAGCTCCGGCAGGCGGCCCCCCGTACAACTGGAAAATTCGCTGGGACTGCCGATGAAACAGCCGCATCCCAAACCCGCGCCCGGTGTCAAACT
Organism: Vulcanimicrobiales bacterium; assembly: GCA_038231455.1. Taxonomy (GTDB): domain Bacteria; phylum Vulcanimicrobiota; class Vulcanimicrobiia; order Vulcanimicrobiales; family Vulcanimicrobiaceae; genus JANLVI01. The sequence goes on along the minus strand of JBBRLI010000014.1, from coordinate 78,205 downwards.
CGTCCACGAGAGCGGTTTCTGGGCGCCGTTCCACTACGCGTTCGCGGGGATCATCTACGCCGCAAAATCGCAGCGCAACATGCGTCTGCATTTGCTTGCAGCCGCGATCGTCTTGGTCCTCACGATGGTGCTGCGGTTGCAACGTCCGTATGTCATCGGCATCGTCATTACGGTCGCCGTGGTTCTGGCGTTCGAACTGATCAACACGGCAATCGAATCGGTCGTCGACTTGATGACCGTCGCGCACCATCCGCTCGCCAAAATCGCCAAAGATACGGCGGCCGGGGCCGTGCTTGTGGTCGCGTGCGCGGCCGTCATCGTCGGCTATCTAACGTTTTACGAAGGCATTCTTGCGGGCGGAGACCGGGTGTACCGTGCGGCGCTCAACCTGCCGGCCAACGCCGTCTTCATTTCGATGGTCGTCGTCTCGATTGCAACGGTCGTCGCAAAAGCGTGGGTCGGGCGCGGTTCGGTGCTACAAGGCGGCGCCGTGAGCGGCCACGCGGCCCTCGCGTTCGCCGCGGCGACGTTCGTGTCGCTGTTGAGCGGAAGCGCCTTGATCGCGGCGCTGGCCCTGTTTCTGGCCTTTCTGGTCGTCCAGGTCCGCGTTGAGGCGGGGATCCACTCGGCGCGCGAAGTCATCCTCGGGAGCGTGCTGGGCGCCGGCGTGAGCTATGTGCTCTTTTTGATGGTGCATGGACGCACTGTGGTATAATGGGCCCGCCTGTGAATACCGACGACCCCCTACCTGCGGCCGCCGATCCTTGCCTGATCGTCGCGAGCGTCCAGCGACGTAGCGTCCGGACGCAGAACCGATGACTCCCTATTGGCCTGAGATCCTCGCGCTGATCGTCCTCACGGGCGCAGCGGCGTTTTTTGCTGCCTCCGAGGCCTCGATCGTCTCGCTCTCGCGGCTCAAAGCGCGCGCGATGTCGGAGCGGAAGATCCCCGGCGCAAAGGCCCTCGAGACGCTGCTGGAAGACCGCAACCGCGTGCTGACCACGGTGCTGATCGGTAACACGTTCGTCTTGCTCGCGGCCGACTCGGTCGCGACATACCTGTTCATCGCGGCGGGCATCCCGCACGCTGCGATCTGGTCGACGCTCGTGATGACCGTTGCGATTTTGCTCTTCGGCGAAATTCTTCCCAAGACCGTCGCCGTCTCCGATAGCGAACGCTGGTCGATCCGCATCGCACCGCCGCTGCGCGGCGTGATCTGGGCGCTCACGCCCTTTACGTGGCTCTTTCTGACACTTTCCAATTTCCTTGTGAAGCTCTTCGGCGGGCGGCCCATCGCGCACGGCCCGTACGTGACGGAAGACGATATCAAGACGATCGTCAATGTCGGGGTCGAGCAGAACGTCCTCGAAGCCGACGAACGCGAACTCATCCACTCGATCATCGAGTTCGGTGATACCATCGTCCGCGAAGTAATGACGCCGCGAACGCGCATGGTCGCGGTCGCCCTCACGGCAACACCGCGCCGCGCGCTCGATCTGGTCATCGCCGAAGGCTACTCGAAGCTGCCCGTGTACGAAGAGACGATCGACAACGTGATCGGCGTCGTCCACGACCGCGAACTGCTCATCAGTCTCTCGGAAGGCGCGATCGCGGCGGCGTCGCTGCGCTCGATCATGCGGCCGGTCACGCACGTGCCCGAGAACAAGCGCATCTCGGAACTCTTACGCGACATGCAGCGCGGGAAGTATTCCCTTGCGATCGTACTCGATGAGTACGGCGGTACCGCGGGCCTCGTGACGATGGAAGACCTGCTCGAAGAAATCGTCGGCGAGATTCGCGACGAACACGATGAAGGCGAAGAAGAGTCGATCCGCCGTATCGAGCCCGACGAGACGATCGTCGAGGCCGGTGTCAATATCGAAGATCTCAACGCCGAGCTCGATTTGGAATTACCGCACGAAGAATTCGAAACGATCGGCGGATTTACGGTCGGGCTGTTCGGGCGTCTGCCGCACGAAGGCGAAGAAATCGAAGCGGCGCCCGGGGTGAAACTGCGCGTCGATCGCACGCGCGGCCGGCGTATTCTCACCGTGCGCGTGCTGACGAACGGGAAAGCCCACGCCGGTGCGGATGACGAGCGGGAACCCGATGGCGCACAACCCCTCTAGTCTCCTCGAGGCGGCTGCTCGGGCACGCGGCGGCGCGTATGCGCCATATTCAAACTTCGCGGTCGGCGCAGCGCTTGCAGCGGTCGACGGGCGCGTATTCACCGGTGCGAATATCGAAAACGCATCGTACGGTCTTTCGATGTGCGCGGAACGCGTCGCATTCTTTGCAGCGGTCACGGCAGGCGTGCGCACGTTCGAGGCGATCGCCGTCGCCGGACCCGAGGGGACCCAGACGACGCCGTGCGGCGCCTGTCGCCAAGTGCTCGTCGAATTCGGCGTGAATTTGAAGATCGTCACCGCATCCCCATCGGGACCGGTAACACGCACGATTGGCACGCTCTTGCCCGATGCGTTTTCGCCAAAAACGCTCGAGGATGCACGCTGAACGAGCGGACGTATACCACCGATGCCATCGTGCTGCGCGCGCGCAATCTCGGTGAGGCCGATAAAATTTTTACGCTCTTCACCAAACTGCGCGGCAAGGTGGATGCGGTCGGCAAAGGCATCCGGCGAACGAAGAGTCACGTTGGCGGGCGGCTCGAATTCCTCACCGAGGCGACGCTGACCCTGCACCGCGGCCGAAATTTAGACGTGATCACCAGTGCCCAAACGCGCACGACGCACTGGAATGGGGTCGTCGAACCGAGTGCGTTTGCCACGGGCCATCTGCTCGCCGAACTCGTGGATTCGTTCTGCGAACCGGACCTTGCGATGCCGGAGATTTACGATCTGCTGGCAAGTGCGATCGCCGCGATCGACGGTAGCGGCGACCCGGCGAAATTCGTGCCGCGGTTCGAGCTTCGGCTCTTGCACGCGCTCGGACTTGCGCCACCGGACGATAGCTGCGTGCGCTGCGGTCACCCACTCGGTGAGGAAGCGTGGATCGATGCGGATGCGCACGGTCTTGCTTGTCGCCGGTGTCTTGGCGCGCGCGGCAGCGCGATTGCCCTCGACGCACGCGACGTCGCGAATTTTCGTGCGCTCGGGCTGCCCCGCGGCGAGCCGGGCGCGGCGACCCTTGCAACGCCGCGCATCGCACGCGCAATCGACGACTTGCTGACGTTTCATTTGGGCAAGCGGCCGCGCGCTAGCGTCCATCTCGAACGCTACTCGATTTGATGGAAGGCTCGATCGTCGCACTCGATGTGGGCGAGCGCCGCATCGGCGTTGCCGTGAGCGATCCGTTCGGCAGTTTTGCGCTGCCGTACGATACGATCGAGCGCACGAATATCAAGGCCGACCTTGGGGCGATCGTCGCGATCGCCGCCGAGCGCGGCGCGCGCACGATCGTCGTCGGCGATCCGATCACGATGGCGGGCACGCGCGGCCCGGCAGCGGAGAAGATGGACGCGTTCGTCGTCGCACTCGCACGCGTTTACGACGGTGAGATCGCGCGCATCGATGAGCGCCTGACGACGGCGGCAGTCCAAAAATCGCTCATCGGTGCGGACGTGTCGCGCAAGGCCAGGCGCAGCGTCGTCGACAAACTCGCAGCAGCGATGATTCTCGAAACATACCTCGCCCGAAAGCGCAATTCGTGAGTCGACTCGGCCGCTCGCTCGTCAACGCATTCGTTGCGATCATTATCTCGGTCGGGGTGATCGTCGCCGCATCCGGACTCTGGTTTCAAAACGCGATCTATAGCGACCGCGCCCTGCCGAAGAAGCAGACGACGGTGATCATCGCTCGGGGCAGTACGTTCGGTGCCGTTACCGCACAACTCGAGCGCGGCGGCATCATTGCGCATCCGATCGCCTTCCGCATACTCGCGCGTCTTCGTCACGAAGAAGCAAACGTGAAAGCGGGTGAGTACACGATCGACCCGCATCGATCGAGCGACGACGTGTTGCAAACCATCACCGCCGGCAGCGGACAGGTCGCGCGCTGGGTGACGTTTCCCGAGGGGTTCACGGCGCGCGAGATTGCGGCTTCCCTTGCGGAGAAGAAGTTCGGCTCGCAAGACGCCTTCGAGCGCGCTTTTCTCGCCGAATCGATCGATCTTGACGGCACGCGGACGCGGGGACTCGAAGGCTATCTTTTCCCGAGCACCTATCTCATGCCGGTCGAGGTTACGCCCCGCGCCGCCGCCAAGATCCTGGTGGATCAGTTCCGTAAGGAATTACCCCCGGGGGCCGGTGAGCGCGCACGCAAGTTGGGTATGAGTGTCCCGCAAGTGGTCACCATCGCCTCGCTCGTGGAGCGGGAGGCCAAGGCTGACGACGAGCGCCCGCTCATGGCGGGGGTGTACTACAACCGACTTCGCCGTGGGATGCCCCTCGAAGTCGACGCGACGATCGAATACGTGTTCCCAACCCACCACGATGTGATCACCCGCAAAGACCTTCAGATCGACTCGCCGTATAATACCTATCGATACCCCGGACTCCCCCCGACGCCGATCGCCAATCCCGGCAAGGCGTCGCTGGACGCGGCCTTCTCGCCCCGTTCGTCCGATTATCTGTACTATGTCTACAAAGGGGACGGACACTCGGCTTTCGCAAGAACGCTCCAGGAGCACAATGCGAATGTGTCCCGTTACCTCAAATAGGAGCCCAGACCATCGAATCATCAGGCGAACAAGGCCCCCTCGAACTCCGCGATTTGCTCGTCATCGAGACAAGCGAAGGCGCGCAGCTTGAGTTCGAGGTCGTTGGCCTCGTCGAAGACGACGAAAACAATACGTTCGCGGTGTGCTACAGCGAAAAGGCCGACGAGTTCGTCGTGACCGACGCGAAAGGCACGCTGCTCGATAACGATGAGCTGGCCCAAGAAATTCTCGATGACTTCTTTGTCCTCGCGGAAGAATCGTCGCCGGAGAGCGGCGCGTAGGCCCGGTCCTTTTCCTCTCCGCACGCGTTGGAGTAGGACACACCGCCGCTGCCGACGCGGTCCGGGTCGAACTGCGTTCACGGGGCATCCGTGGCGACGTCGTCGATTCGTATCGCTATGCAGCGGCAATTTTCAGCAAAGTCGTCGCAGACGGCTACATCGGCATGGTCAAAACCGTGCCCGAACTCTACAAGTTGATTTACGACCGCGCTGAGCGCGCACCGGTCGCAAGCGGTTTTCGCGTATGGGCTGCGGAGTATACCGCACGGCGCCTGCATCGCCTCATCGTCAAGATGCGCCCGAGCGCCGTCGTCTGCACGCATGCGTTTCCGTGCGGCGTGATGTCGGCCTACAAGCGCCTGTATCATTCGACGATTCCGGTGATGGGAATCGTGACGGATTTTGTCGTTCATCCGTTCTGGATCTATTCGAACATCGATGCCTACGCGGTCGGAACACCGGAGATGCGCGCCACCATGATCGAGCGCGGGATCGAACCTGATCGTATCCAAGTCGATGGAATTCCGGTCGACGGCCGCTTTGGCATCATGAACGAGACGCGGACGGAGCTTCGCGAACGGCTGGGTCTTGCCGTCGATCGTCCGATCGCGCTGCTGATGGGGGGCGGCCTTGGCATGGGACCGATCGAACAAGCGACGCAAGCCCTTGCGACGCTCGGAGCGAATGCGCCGGACGCCGTCGTCATCGTCGGACGCAACGCGCATCTCGAACGTCGCGTTGCCGAACGGTCGGCCAAGTATCCGTACGAGACGCGCGTGCTCGGCTTTGTAGACAACGTGTACGACTACATGCATGCAAGCGACGTCATCATTACGAAGCCCGGGGGGCTGACAACATCCGAAGCCCTCGCAGCGGAACTCCCGATGATCATCGTGCGTCCGTTACCGGGTCAAGAAGAACGTAATGCGACGTATCTCACCACACGCGGTGCGGCGCTGCGCGCGCACGATGCAGACGAACTCGCACGCCTGACGGCGCGCGTCGTCGGCGATGACGTAAGCGCCCTCCAACTACGCGACAAAATGTCGCGCCTGCGACGGCCGCTCTCGGCATCGACCATCAGTGACCGAATCCAAAACATGATCGTCGGCGAGCGCGAACTCATTCCACGGTAGGACACACGTGCTCGACGGCTAAAACCTCTGAGCCCCCTTGGAGAGGTGGCCGAGTGGCTGAAGGCAGTCGTTTGCTAAATGACCGTACGGATAATACCGTACCGAGAGTTCGAATCTCTCCCTCTCCAATGGACGTAAAAACGGCCCGCATAGCGCGGGCCGTTTTTCTGCATGCACGGTGAAGGAAATGGAGTGTGCGCGCGGTATTCTAAATGGTCGCCTTCGAGGCGATGCATGCGGTCGTAGCTCAATTGGATAGAGCAACAGGCTACGAACTTGTAGGTTGGGGGTTCGAGTCCCTCCGACCGCATGAACACGAAAAGCGCAGCGATTGCTGCGCTTTTTTTGTTCGTTCTAGCGACCGTTCGGAGTAAGGACGATCTTGCTTTGCGGCAGATCGAACGTCCAGTTGAAATGCTTGAGGAAATCGTAGCCGAGCAGTCCGCCGCGGTGTCCGAACCCGTTCAGAAATTCCGTCGGAACGTTTTGATAACGATACGGGCCGACTTGAATTTCATTGACGTGCGGTGCACCGAGTGCTCCGCGGGTCACGCGCACTTCATCACTATCGTAGAGTGCGGCTGCAAGGACGACCCCATAGTAATTACCGGTGTCGATGAACGGTTCGGCGGCGACTTTCCCATTGATGATCGCGGGAACGGCGGCGTGAAGTGTCGACATGTCAACGTCGAACGCATAGGCGCCCTTGCCGACCGTGACGTCGAACTTGGCCGGATCGAGAATGCGCAGCGTCTTGTCGTTAAGGTCGACATCGACGACCGCATCGGCAAGTGCCGCGAGGCCGATAATTCCATCGAATGGACCGAACGGAGCCGAATCAGAAACTTTGACGCGGACGTTGTGGAGAACGTTCTTCCCGATCGTAATCTCTTTCACGAGCTTGAGTTGTGCGCGCTTCGTCGGAAAGCCGACGGTGCGGTACGACGTCGTCGCAATTGTCGGCGAGTCGATCGTCGCGGCGAACGATCCGACGACGAGCGTGTCCGGAGCACCCGAGTCGAGGAGAAAGCGCCCTTCGTGACCGTCGATTGAGACGCGCACGGAGATCGCGCGGCCAAAGTTCTCTGCACCGTTGACGTTATAGAGAATTTCTTCGACCGGGATCGGAGCGCTCGAATTGAACGACCAGCTAGACGTTTTTGCCGGCGGATGCAGCTCTTCATCTCTCACAGCCTCGTTAATCCGTATATTTTCCACGGCGAGCGTACGCTTCGAGTTCGAGTCGTACTTGTACGAGCCGACGACTTTCTTCCCGTTGCCGACATCTGCGTAACTTGCGATGTTGTCGCTGTGTCGCTCGTATTTGTCGTCCGGAAAGTATGTCACGCGTTTGAACGCGCCCGTAAGCGGATCGACGTAGACATCGAACGGTGCCGCGCCGTTTGGCGAGACGCGAACGATTTTTGTCTCGACGCCGTCAATCTTTTCACTGCCCTTTAGCGTGCCGCCGACAACCGACACGCCTTCGTCTTGTACGATCGTCTCGGATAACCCGAGACGCACGGCATCGTTCTTCAATGTGTACGTGTTCGCGTTGATGTCGGTCGTCCAGAAAACACGGCCTGTGTAGCCTTCTTCGTAGACGGCGCCGCCGGTCCGCGTCACCTGTTTGAAGAGCAGCCCCTTGCGAATCTCGTCGAGCACGACGTCGTTTTCGCCACTGTCAGCACCCGGGTCGTGGATGTGGATCGTCGATCTCATCGTTTTGACCGAGCCGTCACCCGACTCCCAACCGACGAACGCCTTGTGCTTGGCGAGTAAGTCGGCAGCGGATACGTCCGCCGCCGCCGTCACCGCCGGGAAAGCAAGGAGTCCGCCAAGTGCGACGAGAGCCCAGGTCATGCGCTGTGTCATGGCCGTACCAATTGCGGCAGAGCGCGTGCCATCCTTCGTCGAAGAAGTGCGGGGTAAGCAAGGGTCGGCAACCTGGAAGGGCTCGCCGTGGTTCTAGCTAATCGACGTGTGTTTCGACACCGTCTTTCAATAGTACGGCTCGGTAGCTCAGTGGTAGAGCGGGGGACTCATAAGCCCTAGGTCGTAGGTTCAAATCCTACCCGAGTCAGAAAATTCTCGAGGTTCCACGATGTCGACAATCCCCTGCGATTTCTGCCCGCACCCGGTCGACCGGGGGCAAATGGAAGAAATCGAAATCTCACATTACGTTCCGGATAGTTCGGGGGACGATCTCGCCTACGCGCGCACGTATTTTTTCGGGCATCCCGACTGCGTACGCAAATTCTACCGTGGGCTCGTCGACCATAAGCTCGACCTTTTCAAGCATATCCCAACCTCAGCTCCCGTCCCCGGGGACGAACCCAAGAGCTGATCACTTGCGCCCGTAGCGTAGCTGGATAACGCGCGGCCCTCCGAAGGCTGAGACCGGGGGTTCGAATCCCTCCGGGCGCATATTTTTCCCATCGCCGCAGAGACGCGGGGTGCTCGCCATGTCCGTCGACTTTCTTCGCGCCGCGGCCGCGAGCGGCGATGACGCCGCGTTTCTGCGTTACGCTCGGCTGCATTTGGGCGACGGTAACGAAGACGCCGGGCGCCGCGAAATCGACAAAGCGTATGTCGCTGCGGTCAAAGCGCTGCTCGAATCTCCGCCGACCGCATACGAGACCGTACGGACAATCATTTCCGAGAGCGACACGCCGACGCTTGCGCACCTCTTCTTGTACGTGCATTTGGAGTTGATCCGGCGATCGGGAGAATGGATTCACGATGGCGATCTCTGAGTCGGGCGTCCAGTTGCGTCCCGGCCTTTGGGAGACCGTAAACGAGCGCTATCCGGGTTCGATGATCCGCTTAGCTGATGCGGTTCCGCTCGCGCAGCCGCGTGTTGCCTTACGCGATGCGCGCGTCGCGTTTGTCAGTTCCTCCGGCGTGCAGCCGGCGGGATCGTTACCGTTTGATGTCGCGCATCCCGTCGGCGACTTTTCGTTTCGGCGCGTGCCGTCCAACTCGGCGGTGAGCGACCTCGAAATCCACCAGTTGAAGTATCCAACCGCGGGCGCGCGCCAAGATCTCAACGTCATTTTTCCGATCGAGCGGCTGCGCGAACTCGTCGCTGCAAAGACGATCGGATCGCTCACCGAGAATTTCTATTCGTTTATCGGATACAACATGGATCCGACGCGCTTCCAATCGTCGTTTGCGGGCGAACTCGCCGCCGCAGTCGAAGCGGAAAAGCCCGACGTTGTTTTACTCGCGCCGGCTTGACCGATTTGTCATCAATCCGTGGCGCTGGTCCAGCGCGCACTCGAACGACGCGGTTTTCCAACGGTTTCGGTTTCCGTTGCACGAGACGTGACGACGGCATCGCTTGCTCCACGTGCGGTGTTCGTTCCGTTCATGATGGGTCATCATTTCGGCGTGCCGGGGAATGCCGCGTTGCAGCGTGCGATCGTGCGGCAGGCGCTCGAATTCATCGCCGAGGCAACCGTTAGCGGCGAGATTCGCGACCTACCGTATACCTGGAACGAGGCTCGCCGCGGATCGTACCGCTGAAGACGAGGCGGGCGTTCGGCGTGCGATGGCGCTCGCGGATCGCGCCGCGGAGGCCGGCGATGTCCCTATCGGGGCGCTTCTAGTCATCGACGATCGCCCGTTTGAAGCATGGAACGAGAAGGAGCGGGATGCCGATCCGACCGCCCATGCGGAAATGATCGCGATTCGCGCGGCTGCTGCCGCCTTGGGTCGCTGGCGGATCGGCGGGACGCTGTACGTCACAAAAGAGCCCTGTCCGATGTGCGCCGGGGCCATCGCGGCGGCCCGGATCGAACGGTTAGTTTTCGGTTGCCGCGATCCCAAGGGAGGGGCTGTGGGCTCGGTTATCGATATTCTCAGATCGGCCGCGGTGAATCACCACGTCGAAATCGTGGATGGTGTGCTGCACGAAGAGACCGCGCAGCAATTGCGCGATTTTTTTGCGGAGCGTCGGCGGTAGGGTTGCAGACCCGTGTTCATGGAAGAAACCCTGCGGAGAGATGGCTGAGTGGTTTAAAGTACCGCACTCGAAATGCGGCGAACCCTAATCCGGTTCCGGGAGTTCGAATCTCCCTCTCTCCTCGTTTTCTACCAGGCGGCCGCGAGTTTCGGCGGCGGCGTTGCGGGTTTGCAGATGTAGAAGCCTTGCACGAAGTTTGCGCCATTTGCGACCACCCAATCGAACTCGCCTTTCGTCTCGACGCCCTCGGCGATCACGAGGAGTTCGAGGGTTCGCGCGGCTTCGATCAATTTTTTTGCGATCTCGCCTTTGAACGGATCGACGTTCACGTTGCGTACGAGTTCGATATCGAGCTTCACGTAGTCCGGCCGTAACTGGGCAAGACGCGTCAGCGATGAAAAACCGGCGCCCAAATCGTCGAGCGCAACGTGAAATCCGCCGCTGCGATAATAGTCGAGAATGCCGCGCAGATGGTCGATATCATCGATGTCTTCGCTCTCGACGACTTCGAAGACGACGCGGTCGTGGGCGATTCCTAAATCATCGAGCAATTGCACGGTCGTGCGCAAGCAGGTCGCCGGATCATAGATGGACGACGGCGTGAAGTTGATGAAGAGTCGCTCGGCGACATCGTATTTGGCATACTCTTGAATCGCCGTGCGGCGCGCGGCTAAATCGACTTGCGCTAAAAGATCGGCGTCGTGGGCGATGCGGAAAATATCGCTCGGCGAATCGAGTCCGCGCCCGGCCGTGCCTCGCAAGAGCGCCTCGTATGCGTAAATGCGGTCGGAGTTATTCGCGTAGACGATCGGCTGGAAGTGCGAGGTCAATTGACCGGCCTCGACCATCGTTACGAGCGACCCGGCTTGCATGCGCGCCAAGAGAATATCGAGTTTGTCGATGCCGAAATAATCGTTAAAGGCAAGCGTTTTGCCCGTCTGGACATAAAGTGCGCGCGTTGAGGCGCGTTCGACGCTCGAAAAGGTTTCGCGAAGCTTTTGTGCGAGCGCGTTGCTCCGTCCGGCATGGAGCTCGATCGACACGGTCTTGCCGTCAACCCGGTACTCCCAGCCATCGTTTTTGAGCGCCGCTTTGAGTTTACCGACGGCGTGCTGCTGTGGCAGATGGACGTGTACGTCGCCCCCATCGAACGCGAGATGCGGCAACGTTTCACAGACTTCGCATAACTCGCGGTCGCTCATATGAGGCTCCCGATGTTCTGGGGTTTAGCTGGCAATCGTCATGATCTCGCCGGAGATGGTGTGGCTATAAGTTTTTGATCGGTCGGCTGGTCCGGAAATGTGAATGAATCGAACTTAACGTCGATTTTCGCGTGAAACCGGGCCACTCGAAGCGGGACGAAGATGGTCTTCTCGTAGGTTACATGATCGACAATCCAGCGCCCGCTCGCGGTGATGTAGTTAACAACGAGTAAATAATCGTCGTGTCCCGTGTACGTGACCTGCCGCGGCAAATTCGTCGAGGTATCGATGAACATGTCATGGAGATAAAAGTCGGATGTATTGCCGGTCGTGAGCGCCGGGAGCGGCGACATCTGCAAATGCGCGACTTCGTCCGTCGAGTCGGGCGCATACGTTGCGTAGTAGTTGCGCAGCGTCGTGACAACGACGTTGACATTTGCGCCCGATGCCTTGGGCGGACCGAAGGTGATCGGCTGGACGTCATACACGTACGATTCGAGCGGGTCGCGCAGGGACTTCGCATCGTTTTGAATCCGAAAGTACGAGATCGCATCGAAGAGCGGGTTGAGCGGCCAGGCGTGACCGTACGAGCGCGCGCCTCGCGGCAGATCTTGATTTGCGGCATAATCATCCGACGTCCGCGACTCGACCGCGCGTTCGACGACGAGATGGCGTTTGAGGGTCGGGACGTCGATCGTGGCGCGCGAGTGGTAGGCAACATACGCGGGACGCTGCGCGTACGCCGCAGCTGCAGCATTCGCGCAGAGACGAAACTCTTGATCGGGTGGTAGTAAAGGCACGTGGTCTAATTTCGCGCCACCGTTGGCAAGGTACTCCAGCTTGCTTCTACCGAACTGCGAGGCATGACCGACATGATCGTCCGCGACCAGATCGCGCTTACGCTCCACGGCGCGCAAACGATGCTTGCCGCCGCCGTCGCCCACGCAAACGCGATGGGTGTCCCCGAATGCATCGCCATCGTCGATCCCGGCGGTCTCTTGCTCGCGTTTGCTCGAATGGACGAGGCGCGCATCGGCTCGATCGAAATCGCGCTCAAAAAAGCCATTTCGGCCGCAACGCGCAAGCGCGCCACCGCGGATGAGGGCGGCGGTGAGCCGCTGCTTGGCATCAAGCTTGCCCTCGCATCGACGATCGTCCAAATCGGCGGAGGCTTGCCGATTCTTGTCGACGGGCAGACGATCGGCGGCATCGGGGTGAGCTCGGGGACGGTCCCCGAAGACCTCGCGGTCGCCGAAGCCGGGCTTGCAGCGCTTCGTACGGCGTGAGCTACGGCCACAAGGCCTTCGAAGCATTCGCGATCGGCGATCGCGCGGTGTTTTCGAAAACCATCACCGAGGCGGACATCTTGCTTTTCGCAGCCGTCTCGGGCGACCAATATCCGCTGCACGTCGATGAGGAATATGCCAAGACAACGCGCTTCGGTAAGCGCGTTGCCCACGGGATGCTTAGCGCAAGCCTGCTCTCCACAACAAACGGCCTGTTGCTTCAGCGTCCCGGTGGGATTTCGCTTGCCCAGACGCTTCGTTTTCTCAAACCCGTCTACGCCGGAGATACGCTCGAGGCGGTCACCGAGGTGATCGAGATTCTCGCCGACCGGCGCCGACTGCGCTGCCGGACGACCGTCACGAACCAGCGCGGTGAACTCGTCGTTGAGGGTGAGGCGCTCGAGCAGAAAGATTTGCCGTCATAGTTCTGCTGTAGCCGGGCACTGCACGGGTTATGGTTCCCATGCGCATCGTCGTTGCGGAAGACGAAGACCCGATCCGCGAGTTGCTAATCCACCATCTCGAACGCGAGGGATTTCGGTGTCTGCCGACTGCCGACGGCCCGACGACGCTTCGTGCTGCCCGCGCCGGCGCTGATCTCTTGATCCTCGACGTCGGCCTACCGGTGCTCGACGGCTTCGAAATCGTTCGGACGCTCCGGCGCGAAGGACGGACGCTGCCGATCCTCATGCTCACGGCGCGAGCGGAAGAAGTGGATCGGATCATCGGCTTTGAGATCGGCGCGGATGATTACGTCGCCAAGCCTTTTTCGCCGCGCGAAGTGGTGGCACGCGTACGCGCGATCGTCCGCCGTTCGGGACTCGCACATGCACCGCTTCCGGCCGTCCTGACGTTCGACCGGCTTGAAATCGATGAGGCCGCACGTGAAGCGCGCGTCGATGGGGTCGATGTCGGTCTCAAACCGCGCGAGTTCGCGTTGCTTCTGGAGCTTGCAACGAACGCCGGCGTCGCGCTCTCTCGCGCGCAGCTCCTGCAGAACGTGTGGGGATTCGATTTCGACGGCGACGAGCGTACCGTCGACGTACACGTGCGGCGCGTACGCGCGAAGATCGAAGAGCGCCCGCAACTTGCGCCGCTGCTGCATACCATTCACGGATTCGGATATAAGTTTGCGCGCGGCTGAGATCGAATCGCTCGCGGATCTCGACGCACTGCTCGCGGGACTTGTCGGGAACGTGCCGCTCTTGGTCGTGCGTATCCCCGATCTCGAACGGACGGCGTGGCGGCGCGGCCTGCGCTCCGCTCGCGCGCTGGAGCGCCGCGCAATGCAGGCCTTTGGGGTTGCGGCGCGGCGCGTCCTTCGCGTCGAGGACCGCATCGGACACGACGCTGGCTCCGATATCTTCGTTGCAGCGCTCGTCGCCCGGGCGCGCGCGGGCGACGATTTGCCTGCGGCGCTTGACGCGCGCTCGGCGCTCGCGCGCATCGCCGCGACGCTCGAACACGAGACGCGGCTGGATGTGCTCACCGGCTGGACGACCGTCGCTGCGGGCGTCGCGCACATCGAGGATGCGATCGAGGACGCGCTCGCGCGCGGCGCGCGCGAACGCGAACGCTATGCTTTTTTCTCCGCGCTCGGTCATGAACTGCGCACGCCTTTGGCCTCGATTCGCGGCTACCTCGAAACGCTACTCGACGATTCGATCGATGGCCCGACGCGGCGCCGATTCTTGACCGTTGCGCATAACGAATCACTGCGAATGTCGAGGCTCGTCGACGGGATGTTCGAAATCTCCCTGCTCGATCTGCACGCGACGTTTCCGAACCGGTCGATCGCCTCGCTCGATCTTGCGCTCTGCGCGGCAAGTGACGCCGTCGCCGCGGCCGCAGCGGCGCGCAGTGTGAACCTCCATGTGCCGCGCGTCGCACCGATCTCGGTTGCAATCGACGGCGACCGGCTCACGCTCGTGTTGATCAATCTCATCGACAACGCCATCAAACACGGTCGCCTCGGCGGCGCGGTGCGCGTGAGTGTCGATTGTTCCGACGGTCGAGCGGCACACATCAGCGTCGATGATGATGGGCTGGGCGTCGCCCCGGCCGAACGCGAGGCGATCTTCGCGCTCGGCGAACGCGGGTCGACAGCGGCTCACGGATCGGGGATCGGCCTTGCGCTGGTGCGGCTGATTCTCGAACGTGTCGGCGGTAGCGTGGAGGTGAGCCCCTCGCCGCTCGGTGGGGCGCGGTTCAGCGTTCGCGTCCCGCGCCGCGAGGCCGTCGGCTAGCGCGCGACGGGGCGTTTTGGGTGCGCCCCACGAAGCGGCAGAGATGGCATTTTACGCGCGGCAAGGGACGCTTCCGGGTAAGCGTCATACGCAGTTCCGGCGTCCCGACGGTGGTCTCTATGCCGAAGAACTCATCTCAACCAAAGGATTCGAGAGCGTCTATTCGCTCGCGTATCACCTGCGACCGCCGACCGCGACGCTCGACGTCAAGGCGTGGGAGCGTCCGCTCGTCCGGTTTCTTCCGAACGATCCGCTCAAAAACCGCCACTGGTTCACGGGCCGCTTACCCGCGGGCGGCGATGCCCTGAGCGCGCGTCTGCCGATCGTCGGCAACGACGATGCGATCGTTTCCGTCGCCCACGTCGACCGTTCGATGGAGTATTTCTTCCGCAATTCCAGCGGCGATGAGTTGATCTTCGTTCAGTCGGGCTCGGGCCGGCTGTTGACGCCCTTTGGGTCCATCGACTACCGCGCGCACGATTTTCTGCATGTTCCAACCGGGACGACGTACCAGTTGCAGCCGCAAACGCCGAGCAATTTGTTGATTCTCGAATCGTCGGGGTCGATCACGATTCCGAACAAATTTCGCAATGCATTCGGGCAACTACACGAACACGCACCGTACTACGAGCGCGACTTCCGGGCACCCAATCTCCCCGATCCCATCGACGCGCCGGGCGAATACGAAGTGCGCATCACGGCCAAAGGCCGCAGCGCGATCTACACGGTGGAGAATCATCCGTTCGATGTCATCGGATGGGATGGATACTGCTACCCCTCGGCGTTCAACGCCGATGAATACATGCCGATCACGGGCAAGATTCACCAACCGCCAAGCTCGCATCAACTCTTCGATGCGCCGGGAGCGGCGCTGTTACTCTTCGCGCCGCGAATGTTCGATTATCATCCGCTCGCGATCCCCGCGCCTTACAATCATTCGAGTGTCGATTGCGATGAGATCATCTACTACGCAAGCGGCAATTTTATGAGTCGGCGCGGCATCGAAGAACGCTCGATCACCTTGCACGCGGCGGGCGCGCCCCACGGGCCGCAGCCCGGAGCCGTTGAAGGGTCGCTTGGAAAAACGGCGACCGACGAACTGGCGTTTGCGATCGATGCATTCAACCCACTGCGCCTTGCGGAAACGGCGCTACCGGCAGAAGAGGAAGCCTACTATCGCAGTTGGATTGCAAAGCCCGTGAACGCGTGAGAGCCTTCACACTTGCGCTGGTGGCCGCGCTCGGACTCACCGCGCCGGCGTTCGCCGGGGAATCGACGATCGGCGTGAATCTCACGGCCCTCACCGGCCGCACGTCCTCGTCGAACGGAACGACGACGGAGCTGCCGTTCGGACCGATCCCAACGATCAAGCTACGTACGTCGAGCGGGGACTTCCGCGCGCAAACCGAGTTCACGCCGGGCGTGTCTGCTCCCGTCGAGTTCTATTCCAGTGCAACCAACTCGCGACTTTCCGGTGGAACGGCAAGCATCGATGCGCGCGTCGCTGGACCGCTTCGCGCATCGCTTGGAATCGTTCGGTGGGTGCAGACGGAAACGCACGATACGCGCGCGCGTTTCGATGTCCGTCAGGCAACGTTCGTTGCGAGCGGACCCACGTACGGATTCGCGCTCGTTCGGCATCGCGTTTGGACGGATGCTGAGTTCTCGGTTGCGATTGCGCCGCGCGTCTTTGGCTCGTTCACGCAGAAGCTCGTCGCGACGCCGATCGAGTCGTACGATTCTCTGCGCGGATCCCAGGTGGACATTCGCGCGAATGTGAGCGGTCGCCGACGGCTGGGCACGCCGGTCGTCGGCGTGCGCTATTTCAATTTCGGAGCCGCATCGACGCGCACGGGTGATTTGGTCGACCGTTCGGCGGGGCTCTTCCTCACCTTTGGACTCCGGGCGACCGTCGGCGGATAACCGCTAGCGCGCGTTGTCGCCGAGCAACGTCGCTTTGAGGGCTGCGAGTTCGCGATCGATCTCTACTTGCGCGCCCGCATCGTCCGTCGTCGCGCTGGCGCGAGGCGATGCATCTTCGACCGACTCGCGGCGGACCAGTTCCTCGATTGCCGCAGCGCGCGCTTCGAGCGTTTGCGTGCGATCGCGCGCGTCGGCGAGCAGCTTGCGGATCCATTCCATCTCGGGGCTGAATCCGCCAAGCGTGCTATGCGCCGTAATCGATGCGCGCGCGGCGGCTACTTTTGCTGCAACGATCTCTTTCTCGTTCCGAATCGCTTCGGTGCGTACGCGGAGGTCTTCGGCGACGTCGTCGATTTTCAGAAACGTCTCGCGAATGCCCGCGATTTCGGCCTCTAAGCTTTCCAACTGCCGGTTGGCGAGATACTCGCGCGCAACGGCGCGCCGCGCGAGCACGTCCTCGTTGCGGCCGAGCGCGGCGATCGCGTCCCGGCGATAGCGATCGCGCGTGCGTCCGATCGCCCCGGCTTGCATTTCCAGTTTCTTTTGTGCGGTGAGCACCTCCGCAAGTCGGTCGCGGACATCGTGCAAGAGCAGAAGATGCTCTTCGTACGCGTCCGCGACGGACTGTGCGGGATTATCGAGTCGCTCGACGGCGGCGCGCGCTTCGCCCGCGAAGAGCCGCGTCAGCCGTCGAAAGAAGCTCAATTGCTTTCGGTTTTCACGACGGCGCCATCGCCGTTGCTGGTCTTGAGGGGCGATTTGGATTTGGCGATGAGGTTCCGCACGAGTTGTAGACCCGGCGCGCCTTGCGCGATTGTCTGGCCGAGCATTTCGGTCACGCCTTGCGCGCCGTTGAGAACGATCATCGAGTCGACTTTTGCGAACGCCTTGGCACCGGCTTCGACGATCGCCGGCCACTGTTCGGCAAGTTGCTGGCCGATGACGGCGTCTTGATTCTGGGCGAGCGCTTCGGCACGTGCTTTGATGGCTGCAGCTTCGGCGAGTCCGCGCGCGCTGATCGCCTCGCCTTCGGCACTGCCCCTCGCCCGCGTTGCTGAGGCTTCGGCCTCACCGATCGAGCGGATTTGTTCGGAGTTGGCGATGGCGGTGAGTTTGGTTCGCGTGGCATCGGCTTGCTTGGAGCTCGATCTGTTTTGCACGCGCTTCGGCCGCGGCGATGTCGGCGTCGCGCTGGGCGGCGGCGATCGTCGTTTTTTCGTATGCGGCGGCATCGGCCGGGCGGCGCACGGTCGTGAGCAATTCTTGCTCTTTGCGCGATGCTTCCAGCTCGGCGATTTTCGTTTCTTCGACGACGACTTGCTGGCGTGCAACCGCATCGGCGAGCGGACCCGCCTGTTGTGCCTGGGCGCCGGCGCGATCGACTTCGGCCTGGTAGCCGGCTTGCTTGATCTTGCTATCGCGCAGCGATTGGGCTTTGAGGGCGTTTGCCTCTTGCTCGCGTTGCGTTGCTTCTTGATCGGCAAGCGCCTGAGCGATGCGCGCGTCTTTCTTGACGGCCGCTGCGTGGGGTGCGGCAAGGCTTTGAATGTAACCGGTCGGATCGTCGATCTCTTGGATGAGCATCGAATCGATGATCAGACCGAGTTTCTCCATCTCCGTACCGGATGCGCCGCGCGTTGCTTGTGTGAGTTTGTCGCGTTCGCGGATCAGTTCTTCGACCGTCAGGCTGCCGACGATCGCGCGCAGATGACCCGCGAACACGTTCTGAATGCGCAGGTCCATTTTTTCTTGTTGGTCGAGGAAGCGTCGCGCGGCATTTGCGATCGATGAAAGATCGTCGCCGACTTTATAGATGACGACGCCTTTGATATGCACCGGAATGCCTTGCGAGGTCACGCACTCGATTTCAAGTTCCGCCTCCCGCAAATCAAGTGAGAGCCGACGGACGACTTGGATGCCGGGAATGACGAGCGTGCCGCGCCCCGTGATGATTTTAAAACCCATCGATTCGCCGATGCCATCGGCGGTTCGTTTTTGGTGCAGACCCGAGATCACGAGCGCTTCGTTTGGTTCTGCAACGCGCCACATCGATTTGAAAATAACGATAGCAAGAACGAGAGCGGCGACGATCAGTCCCGCGATTACGATGAGTGAAGTGCCGACGGTGGTCATGACGTCTCCTACGCTTCAGTAACGACGACCGTACGTGGTGGGTAATACTCGACGACGACGACCCGGGAGCCGCTGGGCAGCGTGCACGAGCGATCGACGGCGTAGGCATGAAATGCCTCGCTTCCGCCGCGTATCGCGAGCATTACCTCGCCGATCGCACCGGGTGCAATCGGACTGGTAACTCGGCCGACTTTCCCCGCTAACTCGTCCGTGATCGAGCGTCCTCCGTCGTACTGATACTCGTAGCTACCGTTCGAATCGAAGCAAGTTACAACCCTTTGCCGGTCGATGCGGAACCGGTTTTGTGGGCGCGAATGAAGAGGAAGAACGGTTTCGTGCGCAGCGTGCGGTCGGCTGTTGGATCGCGCTCCGCCAGACGTGGATCGGGCATCGGCTCCTCAACTGCGTCGATCGAAAAACCCGCGGCAATAAGCGGTTTGATGATGGCGTTCAGCGGGCGGTGAACGTATCGCACGCGCACCGGCTCCGGCCCAAAACCGGTCCATCGGTCGTCGACTTCTCGCAGGGTAAAGTAGTCTTCAAGACCCAGGTCGAGCGAGGGATGGTGGGTGGAAAAAACGAGCGTTCCACCGGGTGCGAGAACGCGCTCGAACTCGGCGAGTGTCGGTCCCCAGTCGGTGAGGTAATGCAGCGTGAGCGAACTGAACACGATATCGAAGGCAGCCTCACCAAAGGGCAGCGGTTGCGCGATGTCGGCCGCCAGCACGACAGCGCGGTCGTCAAGCCGCGTTCGCGCGAGGTGGACCATCGGCTCGCTGATGTCGATCGCGGTGACCTGCGCGCCGGACTCCACGAGCCACAGCGCGTGTTCGCCTGCCGCACAGCCCGCGTCGAGAACGCGAGCGCCGGCAACGTCGCCGACGAGTGCGCGTATCGCCGGTCGTTCGTAATAGGCGTTGTAGGCGTTCGTCTGGGTTTGTTCGGCATACGCTTGGGCGAAGGCGTCATAGTCGCGAAACGGCCCGGGCATCGCCCTAGTAGCCGCGCGCGTAGTCGACGACGTTGACGAGCGGCTTTCCGCCAAGATAGTTACGGACGTTTTCGCAGAGCAGACCGTACACCCGGCCGACGGTTTGCGTGGAATTCCACGTGTAGTGCGGCGTGATGAGGACGTTCGGACGGCCCCAGAGCGGCGAGTCGGGCGGTAGCGGCTCGTGATCGAAGGCATCGAGCGCCGCACCCCCGAGCGTTGTATTCTCAAGCGCCGCCAGAAGTGCGGGAACGTCGACGAGCGATCCGCGCGACACGTTGAGCAGCCATGCGCCCCGTTTTATCGACGCGAGCGCCGCCGCGTCGATCATGCGCACGTTATCGTCTGTTGCCGGCAACGTCAAAATGACGAAATCGGCCGTTGCAAGCTCGGCGCGCCACGCCTCGCCGACCACGAGACGATCGACATGCAGTGGAACTTGCGGGCGGGGATAACGGACTGCCGCGACGACCTCGACGCCGAAGGGCTGGACCAGCGCCGCAAATTCCGATCCGATGCCGCCGAAGCCGATCACAAGTGCCCGTTTACCGCGCAGTTCATCGAGCACGACGTCGTGATTCCAGATTCCCGCATCGGAACTGCGTACCCAGTGCGCGTAATGTTTGACCGCGCCGAGTAGCGTCATCACGAGCCACTCGGCGATCGGACGCGAGTGCAAGCCGACGCCATTGGTCAACACGATCTTGCGCTCGGCGAGTTCCTGCAGGGGGATTGAGTCGATGCCGACATGATCGGTGTGAAACCAGCGCAAGTCCGGCAGCGTCTCGAGTGCCGCGCTCGACCAGGCGCGCGGAAAGAGATGGATGTGGCGCCAGAGCATCTCGACGCCGGCACCCGCTCCGCTTGGGGCGCGACCGTGCTCGTCGAGCACGACGTGATCGAGTTCGACCTCGAGCGCACCAGAAGCGTTGATACGTTCGAGCGACGGTGCGCTCGAAGCGGAGCTGGCAATTTTGATCTTAGGTCGCAAAGAGGGCATCGATCCCAAGTTCTGCTGCATCGAGTTCGAATCCGCGTTGCCACGCATCGGAGAAGGCATCATCGCCGAGCGCCGCTCTCGTCCGCGCGACGAACGATTCGTACACTTCGGCATTGAGCGGATCGATCTCCGCGCCGATTTCCCGACGCAGCCGTTTTGCGTGGGAGAAGATTGCGGCAGCCGATGCAAAGCGCTCGTCGAGCACTTCGGTCTCGCCAAGCGTTTCGAGCGCTGAGGCCATGTGAATGACGCGACCCGTTTTGCGCGCGAGCGAATACTCAGCTCCGGCGTGCACGCGCGCGAAGGATGAATCGTTCTTGCGCACGCCGAGCTCCGCCAGGTTTGCATGCAGTACGCACGTCAGTCGCACGTTGTTGAAGGCATGCGCGATCTCGAGCGACTCTTCATAGAACGGCACCGCGGCATCGAGGCGGTCGGCGTACATTTCGAGGTTGCCGAGGTTCGAGAGAGCGCGCGCCGCGCACATTTGGTCTTCGACCTGGCGCGCGAGATCCAGCGAGTCCAAATACGAGAGTCGGGCACCGGCGTGATCGCCTCGTACGAGATGGAGGAGGCCTTGTAAGTTCCGAGCGGAGGCGACGATCGAACCCGGGATGCCCTCCGAACCCAGTTCCGCAAACGCATCGAGCGAGCGTTGCGCGGCGTCGTAGCGCCCCGGATCGAAGGCGTTGACGGCAAGGCCGAAGAGCGCCTCGGCAATTTGCGCGCGATCGCCGGCTTCGCGCGCCGCGACTAGCGCGCGCTCTCCGAAACCGGCTGCGTCGTCGTGAGCATTCCGACCGGTGTTCAAGCGCCGCAGCTCGAGTAACGCGCGGGCGCGCGTTTTCGCGGATTCCGTGGAGGCAATCTCGAGTGCGCGCACGAGCCATCGACTGCCCTCGCTAAATCGCCCGTGATTGTTCCAAAACGGGCCGAGTGCGATGGCGAATCGAATCGCAAAGCCGGGTTCGCCGCGCCTGACCGCCCAGGTCAGGGCGACACGGACGTTGTCCATCTCGCGTTCGATCTCGACAACCCATGCGCGATCGTCGATGCGATCGAACGACTCACGGCGTTCGACGAGCGAACCGTAATAGTGCGCGTGGCGTTCGGCGATCGCCGCGCGGTCCGGGTCGTCGGCGAGTCGCTCGACGGCAAAATCGCGCATCGGTTCGAACAGACGAGTGCGGCCATCGCCCGCCGGTAGCGCAAGGGAACGCTCGACGAGCGCCCGACCCGCCGCTGCGGCATCGTCGAGCGATCGCTCGGCAATCGCCGCAGCCGCTGCGTCCGTCCAGCCGCCGGTGAAAATCCCGACGTGGCGGAACCACGTGCGCAAGTCCGCATCGAGCAGTTCTTCGCTCCACGATACGAGCGTGCGGATCGTTTCCTGACGGCCGCTCAGCGATACATTGCCCAGAAGCTGCATGCGTCCATCGAGTCGCGTAGCTAGTGCGTCCACCGGTAGCAATTTTGTGCGCGCCGCTGCAAGCGCGATGGCGAGCGGAAGATAGTCAACGCGTTTGCAGATTCGCGCCACGGCCGCGGGATTGTCGACGTAAGCCGGGTTCGCTTCACGCGCGCGCGCGGAAAAAAGCTCGTGCGCATCGGCCGGTGCGAGCGGACCGACCGGAAAGACAAACTCGGATCGGGTTCCAAGCGGAACGCGGCTGGTTGCAAGCAGTCGCGCGGAGGGTGCTGCATCGACCAAACGCTGCGCGATGCCGGCGATCGCTTCTTGCATGTGCTCGCAGTTGTCGAGCACGATCAGGCGCGGATCGCGCGCGAGGTGTCGACTCAGACTCTCGAAGAGTCCGGCGCTCGTTTCCGGATTTCCAACGCGTTCGGCGATGAGGGCTAAGACGAGTTCGGGATCGCGTAGCGCGGCAAGATCGACGAATATGCCGCCGAATTCCTGGATCATTTCGAGCGCGATACGCGTTTTGCCGACACCGCCCGGTCCGACGAGCGTGACAATGCGGCCCGCGCTCATACGGGCGTGAATCTCGTCGCAGACACGGTCGCGGCCGATGAATTCGGCGGCGGAGGCGGTCGAGCCCATGTGGGCAGGTTCGCCTGTGGGGAGTGCGTTCCCGCGCTGAACGCGCGAGATCGTAAGCAAGACGAGTTACGTATCGCTTACGATGCTCGCGCGATCCGGTCGCGGTTTTTAGATTACGGGTTGCTGCTTGTCAACGGAACTCCCGCGAGCGGGGCTCCGAAGTTGAACGAGAAGTTCGCGGCTTTGGGCGTGCCGTTCCCAACAACGTAATTGTATCCCGGTGTCGATCGGTAGCCGTTGTCCCCCGGAATCGCGTTGTGATATGCGTTCGACCCTTCGAGCGCCGCGACGGAGTAGATGTAGTCGTTGGCATTTCCCAGGCGCGTGCCGAGAGTGCCCTCCGTGACGGCTAACAAACCGGCGAATTCGGGGGCCGAGGCGCTGGTGCCGATGAGGAGACCGTAGCTGCCGCCGATTCGCGCGATCACCGAACTATCATCCGGATTGCACGTCGGGAGAATCGGCGGGCCATACGGGCACCCGCCCATTTGCATCGAGACATCGGGGATCGTTCGCATCGAGGAGCGTGTATCCACGAGATACTGGTAAATCGGCTTCTTGAAGTAGGTGCTCACACCGCCGCCGGATCCCCAGCGGTCGTTGGGAGCCGTGAACCCAGCCGATGCATCGTAGACATCGGCAAACGCGCTCTCGCGCACGTACGACGAATCGCGCGATCCCGGCACGGAAGCCGTCACGAGATTGGTGCCGCCGACGGCCACGACGGAGGTGTCGTTTGCGGGCGACGAGACGCCGCGTCGGATTTTCATCGAACCCGTCGGATCGTAACATTCGTAGGCACCGTTGTCGCCGGAACTCGCGACAAACGTGATGCCTTGCGCGTTACCTTGACGAAAGACATCGTGCTGCGCTTTAAGAATTGTCGTGAAATCCGTGCCGCCATTGTATTCGGCGGTGTAGTAGAGTTCGCAGAGCCCAAATGATGAAGAAACGATGTCGGCTTTATTGTCTTCGACGATTTTCGTGTACGCGGCAAGCGTCGAGACATCGCTCAGATCCGGAATGTCATAGAGCAGCAGCTTTGCGCCGGGTGCACTGCCTAGCGACTGCTGCACGTCGAGGCTTGCTTCATCCGATGCGCCGTTTGCCGGATCGAAAGCCGGCGGGCCGCCGAGCACGGGGTGACGTTCGACGAGCGGAACCGGCGCGAACTTCTCGTGCCCGAAGTAAACTGCGGTATCGGAGTCGAGCACATCCGAGCTCATCACGACCGCGATCGATCGTCCCGCGCCGTTCCCAACGCCGTTTGCGGGATACCCGTAGGCCTGCTTGAGATCGGTGAACCAGTACGGACCCGCAGTCGAATAGCGGTTGTCAACGGGGGCACTCACGAGTTTCTGTGAGTGAACGTGATGCGTGAACGAGCCGACCGCAACCGATGCGCCGACCTTCGCAAGGACCGTCGGCAACGTCGGCGAGGTTGAGACGCCTTTTGCTTCGCGGCCTTTGGTCAGCACCGCGTGCAGCCGAATGTGGAACGTATTTTCGACGACGCCTTGCGGAGCGTCGGCAACGAGTCCGAGCGATGTGCGCTGCGTCGAGAAACCTTGCGCGCGCAAATACGAATCGACCGAATCCACGGACGTTTGGTCCGGGCCGTACGACGCGCGGAATTGTTGCGGCGTGATGAAGTGATGGTAGAGGGGCGACGACTTGTCGCCTTGTGCGTGGATCAATGTATCGAGCCCGGCGTCGTCGCGCAGTGGAAAGGACACGGTTACGAGCGTTCCGCGTGCCGGCGTCGACAAAAGCGCCGTGTTCGGCGCGATATCGACCGGACTGCCCGCGGATTTAGGAACAGCGGGGGCCGGGGCGCTGCCGCCACCTCCGCAAGCTGCAAGGAACGGCAAAACGGCAAGCAGCAGTACCCGCTGCGGACGAAACAAACCCATCAACGCCTCCCGAAACGCGTGAAGAAAGATTTCGCTCGATTCCCGGGCCTGGGAGTTGTACCTTTACCGAACCGCGACGGGTACGGCGTGCCTAGGGCTTGATTGCGACCGCGAGGATCTCCGGCGAGGCGTGCGCCGCGAAGCGCTCGAAATTCGTTGCGAAAAGCCCGGCGAGTTTCTTTGCCTGCGCGTCGTAGGCGGCTTTATCCGTCCACGAGGCACGTGGATCGAGCACGTCGCTCGGCACGTCGGGAACGCTGCTCGGGACTTGCAGTCCGAAGAACGGTTCCTTGACGAAGGTGACGTCGCGTAGACGGCCGGCGATTGCGGCGTTGACCATCGCGCGCGTGTATGCGATTTTCATCCGTTTGCCGACGCCGTACGGTCCGCCGTTCCAACCCGTATTGACAAGCCAGCACGAGACTTCGTGCTCAGCGATACGTTCGCCGAGCAAACGCGCGTACACCGTTGGATGATGCACCATGAACGGCGCGCCGAAACACGTGGAAAACGTCGCGGTCGGTTCGGTCACGCCGCGCTCGGTGCCCGCGACCTTGGCGGTGTAGCCGGAGAGAAAGTGATACATCGCTTGCGCGTCGGTCATGCGCGCGATCGGCGGCAAGACGCCGAATGCATCGGCGGTTAGCATGACGATCGTCTTGGGATGGCCGCCCTGCGAGCCTTTGACGATGTTCGGGATGAAGTCGATCGGATAGGCCGAGCGCGTGTTTTCGGTGAGTTCTTGCGAGTCGGGGTCGAGTTCGCGCGTAGTCGGATCGATGACGACGTTTTCGAGCACGGTGCCGAAGCGGTGCGATGCCGCCCAAATCTCGGGTTCGGCGTCCTGCGAGAGTTTAATCGCCTTTGCGTAGCAGCCGCCTTCGAAATTGAACACACCGTCGTTTGACCAACCGTGTTCGTCATCGCCGATTAACGGGCGCGAACTATCGGCAGAGAGCGTCGTCTTTCCGGTCCCTGAGAGGCCGAAGAAGATGGCGACATCGCCGTCCGGTCCCATGTTCGCCGAGCAGTGCATTGGGAGCACCGAGCGCAGCGGCATGAGATAGTTCATGATCGTAAAGACGGACTTTTTGATTTCGCCCGCATACCGCGTGCCGCCGATGAGCACGAGATGGCGCGCGAAATTGACCAGCACGAACGTCGAGGATGCGGTGCCATCTCGGGCGGGTTCCGCATCGAAGAGCGCCGCGTCGAGCACGGTAAATTCGGGCTTGAACTCGGGATCTTCGTGCGCCGTCTCAATAAAGAGGTCGCGTGCAAAAAGATTCTGCCACGCATACGTCGTCAAAATGCGCACGGGAAGCCGGTAACGCGGATCGGCTCCGAGGTAGCAGTCGAGCGAAAAGAGTTCTTTGCCGTCGAGATACGTTCCGACACGGCCGAGCAGCGCGTCGAACGTTTTTGCGTCCATCGCTTTGTTCGAGGTGCCCCAGTCGATGTGTTTTTCGCTCGAGGGTTCGCGCACGAAGAACTTGTCGTTCGGCGAGCGGCCGGTATGCTTGCCCGTCTCGACCACGAGTTGACCGTCGGCTCCGAGGACCGCTTCGCCTTTACGCAGAGCGTGTTCGTACAGGTCGGCGACACTCAAGTTGCGATGAACGGTCGCGACGCCGCCGAGGCCAAGAGCGGCCAAGTCGCCTGCGAGTCGTTCGGATGGTCCGGGTACGGTCAGAATTGGTCGACTCCTCGATTCACTGGGGCAAGAGGATGGACGTTGGCCCCCGGTGGAGGTCATGCCTGTCGTGAACAAGCTTTTCACTGTGCTGCCGCCGAGCGCGGCGCTTGCGGCGATGCGCGCTGCCACACCGGTCGTCCAAGCCACGGAGAGCATCGCGCTCGCTGATGGGTTGGACCGGGTTTTGGCTTGCGGAGTTCGCGCCGATCAGACGTTGCCCGCGTTCGCGCGCGCTACGATGGATGGTTTTGCCGTTCGCGCCGTCGACACGCATGGCGCGTCGGAATCATCACCGGCCTATCTCGAACTCATCGGCGAAGTTCTCATGGGAACGGTGCCCACACTGGTTGTCGTTTCCGGCACCGCGGCGCGCATCCATACCGGCGCAATGCTTCCCGCGGGTGCCGATGCAGTCGTGATGGTCGAAGAGACGAATGCGCGCGGCAC
Source organism: Vulcanimicrobiales bacterium (assembly GCA_038231455.1). Taxonomy (GTDB): domain Bacteria; phylum Vulcanimicrobiota; class Vulcanimicrobiia; order Vulcanimicrobiales; family Vulcanimicrobiaceae; genus JANLVI01. The sequence goes on along the minus strand of JBBRLI010000014.1, from coordinate 51,245 downwards.
GCAGATCGAAGTGTTGACGTCGGTTGCCAGCGGCGAAGACGTACTCGCGATCGGTGAAGATATTGTGGCCGGGGCAGAAGCCATGCCGCGCGGTCGGCGCCTGCGGCCGGCGGATGTTGGTGCGCTCGCGGCACTCGGTTGTACGGTCGTCGAGGTCTATCGGCGTCCGCGCGTTGCGATTCTCTCGACGGGTGATGAAGTCGTGCCGATCGACGCGCAGCCCCAACTCGCCCAAGTGCGCGACATCAACGGTTTGACGATCGCGGCGACCGTGCGCCGCGCTGGCGGCGAACCGATCTCATTTGGTATCGTGCGCGACGACGAAGCGGAACTGGAATCGCGGGCGCGTACGGCGCTCGACACCGCCGATGCGCTCGTTCTTTCCGCAGGTTCGTCGGTCTCCGCGCGCGACTATACGGCGGGTGTTGTCGAGCGACTCGGCTCGCCGGGCATTCTCGCGCACGGTCTCGCCATCAAACCTGGAAAACCGACCGTCCTTGCCGTCTGCGATGGGAAACCGATCGTCGGCTTACCCGGTAATCCCGCAAGCGCCCTGGTCGTGGCCTGGCGCATGCTCGCGCCGCTCATCCGTCATCTCGGTGGCGAAGAATTGCGCGCGGCGAGCGACCGTCGCGATGCGATCCTCGATGCGAATGTTGCCTCGCGTCCGGGGCGCGAAGACTATATTCCCGTCCATCTGCACGACCGCGCGGGCGAGTTGCACGCAATGCCAATTTTCGGCGCGTCGAACTTGATCTTTACGCTCGTGCGCGCGGATGCGCTGCTCTTCGTCCCGATCGATCGCAGCGGACTTGCGAGCGGCGAGCGGGTGAACGTAATTCCACTTGACTGAGCGCGCGCTGTTTCTCCATGATGTTCCACTTGATGACGCGCGCGATGCATTCGTTTCGGCGACCGCTGGCGCTCGAATCGAGCGCACGGATGAAGTCGATCTCGCTGCGGCACTCGACCGCGTAACGGCGCGCGCGCACTTCGCGCGCTTGTCATCACCGCACTATCACGCCTGCGCGATGGACGGCGTCGCGGTGCTTGCGGCGGCCACCGCCGGGGCGCGCGAAACCGCGCCGCGCGAACTGCGCGTGGGGACCGAAGCGATTTGGGTCGATACCGGCGATCCGCTGCCGCAAGGCATGGACGCGGTAATCATGGCGGAACACGTCGACGATCGTGGCGAGTCGATTGCGATTCGTGCGAGCGTTGCGCCGTTCGAACACGTGCGTCCGATCGGCGAGGATATCATCGCTAGCGAAGCGGTCGTTGCGCGCGGGCGTCGTCTCGCACCGGCCGATCTTGCGGCACTCGCGAGCGCCGGAATTACGCGCGTGGACGTCGTTGCACGCCCGCGCGTCGCGATCGTCACGACGGGCGACGAACTGGTCGACCCGAGCACCGAGCATCCGGCGCGCGGCGCAATTGTCGATTCAAACGGCGTCCTACTAGCTGCGTGCGTGCGTCAGTACGGCGGAGAACCAGTTCCCCTCGGACGGGTGCGGGATCGCGTCGAGGAACTTACCGCCGTCGTTCGCGAGGCCCTTGCGACATGCGATGTCGTCGTCGTCAATGCGGGCAGCAGCGCGGGCCGCGATGACTACACGGCGCGCGTCTTCAAATCGCTCGGCCGGGTCATCGTCCACGGGGTGGCGATTCGTCCAGGTCACCCCGTCGTGCTCGGCATCGGTAGTGGCAAACCGGCGATCCCGCTGCTCGGTATTCCCGGCTATCCGGTGAGCGCTGCGATTTGCGCAGAGCTTTTTCTGCGGCCGCTCGTCGAACGGCTCGGCGGCCGCGATGTGCCCGATGTGCCCGAACTCGACGCCCGATTGACGCGTAAGGTGTTCTCGCCGCTCGGTGAGGATGAATACGTGCGGGCCGTCGCAGCGCGTGTCGACGGCGCACTCGTCGTCGCGCCGCTGCGACGCGGCGCCGGGGTCATTACGTCGCTTGCGCGCGCGAACGCGATGCTTACGATCCCGCGGTTGACCGAAGGCATCGCGGAGGGAACGACGGTCCGTATCCGCGCGCTTCGTCCGCTCGCCGCGATCGAACGGACGCTTCTCGCTGTTGGCAGTCACGACGTGGCGATCGATTTGCTGGCCGGTGAACTCGCCGCGCACGATATCGAACTCGTTTCGGCGAACGTCGGTAGCATTGCCGGAATCGTCGCGCTCGCCTCGGGCGCTGCACACGTCGCCGGTACGCACGTTCTCGATGCTGCGACGGGAACGTACAACGATCGAGCGATCGCGCGCTACGGTCCGGCCGAACCCGTTGCGCTCGTCCGCTTTGCCGAACGCGAACAAGGCCTGATCGTCGCGCCCGGCAATCCGCTGGGCCTACAATCCTTTGCCCATGTCGCCGAACAACGCGCACGGTATATCAACCGTCAGCGCGACGCCGGTACGCGCCTCCTGCTCGACGAACTGCTCGCGCGCGCGGGTATTGCTATCGGCGCGATCGTCGGTTACGATCGTATCGAATTTTCGCATCTCGCCGTTGCGGCGCTCGTCGCCGAAGGCTCAGCGGACTGCGGTCTTGGAATTCGCGCCGCGGCGAACGCGCTTGGCTGCGACTTTGTGTCCCTTGCCTTCGAGCCGTACGATCTTGCGATTCGCGAGCGCGATCTTACCGATCCGCGGATCGCGCGCCTGATCGAAACGATCGCGGCGCCGAGCCTACGTGCACAGATCGAACGACTCGGCGGTTACAACACGCAACATGCGGGCAGCGTGCGCATCGTCGTGCCGCGCGAAGCGGTCGCTCCGTGAACGTCGAACTCTTTGGGCTCGCGCGCGCGCTCGTCGGCTGCGCGAGGGTTGAGGTGAGCGTCGATGAACCGGTGGATCTGCCCGCGTTTTTGCGCGCGCTCGCGCGCGATTTCCCCGTCCTGCGCGGAACGGTAATCGAAGGCGAACGCTTCATCGAACCCAATTTGCTTTTACTCGATGGTCGCCGCGCGCTCGGTGAGGGCGAGACGTTCGATGCGCGCGACAAGCCGTGCGTGCTCTTTCTTGCGAGCGGCGGATGAGCTACGTTGGGCCGCGCACCGTCCTTGCCGTCGACCTAACGACGAAGTCGTATCGGCGGTTCGATCTCGACGATGCAACGTTCGCGCGCGTCCTCGGCGGCGTGGGCCTTGCGGTCGAACTGATCGACGCCTATCTTCGGGAGAACGATCTCCACCGGATCGATCCGCTCGGGCCGGAAAATCCACTCGTTTTTGCAGCGGGTCCGTTCGCATCGACTCCCGTGCCCGCGGCAAACAAACATGCGCTTGCGACGATTTCGCCGCTGACCGGTCTCTTAAATGAGGGACTGTCCTCATCGCACTGGTCCGCGGTCCTGCGTCGCTGTGGTCTTGCCGCGCTGATCGTCACCGGGATGGCGCAAGATTGGACGCTACTGGTCGTCGAAGGCGACCGCGTGCGATTCGAGCCAGCGGGCGATCTGCTTGGCGTTTCGGCGCGCGAAGTTACCAAGCTCGTCCGCGATCGACTTGTCGACCGAACGGCGCGCGTCTGTGCGATCGGATGCGCGGGCGAGCGTGGCGTGCGGTATGCGGCCGTCGAGAACGACGGTCGTCAAGCGGGTCGAGGCGGCACGGGTGCGGTCTTCGGTGCAAAAAAACTGAAAGCGGTCGCGCTTCGCGGTCGCGGCGATGTGGCGCTTGCCGATCCACAAAAGACGGCGCAACTCGCCGCCGTGTTGCGCGAGCGTGCGGTCGGACCGGCGACGGCGAAATATCGCGTCCTTGGAACGGGCGCGAACATGCGCGTCCTCGAGCGCATGGGGCAGCTGCCGACGCGGAATTTTACCGGCGCAACGTTTGCCGGTGTCGAGCGCGTCACGCCGGAGCGCGCGCGCGAACATCGCGGCGACTACCTCGAGCTGCGTGCCGGATGCGCGGGTTGCCCCGTTCAGTGCGAGCACATGTACGTGCGTAAAGACCGCGATCGCCGCAATGCCGGTGCGAGCGAATACGAGTCGGTGTGGGCGTTCGGACCCAATTGCGGCGTTGACTCGCTCGATGCGGTGCTCGATGCAATCGCGCTTTGCGATCGCGAAGGGCTCGATACCATCTCGACCGGCGGCTCCATTGCCTTTGGCATGGAGTGCGTCGCACGCGGCTTGGTCGATGAAAACGTCTTTGGAACACCGCTTCGCTTCGGCAACCAAGACGTACTCGTCCCGGCGATCGAAGCGATCGTGAACGGAACGGGCTTCGGTGCGACACTGGCGCTGGGCGTACGCGCTGCCGCAAATATCGTTGGTGGGGGCTCGGCGGCGTTTGCCATGCATGCCAAAGGCTTGGAACTTCCCGGCTACGAGCCACGGGCGCTCCCGACCTATGCGCTGGGACTTGCGACCTGCACGCGTGGCGCATGCCACAACCGAGCGGCGACGTATGACTTCGATCTGCGGCACCCGGGAGCCGCTACCAGTGACACCGCCCGCGCGGATGCAGCGATCGCTGCGGAAAATTATGCAATCGTCTGGGATTCGCTCGTGCTCTGCAAGTTCGTGCGCGATTGTTTTTCAGATTTTTATCCCGAAGCCGCGGCGTTGTGGACGGCGGTGACCGGCTACCCACTCGACGGCGCCGCACTTGCCGCGACCGCGGCGCACATCTGGGAGAAGAAGCGCGCGATCAACGCCCGCTTAGGCTGGCGCGAGGATGATGACATCCTTCCGCCCCGCATCACGCACGAATCGATCGCGGATGGCGTGCTGCAAGGAATGACGTTTACCAGCGACGCGCTCTCGTCGCTCCAAGCGATCTACGAAACCCGCCGACTGGAACAACTACGGCGATAACGGGAACGCTGCGAGCGCGGGCTTCTTGCGATGGCGCCGCGAACCGCGCGCGGATGAAGAAGATCCTCGCGTTGCTTGCGTCAATCGGACTCTGCGCGGCTCCCGTCGGAGCCCGCTCACCGATTCCCGTTGGGACGTTTGCCCTCGGCGCGAACGACGCGATCACCGATGTCCCGGGCGTCCTGGTCGGCCACGTCACGAAGTTCTCGGGCGAGGGGAAGCTCATCCCCGGAGTCGGTCCGGTGCGAACCGGAGCAACGGCGATCGTTCCGAGTGCCGATGTGTGGAACAAGCGACCCGCCGCAGCGACCTTCGATCTCAACGGAAACGGAGAAATGACGGGCACGCACTGGATCGACGAGTCGGGCTTTCTCGAGACGCCGGTCGTGCTAACAAATACGCTCAACGTCGGGCGCGTCGATAATGGCGTCGTTTCCTGGATGATCAAACGCTGGCCCGGAATCGGCGTGAGCGATGACGTTCCGTTGCCGACCGTTGCGGAGTGCGACGACCAAGGCCTTAGCGACATCCAAGGACGACACGTGAGTGAAACCGATGTCGTCACGATGCTCGATGGCGCACGCGCCGGTGATTTTCCGCGCGGCGCCGTCGGCGCAGGTACCGGCATGCGCGCCTTCGGCTTCAAATCGGGAATTGGCTCGTCATCGCGCGTGCTCCCGGCCACGTTCGGCGGATATACCGTCGGCGTCTTGGTGAACGCTAATACGGGCTCGCGCGCCGAGCTGACGATCGGCGGCGTCCACGTTGGACGCGCACTCGCAAACGAACTCTTGCCGAGTTTGCCAAAACGCGCTGCGTATCGTGCACCGACTCGAGGTCGCGCAAGCGACGGCAGTATCATCATCGTTATCGCGACGGACGCTCCGCTCGACGCGCGTCATCTGCGCGATGTCGCAAAACGTGCGGCGCTCGGGCTCGCGCGCACCGGCGCCACCTCGCACGTATCGAGTGGGGATCTGTTTCTTGCGTTCAGCACGACGCACGTCTATCCGCGCGAGGGAACCATCTCCCAACCCGCACTCGAGGACGACGAGTCACACATCGACGCGCTCTATGCAGCGACCGCCGACGCGGTCGAATCGGCGATCGACGATGCGCTCTTCAGCGCCGTGACGACGACCGGCGCGAACGGCCTGACGTTCTTTGCTCTTCCCTACGAACGCGTCGCGCCTCTTTTGCGTACGCCGTAGGCGAGTCGAGCAAAACGAATGGCAAAGCTAATGTACGTTATAAATACGTCGCTCGACGGTTACGTGGAGGACGAAACAGGTGCCTTCGATTGGGTTCATCCCGATCGTGTCTTCGCGTTCATCACCGAGCTCGTGCGGCCGATTGGTACCATCCTTTACGGGCGGCGTCTCTATGAGACGATGGCCTTCTGGGGCGCGCCGATGAAGAGCTATCCAGCCGAACATCGCGACTTCGCACGCATTTGGCAGACGTCTGAGAAGATAGTCTTTTCACGAACGCTCGAGCGCGCGACGGCACCCAACGCCCGCATCGAGCGGGACTTCGAAGTCGAGGCGATTCGAACGCTCAAGCGCGAGTCCGCGCATGACATCAGCATCGGCGGCGCCGAGCTTGCCGGATGTGCCCTCGAAGCTGACCTCGTCGATGAGTGCCATCTCTTTCTCCACCCGGTGATCGTCGGCGGCGGGAAGCCCGCGTTCCGAGCCGTGGTTCGACCGAATCTCGAACTCCTCGAGACGCACCGTCTCGGCTCCGAAGTACTCTACGTGCGTTATCGCGTACGGACGGGTTTTCGAGCCGGTGGCGGCCGCGTTTAGAGCATTTTCTCCATTGCAAGAACGTCGGTTGGAACGCCGTCGAGTCGGCCTTGCTCGCGAAAAATCCCAACTTCACGATAGCCACCTTTGCGATAGAGCGCCGCGCCAGCCGCATTTGTCGCAAGCGCAAAGAGCACGATTTTGCGAAAGTCGGCGCTGCTTGCGCGCGCTTCCAATGCGCTAAGGAGTAGCGTCCCAATCCCGCGGCCACGCGCGGATCGCTCGATATAGATCGAGCGATCCGCAACTCCGTCGTACGCGCAGCGATGTGAATACCGATTGAGCGAGCACCAACCGACGAGCCGCCCGTCGGCCGATTCGGCGACGAGCACGGCGTAACGCCCGCCGTGTTCCGCGAACCATTGCGCCACGTCTGCGGCGTCTTTGGGATCTTCGTCGAGCGTCGCGACCCGGTCGAGGATGCCTTCGTTCCAGATGCGTGCGATCTCGCCGAGATCGTCGGTGATTGCATCGCGAATGCGCTCGGGTGACATCGAGGCGGCGTTCGGTTCCGAAAACGAAAAAGCCCGGCGCAGCCGGGCGATTCGGAGAGGGGGAGATTCGAACTCCCGAGACCTTTTACAGTCTGCTCGCTTTCCAAGCGAGTGCATTCGACCACTCTGCCACCTCTCCACGGTGAGGGCCCCGCCGACCATTCCGCGCTTGAGTGCCGTTATCCCATCGCGCGGGCGAGGTAGGCGACGCGCGCGCATTCTTCGGCAAGATCGGTCTGAACCAGGGCCTCATCGAAGCTCGTGCCGACGGCGATGAGACCGTGCTTGCCCAAGAGCGCCAGCGGCGCCCCGCCCGCAAGCGCTGCGCTCGTTGCCTCAGCGAGCGCGATGCTGCCGGAGGGATGGAAATCAACCCACACCATCGTGGCAAGCGACTCCGTCGATGCGACCGTATCGCGCGGGAAGAGGCGGCCGGTTCCCGACCACACGACGCAATGCGTCGGGTGGGTGTGGACGACGAGCGTGATGTCCGGCCGCGCGCGATACGCCGCCAGGTGCAGCGGAAATTCCGAAGACGGGCGCCTCGCGACATCGAACGACTCGCCCGTCGCGGCGTCGATGCGCACGAGTTCTTCCGGCTCGAGTTTGCGAAAAGAGCGACCGGTTGGGGTGATCAGAATCGAGCCGTCGTCGAGTTTGACGCTGATGTTGCCGCTCGATCCCGTGACCAATCGCAAATCCCAAAGCTCTTGCGCGCACGCGACGATGTCGCGGCTCGCGGACTTGCGCTTCATCCTAAATCTTCGCGGGGTGCCAGATCGTTTTGAGTTCGGTGAAGGCGAGAATCCGCTCGAGATCGTCGAATTTTTCGCTGAACCAGGCTTTTCGTTTCCCAACTCGCTCGAAGTGCGTTCGTTTGACATTTTCTGAGGCCGCAACGCCGAGCGCCGTCTCAAAGGCGATGTCAAGGTCGACGGCAGCAAACGCGTTGACGTCCATGTGTCCGGCGAGATGCGGGGCGATTTCCGTACGTAGACCGGTGAGCAGATTGAACGCACCCGCCGGAAGATCGCTCGTTGCGACACATTCCGCAAACACCACCGGTGTGCACGGATCGGTCTCGGATGCAACCGCGATCACGGCGTTGCCGCTCACAAGCGCCGGAAGTGCGAGTGAGACGAGGCCTAAGAGCGCGGGCTCATCGGGTGCGAGCAGCGCCACAATTCCGGTCGGCTCGGGCGTTGAAAAGTTGAAGTGCGGGCCGCCAACCGGATTGCGCGTCGATGCAAGCGCTAAATACTTATCGCACCAGCCCGCGTACCACACCACGCGATCGATTGCGGCGGTGACTTCGCGCTCGGCATCCTTTGCATCGACCGTTCCACCACGTGTGAGCGACGCGGCGAGTTCCGCGCGCCGACCTTCCATCATTTCGGCTAATCGATAGAGCACGAGGCCGCGCAGGGCCGGCGTAGCATCGGCCCACTTCGCAGTCGCCGTGCGCGCGGCAACGACGGCGTCGCGCGCATCTTTGCGCGATGCGCGCGCGACGTTGGCGCCGCCTTTCGGCTCGCTGCGAGCGGACTCGCTCCGCACGAATGCGCCGTTAATGAAGAGCTTGTACATTTTCCGTACCGAAAGTCGTGAATCGCTCATACGCGCGTCTTGCGTTCGCGAAGCCAGTCTTGTAAATCTGCTTGCGGGAGCGGACGCGAAATCCAGAAGCCCTGCGCCGTCCGACAGCCGGCGGCCGCTAGCCACAGCGCCTGATCGTGGCTCTCGACGCCTTCGGCGCGCGCCTCGCAGCGGATCGATTGTGCCAGGGCGATCACGGCGCGCGCGATCGCTGCGTCCGCCGCTTCACGCGGAATGCCGTTTACAAAGCTGCGGTCGATCTTGATGATATCCACCGGCAAATGTTTGAGATAACCAAGCGACGAGTGCCCGATGCCGAAATCATCGAGGGCGATCCGTAGTCCCATTTCGCGCAAGCTCGTCAGGACGGCTGCAGCGCGCATCGGATCGCGCATCGTGAAGCTTTCAGTTACTTCGACTTCGAGTGTGTGCGGGTCGGCGCCCGATGCGTTGATTGCATCTTTGAGTTCGCCGATCAGTTCGGGGTTGGTGAATTGACGTGCGGAGAGATTGATCGCGATGACGAGCGGCGTTCCACTCTGCGCCGAGGCGGCCGCGGTGCGTGCTGCTTGCGCGAACACCCACCGCCCGACTTCATGGATCAGGTCGGTTTCTTCTGCAAGCGTGATAAAATCATCGGGTTCGACCAGTCCCAGGCGCGGATGTTCCCAGCGCACGAGCGCCTCGCACCCGCCCACGCCGTAGTCGGAGAGATCGATCCACGGTTGATAGTGGAGGACGAATTCGCCGCGAGCGCCGGCGCCTTGGAGTTCGTCGATGAGTCGGCGGCGGCGACTCAGCCGATCGTCGAGGTCGCGCGAGAAGAAGCGATAGTCACGCGAATGGTCGCGTTTCGCGCGGGTAAGCGCGGTTGCGGCGGCCATCGTGAGTGCGTGCGAACTCGTCCCGTCGTCGGGATACAGCGCCATGCCGACGCTTGCCGAAATCTTGATTTCGTGTTCGCCGGCATGCAGCGGGGTCGCGACGGCTTCCACGGCGACGCGCGCGAGCGCGTCGGCTTGCTCGGGTGCGTCCAACTCCGGGAAGAGGATCGTAAACGAGTCGCCGCTATTGCGGAAAAGTTCTTGACCCTCGAGCATGAGTTTGGAGAGCCGTCGGCCGAGCTCAGCGATGACCTCATCGGCGAACTGCGCGCCGTAATCTTCGATCGTCGCGCGAAAGCGATCGACGTCGAGATTAAAGAGGGCGAAGCGGCTGTGGGATCGCTGCGCGCGCTCGATATGCGCGTCGAGGCGCTCGAGAAAGCGTTCGCGATTGGGGAGGCCCGTGAGCGGATCGTGATTGCGCAGGTAGCGAATCTGGGCTTCGTCGTCGCGCCGCTGCAACGCGCGCGAGAAAAACGCGACGAGTAAATCGATGTACGAGCGGTCGTCGTCGATGAGCGGACGGCGCGTGCGGTTGTTGGCGCCGAAGTTGAGGACGTACAGCCGCCCGTTCACATAGAACGGTGTTGCGGTAAACGCGCGCAGCCCGCGCTCGATCACGGGGACGGCGTCGCGGTGGCGCGATTCACTGCGCAGGTCGTCCCAGATCACCGTGCGACCCGCGGCGATCGCATCGCCGCTGAGCGCGGTTGAGAGGGGAATCGCCTCGCCCGCGCGTGGGCGCTCGAATTCGTTGACGACGAAATCGAGGAAGAGCGTCTCGCCCTCGACGCGCCCGATCGTCCCCCAATCAAAACCGAGCGTGGTAACGCCCTCGAAGATGATCGCCTGCGCCTGCGAATCGAGGTCAAAATCGCGCGTAATCGTGAGCTTCCAAAGCGCGGCCAGACGCTCTTCGCTGCGACGCGCGCGGTCGCGTTCGGCAGCGATCACGATTCGCATGCGCAGATTTTCGAGCGTGCGTCCGATGTCGTGCGCGAGGCCGGAGATCAATTCGATCTCTTCGCTCAAAAATTTCCCGGCCGTACTTTGAACGATGACGACGCCGACGGTATCGTCGAGTCCGAACGGAAACGCGGCGACTGCTCGGACAAGGTGACCGGCGCTCGCGCGCCAGGGATCCCACGCGTTGTCGCTCGTCGGCATGGTGGTGGGCAAGCCGGTCCGGATCGCTTGGCCGATCACGCCGTTGCCCAGCGGCGTTGCATCCCACCGTGCGTGGAGGCTCTCGGCCGCGAAGAGGTCGTGCGTGCTGCTTGAGGAGGCGATCGTGCGAACGGAACCGTCGGGTTCGGCAACGCCGATACCGACCATCAGATAGAGGCCGGAACTGGCGAGAACTTCGCAGGCTTCGCGAACGAGCGTAGCCTCTTCATCGGCTGCTGAAAGCATCCGCTGAATGGCATAAATAATACGCAGTCGTTCGGCATCGGTCGGTAAGCCGGTCGTGGGTAACAACCCCATTAACGATTCGCCTTCGCCAACGGTTCGCTTGTCCCCACGACGAACGACCATATCGTGATCTCTCGCTTTCTCGGATTGGACCTCGCCTGGTCCGATCGCAATCCATCGGGTCTCGCGGCAATCGACGAAACGGGCTCGATCCTTGATGTGCGGGCCGATTTGCGTTCGGACGCCGAGGTGCTGGCGTGGATTCGCGCCTGGCGAGGCAATCGCGGGGTGATCGGGATCGATATGCCGACGATCGTCCGTAATCCGGGTGGTGCCCGCCGCGCGGAAAACGAGTTACGATCCGTCTTCGGCCGGTTTGGCGCGGGGCCGCACCCGGCCAATCTTGGGCGCTTCCCAGACGGCGGTCGGGCGGCACGCTTCATCAGCGAACTTGCCGCCGAGGGCGTAGTCGAAACCACGCAGATCGCCCCGCGCGACCCGCGCACGATCGCCGTTGAGGTCTTCCCGCACCCGGCCCACGTGCGGCTCTTCGATCTACCCGGTATCTTCAAGTATAAGAAGAAGGCGCGACCCTGGCCGGATGTTCTCGCCGAATGGGAGCGGTATCGTGCCGCCCTTGCAACGCTCGCGACCGCCGATCCGCCGCTCGTGCTGGACGAGCGGGTTCCCGATCGGGTAGGAATGCGGGGCTACAAACGTTGGGACGACACGCTCGATGCGTTGAGCTGCGCCTACATCGCCGCGTTTTTGTGGCGCTGGGGGAGCGCGCCGCCCCACGCTCGCGTGTTCGGCGACCTCGCCGAGGGGTACATCATCGTGCCGGACCGGGCGGTGTTTTAGCACGCGAACGGGCGGGTAGAGATACCTCGTACGCACCGACGGGAGTATTTTTTTGGCTGCCACAACGACCACCAACAGCGCGGCAAAACAGCCGTTTCTCAGCGACGTGAAAACGCTTCGCGACCGCGCCCGCAAGCATCTGACCACGGGCAACGTCACCGACACCTACGCGATGGATGTCAAACAAACCATTGAAATCTTGCAAGCGGTTCTCGCAACCGAGATTGTTTGCGTGTTGCGCTACACGATGCACTCGATTGCAGCAACCGGCATCTCGAGCGAAGGCGTTAAGGACGAATTCGCACAGCATGCAAAAGAAGAGCAAGTCCATATGATGGCGGTTGCCGAGCGCATCGATCAGCTCGGTGGAACGCCCGATTTCAACCCCGACACGCTCACCAAACGGTCGGCCTCGCAGTATTCCGAAGGCGACAATCTGGTCGATATGATTCGTGAGAATTACGTCGCTGAGCGCATCGCCGTCGACCACTATCGCGAACTGATCCGCTACTTCGGCGATAAAGATCCCGCCACGCGGACGATGCTCGAGGGAATCCTCATCGTTGAGGAAGAGCACGCCAGCGACATGCACGATTTGCTCATCGCGCACGAAGGGAAACCGAACCTGCCGAAGTGATGAAGGCGGACGATGGAACTCGTCTGCGTTCGACACGGCCGCACCCCTTGGAATAGCGTGCGGCGCTTTCAGGGTCGATCCGATATTCCGCTGGACGACGAGGGCCGCGCGCAAGCGCAGGCCCTCGCCGTTTTTCTCGCGGGCGATGATTTCGATCGCGCCTATGCAAGCCCGCTCTCGCGCGCGCAAGAAACCGCGCACGCGGTACTCGCCGGTCGCACCGGTCCGCCGCTGCAAACCGCCGCCGAACTCATCGAGATGGCATTCGGCGCGTGGGAAGGTCTCACATGGGATGAGATCGTCTCCAAATATCCGGAACTCGATCGCGCGCACGAAACCAAACCGCGCTACCTTACTCCCGAAGGCGGCGAATCGTTCGACCAGGTCGTCTCGCGCGTCGAATCGTTTATCGCACGCATCGCGGCCGATACGCCCGAGCGCGTCCTCATCGTCGCCCATGCGGGCGTCATGCACGCGCTCGTGCGGGCGCTCTTGCACGAGCCGGACGATGCGGCTCTCAACGTCCGTTTCGATCCCGCAAGCGTGACCCGCTTCGTCGGCGACGGCGTGAGGTGGCGCCTGGTCTCACTCAACGCAAGCGCGATCCCCGCCGAGTAGCATCGCGAGACGGGCGCGGCGGCTCTTGGTGCCGTAGACTCGGCGTATGGATCCGCTCGATTTTCGCGATCAGATAACCCCGATCGAACCCGGCGTTGCGGCTGCGGCGCGCTTGCGCATCGACGCGCTGACCAAACCCGTCGGGAGCCTGGGCAAGATCGAAGCGCTTGCCGTGCGATTGTGCGCGATGGTCGGGGGAACGCCGACGCATTTTTTCGAGCGCCGCGCGATCCTGATCGGCGCCGGCGACCACGGCGTTGCATCCGAAGGTGTTAGCGCGTATCCGCCTGAGGTGACCGCGCAAATGGTCGGTGGATTTCTCGCGGGCTTTGCGGCGATCAATACCTTCGCCCGCGCGGTCGACGCCGACGTCTACGTCGCGAACTTCGGGGTGCGCGAAGCGCTCGCACCACATCCGGCGCTCCTCGATGTGAACGTCGGTTACGGTACGTTTAATCTTGCGCGTACGCCCGCGATCAAACGCGACGATCTCGGTTACACGATCGCCGCCGGGATCGCGGCGTTCGATGAGGTGATGGAACGCAAACCTTTTGATATCATCGCTCTTGGCGAAATGGGGATCGGCAATACGACGAGCGCCGCGGCGATCGTCGCGGCGTTTACGGGAAAGCCCGTTCGCGAGGTCGTCGGACGGGGAACCGGCATCGATGACGCGCGACTCGCGATCAAAATCGCTGCGATCGAACGGGGACTTGCGCGTTGCCACGATTTCACGTGGGACGAAATCGCAAGCGAAGTCGGCGGCTATGAGATCGTGGGACTTGCCGGCGTTCTGCTGTGCGCTGCGCGTGCGCGCATTCCCGTGCTTCTCGACGGCTTCATCGTGAGCGCCGCGGCACTCATCGCGGCGCGCATCGCGCCCGCCGCGATCGACTACTGCATCGCCGCGCACCGCTCGCAAGAACCCGGACACGCGCTGGCGCTTACGGCGCTCGGCCTCGATCCACTCTTTGATTTGGATTTGCGTTTAGGAGAAGCAAGCGGCGCGGCGCTGGCGTTTCCGATCGTCGAAGCCGCGGCAAGGATGGTCGCGGAGATGAAGACCTTCGCTGAAGCGGGTGTCGCAACCAAGGAGCCGGCGGCGCCGCAAACGGTCTAGTGCCGTTGCGCGCGTTCATCACGGCAATCTCGTACTTCTCGATCTTGCCCGTCGGGCGATTCGCCGCCGGTCCCGCGCCCGATGCAAATGCGCTTGCCTATTTGCCGTTCGTCGGCGCACTGATCGGAGCGCTGGCGGGCGGAGCCGCGTACGGACTCTCGTTTTTCGCACCGCACGCGGTAGTCGTCGGCGCTGCCTTCGGATTACTCGTGCTCCTGACGGGCGCGATCCACCTCGATGGGTTTCTCGATTCATCAGATGCGCTTTTCGCCTCGGTCTCAATCGAGCGCCGGCTCGAAATCTTCAAGGATCCGCGCCACGGCACGTTCGCGATTGCGAACGTCTTGGTGCTCGCAGCACTCTGGCTTGCGGCACTGTGGTCGCTGCCGACGGCGATGCTCCCGGTCGACCTTGCATTTGCGGCCGCGAGTGCACGATTCGGAACCATTCTTAACGCGTACCGGATCCCGTATGCGCGCGCGGGCGCCCTGACCCGGGTCTTCGAAACCACGCCATCGCGCCCGGTCGTCGCACTTGCGATCGTTCTCTGTGCCGGCCTCGGCGCGATCATCGGCTGGCACGCGCCGGTCATTTTTCTTGCTGCGACGCTCATCGCCGTGCTGCTCGGCGAGCGACTCAAACGGCGACTCGGCGGCGGACTCGTCGGCGATGTCTACGGCTTCATCATCGTCTGCTGCGAAGCCGGCATCGCACTTGCCCTGGCCGTGTGGTAGCGAGCGAGCAAGGCCGCACGAAGCCGCTGCGAGAATTGCTGACGGCTATGACTTTGGATGTCCGTAAAAACCGTCTCATTCTCCCCATCGGCAACAACGCGCCCGAAGAGATCAACGTCGTCGTCGAAATCCCGCAAGGCTCGCGCAACAAATACGAGTACGACAAACAACTCGATATCTTTCGCCTCGACCGTGCGCTGCACTCATCGATCTTCTATCCCGGCGATTACGGCTTCGTTCCGCAGACGCTCGCGCTGGACGGCGACCCGCTCGACGTGCTGATCCTCGTCTCGGAGGCGACGTTCTCGGGTTGCCTGGTCGTCGCCCGAGCGATCGGCGTGCTCAAGATGATGGACGGCGGCGACGAAGACGATAAGATCCTAGCGGTGCCGGTCGGCGAGCCCGACTACTCGGACATCCACAACTACACGCAAATTTTCGGACACACCTTACGCAAGATCGAACATTTCTTCAGCACGTATAAGACGCTCGAAGGGAAAGACACGAGCACGCACGGCTGGGAGGATGCATCGGCGGCGCGCAAGATCATCTCGGAATCGGCCTCGCGTTTCACCGAAAGCGGTCAGTCCTTACCGTCGCTCAACGGATCGCACTAGCCGGAGCAATGCGCTCGATCGCGGTGCGGTCGAGCGGAGCGAGGTCGTCGCCGGCGATTGCGGCGGCGAAGAGTTCGGCCGTGTCGACCAGTCGCGGCCCCGGACGATTCACATAGGCGTTGCCGTCGATTGCGTAGGCGCGACCGTTCGCCAGCGCGCGTAACGCGCGCCACTGGGGGACGGCATCGAGTTCGGCGATGGCCGTGCGCGCATGTGCCAGATCGAAGCCGCACGGCGCGACGATGACGACATCGGGATCGGCTGCGGTGATTGCATCCCATGCGATCGATTGCGAATTCTCACCCGGATGCGCGAGGACCGGCGTGCCGCCTGCCGCCTCGATCAAGCCCGGCGTCCAGTGTCCGCCGCTCATTGGCGGATCGGTCCATTCAAGAACCAAGGTGCGCGGCCGCGCGGCGAGCGCGTTCACGCGGTCGCGCAAACGCATCATCCGCTCGCGTAAGCGTTGCACCAGGGCGTCGGCCTCGATGCGTGTACCGGCAAGATCGCCGAGTGTGACGATTGTCGCGAACACGTCCTCGAGACTGGCGGGTTCGAGTGAAACGATGCGCGGGTCGGCGGTAAGCCGGCGTGCCGCGGTTGCAACGATCTCATACGAGACCGCACACACGGCACACAGCTCTTGCGTAACGATCAGATCGGGCGCGAGCGATGCTAGCCGTTCCTCGTCGAGAAAATACAGACTCGATCCCGCATGAACGCTCGCCGTGACGTGACGATTGATCTGCGCCGAGCGCTGCGCGATCGGGATGCCGCTCCGCTCGGCACCCAGATGCGTTTGCAAGGCGTCAGGCAACGCGGAACGCGTGAGCGCGGGCCGCATACGCGCTGCCTTGGGATAATCGCATTCGTGCGTGACACCGACGACGCGGTCGCCCGCGCCGATCGCAAAAAGAATTTCCGTGGCACTTGGCAAGAGGCTGACGATTCCGCTCATACCGCCAGCTTCGCGACGGCTTCGACCTTAGCCGTCAAATGCCGCGAGCGCGGCAAGCCCCCGCGTCGTATCGGAATAGGGGACATAGCGGTCGTAGTGCGTTGCCGAGTGCAGCTTGCCGCGGAGGATGCCCAGTTGTCCGGCGAAATCGTGGTCGATTTCGATAATATCCCAGCGATCGCCGACCGTGGGACCGAAGATAACGCTTACGGTGCCGCTCGTTGCGTGCGGCGGCATAACCGCCGGCGTTTCGTCGATCCGTTGGATACGGTCGGTCGCGCGATCGAGCAGCATACGACCATCGCCGTGCGATTGATCGCGGACGACGGCATGAAAGGGAACCTCGATCGTCTCGCCGCGATCGACCGGCGCATCGAAGCGGTAGTCGCCGAGCGTCGCACGCTGATATGGCAAACGGAGGCCAAAGCGGCTCAGCGGCGTCTCGACCTCTTCGCTTTTTTCGCCTAGGTCCCGCGCGTCGAGCTCGCGCCCGTTCTGGCGGAAGTGCAGGTAGCGTTTGCGCACCATTCCACCATCGAGGGCAAGATAGATCGCCTCGGAGACTTCATTGCGGCGGACGGGGCCGCCGCGGATATCGGTCTGCGTTGAGACGCGAAAGAGCACGGCGCCGTGCGATTGCTCCGCGTAGCGCAGGGCAACCGCGCGCGCGCGACTCGACCCCGCCTCATCGGCGCTCGGGGCCGCTGCGAGCAGCAGGGGTGCCAGGAGAAGAGTGGCGAGCCGCATGGTGATCTTCTACCCCGCTTCGCGCTCGGCGAGCCGTTCCTGCGAAGATTTCGCCTCCGGAGAGCGTATGCAGTGCACGTGCGTCCCTTGGCGGGTGAGTCTGGATGCGTTCCTTCTTGTTAGTAATCGGGGCGATACCTTGCAAAAAATTAAGGTCCAGACACCGCTTGTCGAAATTGACGGCGATGAGATGACGCGGATCATTTGGCAATTGATCCGCGAGAAACTGATCCTGCCGTATCTGGATGTGGACCTGCGCTATTACGATTTGGGCATGGAGCATCGCGACGCGACGGACGATCGGGTGACGCTCGATGCAGCGCACGCGATTCGCGAATTCGGCGTCGGCGTCAAATGCGCGACCATCACGCCCGATGAGGCGCGGGTCGAGGAGTTCAAGCTCAAAAAGATGTGGCGATCGCCGAACGGGACGATTCGCAACGAACTCGATGGGACGGTCTTTCGCGAACCGATCATTTGCAAGAACGTCCCGCGCCTGGTTCCCGGGTGGACCGATCCGATCGTGATCGGCCGTCACGCCTTCGGCGATCAGTATCGCGCGACCGATATCCTCGTGCCCGGCCCCGGCAAACTCACGATGACCTTCACCCCAACCGACGGCAGTGCGCCGATCGAGCGCGACGTCTTTACGTTTGAATCGTCGGGCGTTGCGATGTCGATGTACAACGTCGACGAATCGATTCGCGGATTTGCGCGCGCGTGTTTGAATTACGGCTTGATGCGCGGCTGGCCGGTCTATCTCTCGACGAAGAACACCATCCTCAAAGTGTACGACGGCCGCTTTAAAGATATTTTCCAGCAAGTCTTCGATGAGGAGTTCAAGTCGCGTTTTCTGGCTGCGGGTATCGGCTACGAACACCGTCTGATCGACGACATGGTGGCCGCGGCGATGAAATGGTCGGGAAAATACGTCTGGGCCTGTAAGAACTACGATGGCGACGTGCAGTCCGATACGGTCGCGCAGGGCTTCGGATCGCTCGGTCTGATGACATCGGTTCTTATGTCGCCCGATGGCAAGACGATCGAGGCGGAAGCCGCTCACGGCACGGTGACGCGTCACTACCGCATGCATCAGCAAGGCAAAGAAACCTCGACCAATCCGATCGCATCGATTTTCGCGTGGACGCGCGGGCTCATCTATCGGGGCCGGTTCGATGAAACGCCCGACGTCGTGCGTTTTGCGGAAACACTCGAGCGCACGTGCATCGACGTCGTTGAGAGCGGCAAGATGACGAAGGACCTTGCAATCCTTATCAGCGCCGATCATCCGTACCTGAACACGCAGGCGTTCTTGGACGCGATCGATCTGGAACTCAAGAAGCGAATGGAAGCCGTCCCCGCGTAGATGAAAACGGTGATCGAAGGGATCGACTGGTGGTCCGCTCCAGCGGACCACGGTCTGCCGCACAACGCATACATCGTCGCGGGCAGTTTCGTCGTCAATCCGTTTCCATCGGAGGCACTGCTTGCGGCGTGCCGCGCTGCGGGCGTGCACACCGCCGTTTGTACCGACGGCGCGCACGAAGCGCAAACGTCCGCTTTCGCAGCCTTACTCAACGTGCCGCTCGCCGGCGAACCGCACGATGCCGCGTGGATTACGATTCCGATCGCTGCGAACGAACGCGCGTTTTACGACGCGGCTCGTAAGACGCTCATCACGGGTGTGTCGATCGATGGCAGTCCGGCGGGCGCTCTGACGCTCTCCGGTGCAGCGCGGGCGGAACGGCTGCGCGATCTTGCGGCCCTCGCAGCGGTGCATCTGCTTGCGGCGCGCGGCACGCCACTCTTCGGCTCGGCGCGTGAGTCGCTGCATGCGCTACTCGATGCGATCTGTGCGCCGCGCATCGTCAATATCGATGCGCTACGAATCGAACGCGACGAACCCGAGGGCGCCGGACCCGCTCCGTTCACCGCGTCATTCGCTGAAATCGGCGAGCGAATCGGTTCGAGTAAGCTCGGCATTGCGGCCTTTTTACTCGGTCCGGGCGAGTCGATTTGCCCGTATCACTGGCATACGACCGAAGAAGAGTTTCTGATCGTCTGGCGCGGCGAGCCAACGCTGCGCACGCCGCAGGGAACGCAGTCCCTACGCGCAGGTGATTGCATCGCGTTTCCCACCGGGCCGCTTGGCGCGCACCGCATCGACAACCATCGCGGCAATGCGCCCGCGCTTGTGCTGATCATCGCGACGAACGATAAAGCGGGCGATAGCTGCTTCTATCCCGATTCGAGCAAACACGTTGTCGAAGCGAATGGGGTGCTCGTGCGCAGTCATCCGCAGCTCGACTACTTCGATGGGGAAACATGATCTATGGTCTTGCGGCGACCTTCGCACTAGCGGTACTCGCAACGCTCGCGGCGCGCTTCGTGCCCCTCATCGGCGCACCGGTCCTCGCGATCGTTTTCGGCGTACTCGTACGCACATTCATCACACCACCCGATGTTTTCAAAGCCGGGATCACGTTTTCCGCAAAGAAAGTGCTCCAGGGCGCAATCATCGTGTCGGGTTTTGGCCTGTCCCTTGCCCTCGTAGCGCAAACGGGTCTCGCCACACTCCCGGTCACGCTGGTGACGATTGCCGTTGCACTCGTTCTCGCCCCGCTCGTCGGGCGTCTGCTCGATATCCGCCCGGTGCTGCAGCAACTCGTCGGCGTCGGAACGGCGATTTGCGGCGCTTCGGCGATCGCCGCGCTCTCGACCGTCATCCAACCCGCAGAAGAAGAGATCGCACTTGCAATCGCCACGGTGTTCTTCTATAACATCGTCGCGGTGCTGGTCTTCCCACCGATCGGACATCTACTCGCGCTCTCACAATCCGCGTTCGGCACGTGGGCGGGGACTGCGATCAACGACACGTCCTCCGTTGTCGCGGCGGGCTACGTCTACGGCACGCAGGCGGGCGAACATGCAACGATCGTGAAGCTCGCACGCGCAACGCTGATTCTCCCGATCGTGGCCGTCTTCGCACTGCTACGCGCACGGAGCGAGCGCTCCGCCGGGATTCAGGTTCCGTGGAAGAAGATCGTCCCGTGGTTCATTTTGTGGTTCTTACTCGGGGCGCTGGTGAACACAATCGGCGTCGTGCCGACCACGTGGCACGCCGGGATCGCGTTTGTCTCGACGTTTCTCATTAGCATGGCCCTCGCGGCGATCGGGTTGCAGACGCAACTCGCGCGGCTCGTTCGTTCCGGTGCGCGTCCGCTCGCACTTGGCTTCGTGCTTTGGGTTGCCGTGGCGCTGAGTTCGCTTGCCGTACAGAAGCTCACGGGACTCTAGCCGCGCTGCATCGCGAGGTCCGGATCGACGGGCACCTGCTCGACACGCAACGCATCGCGGGCGACGAGCCCACGATCGTGCTGCTGCACGAGGGCCTCGGTTCGCTTGCGTTGTGGCGCGATTTGCCGCAGGAGCTCGCGCAGAAGTCGGGTCGTTCCGTGCTCGCATACTCGCGCTATGGGTACGGTAATTCCGATCCATTCACCGAACCGCGCGAACCGGACTACATGCATCACGAAGCGCGCGTGGTTCTGCCGGAATTACTGGCGTCGTTTACCATCGCGCGTCCCGTGCTCGTTGGGCATAGCGACGGCGCGTCGATCGCGCTGATCTACGCGAGCACCCATGAAGTCGCCGGTCTCGTCACCATCGCTCCGCACGTCTTCGTCGAGCCCGTGACGGTTGAGGCGATCGCGCAGGCGCGTGCAACGTACGATACCGTCGGATTGCGCGAGCGACTCGCGCGTCATCATCGCAACGTTGACGCGACGTTTTATGGGTGGAACGACATTTGGCTCGACCCGCGCTTTCGTACGTGGAACATCGAGCCGTTGCTCGCCGGAATTCGCGCGCCCGTTCTCGCGATCCAAGGCGATGCGGATGCCTACGGAACGCTCGCGCAGATCGAAGCGATCCGGGCGGCCGTCGCACACACGACCACGCTGATCGTCTCGGGCGCCGGTCACAGCCCGCAGCGCGATGCACCCGCGACCGTGGTGGATGCAATCGTGGAATTTACCCGAGACGCCCGCTGAAGGCATAAAGTTCCATGACCGCGACAACTACCTGAAAGATTTTCTCTTAAGGGGTGGTTTTCGTGCAGCTTTCACGCTCGAAATTTCTCGCGATTACGGCGGGCTCGGTCCCGCTCTTGGCCGGATGCGGCGGTGGCGGATCGACCGCGCTGCTTCCCGCGAACCCCACGCTGCCGCCGGTGCCCGCCGCGCCGTTTATTCCAACCGGGACGACGGTCATCGACCTGCGCTTCGGCCAAGCGCCGACGCCCGCCGTGTTCCCGGGCTACTCGCCGTCGGGTGATGCAAAAGCGCTGATCGTTGCCGGCACGCCCTCGCCCGCGGGGTCGGCGATCCCGGGGATGATCGCCACGGGTTCGTATGCGACAAACGAACGCTACGTCATCAAAGTGCCGACCCCGTGGAACGGCAAGCTGATCGTCGCCGGGACGCCATCGTTTCGCAGCGAGTTTGCCAACGACGCGATTTGGGGCGACTTTGCGCTAGCCAACGGCTACGCGTTTGCTTCGAGTAATAAAGGCGTCGGGTTCAACGCAATCGTCGAGTCGATCGCCGCGACGCCGTCTCCCTCGACGTTCTTCCCGATTTCGTTTGACCTTGCGAAACTCGAGACGAACAAGCTCGGCTTCCGATTCGGAGCGCTCACGCAGACTCCGGCTCCGACGATCGACACGTGGAACGTCGAATTCGCAACGCTCACGACCGCCGCGCAAAATTTTCTCGGACGCAACTTTGGGAAACTCCCGTCGCGGACGTATGCCGTCGGACTCTCGAACGGCGGCGCGCAAGTGCGCTCGCTGCTCGAGCGGTATCCCTCACTCATCGACGGCGGCGTCGATTGGTCGGGCGTGTTCTGGTCGCCCTCGCTCAACATCCTCACGTATTTACCGAAATTCATCGCTGCGATGTCGGCCTACGTCGCGAGCGGCTTTACCGATCCCGTGAGTGCGGCGGCAATCGTTGCGGCGGGCTATCCGGCCGACATCTTGCAAGCAGGAAACGCCGCTCATCCTTCGCTCTGGTTCGAATATTACTCGGGCCAATCGTCGTTCTATTCCGATCTTACGGCATTCGCGTATGCACTGCTGATCGATCCGCAGGCAACATCCTTGACCAACCCCGCGGCGTGTACGCCGAATGCGACGAATGCCGTGCAACTTCCGGGCACCTGCGATGCAACCGGACTCGCCGTCCCGGCCAATCGGGCATCGTACGTTCCCTCGTCCGCGGCGCTTGCGAACATTGCATCGTTCGCGCACACCGGGCGAATCGGCAAGCCGCTGGTTTCGATCGCGGGCGGAAGCGATATGTTCATTACGCCGCAAAATAATGCGAGTCCGTATTTGAGTGCCGTTCGGTCTTCGGGTCAGTCCTCGCAATACTGGCAGTACATCGTCTCCGGCGGTACGCACGTCGATACATTCTCGCCGTTCGGTTACGGCCTGCAGCCGCAACTCGGATTTGCGTGGTCGGCGTTCTACCAACTCGTTGCAATCGTCGAAAAAGGCTACCACCCGCCGGGTGCCGGCACGCAGCAAAACGTGAGCACCCCGAGTCAAATTCTCTCGAGCTAAGCGGCGGGCTCGCGCTCGATCCGCGCACGGGCGCGTGCCGTTGCGGGAGAGATCGCTTCGCTTCCCGCGACGGCTGCAAGCCCGTAGAGCGGCATGTTCGCGTAAATCGCTTCGTAGGTGCCGGCGCTGATGCGATAGGTTTCGTGCCAGATCCCGGTGCCTTCGTTGTTGCGACCGAGTTTGTTGAACCATTTCCAAGAGTCGATGTGCGTATCGGCGTGGGCGTAGCGTTCGAGCTCTTCGAACGAGCGCCAATACTGCGTGATCGAGATGACCGGCCAGGACAATGAGGTCGTCGACCACAGCATACCGATTGCGGGATTGGATTGCTGCTCGGCTAGCATCTTGGGCATCCGTACGAATGTTTTGAGGGCCGGGCCGATACCACGCAGCCCGTTGAAGCGCATCCCAATGCGGAAGAGCACAAAGTCGCTGGAATTCGATGCGATCACGCGGCGCGGTAGCGAAGGTTCGGACATCAGGAGGCTCCTTGGAGACCAGGGTGTTTACAGTGGTAATATATGCTATAATATGACCGATGTCAACATCGAAGTCGTATCACCATGGAGACTTACGCTCGGCGCTTCTGACGACGACACGCGCGGTGCTTGCCGAGGCAGGCCCCGAGGGTCTCAGCTTGCGCGAGGTGTCGCGTCGGGCCGGTGTGAGCCACGCAGCGGCATACAACCACTTTCGCGACAAAGGCGCGCTGATCGGCGCGATCGTCGATGCGGCCTTCGAGCGCATCGCAGCGGAACTTCGAGCGGCGCGCGCGACGACCACGGATCCGACGCTTGCGTTCCAGGAAGTCGGTGTCGCCTACGTTCGATTCGCGTATCAGAACGCGGCCGAATTTCGGATCATGTTCCGACCTGAACTGTGCGCGCGCTTGAACCCGCCGACACCGGACGATGACTCGTACGGCGTTCTCATCGCGTGCATCGAAGCCGCACAAGTCGCTGGGGTGATGGTGGGCGGTCCGATTGCTCCGCTTGCGTTTGCCGCGTGGTCGATGGTGCACGGTGTCGCATCGCTCATCCTCGATGGCCCCGATGCGAGCCTCGCGCCGGATCTAGCCACAGCCGAGTCTCTTGCGCGCTCGTGCGTCCTCACCTTAACCGATGGGTTTCGCGTGCGCTAAGGCGCGCTTGCAGCCCCCACGCTTTCGCGTAACACGAAACGGCGCGTCTTGCCGGTCGCCGTTTTCGGGAGCGTCTCGACGACGGTGATCCAACGCGGATACTTGTACGGCGCCAGTCGCGACTTCACAAACGCCTTGAGTTCGCGCTCGACTTCGGCGTGATCGTGATGCGCGGTCTTCAACACGACATAGGCATGCGGTTTCGTTAGCCCGTCGGCATCATCGCGACCGACGACCGCGCATTCGAGGACCAAGTCGTGACCGCTAAGCGCGCCTTCCACCTCAACGGGTGAGACCCAAATCCCGCCGACTTTGAGCATGTCGTCGCTGCGGCCGGCGTGCCAATACACGCCGTGCTCGTCGCAGCGGTATTTATCGCCCGTGCGAATCCAATCGCCGTTCAGCGTTGCTTTTGTGCGTTCGTGTTTATTCCAGTAGAACGCCATCGTCGAATCGCCGCGCACGACGAGGTCGCCGATCTCACCGACTTCGACGTCCGTACCGGCCTCGTCGACAATGCGTAGATCGTAACCGGGAACGGCCCGCCCGCTCGACCCGGGCGTGCACGCGCCGGGGGCATTCGAGAGAAAGATATGGAGAATTTCGGTCGAGCCGATACCGTCGACGATTTCTAATCCCGTTACTGCAAGCCACCGCTGGTAAATCCCCGCGGGTAACGCTTCACCGGCGCTCGCGCAGAAGCGGACGCTTGAAAAATCCGCTTCGGCGCCCGCTTCGATCGCCGCGAGCATCTGCGCGTACGCCGTCGGCACGCCGAAGAAGAGCGTCGGTCGATGCGCGGCAACTTGCGCGAAGATCGATTCGGGTGTCGGACGTCCCGCATAAAGCACGCACGCTCCGCCGACGGCAAGCGGGAAGTAGAGACCGTTCCCAAGGCCGTAAGCAAAGAAAAGTTTGGCGATGCTGAATGCACGATCGCCCGGTTGCGTGCGGACGATCGACTCGCCGTACGTCTTCGCGCACACCCACATGTCGTGATGCAAGTGCACGACGCCTTTGGGTTCGCCCGTGGTGCCGCTCGAATACAAGAAGAAGGCAAAGGCGTCGCGGTTCGTCGGCGTATAGTCCGTTAGCGGTTCGCTGGAGCGCGCGAGTGCAAGTGCGTCGATCGCGCTGAACTGATCGCATCCGTCGCAAGCGACAAGAGGATCGGTTTGCGTGGGTTCGTAGACGAGCGTACGCGCCTCGCAATCATCGACGATCGCGCGATGGTCCTGCGGTGTGAGGAGCGGATTGACCGGTACCGCAACGCCGCCGGCCGCAAGCGTCCCCCAAAATGCAACCGCAAACGCAAGCGAATCCGGAAGAACGAGAACCACGCGATCACCGCGGTGCAATCCTCGTGCAAGTAAAGCTGCTGCAAAGCCGCGTACGAGCCGATCGAGCTCGCCGTACGTCGTCGTGCTCTCGTCGCTCTGGATCGCAATGGAGTCGGCGCGCCCTTCGGCAATATGGCGGCCGACAAACCAGTGCGCGGCATTGAAAGTCGCGGGGAGCGTGTCCGCCGCACGCATTTCCCGAGTCGCTACGGCGTCCACGCGGGGACCTAGTGGTTCGTGAACCGCGCGGTGCGCTTGTCGCCGTACGCGGCGATGCCTTCTTTCGCATCGCTGCTCTTAAAGAGCTGCGCTTGCAGTTCGCGTTCGAGTGCGAGTGCATCATTCAGTGGCAGTTCGAGTCCGGTCTGAACGCTGCGCTTGATCATGCCAACCGCAAGCGGCGCCTTGTTGGGCGAGGTGAATTGCTTTGCGTAGGTGAGGATCTGCGCGCGAAATTCTTCCGGCGTGCCTTCGTACACGTCGCTGACGATGCCGTACTCGACGGCTTGTTCGAAGCTGAACGTGCGCCCGGAGATCATCAGTTCGATCGCGCGTGCTTTGCCGACCATGCGAGCGAGTCGCTGCGTACCGCCGGTGCCGGGTAAGACGCCGAGCCCGACTTCGGGAAGACCGACTTTGCCCGAGTCTTTGCGCGCGATCCGGATGTCCGCCGCCATAGCGATCTCGAGTCCGCCGCCGACCGTGTGTCCGTTGAGTGCGGCGATCACGAGCTTTGGGGTTTGTTCCAAACGCGAGAGCGTCTCGTTTGCGTGCAGGCAGAACATGTATTTGAATTCGGGCGAGACGTCGCCCAGCATCGCGATATTCGCACCGGCCGAGAAGAACTTGCCGCCTTTGCCGGTGAGGACGATGACTTCCACGTCCATGTCCATGCGCGCATCGAGAATCGCATCGTCAAGTTGGCGCATCATCTCATGCGTGTACGTATTGGCCGGCGGATCGTCGAATTCGATCATTCCGACTTTGTCAATTTTTTCGTAATTGACGACGCGCTTGCCGTCGAGTCGACGGGCGACGCGTCCGAACGGAGTCGGTTGAGCTTCGATTTCAATGGCCATGCGGGTCCCCTCCGGTTGCGCTAGAGTTACGCGGCTTCGCCGTCTTGACGGCCTTTGGGCGCGATCCAATCTGGGTTTTTAAAGTACTCGGCGAGCACCGTCTCGTCTGCCTCGCTCGGGAGCGCGCTTGCTTTGTAGGTCTCCCACTCGGCGGGGCTCAGCTCGCGGCCCTCGGTGCGAACGTGTTTGCTCGCGCTCGCGCCGATCTTGCGGTTAAAGCGCATGTCCGGGACGGTGAGCGGTTCGCCGACGTTGACGGCGTTGACGCGATCGACCGTCTTGCCGATCTCGACGTAAAATTGTTCGCGTGCGCGTTCGTTGAGCAGTTCGCGATCGACGGGACCGGGCGTCTTGTCTTCATCGACGCGGCCTTTGATGCCCCACGTGTACGCCCACTGCGCCGAACTCGAGTGATCCGTGCCGAAAAGATCGAGCGAACCCGAAATCCATTTGTTGTAGTATTTTTGCTGGATCGCTACGGGAATCACGCCGGCTGCAGCAATGCGGCGCAAACCAGAGAGTCCGGTGCCCATGTGGAACGACTCTTCTTTGAGCATCGGCAACGTCGACTGCGCGAGGGGCGCAAATGCGGAGTGCGAGAGCATCGTGAGCTGGAACTTTCCGTCGCGGTCCATGAAGTTGGTGTAGGCGAAGAAATCGAGCCAGTGCGTGACGTCATTGTTGAAGGCGTTTAGCAGCCGATTTTTTTTGTCGTAGGCGCGTCGTTCGAGCAACTTCTGGGCTTCGATTTTGCCATCGGAGCCAAAGTGCGAGATGAGCAAGTGGCACATCTGATAGCCGTGACGTGTCTCTTCGGCCATGATCCGCACGAGCGCGCCCAAATCATAGTCGCTGGGAGCGTTGTTCACAAGGGACCGCTGCTGCTCGTTGCTTGCGAATTCGGTATCGCCTTGGAAGACGATCATGCTCATGAGGGCATCGCGCATGCGCTGATCGGGGACGTCGATGATGCGGTCCCACTTGCGGTCCCCCGCGTAGTCGCCAAAGGCGATTTCGCTTGAGGGCAGCTCGCCGTACTTGGCCTCGAATGCATAGCCGGGCAAAAAACGCTCGACTAGGCTCCGGTCCACGCCGATGTCCGTGCGCCACTCTTCGAGCAGATCGATCCAATCGGCGAAGGTTGAAATCCGGGCCATTGCGACGCTCCCTATAACACTTTTAAGGCAGTTCGTGATATAAGTGTCATACTAGAGGGTCCGAAGATCGGTGTCAAGGACGGAGAGCAACCGTGCCGAGTCGCGAAATTACGAGGCCGACCTCGTTCATCTACACGCTCATGGGCGATCTTGTGCGCTATTACGGCGGCGAAATTTGGATTGGGAGCCTTGGGCGCCTGATGGCGGAATTTGGCCTCTCCGAAGCCGCCGTTCGCCAAGCCGTTTCCCGCATGTCCCGCCAGGGCTGGATCGGGGCGCGCAAAGTCGGTACGCGCTCGTACTATGCGATGACGGAGCGCGGCTCGAGCCGTGTCGACCGTGTAAGCCCGCGCATTTATTTGCCTCCCGACGCGGCCTGGGATGGCCGCTGGCGGATGCTCGTTTACACCATTCCCGAGAGTAAACGCGACGGCCGCGACCGCTTGCGCAAAGACCTCACCGTACTCGGCTTTGCGCCGCTCGGCACCGCGCTTTGGATTTCGCCGCGCGATGTGCTCGATGCCGCTCGCGACGCCGCACGCGCAAGCGAGTGTGAGGACTACGTCGATCTGTTCTTAGCCGTGAGCCGCGGACCCAAAGGCGATCGCGAGTTGATCGCCTCGTGCTGGGATCTCGATCGAATCGCGCACGATTACCGCGAGTTCATCGACGCCTACGAACCGCGTCTTGCAGCGATCCGCGCGCAAATACCAAGCGATTCGCATGCATTCGTCGAGCGCGAGTGGGTCGTGCACGACTATCGCCGCTTCATCTATCTCGACCCGGGATTGCCGCTTGCGCTCTTGCCCACGGATTGGCCAGCGGCGCGCGCGAGCCGTCTCTTCCGCGACTACTACGAGGCGGTCAAACCGCAGGCATTACGGTTTTTTGAAACGATCTTCGTGTCTGCGCCCGATCGTGCGCCGCTCGATCGCGGTCGTCCAAACCCCTTCGATACGTTGCTCGACCCCGTCCTTACAACCCTTGACAGCGTGCATGTGCAGGTCTAGCATGGCCCAACAACCGCGTCCGTCACTTGCGACGGACCTTACGGAGGCATATCTTTGATGCGTCGCTCTACGTTCGTGTCTTCCGCCGCTGCGCTCAGTGCAGCCACGGCGTTTCCAACTTCGCTGCGGGCGGCAAACGCCGTCGTGAAGATTGGCTACGTCGATTCGTTCTCCGGTCCGCTCTCGGATATTGGTGCGCACCACCGCGTCGGTGTGATGGCGGCGATCGCTGAGGCGAATAAACGCGGCCGTACCAAGTTCGAGCTTGCCAGCGGCGACGACACGTCCAAGCCCGCCGTCGGTTCGACTGAAGGTCGACGGCTCATTGGCCAGGAGAACGTCGACGTGTTGATGGCGGGAACGTCCTCAGCTGTGGCGCTGGCGCTCGGACCGCTCGCGCAAGAAAGCGGCGTGTTCTTGCTCGACATTGGTGGACAAGATACGAGCATCACGGGTGAAAAAGCGAACCGCGTCGCGTATCGGTTTGCCCCCAACGTTCAGATGCAGATTCGCGCACTCGCGCAGCGAATTCTTTCGATGGGGAAGAAGTGGTACTTCATCGTCGACGATTTCGCGTACGGCAAAGACGGTTACGCACGTCTCTCAGCACTCCTCAAGCGCGCGGGCGGCAGCGAAATGGGTGCCGATATTTTAAAGCTCGGCACGGAAGATTATTCTTCAGCGCTCACCAAAATGCGCAACACCGAGGCCGACGTGCTGGTGCTCTGCCAAGGCGGTTTCGACTCAGC
The DNA here is from genome assembly GCA_038231455.1 of Vulcanimicrobiales bacterium. Classification (GTDB taxonomy): domain Bacteria; phylum Vulcanimicrobiota; class Vulcanimicrobiia; order Vulcanimicrobiales; family Vulcanimicrobiaceae; genus JANLVI01. Next base: position 21,823 of record JBBRLI010000014.1, on the reverse strand, counting down.
GAAGACGGCAAAACAATTCGTCGACTTCGGCTTGCATAAGAAGATGCACCTCGGCGGCCTCAACCTCGAGGATTACTACTGGAAGAGCATCCCGCAAGACGAACTCGTCGGCGCGACCTTCGCGATTCACTGGACGCCGACGGTTTCCGATAGCGCGCAGAAACTCGCGCGCACGCTCGAGAAATATACCGGCGGCGAGGGCGTTTCATCCCGTCACTATTTTGGCTACATTTGCACGATGCAGCTGATCGACCGCATGCAGACCGCCGGGACGACCAAAGCCGATGCGCTTGTCAAAGCGTTTGCGGACCATACATTCGATGCGGCAAAAGAAAATAAGGCGACGTGGCGCGGCTGCGATCACCAGTGCGTGCAGGACGAATACGCCGGCTCGATCGTGAGCCGCAAACGGCAAGCGAAGACGGGCTTTATGTTTGATGTTGTCGCGCAAGTCTCGGGTAACTCCGGCCCCGGATCGTGTCTTGATGCCGATCCGGCCGCGGCCACCGCAGTGATCAACGGTCAGAAAATCTCCGAGCGCGCGGGCTACGAGCCCAAGATCCTCTAGCGGTCGTAGACGCGACGAAACGTCGCGAACATATACGGATAGTCGCGGTAGAACCAGTTACGCAGACTGCGGCGCACGAGGTCCGCGTGCGTGACTGGCGCCGCGCCTTTCAAAACGAAATGTTTGTCGTCGAAGAACTCTTGCGAGTACGGCTGGTACGTTGCCATGGGTTCGAACCCGGCGAACGGTGCAAACGGCGTCGCCGTCCACTCCCATCCGTTTCCGATCAGATCGTGGACACCCCATGAACTCGCGCCCGCCGGCGACGAACCGATGGGTTCGGGGTCGAAGCGTTTGAAACCGAAGTTCCCGTGGGCACTCGTCGGTACGGCGTCACCCCACGGGTGTTTGCGCTCTTCGCCGCCCGGCGTTCCGAAAGCCGCGCGGTGATATTCGGCCTCGGTCATCAGCCGTGCGTTGCTCCAGCGCGCGAATGCGGCGGCGGCGTCGTTTGAGGTATACACGGGCCACGAGAGCGGGAGCGGAATCGTTTCGAACACGGTGCGCAGCATCCACGCTCCCTCACGTTCGACCCAAAACGCGGGGATCGGGCCGCCATCCTTGACGAAGCGCAAATACTCCGCATTCGTGAGGTTGTGGCGGTCGATTGCGAAGCGCCCGACCTCGCAGACGTGCTCGTCGAATTCGTTATCCCATCCGAAGGGAATCGCATCGCGCTTCGCACCGAGCGTCGCGCGTCCGGCCGCGATTTCGATCGGTTCGCTTGGCACGGGCGCGCCCGAATCGTGATGAACGATCCCCGGCGGTGCCGTTTTGTGCGCATCGTCGAGTTGATTTACGATATACAGCAGCGTTTCGTGGTGCATCTGCTCGTGCTCGATAATATTGAATACGGCTTGGGCGCGGTTGAGGTAGGGATTCGCCGAATCCTCAAGCGTCGCGCTTGCGAGCGCCGCATAGACGGCGCTCTCGACGGCGCTTCCATACGCTTCGATGTCCGCGCGGTCGGGCCAGGCGCTCTTCGCGTGCTTTTGCGCCTCATCGACGCTGGCCGGATCGATCCCACGTTCGAAGAGTACTTCAAAGTCTGCGTTGAGTGCCGGCTTCCCGAGCGCTTCTTTGATGAGCTTATTATACGTGAACGCGGGAATATGTCCGTCGTAAAACACGAAGGGATGGCGCAGCACGATCGGCCGATTTTCGTAGGCATCGGAGGCAATGAACGACCGGAAGATTTGCGCTGTGCGCGCACGGTTTTCGCGATAGCTCCGAGCGAGTGCGTCCCGATCGAGCCCGGCTCTCGTCAACATGGTCACGCCTTGTTCTACCCCAATTCGGGATGAAGCGTTGCGCCTATCCCCTCGAGACGATCCCGCCGAGCTGCAGGACGCGGTCGACGTCAAAGATCGTTTGTGCGGGGACGGCCTTCGAGAAGAGATACCCTTGGGCGCGGTCGCAGCCTTGCCCGGCCAGGAACGTGAGCTGCTCTTCGGTTTCAACGCCTTCGGCGACGACCTCGAGACCGAGACTATGTGCCATGCCGATGACGGTTCGCACGATCGTCGCGTCGTCCGGTTCGGTCAGAATATCACGAACAAACGATTTGTCGATCTTGATCGCATCGAGCGGAAAACGGCGCAAGTAGCCAAGCGAACTGTAGCCGGTCCCAAAGTCGTCGACCGAGATCCCAACACCGGCGCGCTGGAGTTCCGCCATGATCGTACGCGTTTGCTCGGCGTCGTTCATTGCAACGCTCTCGGTGATTTCGATTTCGAGAGCGGCGTGCGGCAAGCCGGTGCGCGAGATGATATCGCTAATCTTGTGCGCGAGATGTGTTTGATGGAATTGTCGCGCGGAGAGATTGACCGCGACTTTGAGTGTCTCGCCGGTCCGCTGGCACCAACGTGCGACATCGCGGCAGGCCGTTTCGGTAACCCAATCACCGAGGGCAACGATAAGTCCGGAGAGTTCCGCACTGGGAATGAATTGATCCGGCAACACCAAGCCCAGGCGGGGATGATTCCAGCGCACCAGCGCTTCGACGGCAACGATTCGGCGCGTGGGGATGTCGATTTGCGGCTGATAGTATACGACGAACTCATTGCGCTCGAGCGCCTTGCGCAGACTTTTCTCTTGCGAGAGTCGCGTGTTGAGGGCAGCGTTGAGCGCGGGGGTAAAGAACTGCACGCCGTTGCGCCCTTTTTCTTTCGCCCGGTACATCGCGACATCGGCATGTTTGACGAGCGTCTCGGCATCGTGGCCGTCGTGCGGATACGTTGCAACGCCAATGCTGGTTGTAATGTCTTGTTCGAAGCCGTCGATCATGAGCGGATCGTCCACCGTCGCGAGCATGGCCGCGGCAAGATCCGTGAGCGAGACCGTATCGGCATCCGGCACGAGTGCAATGAACTCATCGCCGCCCATACGTGCGATCAATCCTTTGGTCCCCACGCATGCCGAGAGCCGTTCGCCGACGGTTTGCAGGAGACGGTCACCGACGGCGTGCCCGCGCGAATCGTTGATGTCTTTGAAGTTGTCGAGATCGAGGAACAGCACGCCGACGGTCCGTCCGCTCAGCGAGGCGTCTTCAATTGCCGTCTTTAGCCGTTCGACGAAGGACGCGCGATTGGGCAGGCCGGTGAGCGGGTCGTGATAAGCGAGCACACGCAGATGCGAGCGCGCGCGGCTGCGTTCGATCGCCGAGCCGATGAGCGCGCCCATGAGTTGAACCAGATCCCGGTCGATCGCCGACCATTCAGTGCGTGGTTCGCGCGAGATGAAACTGAGCGAACCGAAGCGCGTTTCGAGCACGTCGATCGGCGTTCCGAGATACGAACCCGCACCGTCGCCGTCGTCATCGCCGATCCACGGAATGCCGTGCAGATCTTCGATTGCAAGAGGTCCCTGCGTGGCAATCGGCAAGCGGCACAGCCGGCGTGAAATCGTGCCGCCGACGGATGCCATCGTGCGATCGTCGGTTGCATCGTAAATCGCCGCCGCCGTCGCGCCGATCAATCGGCAGCCGGCCTCGAGCGTCGCTGCAATTTGACGCTCGGCGGTCGCGTTCGCATTGACGGCGACCAAGTACAGTTCGCGAATGCGTTCGGCTTGCGTTGCGACCGCGCGTTCGGCGGCGCGCGTTGCGGTGAGGTCGCGGGCAATGACGTGGGCACCGACAACATCACCGCGTTGCACCATCGGAATGACGGTGACGAGAACCGGGAACACGCTACCACGTTTATGCCGCGCGAGCACTTCGGCGGAGAACGTCTTCCGCGCGATGACGGCCGCGTTTGCGGAGCGGATCGCTTCTGTGGTTTCGACGGCGAGCAACTCGCTCACCGTCCTCCCCAGCAGTTCGCCGGGCGCGAAGCCGTGAACGATGCTCGCTGCCGCATTCGAACGCGCGACCGTTCCGTCGAGCTTGACGCTGAACATCGGATCGGGACTCATCTCAAAGAGCGAGCGGAAGCGTTCCTCACTCTCTTCGGCCTCCGAGCGCGCCTCGACCGACGCACTGATGTCCTCGACGAGCGAAAGGATCGAAAACGATCCGGCACGCGGCACGTAAGAATTAAACCAATTGCAGGTGATGACGGTGCCCGCTTTGGTGTTGTTCCGGTTCGTTGAGGTGTTCCCCGAAATGGTCCCCGAAACGAGCTCGCTTGCCGTTGCAATGACCGCTTTGAGATCGTCGCGATGAACGAGCGGAAATTCATCGAGCTTCTTGTGGAACACGTCCGCGAAGGACCAACCAAAAATCAACTCGGCACGTGGCGACCAATTAACGATACGAAATTGGTCGTCCCATTCGATAACGGCAAGCGGACTGTGTTCGGTGTGATAAGCCAGAAGGCGATTTGTATCGGTCAGCCCGGCCGTCGAGCTATCGCTCTGCGCGATGAGTGCGAGTACGAATTCGCTCGTGCCGGGAGCATCGGGATAGCCGATGATCTCGAACGGCCGACCGTCGATCTCAACGGATGTGCGAATGCCGCGCAGATCCGATGCATGCGACATGCGCTCGAGAGCCAGGCCAAGTGCCGGGGCGAGGACGGCGATTGGCTGACCGACGAGCCGGTCTTCGCTGCGACGAAGAGCCAGGAGCGCTGCCGAGTTGGCACGCGAAACAACGCCTGAGCGTGTAACAACGACGAGCGCTTCATGCCAACGGTCAAATTGGGAAAAAGCAAGCACTACCTGGGTTATCGGCAGAGGCACAGCGTGCCGATAGCTTGCCTACTTGTCGGCTAGATATGCCTCGAGCCCGGCGATGCCACCCTCACGTCCGAAGCCGGACTCGCGATAGCCTCCGAACGGCGAGCTCGGGTCGAACTGGTTGAACGTGTTGCACCACACGACGCCCGCTCGCAGACGCTGAGCGACGTACATGCTCTTCGCGCCTTTGTCGGTCCAAACGCCCGCGGAAAGCCCGTATGGCGTGTTATTCGCTTTCTCGATGGCTTCGTCGGCGGTGCGGAACGTCATGATCGAGAGGACGGGTCCGAAAATCTCTTCCTTCGCGATGCGCAGTGCCGGGCTGACACCCGTAAAGAAGCTCGGCGGAATCCAAAATCCGGCTTCCGGCAGTTCCGCTTGAGCCTGCACGAGCGTTGCACCCTCGGCGACTCCGCTTGCGATGAGTTCCAGAATTTTTTGGTGTTGCGCGCGCGAATTGATCGCGCCGATGTCGGTATTCTTGTCGAGCGGATTGCCGAGGCGAAGCGTCCCGATGCGCTCGCGCAAGCGTTCGACGACGGCATCGTGCACGTTTTCTTGGACGAGCAGGCGCGATCCGGCGCAACACACGTGTCCTTGATTGAAATAGATGCCATTCACCACTCCCTCGACGGCCTGATCGAGCGAGGCATCGGCGAAGACGATGTTGGCCGCTTTGCCGCCGAGTTCGAGCGTGAGCGACTTTTCGGTACCGGCGATCGTGCGTTGGATGATCTTGCCAACCTCGGTCGATCCCGTAAAGGCGATCTTATCGACATCGCCGTGTGCTACAAGCGCCGCGCCTGTCGCACCGTCGCCCGTTACGACGTTGACCACGCCCGGCGGAAGATCGGCATCTTCGATGATCTGTGCAAGAAAGAGCGCGGTGAGGGGCGTTGTTTCCGCAGGCTTGAGAACGATCGTATTACCGCAGGCGATTGCGGGTGCGATCTTCCACGCCGCCATCAAAAGGGGAAAATTCCAAGGTACGATCGCCCCGACGACGCCGAGCGACTCCGGGATACGGCCGGCCCGTAGCGCCCAGCTAAGTTTATCAGCCCAGCCGGCATAATAGAAGAAGTGTGCGGCCGCCTGCGGGATATCGAAGTCGCGGGATTCTTTGATCGGCTTGCCGCCGTCGATCGTCTCGACGATGGCAAGTTCGCGCGAGCGTTCGGTAATCGCCCGCGCGATTCGGTAGATATATTTCGCGCGTTCCGCCGGGCGCATCGATTTCCAGTATTTGTCGTAAGCCGTGCGTGCCGCAGCGACGGCCCGATCGATGTCGCGCGGATCACCGCTTGCAACTTGCGCGATCGGTGCTTCCGTCGCGGGGTTGGTCGTAAAGAAGGTCGTGCCGCTCGCTGAGGGCGTCCACTTGCCGCCGATGAAATGGTCGTAGCGCTCGGCGATCTTTGCGGGTGCTGTTGATTCGAGCGCAGGTGCGTAGGTGAGCAGCGACATCGGTTAGTCCTTCGGGAAGTAGTCGACGGATGCGTAGCGGCCGGTGCGACCGGATTGACGTTGCATGAGCAGATCGTCGAGCAGCGCCGAGGCGCCGATGCGAAAGAGCGCGGGATCGAGCCATGCATCGCCGAGTGTTTCGGCGACGAGTACAAGATAGGCGATCGCCGATTTTGTCGTACGCACGCCGCCTGCTATTTTGAGTCCGCGCCGTTCGCCCGTGCGGCGCTGAAAATCACGAATCGCCTCGCACATGACAAGCGCCGTCGGAAGCGTCGCCGAAGTCCCGATTTTTCCGGTCGACGTTTTGATGAAGTCGGCACCGTTCTTGAGCGCGATGTCGCTTGCGCGACGGATCGCGTCGTACGAACCGAGTTCCCCGGTTTCGAGAATAACTTTGAGATGCACCGCGCCGCAAACGTCTTTGACGGCGGCGATTTCCCGCGCGACGCGCGCTTCGTCGCCCGCCAAAAATGCTCCGCGATCGATTACCATATCGATTTCGTCGGCACCCGCGTCCAGAGCCGCGCGCGTGTCGGCCAAACGCACCGTAAGCGATGAAAGGCCGCTCGGAAATGACGTCGCGACCGAAGCAACGGCGACTCGCGAACCGACGAGTGCCGCTTTTGCGACCTCCACGAGATTCGGATAGACGCACACCGCAGCAACCGGCGGCGCGCCCTCTCCCGGCGCGAGCGCTTTTGCGCACAGCGTTACGACGCGACCGGGCGTATCGCGTCCCTCCAGCGTCGTCAGGTCGATACAGCGGATCGCAAGATCGATCGCTTCGCGTTTTGATTCGGTCTTGATCGACCGCTTCGCGAAGGTTGCCGCGCGCGCTTCGAGCATGACGGCATCGGTCGTTGGTGAGAGAATCATTGGTAGCGGAGCCTTCGGCAGGCGCTCCCGCTACCCCCAGAGGGCGTCGAGGCGCGCGAGCAAGGCGGGATCGCGTGGTTGAATGCCGTTGCCGCGGCAGACGCGGCACGGTTGGGGTCCGCACTGGACGCACGCCCCCGAGCCCGCGCAGTGGCGGCAAGCATCTTCGACGGTCCGTTTGCGTCGGCGTCGCTTCGGCAGCTCGAAGCGTTCGTCGTCGTGATGCCGGCGCTCCGGCTCGGTAGCCCGCGGCGCATCGTTCTGCGTGGTGTTCACGAGCGTTTAGACCGCAAGGAGAGAAATGCAGGCGAGCGCGCCGATCAAGAAATCGGCGAACGGGCGTTCCTTCATAATTTGCTTTCGGCTCCCGACCGGGAAAGTTTACGACCGCGTGATTTCCAGCACCGTGGTCCGCGGGGCGAGCCTCTACGCTTAGGTGGACGTGACGGCTACTTTCGATGTCCACCGGTTGACCGAACGCACGACGCTCATCATCGCGTCGGGCGACTTCGACGCCGCCGGTGCCCAGGCGCTCGCGGCCGCCGTGGCCGAGCCGCTGGCAACGCACGAGAGCATCGTGCTCTCCCTTGCACAGTGTTCGCGGATCGATCGGGACGCACTCGGCGTCTGCGACCACATCCGGGCGACGCTCGACGCGGGTCAACATTTCGTTGTCGTGATCGACGATCGTAACGCCGCGCTCTCGTATTTCGAGCGGGACCGGGTCCTGCCCATCGCGCATGCACCGACGATCGCTGCCGCCGTGCGATTTCTCGCTCTCGTTGGCGCTTAGAGCGCGCCGCGCTTGGCTTGTTCGGCTTCGATCGAGACGAAGAGCGCTTTGAAATTGCCTTTTCCGAACGACAGACTACCGTGGCGCTGGATGATCTCAAAGAACATCGTCGGACGATCCTGCAGTGGTTTGGTGAAAATCTGCAGCATGTACCCGCGGTCATCTCGGTCGACGAGGATATTGAGTTCGCGTAAGACCGCGATGTCCTCATCGATCGCGCCGATGCGCGTGCCGAGTTCGGCGTAGTACGAATCGGGAGATTCGAGTAAGTCGACGCCGTTTTCGCGCAGCGCCCGGACGGTCGCGATGATGTCGTTTGTTGCAATCGCAATATGCTGGACACCGGGTCCGTGGTACGAGTCGAGATACTCTTCGATCTGCGAGCGCTTCTTGCCGACGGCGGGCTCGTTGATTGGAAGCTTTACCCGGTGGTTTGCATCGGTGACGACTTTCGACTTGAGTGCCGTATACTCGGTCGAGATGTCTTTATCGTCAAACGAAACGAGCTGCGTGAAGCCCATCGCCCGTTCGTAGTACTGCACCCAGCGGTCCATCTCGTTCCAGCCAACGTTTCCGACGCAGTGATCGATGTGGGTGAGTCCGACGGAGGACGAGTGCGCGCCCGTCATCGGCACGAATCCCGGCATAAACGGACCCGTATATCCGCGGCGTTCGACGAAGGTGTGAATCGTATCGCCGTACGTCCCAATCGATGCGCAAACGATGCGGCCGTGCGCGTCTTCGGTGCTCCATGGATCGGTGACCGGCTGCGCCCCGCCGCCCACGGCAGCGCCGAATGCTGCGCGCGCATCGTCGACGGTGATAGCCACATCGCGCACGCCGTCACCGTGCTCGGCGACGTGTTCGGCGATCGCATCGTGCGTACCGAGCGAACCGGTTAGCACGAGCCACAGCTCGTTTTGCCGGATCGCATACGATACCCGGTCGTAGACGCCCGTTTCCGGTCCGCGGTAAGCGATGAGTTCGAAACCAAATGCGGTACAATAATAATGCGCGGCTTGTTTTGCGTTGCCGACGTAGAGTTCGAGATGATCGAATGCAAGATTCTGCAGCGCCGGGGCAACGGTCGTGTTCACACGCACTCCTTCGCCGTCACTCAGACCGCTCTTTGTGCGAAGCGGGCTTCCGTGATAAGCGCATTTCACGTCGCGGATAACCAAGCGTGCCTCTGTTACGCTGGTTCGCGGTGAAAATGTGGGCATAGCCCTCCCACATGAATGGAGGGTTCCCGTGAACCAACTCGATATCAGCGGCGCAGCGCAGCAAGCCGCAGACCAGACGAAATCGTTTTTGAGCAAACAGGTCGACGAGCGGTCGACCATGATCGGCGAACAAATTTCCAGTACCGCGCGCGACCTGCGCACCGTTGGCGACCAAGTTGAAGCGACCGGCGTCTCCGGCGAAGGCGCGGCGCGACTCGCACGCTTCGGCGCCGATACTATCGAGGGCATTGGAACCTATCTGCAAGACGCGGATATGGATCGGCTGATCGTCGACCTCGAGTCGTTCACGCGCAAACGTCCCTGGGCCGTCGCGGCTGGAGCGCTGACGCTAGGATTCGCCGCCTCACGTTTGCTCAAGTCCACAAGCGCTCAGCGCTATCGTACAAACACCAATGACTGAGCCCGAAACGATGACCGGAGATCTGCATGAGCAGTCGATCCCCGAGTTGATGCGCGCTCTTGCGAATGAGACGACAACCCTGGTCCGCCAAGAGATCGAACTCGCGAAAACCGAGCTTGCCGAGCGCGGCAAGGCTGCGGGAGCCGGCGCGGGCATGCTCGGCGGCGCGGCGCTTTTCGGGCTTGGCGCATTCTTCGCGCTGACCGCCGCGATCGTTGCGGCGATCGCGCTGGTGTTGCCGGTCTGGAGTTCGGCGCTCATCGTCGCTGCGATCTACGGGGTCGTTGCGTACGTGGTCGCAATGAACGGGAAAAAAGAATTAGCACACGCGACGCCGCTGGTGCCGCAAACTACACAAACTGTGAAAGAGGACATCGAATGGGCAAAGACAGCCGCGAAATCCGTCAAGAAATAGAAGAAACCCGCGGACGCATGGGCGAGACGATCGAAGCGCTCGGGTACAAAGCCGATGTCCCCGCACGGCTCAAAGACAACGTGAACGAACGCGTCGAGACCGTCAAAGGCGTGATTGCGGGTGCCGTCTCGACGGCGAAGCTCAAGATCGGTGGGAGCGTTGCCCATGCCAAAGACGCGGTCGGCGGTACGGTTTCCGATGCCCAGGACGCAATCGGCGGAGCAGCAGGCGATCGCGTAGCCGGTGCTCGACGCGCGATCGGCGTCGTGCAAGAAAATCCGCTCGGCCTTGCCATTGGCGCGCTCGCGATCGGTTTTCTCGGCGGCCTGCTTTTGCCGATTTCCGATATCGAACGGGAGAAGCTCGGCCCGATTCGCGACAATCTCGTCGACCAAGCCAAGGGCGCGACAAGCGAACTCGTCGAGCACGGCAAATCGGTGCTCACGGAGACCGCAAACGCAGCGGTTGCATCGGCGGCTTCACACATGAAAGATGCTGCCGATGGGACCGACGCAAACGCCCTCCTCGAACATGGAAAAGCGGTTCTGGCTGAAACCGCGCATGCTGCCGTCGCCTCGGCTCAATCGCATCTCAGCGATGCGACCGGAGCCGGCTCTACAACCGCAGTTTAGACGACGGGCTTTGGAGATCGGGGCTCAGCGTCGCCTCGATCTCCAAACGGATTTGTCCGGTTGCGATGTTTGTCTCGAAGACGAGCGCCGCGGTGCCGGCGAACAGGCAAAACGCGCCGATGACCGTCAGTGCAAGCGCCAACCACGGAACGTAGCCGCGGGTGATATCGTCGATTGCAATCGCAAGACTCGCGGCAACAAATAAGAAGATCGCCACATAGTAGATCGTGAGCGCGCGTTCGGCAAAGGCCGCACGACGATTGTAGCTCTTGAGCCATTCGACGCTCAGCCCCTCGTCGATCGTATCTCCCGTCAAGCGAAATTCGCGGATGTCGCGCAAGAGTGACCGTGCACGGTCGACGATCCGGCCGAGCCGCGTGAGCGTCGAGGCAACGAGCGAACCGGTCGCGAGAATCAGAATAGCGGGCGTAATCATCGCCGAGATAATGCTGAGCAGACCGCTCGGATGTCCCGCGTTTTGGAGCATCCGAGTCCGTTCTCTAAGCGGGCGGACGAACCCGTGTCGCCGTCGCTAGCGCGCGTTCGACGATCGGCAGTGCACGTTCGGCGATGCGTTCGTGCCCGTCGTCCGACGGGTGAAACTGATCGCTTGAGAAGAAACCGGGCCGGCTTTTGGCTGCCTGCGAGAGTGCGAAAAGATCGACAAATCCGGCTCCCGTCCGCACGGCGTTCGAACGCACCGCCGCGTCATCCTCGCGCGAGAAGAGGGCGATTGCCCGCGCATCGAAGTCGGCAAAGAGCGGACTTGTCGCGACGTTGGGGACGCCGACGAGAACGAGCTCTGCTTGCGGCACCTCGCGCCGAATTGCGTCCACGAGTCGTGCGTACGAACGTGCGAAGGCGTGCGGATCGGTGCGGCGCACGACGTCATTGCCGCCGACGCACACAACGATCAGATCCGGATGCGTCCCGCGCAGTCGGTCGACTTCCAAACGCAACACGTCGGCAACGGTCGTGCCGCCGATCGCATCATTCGTAATCTCGCTCCCCGGTCGTTCGCGTTCGATCGACTCGTAAAGACGAAAGGCGAAGCCGCCCGTCGGTTCGGAGGCACCCGTCCCGAAGGCGAGGCTATCGCCGAGCACGCTGATCGCAACGGGCCTGCCAGCGGATACCCTCGGTGAAGCCACGTGTGGCGCAGTCGCGCTCGTGCATCCCACGATGAACGCGAGCCCGAGGATCATGAGGCTACGCAATGGCGGCATCCTCGATCGATTCGATACGCCCGTCCGCGAGTCGAATCACGCGCTGCGCGCGGTGCCAGACATTCGAACTGTGCGTGACGACCACGATTGTTTGCCCGCGCTCGCGGTTGAGTTTTTCGAGCAAGGCAAGGACGGCGTCCGCCGTTTTCGTATCGAGTTCGCCCGTTGGTTCGTCTGCCAGGATCAGCGCGGGCTCGTTGATGAGCGCGCGGGCGATCGCGACACGTTGTTGCTGCCCACCGCTGAGCTGCGCGGGCAGATGATGCAGACGCTCGGCGAGGCCAACCTCGGCCAGCAATTCGTGCGCACGCTGCCGCGCCGTGGTCGATGATAGGCGTGCGTAGTGTGCCGCAAGGACGACGTTTTCCAGAGCGTCGAGCGATGGGATCAGGTTGAAGCCTTGAAAGATAAAGCCGATTTTCTGCGCGCGTAGCGATGCAAGAGAAGCGCGCGAACCGGCAAGATCGACGCCATCAACGATGACGTTGCCGCTCGTCGCACGATCGAGCCCGCCGAGGACGTGCATGAGCGTGGTTTTCCCGCTGCCGCTTTCGCCGACGATCGCATAGAATGCGCCGCGCGGTACCTCAAACGAGATGCCGTCGAGGGCACGAACTTCGGTCGGCTTGCCAGCCGCGTGAATTTTGATCAGATCCTTCACGCTCACGAGCGCACTCATCTTGTGGGCGGCACGATCCCGAGTTCCTTATAGAACGCGTTCGGACTCATCGGCCGTCCGAGGAGCTTTGCCACTTCGGTATCGGGTTCGTAGGTTCGCGCGGGTGCGAGGACGTCGGTCCGATATTTGAGGCCGATTTCCGGGTTTTCTAAGCCTGCCGACTGGAATGCGGAAAACATGTCTTGCGCGTAAACCTTCGACCATTGGTAACCGTAGTAACCCGCATCGTAGCCGCCCATCAAGTGGCCAAAGCTCGCTTGCGGATGCGTGCCGTCGACGAATTGATTTGGCGTCACGGCGGCTTGGATGCGTTTCCAGGTCGCAGTCGTGTCGACGCGTTTGCCGGTCGTGTGATAGGCCATGTCGACCGACGCGTAGAGAATCTGCTGTGTGGTCGAGAGCGAGTAGTTGAAGTAGCGCGCGGCGATCATCTTGGCGATGAGGTCGTCGGGCAGCGGCGCGCCGGTGGTCACCTTCGAGCTAAGTTCCTTGAGGATCGCCGGATCCCAAACCCAGTTTTCGAGCATCTGCGAGGGTGCCTCGACGAAGTCTTGGCGGAAGCCGTTCGTCAGCGTCTCGTACGGTTCGTTTGCTAGCATCGCTGCCATGTTGTGGCCGAACTCGTGGAAGAACGTCTCGACGTCGTCGTGTGAGAGCAGCGCGGGCTTCCCCGCTGCCGGACGCGGCCAATTGCCAACGATAGCGGCGATGGGTGCGCGGACGCTGCCCTCGGAGAGCACGCGCCGCGTGACGAGCGGGAAGTTTGCAAAATGATCGTACTTGCCCGGACGCGGGTAGAGGTCGAGATAGAAGGTCCCAACGAGCTTGCCGGTCGCCGTATCGGCGACCGTGTAATTGAGGACTTCCGCGTTCCAATCGCTCGGCTGAGCGACCCGCGTGAATTGTACGCCGAGCAGCTTCGAGTAGATTGCAAGGACGCTATCGATCGTGTGCTGGACGGGAAAATACTGGCGGATTGCGTTCGTGTCGACCGCGTATTTCGATTTGCGCAGCTTGTTCTCGATGAAACGCTCGTCCCAGGGTTGCAGCGTTCCGCCGTTGAGCGCGGCTAGCGTTGCGAATTCGGCGCGTGCCTTCGGCAAGATCGCCGTGTCGATTTGTTTGAGGAATTCGTTGACGCGCGTCGGCGTCTGGGCCATGCGGTCGGCGAGCACGTACGCCGCCCACGTCGGATAGCCAAAGAGATGCGCGAGTGCGTCGCGCACGCCGATCGCCTGCTCGAGCAAGGCAACGTTCTTCGTTGATTCGCGATTCTGATACGCAACATACATCTGCTTGCGCGCAGCCGAGATCGACGCGTTTTGCATGAACGTTGGATACGTGCTCTCGTTGGCGGGCACGACGAACGAACCGGCCGAATTCTTTTTCAAGCCGGCCGTGAAATCATCGGGCAGACCGACGGCCAGCGCGGACGGCAAGACGATCGTCGTCTGATCGTTACCGAGATTTGCCCCGAAAGCGTTCTGCAGCGCGGTGAGTTGCTTATTCAGTGCAACGAACTGACGCTGTTTCTGATCCGTTAATCCCGCGCCGGCACGGCGAGCGGCGATCACCCAGAGATCGGTGAGTTTGATTTGCGCATCGCCCGATGCCGTCTTGCTCGATTGCGCGGCGGCAAGCGCAAGATAGAGATCGGGTCGCGCCGTTGCTTCGCTCGAAAAATTACCGATTTGCGTGCTGCATGCGTTCGAAGCGGTCCGAACGGGCGCAGACGTTGACACGTTGTACAGAAATTGCTGGGCGGCGGTGCGATCGTTCAAATCCGCAAATGCCGCTTCAAGGGGCGCGACGACCGTGGCGAACGTGCGGCCGCGGACCGGAACGGCGGCAATGCGACCGATGGCCGTATTCGCCGTTGCGATCGCCTGCGCGCAGGATGCCTTGATCTGCGCGGGCGTGAGGGTCCAATCGATCGCAAGAATCGCATTGTCGGTCCCTTGCGGCATCGGCGAAGGCGAAGCGGCGGTGAGTCCGATAATGGCGGCGAGCAGCGAGGCGGCAAAGGGACGTGAATGCACGGAGGTCTCCCGGAGAGTGGTGGCTTGAAAACGTGCGTGTCACGCGTTTCGTCGCAGCGCTTCGGTCGGATCGAGGCGAGCTGCGCGGATCGCCGGGATCAGACCGGCGATGACCGAGAGCACGACGGCGAAGGCGACGGAGCCGAGCGCGAGGCGCACGGTAATGGCGAAGAGTTCGAGATTCCCGCTCGATGCGTTGTGGGCGTCGACGTATCCCACAACCCCGGCCCCCGCAGCAAGACCGACGAGTCCCCCGAGGAGACCGATCGCGCCCGCTTCGATGAGAAATTCTCGCAGAATATCATCGTCGCGCGCGCCGATGGCTTTACGGATGCCGATCTCGCGCGTGCGTTCGGTGACCGCGATCGTCATCGTGTTCACGATCGAGAACGCGCCGACCAAGAGCGCGATGAGCGCGGCGCCGAAAATGATCGCATCGAAGATTTGCGTTGTCGAGCGGATGCTCCCCGCGACTTCTGCGGGATCGCGGGCCTGGAGACCGGCGATGAAGCTGATGCGTTTTGCGATGAGCGCCGTGTCGGCGTGCGGTTCGACGACGACCATCAGCGCCGAGGCGCTCGCTTTCGGTAACGTGCTTGCCATTGGCGGCACGATCTGGCGCATGAGCGCCTGCGCCTGCGCGAACGGCACGACGATTGCCGCATCGAAGATGGTGAACGATTTGTCGATCACCCCGACGACGTGGAAGCTGTTGCCGTACAGCGAGATCGTCGTGCCGAGCGTCGCGTGGGCGCTGGCCGCGAAGTCGGCGCCGATCACGGCCGCGCGCACGTCGTCATCGCGCAGGTCCCGACCGGACCGGACGGCGATCGCGCCGTTCGAAAAATTCCGCGCCTCCGGTGGAAATCCGAAGATGAGCGAAGGCGGACCGAAGCGCGAACTCTCGCGGCTGCTTGCAAGACTGTACGGTAAGATCACCTCGGGAACGATCGCGCGGACACCGCGGAACGTGCGGATCTTTGCCATCGCGACATTCACCCGATCCGTTTGATCGCTTGCCATGATGTCGCCGCGCGTCGCCATCGCGAAGATCGCGCCGTTGTTGAGGCCGGTCGAGCGCGTCACGATCGTCCCGAGACGCTCGGCGAGCGAACCGACGACCACGAGTGCAAGAATGCCGATGGCGATGCCGGCGATCGTGAGAATCGATCGCCCGGCCCGGGCACGCAAATTGCGAAGGACGCCGACTACCATCGAAAAATGTTTACGGGATGCTCCGTTCGTTGTTTCACACGACCGCGTTCTTCGCGCTGTTTCTGTTGCTCGTACCGGGGGTTCCACAGGCACAGAGCACGCCCGGTCTTGTGTACGATGAAATCTCGCGGGTCGTTCCAAGCGATGCGACGCCGCCGCCTCCCGATGCGTTCGCCCTCGATCTTGCGGCACTCGAAGCAAGCCCCGCAGTCCCGGCGCCCGCAACCCGGCGGCGCGGCATCTTCGGATCGCGGGAGGAGCAAGCGAAGGCGGCGCGCGACGGCGGACTCGGGCGGCTCGCCGCGGCCCTCGCCCCGTTCGCTCCCGGCCGACTCGAGCGTCATGCCTTCCTCAATGGTTGGGAGCGCGTCGACGATCCGGCGGCTCGAACAGCGACGATCTATAAATGCGATGTGCATCAGGTGATCTACCTCGATCTCGAACGTAAACGGTATCGCATTGCCGTGCCCGCGGCCGATGACCCCGCCCCAAGCGGTACCGGGACGGCCCGTGGCATCGTCTATCACGATGGCGTCGCATTCGGCGAACAGACGATTGCGGGGATGAAGACACTGGGCTTTGCTGCGATCGAGCGTATCGAGCTGAGCGGTTCCACCGGCACATGCCTCGGCGGAACGCTCACCGCCGCGATGCAAACCTACTACGCTCGCATCCCCGAACCGCATCGGAATTGCCCGGCCCGTCGATCGAGTGTTCCACCGGCTCCGGTGAGTTGGGTCGCCCAGAACGGCTGCACGCCGAGCATCCGGGCGCGCAATTCCGGGCCGGTCGAGCCGGTCGCTCAGCTGGCCGTTTTCCGCCTGCAGCGGATCGGATCGGCACTCGCAGGGACCATCTCGCCGATCGGCTTCTTGGTCGAGCGGGGAAACGTTCAGGCCCTCGATTCCAGCGCCCAATTCCTCTTCGCCGTTCCGGCCGGATTTCGCAGCGACGGCTAGGGGCCCGGTGCCCGGCGTAGTATCATAGGGGAAGCCTCGACGAGGGTTGGGCTCCGCGCAACGCAAACCCGTGAACCCCGCCAGGACCGGAAGGGAGCAACGGTAAGCGGGCCCTTTCGTGTGCCGCGGATCACCTGGCCCTCGTCTTGGCTTTTTCATGCCCGTGCTCTCCACTCGAAGCGCACTTTTAGGAAATCTTGCAGCAACTTTTCAGCGTCGCGCTGGCCTCGATTGGCAGCGTTCTTGTCCTGCTCGGAGGCTATCACGTCTTGGTCGTCGGCCCGCGTTTGCGGCGTCTGGGCCTAGCTGTGGCCTCGCACGACGAACTCCTGGGTGGCGGCTCTGCGAAGGCGACCGACCGCATCTCGACGATCGAACGCGAACTCGCCGCACTCGGCCAAGCCCGCACGCTCTACGGCTCGCGGCTCGACGAACTCGAACGGATCGCCCGGCTCGAAGTCCCGCGCATCGGTTTCATACGCTATAACGCCTTCGACGATACGGGCTCCGACTTAAGCTATGCCCTCGCGCTCCTCAATCGCGACGGCGACGGCGTGGTCGTTTCGAGCGTGTGGTCGCGCGAAGAGACGCGCACGTACGGCAAAGCGATCGCGAAATTCGCCGCCGCCGTCGACCTTTCTAAAGAAGAGCGCGATGCAATCGACCGGGCCCGTGTCTCATGAACGACGCTTTTCGACGCGCGTTCCTCATCAAGATCATCCCGCCCGGCGGCACGAGCGTGTATCGCGTTCATTTCACGCGGCGCCACCTTGCTATCGTCGGTATCGTGTTGCTTGCCGCGTTGCTCGGAGCCGCGGGCGTTCATACGTTTCAACTGCATCAAGCCGAAGTGCGCTTGCACGAAATGGAAGCGCTCACGCAAACGCAGCGCGACAAGCTCTCCACGATCGACCGCGAAGCCGAGGCGCTCGGGAACCAGCTCAAGACCTTACAGCGCGAGAATCAAGAGATTCGCCGCGCGATCGGGATCGATAAGAACGCAAAGCCGGTAAAACACGCCTTCGTCGCACCGCATGAAACGGGGCGTCCGTCGTTTGCGGGTGTCGCGCGCACGATCGCCGCCCTTAAGAGCGCGTCGCTCTCGCAACTGACCGATTCGCGCCGCCTGCAGAAGATGGCGATGCGCGTGCTCAACTTGCGTCACATCGCCTCGATCGCGCGTGCGCAGTTGATCGCTGCGATTCCCTCGATCAATCCGGCGAATGCCGATGTCGCATCGGGTTACGGGTATCGCAGTTCGCCGTTCCGCGAATTCCACAAAGGCGTCGATCTTGCCGCGAATTACGGCGACGTCGTACGCGCTACGGCCGTCGGCACGGTCGTCTCGGCGGGCTGGGATGCCGGCGGTTTCGGCAACAAGATCGATATCGATCATGGGAATGGGTACCATACGTGGTACGCACATCTCTCCGCCGTACACGTGCACGCGGGCGATCGTGTCGTCAAAGGCGAGCCGATCGCGAACGTTGGCTCAACCGGCGAATCGACCGGTCCGCATCTTCACTACCAGGTCATGTATTTGGGTCAAGCCATCAATCCCGAACCGTTCCTGACGGGCGTTCCGGCTAGCGTCATGGCAGCACTGCCCGATACGGGCGAGGGTCATTAGCTCGTGTGTATCGCCTACGAAATCGTCGGACAACTCTTGCGCGTCTATTTCTTCGTGCTACTGGCCTACGCGGTCGTCTCGTGGATTCCGAGTCTCCAGGGCTCCTGGACGCGCTACCTTGCGATGCTCGTCGATCCGGTACTGGTACCGCTGCGCCGCATCATCCCGCCGATCGGCGGCCTCGATCTCTCGTTCCTCGTTTTGATGCTCGTGCTCAATTTGGTCAACTCCCAAATCGTCGGACCGCAGACCTTCGCTGCGTGCGTCCTGCGTTAGTTACGGCGTCAAAGTAGCGTGCTCGAGCCCCGTACGAAAGCCGAACTTCAGAAGACGACGCGCGTCCGCAATTTTTGCATCATCGCGCACATCGATCACGGGAAGACCACGCTCTCGGACCGTCTGCTTGAAATAACGCGCACGGTCGAGACGCGTGACATGTCGGCCCAACTGCTCGATGCGATGGACCTCGAGCGCGAGCGCGGCATTACGATCAAGATGCACCCCGTCACGCTTTCGTATAAGGCCAAAGACGGCGAGATTTACGAACTCAACTTCATCGACACGCCCGGACACGTCGACTTCTCCTCCGAAGTCTCGCGGTCGCTGCAGGCATGTGAGGGTGCGCTGCTCGTGATCGATGCGGCCCAAGGGATCGAAGCGCAAACGCTGGCAAATTATCACCTCGCGCTCGGTCAAAATCTCACGATTATTCCGGTCATCAACAAGATCGATCTGCCCGCTGCCGACCCCGAGCGCGTGAAGAAAGAGATCGAAGAATTGCTGGTCATCGAAGGCAGCGACGCGATCTTAGCCAGCGCCAAAGAAGGTATCGGCATCCCCGAGATCCTCGAGGCGATCGTCGATCGTATCCCGGCGCCGACCGGCAAGACCGACAAGCTGCGGGCGCTGGTCTTCGATGCCCAGTTCGACCCGTATCGCGGCGTCGTCGCATACGTGCGCGTCGTCGACGGGGTGCTGAAAGCCGGCATGAAGTTCATGTCGATGGCGCACCAACACGTGTACGAAGCAACCGAAGTCGGCGTCTTCAAACCGGAGATGCGTAAGACGGGTGAGCTTGCCGTGGGCAACGTGGGCTACGTGATCGCGAACATCAAGTCGCTCGGCGAAATGGATGTCGGCGATACGATCACCGAAGCCGGCAACCCGGCGACCGAAGCCCTTCCCGGCTATAAAGAAATCGTGCCCATGGTGTACTGCGGCCTCTATCCAAACGAAGGGGTCGAGGTCTCCGAACTCCGCGACGCACTCGAAAAACTCGCACTCAACGATTCGGCCCTGCATTTCGAACCCGAGAGTTCGATTGCACTTGGGTTTGGATTCCGCTGCGGATTCTTGGGCCTCTTGCACATGGAGATCGTGCAAGAGCGGCTCGAACGGAACTACAACCTCGACCTCATTGCGACGTCGCCCTCGGTCGTATTCCGCGTGACGCTGAGCGACGGTTCGGTCGAGATGATCGACAACCCAGCTAAGCTTCCGGCGAGCGACCGCATCGAAACGATGGAAGAGCCGTACGTGAAGGCGACGGTCATCACGCCGCCCGAGTACGTCGGCGCGATCATGGAACTCACGCAGAATCGGCGCGGCACGCTGAAGAACATGGAGTACTTGATCGACGGCCGCGTGATCCTCACGTATGAGATGCCGCTCATCGAGGTCATCATCGATTATTTCGACCGCCTCAAATCAAGTACCAAAGGTTACGCCTCACTCGATTACGAGTTGATCGGCTATCGCGTGGGCGATCTGGTGAAGCTCGACATCATGCTCAACGCCGAGACCGTCGATGCGCTCTCGTTCATCGTCGCACGCGAAAAAGCTGCGGCACGCGGTAAGATCCTCACCGAGAAACTCAAGGAATTGATCCCGCGCCAAATGTTCGACGTGCCGATTCAGGCGGCCATCGGCGGCAAGATCGTCGCGCGCGAAACCGTCGGCGCGATGCGCAAGAACGTGCTCGCCAAATGCTACGGCGGCGACATCACCCGTAAGCGAAAACTGCTCGAGAAGCAGAAGGTCGGCAAAGCGCGCATGAAACGCGTCGGCCGCGTCGATCTTCCGCAAGAGGCGTTCATGGCCGTGCTCCGCTTGGACGAAGATTAGGTCCGTGCTCGTCTACGTCGCAACGAAGAACGCCGGCAAACTCGCGGAATTGCAGGCGATCTTCGCCGATGGGCCGCTGGAAATGGCGACCTTTGCGGACTACCGCGATCCGGTCGAGGGCGAATCGTCCTATACGGAAAACGCGATGATCAAAGCGAACGCCCTCTACGATCAGATGCAGCGCGACGGGATCGATGCAAACGTGATCGCGGATGACTCGGGCCTCGAAGTCGCCGCGCTTGGCGGCCGACCGGGCGTTGTGACGGCCGCGTATGGCGGAGAAGACGCAACGTGGGCGCAGCGTCGCGCATTGTTGCTCAACGAGCTGCGCGGTGTAGCCGACCGGCGAGCACGCTTCGTGAGCGCCCTCCATTTTATCAGCGCGGCGGGCGTCGAGTACACGGCGTTCGGAACGGTCGAAGGGACGATCGCCGAGCACGAGCGGGGCGTCGCGGGGTTCTCGTTCGATCCGATCTTCACGTACCCACCGGAACAGAAAACGTTCGCCGAGCTCGATGCCGCGCAGAAAAATGCGATCAGTCATCGCGGGCGGGCTGCCCGCATGTTGCTCCGTCAACTGAGAACGGCGACGCATCCCGCATAGGCACCCGCCAAGGGACGTGCGCCCGGAGGGATTCGAACCCCCATCGTTCCGCTTAGAAGGCGGATGCCTTATCCGGTTAGACCACGGGCACGCGGCAGCGAAAACTTTCGGGATGACACGACTTGAACGTGCGACCTCACCGCCCCAAACGGCGCGCTCTACCAGGCTGAGCTACATCCCGACCTCCCTCGCCGTAACGGACGAGGGCCAAACACTATTAGAACACACGCGTGCAAGTTCCGCGAGCCGTGGGGGGGTCGCGGGTGCGATGCGCGAATGCGTGCGGGTCGCCACAGCCGCGTGGTGAGTGTAGCTCAGTTGGTTAGAGCGCCGGGTTGTGATTCCGGAGGTCGCGGGTTCGAGACCCGTCATTCACCCCACTTGTGGCTTTCTTTGGTCGATCGTTGCAGCGACCGCGTATGCGTCGTCGCGCCCGCGATCGCTGATCCGCCCGCAATTGGATTCGATCCGCCGCAGAGTCCAGCAACGGCACGACAAGCGAGAAGGACGAGGACACGGACGCGCGTCTCTGGTTTCTTTTTCATCATGCCAGGGGCCCCGCGGAATGATTTCGGTTTGACCCGTCTTTTGTCGGGCAAGTAGAGCACGTTCGGGTAGTCGCAGCATAGATCATAAATGTTCGCCGGTTTTAGGACGTGATTCCCTTGGCATCCGCTGATACTCCGTTACTCGTACCGCAGCGGTTTCGTGCTTCCGAAGAATCGACTGCCCACCGACTCTTCGAGAAGATCCGCAGCGGGCACGCGATGGTC
>JBBRLI010000013.1:0-91146 GCA_038231455.1 Vulcanimicrobiales bacterium | reverse complement strand
GTAACCGATTGTTTTTTGGATCTCGGAGTGGCTCGATAAAGAGATGCACCGCGCCTTCAATTGGCGTGACTTCGGCATCGCAGCGAATGGAGTACGTACGCGACACAACAGACACTTTGCCGATTGTCTTCAGCTCCGTCGATATGATCGAGCTGCAGTCGGCCAAGACTCGCTTTTGCAGCATCGAGAAGATGACTGCGTGACGAGCCACGCGCATTTGGCCCCGTGACCATGTCACCGAACACTTTGGTCGCGATGACGATTTCATCGCGTTTGATTCCAAGATTCTTCAGACTTTGGCCGGTGATACGTTCGGAGAGACCAGCCGAATACGTGTCGGCGGTATCGATAAAGTTCACGCCAGCGGTAACCGCTCGGGCGATCAGCGCGTCCGCCTCGCTTTGCTGCACCTGGCCAATCGCCTGAAAGGCACCTTCGCCACCAAAGGTCATCGTGCCAAAGCAGAGCTCTGAGACAAAAAGGCCGGTCGAACCGAGTTTGTTATAGCGCATACCGCACTCTACCGTGTATACTAACTGTTGGGAAGTACGCACCTAGGAGTTAGTTAGCATGATTTCTCTCCCCGATCCCCCGCTCTCTGTCGGCAATGCCGATTTGCCGACCTGCGTTTCACGAGCGGTCATCGACCATCTTGGGAGTCGCTGGTCCGGTTTGATCCTGCGCCAACTCACCGGCGGCGAGCGGCGCTATTCCGAACTTCGCGCCGCAATCGGCGGCATTTCCGAGAAGATGCTCGCGCAGACGCTCCGCGAACTCGAGCGCGACGGATTTCTCTTGCGCACGAGTTACCCGGTCGTGCCCCCGCATGTGGTCTACGCGCTCACACCCCTTGGGATCGAATGCGCTGCGCGTGTGAACGCGCTCATCGGGTGGATCGAGGCAAATATCCACGATTTTATTTGCTCGCAGCGTCGGTACGACGCGCGTAAACGGCGGCGCCCCGGCATCGTGCAAGGCACCGCATAGGGGCTTGCGAATGTCGTCTGAAAAACCCGGCCCCGTCGACGCCGCGATTAGGAGATTACCGTGAACTGTCCGTCGTGCCAGACGCCGCTTTTGCCCGGCGCAAAATTTTGCGCGAGTTGCGGAGCACCCGCACCCCAGGCAACCTCCGTTGGCTCCTATACCGAACCGGTTCCGGAATCCGACAATCCGAAAGCCCCGATCACGATCGGCGACATGACCATTGTCGTTAAAGGCGAGCTCGTTCCGGTCGTCGATGTCGAGCTTGGTTCGCGTCAAACCGTGTATTTCGAACACCATATTTTGCTGTGGAAACAGCCGAACGTCACACTTGGTTTTCTCGGTTTGCAAAACGCGGCGAAGCGCTTCTTCTCCGGTCTACAGATCTTCATTTCAACGGCGCAGGGCCCGGGCAATATCGCGTTTTCGCGCGAGGCACCCGGACAAGTCGTTGCGATGCGCTTGCGACCGGGTGAGGCGATCGACGTGCGCGAGCATCAGTTTTTACTCGCGTCGAGCGCCGTGGATTACGATTTTTATTGGCAGCAAGGCCTAGCGAACGTACTCTTCTCTCGCGCCGGCCTTTTCATCGATCGCTTTACCGCGCGCGAGGAAGGCGTCTTACTGCTTCACGGCTACGGCAACGTCTTCGAGAAGACGCTCGCGCCGGGAGAAATGCTCGACGTCGAGCCGGGCGCCTGGCTTTGGAAAGATGCCAACGTCCGCATGGACACGGTTTCCGTTCTGCAATCCGGCGGCGGCGGCGGGCTGATGGGCGCGCTGGGCGCGTTCGTCGGCGGCGCCTCGATCATGATGAATCGCTTCACCGGCCCGGGCCGGGTGGGCCTCCAGTCGATGACCTATCACGAACCCGCAGCCGAGGGCGCCCAACAGGCGGGCGGCCAAAGCAACATCGGCGGCGTGATCGGTTCGCTCTTCGGAAATCGTCAGTAGCCGCCTCACACCCGGATGAAATCGGGGTGAGATCCGTTTTACTGCGCGATTGCACCGGGTAAGGTTCGAAGGTGAAAACCTTGCTCGGACTCCTGCTCTTTCTTGGCTTCACCCCGCTCGCCGCCTCGGCATCAACGCCGGCGAGCTTGAATTTGACCGTGACATCGGCCGGGGTCCAGGCGCAGACGCAAGAGCGCTACTCAGCAAACGCCCCTGTAGCGGTCGATGTGAAATCGGACGCCGCATTGCGCATCAAATCCGTCGCTGCCATTCTCTTGGCGCCATCGGGCGCGAAAGTGCGCGTTCCACTCGCCGCGCTCGGCAACGGCCGCTTCACCGGCACGCTGACCCTCAGCGAACCGGGTGCATATACCGTTGCCTTGAGCACGCAGCTCGGGGGCGCTTCGATCGATTCGGGAGCGATTTCGCTCAATGTCGTGGCGGCAGCCGGCTCGGTCCCGCAGCACGTCGAATGGGCCGCCGTCGGAATCATCCCGATCGTCGGATTCGCGCTCGCGGGTTATTTTCGCCGCCGCGCGGCGTAGCGCTAACTTACGTAGCTGACGTTGACGGAATAGCCGAGCGCTTCGGCGCGGCCAAGAACGCCCAGGACTTTGTCGATATCGGCATCGACCGTCTGAATCTCGACCGCCGTGATTCCGACCGGTGCGGCGTTGGCCCAAAGGACACGTCGCGCCGTTTGAAAAGCCGCGCGTAACCGCTGCGGCGACGCTTCAAGGACGGGCCAATCTTCTAACGATGCTGCGGGAACAATCCGCCAGCCGTCTCCCGAGGTCGAATCTTCATCGGTGTAGGCGTGCGGAACCGCCGCGAGGACATCGAGCTGCGCCCGGTCGATCGCGCTGAGTGTCAGATCGGCTTCGCCTAGACGCAACACGTAGCGATAAAACGCGGAATTCGCCACGGTGCAGATGCCGGCCGCTGACCCGACGCTCACATTCACCATATTCGGCACCGTTCGCGCGCCTAGCCAGTGCCCCTCTTGCTCACTTGGTTCGTCGCAGCGTCGGCTGTGGGCCAATTGCTCCGGTATCGAGCCAAGCGACTTTTTCTACAAGATATGCTCGCACGCTAGCAAGCGAATCGATTTGCTCGTCGATTGCAACAATACGTTCACGCATCAGCTCGGCCTGACGCACAAATGTCATCCCCTCGGTCGTCGCTTCCCTTTCAAGCGCGACGATCTCGCGTAAGGTAAATCCGAGCGCCTGGCCACTGCGAATCATGAGCGCACGCTCGACGTCGGCGGCATCGAAGATTCGGTAGCGATTGCCCGCGCCGGATCCAACCGTCGGTCGCAGGAGTCCCTTACGGACGTAGAATCGGATCGTATCGCGTGTAAGTCCCGTTGCCTCGGCGAAGGCAGCGATGAACATCCGCGGACCGCTTGACTGTGGCCGATAGTCCATGGTCTACGATTGGCGGGATATGCATCAAAACGCTTCCCCCAAGGTTGTCTTCATCACCGGCGCGTCAGCCGGTATCGGCGCCGCGACGACGCGTGCGCTCCTTGCGACGGGCGCGACGGTATATGCCGCCGCCCGCCGGGTCGAACGCATGGATGGGCTCGCAGAACTCGGAGCGCGCACGATTGCCTGCGACGTGACGGACGATGCGGCAATGGTGGCTGCAATCGAGCGGGTCCGTACGGAGTGCGGGCGTCTTGGCGTGCTCATCAACAACGCCGGTTACGGTTCGTACGGTGCGCTCGAAGACGTCCCGCTCGATGAAGCGCGTCGACAATTCGAAGTCAATCTCTTCGGTGCGGCGCGCCTCACGCAGCTCGCCTTACCACTTATGCGCGCGCAGAAGCGAGGCACGATCATCAACATAAGCTCGATGGGCGGCAAGATGTACGAGCCCTTCGGAAGTTGGTATCACGCAACAAAATTTGCACTCGAAGGCCTCAGCGACTGCCTTCGACTTGAACTTGCACCGCTCGGGATTGATGTGGTAATCATCGAGCCGGGTGGTATCAAAACGGAGTGGGGTACGATCGCGATCGACAGCCTCATTGAGCGATCGGGATCGACGGCATACGGCGAGCGTGCAACGGCATGGTCACGCGTCCTTGTGCGCGGTGACTTGACCGGGTCCGACCCATCGGTAATCGCAAATGCCATCGTGCGTGCCGTCCGCGCACGTCGCCCCAAGACGCGCTACGTCGCAGGTGCGTTTGCTGCGCCGATTCTCTTCGCGCGCCGCGTCTTGCCCGACCGAGCGATGGACGGAGTAATGAAGCTTCTCGGACGTTCGATGAACCGTCCGTTCTAGCGGTACAGGCTCGTAAGCAGCACGTAGTGGTACGGAAAAAGGCGCTCGAGACGCACGATCAAGCCCGCTTTCGCTAAGCGCTTCTTCGCCTCATCGACCGAGTAGACGTGATCGCGCGGTGGTCCCACGGGACGTTCGATCGCGTTCCAATCGGCGATGAGAACGGTTCCGCGCGCATCGAGTGATTCGACCAGCGACTCGAGCGCCTCATCACCGAGTTCGTGCAAAACGTTGACGGCGAGAATCGCGTCGACATCTTGCAAATCGGCAAATCCCGCCGGATCGACCACGTCCACGTTGGCCGCATTGACGAGCGACTTGCGCTCGCGCAGACGTTCGAGCATCGGCTCTTGTTCGTCATAAGCGAAGATGTGCAAGTCTTTGCGCAGTTCGGCGAGCTTGAAGGTGAGGTGTCCCGTGCCCGCACCGAAGTCGAGGACGCGAGCGTGTTCGGGCGCGTCGAGCAGCGCGAAGAGATCGGTCGCCGGTAGCCACACTTCGCGCGCGTCATCATCGAGCGCGGCCGCTCGCGCCGGATCGAAGCGGTGAGGCTGTTTTGCGCCGTGACGGTCGTCCATTTACGTCAACTCCGAAATGCGCACGCCATCGGTTGCAATTGCAAGGTCGAACGCGCGACTTCCCACCCCGTGCTTTTTGAAAATCGCGACGAATGCCTCGCCGATCGCGCGACCATCGCCTTCGACGAGCGCGATGACCGATGGCCCGGCTCCGGAGAGCGCAACGCCGAGCAGCGCCGGATCCTGGTGCACGAGCATCGCGTCGAGACCCGGTACGAACGAGGCCCGGTACGGCTGGTGGATACGATCGTCCATCGCGACCCGTAAGAGGTCCGTCCGACCCGCTGCGAGCGCTGCGCCGAGCAGCCCAGCCCGCTGGATGTTGAACACCGTATCGCTCTTGGCATAGGACGTCGGCAAAATCGCTCGGGCTTTGACGGTCGGCATCTCGATCTGCGGCGTTACCACGATCGCGCGCATCTTTGCCGGCGGTGCGATCCGAACGTAGGATGGCGGCGCGCCGATCGTTTGCGCCGCGACGACGATTCCGCCAAAGAACGCCGGCAATCCGTTATCGGGGTGGCCTTCGATCTCGGTGATGATTTGCGCGAGTTGATCGTCGCTCGGTCGCTCCGCAGCGAGATGAGCGCCGATCGCAACGCCGAGCACCGCGCCCGCGGCACTTCCACCCAGCCCTTTGCCGAGCGGAATCTCGTTTGCGATCCGCAACTGCAAGGGCGGCACGTTCGATGCTCCAAGAACGCGCGCGATACCACGCGCGATTTCATCGCGCAGTCCGTCGTGCGTCGGCGCGTACGTGCCACTGAATTCCCACGACGTCTCCGTTGCCGGAGTAACATCGGCGACGATTCGCAGTTCGAGAGCGAGTCCCGCGGTATCGAATCCCGGCCCGAGATTTGCGCTCGACGCAGGGACCGAGATGCGAAACGGCTTACGCGTGTGCGGCGGCAACGGTTGCGGCATCGATGCGTTCGAGCAGATCGGCTTCATCGCGCGCGCGTACGATGCGATTGGCGAAGGTCGCGGCCGACCCATGATACTCCGCACTGTACGTCGGATCTTTGAGGACGTGGCCGGTGAGCACGAGCACGACGTCATCGCCATCGTTAATCGTGCCGTGTTCGCGGAGCACGCGCAGGCCCGCAAGCGATGCTGCCGATGCCGGTTCGCAACCGATGCCGTCGCGTCCGACGATGGCCTTCGCATCCGCGATCTCCTCATCGCTCACCGCAAGCGCCGTGCCGCGCGTGGTGTGAATCTCCGCGAGCGCCTTCTTCCACGAGGCCGGAGCGCCGATCTTGATTGCCGTTGCAGTCGTCTTCGCGACAACGGGGATCATCACGCCGCCTTCGTTCACGACGCGCGCAAATGGCGCTGCACCTCTCGCCTGCACGACCGCAAGGCGCGGCAGACGATCGATCAAACCAAGCGCGAGCGCTTCACGGAAGCCCTTGCCGAAGGCACTCGTATTGCCCATGTTGCCGCCCGGCAACACCACCCAATCCGGCACGCGCCAATCGCGGGCTTCGAGTAATTGGAACGCCGCCGTCTTCTGCCCCTCGATGCGGTAGGGGTTGATGCTATTGACGATCGCGATACGCGTCGGATCGAGGCGACGAACCGTTTCGAGCGCCGCATCGAAGTCACCATCGATCGCGATCACCGTCGCGCCGTAATCGAGCGTCTGCGCGACTTTGGATTCGCTGATGCCTTTGGCCGGCACCAGCACGACCGGCACGATACCGGCGCGCTTGCCGTACGCTGCCATCGCGGCTGCCGTATTTCCGGTACTCGCACAGATGCATGCGCGCGCTCCCGTCGCTTTGGCGCGAGACACCGCGAGCGTCATGCCCGCGTCTTTGAACGAGCCGGTCGGATTCATCCCTAAGTGCAGATAGGTGATCGCTCGGATCTGCGCGTACGCTGCGCCCGCCGGTCCGTCGTAGAGCGGGGCCATATTTTCGCGCAACGTGACGATCGCGCTCTGCGGAATTTCCGGTAGGAGTTCGCGATAGCGCCAGACGCCGCTTTGATCGATGTGCGCGTTTGAGGCGCGACGCTCGCGCAAGCGTGCGCGGATCGTCGTCGCATCCTCGTCGATAGCACCGAGTTGGAAGGCGAGCAGACCGCCGCAGACCGCACATGCAATCTGAGAAAGTTCGGCAGCGCGCCCGCAGTCACTGCAGCGGAGTTCCACGGGCGGTTACTCGATGCCGATCGCGCGAGTGATCGCGCCCTCGGATGCCGATGAGACGAGCGCGGCGTATTTTGCAAAAACACCGGTGCGATAGTTGGGCGGCGGCGCCGTCCACGCGGCGCGCCGCTTTGCGAGTTCTGCGGCAGGCACGTCGACATCGATGCGTCGATTATCGATGTCGATCGTGATGATGTCGCCGTCGCGTAGCGAACCGATCGGGCCGCCGAGCGCCGCTTCCGGTGCGATATGCCCGATCATGAGTCCGCGCGTCGCGCCGCTGAAGCGCCCGTCGGTAATGAGCGCAACGGATTCACCAAGGCCTTGACCGACAATCGCGCCGGTCACGCCGAGCATCTCGCGCATCCCCGGACCGCCGCGGGGTCCTTCGTAGCGAATCACCACCACATCGCCCGCGACGATCTTACGCGCGTCGATTGCCGTCATCGCATCTTCTTCGCGATCGAATACGCGCGCCGGGCCTCGGTGATGCGAGCGCTCGTGGCCCGCGACTTTCACGACCGCACCATCGGGAGCGACGTCGCCGCGCAGAATAACGAGCCCGCCGGTCGCTTTGAACGGTTTGTCGGCGGTCGAGACGACGACTTGTCCGGGCGTCTCAACGGCGCTAGCAACCTCTTCGCCGATCGTGCGTCCCGATGAGGAGAGGGCTCCGGTATGAATGAGTCCGGCTTCCGCCATGCGCTTCGCAATGAGTTGAATGCCGCCCGCGCGATCGACGTCGACGGCGGTGTACTTCCCGCCCGGACGCAGGTCGGCGATAATCGGCGTGCGCGATGAGATGGTATCGAAGTCATCGATCGTGAGCGGCACGTCCGCTTCGCGCGCCATCGCGAGCAAATGCAAGACGCTGTTGGTCGAGCCGCCGGTGCCCGCCGCCGCCGCAATCGCGTTTTCGAACGCGTCGCGGGTGCAGAGTTGACGCGGGGTGATTCCGCCTCGCAAGAGATCCATCACGAGATGCCCGGCGCGAACGCCCTGTTCTTCTTTGCGCGGATCGGTGGCTGCGGGTGAGGCGCTGCCGATCGGCGAGAGGCCGATGAACTCCAGCACCGTCGCCATCGTGTTGGCGGTGAATTGGCCGCCGCAGGCACCGGCGCCGGGGCACGCATGATCTTCGATATACTTCAAGCGCGCATCGTCGATCTTCCCGGCCGCATGTGCGCCGATCGCCTCGAAAACATCGCCAACGGTGATGTCGATCCCCTCGGGATTTTTCCCGGGCAGAATCGTGCCGCCGTACAGAATCAGCGAGGGGACATCCAAGCGCAAGAGCGCCATCGCCGCTCCCGGACCGGTTTTATCGCAGGCAACAAGGGCTACGATCGCATCGAACATGTACCCGCGACCGGCAAGTTCGATCGAATCCGCAATGACTTCACGACTGACGAGCGAGGCTTTCATGCCCTCCGTGCCCATCGTGATGCCATCGCTAATGGCGATGGTGTTGAATTCCATCGGCGTGCCGCCGGCTTCGCGAATCCCTTGCTTAACGAACTCGGCGAGGCCGCGCAGATTGTATCCGCACGGCATGGTACCAATCCACGTGTTCGCAATCCCAATGATCGGCTTACGCAAGTCATCATCGGTGAAACCGATGGCTTTGTACATCGCACGCGCCGCCGCGCGATCGCGGCCCTCCGTGATAACGGCACTGCGGGCCTTGGGATCGTAGCTCATGCGCGCCTGTTCGCGCGCGAAAGGCTCAGCCCTTGGCAATGCGCCGAGGGATTGTGGGCGCGGAATGCAAGTTCTCCTTGCATGTTTTCGGATTTTCGCATCGTACGAGACACGCGCTGGATCGAAGCGATCAGCAACCCACGCCATGCGGCAACCGCCGCGCTCGCGCCGGTCCTTCGCGGACTCCGTGGAAAACGTGTCGCGATCACTGCGGGCAGCCGCGGGATCTCCAATATCAGCGAGATTCTCGCGGGAGCCGTAATCGCCGTACGCGCGGCGGGCGGCGATCCATTCATCGTTGCGGCGATGGGCTCGCACGGCGGCGGCACAGCAGACGGCCAACGCGAGATTCTCGGTCATCTGGGGATCACGGAAACGAGCGTCGGTGCGCCGATCTCAACCGAGATGGACGTGATCGAACTCGGCACGACGGCGCACGGCGTCGCCGTATGCACCGATCGGGCTGCGGCCGCTGCCGATGCGATCGTCGTTGTCGGACGCGTGAAGCCGCACACAGATTTTAGCGGCACGATCGAGAGCGGGCTGCTCAAAATGCTCGCGATCGGTCTTGGGAAAGCCGTGGGTGCGAAACGCTATCACGCCGCGTTTGCTAAATACGACTATGAGTCGATCATCCGTGAAGTCTCCGCCCTGAAGCTCGACAAACTCCCGATCGTTGCCGGCCTTGCGATTGTCGAAGATCATCGCGGAAATACCAATACCCTCGAAGGTATCCCGCCAGGTGCCCTCGTGCGCGAGGAAGAGCGCTTACTCGCGCACGCGCGCGAACTGCTCTCGCGTTTACCGTTTGCAAATCTCGATCTGCTCGTCGTCGATGAGATGGGCAAAAATTACTCGGGCACCGGCATGGACACCAACGTGACCGGCCGCGCCGTCGACGGGCGAAGTCAAAAATCTCCAAGCCCGCTGATCGATCAGCTCTTCGTTCGCAAACTCAGCCTGCACTCCGATGGCAATGCCAACGGCATCGGCCTTGCGGACTTCTGCACCAAAACGCTTGCCGATTCGATCGATTGGCCGACGACATATTTGAACGTCCTGACTGCAGCACAGCCCGCCTGCGCGCGGCTCCCGGTCGTGTGCGCAAGCGATCGTGAAGCGATCGAATATGCCCTCGTCGCCGCCGGCATCGACGATCCGCGTGAAGCGCGCATCGTGCGGATTGCGAACACCTTGCATATGGACACGCTCGTTGCATCGGAGCGCGCGATTGCCGATCTCGAAAACATCGAGCGCTACTCGGTCGAAGATCGCATCGATGCGTTCGCGTTCGATCGCGACGGCAATATCCCGCCGGTCGCGATGGTCGCCGCCTCCAATCACGATTAACCGGGAAAGACCAGCGCCAAGCGAAGTCTAAGCGGGTATGATCGATTCGCCGCGCGGCTTCACGGGCTCCGACGTTCCTCCGGATGACGTTTTCAATCAATGCGTGCGCTGCGGGCTGTGTCTTCCGACCTGTCCGACCTATGTCGAAACGCTGGTCGAGACCTCGAGCCCGCGAGGCCGGATCGCGCTGATCAAATCGGTCGCCGAAGGGCATCTCGATTTGTTGAGTCCGGGCTTCGTTCACCAAATGTCGGAATGCTTGGATTGTCGAGCGTGCGAGGCCGTGTGCCCCTCGGGCGTTGCGTACGGTCAATTGCTCGAACCGGCGCGCACCCAAATCGTCCGCGCGACGGCCGAATCGCGCCCGATCGGTCAGAAGCTCGTGCGTGCGGTCGTGGTGGGCTGGCTCTTCTCGCACCTCTGGCTGATGCGCATCGTCGGCTTCTTCATCCGCTTCTATCAAAAATCGGGACTGCAGTCGTTCGCGCGTTCGAGCGGACTTTTGCGGGCGCTCAAACTCGATAAACTCGAAGCGATGGCGCCGACCATGAGCGACCGTTTTTTCGTCCCCAAAGGCCAGCGCTGGAAAGCCGAAGGACCGCGCAAAGCAACGGTGTTCATGCACGCCGGTTGCGTGATGCAGATCGCATTTGGTGAAGTCGATGAGGCAACGGTGCGCGTGTTGCAAAAAGCCGGCTGCGACGTCGTCGCGCCTGCCGCGCAGGGCTGCTGCGGGGCGATCACGATCCATGCGGGCGAAATGGACCGCGGTCGCGAGCTCGCCAAAGTGAACATCGCTGCCTTCGAAGAGAGCGCCGCGGAGTATTACATCATCAATGCCGCTGGTTGCGGCTCCTCACTCAAAGAGTACGGCCACCTCTTCGCCGGAGATCCGACGTGGGCCGAGCGCGCCGGCGCCTTTAGCGAACGCGTGCGAGATGTAACGGAGTTTCTCGACGAAATCGGGATTTCGCCGGAGCTCGGTCGTATCGACGCGGTCGTTACCTACCAAGAGCCATGTCATCTCGCGCACGCCCAACGCATAACCGCAGCACCGCGCCGACTGCTCGCGCAAATTCCGGGGCTCGTGCTGCGCGAGATGCCCGAGAGTTCGCTCTGCTGTGGCAGCGCCGGCGTCTACAACGTCACCGAACCCGAGATGTCCTTACGACTGCAAAAGCGCAAAATCGAATGCATCGCCGATGTCAAACCGCAGATTGTCGCAACGGCGAATCCCGGTTGCGCACTGCAGATCACAAACGGTCTGCGCGATGCAGGTCAAGCGATCGAGGTCGCGCACATCGTGACGCTCCTCGATCGCTCGTACGCGAACTACAGGTCGGTGACGCGGCCTTTATCGGCGATGGCTGATGCCACGTCGGCGTAAACGCCGAACACTTTCAGCAAGCCCGTGATGCGCAGCAGGCGCAAGATCTGGCCTTCTTTGACGACCAGTCGCACGTCGCCATCGAACTCTTTGGCGCGGCGCTGTGCCCCGATGAGCGCACCAAGGCCCGTCGAATCGATGAACTCGACTTTGGCGAGGTCCACGACGAGTTTGTGGTTTCCACGTTCGCTTGCTTCGACGAGCGCCGCACGCACCGTCGGCGACGTCGCGATATCGAGGCTACCCGTAAGCTCGAAAACGTTCATTCCCTCTTCGGAACGGACGTGGATCGAGAGATCTTCATGCGACATCATAAGCGTTACCCTTCGTATTCGCGCCACTGTGTTATAGAGCCGTCTTCATCGAACGTCACGATGGCGCATCCCGCACGTTCGAGCCAGTCACCAGTGCGCCCCTTGAGGCGGAAGCGGTAGACGACCGCACCCCTCCTACCCACAATCAAGCACTCGTCTACCATAAATTCCCACTGAGGTCCATCACGGAAGAATCGGGTGAAGTGTTCCAGGATGGCTTCGCGGCCGACGACCGGCTCCCGCCCGGCCTCGCGGTACGTCGCATCGCTCGCAAAATGGGCTCCCGCGTGGAGCGCATCGCCGCGCCGCCAGGCCTCGACGAGCGCGTCGAGATTCGCCTGCAAACCGTTCACCTGGATCATGTTCGCAAGACCACGCGCGCATGACTGCCTCCACCTGGGCGCAAGCTGACGCTGAAATCTTCGGCCATCGCCCCGATCAGGAAAAGCCCGCGGCCGGACTCGCTGTAGATGTCGGGCGGCAGACGTGGCGCAAAGGCAAAGCCCGGTCCGCGATCGCGGACGTGAAGCACCGGCCGGGCACCAACCCACTCGAGGGTGATCTCGGCCGGTCCCGGAGCGTAACGCACGAGATTCCCCACAAGTTCGGCGAAGATCAACTCGGCTGCGTGGAGTTGCGTTATGGGATAACCGCGCGAGAGCAGCGCGCTGACCAGCGCCCGGCGCGTCTTGTCGGCAAGTGGTGCATCGATCCCCTCGACCGACCACGTTAGGGCGCTCGGCCGGCGGCCGACGCGCACGACAAGAATCGCGACATCGTCACGCGAGCCTTCAACGAGCACCGAGTCGTGGAGTTCAGTTGCGGGGTCGGCAGCCGACATGATCGCGCCGTTTTGCACCGCGAGATCGAGGCGGCGTTGCCCCTCAATGATCTCGTGCGTCGATTCGATCAAACCGTCGGTGTAGAGCACGAGCGTCGAGCCAGCGTCGAGGTCGACGACCGGCGAATCGCGTTCTTCTCGCTCGTACAATCCAAGCGGCATGCCGCGCTGTTCTAAGAGCTCGATCGAACCGTCCGCCCGTCGCACAATCGGCGGCGGGTGGCCGGCCGAACGGTACGTCATCGTGCCGCCCAGCGGTTCGATGACGCCGACAAATGCCGTCACAAAGCGGTCGGGCGTCTCCGAACGCAGCGCACGATCCGCCGCCTCGAGCATAAGCGCGGGGTCGGCGTGCACGTGCGCGACACCGCGAATTGTTTGACGGACGTTCGCCATCGTAATCGCTGCGGCGAGTCCCGATCCGGCAACGTCGCCGATGGAAACGACGATGCGACCGTCGATGAGTTGGAACGCATCGTACCAATCGCCGCCGACCAGCGCTTCTGCGCGGCCCGCTTCGTAGATCGCACTGAATTCGAAACCAAGGACCTCCGGTAGGCGTGCCGGGAGCGCACCGCGCTGGAAGCTTTCGGCAACCCGCCGTTCGCGCTCGTAGAGATAGGCACTGGCGATCGACGGCGCGACGCGCCGGCCGAATTCGCGAAAGAACGGGAGATCGAGGGGGTCGAAATGTCGGCCGCCCGGCGACATGCACAGACCCAGCGTTCCGCGAGCCGTTGCATCATCTCCAAACGGAATCACGAGCACCGATTGGAAGCCGATGTCCCACACGATCGGGAAAACATCGGGGTGAACGACTCGAGCGGCGTCGTCGTAGGTCGCACGTTCGTAAAGCAACGGTTCGCCGATGCGCACGGCGGCGGGCGAGCCGACATTCTGCGACCCATCGGCGTAAATCGAACCGATAAGCGAGCGCAGCCGTTCGGCAGCGAGGGGGTCACGGTGGAACACAGCAGCGATGCGGAGCACCTTCTGTTCGTCCGCAATCGTGACGATCGCCCAATCGGCATACGCGGGACAGACCGATGCCAAAACTTTGTCGAGCACGTCCTCGACAATAAGTGAACCCGAGATCGCATTGCCGATGTCGGCAAAAACGCGCGTATCGCGTGCGGCCCGGCGCGAATCGTCGATGTCGGTGCTCGTCCCGTACCATTTCACCACGGTGCCGTCGGCGTCGCGCAGTGGGACGGCCCGCGTGAGAAACCAACGAAAAGCGTTGTCGGCACCGCGTATTCGCGATTCAATTTCAAAGTCCGAACCGGAACGGACGCTCGCGTGCCAAGCCGCAAGATACGGACCGATATCATCGTCGTGATGGACTTGGCGCCAGCCATCTCCGAGTGGATCGCTGAGTGCTTGACCCGTATACGTAAACCATTTGCCGTTAAACCAATCGCACGCGCCCGTGTCTGAGGCGGTCCACATCAACTGCGGGATCGAGTCGGCAATCAGATGGAACTGCTGTTCGCGCCGGGCCGCTTCGATCAGCGCCGATGCGTTGAGTCGCGCATTTTCAATCGCAAGCGCGGCGCGTAGTGCGATCTCCTCGATGACTTGCACGTCGGCACGATCGAACGGCGTGTTGTTGGTCGTGCGTAACATCGTTAGCGCGCCGACCACACCCATCGGTGCTTTCAGCGGCGCGGCGACGATCGACCGAACGCCGACGACTCGCCAGGCCGCCGCGCGGTCCGCGTCTTCAATATTCGTTCGAATATACTGCTCGTCGACGAGCGGCACGAGCGCCGACGTGGTGCGCGCCATGGCCTCGGCAATGGGATGACGGTCGCCCATTCCCGAGGTGTTAAATGCGCTCAGCGCTGCAAAGGCTTCTGGCAGAATATCGGGCGATGCCACGATAAGCCGACGGTAGACGCCATCTTCGCGTAGATCGAAAAACGTAATATCCGAAAGGCCGAGGAGCGCTGCTTGAGCGAGGCGCGTCAGCATAACATCGACATCATCGTCGGAGGTTAATGCCGGACCGCTCTGCGCCAGAAACGCTAAGCCGTCCATCGCTCGGCGCTGTGCATCGACGTCGATCCCCGCACCGTACCAGCGCACGATCGCGCCATCGCCGTCGCGCTCGCACTCGGTACGCATTTCGATCCATCGGTACGAACCGTCGTGTCGACGCAGGCGCCACTGCAGCAGCATCGGCTCGCCCGTCCGCAGACGATCCGCCCACGTTTCGGAGACCAGCTCGGCGTCGTCCGGATGCACGAAGTCGGCCCATCCGCGCTCCAGCAACGCATCGGCCGGAACACCGACAAGCGCTGCCCAGCGTTCGTTGACGAAGTCGACTTGACCGTCGGGACGAGCGGTAAAAAGCAGGCTCGGGGCATGCGCCGCGAGATCGCGCGCTGGAACGAGTGGATTCTTAACGCGTGCCTCGCCGATTCAAAGGAACCAACCGCTTACCCAAAATCATGCTATGAGAATCATACTTCATGGAAATCTAAAACTCACGGGTTTGCGTTCCTGGCTCGCTGGGCAAGGGAGCGTCGTTACCGCTTCCGCCACTGCGGACGGAGTTATGGAGGACTATCATGGCCGGACTTATTTGGGGAATCATCGTCGTGCTCTTCGTCCTGTGGCTGCTGGGATTCGCAATCCACATCGGCGGGGGACTCATCCACCTCTTACTCGTAGTCGCCGTCATCCTGTTAGTCTTCAACTTGTTAACCGGCCGCGGCGCAAAAATCTAGCCGCAATCGACTCAAACAAAAAAGAGACCGGCCTTAACGGCCGGTCTCTTTACCTTTGGGGAATACATGTATTGCCCACACAGGACCGCCGTGCCCAACCTCCACGGTGGTGGGAAAACGTATTCCCCGCCACCGGTTATCGCGCCTCACCCCGATCGCTGCGGGGAATACATCTGGGGTAGCTGGACTCGAACCAACGCATGCCAGGATCAAAACCTGGTGCCTTACCAACTTGGCGATACCCCATCGCGACGGCGCGACACTTCGGCTTCGCGCCGAAGAACCGCGTTCCTACACCGTTACGTTCGCACGATCGGAAAAAACCGGTCGCACAGTCGTGTGACGACGGGAATTGCGAAGAGTTCCCCTTTGCTTGCGCGCGCCGCATACACGATGGAAACGATCACGAGACTCACCCCGACGACCAAGTCCACCGCGATCCCGATGCTGTAGAGCAGGATCGTCGCGCGGGTACCGATGCCGGTCCACGCGACGATGAGAATCAGCGGCAGCGCGAGTGCAGCGAGAAACACGAGCGTTCCGAAAACACCGAGAATTGCGGCTTGTCGGGCATGCAAGCGGGACCAAAACGACTCGCCGTCGCTGCGGAGCAGATCGAGGAGCGCGATCGGCCACACAAGGTAGCCGAGCGCCGCGCGACCGTGATCGTCGTTACTGGGCTGCGACTCGTTTCGCGCCGAGGTAGCGAGAGCGCCAGTATCCCTCACTTAACGCGGAGACCGTAACGCCGTGGCTGGAACTTGCATGTACGAACTTTCCATCGCCGAGATAGATTCCCACGTGCGACGGTCCGCGTTCGTACGTTTGGAAGAACACCAGATCGCCGGCAATCATCGTACCATCGATCGGTCGGCCTGCGGCATATTGCGCGTCGGCCGTTCGCGGGAGATGGTGCCCGAGCATCGCGAAAACGTGCTGGACGTATCCCGAGCAGTCGAATCCGTTCGCCGACGTACCGCCGAAAACGTACGGGACGCCGATGAAGCGCAGAGCGTTGCGCGTGAGGCTCGAGGCAATCGCCGTCGTGCGGGCGGCGATGTGCGCCGCGAAGCGGTGGAGCGGGCTCGAGGCAGCCGTCTTAACGGCGGCGGGTTTCGCGGGCTCCGCTTGTCCGTCCCACATCGCGAGATCTGCACCGGCGCGGGGCTGGGCCGCGACATCGGCAGCGGCGAGTCGCGCTTTTGCGGCTTCGATCGCGGCCTTCGGAACGGGTAGGTTTTCGGTCGATTCGCGATCGAGGGCGATTACTTGGCCCGGACGGAGGTCCGCGGCGCTCTCGAGCTGGTTGAGAGCTGAGATCGTTTCGGGTGAGAGGCGCCCGGTCTGGGCGATCGAGTTCAGCGTCTCGCCGGGGGTTACAACGTGCGTTTTCGCTTCGCATATGCCGAAGGTGGCGATCGTCAAAGCGAACGCAAAAATCCCAGTGTGGGATAAACGAGGCAAAAGCTGCTCCTTCTTTCCAACACTTACGGGGTTAGTTGACGGGTTCGGACGGAAAGAATCGCCCTAGTGCCGACCGGCACATTCACCCCACCTGAGAGTCCCCCGTTCCGAGATGCGATCCTCGGACTCAGTGATCACGGCAGTTATGGGTACGCGTGGTCACCGCGTCCCTTGCGAGTGGTTTGCGACCAGAAAGTAACCGGACCCTCTATCTCGATCTGAAACTGGGTCTTAGGTCCCAGTTACGGCCACCCGTCGGCGTCGCGAATCGTTCCGGCGACCTGTTCGGCAAGGCGTTGGATCGATTGGGAATCGCTTCCCTCGATCATCACGCGGATCAATGGCTCGGTCCCCGATGGACGAACGAGGATGCGGCCTTCGCTGCCGAGTTCGGCTTCAGCAGCTGCGATCGCCGCGCTTATCTGCGGATCGGTGCTGAGTACGGCCCGATTTGTAACGCGCACGTTAAGCAAAATTTGCGGATAGACGGTGAGTGCGGCGCCGAGTTCGTGGAGTGACTTGCCCGAACGCGCAACAATCGAAAAGAGCGCGACGGCACTCATCGGCCCATCGCCCGTGGTATTGAGCGCAAGATCGATGATATGTCCCGACTGCTCGCCGCCGAAGACATAGCCGCCTTCGCGCATCATTTCAATGACGTACCGGTCACCGACGGCGGCGCGCAAAAGGCGGATGCCTTCGTGCGCGAAAGCGCGTTCGAGGCCGACGTTACTCATGACGGTACCGACAACAACGTTGCCTGCGAGCGCGCCCCGGCGTTTCAATTCGCGACCGACGATGAGCATGATGTGATCGCCGCTGAGAATCGCGCCCGTTTCATCGACAAAAAGTGCGCGATCGGCGTCGCCGTCGAAGGCCACCCCGACGACCGGTCCGCCGCGTTCTGCTGTTGTTTGTTTTACCGTTTGCTGCAGCATAGCAAGATTCGTCGCGCCGCAATTCACGTTGATACGCGCGCCGTCATCAGCGGCATTGATCGCGATAACGTCTGCACCGAGCTTCCGCAGGATGCGCGGACCGACGTCCCAGGCCGCGCCATATGCGGCATCGACGACGATCGTCATTCCGCTCAGATCGGCACCAGCCGTGAGCAGCTGTGCGAAATAGCGGTCGATCAAACCGCGCGCGTGCGTTGCCACTCCAACGTCGTGATGCGTCGGGCGTGCGATTGCCGGATCGTGCACGAGCGCTTCGATGGCATCTTCTGCCGCATCGCTGAGTTTGAAGCCGTCGCCGCCGAAGAACTTGATCCCGTTATCTTCGATCGGATTATGCGAAGCGCTAATCATGACGCCGGCAGCGGCTTCGATCAAACGCGTAATTGCCGCAACCGCCGGCGTCGGTACGACGCCCACTTGCACGACGTTGCGTCCGGTCGAGGTGATGCCCGCGACGATCGCCGCTTCGAGCATCGAGCCCGAGAGTCGCGTATCGCGACCGACGACGACGGGATGTTCGGGTGCGACGGTGCGGTTAAACGCCGCTGCGGCCGCGCGCCCTAAGGCGAATGCGAGTTCGGGCTGCAGATCGGCGTTGGCTACGCCGCGCACGCCATCGGTACCAAAGAGACGACTCACGGGGCTTTTTTCTCCGTATCGGGTTTAACGAACCGGACGCGAACGCGAACGGCACTGGGAAAGACTTGAACGCCGGAAACTTCATTGCCGCGCAGATCGGTTGCGATGGGCTTCGTCATCGCATCGTAGGTCGTCGCATCGTGCAAGAACGGAATCGCAATCCGTACGGCGTTCACGCGCGCAAGATCGTTTGCGGTGCCGTGCAAGGTCGTCGTGCGCGGCGACACCGCCACGCTGTCGACCACGATGCTGCCTTTTCGATCGCCGGTATAGTCGATGGCGATCGGGACGCTACGCTCCTCGAGGCGCGCGATTTCGAGCGTCACCGAGGCCGGCGAGAACGACCGGATGTCCAGCGGCGGAGCGATAATCTGAATCGGAATATTGTAGACGCCGGCGGCCTTCTCATCGAGGTTGAGAACGGCTTTAACCTGATCGGGTTTGATCGCAGGACCGTTGCGCGGCGCGACGATCGTGACGAGGGCTTCTCGTTCGTTGAATCGCGCGACGCTGCCGGCTCGTAGACCGGTCAGGGTAATCGGCACGCTCAGTTGTTGATCGAAGTGCGCCGTAATTTGAGGACTCGCCGAGTAATGGAAATAGGCCCAGGCCGAGACGGCTAGAGCGAGAGCCAAAATCTTAAGTCCGAAGTTTTTCCGTACGAGTGTTAGCACGTGGGAGTCGGATTTTAGCGAGAATGCCGCCGGCGGCCTGGCGAGGCGAGCGGGTCTCGCGTACGCATGCATAGAGCACCTTGCGCAGGCGCTCTTCATTGTCGATCTCAACCGAGAGCCGACCGTCGCGTGCAACCGAGACGAAGCCCGTCTCTTCGGAGACGACCACGATCACGGCATCCGTTTGTTCGGAGAGCCCGAGCGCCGCGCGATGGCGGGTGCCAAAATGGCGGTCCGTCACGATCGCATCGGAGAGCGGCAGATAGCAACCGGCGCTCTCGATGGTCGCGCCGCGCACAATCGCTGCCCCGTCGTGGAGCGGAGAGCGCGGGTTGAAGAGTGAGGCCAGCAGCGGGATCGAGATCCGGGCGTCGAGCTGCGTTCCGCTCTCCAGGAATTCGCGTAAGCCGGTTGCTTGTTCGATCACGATAAGCGCGCCGATGCGCTCGCGGGAGAGTCCGAACGCCGCCTGAGAAATGATCGCGACGGCTTCGGTCACCGCGAGATTCTCTTCGGTCGTTTGCGGTCGCGCAAGAAACCCGCCGCGGCCGATCTGTTCGAGTGCGCGCCGGAGTTCGGGCTGAAAGACGATTGGCAATGTAACCGCCGTACCGAGCAAGAGATACTGCATGACCGTTGCGAGCACGAGCAGATGTAAGAGATTCGAGAGCGCGAGCACGATCACGAGCACGAAGAGCCCGAGCATGATCTGCACCGCGCGCGTCCCGCGGATGAGCAGTAGCAAATAATACGCAAGGATGCTCGTCGCGATGATGTCGATCGCGTCGGGCAGCGTGAAGGAAAACGAGCCCGGCAGCGTCACGCGGTGTCCTCCGGAAGATACGTTTCCAAGAGCCGCGCGACGGTGAGGTCCGGCTCGCCCAGGCCCGCAGCCGCAATGCGCACCGCCGTTGCATCCGGCAGATCGCCGATCAGCCGGACGCGACGCGGCAACCGGAACCGCTGCAGTTCGAGGTCGGCAATCGTGAGGACAAGTTCGATCGGTGTGGTAGCATCGTTCACGTCGATGATCAGTTCGTTTTCTTGCATCTCGCACGCGACCACGCCCGCGGGCCGACCCGCGCCAAAGACGGCGTCGCGCACGGCGTCGCGCGCGTCCGCATCATCGATGCGCAGGGCGACGCGCAGCAAAACGTTCACCGTGGTAGATTAAGCGCCGTGCCCGAGCGTTCATTTACCGGCCGCGTGATTGCCGTCGGCCGCAATGCGGCCTGGGTCGTCTTCGATGGCGAATCCGAGCCGCGTCTCGCAAGCCTACGGAAAGGCGACCGGCACGCGGAGATGATCGTGCCGGGCGACCGCGTGCGAGCATCCGCGATGGACGACGACCGCACCGTCATCGATTCGACCGAGCCGCGCAGTTTCGCACTGGTTCGCCATACACCGGGCGGCCGGACGAAAACGATGGCGGCGAATATCGACACCGTGGCGATCGTTGCAGCGATCGTCGAACCGGCGCTGCATCTCGCCATGATCGACCGCCTGGTTGCATTCGCGACGCAACACGGGGTTCGATCGATGCTTCTTCTTACGAAGGCCGATCTTGCGCCGCCGGGAGCAGCTGATGCCACCCGGGCGCTTTACGACTCGATTGGAACGCAGACACTGATGCTCCAGCCGAAGTCCGGCGAGGGCATCGAAGACTTGCGCGAGGCGATCAAAGGCCTGAAAGCCTTGCTCGTGGGCAACTCGGGCGTCGGCAAAAGTTCGATCTTCAAAGCGCTCGGCGGCATTGGCGTCGTCGGCGACCTCTCGAAGTTCGGACACGGCAAGCAGACCACGACCTCGGCCCGGCTCTACGAACTGGGCGGCGGCTTTCTCATCGATAGCCCCGGGATCGGCGAATTCGAGCTCGATCCGATGCCGCACGGGGAGCTGGCGCAGCTCTTTGTCGAATTCGCCCCGTTCGTTGCCCGGTGCCGTTTCGGCGATTGCCGTCATATCGCCGAGCCCAACTGCGCCGTTCTTGAAGCCGTGGATTCGGGGGCCATCGCCAAGAGCCGATACGGCAGCTATCGGGAAATGGTCAGCGGCCCAGGCCGATAGCGCTTGTCGCGTGGCACATTCTGTGGTAGCCTAGCCTTTGTGCCCGCGGTCGGAGGACCGGGGCGATCTTTGCACGCACGGAGCCGACCTTGCCGAATATCAAAGCCGCCATTAAATGGACTCGCCAGACCGAGAAGCGCACCAAGCGCAATCTCGATGTGAAGACGCGTCTGAAGACCGTTTTCAAGAAGGCCAAGACCTCGAGCGACGACATGGTCGTGCGCGCGGTTGAGAGTCAGTTTGACAAAGCGGCCCAAAAAGGGATTATCCACCCCAACAAAGCTGCCCGCAAGAAGTCGCGCCTGGCCAAAGCCGTTGCCCTCTTCAAGGCAACTCCGGCGCCGGTTGCCGCTGAAAAGCGCACCAAAAAAGTCGGCGCGAAGAGCAAGGCAAAAGCCAAGTAATTCCCGCTCCGCGATGAACGAGTGAGCCGTCGGCGATTGCCGGCGGCTTTTTCTTTTGAGGCTGCGTGAATCCAAAAAAACTCATCGAGATCATGGCCTTGCGCGAGGCCGGGAACACCGAGAAGGCGCTTCTGTTCGCGCAAACCATCGTCGTCCGCGATCCATCCGATGCGATGGCGCAGTATCAGCTTGCCTGGACGCTCGACGTGCTCGGCCGCGAAGCCGAGGCCGTGGGCCACTACGAATTCGCGTTGGCCGCCGGACTCGGCGAGCCCGAACGCGAGAACGCGATGCTGGGACTCGGGAGTTCACTTCGTGCGCTCGGACGTCTGGATGATGCGGAACGCGTGCTCGGCGGTGGCGTTCTTCTCTATCCCTCAAACGCCGCTTTTCGTGTCTTCCGCGCGATGAACGACTACAATCGCGGCGAGCATCACGCGGCGATTGCAACGCTGCTGCGCGAACTTGCTCGCAGCAGCACCGACCCGTCAATCACGATGTACCATCGCGCGATCGAACTTTACGCCGAGGATCTCAACCGGCGCTGGTAGTCGATCAGGTCAACCGACTTTGCCGCATCCATGACGCGGAGAATCGCGCCGTACGTCGCTTTCGGATCCGCTTTGATGACGATCGATTTCCGTCGGCCGCCCGCATTCGCTTTGAGTGTTTTAAACGTCTCGGGCAAGTTCACGGGTGAGATGAACTTGGACTCGATCTGCACGCGATCGTGCGCGTCAATCGAAACGATGATCTGCGCGGATTCGCTCGCAAGCGCGATCGACGGGGCGAACAACTGAAAACTAAGCGCGATGAACAGAAGCATAACGGAAAAACCTCCCAAAGCCCAAGTCAAGTGTGTGACAGCGCGATTGTAACGCGTATCCTCGAGGCGCTGCAGTCGTTTCAACGTTCCATGCACAAAGCTCGACACACCAAGGGCCGGAAGCTTTTGTGGTTGCGTGCAGCGGAGCGCGAAGGACGCTAAGCTTCGAACGTATGCATCGAGATCGCAT
Source organism: Vulcanimicrobiales bacterium (assembly GCA_038231455.1). Taxonomy (GTDB): domain Bacteria; phylum Vulcanimicrobiota; class Vulcanimicrobiia; order Vulcanimicrobiales; family Vulcanimicrobiaceae; genus JANLVI01. The sequence continues at coordinate 68,632 of JBBRLI010000013.1, read as the reverse complement.
CGTTCATCGATTGCCCAGTCATCGCACGCAGCTTCGCGTTCGATCGCGATCGATCGCAGAACAATGGCGATCGCCGGATTAAAGTAAAGCAACGTCTGGACGATTCGCTCGAACGCGTTGAGCCACGCATCGCCGTGGCGCACGTGTGCGAGTTCGTGAAGCACGATGCAGTCGAACTCCTCGCCCCCTCGCTCGACAAGGTCCTGTGGCAGCATGATACGCGGATGCAAAAATCCGAATGCGAACGGAACCGTAATGTCGGGTGAACTTAGCAACAGCACGCTTCCGCGCAGCCTAATCGGCGCACAGCGCCGGACGAACCGCGCAAGACTGACGGTGCTTTTCAGCAATCGTAAACTGTAGAGTGTGACACCGAGGAGCCAAAGCCCGGCGCACACAAGAACGGCCCCGTCGGGGGAGACAACGCGGAGCTCTGGTTTCTGGGGAGCAATGTTCGGCGGGCTCGCAGCCCGCGCGATTGCGACTTCGCGGATCGTCGACGAAGTCAGTTTGGGAACCGTCGTCAGTAGCGGAACAAGGACCATCGTCGCGAGCAAAAACTGCATCGCAAGCGTGCGCGTTCGAGCGCTCAGCCGGACCCCTCCAACAGCGAGGATCGTAAGTCCGATGAGCGCGATTCCGGCATCTTGCCATACGCCCGCGATAAGAATGTCGAGAACGTCACGCGCGATCGTGTTCATGCCTTGCGCTTCTTCTGCGCGATAACGCGCTTGAGTTTCGCGACGTCGTCATCGGAGAGTCGCTCGTCTTCGATCAAACTCAACGCAAGAACGCCGGGCGAACTTCCGAAGAATCGTTCGAGCAACGTATCGAGCAGCGACGTCGCCGCCTGCGCACGCTCGACGATGGGCCGGTAGACGAACGCCCGTCCCGATTTCGAATGCGAAACGTAGCCTTTGGCCTCAAGCGTCCCTAGCGTCGTCATGACGGTCGTGTACGCCAGCGGCGGCGGTTCGAGCGACTCGACGATGTCGGCCACCGTCGCGGAGGCGCGTTTCCAAAGGACATTCATCAGTCGCAATTCGTGATCGGTCAACGTTTCGGAACGCTTACGCGGCATCCAGGCACTCCTACATCACAAAATTCTATCTAACTAGTATTTCAGACACTACGCCAGCCGAACGATCCTCTCAAGTGGACTGCTTCCGGTCCGATCGCGCTGTACGTTCTTTAGGAGCACGGCGGTAGTGCGTACCACTCGCTCGGATTGCGCTCGAACGCGGATTTGCTAGGGCGCAGCGAAAAGTTCGCGTGCGCTTTGGGGCCGCGGGATCGAGTGGTATTTGAACGCCGCATCGAGGAGCGGCTGCGCGAACTGCGCATCGTAGATTTCACCGTAGGTCGCTCGCGTCATCCGCTCGAGCAGCGCGGGTTCGATCTTGCGATATTTTGCAAGAATCTCGCCCGAACGCGGTCGGTTCGACGGAACGTTCGCCCACTGGGCGGTCGCACGCATTGCGGAGACGAAGGCACGCGCCGTCGCCGGATTGTTCTTGACCCAATCGGCGGTAGCGAACCACGCAGAGATTTCGAATCGCGATGCGATCGCCGTATAGATGTCGCCGAGTACTTGGTCTTTTTCTTTTGCAAGGGTGAGATACGGTTCGGGAACGGTCGCGGCATCGACCGTGCCGCGCGCGACGGCCTCGCCCATCTGCGGTGCTCCTAGTTCGATAAACTTGACCGTCTCGAGATGTCCGCCGTTTTTCTCGATCCACGCCGACGTGCCCACACGCGAGGGACCTTCGAGCGACAGAACGGCGATGGTCTTGCCGTCCAGATCTTTTGCCGAGCGGATCGCTCCGTTTTTTGCGCCGATCAGTGCCGTCGTCGGAGCGCTCGCGCTATACATGCCCGAGGGCGCGAGGATCACGAGCGCAACACCGTGTTGTCGTGCCGCCGCAATCGCGACAAGATCCGCCTCGCCGATGTCGATCGCACCGCCGACGACCGCCGCCGTCGTTCCCGCGCCGCTGCCACGCATCGCTTGCGTCTCGGCGTCGATCCCCGCTTTCCGGAAGAAGCCTTCATCCTGTGCGTACCACGCTTCGGCGTTCGCATCGCCGCCGGGCGTGCCGATCCGCACGTGGGTGAGCGGCGCATCCGCACCAACCGCGGGCGATGCGAGGACGGCTAGCGATGCGGCGAGGGCGAAGGCGAGAATGCGCATGATCGATCTCCTAGTGGCGTTAAAATTTGGCAAGCATTTCCGCTGCAAGCGCGACGCGCCAGTCGGCGTCGGCCGGAACGAGATGATCGAGTGCACGCACATCGCGATACGTCGCGGGATCGAGGCCGCGCGGCGCGCGGTTTTCCTCGACGTCACGCACGGCAGCGAGCAGCAGTTGGCGCATGACGATAATCGCGCGGTCGGTCGTGCCGAGATGTTCGCGCGTGCGATCGACACAGCGGCCCATGCCTTCTTGCAGCGCCACATCTTGAAGATTGATTCCGTCGATCCCGGTGAACGACGACGTCTTCTGCAGCGCACGATCGATGCCATAGTCGTTGTCGAAGTTGAGCGTACCGCGGAAGTCCGCTCGGATGCGGGCGGGATCGCGCCCATCGCGTATTTCCGATGCCTGCGCGAACTCCGGCGTCACCGGCAACGCCGGGTCGGAGGAATACAAAAAGTTGTACACCGCCACCGTTCCGTCGTCCATCGGCACCCACACGTGTCCGTTGATCGTCGGCACGTCGCCGTCGTTCACGTACTCGCTGTGTCCGCCGAGCAGGCCTTTGATGCGCCCGCGCATTTGGATCGAGGGCATGATGTACTGATAGAGCCGCACCCACTGGTTTCCGGCGACACGCCGGATCCCGGTGTAAGCATAGCCGTACGCGGTTTTTTCAACATCGATCTTCGGGACAGTCCGCTCGTAGTTAGCAAGCCACGCAAGGTCGCCGATCTGCATGTTGTGCATGATCGTCGCGTGCGAGGAATCGAGTCCGCCTTCGAGCGCTTGGAGCCAATTGCAATCTTGGACGTGTTTCGATGTAAAGCGATGCGTCGCCGGTGCGCGCACGAATTCGTAGTCCGGCGGCGGCGGCTGCTCCGATGCAGGACCGAGATATGCCCACAGCATCCCGCCGCCTTCCCAGGTCGGATACGCAGCGATCTGCACTTTGGTGCGGAAGAGCGAATCGGGTGGTTCGGAGGGCATGTCCACGCACGCGCCGCTGGCCTCGAATTTCCACCCGTGATACACGCAGCGCAAACCGCCGTCTTCGTTTCGCCCGAAGAACATCGGCGCGCGCCGGTGCGGACAAAACGCATCGACCAAACCCACGCCATGCTCGCGCGTACGATACGCGACGAGGTCTTCACCGAGGAGCCGCACGCGGATCGGCGGTCCATCCGCCTGCGGCAATTCTGACGAAAGCGCGAACGGCAGCCAATAGCGGCGCAGGAGCGATCCGCAGGGGGTTCCCGCACCGACGCGCGTCAGCCGCGCATTGTCTTCAGCCGAGAGCATCGGCGAACACAAAACCCGTTGCTACGGCCGCAATGCGCTCCGCATCGGCAGGCAAGGTATCGCCGCGCCAGACAACGTGCAAGTCCGGTCGAACAAGAATCAGATCGCGCTCGAGAATGCGCCGCGCCGCAGCGTCCGGAAGCCTCAACACCTCGACCGGTGCTCCGTGCATACGAAGCGCGTCTGCAAGCGCATCGACGTGCGGTGGCGTTGTTCCTAACCGCAAGATCGTGTAGCCTTTGCCAATTCGATCGGCAAGGGCACTGCCGTCTTCGAGCCAGACGTGCGGCAACCGCGCACCGGGCCAAGTCGTTGGCACGTAATCGCGATTGTCGGGATCGGGACCCTCGCCCGGTTCGCTCCAAATGACCGGTGAGTCGACGTAGCGATAGCCCGCCTCGATCCCGAGAATCTCGGTGACTTTGCGCTGCTCGACATCGAACCGTCGCGCCATCTCGGCCGTATCGGGAGCGGTACGCCAGCCTTCGAAGCGACCTTTCATCGCGGCTCCCGAGGCGCGCACGTTGCGCAGCCCGATTTGTCGCCGTTCGCTCTGGTACGAATCGAGCAGTGCCTCGCCGCCGAAGCCCGCGAGCACGGCAGCGAGTTTCCATCCCAGATCGATCGCATCTCCGACTCCGGTATTCATCCCAAGGCCGCCGGTTGGAATGACGAGATGCGCGGCATCGCCGGCGATGAACGCGCGACGGTCGCGATAGCGGTCGGCGCAGAGTAAATGCTGCGTCCACTCGTTGACCGAGAGCATCTCGATCGGCGTTGCGAATCCCACCGCACGCTTGAAGATCTCCAGCATCTCGGCATCGCTCTCCGCTTGTGCATGCAGGGTCCAGTGCTTGGTGCTGTCCTGAATGATGACAAACGGAAAGAGCGGTTGCATCAGATGGTAGTGACGACCGCCTCCCATCGGAACGTTCTCGAAGAGCTCGGGCGCGTAGAAGAGCGCTTGGCGAAGTTTGCGGATGTTGCCATCGCCCGAGAGCGGAATGCCAAGCGCTTTACGCACGGTACTCGAACCGCCGTCGCAGCCGACGATGTAGTCGGCAGCGATGGTCTCCCGGACGCCGGCTGGATGGACGATCGTGGCCGTGATGCCCGTCGCGTTCTGATCGAATCGTTCGAAATCGTAGCCGAAACGAATCGTAACGGTCGGCTCTTCAGCGATGAGCGAACGCAGCAATGGCTCGATCGTGTATTGCGATATCAATTGATACGGTTCGAGCGGGAAACCATCGTTCCGCGCGGCGATTTGCGCTTTTGCATCGTCGACCGAGGGATAGGGCAGATGCACGGTCGCGGAATCCGCCATCGACGGTGCGAGGAACACGTCCATCGGCACGTCGCTCGGCAATCCGGCCGCGCGCACGCGGTCGGCGACGCCGAGTCGACGGTAGATCTCCATCGTGCGCGCGTTACAGCGCTCCATCTTCGGGAGTTTGCTCGCCTTCGTATTCCGGTCGACGATCAGGCAGCGAACGCCGCGCTTCCCAAGATCGAGTGCGAGTGTCAGTCCGACCGGCCCGGCGCCGACGATCAGCACTTGCGTCTCAGTCATCGAGTAGACCCACGTAGTAGCGCCAGCGGCCTTCGAGTCCAAACGCGTCCTTTGCTTGCATGTCCAAATCCTCACGACTCATTCCGCGCGGGTTTCCGATCGTCGAGGCGAGCATGGTGAGCTTGGCCTGATGTTCGAGCCAAATTGCATTAATCACGACTTCTTGGACGCTCTGGCCGACGATCGTGATGCCGTGGTTTTGCAAATGGACGATCATCTTGTCGCCAAGGGCCCGTGCGACGTCCTCGCCTTGTTTGGTTGTGGTGACTTTGCGAGCGGAGTGATAGATCGGGATTTCCATACGAACGACGGATGCCATGACGCCTTGCATCGGCAAGATCGGTTTTTCGAGATCGCCGAAGATCGTTGCGATTGGCTGGTGTGTGTGCACGATTGCGGTAACGTCGGGTCGCGCTTTGTAGAGTTCGGTGTGCAGTTTGGTTTCATCCGGCTGTCGGAAGGTGCCCTCGACGTGCTCGCCTTCCAGATCGACGAGGGTTACTTGTTCGGGAGTAAGGTGAAGCTGGCTGCCTTGTTCGGCGCCGCGCGCGCGAATGAGGACGTACTCACTTCCGGGGACGCGCGCACTGATATGGCCGAGGTAGTCAACCAGTTCCAATTTGGCAAGGATCCGGCTGCCGAGCGCAATCGTCTCGCGCAGTCCGCGCACCACGGCCGGGTCGAGCGGTGTCGGCATCACTGGGCGATGAACTCCGCTGCCGGAAAACTCGCTTTGAGAACTTTGTATTTCGCTGCTGCGTCGATCAGCGGTTGCGCGTCGGCGGCGGTGAGCTTTTCGACGAATCGCACGCGCTTGATCTGCGGTTCGATCGTTTGTTTGGTATATGCTTCGAGAATTTTTGCCGACTCGGCGTGGTGGCTATTCGCCCATTTCGATGTCTCGACAATCGCCTCGTTAAAGCGCTTCACCACATCGGGATGCTCCTTTGCATAGTCACCTTTGGCAAACCACGCGCCGATCATGAACCCGTTTCCAACCGAGGTGTAAACGTTTGCAAGCGTGCGAGCCGACGCGCTGAGCGCCTGCGAGAGTTCGGGCTCGGCAATAACGGCGGCGTCGACGCGTCCCGCGGCGAGCGCCGGCGCCATTTGCGGAAACGGCAGTTCGATCCACTTGATCGCGTTCACATCACCGCCGTTTTGATCGATCCACGCCGACGCACCGACTTGCGTGATGTTCTTGATCCCGCTCACCGCGATCGTTTTGCCGCTAAGATCTTTTGCCGATTTGATGGACGAGGATTTCTCGACGAGCATCGCCGTCGTTGGCTCGGCGCTCGAATAGTAGCCGCCCGGCGCGATCAACACGAACGGCAAACCGCGTTCGTGGGCCGTGGCAAGTGAGACAAGATTTGCTTGGCCGATATCGACGGCGCCGCCCGCGACGGCAGCGGCGATCGCCGCTCCATTGTTGATCAAGCGGACGTCGACATCGAGCCCGGCTTTCTTGAAGAAACCCGCGTCCTTCGCGAAGAGCACCTGGGCGCCGATGTCGATCGGTGTCGTCGCAACGCTAATCTTGATCGGCGGCGTCTCGGCACGTGCCCGCGTGGAAAGTGCGAGCAAGGACGCGACACTGGAAACGATGACATGCGAACGGTTCATGTACTGGCCTCTTTCACTCACGCAGCGCGTTTGCGGTCATTCGCGGGTCCGCGTACGAACCGTGCGAGACCGGGACGCGCGTGCTCGGATTGTGTTCGTCGAGAACGCGTTCGAGGAGGGTGAGAAACTGCGTTCGTTCGCTCGCCGAGAGCGGCGCGAGCAAACGCTCCTGCGCTCGCTCGGCAGCGCCGTGTGAAGCCTCGAGTGCCCGCGTCCCGGCAGCCCGAAGTGCGAGTAAGAGACGACGCCGGTCGACGCGACTCACCGAGCGCCGCACTAGGCCGCGATCGCTTAGGCGTCCGACGACACCGGCAACGGTCGAACGATCGAGGCCAAGCAAACGACCGAGCGAGATCTGATCGATACCGGGAAACCGAGCGAGGGCGCTCAGAACGCCGTGTTGCTGCGGCGTGAGATCGAGGTCGGCGCATTCCTCAGCAAAAATGCCGATCGCGACTTGGTGGGCGCGCCGGATCATAAAGCCGGGACGGCGATAGATCGCGCCCAGTCGTTCGTCGCGTACCCAACGATCGATGCCGTGTTGCCGGGAGCGATTCGTGCCCACTGGTCGGCCTCCTCAAATTTTCGGTACCGTAGCCTATCGTCAGCATACTGTCAATTGCCTCCATACTTCCCGTTCCGTCGGCGGGAGAATTGACAGTACGCTGATGAATCGTCATCATCGCAAAAAACATCGCCGGGAGCACATGATGAAGATCGATATCTTTCCGCACATCTTCCCCAAGGCGTTCTTCGATCGAATGCTCGAAGTCGCGCCGGACAAAGGCGCGATCAAACGCTGGCTCCATATCCCCGTGCTCTGGGATTTGGACGCGCGACTCAAGATGATGGAAGAGTTCGGCGAGTATCAGCAAGTCCTCACGCTCTCACTGCCGACGATCGAGGCGATCGCACCGCCGGACAGCTCGCCGGAACTGGCGCGCCTTGCAAACGACGGGATGTCCGAGATCGCTCGCAAGCATCCGGATCGTTTTCCCGCTTGGGTTGCGTCCCTCCCGATGAACAACGTACCCGCCGCGCTTGAGGAAATGACGCGCGCGATCGAACACCTCGGCGCGAAGGGCATTCAAATTTTTACGAACGTGAACGGACGTCCGCTCGATGAAGACGAGTTCGCGCCGATCTTCCAAAAAATGCATGACTACGATCTGCCGATTTGGTTGCATCCGACACGCGGTCCATCGATGACCGACTACGCGAGCGAAAAATCGTCGAAGTACGAAATCTGGTGGCTCTTTGGATGGCCGTACGAAACCAGCGCTGCGATGGCCCGCATGGTCTTCTCCGGCTTCTTCGATCGTTGGCCCAACCTCAAGATCATCACGCACCACATGGGCGCGATGGTCCCGTATCTCGAGGCGCGCGTTGGTCTTGGCATGGATCAGATGGGCACGCGCACGGCCGACGTCGACTACACGGGCATCGTAAAAGCGATGAACGCGAAGGGGAAACGTCCCGTCGATTACTTCCGGAAATTTTACGCCGATACGTCGGTCAACGGTTCGGCTCCAGCGATTCGCTGCGGTCTAGATTTCTTCGGCCACGATCACTCGCTCTTCGGTACCGATTGCCCGTTCGATCCGGAGGGCGGACCGCTCTTCATCCGCGAGACGATCCGCGCGCTCGACTCACTCGAACTCCCAGACGATGTGCGCGAAAAACTGTACAACCGCAACGCACGCGAACTCTTGCGTTTGCCCTCGTAAGACGATTTACGGAGCGACCACCGTATACAACCGCGTGTCGCGAATTTTATTCGCGAACGTACGTACCGGGGGCGGCCGCAAGAGCCGGATACGTCGCGTGCGATCCCGTCCTGCGCGCGGAGACGAGCGATCCCGATCGGTCTTTGATCCAGGCCGACCAGTCCGTCCACCACGAACCCTCGTGCTTTGGTGCCGACTCGATCCACACATCCGGATCGGGCGGGTTGTTCGTGGCCGCATCGCCCTCACGACCGTACCAGAAGCCTTTGTTTTTTGACGGTGCGTTCACGATGCCGGCGATGTGCCCGGAATGCCCCAAGCGAAAACGCGTCTGTCCGCGCACGTTTTGCGTGAGCCGGTAGACCGAACGCCACGGCGCGATATGATCTTCTTGGGCAGCAACGATGTAGAGGTCGCTGTGAATATCGCCAAGATCGATCGGCACGTCGTTCATGACGATTGCACCCGGTTCGACGAGCTTGTTTGCGATATACATCTCGCGCAGATAGAACGAGTGCATCTTGAGCGGCATACGCGTCGCGTCTTGATTCCAGTAGAGCAGGTCGAAGGCGGGCGCGTCTTTCCCGAGCAGATAGCGATTGACGGCAACCGACCATATTAGGTCGTTTGCGCGCAGCATGTTGAACGTATCGCCCATCTCGCGGCCGGTGAGATAACCTTTCTCTTGCATCTTCTGCTCGATCAACTCGATTGCGCCGTCACCGAGAAAATTAATGATCTCGCCGGGATCCGAGAAATCCGTGAGCGAGGCAAAAAGCGTCGCTGCATTCACGAGCGGCTCGTCCGTTTTTGCAAGGTACGAGAGCAGCATCGAAACGAGCGTGCCGCCGATGCAATAACCGATCACGTTGACTCGTTCCGAGCCGGCGATGGCTTTGGCTACGCGACACGCCGTATGCGCGCCCAGTTCGAGATAGTCGTCCATCCCAAAATCCGCAAGCGAGGCATCGGGATTGCGCCATGACACGACGAACGTGGTGATTCCCTGTTCGGTCGCGTATTTGATCAGGCTGTTCTCGGGCTGCAAGTCCAGGATGTAGAACTTATTGATCCACGGCGGGACGATCACGAGCGGCGTCTCATGCACGCTCTCGGTGCGCGGCGCGTACTGAATGAGTTCGATCAGCTCGTTCCGGAAGACGACGGTGCCCTCACTCGTCGCGATGTTCTTGCCGACTTCGAAAGCGCTCGTATCGACGAGCGCGACGCGACCTTCGTTTTCGTTGATGTCTTGCAGTAGATTCTGCATGCCTTTGACCAAATTTTGGCCGCCGGTGCGGATCGTTTCTTGGACGACGACCGGATTCACCCAGGCAAAATTCGAGGGACTGATCGCATCGGTGAACTGCTTTGCAAAAAATTGTGCGCGGCGCACGGTCGCCGGATCAACGCCGGAGACGCCGGAGAGCATGCCCATCGTGGTCTCGGTCGCGATCAAATAGGCTTGTTTCATCGTATCGAGCGCGGGATTCTCCGTCCAGGCCGGATCGGCAAAGCGCTTATCGCCTTTGGGCGGAGCGACGAGATCCGGTACATCTTGACCCGACGCGCGCGAAAACGATTGATCGACAAGCTCCATCCAGCGTCGCATGAATCCGGCTTGCCCATCGAACAGCGAGGCGGGCTGCGCCAGCATTGCTTTCCAGATATCGAGCGAGACTTTGGTGACGTTGAAGGGGTCGAACATGTTCATCGCGTTTACTCCGGCTTCTTCGGCTCCCGTAGAATGTTGATGGCCTCTTTGATCGAGCCGACGCGTTTGCCGAGCGTCCGCGCGACCTCACTTGAGACGGACTTTGCCGACTCCGCCAGTTGTTTTTGCGTTGCGGGGTCTTTCATGGCGCCGGCGATCTCGTTTGCGGCCTTCCGCAATCGCTCTTGATTCTCGGGCTTCTTCAGCTCCGTTGCCGCAAGACCGATCGCCATCTGACCGAGCATTTTAATCCATGCCATGCTAGGCGAGTGCGTCGTTCAGCGGCAGCGTCCGGATGCGTTTCCCGTTTAGCGCGAAGATCGCGTTCGCGAGCGCCGGTGCGACGCACGGCGTCCCGATCTCACCTGCGCCCATCGGGCTCTCGAGATTTCGCACGATATCGACGACGAATTTCGGAGAGTCCGCCATATGGAGGACCGGGTAGTCGGTAAAGTTTTTCTGCTGCGGGACGCCGTCGGCAAACGTGATTTTGCCGGTTAGCGCTGCGGACAGCCCATAGATCATGGCGCTGGGAACCTGCTGCTCGATGCCCTCGATGTTGATCGGCATCCCGACGTCGACCGAGGCGGTGAGCTTGTGTACTTTGAGCTTCCCGGCTTTCATCGAGACCTCGGCGATCGTTGCAACCCAGCCTTCATCCCAGCGTGCCATCGCGACGCCGTGTGCGTGGCCTTTGGGCAAGGGCGAGCCCCACGCCGCGAGCTTTGCTGCGCGCTGCAGGACGGCTGCCGCACGCGAGCCGGGTTCGATCATCGAGAGGCGATAGGCGACCGGATCTTTGCCCGCTGCATGCGCGACTTCATCGATGAACGACTCGGTCGCGAACGTGTTTGCGTTGGTGAGCGGTGCGCGCCAATAGCCGACCGGAATCGCGACGTCGAGCAGGTGATAGTCGACGAGCTGCTTCCCGATCGCATAGGCGAAATCGCCCGTACCGCGATTGACGGCCATGTCGACGCCGTTCTTGATCGATGCCGGCCGCGTGCGCGCGGCAATCGATGAATTGGCAACCGTGTGTCGATACGCATCGATGCGCCCGTCGGCCGCGAGCGTCGCGCTCAGTGCGTGAATGGTTCCGGCGCGATACGGATCGTTGCGAATATCGTCCTCGCGCGTCCAAACCAGTTTGATCGGAACGCCCGCCGCTTTGGAAACGTGGACCGCATCGGCGACGAAATCCGTCTCGCTGCGGCGGCCGAAACCGCCGCCCAGAAACGTCGTATTGACGAACACCGCTTCGAGCGGAAGACCGGTGATTTTTGCAGCGGCCGCTTGCGCGCGCGTCGGCGCTTGCGTGGGCGACCAGAGCGTTACGCGATCCGCGCGTACGTCGGCAGTCGTATTCATCGGCTCCATCGGCGCGTGCGCGAGATACGGCGTCTCGTAATTTGCGACGATGGGTTTGCCAGCGGCGATCGCCGCTTTCGCATCGCCGACCGACTTGATCACCGCGCCGTCGGTCTTGACGAGTTCGCGTGCCTTGCCATAGATCGATGCGGTGGAAACGCCGGCGTTTGGACCCGCAGTGTAGGTCACTTTGAGCGCCTTGCGTCCTTGAAACGCGGCCCACGTGTTATCCGCTACCACAGCGATACCGGAGGGAACGCGAAAAACGCTTCGGACGCCTGGCATCTTCAGCGCGGCCGCGGCGTCGAACGTCGCGATCGTGCCGCCGATTTGCAGCGGTTTTTCGATCGAGGCATACTTCATACCGGGGACCTTGACGTCGATTCCGTACACCGCGGTCCCGTTCGTTTTCGGAACGAGGTCGAGTCGCCGCTGACGCGTGCCGATGAGCTTGAAACGATCCGGCGTTTTGAGGACGATCGTCTTTGCATCGGGGATGGGAAGCGTTGCAGCGAGGTCCAGAAGCGCGGTAAATTTTGCTGTTTGACCGGCGGGACCGGTCACGATACCATCCGAGGTCGTGCACGTTTTGGGATCGACGTTCCACGTTTGCGCCCCAGCGGCAACGATCATCGCCCGCGCTGTCGCGCCTGCAAGTCGCATCACGGGAGTCAACGTGGGCGTGCTCTTGCTGCCGCCAGTCGACATCTCGTGCGAAACCGGGTTGTAGAACTTGGGATCGACCGGTGCCATCTCGAACCGCACGGTCGAAAACGGGACGTCGAGTTCCTCGGCGACGAGCATCGCAAGACCGGTCGTGATCGCTTGCCCCATCTCGCTTTGGCTCATCATCACCGTCGTCAGACCATCGGGGCTCATGCGCACCCACGCGACCGGCGAAAACGTTTGACCGGCGAGCGCTTCGGGCGGTGCGCTCTCGATACCGAGCGCGAGCGCCGCACCGGCGGCACCGACGACGCGCAGAAAGTTCGAACGTCCGATCGTCATCATGCGATCCCCGCGGCTTTCTTGATCGCCGATTTGATGCGCGGATAACACCCGCAGCGACAGATATTCGTCATCGTCACATCGATGTCGGCATCGGTCGGCTTTGGCTTCTGCGCGAGCAGGGCGGCCGCCGTCATGATTTGCCCCGACTGACAATAGCCGCATTGCGGCACGTTTTCGGCCACCCAGGCGACTTGCACCGGATGCGGTTTATCGATCGGCGCGAGTCCCTCGATCGTCGTCACGCGTTTCCCAACAGCAGCGGCGACGGGCAACGTGCACGAGCGCACGGCGACACCATCCACGTGGACGGTACAGGCTCCGCACGCGGCAATGCCGCAGCCGAACTTCGTTCCGGTCAAACCGACGACATCGCGGATCGCCCAGAGCAGGGGCATCTCGGCGGGAACGTCCAGTTGATGGGATTTGCCGTTGATGGAGAGTTTTACCATGGCATGCGGTTCGATTTGAAGGCACGTGCCCCTTGGCGGCGACACCGCCGCTTACGGGTCTACATTGATGAGGAGCCGGGTCGTCGAGTCCGCCCGGGACAATGGTACGATGACTTCGCGGATGAAGGCACGCACCGCCGCAAGGTCTTTGCCACGCAGCGCGATTCGATACCGCCACTCGTTATTGAGCTTTGCAATCGGATAGGGCGCGGGACCAAGCGTCGCCCACCCGGATTCCGTCCGCAAGCGCGATGCGTACGCCTCAACTGCCGTTTCCGTTTGCGCTTGGTCGCGACCGATGACGCCGAGGTAGACGAGGTGCGAATACGGCGGATAGCCCGTGATCTTGCGATCGCGTAGTTCCACTTCCGCGAAACCGTCGTAGTCGTGATTCGCTGCGAAAACGATCGCCGGATGCGTCGGTGAGTACGTCTGCACGATCGCCTCACCGAGGACCGCGCGACCGCTGCGACCGCTCACTTGCGTGATGAGCCCGAACGTCCGCTCCGACGCGCGATAATCGGCCATGTGGAGTCCGATGTCGGCCGCGATAACACCCACGAGCGTGACGCCCGCAAAATCCAATCCCTTCGCGACCATCTGCGTCCCGACGAGGACATCGCCTTCAGCCTCAAAGGCATCGAGGATGCGCGCGTGATCCCCGACGCGCGTCGTCGTATCGCTATCCATGCGCAGGACGCGCGCGTTTGGAAAAAGGCGTTGGACATCGGTCACGACGCGTTCGGTGCCGACGCCGAATTCGCGAATCGGACCGCCGCCGCATTGCGGACAGAGCTCGGGAATCATCGATTGCGCATCGCAGTAGTGACAGCGCAGCAGCCCCTCACTGCGGTGCGCGGCAAGCGAAGTCGAACAACGCAGGCAATTCGGCACGTATCCGCACGAACGACACAAGATGAAACCACCGCTCCCGCGCCGATTCACGAAGAGCACCGTCTTCTCGCCGCGTTCGATGCGCGCGGTCATCGCCTCGACGAGGGCACTTGAAAAAATCCGGCGATTCCCCGCTTCGAGTTCTGCTGCCATATCGACGATTTGGGTCTGCGGCAGCGGCATTGCCGTCGCACGCTTACGCAGCCGCAAGAGCGGGAATCGTCCGGCGCGCGCGCGCGCGTAGTCGTCGACCGACGGCGTCGCGCTCCCAAGGACGACGACACCGCCAACAACGCGCATCCGTTCGCGGGCAACGCTCACCGCATGATAGCGCGGTGAGGTGTCCTGTTTGTATGACGTCTCGTGCGCTTCGTCAACCACAACGAGGCGGACGTCGGCAAGCGGCGCGAAGATGGCACTGCGCGCCCCGACGACGACGGCGATCTCGCCGCGTGCCGCTGCTTGCCACGCATCGAAGCGCTCGCGATCCGAGAGCGCGGAGTGCAACACCGCGACGCGATTACCGAAGGCATCCTCGAAGCGCCGTGCGGTCTGCGGCGTGAGCGAAATCTCCGGCACAAGGACGATCGCTCGCCCACCGGCGGCCAGGACCTTCGCAATCGCGCTGATGTACACGAAGGTCTTGCCGCTGCCCGTAATGCCGTGCAGCAAGAACTGCGCGTAGGCACCGGCATCGAGTGCCGCGGCAATCGCATCGATCGATTCTCGTTGTTCGTCCGTTGCGACGAACGTTGGCAACCGGATCAGCGCATCGCGCTCGATGCCCACCGGCCGCTGCTCTTCGCGCACGGCACCGGTCTTGATCGCGCGCGCGATGACGGCATTCGAAAATCCGGCGAGCAGCGCATCGGGTCGGCGAACGCTCCCGGCCTCGCACACGAATGCGACGAGTGCGGCCGCTTTCTTCCCGCCGATTTCGCCCCTACCGGGAACGAGCGTGCGGACGAGCGTCGTTTTCGTCCGCGCCCCGCCGAAAACACGTCGTCGCACCAAATCGCCGCTACGCGTCAGGGTCTGGAGATAGCCGAGTAGCGTGCGCCGATCGCCCGCGCGCCGTGCCTCCGCATGGCGCAAGAATCCCTCGAGGCTAAACCCTTCGCGCAGATCGTTCCAGATGAGGCGCAGAAGTCGCTCCGGAACGCTCGAGGCGATCGGTGGTGTCTCGCGTACCGGCACGAATCGATCCACGGCACGCGGGATGGCTCCGCCGAGAACGACCGCCGAGAGTGCCTCGCCAAGCGAACAAAGATAGTATCCCGCGACCCACTGCGCGAGGGAGAGCCCCATTGCATCGAAGGCGCGCGGAGTCGTGGCCTTCGATGCAATCGGGCGCAGATTTGCGGGCGGATCGGCATGCTCGCGAACGCCCGTGACCGCGTATGCATACGCTTCGCGCGGGCCGAACGGAACGCGCACGACATCGCCGACCTCAAGCACCATCTCCGGTGGGACAAGATAGGTGAGCGGACGATCGAAGCGCGCGGTTTTGAGTTGAACGAGGACGTCGACGACTAGCGGAATTCGCGATCTCCGGGAAGATGCGTGCAGCGGGTGATGACCGAGCGGATCGTCGCGGCGGGGACGCTGACGCCGAATTCGACATCGCCGATACTGCGCGGCAACACGAATCGCAACATGCCGTCGCGCTTCTTTTTATCGGCACCCATCGCATCGACGATCTCGCCAACATTGACGTTCTCGACGTGGAGCGGCAATCGCAAGAGGGCGAGTAGCGAGAGCACGCGCAAGTGATCGCGCGTTGAGAAGCGCTTGGTGCGCATCGCGAGCAGGCCCGCCGCCCGCAGTCCGATCGAGACGGCGTTGCCGTGCGTGATGCGGAAGTCGCTCGCGCGTTCGATCGCGTGGCCGACCGTGTGACCGAGGTTGAGCACTTCGCGGGCGCCCGCCTCGAAGCGGTCGTCGTTGACGTACATCGCCTTGATGCGAATCGATTCCGATACGACGGTCTCCCACGGCCACTTGCGCAGCGGATGCGGCGCGAGGGTCTCGAGCGAGTCGAAGGCATCGTTGCCTTCGATGATCCCGTGCTTGACGAGTTCGGCAAGACCTTCGCGCAAGAATCGCTCCGGGAGCGTTGCAAGCGCATCGATATCCGCAACGACGGCGACCGGATCTTTGAACGTCCCGGCAAGATTCTTTCCGGCTGCCAAATCGACGCCCGTTTTTCCGCCGACCGACGCATCGACCATCGCGACGAGCGACGTTGCGACGTTGAGATACGGCACGCCGCGCATGTAGATCGAGGCGGCAAACCCAAAGAGATCGCCGCCGACGCCGCCGCCGACACCGATGACGAGCGTACGTCGGTCGGCGCCAAGCTCCGCGAGTGCGTCGAGCACTTTGCTAACGGTCGCGAGCGTCTTACGGCGCTCGCCCAGGGCGAACGGCACGACGCCTAAGTGGCCTTTGATGGCGCGACCGATGCGCCGCGCAATTGCCTCGACGTTCTTATCGCACACGATCGCAACGCGCGTGAATCCGCGCTCGGCGACGATCGCCGCGACTTCTTTTGCGACGTTGCCGCCGACGATGACGGGATATCCGAGTTCTTCGAGGCGCGTCATGCTAAACGTTCCGCAAGCTCGCGAGCGACGTCGGTACTGGTGCGGCCATCGCCACTGATCGTCAGGTCCGCATCACGGTAGAACGGCAACCGTTCGGCGAAGATCGCCGCGAGCGATTCCACCGTTGGCGCCGCGCCGGCGAGGGGTCGCGTAACGCGTGCGTTCTTCAATCGTTCGAGCGTGAATGCCGGCGTCGTTTCGATGAAGATCCGGTACGCGCGCTCGGCGATGAGCGCCCGCGTCGGCGCGTAGGTGACCGCGCCTCCGCCAAGTGCGACCACGCGCTCGCCGACTAAGACGTCGGCCACGACGTCACATTCATAGCGCCGGAACGCCGCCTCGCCTTGCGTTGCAAAAATCTCCGGGATCGGACCGTATTTGGCGCTGATGACGGCATCCGTATCGACGAATTCGCGCGCGAGCAGTTTTGCAAGGCGTCGACCGATCGTCGTTTTGCCTGCCGCCATGAAGCCGATGAGTGCGATCGGCCGACTCACCGGTGCGCCGCGTTGAAGAGGTCGTTTGCAGCCGACACGGAGCGTTCGAAATTGTCGCGCGTCTCCTCCATCGAATCGCCGCCAAACTTTTCCAGAATCGGACCCATGAGCGCGATGAGCACCATGGCCTCGCCGACGAGCCCCGCCGCCGGCACCACGCAGACGTCGCTGCGCACAATCGATGCCGGTGCGTCCACGCCTTCATGCAGATTGACGGACGGCAGCGCTTTCATCAACGTAGGAATCGCTTTGACGCTCACGCGTACGCTGATCGTTTGACCGTTGGACATTCCGCCTTCGATGCCGCCGGCGCGATTGGAGCCGCGTACGAGTTCGCTTCCGGCGTAGGCAAACGTGTCGTGCGCCTCGGAACCCGGCAGCGCGCCGACCTCCGAGCCGATGCCTACTTCTACGGCTTTCACGGTTTGCATCGCCATGAGCGCACCGGCGATGACGCCATCGAGGCGCGTATCGGGTTGCCGGTTGCTGCCGATGCCTGCCGGAACGCCGGTAATCGTGATCGTGAACTGGCCGCCAAGCGTGTCGCCCGCTTTCTTTGCGACGTCGATCGCATCGATCATCGCTTGCGCCGTCGCCGGGTCCGGACACCGCACGTCGCTCTCGTTGACGATAGCCGGGTCGATACGATCGAGCGGCGGCGCCGCGACCGAGCCGATGCGCGAGGTATGCGAGGTTGTGTGAATGCCGAGTTGCTCGAGAAACTGCGCGCAGATCGCCCCAATCGCTACGCGCATCGCCGTTTCGCGCGCACTCGCGCGCTCGAGAATGTTGCGCAGATCGCGTTCGCGGTATTTCATCGCGCCGGCGTAGTCGGCGTGCCCCGGTCGCGGGTTCGTCAGCGGTTTGCCGGTGCCCGTGAGCGGGTCCATCAAGTCGCGCACGTTCGCGTGATCCTTATTCCGCACCACGATCGCCAGCGGCGAACCCAGCGTCACCGAACCGCGCAAGCCCGCGAGAAATTCGACCTGGTCGGTCTCGATCTTCATGCGATTGCCGCGGCCGTAGCCGCCTTGGCGCGCGCGCAGGGCCGCATCGATCCGCTCGACGTCGAGCTTCAGGTGGGCCGGAATTCCATCGAGGATACCAACGAGGGCAGGCCCGTGGGATTCACCGGCCGTCAAATAGCGAAACATCACCCCTTTGATTCGTGCACCCGGCACGAGATTCCCCAAGGGCGGTTACGCGAAGGACGATTGTGCCTCGGCGCGGTCGCGGACGTCGCCCACATACGCGGTCGCAATGATGACGCGAGCGTGGCTGCCGCCGTCGGGCCGTAGCGTCACGGTGAAGTCCTCGGCGACCGACGAGATGATAAAGAGACCGCGCCCGGATTCGCTGAGCGGGTCGGCCGGCAGTCGGCTGATGTGCCGAAAGCCCGCGCCGCGGTCGAGGACGTGGAGCACAGGCTGATCGGTGCTGTAATCTACAACCACGTCGACCATGCCGGGCGCATGCCGGATCGCATTGCCGATGAGTTCGCCGAAAATCAACTCGGCATTCGGCAGCATATCCGACGGAATGCCGCGCGACTGGAGCGAGGCGCAAAACGCGCGCCGTGCCCGCGTCGCCGTCGACATGTCACCGGCATCGAATGTCCAGCGCTCGATCTGCGATTCGATCAGCGCGTAATCGGTTTGCGCGACGAGAATCGCGACATCGTCATGCGAGCCGTGGGGAATGACGGCTCGAGCGATCGCGTGCGCGGGAAACGACGCGCTCGCATCGGTGCGTGAGCGAGCCGCTTCGAGTAGGCGCTCGTTCCCCGCGGCAATGTCGTGCGTTGACTCGGTCAAGCCGTCCGTGTAGAGCACGAGCGTCGCATGATCGGGGATCTCGACCATGTTCGCAACGCCGTCGTGTCCTTTGCGTAACCCAAGCGGCAGCGCCGAATGTTCGAGTTCGCGCACGCCCATATTCGGCGCGATCAGAATCGGATACGGATGTCCGGCCGACGCGTACGTGAGCGTGCGCGTGACGAGGTCGAGCACCCCAACCCACGCGGTGACGAACACGTCGGGATGTTCGGCCCGCAGCGCACGGTCCGCTGCATCGAGCATGAGCGAAGGATCGGCGTGGACCTGCGCGATGCCGCGCAAAATCTGGCGCACGACGCCCATGACGACGGCTGCATGCACGCCGCTGCCCGCAACGTCGCCGATGGAGACGAGGACGCGACCGTCGGCAAGTCGCAGTGCGTCGTACCAATCGCCGCCGACTTGGGCGTCGCTGAGCCCGGGCTCGTACACCGCATCAAACGTGAGTCCGGGGAGCATCGGTAGCGACGGCGGCAGCGACGCCCGCTGGAAGGAATTCGACCATTCGCGTTCGCGCTCGTAAGCGAATTTACGCTCTTCGATGTCGGTCGTCGTTCCGAACCAGCGGATGATCTCACCCGCATCGTTCCGAACGGGAACCGCGCGAATGATGTGCCAGCGATAGGATGCATCGCGTCCACGCCGCAGGCGCAGTTCTTGTTCGTACGTCTCACCGGTCGCCCGCGCAACCGACCACGCGATCACGCTCGCATCGACATCGTCCGGATGCACGAAGCGCGTCCAGCCGGCCCCGAGACTTTCTTCCACCCGCGCGCCGGTATATTCGGCCCACCGTTCGTTAAAGTAATCGAAGCCGCCATCGGACTGTGCGGACCAGACGATTGCGGGCAGTGAGTCCGCAAGAATCTGCTGGGATCGTTCGCTTTGCGAGAGCGCATTACTCATCGCGCGCAGGTCGCTCACGTCGTGCGAAAATGCGAGGACTTTTTCGACCGTCCCCTCGGGGCCGAGAATTGGCGTGACGACGACGCTCCACCACATCGGTCGGCCCTTACCACTGACGAAATACCCCTGAAAACGTCCGGTCTCGCCGGCAAGCGCGGAGGCGAGTGCTTGCTGAGCGGCAACACGGTCAGCGCCGTGCCAAAATTCAATCCAGAGCGAACCGATCAACGGCTCGATATCATCAATTTCCAAATGCCGCTGGCCGGAAAGATTCATCGAAATCAATCGCCCGTCGCGATCGAGGATTTTAATGCAATCATCCGTGCTCTCAAAGACCCGGCCGATGAGTTCTTTCTTTGCACGCAGTTCTGCCTCGGCACGCTTGCGGTCGTGAATATCGGTTGCACTCCCGACCCAGCGGATGATGCGTTCGCCCTCACCTCGGTGCGGCGCCGTACGGATCGTATGCCAACGATACGTCGAGTCCTCGCCGCCAATCTTCTTGAGACGTAACTCGACTTCGTAAGGAGTACCGCTTGCGATTGCCTCGGTGAATTCCGCAAAAAAGCGCTCGAATTCGGCAGCCGGCATCAACGGTGCGAAGTCCGAAATCGTCAGTGAATCGCCGCTCGAGCGTCCCGTGTAAGCAAACCAGTGGCGGTTCGCTGAATCGATCACTCCGCGATCGTCTTGCGTCCAGACGACATGCGGAAGCTCGTCAACGAACCAGTGGGAACTCTCCGTGGCAGACCCTCCGACGATAGACCAGCGTGCCGTACCCGGAAATTCTGCCTTTAACCCTCCTTTTGGAAAATGTTTGCCGTTGTAGCTCGCCGCAGTTCGTTTTGGGCGTCGTAGTACGAGACACCATCGCGGCCGTTCTTTTTTGCGTGGTACATCGCCGCGTCCGCGCGCTCGAGCAATTGGGCCGCCGTCGTCGCATCCGTCGGAAGCGCGGCAACGCCGATCGATGCGGTAATTGCCACCTGTCCCGAAACGCCTCCCGCGTGCAGCACGGAGCGATCGGCGCGAGCGATTGCCAAAGCAAGGGTGAGCGCGCGCTCGACGGCTTCGGCTTTGTCGGTGTCGGTGAGGACGACGCAAAACTCGTCGCCCCCATTCCGGGCGACAAGATCTTCGCCGGTGCGGACGCTGCGCGCAAGCAATTCCGCAATTTGGCGCAGGATCAAATCGCCGGACTCGTGCCCGAACGTATCGTTCCACGACTTGAAGTGGTCGGTATCGACGAAAAGGAGTGCGATCCGAGCGCGCGGATCGCTACGCGAACGGTCGAGGAGCGCGGCAAGCCGCACGCGAAACGCGCGCGGCGTTAAGAGCCCCGTCAAGCCGTCGAATTCCGCGCGGCGCTTGTCGTCTTCGCGTTCGAGCGCAAGCCGGTACGCGGGCCGCGCCTGTTCGACGATCGCGGCGATCGTCTCGGCGGAACCGTCGATCGGTCCGGCAGCCGAGCCGGCGTAAACCACGACGTGACGCCCCGCACCGATCGCGAGCGGGAAAAGACCGAAAGAACGATCGGCCGGATGCAGAGCCGCGCCGGGCGCCGGATCGTTCACGATGGAATGATGGTCGCGCGCGATGATGGAGGCCAGTCGCGGATCATCGAGCGCAAGCGCCGCGCGCGGAAAATAAACGGCGCGTGCGCCACTTGCATACGCGCACCGCATTTCGCCGTCTTCTTCTTCGAAGATCAAGAAGAAATCGACCGCCGGTGCACTCTCGCCGATCGCGGCGTCGAGCGCCCCGCGCACCGCATCGACCGAGAGTCGCGAGGCATCCGCAAGACGACGCGCCGACTCGAGCAGCGTGCCTTCGCGACCGAGTGCGAGTCGCAGCGCAAGCCGGTCGCCGAGTGCTTGTGCGCGAGCGCGTAATCCAAACACAACACCGGCGACACCGGCGGCTAGCGCGCCGAGGACGATCGTGAGTTCGAGGATGGCTGCCGCGTTCACCCGCACGCTCGTGCCACGTACATCGCTAGGGGATAAGGGCCCGGAGTTTCTCTTGATTGACAACGACGACGTGCGAGGTTCGCATGTCGACGAGCTGATCGTCCCAGAACCGGTTGAGCGTGCGGTTGACCGTCTCGCGCGTCGTGCCGATCATGTTGGCCATCTCTTGATTGGTTAGGCGCAGACTAATCCGCACACCGTTGGTCGCCGTCTCACCGAAATTCTCGGCAAGGTTCAGCAAGAGCGATGCGAGACGCGCGCGGATGTCTTGCGAGGTCGTCGCTGCAATGAGGGCGTTCGCCGCGCGCAAGCGTTCCGAGAGCTCGATCACGAGCAACCGGCCGATCTTGGGATTGCGGTCGAGCAGTCCCAGAAAGTCGGCCTGATTGATTTGACCGACTTCGACATCGGTAAGCGTTTTAATCGACGCCGAGCGCAGCGATGAGTCGAACATCGACATCTCGCCGAAGAAATCGCCTTCTTTGAGGATCGAGAGAATCGTCTCGCGCCCGTCCGGCGCGATGCGGCTCACCGAGACCGAACCCGACACGATAATGTAAAACGTATCGCCGGGCTCTGCTTCGCGGACGATAAACTGGTGCTTGCCGAAGCGACGGTTCGCAACGGTTCCCGCGATTTGATCGAGTTCGGTGTCCTCGAAATCGCGGAAGAGCGGGACTCGCCGGAGTGTGGTTGCATCGACCATCTTCAGGCGAGCGATTGGAGAGACAAGCGCGGGCGCCCTTTCCGGTAACTACTATTGCCAAAAGATGTCCACTGGCTCACCCATGAGACGTGAAGAGTTGTTCTCCCTCATCGCCGAGCCCGCTGGCGACCGCGCGCCGGGCGATCGCATCGACCTCTCCCTGACCGTTCCGAATCTGGGAGGAAGCACCGCCGTGGGAATGTCCGTTCGCTTTCTCTTGCCCGAGCAGCTACGCGCCGAGGATGGCGGCGAGTCCGTCGAACTCGATGCGCTCGCGCCCGGCGAAGAGCGGGTCGTCCGGATCCGGACTCGGCTTCTTGCGTCGATCGAATCGGGGACGGTCGTGCCAATCTGCGCCGAGATAACGACACCCCTTGGACGGATCGTCGGCTCGAACGTCGTTGTTGTTCGCGTGGTGAGTCTCCCGCGGTTGACGGCCTCGCGCGTCGCGATCGCACCGGCCGACGGCGGCTACCGCGCGACGATCTCCCTGATCAACGATGGTAATGCGTGCGCGCGCGACCTCACCCTTGCCATTCCGGCACCGCTTGGGACGACGGCGAATCCCGATCGAATCTTCATCGAAACGCTCGAAGTCGGCGAATGCGCGGAACGAACATGCGAGATCGCGCCGGACGAACGCATCGACGGCGAGTCGATCGTCTTATCCGGTGTGCGCGTTGCTTGTAGCGCGCTCGATCCGCTCGAGCTAGCACCCGCGTCCTGTCCGAACGACACGCCGATCGTCCTTGCCGATTGCCGCATTACGTGCGAGCCGCTCATTTCGGGCCGTCGCTCGCACGCGACGATCAACGCGGCAAACGCCGGACCGCGCGAAGCGCGCGACGTCACGCTGCGCGTCCGCGTCACCCCAACACTCGCGCTCGACCGGCGCGGCGTCCTGGTTTTCGGCGCACCGCTCCCCTCCCCGACGCGCCGCGCGCGCGCCGCAGCTCCACGTCGCGACGAACGCGAACTCGGTATTCCGATCGGGACCCTTGCACCGGGTGCCGTGCTGGACGTGCGAGTGCCGATCGATTGTCTTGCCGGTTGCGAGGATCGAACGCCGGCCAGCATCTCCGTCGAATTGCTCGCATCTGACTGCATCGCAACTGGTGCGGACTACTTGTCGACGATCGCGTCCCATCCACGCTTCACACGCGAGCGTTCGCGCCTGACGCTCGAACGCGACCCCGCGCGCGGCGAACTCACGGTCGTTGCAAACCTTCTCAACGACGGGACGACGAGCGCGCGAAACGTCCGGTTAGTGTTCGCGGGGCACGCGGCGTTCGACGGCACAAACGGGCCGTGCGAACGCGTCCTTGGCGATATCGGGGCGGGCGAGGCGCGCGCACTTGCAATCGCGATCAACGAACCACTGCTCGGCGATGGCGCCTGCATTCCGCTCGGCGCGACGATCCACGCCGATAACGTCGCGCCGCTCGCACTCGAACCAATTACCTTTGCAGCGCACGGGTTCGCCGCAATTGATGCCGTCGCGTGGATCGCTCCACGCGGCGATGGACACTATCTAGTTACACTCTCCAACATCGGCACCGACACCGCTCGCGACGTCGAACTCACGATCGTCGCCGGTGAACATCTCGTCGCAAGCCCGTCCATCATGCACATCGGCGATCTCGCCGCCGGTGCAGACTATACGGCGAGCGTCACAATCGACGATCGACGCGCGCCGGGAACGCGCGACGGCGCTTCGATTAGCGGCATCGTACGCATGCAGGGCGGCATCGTGCGTCGACTCGATCCCTACGCACTCGACCGCTCGGCGAACGTTTGCATCGAGCGTGCGAGCCTCACGGCCGAATCGACCGATGCCATCGCCGGAGAAACGATCGCGTATACGGCCTCGATCGTCCTTGCGGGCGCGTTGCCCGCCGAACGCATTGCGTTCCGTCTCGACGCACTCACCGGTGCGCGCTATATGCCGGGTTCGACGAGGATCAACGGCCTTCGCGTGATCGATGGCCCCGGCGAAACCGGAGCGCTCGATCGCGCGATCGTTTTGCGCAACATCGCCGTTGCACGAATCGACATCGCATTTCTGATTCAACTCGACTCGACGCTCGCCGACGGAATCCAATTTAGCCCGATTCTCGAACTCGTGCTCGGTGATGTCGTATCGGCGCTTCAGGCGCAACCAACGACCGTTCATGCACAAGCCGCGATACCGGTCGCACCGGACGATCTCGGCTTCGCCCTGGACGGAATCGCGGTTGGCCGCACGCGCGAAATCCCACAGCCGGACCAATCATTCACCTCTTATGCGGATCCGATCGTCGTGTTCTCCCGTCTCGCGGAGGCGACCGGCGTCCCGCTTGCCGAGAAGTCGATCTTCGCAGAGATCGAGCCTCCGCTGGTTGATATGGTTCGTGTCGCAACATCGTACGAGCAAACGGAACGCGCAACGATCGTCCGCTATTTGCGCGCCGCCGCCGTCCCCGGCTTTATCCGGCACATCCTTGCACTGCGCGTCCTGACCGCAGGCGCCATCCCCGGCGCGTCGCTTGCACTTTTGGATGCGCTTGCACACGAACGCGCCGCGCGCCGGGCCGTCCTCGATCGGCTGTTGATCAAACTGCGACTCCCTGGATTCGCGGTCGAGTCGACGGATCTCGAAGATCGCGCGTCGCGTACAGCGCTGCGGGCGCTTGTCCTCCAAACCATCGAGGCGACTGGGGCGTCGACCGATGCCGATGGTATCGTGGCGGATACGTCGGTCGATCGGAACGCCTTGCGCGCGCTACTTGACGCATTCGTCGGAGCGCCGCTCGGATCGACTGCGTCGTTCACGGTGCTCGCTCACCTCATCGGAACCGACGTCCAAGGCGACGCGCCACTTACGCGCGCACTTCGGACCTATCGCGACGCACTCATCGCCGCGCTCAGCGTCGATGCAGACGTCACGACTTTACCGGCTGACCCGGAACTCGATCGCGCGCTCGACGCAATTGTCTTTTCACTCGAATCGACGCGCGAGGAGGCCGCGTGATGAGCTTGACGATTCCGCAACTGCTCGTGATGCTGGGCGCAGCGCTGCTCGCCCTTGCCCTCTTTACACCTCGTACGCGCAGCTTACCGATCGTACCGGCCATTGCGGTCGCGGCGATCGCCGAAAACAGCGCCGCGACG
Source organism: Vulcanimicrobiales bacterium (assembly GCA_038231455.1). Taxonomy (GTDB): domain Bacteria; phylum Vulcanimicrobiota; class Vulcanimicrobiia; order Vulcanimicrobiales; family Vulcanimicrobiaceae; genus JANLVI01. The sequence continues at coordinate 43,103 of JBBRLI010000013.1, read as the reverse complement.
CATCCATCACCCAGTCCATTACAACTAGCTTGGCCGCAGCTTGTCGACAGCAACGCCGCCGATCTCGATGCGGACGGGCGGCGCGCGCTGTTGGAAGCGCTCGTCGCAATCGGCGAACCTTGGTGCGCACCGATCTTGCGTGTTGCAAGCGATGAGGAGCGCGACGATCGACTCGCCGCCATCGCGCGGGCGGGCATCGCGGCAATCAGTTCGGGAGACGCGCCTCGAGCCGATGCGGCATGAGCGCGGCACGCACGACGAACCAAATCAGCAAGAACTGAATCGGCAGACGCAACCAGAACACCCACGCCGGCCCGACGCTCGCAAAGTGTGCGGCGTCGACGGCCATGTAGATATTCGCCGGAAACACCGCCAATAAGAGCGCGATTAGGCCGATTCCCGCCGCCCGCCGCAGGGCTGGGACGAGCATACCGACGCCACCGCAAAATTCAGCGACGCCGCTGATCTGCACGAGCAAAACCGGATTCGGCAGGGCTGGCGGGACGATTTGCGTGAACGCGCTCGTCTGCACGAAGTGTAAGATGCCGGTCGCACAAAATACGACACCGAGAACGTAGGGCATCGACGTCCAGAACGCGGGAAGTTTCATGGTCATGCCGCGCCGTTTATCCGGTCAATACGTTCGACCTTCGCCGACGCACGCTAGTCGACGATCCAGTCACGCGTGATGAAGAGCCAAAACGCGAGTCCGGCAAAGCGTCCATACGGCTTAAATCGCCGCGCGATCGTCGCGTCAGTCGCCGATTTTCGGCCCACCAAGCGAGCATACTTTGGACGCGTCGACGAGTCTAAAATGAGTTGCTCGGTATGTCCGAGCAGCAACCGCATGTGCGCAGCGGCGTACGGTCCGACGCCCGGAAGGGCAAGCAGAGCGGCCTCGAGTTCCCGATCGGCAAGGCCGGGAAACGCTTCGAGCTGCAGCCTCCCCGCAACCACATCCGCAGCGATCGTACGCAGATACGGGCCGCGATAGCCGGCCTTCATCTTCTCGCGGTAGAGGGACTCGGGCGCCGCAGCCATCGCCTGGGGGGTCGGAAACGCGCGCATCCCGCCGACCGGCTCGCCGAGTTCGCCGACGAGCGCGCCCACCATCCGCACGGTCGCCGACCACGTGCAATTCGTCGTCGCGATCGTCTTCACCAGATCTTCGAACACGGAGCCACCACGGAGAAACCGTCCCGCTCCAATCCTCACCCATGCAAGATCGGTCGAGCGCGCGGCGCGCGCGTAAAACGCCGAGAGATCTTCATCGAGCCGCAACATCGAACGCAGCTTTGCCTCGACCGCATTCCGGAACGACGTCGATCGCCGCCGATCGACAACGTCGATAGCGGCTACGCCGGGCGGACCCGCGCGCAGGATCGCAAGGGTCAACGTGCCATCCGCCAAGCGCAGCGGCATCGTCAGCACGTTGCCCTCGAGCCGGTTGGGGGGCAAGAGCACCAAGCCGTGGGAGTGAATCGTCCGCGCGAAAGAGACCGGTTCTCCGCCGCCGCCGACCAGTGGTAGCTCGAAACGCATGTCGGCGGCCTTACGTCTTTTTCTCGCCCGACTCCGTTATAGTAACGACATGAAAACGTTGACACGGCGTGGTTCGCTTGCCCTCATCGCCGGAGCGGGCGCCCTCTTCTTTTCGCTTCGCCGGGGAGCAAGTCGGGCCGCCGATGCGCCCGGCTACACCCTGACCGACGAACAGTGGCGCAAAAAGCTCTCGTCCGAGGCTTACGACGTCCTCCGCCACGAGGGCACCGAGCCGCCGTTTTCCAGTCCGCTCGATCACCTGACCAAAACCGGCACCTATGCCTGCGCGGGCTGCGATCTTGCCGTCTACGCCTCGAAAACGAAGTACGATTCGGGGACCGGTTGGCCGAGTTTTTACGCGCCGCTGCCGGGCCGCATCAAAACGAAATCCGACCTTGCTTTGGGCGTGCCGCGCACGGAAGTCCATTGCGCGCGCTGTCTTGGTCACCTCGGACACGTCTTCGACGACGGTCCGCCGCCGACGGGGCTGCGCTACTGCATGAATGGCGTCGCGCTCCGCTTCGAACCAAACCGGAGCCCAAAAACCGCGTAGCGAAGGCGGCATGATGTTCAAACGCATGGTGCCGCTTCTGGTCGCCGCTCTTATCGCACTGCCGCACGCCGCGAGCGCCGCGATACCGACGGTCACAGAAGGAACGTTTACGATCGATACGTTCCACTTTCACGACGGTGAGACGCTTGCAAACTTACGCATGCACTACGCAACGCTCGGCACCCCGCGGCGCGATGCCGGCGGGCATGTGCGTAACGCGGTCATCATCTTGCACGGCACCGGCGGCGACACGCATCAGTTTTTGAGCGAGCGGTTCGCGGGGGTGCTTTTCAATTCGGATCAACTGCTCGATGCAAGCAAGTATTTCATCATCATCCCCGATGGCATCGGTCACGGCGGTTCGAGCAAACCCAGCGACGGGATGCACGCGCGCTTTCCCAAGTATGGCTATCGCGATATGGTCGATGCCGTGCATACGCTGCTCGTCGAGGGACTGCACGTCGATCACCTGCGCCTGGTGATGGGAACGTCGATGGGCGGGATGCAAACGTGGTTGTGGGGCGAGATGTATCCGATGATGATGGACGCGCTGATGCCGCTTGCGAGTTTGCCGGTGCAAATCGGCGGACGCAATCGCGTGTGGCGCGACATGATCGTCGATGACATCAAAAACGATCCGGGATATCACGGCGGGGAATATACATCGCAGCCCTACGGCATGCGCACCGCCGTCGACCTGCTCTACGTGTTCGGTTCCGCGCCGCTCTTCAATCAAAGCCAGTACCCGACGCGCGATGCCGCGGATACGTATTACGGGTCGACGATCAAACCGCGCTTCGGGCAGTCCGATGCAAACGATACGATCTACCAGTTCGAATCCTCGCGAGACTACGATCCCGAAACGGCGCTCGGCACGATCGTAGCTCCGCTTCAGGCGGTCAACAGCGCCGACGATCAAATCAATCCGCCGGAACTTCACATCCTCGAGCGTGACATCGCGAAGGTAAAAAACGGAAGAGCGGTCGTGTTGCCGATTTCAAACGAAACACGCGGCCATGGCACGCATACGTTGCCCGCGGTCTGGGGCCGCTATCTTGCCGACCTTCTCGCGCGGAGCGAGCGCTAAGGCAATCCCGTTACGAGAAACGCGCCGGTGCCGCTGACTCGATCGGGCGTCCCGAGCACCGTCCGTTTTTTCCCGTTCGATGCGACCAGCGAGTCGCGCATCGCTTGATCGATGACGGTGAGTAACACGCGCTTCGTCCCGACAAGATAGATCTTCTCACCGACGACACGAACGATGCCGGAGACGGAACTCATTTTCGTCGAGATGATCACCTGGCCGGACGTCGTCGCGGCCGTTTGAGTCGATGTGGCAAGGGCCAGCGTTACGAGTGCGAGCGCAAACAGAAGATTCTCCTTAAAACGAGGTCCGTCTATCATACACGAGCAGATTGCACGTCGGGTTTCGCGCGCGCATCCGTGGCACCGCGGCCCGGACCGAACGAAACGACGAGCAGGGCGATAGCGATCGTCGCGATCCCGGCAAATTCAAGCCCCCCGGGGCGGTCGCCGAGGACGAGCCAGGCGACCCCGACACCGACGATGGGGTTCAAGAGCGAACCCATCGCGGCGACGCTCGCTTTGAGATTGCGCAGCGCGAACATCCAGAGAACCCAGGCAAGGGCGGTCGCCGGGACGACGTTGTACGCCAGCGCCCAAGTGAAGTTTGCCGACCAGAAGATCGCACGCTCCGGGATCAACACGGCGAGCACGACGAGCGGAATCGACCCGAAGAGCATTTGCCAGGCGGTGATGTTGAGGACGTCGCCTTGGAGTCGCAGGCGTTTGGCAACGATCGAGCCGAGCGCCCAGCACACGCCGCTGCCGATCGCGAGCAGATCGGATCCGAGCGACGCGCCGCCGAGCGTACGCGGATCGACAATTGCGACGATGCCCACGAGGCCGAACGTAAGTGCAACCCACTGCAGCCGCACGATGCGCTCGCCGAGTAGCGGCCACGCCAGCAGTACCACCCAAAACGGCATCGTGTAGACAAGCACCGCAACTTTGCCCGCACCGCCCGCCGTAAGCGCCCACGTCGCAAGTCCCACTTGTCCGGTCGTCTGCAGCAGACCGAGCACGATCAATCCGCGCCAACCGACTGGACGGGTGGCTCGATGCAACGCCAGTAGAACGGCGAATAAGGCCACGGCACCAAGTCCGTTACGCATCGCGGCAAATGCGATCGGACCGACGTCACGCAGCGCAATTTTCATCACGGCCCAATTCGAACCCCAGAGCAAACTCAGCGCCAGGAGCGCCGCAATGCCGCGTCCCGCCGATTTTTTTTCCGACACGACGCGCAGAAACCGTTGACACTCTGCAGCGTTGCGTGCTACAAACCGCAAAGATGTTCAGCCGCTCGCTCCTCCTTGTCGTTAGCCTCCTTCTTGCGGTCCTTATTACGGACCGGCGGTTTGCTTTCACATAGGCGCTAGAAGCTAGCACGAATGTAAAAGCCCCCGCCGGTTATCGGCGGGGGCTTTTTTTATCACTCAATGACAGCAGTAGGGGATGGCATGAAGGCCTATTACGACGCCGATATCGATCGGCGAGCACTCGACGGCAAGACCATTGCGATCATCGGATACGGCAGCCAAGGCCGAGCGCATGCGCTCAACCTGACCGACTCCGGTTATAGCGTGGTTGTCGGACTGCGCGAAGGTTCGGCATCACGCGATGAAGCGCGCCGCGACTACCTCGCCGTCAAGACCGTCGAGGAAGCCGCCGCAAGCGCCGACATCGTGATGATGCTGATCCCCGATGAGGAACAGCCCGCAACGTACCTGCGCAGCATCCTCGATCATCTCAAACCCGGCGCGGCGCTGGTGTTCGCGCACGGTTTCGGGATTCACTTTGGCACCATCGTGCCGCCGAAATCAAACGATGTCTTCATGATCGCACCCAAAGGTCCGGGGCGTCTCGTACGCTCCGAATATGAAGCCGGGCGCGGCGTGCCGTGTTTGATCGCGATCCATCAAGACCCGAGCGGCACCGCGCGCAAAACGGCGATGGCGTATGCCTCGGCGATCGGCGGCGGTCGCGCCGGTATCCTCGAGACAACGTTTAAAGAAGAGACCGAAACGGATCTCTTTGGCGAACAGGCGGTTCTCTGCGGCGGCGTCTCCGCGCTCATCACCGCCGGATTCGAAACGCTCACCGAGGCCGGCTATGCGCCGGAAATGGCGTACTTCGAGTGCCTGCACGAGATGAAACTCATCATCGACTTGATGTATGAAAAAGGCATCGAGGGTATGCGCGGCTCGATCAGCAACACGGCGAAGTTCGGCGACTATACCGCCGGTCCGAAAATCGTCACGGACGAAACGCGCGCCGCGATGAAGAAAATTCTGAGTGACATTCAAGATGGCACGTTCGCGCGCACCTGGGTCGCCGAACACGCGGCGGGCAAACCATCGTTTAACGAATACCGGAAAAAGGCCGCGGCGCATCCGATTGAAGCGATCGGCGCGCAGTTACGCAAACTGATGCCGTGGTTCGATGCCGACAAAAAGTCTATGGCCTCGGCCGGCGGCGGCGGTTCGAGCGACACCATCCCGTTCCGGGTGATGTAGATGATCGCGATTCGCGGCGGGGCGCACGCGGTGCTCGAAGCGCTTGAAGCCGAAGGCGTGCAGACGATCTTCGGCTATCCGGGCGGAGCGATCATGCCGCTCTACGATGCGCTCTACGGGCACAGCATCCGACACATCCTCGTGCGTCACGAGCAGGCTGCGGTCTTTGCCGCAAGCGGCTTCGCGCGCACCACGGGGCGCGTCGGCGTGTGCTGTGCGACGTCGGGTCCGGGCGCAACGAACCTCGTGACCGGCCTCCTGGATGCATCGATGGACTCGATTCCGCTCGTCGCGATCACGGGGCAAGTTCGCAGCAATCTGATGGGCACCGATGGCTTCCAAGAAGCCGACGTCTGTGCCATCACCCAGCCGGTCACCAAAGCCAACATTCTCATCCGCGATCCGCAGTTGATCGCGCGAGAAATGCGCCGCGCATTCGCAATTGCATCCGGCGGACGCCCCGGGCCGGTGCTCGTCGATATTCCAAGTGACGTGCTCAAAGCCGCAATCGACGAGGCGTCCGCGCCGACGTTCACGATTGCGATGCCCGCGCTTCCAACCCTCGATCGAAACGCCATCGCTCGCGCAGCCGACTTGCTGCGGCGAGCGAAACGTCCGCTTGCGATCATCGGCGGCGGCGTCCGGCGCGGCGAAGACGCGCTCGAACAGTATCGCCGCCTCGTCTCGATGCTCGGCTTGCCGCACACCGCGACGATTAACGGCCTCGGCGCAGGCGAACCCGGCGACCGGCATTACCTCGGCATGCTCGGCATGCACGGCTCGAAAGCCGCCAATCTTTCGGTGCACCGCGCCGATGTGATTCTGGCGCTCGGCATGCGCTTCGACGATCGCGTCACCGGCCGCACCGATCGCTTCGCGAAAGAAGCGGCGATCATTCACGCCGACATCGACCCGAGCGAATTCTCGAAAATCATCCCGGCGAGCGTGTCCCTTGCGGGAGACCTTGCAACGACGCTGCGTGCGCTCTGCGACGAACTCGAACGATCGCGCATTCCGCGCTTCGATGACTGGGGCGATGAAGTCGCCAACATGTGGGCGCCGCCGCCGAGCGACAAAGTTGATGGACTCTCGGCGACGACGATCATGGATCGGCTTTTCGCAATTGCGCCGGGCAGCACGGTGGTGACGACCGACGTCGGCCAGCACCAGATGTGGGCCGCGCAGCGCGTGCGCCCCGATCATCCGCGGAACTTTGCAACCTCGGCCGGACTCGGCGCGATGGGGTTCGGCTTGCCCGCCGCAATCGGCGCTGCGTTTGGCCAGCCCGACAAAGAGGTCGTGACGGTTGTCGGCGACGGCGGTTTTCAAATGTCGCTCACGGAACTTGCGACGCTGCGCCGGTACAAGGTTCGGGTCAAGATCCTCTTGATCGACAACCGCAATCTCGGCATGGTGCGCCAGTGGCAAGAACTCTTCTACAACGAGCGCTACTCGGCAACCAATCTCTCCGACAATCCGGACTTCGTCGCAATCGCCAAGGCCTACGACATCCATGCCGATAGCGTCGATCGCGAAGAGGACGTCGATGCAGCGCTCAAAGCGTTGCTCGCCCACGATGGCCCGATGCTTTTGCACTGCATCTGCTATCCGAGCGAAAACGTGTGGCCGATGATCCCGGCCGGCGGCGCGATCGATGAGGGGATCGAGTCGAAACCGTGACCATCTCTGTCGTCCTCCGCGACCAGCGTCTGCTCGCACGGATCATCAACCTCGCTCCGCGCTTTGGCTGTTCGCTTGCGCGTATCGACGCGCGCACCAACGACGATTTGACGCTTGCAACGTTCAAGCTCGAAGGCGACGCCGATGCACTGCGCCGCCTCGATGCAAAAATCTCGCAGATCGCGGCGCAAGACGCGGCCTTCGCCCCAACATGATCCTGCGCCGACTTCCGCTTCTACTCCGACTTCGCTACCGGCCTCGATAGCCCGATTCGTTACGCCCGCATTACACCAAGCGAGGCTCCCGAGTCGGAGACCTCGCTTCTTTTTTTCTTGGAGAACTAGCATGGACCGCGTTTATCTCTTTGATACGACCCTGCGTGATGGCGAACAGTCGCCCGGCGCGACGATGTCCCCGGATGACCGGCTGCGCATCGCGCATATGCTCGCCGACGCCGGCGTCGACATCATCGAGGCCGGCTTTCCCGCAGCCTCGCCGATCGTCGCGAAGAGCGTGGCCGAGATTGCCCGAAACGTGCGCGGCAGTCAGATCGCGGCCCTCGCGCGCTGTACCACGGGCGATATCGACATCGCGTGGGAGTCGATCAAAGAAGCGCAATCACCGCGCCTGCACGTCTTCATTGCGACGAGCGATATTCACATCGAGCGCAAACTGCGCACGACGCGCGAAGACGTCATTGCGCGAGTCGCGACCAACGTTGCGTATGCGAAGTCCAAATGCGATAACATCGAGTTCTCTGCCGAAGACGCTACCCGCAGCGATTCGGCGTTATTGTTTGCGGTGTACGCAACAGCGATTCGCGCCGGTGCCACCACGATCAACGTCCCGGATACCGTCGGTTACACGACACCCGCAGAGATGGCGGACTTGGTGGAACGCATCGTCCGCGAAGTCCCGGGGATCGAGAACGTGATCGTGAGCGTCCACACGCACGACGATCTGGGTCTTGCAACGGCAAACGCCCTTTCGGCGGTCGGCGCGGGTGCGCGCCAAGTCGAGTGCACGATTAACGGGATCGGCGAGCGGGCGGGCAACTGCGCGCTCGAAGAAGTTGCCGTCGCAATGACGATCCGGCACGACCGTTTCAAATGTACGACCGGATTTCGCAGCGACCGCATCGCCGAACTCTCGGCTGAGGTCTCACGTGCAACCGACATGCCAGTGCAGAAAAACAAGGCGATCGTCGGAGCGAATGCCTTCGCGCACGAATCCGGCATCCATCAGGACGGGATGATCAAAGATCGCCGAACCTACGAAATCGTCGACCCAAGTAGCGTCGGTGCGGCGACGCGTTTGCCGCTCTCACGCAACTCGGGCCGCAACGCCTTGCTCACGCGCATCTCGGATTTGGGTATCATCTTCGGCGCCGAAGGGTCGGCGCGCTTCGAAGAAGCATTCCGTAAATTCGTCGAGACGCGGCGCAATGCCACCGACGACGATTTGCTTGCGATCGCGCATGCGATTACCACGGAGGCCTCCGATGCGTTCGCTCTTCGATAAAATTTGGGACGCGCATGTCGTCGAAGAACTTCCCGGCGGCAACGCGCTGGTCTTCATGGACCGCGTCGTCGCGCACGAGATTACCACACCCCAGGGCGCGATCGCGATCGAGAAAGAGTATGGCGACTGCCTCTACGACCGCGACCGTATCGTTGCGGTTAACGATCACGTGTCGCCCGCGAAAGACACGGCCACGGCGATTCAAGCGCAGGTCTTGCGCACGTGGGCAAAACGTCAGGGCATCCGGCTCTACGATATCGGCGAGGGCGGAATCTGCCATGTTATCGTCCCCGAGCGCGGCTACGTCACGCCCGGATCGACGGTTTGCTGTGGAGATAGCCACACGTGTACGCTCGGCGCTTTTGGTGCCTTTGCGCTGGGCATCGGGACCACCGCGCAAGCGGGCGCGATGCTTGCGGGATGTCTGATCTTACAGCGACCCAAAGTTATGCGCGTCGAGGTAAAGGGAGAACTGCACCCGTCCGCTAGCGCGAAAGACTTGGCGCTCGCCGTGATCGCCGAGATCGGTTTTCGTGGCGGCACGGGGTACGTTTTGGAGTACACGGGCTCGGCGATCGACTCGCTCGACATGGAGCAGCGTATGACGCTTTGCAATATGGCAATCGAGGCGGGGGCGACGACTGGAATTATTGCGGCCGACGGCGTGACCGCGGCCTATCTTGAGAAAACGCAAGAAGCTCCTAGTGACTGGCTTTTCTTACGCGCCGATCGCGACGCACGCTACGCGGCGAGCGTCACGATCGATGGAAACGCGGTTCGTCCGCTGGTAACCTGGGGGACGAATCCCGGCGAGAACGCACCGATCGATGGCGTCGTCCCGGTCGGTGCCGCCGCAGCTTCACTCGACTATATGGACTTGCGGGTTGGCGATAAGATGAGCGAGATCGTGCTCGACCAAGCGTTCATCGGCTCTTGTACCAATTCGCGCATCGGCGATTTGCGCGAAGCGGCGCGCGTTCTGCGTGGAAAGAACGTCGTTATTCCGACGATCATCACGCCGGGATCGCAGGCCGTCAAACGTGCTGCGGAACGCGAAGGTCTGCACGAAATTTTTCAAGATGCGGGGGCGCTTTGGACGCACTCGTCGTGCGGTCCGTGTTTGGGGATGTCGATGGGCGTACTCGCTCCGGGGATGCGTTGCATCTCTTCATCGAACCGCAATTTCCAAGGCCGGATGGGCGATGGCGGACGCGTCCATCTCGCATCACCCGCGATCGTAGCAGCAAGCGCGCTACTCGGTCGTATCGCATCGCCAGCCGACATCGGCGCGCCCATTCGCGAAGAGGCACTCGTATGATCGTGACCGGCAAACCGCTTCCGCTCCGTCGGGCAAACGTCGATACCGACCAAATCATCCCCGCACGATACCTCACCGGCATCGATACCGAGGGCTTGGGCGAACATCTCTTCACCGGCATGGCCGGCGGCGCCGAGCTCCTGGCGGAGTCGCCCGGGGCGAACATCGTTGTGGCCGGCGAAAACTTCGGCTGCGGCAGTTCGCGCGAGCATGCGGCGTGGGCGCTCACGGCTCGCGGCTTCCGCGCGGTCATCGCGTCGAGCTTTGCGCGCATTTTTCTTGAGAATGCGTATACGAACGCAATCGTGCCGGTGGTCGTACCGGATGCGATGATCGAGGGTTTCGCCCGCGCGCGCTCGATCACGATCGACGTCGCGAAGCAAACCGTACAAGCGGATGACGAAGCACCGGTCGCATTTGAACTCGACGAACTGCGCAAGCAGTTCATCTTGGGCGGCGGATTCTTACCGTATCTTGCCAGTAAAATCGATACCGTGCGCGCGTGGCAGCACGCGCGATGATCGCCGTTCTCCCAGGAGATGGGATCGGTCCCGAAGTCACGGCCTGCGCGCAGCGCGTGCTCGCGCTGGTGCGGCCGGATCTCGCCTTTGAAGAATTTGCTGTCGGTGCCGCGGCGGTTGCCGCGCACGGAACCTCACTGCCGGATGCGACGCTTGCGGGCTGCGAGCGGGCAGATGCAATTCTCTTCGGTGCTGTCGGTGGCACACAGTTCGACGGCGCATCGCCGCAGCAGCGACCCGAGTACGCGCTGCTCACTTTACGCAAACACTTCGACCTCTACGCAAACGTGCGCCCGGCGACGATGTTCGCCGGGCTCGAATCGCGCTCGCCGCTGCGCGCGGATCTGGCAAGTCAGCTCGACCTCATCATCGTCCGCGAACTGACCGGCGGACTGTACTTCGGTGAGAAAACGATCGAGACGATCGATGGAGTCGAGTGTGCGTGCGAGACGATGAGTTACCGTGCGCCCGATATCGAGCGTGTTGTGCGCTTCGCATTCGAGCTTGCACGAACGCGTTCCAAACGGTTGACCTCCGTCGACAAAGTGAACGTCTTGGTCAACTCGCAACTGTGGCGTAAGACGGCCATTCGCGTTGCGGCCGACTATCCGGATGTGGCCTTCGATCATCTGCTCGTCGATAACGCCGCGATGCAGTTGGTGCGCGACCCCGGCCGCTTCGATGTGCTCGTGATGGAAAATATGTTCGGCGACATTCTCTCCGATGAGGCCGCAGCACTTGGCGGATCGATCGGAACGGCGCCGAGCGCGAGCGTCGGCACGCGTGCCGCGTCCGGTGGCAAATTCGGCCTCTACGAGCCGATCGCCGGCACGGCACCCGATATCGCGGGCCTCGGGATCGCCAATCCCACCGCAGCGATCCTCTCCGCCGCCCTGCTCTTGCGCTTCAGCCTCGGCGATGAGGCAAACGCGCGCGCGATCGAGGAAGCCGTTCGAGCCACCTACGCGGCCGGCGCCCGTACGGCGGATTTAGTCGGCCCCGGTGAACCCTCGCTTTCCTCACGCGCGTTCACCGATGCCTTGACAGGGCGACTCGTCCCGTGTTACTCCTAGGCTCACATGAACGCCGCCTGGATGACGACGATGACCTGCACGAGCACCACCATTATGGACCGGTGTCGGGTTTTCGTCGGCTAGCAGCAACCGCAGCAACCGAATAAACGAAGCCCCGCACCGGACACCGGCTGCGGGGCTTCTTCTTTCCACTCCATCTTTCGCCACTCACAAGCGAGGAACACCGATGTCCGACGAGCACGCGTACAAGTTCGATACCGCAGCAATTCACGCGGGTCATAGCGGCGACCCAACGACGAAGGCCCGGGCCGTTCCAATCTATCAAACGACGTCCTACACCTTCGATGATACCGCGCACGCGGAGCGTCTCTTCGGACTCCAAGAGTTCGGCAACATCTACACGCGTATCATGAACCCCACAAACGACGTGCTCGAACAGCGGCTCGCCGTCCTCGAAGGCGGCGTTGGTGCACTTGCCGTCGCCTCAGGACAAGCGGCGAACATCTTCGCGATTCTCAACATCGCCCGCGCAGGCGATCACATCGTAAGCTCCGCATCGCTGTACGGCGGGACGCACTCCGCCTTCGTCCACACGCTGCCAAAATTCGGCATCGAGGTGACGCTCGTCGACCCGGGTAAGCTCGCGAATTTCAAAAACGCGATCAAACCCAATACGAAGGCGATTTTTGCAGAGACCATCGGCAATCCGAAAGTCGACGTACTCGACATCGAAGCGGTGGCCGCTATCGCCCACGAAGCGAAGATCCCGCTCATCGTCGATAACACGCTTGCGACGCCGTATCTGAGCAATCCGATCAAACACGGCGCAAACGTCGTCACCCACTCGGCGACGAAATTTATCGGCGGACACGGAACGACAATCGGCGGCGTCATCGTCGACGGCGGCAACTTCGATTGGGCCGCATCGGGAAAATTCCCCGAACTCACCGACCCCGATCCGTCGTATCATGGCGTTCGCTACGTAGCCTCGTTCGGGAACATGGCATTCATCGTCAAAGCACGGGTCCAGTTGCTGCGAGACTTGGGATCCTCGCTCTCACCGTTCAACGGCTGGCTTCTTCTTCAGGGCCTCGAGACGCTCGGCTTACGCGTCGAGCGCCACTCGACAAACGCGCTGCGCGTCGCAACGTTCTTACAAGGCCGCGGCGAGGTCGTGTGGGTGCAGTATCCGGGACTCGAAGGTGATCGCGCTCATCCGCTTGCCAAGAAGTACTTGCCCAAAGGGCAGGGCGCGATCCTTACGTTCGGCGTGAAAGGCGGCGCTGCCGCGGCCAAGGCGTTCATCGATGCACTCAAGCTGTTCTCTCTGCTCGCGAACGTCGGCGATGCAAAGTCGCTTGCGATCCACCCATCGACGACGACGCACCAACAGCTTACGGTCGTCGAACAAATCGAGGCCGGCGTCACGCCCGATCTCGTACGACTCTCGGTTGGCATCGAAGATGCGGACGATCTCATCGCCGATCTCGCGCAAGCCTTCGCAGCGACGGAATCCTTTCGCCGCGAGCTCAGCCCCGCTTAAGCGATGCCATGACCGCGGCGAAGTCCTCAAGGTCGAGGGCTTGGTCGCGGTCGCAGAGCGCCTCGCACGGTTCGGGATGCACTTCAATCATCAAGCCATGCGCGCCGACGGCTTGCGCCGCGCGACAGAGCGGTGGAATCCAACGCCGTACACCTACCGCGTGCGAGGGATCGACGATGATCGGCAAGTGCGTGCGTTCGCGGAGCACGACGATTGCGCCGAGATCGAGCGTATTGCGCGTCGAGGTTTCGAACGTGCGAATCCCACGCTCGCACAAGATCACATTCTTGTTGCCTTCGTTGACGATGTATTCTGCAGCGCAGAGCAGTTCGTCGAGCGTCGCACTCATGCCGCGTTTGAGTAAGACCGGTCGATGCGAACGGCCGACGGCACGTAAGAGATCGAAGTTTTGCATATTGCGCGCCCCAACTTGCAGCACGTCGATGGATTCTGCCATGCGATCGACTTGGTCGATCGACATCACTTCACTCACCACCGGTAGCCCGTAACGGCGTCCGGCGGCCGCGAGCAGATCGACCCCATCCCAACCCAGCCCCTGGAACGCGTACGGATTGGTGCGCGGCTTGAACGCGCCGCCACGGAGCAGCTTGCCGCCGGAGCGCGCGACGGCCGCCGCGGCAGCGTCGATCTGCGCAGGCGATTCGACCGAACACGGCCCGCCGATCACGACGAAATCCTCCGCCCCAAAGACGGCATCACCGACGTGCACGAGCGTCGATTCGTTACCGCGCCGCGCGACGAGCGGCCACTGCTCGGCGCTTGCCGGCAAGAGCGATGGGGTCCAGGGCGTGCACGGGGCGATCATCGGTCGAGGCTCCTCTGTGGGGAATAAAAAAAGCCGCCCGCATCGGCGGGCAGCTTTGTTCTCAAAATCGCTATCGAAGAAGTGAGAAAACGCTAACCGGCGCCGATCCGTTGGAGCGACGTAAAATACCAGTAGCTAAACCACTTCGCGTTCATTACGCTGAGCCTACCGGGATGTGCAGGCCGCTGTCAAGAGCGACCCGCACATTTCACGACAAATCAGAGGTCGATTTTCGAATCGCGATTTCCGGCAACGCGCTGCCACGAGCCGTCTTTGCCTTTGTAAAACACGTAGAGGCCGCCGGAATCGACGTCCCAGGTGGAGTCTTTGTCGATGTGTTTTGAGCCGTACGGGGCCGCCTGATCGGGGCTATCCAGGGTGCCCAATCGTATTTCGACGTTGCACCCGGCATCAGCGGAGGCGCAGCGAAACGAAACGATTCCCGAATCCGAGGCGACCGCCGGGAGCGCCGACGAGACGGCAATGGTAAAGACACCGCAGGCGACGAGCGTCGCACGCGTGAGATTGATCATCTTGCGCTACTTTCTTGAACCGGTGAGAGGTTGTCGCCCAAGATACCGATGCGTGAGCGAGCGTGTTTCGGGGTAATCTAAATTTAATATCGGCTTGAGGTTCGAATGCAGATTCTTCACTATCACTTTAAATTGCGCGAAGGCGATGCAATCCGGGTGACGCTCGATCATCAAGCCAACGTGCGTTTGATGGATGACGCAAACTTCAAGCTGTTCAAATCAAAAGCCCAATATCAGTTCATCGGCGGTCATGCGCGCACGAGTCCGGTCGTTCTTGCAGCACCCGGCGACGGTCATTGGAACGTCGTGATCGATGCCGACGGTCACGAGAGCGAACTCCACGCAACCGTCGAAGTCACGAAAAAGCGTTAGTCGATATTAATACGTGACGGTCAGCGTGACCGTATCCGTATAACTACCGGCCGTCACGTCGGCACCCGCCGCCAGCGTTCCGTAGATGCTGGTTGTATACTGCGTACCAGAACTTGGGTTATTTGCGTTGATGATTGCCGTGCCGTTGGTTCCGTCACCAAAAACCGTCGTGTGCGCGGCAGTGGTGTAGAGGAAGTAGGGAAGTACGTCCGCCCCGCTGACGTACTTCAAGTCTCGATTCGGAAGCGCCACACTATGCATCCCGGCGTTGGCCGATATCGTATAAGGGACGTTATTTTTGTTGCAAGTCACGCCGACCGTCGCCGTGACACTGTACGTGGTGAGAGCGTACACGTTATATGCGTTCGTAAAGATCAGGCCGCTTGTAGCGGTCTCAGAACAGCTAAGCGGCCCGGCGATCGCGGGCCGGCACAAGACGCAGATGAGTGCGAGAGCGAGCGCTACTCGACGCATGTGACTGTCCCCAGTGAGAATTGCGCGCCCGAAAACTCTGGGATGCGCACCTGTGCGGTGCAGCGCACGCCGTATGTGTCCGAGATCGTTGCTTCGTACACACCGGTTGCCAGATGTTCGAAATAAAATCGTCCGTCGGCATCGGTCGGTGAGGTCTGGATGACCTTACCCAAACGCAATTCGATCTGTCCGTACGCGGCCGGCTCGCCGCGGCCCGTTCGACGGACCTGCGCCGATCCAACGATTCCGTGTTCGCGATGCGAGGCGTAGCGAACGATGCCCGCGCCCTTGAAACCGGGCGCGATACGTTGATCGCCGCCGACCAACTCATCAAAAGGCAGATTCACATCGGAAATGCCGACGATACTGGGAAGGTACGACCCAAGCCCCGGGACGACCGCGTATCCCGCCCGATTCGTCCGCGCGACGATCTGGTTGTTCAACGTGACGTTTGCACCGCCCATTCCGGGTGCTTCGACGATTGCGTACGCATCGGGGATCGGCTGGCTGAAAAGCGTCACGGCGCCGACCCGCACGATCGATCCGCTCAGGTTCAACGCTTCCGTATATCGACCGTTTCCGGTTCCGTTCACGGCGGCTCCGATGGTTGCAAATGCAAACCCCGTTTGGAGGTTTCCACCCACGGGCGCATATGGATTGTTGCTCAGTGCGAGCGAATATTGCGTATCGAGCGGCGAGGTCGCGGAGCGTTGGATTTGCAGCGTCGTTCTCGAGGTGTCATCGGCTTGTGAGGTTACGGATGCGTACCCGGAGCGCCCGATCGCGCGTCCAAGCGAGAATTGGACGCTGCTCGCGAGCGCGCCGCCAGTGGCTGAACGCCGGTTGGCCGTGTAACTGAGTATTCCATTGAAATCGTGCACGTAGCGCTGCAGGGCGATGACCGCGGTCTGCACGTTGCCGCTATCGCGGTATTGCGTTGCCTGCAGGCTAAACGAGGCGCTGATACGACCGGGCAGCCCGCGCGCCGCGGAGACGGCGAATTGCGAGAGCGCGCGGTCGTCGGCAGCGCGCAAACTCAGCGTGCTGAAGTGCGCGGTTTGTATTCGCGCAAGGATGCTGAAGCCGCCGCTGATTCCGGCGCTGAAGTACCCCGCCGTCGCGGCCATCCCCGCGATGCCACCGTTGTTACTCGACGCAACGGCGGTATGCACGTCGCCGCGCGCAAGCGCTCCGTCATACTCGATCCCGGCATCGGCGAGATGCGGCGTCGATTCCACATGCGCTCCGAGCGTCGATTGATTCGTTAGTCCGAGTCGATACCGGCCAGAGACGGCACGCTCGCCATACGAATCTCCGGCGCTCTCGACGTCGTTGCGTACCGCGCCCGCCGAGTAGCTGTAGTCGGTCAGACCTTTGCGCAACAGCCCCGCCGATCCGTAGAGAACGGAGTCGAGCAGCAACTGCGTACCGCCGGCGGAATGGAGCTCCACCTGTGCGTGCGAAATACCGGAACGCAACGGAAGATTATTGAGATCGTACGTTCCGGGGGCGAGCTCGATTGATTTTACGAGCACGCCGTTCACGAAAAAATCAGCGCGCGTCGGTTGTAGGACGGTCGCCTGTAATGACGGCAACGGATAGGTGATGACGTACGGGTTCTCATCGAACTGCCGACGCACCGTCACCCCGCCGAGCAGCGCGCCGCCTCCGAGATCCGCGCCGCCGGCGATCGTATCGCCGATGATGGTGCGACGAAGATGTGCGGGCACATCGAAGGTGAGGTTCGCGATGCCGCGTCGCAGCGTCGCCCCCTCATCCTTCACGGCGCTTGCATCGAAGAGCACTCCCCGCGCGAGATTGACGCGCGCTTCGAGCGATCCGCTAAATCCGGCGACGCTGTCGTCGTGGACGCCGTAATTCAGCACGAGGCTGCGTGTGGCCGCGACGCTCACATCGGTCGGCTCAACGGAACCGAGATCCGCCGAGCGACGCTGCAATGCGCGCGCCTTGAGCGACACGCGTAATTCGAGCGTCTTGCGGTCGAGGACGTAGGTGAGGATTTCGCTGAGCGACGTTAGCGATAGATACTCGTGGTCGAAGATCCGCTCGCCGGTGTGTCGGTCGAGCGGAATTTCGGCGGCGGTTAAATCGCCGCGTTCGACCAAGACGTCGTCATTACGGAAGACAACCAGCACCGGCTCGCGTGTGAGGCCGTTGACCGACCATTCGACGTAGACCCGGTCGGCCGCGAGTGCGGCGAGCGGAGCGACGAGCGAGAGAACGATCGCAAGCGCGAAGGCGCGGCGGATCCAAGCGAGGGGTGTCATCGCCGCTTAACGACACGTTCCGTTCGCGAGCGTTCGCGAAATGGTGCGCCCATCGACGTGCCATACGGCATCGAACGATTTGATGCGGCTGCAGGTTGCGGCGGGAACCGCGATCGATGCTGTCTGCGCACTCTTGGCAAGCACGTACCAGACATCGCCGCTTCCGGTCCAAATCGATTTTCCCGCCGCGTCGCGGCCGGTGAGCGCGATCTGCGAGGGCATCGTGTGCGCGTTGCCCTCGTTTGTCACCAGAATATTTACGTTTTCGGTCGTGTTCGTGAGCCGGTCGATTGCGGGATTCGCAGCGGCCGTCCCCGTCGGCTGCGCGAAGACCGGAATGTCGGCGCGCGAGAGAAACGTCAAGGTCGGGCCGTGGACTTGCAGCGGATTGAACGGCGGCAATTCAGCAATGAGCAGACGGTACGCCCGCTCGAGCGCCGTCGCGGGGTCACTCATTCCGACCCGAATGCGCTGCGTCTCGCCGGCTCCAAGCGTAAAGACCTGCGGGAAGTAGACGACCTTGTCGGTATCGGTTTTTTTCATCCGTTCGGTCGCGGTCTGCGTCCATTCAGATCCTTTAATCGAGAAACGCATCGGTACGGACGTCGTATTCGTAATCGCGACGTCTCCAAATTTGGAGATGGAGAGCAGAATCGGCGAGACTTGAAAGGTGCCCGCGCGCGCGGCGAGCGGCAACAGCGCGATGAGCCCCAGGGCAAAGACAAAGAGACGCGCCATTTGCAGGCGCGTCCCATTGAGCGTTCGCGTGGACTTAGAACGTCGCGGTAGCATTCACGGTATCGGCGTACGCACCGCTGCTGGCATCTTGGCCACCGGGGACGCGTCCGAAGATCGAGACGGTCTGTTGTGCCTTGCCAACCGAGTTGTACGCAACGCTATTGACGGTGTTCCAGACGGTCGTCCGACCCGTAAGCGTGTACAGCTCGTAGCTGAGGTAGTTGGAACCGCCGGCGACCATGGCACGGGTCGTACCCACGGCGTGCGTCGAGTTCGCGCCTACATCGAGCGTGAGGGTCGCAGGCGTACCTTTGGTACAAGCGATCAGCAGTGAGCCCGAGACGTCGAGATTCGCTGCAAAGTTGGCGACCAAGGGATCGTACGTACCGAAAGGCATGGTGCTAGCACCGAGGGTACAGTTGGTCGCGACGTTGGCGCTGACGGCAACGGTGCCCGGGGCGGTCGCGGCGTTAGCCGGAAGGATCGCAGCTGAAGTAAGCACGAGCACGAGGGCGGCGGCGCGGGCGGCGGTGGCGTTGATGAATGACTTTTTCACGATGACTCCATCAGAAGGGGCGCGGCTTCTAAGGAGACGCGCTCTAGTGTATCAACGAATAAATCGGCGCTCAGATTGCGAAGCAATAGAGCAAGGGGACGTTTTACCCGTATCTTTACTACGCAATTACGTTTCTTTTAAGCAACCACGCGGCGATGGTATGATGCGGATCACACCCGGCTAGGCGCCTTGACGCTCAACGAACGGTGGCGTCGCATATGGGATGTCGGGATACTTGAGACCGGTCGCCGTGTTGATGAGCAGCACCCGATCCCCCGGTTGGATTACTCCACGGCGCAAGAGCGCAAGCGCACCGGCAAGAACCGCACCGCCCTCCGGACATACGAAGACGCCTTCAGCGGCTGAGATCTCACGCTGTCGTTCGAGCAGTTCGTCATCCTCGACCGCCACGGCCGCCCCGCCCGTCCGCGCGATGGATTCGAGCACGAGAAAATCACCGAGCGCCTTTGGAACGTTGACGCCAAAGGCCACGCTATGGGCATTCTGCCACATCACCGATTCTTTGGCGCCTTCGTCGAACGCTTTGACGATCGGTGCGCAGCCGCTGGCCTGCACGGCGATCATCTTCGGCATACGCGGTCCGATCAGGCCCATCGCGTACAATTCGCGCAAAGCTTTGTCGATGCCGATTAAGCCGACCCCGCCGCCGGTAGGATAGACGATCGCATCGGGAACGTCCCACCCGAATTGCTCGGCAAGCTCGAGGCCGATCGTCTTCTTCCCCTCGATCCGATACGGTTCTTTGAGCGTCGAGGCATCGTACCAACCGTGTTCGGCGACTTCTTTTGCAACGACGCGTCCCGCATCGCTGATCAGTCCGTCTATCAAGCGAACATCGGCGCCCGTCATTACGGCTTCGAGTCGATTCACGGCGGGTGCACCTTGCGGAATGATCACGTGAGCGCGAATACCCGCGCGCGCGGCATAGGCACCCCATGCGCCGCCGGCATTGCCGTTCGTCGGCATCGCAAGCTCCGTTACACCCAGTTCCTTCGCGCGTGAGACACCGACGGCAGCACCACGCGCTTTGAAAGACCCGGTCGGCAGCAACGCTTCGTCCTTGAGCGAGAGCGCGATACCGTATTTTTGCGAGAGTCGCGGCAGATCAATTATCGGCGTCATCATTTCACCGAGCGACACACGCGCTGCCGGATCGCGCAGCGGCGAGAGTTCGCTATAGCGCCACATGCTCGGCTCCCGGCCCGCAAGCGACGCTTTCGTCATCGTCTTTGCCGCTTTGGCGAGATCGTAATCAACCAGCAGCGGGGCTCCTTCAAACGTGCAAAGCTGTCGGCGTTCATCGGCGCTATAGCGCGCTCCGCACTTCGGGCAATAGAGATCGATCATCGCGCTTGTCATCGCGCGCGCTTTCTCGCTCGAAGATCGAACATCCGTGCGGATGCAGCGTCGAGCGCTACCGCTCGATGAGGCTATCCCTCGTTTGGCGCCGTCGTCCGCGATGGTTCTTCTAATGCGTCCGGCACGGCGAGCGGTTCGACAAGCGCCGCAGCGAGTGTCCCACGATCCGGCAATCCTTGATCTTCCGCCAAGACGCGCTGTAAGGCGCAAACGAGTCCACCGGCCGTCGTCGTAATCCCAACCATTTGCCAGCCCTGCGACCCTAAGAGATCGAGCGTGGCATCCGGGGCTACATCCCCGTCGTGAACGTTTACTGAATGAAATCGGTACTCATAAGCGATTCGCATACCGTCCCTCTACCCGAAGATCTCGTCCGTCGTCACTCGCGCTTACGAAACATCGATAAATTTCGGCAAGAGTTCAGCCACTTCGAGGACGACGGTCGGAAACGCAAGCGTAGCGACGCGCTCTCCACGTTCGAAGCGCCGGACGTTTGAGTACGTCCCTGCTTTCGGATCCCGATATACGTGCAGGCACATGTGAACAAGATCGATCAGCCAGACTTCCGTAACGTGTTGACGCGCGTAGAATGGCATTTTCTTGCGACGGTCACTCGCAAGCGTGCTGTCAGAGACTTCAACGACTAGGAAGACGTCCTCAATGCCGGGGTGATGACGCTCGTATTCATGTGCATCTTTTGCGACAAGCGCCAGGTCAGGCTCCGGTTCCGAGAGCGGTCCGAGTGTAATCGGGCTTTGAATGCGTATCGTGGCAAGGTCGGAAAATGCGGAGTAAAATCGCCGAGTAATGCGGTCGATGGTACTCGCATGCGGTGGATTTGCGGGGCTCATGCGCTCGATCAACTCGCCATCGATGAGCTCGATGCGCGTATCGGGATCGAACACGCCGCCCTCAGCCATGCGGTGGTATTCGTCGACCGTGATGAGGTGGGTAGTGAATGCCGGTGCGTTTGCCATATCACTCATCGGATTTTTCCACCTGGATGTGATAAGAAAATGACGGCCGTATGGCCGCCATTTTTCTTATGCGCTTTGGTCTTTGGGGCGGTCGGCGTAGATCAGCGTCGGCTGCTCTTTCTTCTCGATCACTTCTTTATTGATCACGCACTTCTTCACGCCGGTGAGACTCGGCAGATCGTACATGACATCGAGCATGACTTCTTCGAGAATCGAGCGCAGGCCGCGCGCACCGGTCTTGCGACCTTGGGCACGCGTTGCAATCGCGACGAGGGCCTCTTTGGTGAACGTGAGTTCCACGCCGTCCATCGCCATGATCTTTTGGAACTGGCGAACCAGGGCGTTTCGCGGTTCGACGAGGATGCGGCGCAGCGCAAGTTCGTCGAGCGCATCGAGCGTGACGACGATCGGCAGACGGCCGATGAATTCCGGGATCAGCCCGAACTTGAGCAGATCTTCGGGCATTAGCTGCACGAGCAACTTGCCGGTGCGATCGGCCTTCTTCGACTCGGGATTCGAGCGGAAACCGAGCGAATTCGATGCGACGCGGCCTTCGATAATACGTTCGAGGCCATCGAAAGCGCCGCCGCATATGAAGAGCACATTGGTCGTGTCGATCTGGATGAACTCTTGATGCGGATGCTTGCGTCCGCCCTGCGGCGGAACGTTCGCGGTCGTACCTTCGAGAATCTTGAGCAGTGCCTGCTGTACGCCTTCGCCCGAAACATCGCGAGTAATCGACGGATTCTCACTCTTGCGAGCGATCTTATCGATCTCATCGATGTAGACGATGCCCTTTTCGGCGCGCTTGACGTCGTAGTCGGCGGCCTGAATGAGCTTGAGCAGAATGTTCTCGACATCCTCACCAACATAGCCCGCTTCGGTCAGCGAAGTGGCATCGGCCATCGCGAGCGGAACGTCGAGAATCTTCGCAAGCGTTTGCGCGAGATACGTCTTGCCCGAACCCGTCGGGCCGACGAGCAAGATGTTCGACTTCTGTAGTTCGACGTCGTCGGACGAGCTGCCGGCGTTGACGCGTTTGTAGTGGTTGTATACCGCGACCGCAAGCGATTTCTTCGCGCGTTCTTGGCCGATCACGTACTGGTTGAGGATATGGTTGATTTCTTTCGGCTTCGGAATATTCCGCAGCCGAAGGTTCTCATCAACGTTCTTGTAGAGCTCTTCTTCGATAATTTCGTTGCAGAGCTCGATGCACTCATCGCAAATGTACACGCCGGGGCCGGCAATCAACTTGCGGACCTGCTCCTGCGACTTCCCGCAGAAGCTGCACTTCAGTTGACCTTTTTCATCGCCGAATCGAAACATCCGCGCCCCGCAGTGACTTCGTGTATCTTTGGATTAGAGTGACGTCGTGGGACTGTTTGGTGTGACGGTCCGGTTCTCTTTACGAATGATGTGATCCACCAGGCCGTAATCGAGAGCTTCTTGCGCCGTCATGTAATAGTCGCGCTCGATGTCCTTGAGAATGGTATCCACCGGCTTCTTGGTGGTTTCTTCGTAGATGCCGGCAAGGCTCCGACGGGTCGCGATCAGGTCGCGTGCGTGGATTTCAATGTCGGTGGCCTGACCACCCACTTGCTGGACCCACGGCTGGTGGATGAGGATCTTGGCGTAAGGTAGCGCGTAGCGCTTGCCTTGAGCACCGCCGGTGAGCAAAATCGAGCCCATCGAGGCGGCCATGCCCGCGCAGATCGTCGCCACATCCGGCTTAATGAGCTGCATCGTGTCGTAAATCGCCAGGCCCGCGGTCACGCTGCCGCCCGGGCTGTTCACGTACATATCGATATCTTTATCCGCATCTTCGCGTTCGAGGAAGAGCAGCTGGGCGATCACGAGGCTAGCGATCGAATCGTCGATCGGACCGTGCACGAAAATGATGCGTTCTTTGAGCAAACGTGAATAGATGTCGTACGAGCGTTCGCCGCGCGCGCTCTGTTCGACAACCATCGGAACCAGGTGACCCATGCTACTCCCTCTGCGGCCGGAGCCGCCGATTTGATTTTCGTTCGCGTTCGACCGCGACCCGTATAGGTGAGAGACTACTTCTCAGACGGTTTGGTTGCCGCAGGGACGACCTTGGCCCGATCGATCAGTAAATCGATGGTCTTGGTGCGCACGACGCCGTCGACGAGTGCGCCGACATTTTGGCCCATCATTTCGAGAATCCGCTGCGGCGGCTGCTGGTATTGTGCCGAGAGCGAGGCAAGCTCGGCTTCCACATCGCCTTGCGTTGCCTGCACGCCCTCGGCTTTGGCAATCGCCTCGACGATTAGCGTCGTCTTCACGCGCTTCTCGGCTTCGGTCGCATACTCGGCACGCACGTCCGCTTCGGTTTTGCCGGTCTGTTCGAGATATTGTTCCCACGTCGTCCCGAAACGGCTGACGTACTGTTTGCTCTCATCGATGAGGCCTTCGGTCTCGCGTTCGACCAAAACGGCCGGCAACGGGACTTCGTGCGTTTCGAGCAAGCGATCGAGAATCTGCTGCGATTGCGCGCGGCGCGCGTTTTCTTTAACGCGCTCCGTGAGGCGGCGGCGCAGATCGGTCTTCAGCTCGTCGACCGAGTCCAGGCGCGCGACGCGCTTGGCGAATTCATCATCGAGGACCGGCATCTCGGGTTCTTTGACTTCATGGACGGTGATCGTGAAAATCGCGTCTTTTCCGGCCAACTCCGTATTGGAATAGTCATCGGGAAAGTGCGCGGTGATGTCTTTGGTCTCGCCCGCTTTCATGCCAACGATGCCCGAAGCGAAGCCCGGAATAAAGCGCGACTCGAGAATCTCGGTCGGCTCGCCCGTCGCGGTGCCGCCATCGAAAGCGACCTCGTCGATCTTGCCCATGTAGTCGAGGGTCGCGGTATCGCCGAGTTGGACCGCACGGTCGGTCGGAACGAGGGTCGCCGCATCGCGGCGCAACGTCTCGAGCGCCGTCTCGAGTTCGGCATCACCGGCTTCGGTCGGCTGCTCGGTCACTTCGATGCCGGCATAGTCTTTGAGGTCGAACTGCGGGCGGACGGTCACGACGGCCTTGAAACGCAGCGGCGCGCCTTCTTCTTCAGGCAACAGCTCCATCTGCGGGCGCGCGATCGGCTCGAGCTTATGCTCCTCGACGGCCTCGGCGTACTTCTCGGGGACCAGGTCCTCCATCGCGCGTTCGGTGATCACGCCAATGCCATACTGAGCCTCGAAAATCTTTCGCGGCACTTTTCCGGGGCGGAAGCCGGGCATCTTCACGTTGCGAGCGAGCTTGCTGAAGGCGGCATTTTGCGCTTTTTGCAGCTCGTCCGGTGAGATTGCGATCTCGAGTTCGACTTGGGTCGGATCGAGCTGTTTGAGCGTCGTCGCGGACACGGATGGACTCCTAGATGTGAAAGCGGCGGGCACAGGGCCCGCCGTCTTAAAATACGCTGGAGCGGAAGACGAGATTCGAACTCGCGACCCTCGCCTTGGCAAGGCGATGCTCTACCACTGAGCTACTTCCGCAAAAACGCCGGGAATCGACCAGCATTGGACGACCGCCTCGGCAACCCTGGAAGTATACGGGTCCCGACAACCGTCGTCAAGCATGGGCACGCAGAGACTCGAACTCTGATGGGTTGCCCCACTGGAACCTAAATCCAGCGCGTCTACCAATTCCGCCACGCGCCCACGCTTCGTCTAGCTACGCAATTTCTCGTAACGAGCCCTTGAAAGCGATCTCATCCGCATGCGGAAGGGCGCCGCATGAATAGCACTGGCGCTCGCGTCCGCATCGGCATCGATGTCGGCGGCACGTTTACGGATTTGCTCGCACTGGATGAGGCGACGGGCGCTCTTAGCAAAATCAAAGTTCCGACGACGCCGCTTGGCCCCGAAGGCGGAGTGATCGCGGCGCTCGGCCGGTTTCTTCGCGAACACCCGCAAACGACGATCTCGCTTCTTTCGCATTCGAGTACGATTGCGACGAACGCCCTGTTGGGTCAACTCAATTTGGAATTACCGCGCGTGCTGCTCCTCACGACAGCGGGCTTTCGGGACGTCCTCGAAATCGGCCGGCAGAACCGGAGCGAAGTGTACAACCTCTTCGTGCAGCGGCCAACACCGCTGGTTCATCGCAACGACCGGATTGGGATCGTGGAACGCCTTGCCGCTGACGGTTCCGTCGTCACGCCGCTCGATGATGCATCGGTCGCACGCGCGCTCGATGCCGTTGCGGCGAGCGCGACAACCTCGGTTGCGGTTTCGTTTCTTCACGCGTATGCCAACGGCGATCACGAACGCCGCGTCGGTGCGGCGCTCACGGAGCGTTTTCCGGGTCTCGATGTGACACTTTCTAGCGAACTCGATCCCGAGTACCGTGAATACGAACGCACCAGTACGACGGTCGTCAACGCCGCGCTCATACCGCTCGTGAAAACCTACCTCCAGCGACTCGCAACCGCGATTGCGGATCTTGGCGTGCGCGCGCCGCTCTACGTGATGCAGTCCAGCGGCGGAATGGCAACGGTCGAACTCGCCGCGCAGCGTCCGGCAACGATCGTCGAGAGCGGACCCGCAGCCGGCGTGATCGGTGCGGCGTTTCTCGGCAAGGCGCTCGGCGTACGCGATGTCTTGAGTTTCGATATGGGCGGTACGACGGCAAAAGCCGGTACCGTGTTCGCGGGCGAACCGGCCGTTGTCGGTGAGTTCGAAGCCGCCGGACGCACGCACAGCGGACGCGCCGTCAAGGGTTCCGGATATCCCGTGCGTTTTCCATTCGTCGATCTTGCGGAAGTGAGCGCGGGCGGCGGGACGATCGCGTGGATCGACGCGGGCGGTGCGCTACGCGTCGGGCCGCTCTCCGCAGGTGCCGATCCCGGACCCGCCGCGTACGGTAAAGGCGCTGCGCCGACCGTGACCGATGCGAATATCGTGCTCGGTCGATTGAATCCGCGCGCCCTGCTCGGTGGCGCGATGCCGATCGATGCGGAGCGTTCGCGCCGCGCGATCGACACGCTCTTGCCGGCATTGCCGGGGCTCGATCGCGACGGCGCGGCGGCCGGGATCGTTCAGCTCGTCGATGATGCGATGGCGAAAATTCTGCGCATCGTCTCGATCGAACGCGGTCACGATCCACGAACCTTTACGATGATGGCGTTCGGCGGCGGTGGACCGCTGCACGCCTGCGCGCTTGCCGATGCGCTCGAGGTTACGCATGTCATCGTCCCGCCGGATCCGGGACTCTTCTCCGCGTTCGGCCTGCTCGCTGCCGACGTGCAGGCGACGTTCGTGCAGTCGCTCGTGGTCGATGCGGCGCGCATCGATCCGGCCGCACTCGAGGCGGCCTTCGACACACTGCAAACACGTGGAACCCACGATCTGGCCGCGCAAAACGTCGCGCCGAGCGACATGGCATTCGCCCGCGAATTCGAATTGCGCTACATCGGACAAGGCTACGAACTCGCCGTTCCCGCAGCCGCCGCGCTCGATGCTGACGCCCTCGCAGCGGCGGTCGAGGCGTTTCACGTGCGGCACGAGCGAACGTACGGATATGCATCGCGCGAGGACGCCGTTGAAATCGTCAACGTGCGTTTACGCGCGATCGGCCGCGTCCCCAAACCCGCCATTGCAACTGCCGAACGCCCGGCCGATCGAGAACCCGTCTCCGCAGCGCTCCTCGAAGTGCGTGACGTCTTCTTCTCCGTCGGCCGCCAATCGACGCCGGTCTTCGACCGCGCTCGGTTGCAGCTCGGCGATCGCATAATCGGGCCGGCTGTGATCGAGCAGTATGACTCAGCGACGCTCGTGCCGACGGGGTGGAGCGCGCAGACCGACGGCGGCGGCAATCTGCGCATCGATCGCATCCCCGAGTCCGTTCGCGAGGAAACAGCAAACACATGAACGTCGATCCAATCACCTCCGAAGTCATCAAAAACTCGCTGATCTACGCAAGCGAAGAGATGGGTATCGCCGTGCGCAACGCGGCGTATTCGCCGAACATCAAAGAGCGGCTCGATCATTCGTGTGCGCTTTTCGATGCGCGCGGGCGACTCATCGCGCAGGCCGAGCATATCCCGGTGCATTTGGGGTCGCTGCCGTGGGGATTGCGCACGACGCTTGCGTGGCTCGCTAAGCGCGATCTCACGATGACCCCGGGCGACATGTGGGTCGTCAACGATCCGTACATCAGCGGAACGCACTTGAACGACGTGACGGTGATCCGGCCAATCTACGATGCATCGTTCGAGCCGATTCTGATCGGCTACGCGGCGAATAAAGCACACCACACCGATGTTGGCGGCAGCGTGCCGGGGTCGATGTCCGCCGATGCCGTCGAACTCTGCGTCGAGGGCTTTATCATCGCTCCGGTCCGGTTGATGCGCGATAACGACGTCTGCATCGAAATCGTCGAACTCATCCGCGCCAATTCGCGCACGCCACACGCGCGCTCGGGCGACCTCAAAGCACAGATCGCCGGAAACATCACGGGCGAGCGGCGCGTGCAAACACTCGTTACGACGTACGGTCTTGCGACCTTCAACGCTGCGATCGAGCGGATTCTCGATGAGAGCGAACGGCGCCTTGCGATCGAAGTCGCAAGACTCATCCCGGGCGACTATCACGCGATCGATTTCATGGAAGATCGCGGCGGCGTCCCCTCGATCGTTCTCGAGGTGCGGATCAAGATCGCGGACGGCCGCATCGTGCTCGACTATACGGGCACGTGCGAACAGGTGGCCTTCCCGATCAACGCGGTCTACGGCGTCACGCTCTCGGGCGTGTATTACGTGATTCGCGCGCTGACCGACCCAACGATTCCGATGAACGACGGCTGCTTCCGCGCGATCGACGTTCACGTGCCCGAGGGCACGCTGCTCAATCCGCGCCGGCCAGCTCCCGTCGCCGGCGGCAACGTCGAAACATCGACGCGCAACGCGGATCTCGTGCTTCGTGCGCTTGCGAATGCCGCACCGGAGCGCGTCCCTGCAGCGAGCGGCGGGACGATGTCCAACGTCATTATCGGTGGCGTGCTCCCCGACGGCAGCGCGTGGTCGTCGTACGAAACCAACGGATGCGGGATGGGCGCACGACCGAGTGCCGATGGTCTCGACGGCATTCAGTGTCACATGACCAACACGCTCAACACGCCGATCGAAGCGCTCGAACGGCTCTATCCGATCCGCATCACACGCTACGAATTTGCTGAGGATACCGGCGGCGAAGGCGAATTCCGCGGCGGCAACGGCCTTATCCGCTCGTTCCAGTTTCTCTCCGGACCCGGCACGATCTCACTACTTGCCGATCGACAAACGATCGCACCGCAGGGACTTCGCGGCGGTGCGAACGGCACAACCGGATCGCACACCTTGATTCGAAACGGTACGGCGATCAAGTTGCCCGGAAAGACAACGATCGCGCTCGAGCCGGGGGACGAAGTCATCGTGCAAACGCCGGGCGGCGGAGGCTACGGTACCAAACGGTGAGGCGCCGCGTTCTTAAAACGCGCCGCCGCCCCGTGCACTCGGACCAAGGAGTACACTCCTAGTACGAAAGCTACGCCTTGATTGTTTCACCACTTGGGCTACGGGCCGACCGCCGAGCCCGCCGGACGGCGACGGTCGCTTCCGCCATGGAGAATACCGCTTGGGTCGATGAAGATTGCCTCGGCAGCACCCCAAGGCGCCGCATTATCCCTCACGCGGTAGCCGCGTCGTAGAAGTTCGAGGCGCGTTGTCTTCGTCAGCGCGCCGCGTTCGGCGTAGATTGTATCCGGCAGCCACTGATGGTGAATACGCGGGGCATCGACAGCCGCTTGCGCCGAGAAGCCATCGTCGATGATGTGCTGCAGCACGCCGAGCGTGATCGTGATGATCCGCGAACCGCCGGGGCTTCCGGCGACGATGCGGAGTTTGCCGTCTTTTGTCACGATGGTCGGCGCCATCGAACTCAAAGGACGTTTGCCCGGCGCAATCTCGTTTGCCGACCCTTGTACCAGTCCGTAGAGATTGGGAACGCCTGGCTTGGCCGTAAAATCGTCCATCTCGTTGTTGAGCAGAAACCCGGTCTCTGGCGCCGCGACGCCCGCACCGAACTCGTCGTTGATCGTGTACGTTACGGCGACCGCATTGCCCGCGCGGTCGACGATCGAATAGTGCGTCGTGTGATCGTGTTCGCGAATCGCGCTAAGACCCGGATGAACGCTGCTCGAGGGCGTCGCGTGCGAACCGATTTGCGCGCGAAGCCGCGCAAGATAGCGCGGTGCGAGCAACTGCGCGATCGGGTTGCGCACGAATCCTGGATCGCCAAGATACGTATTGCGGTCAGCATAGGCGCGACGTTCCGCCTCGACGATGCGCGCGATGCCGCGCGCACTTCGGTAGGCACCGGCTTGCGCCGGAAAGCCGTCGAGAATCCCCGCGATTTCGCAGAGCGTCGTTCCGCCCGAACTCGGCGGCGGAGCGACGAGCAGATCGTAGCCGCGATAGCGGCAGTGCTGTGGTATGCGTTCTTCGGCCGTATACGCGGCGAAGTCCGCGATGGTCAAGATTCCGCCGTTCGCGGCGCTTGCGTTCACGATTGCGCGGGCGATCGGACCGCGGTAAAATCCGTCCTCGCCGTCACGCGCAATACGGTCGAGTGTGTTTGCGAGCTCCGGTTGACGAAGGACGTCGCCGACCTTGTGCGCGTGCCCGCCGACCAAGAACAGTTTCGATGCGATGGGATCGGGCGCTAGATCGTCCGTGCCGCTTGCGAAGATCTCGACATCGCCGGCGCGCAAGGTGAACCCGTCACGTGCAAGATCGATCGAGGGCTGCATCAGTTCGCGGCGGGCGCGCGTTCCGTATGCCGAGCGGGCATACTCGAGGCCTTTGACGGTCCCCGGAACGCCAACGGCAAGATACCCGCGCGTGCTCGCACCCGGACGCACGTTGCCGCGGGGATCGAGAAACATATCCCGCGTTGCCGCCAGCGGTGCGCGTTCGCGAAAATCGATGAAGCGTTCGCGCCCGTCGGCAAGACGGAGCAGCATGAAGCCGCCGCCGCCGATATTTCCACAGCACGGATCGACGACCGCTAGTGCGTAACCGACCGCAACGGCGGCGTCGACGGCGTTCCCGCCGCGCGCGAGCACTCGCGCGCCAATCTCCGTTGCGTAGTGTTCCTCGGTCACAACCATGCCGCTCGATGAGACGGACTCGGGACTTTGCGATCGCGCGCTCGTGACGCTAAGAGCGAAAACGAGCGCGCACGTCGCCGCTAACGCAAATGTGAATCGAGCCAAGCAAACCAGCGGCGATTGACGTCTTCACGTTTGACGGGATCGCTCGGAAAGTGACCGGCCGTCGGGAAGGCCACGAACTGCACTTCCGTGCCTTTGGTGAGCAGCGCGTGATAGAACGCGTACGAGAGCGGGGTTGGTACGCGCTGATCGCCGGTGTCGCTGAGAATGAGCGTCGGTGTGGTCACCGCGCCCGCGTACGTGAGCGGCGATTCGGCCTCGAAGAGCTTCATTTGCGCATCGCTCGTCCACGGCGAGCCGCCGATAAAGTTGGGCGTGAATTCGCTTGCATCGGTAAGCGCGGAGTACGCGACCCAGTCGTTCACCGCGGCGCCGGACACGGCGGCTTTCCACACGTGCCAGTGGCCGATCAGCCACGATGTCATCAGACCGCCTTCGCTCCAGCCGGAGACACCGATGCGCTTGGTGTCGACGATACCGAGTTTCTCGACCGCCGCGAGACCATCCATGCAATCTTGTGCCGGGGCGCTCGTAATATGCGGAACCGTTGCCTGTGCGAACGCGCCGCCGAGATTGTCGCTGCCGCGGTAGTTCGGTTGAAAAACGAGATAGCCGTGCGATGCAAAGAGCTGCGGTAACGCGCTGAACGAATCGGTCGATGTTGCGGTCGGACCGCCGTGAATATCGAGCACGAGCGGATACGTTTTCCCGGGCGTGAAGCCGATGGGATACGTCAGGACACCGTCGAGGTGATAGTGGTCGGCGCTCGTCCATTCGATCGTCTTCGATATCCCAATCGCGTGGATTGCGAGTGCGTCGTTGTACCCGGTGAGCCGCTCGGGCGCGGCCGCGAGCGCTCGTTTGAGATAGAGTTCGCTTGCGCGTGCCGGCGTCGTTCCAATAAAGGCCATCGCGCCGTCGCGAGCGATCGACACCTCACCGGAGAGATTCACCACGCCGAGATGAACGCGCTGCGCTGCGCCGTCGATTGGTTGGACAAAGAGTGCTGCGCGCGTGCGGTCGTTGGCGCCAATGTAGACGGCGCGACCATCGGCCCGCCAGACCGCGGACTGCAGATTCCGATCGAGTTTTGCACTTGCAATGCGCGACCCCGAGCCGTCGAGATTCGCAATGGCAAGATCGGTCTGCGAGAACGATTTGGGATCTTCGATGCCGTAGGCAAGTTTCGTACCGTCGGGAGAGATGTTGGGCGATGCCGCATGCACCGCTACGGGCGCTATCAGCGTCGTGCGTCCGCTCGCAAGATCGAGCACACCAATCCGCGTGTCGCGATAGTGCCCGAAATGCGAATCGGCGCGCTGCGTGTAGACTAACCGTTTCCCATCCCGCGTGAAATCGCCGAGTTCTCCAACGCTGAACGTGCCGCTCGTAATGCGTTTGGCGTGCTTACCGTCCGCATCGACCGTCCACACATGCGCGGGCAGCGGTGCCGCTTTCGTCGCCCAGTGGTCGTCGCCGACGTCGAAAGCGTCTTGGTGCGCGTCAATTTCTTTTTTATCGGGCGCGGGGTCGCGCATCGTGAAGGCAAACGCACGACCGTCGGGTCGCCACCTATACGTGCCGACGCCTTCTTTGGTCTCGGTCACGCGCAGAGCATCGCCTCCATCCATCGGCATCACGAAGAGCTGCGCGATTTTGTGGTCCCCATCGGAGGCGGTAAATGCAAGCCGGTCGCCGCTCGGAGACCACCGCGGTTCGCCGACGTCATCGCGGCCCCGCGTGAGCACGCGCTCGGCGCGGGTGCGCGTATCGACGAGCACGAGCTCGTTTGCGTAGGTGTCTTTCTTGAAATCCGCGCGTCGCACGACGAGCACGACATGTTTCCCATCGGGAGCGATCTGCGGTGCCGAAAGTGAGACGGCGCTCCGGAAGTCTTCCAGTTCGAACGGCTTTGGGGCGGCCGCCGGGGCCGCGAGGGGAAGCGCAACGAGCGCAGCGAGAAGTGCGAATGCGGGGCGCTTCACTTCAGGTACTCCGAGAACCAGTCGGCCCACGCGCGATACGCCATCTCACGACCGACGGGATCTCCGGGAAAGTGACCGGCGCGTGGGAACGCGGTAAAGCGGACGGGCACGTGATTGTCTTTGAGCGCGTGATAGAGCGCGTAGGATTGCACGATCGGTACGCGCTGATCGCCGGTATCGCTGAGGATGAGTGTTGGGGTCGTAATGTCGCGCGCGTACGTGATGGGCGACTCGGCAAGATACGCTTTGCGGCCTTCAGCGGTGTAGGGGCCGGGACCGGGAATGAATGCCGCGCCGAAATCCATGTTGATATCGGCAAGCGTCGACTGGGCGATCCAGTCATTCACGGCAGCCCCCGAAACGGCCGCCTTCCACATGTGTGCGTGACCGATCAGCCACGAGGTCTGCAGACCGCCACCCGACCAACCCGAAACACCGATATTCTTCTCATCGACGAAGCCGAGTTTTTCGACCGCGGCAAGGCCGGCAAGATTATCCGCAGCCGGGCCGCTCGTCACATGGCCGACGATCGCATTGAGGTACGCATCACCCAGATTATCGGAGCCGCGATAGTTCGGCTGAAAAACAACCATTCCGCGCGCCGCCATCACTTGCGCTTGACCGCTAAAATTCTGCGTCGAGGTCGAGACGGGTCCGCCGTGAATGACGAGGGCGAGCGGATACTTCTTGCCCGCTGTAAATCCGGGCGGATACGTCAGCACGCCGTCGGCTTGGAATCCACCGGCGACATCCCACGCGATCGACTCGGTCTTTCCGACGGAATAGTCGGCGATCCAGACGTTTTCGCTCGTCAATTTGCGCGGGGCGCTGGCGCCCGGCGCAAGATAATAGAGTTCGGGCGGAGCCTTCGTCGATTGACCGATGAACGCGATCCCGCCGTCATCAGCGACGCTCGCACCGGGCGCAAAATCGATGTCGCCAAGATCGACCTTTTTCGGGGCACCGGTAACGGGCTGCATCCACAGCACGTTGCGCACACCGTCGGCGGTCGCAACGGCAAGTGTCTTGTCACCTGGCATGAATGCCGACCAGTGAACGTTGCGATCGAGCGCAAGCGAATTGCCCGCTTCTTTTGCATCACCAAGCGCGAGCACGTGCAGATCGTTTTGAAGATACGGGGATGCGTGACGCGGCATCGAGAGCGCGATCGATTTGCCGTCGTGCGAGATGACGGGTTCGCCGCCGACGCGTCCGCTTGCGACCGCGCGATCGGTGTTCGTCGCCAGGTCGTGTAGCATGAGCTGCGCGCGAATAAAGTGCGCGGCAACGGCGTCCGGCTGTTGCGCGTAGAGGAGACCGCTGCCGTCGGGTGTCCACGCGATCCCGGCGGCGAACAAGCCGCTCGGAATGCTCCAGCTTCCGCTCGTGATGCGTTTAGCCGGACCGCCGGCTGCGGGTGCGAGCCAGATGTGCGAGGGCGTCACTTTCTCGCGTACGAGAAAATCTTCATCGGTCACAACGAACGCGTCGTTGTGCTCGTCGATTTGCTTCTTGTTGACCGCCTCGTCGCTCGTCACATACGCAATCGCGCCGCCGTCGGGACGCCAGGCGAAACTTTGCACACCGGCCTTGGCATCCGTCACCTTGATCGCATCGCCGCCGCTCATCGGCATCACATAGACCTGGACCGGTTTGCCGCGTTCGGACGAACTCTCGAAGGCGAGCCGATCGCCACTGGGCGACCAGTGCGGCGCAAACACCGTGGGTCGCTCGTGCGTGATCGTACGCGCAGCACCCGAGGCGATGTCCACCAGAACGAGTTCCGTATCGCTGCGGTCGTTTTTCCAATCGATCGTCGAGCGCACGTAAACGACGCGCTTCCCGTCGGGCGATATCTGCGGCGATCCGACACCGACGACGCGCCGCAGGTCCTCAAAGGTCAGCGGTTTTGACTGCGCGCCAGCCGGAGCGACCAGCGAGCCGAGCATCGCGCTTGCGGCAATGGCGAAAAGGACGCGAGACGAACGCTTCACGAGGCGGCCTCCAAAACGAGTTAGCTCCGGCGATGCGCTCCGGGCATAGCGCTTACCTGCCCGCGCGGCCTTGCACGAGATCGCCAAATGCACGAAAGATGCGCGGAACCGCTTCATGTTTGTAGGCATAGCGCTCGGGCGAATCCTCGCAGTGGACGAACATGGCCGCGTCGGCTTCGAACACAATGAGCTCACCCGACGGCCCGATCGACGCATCGATCCCGAAATAATCCAGTCCCAAGCGTTCCGCGATCGCGGACAATGCATCGCGATGGGCGCCAAAAACCGTCGTCCAGTCGGCGAGAAATCGCGCTTCTTCCTCGCGCATCCACGCGTGCTGATCCATCGGCGCGCTCAAATAGTGAACGACCCAGTGCGGCGAGATCGCGAGGTGATACGCATACGGAATTCCGCCGACGAACATGACGCGATACTTGCGATAGAATCCATCGGGACTTACGTAGTCGAGGTAATCACTCACGTCGTACATCGGGACGCTTGTGATCAGTCGGTACGTATCGAGCGCATGCTGCGTGTCGAGCCGCGCGACGCCGCGGCCGCCGTGCGAATCGACGGGCCGGATCACGACCGGCAACGTCGCTCCGTCGAGCGGCTCGTCAAATCGAAGCCGCCGCGTTCGCGGTACGCGCAATCCGGGAATGCCCGCCAGCCGCTCGTGCAGCTGGGCGCGCGTCGTGCGCGGCACGCATTCGGGCTCGTTGATGACCGCACGCGCGGAACGCTCGATCACCGTGCGCGCGCGCTCGAGAGCCGGGCGCGAGCGTTCGAAATCGCTCATCGCATTGACGATGACGTCGTGTGCGGGAATCGGATCCGGTAGCGGATGCTCGTCTAGATAGAGATGGATCAGTTCGAAAGCGCCGTCGAGCAGCAGATCGACGCTCACTTCATCTTCCCATGAAACCGGCGCATGAAGAACGAGCACCCGCAAAGCCCCGGTGCGCCGCGCAGGACGAACGTACACGCGGTCGATCGCAAGCGCCGCGCTCAGTGCTGTTGCCGCCGGTCCCTCATCATCGAGCGCTCGCGCACGCAGCGAGTACCCGAGGTACGCTTCGGCAAAATCGGGTCGTAGCGCCGTCGCGCGCGTGTAAGACGCGAGCGCTTCGATGAGGCGTTTTTGACGCATACGTATCGCGCCCAAAGCGGCGTGTGCTTCGGCGAGCGTGGGATCGCAGAGCAGCGTCCCGCACACCAGCGCATCGAGCGTTCCGAGCATCGGTGTCGCGAGCAGAAGCGTACCGATTTCGCAGTGGACGGCAATCGAAGGATCGATGGCACACGCCTGCGCGAAGAGCTTGGCCGCGCGCTCAGGATCGGGGCGCGCCAAGAGCGCTTGTTTGAGATCCCGCGCCGCTCGTGGATGATCCGGCGAGCGCACGAGCGCCGCACGGAGCAACCCGACGGCGCCAGGAACATCGTCACCGTCGAGCGCGATTCGTCCCAGCAAAGCGAGCGCATCCACATCGTTCGGATCGCTTGCGACCGCGATGCGAGCGCTCGCGAGCGCCTCGAACCAGCGACCGGCGTCGTACGCGGCAAGCGCCTCGGCCGTCATCGCTTCGAACGAAAACGACCGCCCCGGAGGGCGGCCATTCGACTGGTGGTGCACCGGGAAGGACTCGAACCTTCAACCAATTGATTAAGAGTCAACTGCTCTACCATTGAGCTACCGGTGCGTGATGGTGCGGCCTCATCGGCCTCGCCGACGATTCTACCCTGAATCGAGCCAGCCTGCAAGGACAAATTCAAACGCCTCGCGCTGCCGCGAGGCGTTTTGAATTGTTCTGCGCCCTCCGGGACTCGAACCCGGGACCAACGGATTAAAAGTCCGATGCTCTACCAACTGAGCTAAAAGCGCACGCAACCGTCTGAGTTTACCCAAATCGAGCCCGCCTGACAACCCACCAGGGTCGCAATCGGGCTCAAGTTGGATAGATTCGCATCCGGCGACTTCCGTTCCGCGAAGGGAGCAATGACTATGGGAGCGGTGTATAGTCGGCGGGAATCGTGAACAGCGCTGAATCGGCATCCGTCAGATCGCGCAGGTTGCCGCGTTCTGAAATGACTGTCGGCGTGAAGCTTGGTATCCCGGCGCCGGGATTAAGACTGACCCGAATGCGACGGTACAAGTAGAATCCCGTCAGGGCGAAGCTACTTGCGAAATGAGTGAACTGCCCACTAAAACTGTCGATCATGCAGCCTTTTGGACTGAAAAACGGGAGCTTGCTCAAATCCGTTGGTAGAAACTGCGTTATTGCCCCTGAAAGGTAAACCCTGGCGCCGTAGGGTTGGCTGCCGCAGCGGTCAGCGCCGCTGCATCGCGCGAGAAATCTTGCGGCGTTGACCCATACGTGCCCATCGCCACGATATCGACCTGATCGAACGCGACGCCTTCGCCGGGAGGACGTCTGCAGCCACCGCCGACGAAGATAGGGCGGCACACAAGCCAGCCGCGATCACGATACGTTTCATCACCCGCTCCGATCGAACAAAGAAAGCCATAACGCGGCCATGTCAAGCCAGTCGCATTCGCGTATCGATTGCGACCGCCCCTTCGTGATGTAAACGTAAACCGATCGTCGCCCGGTCGATTCGGGGCCCGTTCACGGCTTGTACGGTGGGAAACGCCACCCCGGAATGGACGCGCGGCCACGAATCGGCCAGCCGGCAAACCATGCCCAACCGCCGACAAAGTTTGCGATCATGCAAAACTGCCGGAATCCGAAAAGCTCGAGAACCGAAGCGAAGAGCAGAATGAGCAGATCGGCGGCACTATAGGTGTTGAATGAAAGCTCATCGAGCATGATCGCCGCCATGCATAGCGCAAGTGCGAGCACAAAGACCAAGCCGAGTAACACAAATTGCGAATAGTACGAGAGAAAGCCGAAGTACGCGGCGATGAGCCCGAAGAGAAATCCGGACAGCACCATAATTGGATAAATCCATTCTGCTAAAACGAAGTATGGATATGCGAGCCAGCCAACCGTACCGAAACGGCCAAGGAGCATCCCGCGGTGGATCACCATGGACTCACCGACGTGCCGATGCCAGGTGATGCGCTGTTGCCATAGCGTGCGCAGCGTATCGGGCACGCGAGTCCAGCACACGATGAACGGAGTGAATGCGATACGGTACGGCGTTCCGCGGCTGCGCATGAGATGATGCACGCGCAGAGTGATCTCCATATCCTCAACGACCGTGTCAGCGCGAAAGCCTCCCGCGTCAACCAAGACGCTCTTGCGAAAGAGACCGCAAGCGCCCGAGACAATACCCAGCGCGTTGAGCGGTGCCCACCCCAGGCGCGAGGCAAGGAACGCTCGCATGTATTCCAAGACTTGAAAGCGGACAATCCAGCGTTTACTCAAGCGGCGTTGTATGATTTGCCCATCTTTGAAAATGCAGTCGTTGGAGACGCCGATCGCACCGCCGCTTGCGACCGTTCGCGGATCTTTCACCATCGGTTCGACGAGGCACGCAAGGGCGTCCGGGGTGTAATACGAGTCGCCATCGCACACAAAGACGATCGGATAACGGGCGGCGTTGATCCCAGCGTTAAGTGCATCGGCTTTGCCGCCGTTCGCCTTGTCGATCACCCGCAAATGTGCGTGCGTTCGGGATTGGTAGATTCCGCGGATGTCCTTCGTTTCGAGTAGCACCCGATACGCCTCCGGAAACGGTTCGAGCGACCAATGCTCGCGCAGGATGTCCAACATATGATCGGTCGATCCGTCATTGACGACGATCACTTCGTGTTGGCTATACTTTTGTTCCAACAGTGAGCTTACGGTCTCGATTATGCTTTCGGATTCGTTGTAGGCGGGGATGATGACCGAAACCGGCAGTTCGAGGACGGAATACACGTAGTGAATCGGATCGGCACGGTGCAACTTCACGAAGCGCGGGAGCGTGAAGAGCGCGATGAGGACCGTGAGTATGTAAAATGCGTTGGTAAAAAGGAAGTAGAGAAAGAAAGCAAGCTCGATCAGGATGACGACGTCGGACTCGGTGCGGCTGTGAATTACGTGCGAGCTAAAGGGCATCAAAGCACCCCAGAACGCATGGCATCGACCGGACGGCGCTCGATGCCCCGGCGTTCTGTCGTCGTTTCTTCGGTGGCGCGACTCGCTGCTTGACTTGCCAGAACGGAGCGTTCTGCCAAGACTTGATTGAGCGCATCGCGCGCGAACCGATCCGCGATTTCGCGTTGCACGTGGCCGGCGTAGTCCTCGTGCGTGAAGCACTCGACAATCGTCTGCGCCGCACGGTAACGCACCCAAGAATCTCGATCGCCCAGCATCCTCAGGACCGTTTGCAGGTCGTCGTCGCCACAGATCGGTCGTAACGCACCGAGTGCGGCAACGCGCACAAAAGGTGCGTCGTGGGCCAAGAGTTCCCGAATGGCCAGCCCGTATCGCGGGTCGGCGTGGGCGGCTGCAGCTCGTAGTGCGGCTGCGAGCACGTTTGGTTCGTCGTGGCGTTCGAGAAGAGCGCTGAGCGTTTCGCAGCAAATCGTGGAGTCGCCCAAGGGGAAGTAGCGCAGTAGTGCGATGAGTTGCGCTTCGTCGGCATCGCGCGCGGCGTTGACGAGTGCGGGCGAAATGAGATCCGGCCCGAGCTCCTGCAAGAGCTGCTCGACGGTGGTCGAGCGCCAGTCATCGCGCACGGCAATCGCGCGCGCGAGCCGGTCCGTCTCCAGTGGGTGGATCAGCACGAGTGCACGGTACGCCGCGAGGGAAATTTCGCCCAGCCGGTCATCGAGAAGATCGCAAATCTGAGGAAGCGCTTCTTCCTCGCGGATGTAACCGATTGTCGCAAGCGCGACGAGCTTGTCGCCCGCGTCGCGACCCAAGAGCCAGCGCGCGAGACCCATGAAGTGATAGGTTTGCGCGACTTCCTGAAGCGACGCTGCGCTCATGCCCGCGCTCGCCGTGCGAACCCGGTGAAAGTCATTCCACAGGCTCAGAATCGTAAACGCGTCATTGCGGCGAATTGGCGTCTGGCTTTCGACGACGGCGCCAGTGAAGACGGCGCGCCACTGCGTTAGCACCCGCTTGATACGCCTCGAAACGAAGACCGACCGAATTCGCAGCCCAAGCGCGAGCATCATCAGGCAGAACGACATGATGAACGTAGCGATCGTGCTCCAGAACATCAGCACGATGAAGATGTTAAAGTCGGCGACGGATACCAAGTTGAAAACCAGATCGGGAGTAGAGTGTGCCTTGACGCGTTGTTGCGAGCGACCACGAGAGCGCCCAATGCTGGCCGAGCCAGTGCGCGCCGCCCAGACTCGCCCCCCTCACCGCCGAGACGAGAACCGCGCTGCCCGTATTTTCAGCTTCCCGTCCGGCAGTGACCGAAAGTGTCAGTTGGCTGAGCTGTCCAACCCCATAATAGCGAGTGAACAGCAGCGCGTGTGACACGGCCGAACCGCTGACATTCGAAAGCTGGACGCCGGAGAATTTGTATGCGACGCGATTTGCGTGCCAATAGCGGTCGACGAGCAGCGATTCTCCGTGAACGTTCAGGGATGTGTAGGCACGATCGTCAAGGCCGAGCGCATAACCCCAGCCGTCCGCAAGACGATGCTCGAGCGAGGCACTCAATTCGACGCCCGGAAGAACGATGTGCGTGGGACTTAGATTCGCTTCGATGTTGAGAATGGTGTTTGCTGAAGGTTGCACGTACGCCCCAGCGGTGTACAACGGATCAATCTGCCGGAATCGCGCATGGTTGGAAAGCTCGGCGTAGATCGCACGTCGCGGGGCAGCTTGCTGCACGACGGTGATGTACGAGCTATTCCAATCACCGTTGCCACTCGTCAGGTGTTCGCTCGAACCACCCGTTTCGATCGTGATACTCGGTGTTGGCGAAGGTTCGGGATCTGCAGCACCGGCTCGACCCGACAATGCAAAAAACGCGAGAGCCGCAAGCGCAGCGACTTTCACGTGCGAGCGGCAACGCCGCGCTCATCGCGCTGCGATTGGACGACGGCACGAATGATATCGTCGATCGAGGCACTGGGCTTGAATCCCACGAGGGCGCTGATTTTGCGGATATCCGGGATGCGTTTTACGACTTCTTCGAATCCGACACCGTAGGCTTCCGAAAACGGGACGAATTCGATAGCGGAGCTGGATTGCGTTGCGGCTAGAACGTGACGCGCGAGTTCGAGGATCGTAATTTCATCGGGACATCCGAGGTTGAAAATCTTGCCTAAGGAGCACGGCTCAGCCGCGAGCTTGCGGAGTGCCCAAACGATATCCGACACGAATCCAAAGCAGCGCGTTTGGCTCCCGTCGCCGTAAACGGTCAATGCTTCGCCCGCAAGAGCCTGGCGCACAAATCGAGGAAGAACCATCCCGTAGCGGGCTGATTGTCGCGGCCCAACCGTATTGAAGAGACGCACGACGGTTGCGGGCAGGCCGCGCTCGCGTGCAAGAGCGAGCGCGAGAAATTCATCATACGCCTTCGAGCACGCATAACTCCAGCGTCCGATCGCGGGCGAACCGAACGTGATCGCATCGTCCTCATGCGACGGGAACTTCGTTGCAAGTCCGTAGACCTCCGATGTCGAGGCGAAGATGAGGCGCACTCTCGCGGCGGTCGCGAAGCGCAGAACGACCTCAGAACCCTTGGCATTCGATTCAAGCGTCTGGAGTGGGCTTTCGATCACGAGCTTGACCCCGATTCGGGCCGCGAGGTGAACGACAAGGTCGCAGCGCGACACGGCTGAAGAAACGAGGGATTCATTGCAGACGTCGCCCTCCAACAATTCGAAGTTCGGCGATTGCAACGCGCTTCGAAGATTGAGTAGCGAGCCGGTTGAGAGATCGTCGAGGGCGATGACCTTCCAGCCTGCGGCAAGATACGCATCGCTCAAATGCGAGCCAATGAACCCCGCACCGCCGGTTATGAGAACGGTGCTCACAACGCTACCAAACGTGCTCGCGCCCCCTCGATGCGCGGTACGACATTGCGTGTGTCAACGACGAGCTTGGCCTCGCGCGCAATCCGCCCGTAGTCGATCGCGGAATGACCGGTAATCACCAGCACGCACGCCGCATCGAGAAGTTCCCGTTCGGTCAAGGCGCACGATTCTAAGGGATCTGCGCGCCGCCGTCCCTCGGAAACAGAGCTCGCGAGATCCTCGGAGGTCGTTTGGCGACGTTCGAGCGGATGCCGCCGCAGATCGCGGCGCGGCGCTGGAGGCTGGTCGACCTCGTCAACTTGAATGCGCGGAACGAACGGATCGTGATAGCGAACGTCACACCCCTTCGCGCGCAGACGCTCGATAATCGGAATAGCCGGGCTCATGCGGACATCCTCGACATCGGCCTTGTAGGCAACGCCGATGACCAGAATCCGCGAGCGCGACATCGCAAGCCCGTCCTCATTGAGGGCATCGCAGACGAGATCGACGACGTGATCCGTCATCTCACCGTTGATATCTTCGGCGAGCGTAATGAATCGCGGATAGTAACCATACTTGGACGCCGCCCAAGAAAGGTAGCGCGGATCGAGCGGAATGCAGTGGCCGCCAACGCCCGGTCCCGGGTAGAACGGCATGAAGCCGAACGGTTTGGTAGCCGCGGCTTCGATGACCTCGGCTGTCGTAATTCCGAGATGACGGCAAAGCAACGACATCTCGTTTGCCAGTGCGATGTTGACGGCGCGAAACGTGTTTTCCCAGAGCTTCGCCGTTTCCGCGACGCGCGGTGAGCTGACCACGTGCACGAATGGCACGATCTTCCCGTACAGGAGTGAGGCGGCCAGACTCGACTGTTCCGAACAACCTCCGACGATCTTCGGGATATCGGCGATCTTATAGTGGGGATTCCCGGGGTCGACCCGCTCCGGAGAAAACGCCAAAAGAAAATCATCGTCCAGGTTCTGATAAACATCGGGAGCAGCGTCTCGTCGGTCGTTCCGGGGTACGTCGTGGATTCTAATACGATCAGTTGACCTGGGCGAAGATGCGCTGCGATGGCGTCTGCAGCGGAGACGATGTACGAGATATCCGGAAGTTTGCCGGCTTCAAGCGGCGTCGGAACGCAAATGATGAGGCAATCGCATGAAGCCAGCAATGCGAAGTCGCACGTTGCGCGAAGCGAACCGTCCGCCGTCGCCCGGACGATGTCGCTACTCGGCACGTCACCGATGTACGACTGGCCTGCGCTCAGAGCGCGAATGCGCTCCGCATTGATATCGAACCCGACGGTCGGAAAATGTTTGGCGAACTCGATCGCCAGTGGCAATCCCACATAGCCCAAGCCGAGCACTCCGACCATCGCGTGCCCGCTGCGGATCTTCTCGAAGAGTCGGTGGGCAGTCGATTCTTCGGAAGCACGAAACCGCTGCGGTACGAGTAACGGAGTATCAGCGGATGCCAAGGGAATCACGTCCTAAAACCGGCGAACATTTAT
>JBBRLI010000012.1:0-100793 GCA_038231455.1 Vulcanimicrobiales bacterium | reverse complement strand
GGCCCGTCCGATACCCACTTGACGAAATGGAAAGTGCTCAGTATACTACTTTCCATACTGGAAAGTGAGGATGATGTGATCACAACCGAAGATGCTCGTGCATCGATCGAGCACGTCCAGGCCGTCCGACGTGATCTTGCGGTTCGCGCTGAATGTTCGCCCGCGTGGCGCTTTACTATGGCTACGTTGTGCGGAGGCGCTTTCGCAGCTCAGGCTGCTCCGGGTTTCATTGCACTCGTGTTGTCCATAAGCTGTTTTGCCGCAATCATTGCCATGGCGATCGTTGCGCGCCGACGTATGGGATTTTTTGTCAACGGTTATCGTAAAG
Source organism: Vulcanimicrobiales bacterium (assembly GCA_038231455.1). Lineage (GTDB taxonomy): Bacteria > Vulcanimicrobiota > Vulcanimicrobiia > Vulcanimicrobiales > Vulcanimicrobiaceae > JANLVI01. The sequence goes on along the minus strand of JBBRLI010000012.1, from coordinate 100,465 downwards.
GGAAGACGCGCAAGATCGCAATCGGCCTTCTCGTCATCATCGAGACGATCTACCTCACGAGTCTCTGGCTCAAAATCGAGCGGGACGTCTTTTGGGCGCCGATCCTCGGAGGGGCGGTCGTCGTGCCGATCATTTTCGTCGCGATGAGACGTTGGCAAGACACCTATCGCTCCGAATTTGAATCGGCCTAAAACAGTTTCCGGACGTGAAAAACCGTGCTCCGCAACTGGACCCGATTATCCACGCGCCCGTGCGTTTACGAATCGCAGCGACGCTCGCGTCGGTTAGTGATGCGGAGTTTGCAACACTACGCGAGATAACGGGCGTGAGCGATTCGGTCCTCTCGAAGCATTTGAAGCAGCTTGAAGACGCTGGTTATGTGAAGTTGCAAAAAGCCGCAGCTGCGGGCCACGTCCGGACGCGAATCGCGTTAACGCGTACTGGACGCCAAGCGTTCGCCTCGCACGTCGCCGCCCTTCAAGAATTGGCTTCCGCCGCCGCGTTACCGGTTGCGGAAAGTGTCTCGCTCGCCGATGCTCTGAGCTAGTAGCGCTAGACCACGGCCGGCGTCGCGAGCGGTTTGCTTTTATCGACGACATATACCGAGAGGACGCGCGTTTTGGCCGAACCATTTTGCAAAAAGTGGGGCGTCGCCGGAGGAACGGAAAATGCATCGCCGGGCTTAACGGTGCGATCGGCAACGCCTTTCATCCCGAACGTGCCGCCGCCATCGAGGATGTAGCCAAGTTCCGCGCCGGGATGCGTGTGCGCCGCGACGAGATACCCCGGATCGATGTCGACTTGCACTTGCAACGTCACCATCGTGTCGCCGGGAAACTCTTGGCGATTGATAACCGTGCGGGTGAAGCCTGCCCCTTGGGCCGGTGCGCCGACTTCGGCGGCGAGAACGCCGCCTGCCGCGCAAAACACACAGGTTGCGAATTGAAGACGTGAGAGCATGTTGGTCTCCTTCATGCGATCTATTCGGATCGGCGGGAAGCGTCTCCCGGTTCGCTTATTTGCTTAAGCGAACTCGCCTCGACGAACGGGCTTGAGCACAAGTCTTCCGTAAACAAGAAATCCTGAAGCCGCAGCGACGACAAACCAGTAGATCAACGGTCCGATGCTCGCGGAACCCGACGCAAGGTGCACTCCCATAAAGAAGAGCATTTCGAGAGCGATGAACGCCGCGGCGATCGGTGCCAGATAGGCCAGCCGTTTACTGAGTGCCGGGGCAATCAATGCGATAACGCAGATCAGTTCTAGGGCGCTCATCCCAAGCCAAACCCCTTCGGGAATCGCTGCTAACGATGCCATTGTGTGCGCAGGCGTGCTGGTGAATTTCCACAACGCGCCGGCGGCGGTATGCATAGCGAGAAGAAACTGAAGGATCCATAGGACGACGTTCATTCTTTTGCTCCTCATCTACGTGCCCCACTTTGGTAATTCGACACCGAACTGTTTTGCATACTCGGTGTTGAGCCGGTGCCAGCCCTCGAACTGCATCGCCGCTTGGCCGGCGATGCGTTCGATAGGCGTTCCGTCAAGCAAGTGCTCGAGAACGTCGAACGCAATGTGCCAACCGGCAGCGCCCATCGAAATGTAGCGGCGATCGATCACGGCCCAGAGCATGAGGCGCGTTCCGCCGTCACTTGCTTCGAGTTCCCAGCGCATCGTATTTTCGCCGGTTTCGTATTCGAGCAACCGCGGAGCATCAGCCAGCGTGATCCGCGTTGCGATCGGCGCCGGTGATCTAACCCAGGTGAGGTTCACCGCTCCAATTGTTCCGAGGTCACCCGATGCATCGAAGGGAGCCCACGCGCTCAGGTGCACAGGCTCGGTAATGGCACGCCAGACTTTTTCGGGCGGATGGTGCAGAAATCTCGTGAGGACGAGTTTCCATGTCTCGCCGTCTTTGCGAACCTGCGCAATAGACGCGGGGCCGGGCGCGTATTTTTTGCCGTCGCTCATCTAGCGTTTCCGTTTCTTCGGCGGTGCGGGTTCCATCCGGTCGAGATAGGTTTCTAATAAAGCAACGTGCGCGGACCACAGCTCTCGAAACGGTTCCAGCCACGCATCGACTTCCCGTAGGGACTCGGGTTTGAGACGATAGAGGCGCCGTTGCGCGTGGACCGTGGCTTCAACAAATCCGGCTTCTCGAAGCACACGCAGATGTTTCGAGACGGTCGGCTGCGACATGCGGAGATGACGCTCGAGCTCTCCAACCGAGCGGTTTGAGGAGACGAGCAGGCTGAGGATCGCGCGCCGATTTGGCTCGGCGATGATTTCAAATACTGATTCCAACGAAAATTAACATACTCTAGGCGGTATATACAGTGTCAAGGTATATACATAATCTCGTCGGAATGCTCGTACACCGGCATCGACGGCCTTGTATGCCAGTGCATCGAGCGACCCGTGGAGAAAACAACCGGAATGCCAAGTTTGTTTAGCCGAGCGACGTTTGATGCGTTCGAAGATGCCTCGGCGTCGATTCCCTTACGCCCGCTCGATCAGGCTTTTGAGCGAGCCCATATTCCGCTGGGCGACGACTCCGGCGAGTATGTCGGGGCACGCCGAACGCAATTTCGTCGGTACGTTAGAAGTGTGAATCAACAGGATTCCGAGCAGCTGAATCGGCTTGGTGATGCACTTGGTGCATTGATCGATGAAGTCGCCACATCAAAGCAAGACTATCTTGTGAAAGCCGCGGAACGTGACGGCTTCATTTTTGCCAACGGCGCATTTCGGCCGGTGACCGCTGCGGCGTCTCTGTTTACGATGATGAGCATCGAGGATTTTGCATCGATCGACGAATGCGAACGACGACTCAATATCATTGCAAACGAGCGTCCAAAGGAAGCGATCGTGGAAGCGATCGCGCTGGTCGAATCACTTTGCCGGACCGTGTTGGCTTCGGCTGGCAAACCAACGCTGAAAAAGACGAGCGATCTTGGCGCGATCGTCAATGCGGCAGGCAAGGCCTTCGATCGCAAGAGCGATGACCTCGGACCGCTCGTCGACGTGGTTGTTCGTCTCCGTCAATCGGCCAGCCCATCGCCCCGACATGCGCGACTTGCCATCGGTACCGCTCTCACCGTCGCGCGCTTTGTTGCCGAATCGTCGATGAAACGCGACGACAAGAAATGACCAAGGAGCGAAATCCGCAGAGCGGCACCGGGCATTCGGCTAAACAAAGGACGTCGTACTTCGACTGAAGCGCCCTTTGCCTAGCCCCGCGCATCGATGCGCTAGTGTGTCGCCTTGCTCTGATGGATGATGAATGCGTTTCCATCGGGATCGACGCCTGGAGCCATGAAACAAACCGGCGTTTCCATTACATCCTGGATCTGGGCGCCTTTGGATCGATAGAGTTCTACTGCGGCCTTCGCGTCGCCGACCCTGAACATGATCGCCCCGCCCGAGGTCTTGCCATCGTAGGGTTTCCACACGCCGAACGTCTGGCCGTCTGCGAGGGTGAATTCGGCACCTTGATCCGGTGATTCCAGTGTCGGTTCGAGGCCGAGGACGTCGCGATAGAAGGCAACCGATCGTGCCGGATCGCCCGTGAAATACGTGGCGAGATCCATGCCGGTGATCTGGGTCTTCGAAATTGTCGTACTCATGAGGGGCTCCTTCGGAAGCTTGATTTTCTCCAGTATAGTCGCATATACTTGACACATAATGTCAGGTTTAGGATTGCGTTGAAATCCGATCGACTGATCGCACTTTTGCTCGCGCTCCAAAACGATGGCAAGCGTTCGGCGCCGGAACTTGCCGCCAAGCTGGAAGTCTCGGCGCGCACGATCTATCGTGACATCGACGCGCTCTCCGCAGCCGGTGTGCCCGTCTATGCCGAGCGCGGCGCGCAGGGCGGCATCGTGCTTGCCGATTCCTATCGCGATACGCTCGCGCGTTTTGATCAAGGTGAGTTGCGCGCGCTTTTCGTTTCAAGCGATGACGTACTCGCCGATGTGGGTCTTGTGAGCGACCGCAAGAACGCGCTGAAAAAGCTCGCAAACGCTCTCCCCGCACGCGCACGCCGTTCGATCGAGAACGGACGCAGCCGCGTTCACGTGGATACGCGCGGATGGTCGCGCAATTCGGGGCCTTCGGCGTTTCTCTCGATGCTGCGCGATGCAGTGTGGACCGATCGCTGCGTGAGGATCACCTATCGCGACCGCGGCGGCGCCACTTCACGCCGCACGCTCGAACCGTACGGATTGGTCGCGAAGGCCGGCATCTGGTATCTCGTTGCGTGCGATCGCGAAACGATGAAGACGTTTCGCGTTCAGCGCATCGAAGCGGTCCGCGTGGTCGATCGCACATTCAGGCGACAGTCGGGATTCGACGTTGCCGAATACTGGGCGACCGTTGCAAGCAACGTCGCGCCCGGGACGCCGTTCGTTGCAACCTTTCGCATGGACGACCGCGGGATGGCCAATGCCAACGTCTATCTCCAAGTCGAGTCGGCGCGTCGGATCGCGCGCACCACGCCGCACGAGTACCTCGTGCGCATCGCCTTCACGTCGTTCGAACACGCCGTCCACGAAGCGTTCGGCTGGTCGACCGGCGGAATTGCGCTCGACCCACCGGAGTTGATCACGCGCCTTGCCGAACGTGCACGCGAGGTCTTAGCCCGCTACACCCCGCACGCATAGCGCAATTACAGACCGGCGGTACGACAATCAGTTCGCTCTTCAACGACCGAATGATTTCCGAAAACGATATCGCATCGGTGTCAAAATGTAAAAAAAAGAAGCGCCATTTGTCATCGACGCTCCGCTCTTGTTCGGTTGCCGGCCGCGAGGACTATCCGAGGTCGAATCGACCGAGGCTCATCACCTTGACCCATGCGGCCACAAAGTCGCGCGTAAACTTTTCTTGCGCGTCGCTCTGCGCGTAGACTTCGGAGATTGCCCGGAGTTGCGAGTTGGATCCAAAGATGAGATCGACGCGTGTTCCCGTCCACTTCAGCTCGCCCGACACGCGATCGTGTCCTTCGAATGTGTCTTCGAATTCTCCGATGCTCTTCCACGTCGTGCTCATGTCGAGCAGGTTGACAAAGAAGTCGTTCGTGAGCGATTCGGGACGCTTCGTGAAGACACCATGCTTAGCCTGACCGGCATTCGTATCGAGCACGCGCATGCCGCCGACGAGTACCGTCATTTCCGGTGCCGAGAGCGTCAAGAGTTGTGCGCGATCGACGAGCATCGATTCGGGCGAGACGGTATAGTCGGTTTTTTGATAGTTGCGGAATCCGTCCGCTGCCGGTTCGAGAACCGCGAACGAATGCGCGTCGGTCTGCTCTTGCGATGAATCTCCGCGGCCCGGTGTAAACGGAACCGTCACGGTGTGCCCGGCGTTCTTCGCCGCTTTTTCGATGGCCGCACTGCCGCCGAGAACGATCAGGTCCGCAAGCGAAAGCATTTTCCCATCCGACTGCGCGCCGTTGAACTCTTTTTGAATCGCTTCGAGTTTGGAGAGTATGCTTGCCAATTGGGTAGGCCGGTTGACTTCCCAATTTTTTTGCGGTTCGAGTCGTAGGCGTGCGCCGTTTGCTCCGCCGCGTTTGTCGGAATCACGATAGGTCGCAGCAGACGCCCAGGCCGTCGAGACGAGCTGGGAAATTGACAGCCCCGATGCGAGAATTTTTTCTTTAAGCGCGGCGACATCAGCATCGTTGACAAGCGCATGCCTCACTTCCGGGATTGGGTCTTGCCAGATGAGTTCTTCTGCGGGAACTTCGGGTCCAAGATACCGTGAGCGCGGTCCCATGTCGCGGTGCGTGAGTTTGAACCATGCGCGCGCGTAGGCATCGGCGAACTCCGCCGGATCCTCGTGGTATCGTTTGGAAATCGGCCCATAGATCGGATCCAATTTTAGCGCGAGGTCGGTCGTGAGCATCATCGGCGCATGACGGAGAGTCGGTTCGTGCGCGTCGGGAACGGTGCCCGCGCCCGCATTGTTCTTGGGTTTCCACTGATGCGCGCCGGCCGGACTCTTCGTGAGTTCCCAATCGTACTTGAAGAGATTGTCGAAATAGCTGGTATCCCACGCGATTGGGTTTGCCGTCCATGCGCCTTCGAGGCCGCTTGTGATGGTCGAAACGCCATTGCCGTTGCCGTATCGATTTTTCCAACCGAGACCTTGTTCTTCCATGCTCGCGCCCTCGGGTTCGGGGCCGACGTACTGCTTGGGATCGGCCGCACCATGGACTTTGCCAAACGTGTGTCCGCCGGCAACGAGTGCGACGGTTTCTTCATCGTTCATCGCCATACGAGCGAACGTCTCGCGAATATCACGCGCCGATGCGAGCGGGTCGGGATTGCCGTTTGGGCCCTCCGGATTGACGTAGATCAAACCCATCTGCACGGCTGCAAGCGGCGCCTCGAGTTGGCGGTCGCCGGTGTATCGTCCATCGGCAAGCCAGGTGTCTTCTTCGCCCCAATTGATGTCGTCGTCGGGCGCCCAGACATCGACGCGTCCGGCTCCAAAACCAAAGGATTTGAGGCCCATCGATTCCATGCCCCACGTGCCCGCAAGGACGAAGAGATCGGCCCACGAGATTTTGTTGCCATACTTCTGCTTGATCGGCCACAGAAGACGACGCGCTTTGTCGAGATTTGCATTGTCTGGCCAACTATTGAGCGGCGCGAAACGCTGCGTGCCCGAGCCCGCGCCGCCACGACCGTCTCCCGTTCGATAGGTGCCCGCGCTGTGCCACGCCATGCGCGTGAAAAATGGGCCGTAATGACCGTAGTCGGCCGGCCACCACGGCTGCGAGTCGGTCATGAGCGCGAACATGTCTTTTTTTAGCGCGGCAAAATCGAGCTTTTTGAATTCGTCCGCGTAGCGAAACGATGGTCCCAGCGGGTTCGCCGAGGGCGCATTTTGCTGGAGCATCTTGAGATTGAGCTGGTTCGGCCACCAATCGCGGTTGGTTCGAAGGCCCGCCGGCAAATGGGTGCCTTTCGGCTTTCCATGCGGTACCGGGCATTCTCCGCTCTTCTTGCTTTCTTCGTCGATCATCATATTCTCCGATCGTTTGCTATTTGAATTGGTCGTTCTCTAACGACACAGTAGCACGTCCGGCTTAGCAAGTGAAATCGATTTATCTAAAGGTTTCATAAGGTATTACCTATTACTGTATGCTCATGCGGCCGCTTAACGTCTCCTCGCTCTCCCTGCGCGATCTCGAATATGCGGTCGCCGTTGCCCGCGAGCGACATTTCGGGCGAGCCGCCGAATCGTGCGGCGTCAGCCAAGCGGCCCTAAGCCAACAACTGCAAAAACTCGAATCGATTCTGGGCGTCGCCATCTTCGAGCGAACGAAGCGCAAAGTCGAGCTCACCGTGCGCGGCGCGGCGATCGTCGCGCAAGCGGAAGCCTTGCTCGGCGACGCCCTGCAGCTGCTCGAACAAGCACGCCGAAGCGCGGAGCCCCTCTCGGGCGAGCTGCGTCTGGGTGTAATCGCAACACTTGGCCCGTACTACATGCCGTCCGTCATCGCGCTCGGGCGTCACCATTTTCCGAGAATCGCGCTGCGTTTGCGCGAATCGACCACCGACGAATTGCTTCTGATGCTCCGACACGGAGAACTCGATGCGATCCTCGTCGCGCTTCCGGTACCGCTCGATGGACTGGTCGCCGAGCCACTCTTTTTCGAACCGTTTCGCTTGGCGTGTCCCGGCGACCACGAACTCGCGCGGCGCGACCGCGTGCGTCTGCGCGACCTCAAGCGCGGTCCGCTCCTCTTGATGGAGGATGGCCACTGTCTGCGCGATCAGACGCTCGCACTTTGCGAACCACGCGCACTTCCAAACCAGAGCCGCTACGCAAGTTCGCTCGAGATGCTGCGGCATATGATCGCGGCGGGCGAAGGCGTCTCCGCGATCCCCCTGCTCGCGGCTGCCGAGCACACGAGCATGCAGGGCATGATTGCCTACCGCGAGATTGACGATGCCCACGCGGGCCGATCGATCGCGCTTGTCTGGCGTGCGACGGAGACCCGTTCCGGCGATCTACGGGCGATCGCCGCCTTTCTGCGTAACGAGTTGCCCGCTGGCCTGCGACCCATCGACGCCGCGATCATCCGACCCATGATGCAAGCATAAGGTCGCTGCGAGATACTTTTGAGCATGATTGCCTCCGACGCTGAATCCGGTAGAGAACTGAGCCGACGTAAACTTCTCGCTGCTGCCGGCATCGCCGCCGCTGCGTCGCTCGTCGGTTCAGCGGCTGCGGAGGCCGCAGCTCCCGCGCTCCGATCGCGGGATTTGATCCTGGCGCCGCCCGTGCACGGGCTGCACCTCCAGTTCGGCGCTGATGCGGCAACGGAAATGGTCGTTTCCTGGCATACGCTCGAACGCGTAACACATGCCCGCGTTCTGCTCGGGCGTCTCGACGGCAAGCTCGAGCGCACGGCCGCTGCGACCCAAACCAGCTACACCGATGCAAAATCGAAGCAAGTCGTCTACGCGTATCACGCACGCCTCGGCGCTTTGAAACCGGCGACCGCGTACCTGTACGCCGCGCTACACGACGGTGCGGAGCCGGAGTTCGGCACGTTTAGCACGTTGCCGCGTGGCCGGGCTGCCTTCACTTTTACGAGCTTCGGCGATCAAGGCACACCCACGCTCGGCAAACGGTTCGTTCCGCCCGAAGGCGTTACGATTCCGAATCCGCCGTTCGTCAACGACAACCTCGGCTCGCCGGCAGCGAGCGACGTCACCCTTGGCGTCGAACGTATGCGCCCGGCATTCCACCTCTTCAATGGCGACCTGTGCTATGCGAACATTGCCGTCGACCGTGTTCGGACGTGGTGGGATTTTTGGTCGAACAATAGCCGCAGCGCGCGTAATCGACCGTGGATGCCATCGGCGGGCAACCACGAGAACGAACTTGGGAACGGACCGATCGGCTATCGTGCGTATCAGACGTATTTTGCGTTGCCTCCAACTGCGGGACAATCCGACCTTACACGTGGACTCTGGTATGCGTTCACGGCTGGTTCGATGCGCGTGATCAGTCTTGCAAACGACGACATCACGTATCAGGACGGTGGGAATTCCTACGTGCGTGGCTATTCCGGCGGCGCGCAAAAGGTGTGGTTAGAGCGCGAACTGGCAGCTGCGCGGCGCGATCGTGCAATCGACTGGATCGTCATCTGCATGCATCAGGTGGCAATTTCGAGCGCCGATACGTTCAACGGCGCGGACCTTGGGATCCGCGAAGAATGGCTGCCGCTCTTCGACAAATACGGCGTCGATCTCGTCGTCTGCGGACACGAACACCATTACGAACGGTCGCATCCCTTGCGCGGCCAGCAAACGAACGCCACCCGCACGCCACTCGCGGTAGCGAGCGCGACCGACATAATCGATACGACCAACGGCACCGTTCATATGATCATTGGCGGCGGCGGCACGTCGGCACCGTCGAACCAACTCTTCTTCGATCCGCCCGGCTGCCGTGTGATCACCGGGGTCGGTGCGCCCGATCCGGCAACCGGAAAACGTCCGCCGGTTTACGTAAAAGAAGGCGCTCCGTGGTCTGCCGTTAAGAACGCCGCGCACGCCTATGGATTCGCCGAATTCCAACTCGATCCGGGGACCAGAAGCGGCGGGTACACTACGATCAAAGTCACGTATTACGACGTCGTTGGATTCGGGGGAACACTCGCGCCATTTGAATCGTTCACCCTGCGGCGTCCCCGTCGCGACGCATAGACCTTAGCGGACGATGGTCACGGGTGGACTGAGAAGTCGAATGAGCGCTGGCTTCAGATCGGTGTATGACTGCTTGAATACGATCTTCGTAATCGGGTTATCTTGCGTTGGCGCGGCGACGTTTTGCATTACCCAGATGACCGTGCCGCCGTCGCCGGGTTGATACGTCGCATTTGATTGTTTCCCGGTGGTCGTGTATGGGTCGAGCGAAACTTCGTTTGAGGCCGAGCCGTCTTTGAAGATCGCTTGGGAGCTTGGGGTCGGGACATTGGCGCTCTCACTGCCGTTCGCTTTCACAAGCGCCGTGATGACGAGCGAACCGAGTCCTTCGTCCGAGTTCGCGCTGATTTTTTGTGCGAATGCTGAGGTGTCAGCCATCCACTCAATTTTCTGAATTCGAATATTGAAGAAGTCCAGCGCAAATGGTACGTTCATTTTTGCCGTATCGCTGCTGAGGGGCTTCGCGGCGGGAGCCGGTGGACCGTGCGGTGCGGGCGACGCGGCTAGGAGTGCAATTGAAAGAAGAGAGACGGATACAATGCCCATGGATCGGCCTTCGTAGCTCACCGCTCCAAACCCGCTCCACTGCTTGACAACGCCCGCCCACTCGTGCACGATACAAACCTAGTTGCTTTGTCCGTCGAGAAGTTTCGCGAGCCGGTGCGCTGAGGGTGTCACTGGCTTTTTTGTTTTTGGGAGCGAACGATGACTGTTTTTGCTGCCTTGCTTCGCGTATGCCTCGCGTCCGCAATCGTCCTCACGCTCGTTGTGGCTTCTCAGTCAGTCACCTCGCGCGTGGGGGCGTCCGATGGCCGACACAATATGTGGACGACTCCGCACGTCTTAACGATCTCCGATGCGGGCGACGTGATTACGCTCAACCCGCATCTCAGTCAAAACGCGCCGGTTGCGAATCTCTCGGAGATGACGATGGCGTGGCTTGTCCGGTGGGACAAACACAATGAGCCCTATCCGGAGCTTGCGTCCGCCATACCAACCACGGCGAACGGCGGAGTCAGCGCAGATGGACGCTCGATCACCTACCACCTCCGCAAAGGCGTCGTGTGGAGCGACGGTGCGCCGTTCACCGCATCCGACGTCGTGTTCAGTGCAAACGCGGTCAACAATCCAGCGAATAACGAAGGCGGCCGATTCGACCAACTTGCCTCCGTCGATGCGCCCGACGAATTCACGGTCGTCTTCCATCTGAAGAAACCGTACGCGACGTTCGTCGAGGCATTCTTCTCGAGTTGCTGTGCAAATCCGAGCATTCTCCCCAAGCATCTCCTCTCGCAGTACCCGAACATCAACGATGTGCCGTACAACGCGCTCCCGGTGGGAATCGGACCGTTCGTGTTCGCGCGGTGGGATCGCGCGAAGCAAGTCGTGCTCGAGGCAAATCCGCGCTACTGGCGTGGACGACCGAAGCTCGATCGGATCGTGTACAAGGTCGTGCCCGATCGCGACACGCTCCTTGCGAATCTGGGCGACCATCGCGTCGATCTCTGGTACCAGTTTAGCGGCGCATATCTGGATCGCGTGTCGGCACTTCCCGGCATCTCCGTCGCCCGCCGCCCAAGCTTCGCGTACAATCACTTTGATTTCAATCTGGCGCACGCGGCGGTCGCGGAGCGGACGGTCCGCCAGGCGCTACGGCTGGCGCTCGACCGGCAAACGATTGTCTCAACACTCTTGCACGGCGTCGGAATGGTGCGCGACGCGGCTATCCCGGTAAGCGCGCCGTTCTATACCGATCTTGGAACCACGCCGTACGATCCGGGCAAGGCGAATGCACTACTCGATGCAGCCGACTGGGTGCGCGGCCCTGACGGTATCCGTGCAAAGAATGGAGTGCGGCTCGACTTGACAGTCGCAATCTCCGCCGGTCAAAACGACACCGATAAACAAATGGACCTCGTCCGCGCCAACTGGCAACAAATCGGTGTCGATCTGCACGCCAAGCACTATCCGCCTGCCCAGATGTTCGCACCCGCGCAACAGGGCGGAATCATCTACGGCGGCTCTTGGGATGTCGTGCTCTTCGCGTGGGCTACCGATCCACTCGGCGATTATTCAGGACTCTATGGTTGCGATCAGTTCCCGCCCGTTGGACAGAACAATCTGCAGTGGTGCAACAAAACGGCCCAAGGAGCGATGGACGCATTCATCGGCCACTATCAACAAGCCGAGCGAAACGCTGATGTCAAGGTCGTAATGCAGGCGTTCATCGATGATGTTCCCTCCATCGTGACTTCGATCCGTGAGGATCTCTTCGCGTTTAATTCCGATCTACGCAATTACGACCCCAACACGATCACGCCATTTGACAACATGATGAACGTCGATATCTAGTCGGGGTTCTTCCCTTCGACGATATCTTCGAGAATGGTACCCGTATTGGCATCGACGCCGACTTCGCGTTTGATGCCTTTGACGGCGATCGTCATCGTGTACCGGATACCGGTGCCGCCCTTTTCTTTTTCTAGTTCGATATCAAGGAGCTTGCCGGGCTCTTTTTTCAAGGCGATGGCTTTCGCTTGCGCGACGCTTATCTTGACGGTCTTTTCGAGTTGCTCGCCGGTGTAGGCAAAGACGGAGGTCGGTATAGCGATGGCGATCGCCACGATAAGGATCGAACGTTTGATATTCACAAGATACTCCCGGATGGGCCGATGGTAAAAATAAGCATCACCCGTTGTGCTGACGCTACGATGAATTGATCTCCGGCACTGCGGTTGCAGATGGGTTTGACTAAAGTCTGCGCGGCCCGGGGCCGACACTCATGGTGTGCCGCGCCAAAACGAGCGGAGGCGCTCGGTCGGCCAAACTGAGAAGTTCGAACCGATCGATCTATGACGGCGCCTCCTCCGGACGTTTTCAACCGCATTGTGAATTTTGCAAGAGCGGCCCTTCACGTGCCCTTGATTCGCATCTCCCCGCCGCACGAGGCATTTTGCGCGCAGGCGGTCGCTGCGCGTGCCGCGCTCGTCGTGAATGACGCAACAAAAGACAAACGCTTTTGCAACGATCCCCTCGTAACGAGGGAACCGCTCGTTCGCGCCTTCATTGGTATCCCAATGTTTGCAATCGACGGCCGCGCCTTCGGAACGCTGTGCGCGATTGATGCCGTCCCGCGTGACTTTACTGCCGCCGATGTGGACGTGCTTGGCAAATCCGCCTCAATTCTTGAAGGCGCCCTGCGATTGGAAGAGCGGGAACGCGACATGGTACGCGAGCTGATGGCCGCAAGCGAACGCGAGGCACTTTACCGCGATTCGTTCGAACTTGCATCCGTCGGTTTAGCCCATACGACGTTCGGGGGTCAGGTCATACGTGTCAATCGGCGGATCTGTGAAATGCTCGGCTATTCCGAAGCAGAATTGCTCGCGATCTCGTTTGTCGATATTACCCATCCCGACGACGTCTCGCAAAACGTCCACTTCTTCATGGAAACGCTCGAAGGAAACCGCAAGAGCTACCGAATGGAGAAGCGCTTTTTGTGCAAGGACGGCACATATCTCTGGACCAGTCTCTCGGTTGCACCGCGCCGGTCGGTGAGCGGAGTTCCGGATTTTATGATCGTAGCAATCGAAGATATCTCGGTCCAGAAGGCCGTCGGCGTCGAAATGACGGTTCTGCGCGGGGCTCTCGAGCGCGACGTCGCCGCGCAGACCGAACGTCTTCGCGAGAGCAACGATGCGATGCGCGAACATGTCAAACGTCTTTTGACATCCGAGAGCACGCAGCGCAGGAGCGATCGCCGTTTGCGCACGATCGCCGATAGCATCCCGGCCATGATCGGTTATTGGAATGCGGACTTTCGGTGCGAGTTTGCCAATGAGGCCTATCGCGCTTGGTTCGGCGTCTCGCCCGAACGCATCGTCGGCATGACCATGCTCGAGCTGATGGGTGAGCGCCTCTTCGAACTCAACGAACCGCACATCCGCGGCGTCTTCGCCGGTCAACGACAGCACTTCGAGCGGCGTTTGATCAAAGCGGACGGCACCGAGACCATGACCGATGCGCAGTATCTCCGCGATCACGATGAATCGGGGGGCGTCCGCGGATTTTACGTCCTCGTTACGGATATCACGCCTCTACGAGCGGCACAGCAGGCACTCGAAGCGCTCAACGCGCGCCTCTCGCTTGAAACGAAGACCGACTATCTGACCGGGCTGAGCAACCGCCGTGAGTTCACCGAGCGAAGCGCTGCTGCATTTGCGGCACTTCAAGATGACGGCACGCCGTATGGTTTGATTCTGCTGGATCTGGATGACTTCAAGGCAATCAACGATGAACACGGACACGAGAGCGGCGATCTCGTCCTGCGAGCGACGGGTCGCGCCCTTCGCGATCAAATGCGCCGCCCCAGTGACGTTGTGGCGCGTCTCGGTGGTGAAGAATTCGGTATGCTGTGCTCGGGAGACATCAGTGCCGAAGCGCTCGTGGTCCTCGCGGAGCGCCTTCGCGTCAAAATCGAGCGCGAGGTCATTGTTGGACCTTCCGGCACCCTGACCGTCACCAGCAGTTTTGGCATCGCGCTCGGCACACCGGATGACCGTGGGCCAACGGCGATCTTTTCGCGCGCCGATGCGGCTTTGTATCAGGCCAAACTCAATGGGAAGAATCGGATCGAATATCGGAGCGCGGCGGCGGAGTACGACGAAAAAGGACGGTGACCAGCGCTCCACCGCTCGGTGCATTCGCCAGCGTAATCGATCCGCCGACTCGTTCGATAAGCGCTCGCACGATCGAGAGGCCGAGTCCTGTCCCATCGCGCGACCGTGATGGGTCGTCGCGCCAAAAACGCTCGAATGCGTGCGCCCGCGCCTCCTCGCTAAACCCCGGTCCGTCATCGCCTACGATGAGCGCGCTGCGCTCGCCCTCCGTTCGCGAGCGCACCTCGACGTGCCCATTGTGCGGAGCGTATTTTATTGCATTTAGCACGAGGGAGACAATGATGCGCTCGAGTTCGGCTGGGTGGGCCTCAATCGGCTGGGCTTCGAGCAACGTCGAGATCACGATTGCGCGTGGCTCGCCGAGCACGCGGAGGCGTTCGACGGTTCGAGCGATCGCGGCGTTGAGATCGACTGAGGATTCAATGATGACGTCCGTTTCCTCAGCGCGTGCAAGTGCAAGCAGATCGCGAGTCATTCCCTCGAGTGCGTCGGCTTCGCGGGCGATTGCATCGAGTGCGTGCCGGTACTCTTCGGCGGTTCGCTCGCGTCGGAGTGCGAGGTCGGTCTCCGCGCGGATCACCGAGAGCGGTGCGCGGAACTCGTGCGATGCGTCGCTGGTAAAGCGCCGTTCGCGCGCGAAGGCATGCGCGAGCCGATCGAGCATTCGATCGAAGGCTGCGGCGAACGTCGTGAGTTCGTCTTTGCCTTGCGGAAGATTCAAGCGTTGTGTCAGATCGTGCGCCTCGATTTCGGATGCGATTGAAGCGATGCGATCGAGCGGACGCAGTCCGCGTCGTGCGATGGTCGTGCCAGCTAGGATCGCAACGGCGGCAAAGATCGGAATCGCGAAGGCGAACAAGAGGGCGAGTCGACCGTCGAGTTGGGCCACATCGTCGACATCGCGCCAAACGGCAACGCTTCCGATCGGTCGACCGTCTTTTCGTATCGGAACGATGATATACCGGATGAGGTCTCGGTCGACAAACGCGTATCCAAAAGTAGGTGTCGAGACGGCACGGGCGCGATTGCCGATCGCTGGCGGAAGTGTAGCGCTCGAACGAATCGTAACGCGCCCGTCGAGGTCGAAAATCGCCGCGGAACGCGCCCCGACGATCGCAGCAAACTGTTCGCGATCCGAATGCTCCAGCTCCAAGGTGCCGCGTGTGATCTCAAGCCCCGCGATGATGCTCGTACCAGTCGTGGAAAGGCTCGCATCGAGAAGACTGCGCTGGGCTCGATCGACGATCAGTAGCGATGCCGCGGCGAAGAGCAGAAGCGCGACGATCAGCGCAGATGCGTAAGCGACACTGAGGCGGCCGCGGAGCGTCCGGAGATCAAGCATCGGCGTTTGATTCGCCGAACCGATATCCGGATCGTCGGACGGTTTCGATCAGCGCGGGTTCACCGTTGGGAGAAAGTTTTGCGCGCAGTCGACGGATGTACACCTCGATGACGTTGGATCCGCTCTCACGATCCCGCTCCCAGAGGGCATCTTCGATCATCGCACGCGTGAGCAACCGTCCGGCATTGCGCATGAGATACTCGAGGAACGCGGTCTCACGCGCCGTCAGCTCAAGGTTCGTGCTGCCTCGGCGGACGCGCCGCGTCGCAAGGTCGAGTTCTACGTCGGCGATGCAGAGAATGTCGGAGCCGATCGTCTGCGGTCGGCGGGTGATGGAGCGCAGCCGCGCTTCGATCTCCGAGAAGACAAACGGCTTCCGGACGTAATCATCGGCTCCAGCATCCAGGCCGCGAACGATATCCTCGGGAGTGTCGCGAGCCGTCAGCATCAAGATTGGCGTCCCGATGCCCGCGCTGCGCAGACTTCGCGCGACATCGAGCCCGTCTTTGCCCGGCAGCATGCCATCGAGAATGACGGCGTCGTACGATGCAGAGCGCGCAGCGTGCTCGCCCGCGGGACCGTCATATTCGCAATCGACGATGTGCCCGCTCTCCGAGAGCCCGCGCCGGATCACTTCGGCGAGGCGAGCGTCATCCTCGATGACAAGGATCTTCATCGTCTCTCTCTTCGCTTGCCACCGGGTACAGCTTGCACGGCGAAGCTGACCCGCAGATGAACGGATGGTCGGCTATCGAAAAAGTCTTCCGATCGCCGGAATGGAATCGGATACACTGATGACTCGATTGTTTACGACGGCCTTGATTTGTATCTCGTGGCTTCTCCTGACACCCACGATTGCGGCCGCATCAGCGGACGGCGACACCGCGCGCTGGCGAGCAGAGGCGGCACGCGTTACGATCGTTCGCGATGATTGGGGAATCGCTCACGTCCACGGCAAGACCGATGCCGATGCCGTTTTCGGCATGATCTATGCGCAGGCGGAAGACGATTTCAATCGCGTTGAATACAATTACCTGATGGCGCTCGGACGTGTGTCCGAGGCCGAAGGCGAGCGATCGATCTACGCCGATCTTCGGATGAAGCTCTTCATCGATCCCGTGGAATTGCGCGCGCAGTACGCAGGCAGCCCGACGTTTCTTCAGTCGCTGATGAACGCGTGGGCGGACGGGCTGAACTATTATCTCGCCGTGCATCCGACCGTGCATCCGCGTGTACTCCGTCGCTTCGAACCCTGGATGGCGCTCAGCTTCACCGAGGGCAGCATCGGCGGCGACATCGAGCGCGTCTCGACCGACGGACTCGCCGGACTTTACGGCGGCATCCAAAAAACGTCGGCCATTCCGACCGATTTCAACACGCGCTTCCCCGAGCCGACCGGTTCCAACGGAATCGCCATCGCTCCCGCGGCGACGGTTGGTCATCACGCGCTCCTGCTGATCAATCCGCACACGTCATTTTACTTCCGCTCCGAGCTCCAGATGACGAGCGATACCGGACTCAACGTCTACGGTGCGGTGACCTGGGGCCAGTTCTTCGTCTATCAAGGCTTCAACGAACACGCGGGTTGGATGCATACCTCGAGCGGCGTCGATTCGGTCGACTTTTTCACCGAGACGATCGTCCGCCGCAATGACAAAATCTTCTATCGGTATGGCAACGAAGAACGCCCGATCATCACCGCGCGTATCGTGGTGCCGTACCGCACCGCGAATGGCCCGATGGCTTACAAAACGTTCACCACCTACCGCACGCATCGCGGTCCGGTCGTGCGCTCAGCGGGCGACAAATGGATAAGCGTCGCGCTCATGCAGAAGCCGGTGGCGGCACTGAGCCAGTCGTATCTGCGCACGAAGGCAATCGACTACGCGACATTCCTGCGCGTCGCCGAGCTTCGCGCGAATTCATCGAACAACACGATTTTCGCCGATGGCAAAGGCGAGATCGCGTACCTTCATCCGCAATTCATTCCGCGCCGTGATGACCACTTCGACTACACGCAGCCCGTCGACGGCACCGACCCCAAAACGGATTGGCATGGACTGCATGCGCTCGATGAGGCGCCGCATCTGCTCGACCCGCCCAACGGCTGGATCGCCAATTCCAACAATTGGCCGTACTCGTCGGCGGGCGCGAACAGTCCGAAGATCGAGAATTTTCCGCACTACATGGACACGGCCGGCGAAAACGCGCGCGGTGTGCACGATACCTTACTGCTGACCGGACGCACCGACTTCACGCTCGATAGTCTCATCGCAGCGGCGTACGACCCGTACCTCCCGGCCTTTGCCGATCTCGTGCCCAAGCTCGTTGCCGCTTACGACGCATTGCCGCAAAGCGATTCCCGCAAAGCAAAATTTGTCGAACCGATTACGCTGCTGCGCGGATGGGACGATCGCTGGTCGGCTACGTCGATCCCAACATCGCTCGCCGTTTTTTTCGGCGAGGCGCTCGGCATCATTGTCGACACGCACGCACCCGGTTCGCGAACCAAGATCTACGATGCGATGCGCGCGGCTACGCCGGAGCAGCTCGTAAACGCGCTCGAGGTGGGCGTCGACAAGCTGACATCTGATTTCGGGACGTGGCGCACGCCGTGGGGCGAGATCAATCGGTTCCAACGGACAAACGATGCGATCGTTGCCCGCTTTGACGATGCGGCGCCAAGCATTCCCGTCCCATTCACCTCGAGTCTGTGGGGATCGCTTGCCTCATTCGGAACGAACGCCTCGCACACGAAGCGGCACTACGGTACGAATGGCAATAGTTTCGTTGCGGTGGTCGAGTTCGGTCCAGTAATCCGTGCGAAGGCCGTGACGGCGGGCGGCGAGAGTGGTAGCCCGGCTTCTCCGCACTTCGTCGATGAGGCACTCCGGTACAGTAGGGGTGAACTGCGCGACGTCTACTTCTATCCCGGACAACTCATCGGCCATACCGAACGGCGGTACCACCCCTAACGGGTTGTGTCGCTTCGAGGGCGTATCGAGCAGGGTGCTCGATACGCGTATTCGGTTCTTGCTTTGGCTCGCGAAAAAATCTGGCCAGTCGTTCAATCCGAAGGTGAGCGTCCGTGCGATGCGCGCGTCCTACGTGCAAATGAATCAGCGCTTCGGAATCAAGAACGTACCGGGTGTGGAGACGCGCGAGTGTACGATCCCGACAAACGACGGAGCGGCGATCCATGCGCGGCTCTATCGACCGGCAAAGACGGCGGGTGAAACGCTCCCCGTGCTGCTGTATTTTCATGGTGGCGGCTATGTGATCGGTGATGTCGATGCCTACGACGGCCTCACGCGATTTTTCGCGCGCGAAGGGCGTCTTGCGGTGCTCTCGGTCGACTATCGACTAGGGCCGGAGGACAAATTTCCGTCGGGCTTTGAAGACGCATTTGATTCTTACGCGTGGCTTCGAGCGAATGCGGCGGAGCTGGGCATCGACCCGCGTCGTATCGCCGTTGGCGGCGATAGTGCGGGCGGCGGTCTCTCGGCGGGCATCGCAAGTTTTTCCGAATCGCGCGGCTTGCCGCCGCCGGCCTTCGCATTTTTGATTTACCCGTCCGTTGACGGACGTGCGCGCTTTCCCTCGCGCACCCGATTCCCCAGCGGCTTACCGCTCACGACCGAGACGATTGCGTGGTTTACGCAGCATTCGACAAACGGCCCCGAAGATTTCGTCAAACCGCTGCTCGTGACGCTCGACGCTCCGAACCCCGAGCGTCATCCGCCTGCCTACGTGTTGGCTGCCCAGTACGATCCGCTGGTCGACGAAGGTTACGCTTATGCCAATCGACTGCGTGAGGCGGGCGTGCCGGTCACCTACGACCTGCGAAGGACACTCCCGCACGCATTTGTCAATTTAGCGGGCGTCGTGCCCGAAGCGAAGCGCGCACTTGCGATGGGTATTCGCGCGACTGCGGAGACCCTGCGTGGGATACCGGCGCAATGAAGATCGATGCAGAGGTGATCGTTGTCGGGGCCGGATTCGGCGGCCTTGGGATGGCGATCCAACTTAAAAAAGCCGGCCGCGATTCGTTCATTATTCTCGAGCGCGCGGCAGACGTCGGCGGGACGTGGCGCGACAATATCTATCCCGGCTGTGCGTGCGATATTCCCTCGATGCTCTATTCGTTTTCGTTCGAAGCGCACACGCGCTGGACACGCATCTATCCGCAGCAGCCGGAACTCCTGACCTATTTGCAGCGCACCGCAAAGAAGCAAGGCGTCTACGAGCACATTCGTTTTGGCAGTGAACTTGCGGAGGCACGCTTTGACGATGCGAGCGGCACGTGGGCGGTGAGGCTAACTAGCGGTGACGTGCTTCGCAGCAGAATCGTCGTCTCGGCGATGGGGCCGCTCAACAAACCGAACTACCCGGCGATTCCCGGTCGGGAGCGGTTTGCCGGCGCGTCGTTCCATTCATCGAAGTGGGACTATTCGGTCGATCTCAACGGTAAGAACGTCGTCGTGATCGGCACTGGCGCAAGTGCGATCCAGTTCGTTCCTCAGATCGCACCGCTGGTCAAGCAACTTACGATCTTCCAGCGCACGCCGCCGTGGATCATTCCGCGCAAGGATCGCGCCGTCAGTCCGGGTCGGAAGCTCGCGCGCAGAGCGATTCCGTTCTACGCATGGTTTGTGCGCCAAGCAATTTACTGGACGCTCGAGATTCGGGCGCTCGGATTCGTCGTGAATCCAAAACTTTTGGAAAAACAGGAAGCAGGTGTACGGAGGTTTCTCGAACGCTCCGTCCCCGATCCGGTTCTACGCAAGAAGCTCACGCCCGCGTATCGCGCTGGTTGCAAACGCATCTTGATCTCCGATGACTACTATCCCGCTATCCAACGTGCGAACGTCGAACTGCTGACGGCAAGCCTCGATGAAATTCGCGCGCAATCCGTGTTGACGGCCGACGGGCGCGAAATTCCCGCCGACGTCATTATTTATGGAACGGGCTTTAAAGCGACCGAAGGAACAGCCCCGGTTTCATTTTTCGGCCGGCGCGGTATCGATCTTGCTTCAACGTGGAGCGCGGGGATGGAAGCTTACCTTGGAACCAGCATCCCCGGTTTCCCCAACTTCTTTCTTGTGATCGGACCCAATACGGGTCTCGGGCATAATTCGATGGTCTACATGATGGAGGCCCAGTACCGCTATATTCTGGGCGCGATCGCATACCTCAAGCAAACGAATACGCGTGCAATCGACGTCAAAGCCGATGTCTCGCAAACGTTCAACCATGACGTCCAAAAACGCATGAAGCGAACGGTGTGGGCGACGGGCTGCTCGAGCTGGTACCAAGACGCGAGCGGAAAAAACGTGTCGCTCTGGCCCGGATTTACGTTTGCGTTTCGGAACCGGACCGCGCGCTTCGATGCGGAGAATTACCGCACCGACTAGCGCGCGAGTGCCTCGGCGTAGAATTTTACCATCGCTGCTTTGAATTGCACGAGCGCGACGCCATTGAGGTAGACTTCGTGACCGGAGGCAAAATAGGCGTAGTGCAGGCGCGATCGCTGTGCGGCGTTCAAGCCCATGTGATCGAGCAGATATTCCGTTCCGTAGAACGATGTCGCAAGATCGAAATACCCGTTCGCTGAGAGCACGTGCAGGTAGGGGTTTTGGATGACCGCGTTCCGCAGGTCGGCGACAACGGTTGGAGCATTCGAATCCTCGCCGCGCTGGTATTTCCAATTCTGGTTCACGGTGAAGTCGATGACGTTGTACGGGCGCTCGTCTTTGAAGTTGAGGACGTCGTGCGCGTAGTGATTCCACGCTCCAACGAACGCGCTTGAAGCGTTGGTATCGGAGGGATCGTACGACGGATTCGCGCTGTTGCGATCGGGCTCCGGGCCGCTGTAGCGTCCGTCGTAGCGGCCAACGTTCTTGCCTTCGCCGCGCAGGAGTTCGATCTGAAAGCGGCTGGGGTCGATCCGCATATTTGCCGCGTCGATGTAGCGCTCGTCCAAACCCGTCAAAGCGTGAATGCGCGCGATCGTAGCCGTGCGCGTCGCGGGGTCGAGCTTATCGCCCATGCGCAAGGCGCGTGCGTAGTCGCTGCCGGAGAACGCGCGCGCTTGCGCGACGAACGCTTCGAGGTTCTTCGGATTGCCCGGGACCTTATGGTGATACCACGCAACGGCCGCCTCCGTCGGTAGATACCCGATGTATGCAAGGTCTTCGCCCGGGTTGTTGCTGATCGGCAAGACGTTGTAGTCGAGTGCCGAGGAGAGCAGCGTTACGCCGCTGACCGCCATGCCGTACGTTTGCAGCACGTTCGCAACGTTCGCCGCGCGCGTGGTCCCGTAGGATTCTCCGAAGAGAAAGGTCGGTGATTCCCAGCGCGCATAGCGCGTTGCGTAGCGTTCGATAAATTGCGCGAAGCCTTTTGCGTCTTCGTCGATGCCCCAGAAGTCGGTGCCTTTGCCCTGACCGACAAGCGAACTCCAGCCGGTTCCGACCGCGTCGATGAAAACAAGATCGCTCGTATCGAGGAGCGATGAGGGATTGTCGACCAGCGGTGCATTCGGCGGCGGCTGCGTTCCGTTTGCGGGCACTTGGACGCGAACGGGCGCAAACGAGCCCATGTGCAGCCAGATGGTGGATGAGCCGGGTCCGCCGTTCCAAAAATATGTGACCGGACGTTTGCGGGCGACCGCCCCGTCGGCGGTGTACGCGACATAAAAGACGCTGGCGGTCGGTCGTTCGTCGCTATCGCGCAGCAAGAGCGTTCCGGCGCGCGCCGTGTATGCGATGCGTTTCCCACCCAGCACGATCGTGTGGTGCGTGAGGGAGTCGGCGACTTTGGGGATCGGACGCGGGGTGGGCGTCGCTTGCGGTGCGGGCGCGGTTTGAGCCGCGGCCGCCACCGGCAGAGCGCCGAGCATCGCTGCGCCGAGGAGTGTCATGAGGATCCGCACGTTATTGCCCTACCGCTTCTTTGTAAAATCGCACGAGGTCGGTTTTGAACGCGCGCCGCGATTCGTCGTTGATGTAGACCATGTGGCCTGAGGGATAGAAGCCGTATTCGATATGCGAACGAAGCGACGGCGCAAGACCGAGATGCGAGAGCGTATATTCGGTGCCAAAGAACGGCGTTGCCAAGTCGTAATACCCGTTTGCGGAAAAGACGCGCAAATATGGATTCTTCGTCATTGCATCGCGCAAATCTCCGGCGACGCTTGCGGCCGTGATCGTATTCTCGCGTCGGTTATTCCAGTGCGCGCCCACAACGGGATAATTCGTTCCGAAGTACGGTCGGTCGACTTTGAAGCCGAGGTCGTTGCGAACGTAGCTGCTAAACGCGCCGACGAACGCGCCCGTCAGCGTCGAATCGCTCGTCGGATCGTAGGTCGCCGAATCGCCGGTACGATCGAGTTCCGGACCTTGATACCGGCCGTCGAGTCGACCGGTCGTCTGACCCGTGTTGCTGAGGAGTTGGTGTTCGAAACGTCCGGGATCGATCCGCAGGTTTGCGCGATCGATGTAGGCGGGATCGAGTCCCGTATACTCGCTGATCTTCGCAATCACACTGCGGCGCGTGGCGACGTCGAGGGCATCACCGCGCTGCAGCGCGTCGCCGTACGCCCCGAGCGCGAATGCGCGCACCGTGTCGAGGAAGCGCCCGAGGTCAGGCGGATTACCCGCGACGCGCTTGTGGTACCAGGCGACGGCGGCCTCGGTTGGCAGAAACGCGATGTAGCCGTAGTCTTCGCCCGGCCCCTGTCCGTTGTCGAGGGCGTTGAAATCCAGGACCGAGGAAAGCAGCACGACTCCGTTGATCGCCATGCCGTCATCTTGCAGGCGATTGACGACGTCCGCTGCACGCGTCGTCCCGTACGATTCGCCGAACAAGAATTTTGGTGACGTCCAACGATCGTTGACGGTCGTCCACAGACGGATGAATTGTGCGAATGCGCGCGCGTCTTCATCGATCCCGAAGAACAACTTGGGATCGCCTTTTTCCGCGATCTCGCTGTAGCCGGTGCCGATCGCATCGATGAACACCATGTCGGTCGTGTCGATGAGCGAATCGGGATTGGGTGCGAGCGGCGTATTCGGCGCGGCGGCCACCGCATTCGAGGGCACTTGCACCCGTACGGGCGCGTACGATCCCATCTGCAGCCACATCGAGGATGACCCGGGACCGCCGTTCCACACGAACGTCACGGGCCGCGAGCGCGGCGCTGCACCGTCGAGTGTGTAGGCGACGGAGAAGACGTTCGCCGTCGGTTCGCCTTTTGCGTTGCGTAGCGTCAGCATCCCCGCGTGCGCGCTATACGCGAGCGGCTTGCCGCCGATGGTGACCGAGTGCCGGGTGGTAACGATGCCGCTTGGTGCCGGGGCTGGCGATGCAGCTGCGGGAGGGGGCACTTCGGCGGCGCTGGTCCGCACGAGGCTGCCGGCGAGCAGAAGGGCCACCGCACATGCGGCCGTCAGCGAAAAATTTCGTACTTGCACCGAATTCGCGTTCGCTCGGACGCAAGCCGGGTCCCGTGCTTGGGAACTCTTCGCAAAGATTCCCGTCAAAGGGGCGTGTTGTTTTTACCGGTGTTCGTCGCATTCAATGACGTCGCTCTTCGGGTCATCGGGGTTGCCTGGGGCACGCTCGGGATTCTCGTGCTCGCGCTTCTCGCCGCGGCGGTCAATCGCGTGATCGTTGCGATCGCTCGTGGCGAGGAACTGGTCCTGGAGGCGACGCTCGGCATGGATCGGGCGCAGACACTTCGGTTCTACGACGAATACCATCGTGCCGGGCCGAAAAATGTCGCGGTCGCCTGGATGCTGACCGTCGTGCTCGGTCCGATCGGCGCATTTGGCTACATGCAGCAGTGGGGCAAATGCACGGCTGCCCTCGTTACGCTCAACGGGCTTGGCGCGTGGTGGCTGGAGTCGCTCTTCTCGGTCCCGCAACTCGTCCTCATCGAAAATCGTCGACTGGCTCGCCAGACGATCGAGCAGATGGACTTTCTTGGAGAATCCGCGGTGCGAGCACATGAATAGCCAAGACATCTTTTGGGTCGCAGCGGCGGTGATCGTGACGGCCGTGTGGGGTATCGTCGGTCTTATCGGTAGCGCAATCAATGGGCGCGTGAAGCGCTGATGTTCACCATGCCGTTTTGGTTTTGGTACGTCACCGCTACGATTGGCCTTGGGTCGATCGCCATCTCTGGGTACGTTGTTGTCTATATGAAGATTGCCGAGCTTGACGCCCGCGAGCGGCGGCGAACCTAGCGGCAAAAGAGTTGGCGTGCGTGCATGGAAAGGCCGTGCATGCATTCCGATTTGAGCTGCCGGTGCCCGCACGATGAATTCGACCCCGCGATTTTTTCCGCTGCCGAAGCGGCTTTTGGGCGGCGGGCGTTTCTCAGCGGCGTCCTCGCCCTTGGCGGGGCGCTCGCGATGCGACCGTTGCGAGCCTACGCAGCGGATACCGATGTGATCGTGATCCGTGCAGCGCGACTCTTCGATGGGACGCGGATGCATACACCGGGCCTCGTCGTCCTCAAAGGCACGCAGATCGTCTCGATGAACGCGGGCGATGCGCCGAGCGGCGCGACGGTAATCGACCTTGGCGATGCAACAATCATGCCGGGACTCATCGACGCGCACACGCACGTGGCCGCGTCGGTCGTCTCCTCGTCGTTTTTGATGGCGAACCGGCGTGGCTCTGCCGATTCTGTCGCAGAAGCCGCCCTGAACAGCACGCGCAACGCTGCCGAGATGCTCGCAAACGGTTTTACGACGGTGCGCGATGTCGGCGGCGGCAATGGCATCGATCTTGCCATGCGCAACGCTATCGCGCGCGGCGCGATTCCCGGCCCGCGCATGCTCGCATCGGGACCGGCACTCTCGATTACGGGCGGACACGGTGATGACAACGATCTTCCGGCGTTCGTCGACGTTCGAAGCGAGATCGAGTCGGGGGTCTCCTTCGGACCGTATGGATTCCGGCAGAAAGTGCGCGAGCACGTCAAACGACACGTCGATCTGATCAAGATTACCTCGACTGGCGGCGTGCTCTCGTACGGAGATGCGTTCGATGTGCCGCAGTTCAATCTCGATGAGATCCAAGCGCTCGTCGATGAAGCACACAAATTTGGATTGAAAGTGGCAGCGCACTGTCATGGCGATACAGGGATCGCGATGGCGGTCGAAGGCGGCGTGCATTCGATCGAACATGCTACGGGCGTCGAATCCGCGACGCTTGCGAAGATGAAAGCGCGCGGAACGTATCTCGTGCCGACAATCTGGGCGCTCGATTCGATCTTGCAACCGGGCAATCCAAACCACATTCCCGCGGGACCCTACGCGAAAGCGCAGCAAGCCGCGCGCATCCGCAACGCAGGCATGATGCGCGCCGTTCCCTCAGGCGTGAAGATCGCCTACGGCACCGACGCCGGGGTCTTCCCGCACCGAGAAAACAACAAAGACTTCGCGCTCTTGCAGGCGATGGGCATGCGTCCTCTCGACCTGCTAATGTCGGCAACCTCGGTCGCCGCCGATCTGCTTGGCACGCCGGACCGGGGGCGGATCGCCCCTGGATTACTCGCCGACGTCGTGGCCTTCGCCGGAGACCCCTCGACCGACACCCGGCTTTTAGAAACCGCGCCAAAATTGATCGTGCAGGGCGGCAAACGCGTCGACCGGGCAAGACTAATCGGCTAAGAAGTGCAGCGCCTGGAACCCTGGCGCGATCCCCCCCGGTTCTAAGCAGTAGAACGAAGGGGTGCTCCGATGACGACCTTAGATCGCAGTCAGAGAATCTATTCCGCTCAGTACGGAAACGCGCTCGCAGATCACTTGCCGATGACCCTCGCGGCGCTCAAGCACATGGGTGCAAGTGAGCTGCGTCGAGCCGTTTATGCCCGCGACTACGTCGAGCACAAGCACCTGCGTCCACTCGCTGCAAGCGATACGGAATTGGCGGCGCGCACGGCAATGCGATCGCGGATTGAGGCGGACGGGCGAGCGTCGGTTCTCGCGGCGGAGCTTGCGACGCTTGGGCGAGGGATCGGCGCCGGCGCCTTTCATGCATTGATACGCGTTGCTTACGGGATCGTTGAAGAAGACGATGACGAGATTGCGGCTGGTCTTGTGTATTGGCGCGATGTGTTCTTAGATCTGGGCGCGACATCGCTACCGCGTGAGGCGAAGCGATTCGACGTGCGCATGGCGCTCGATTCCGTCCGAACCTCGCTCGCCGATGTCGCGCGTCGGATCGGCGATCGCGGACACATCTCCGCACAGATGGAACACGTCGCCGACGATACGGCATTCGACCTTGCTTGCGGTCACCCGTCGTTTGACGAATCGTCCCTTGGCGAGATCGCTGCGGCGATGGTTCGCGCGTTCGCCGCTACGCAGAGTTTCCGTCTGCTGCATGCGATGACCGCAACCCACGCGTTGCGGATCGTCTTACCGCTCGCTCGCGATTCGGATCAGCTGATGCAAGATTTTTGGCGGGCGGTGGTTGCGGTCTACGTAAGTGCCGGTGCTCCGCCGCTGCCAGCGGAACGAATGTGGCAGCAAGAGTTCGATGCGGTACCGGCGTGGTCGCTGCTGAATGCGCAGGCATGCGAATCAGAAGACGAACACGTGATCAAGGCGACCTATACGGCTTGGTCGGAAAACAACGTCTATCACGATCGTGTTTACGGGCTCGCAGTCCAGCGTTACCTTGCCTCGTCGCGATAGGAAGCCGCAGCCGAGGTTCGTTTGTTCGCTCTTACGTTGCAAAAGCGGGAGCTTGCGTCGTCTATAGACCGTGACCTCCGTCGTCTGGTTCAAGCGCGATCTTCGCATCGCCGATCATCGTCCGCTTGTCGAAGCCGCTTGCCGCGGAGCGGTTCTCTGCTTGTATGTCTACGAGCCCGAATTGCTCGTTGCACCGACGACGGACCCGTCGCACTACGTCTTTATCGATGAGTGTTTGGCCGAACTCGAGACGGCTATTGCAGAGCGTGGCGGCACGCTCACGTATCGGCACGGGAGCATGCCCGAGGTCTTGTCGGCGTTGCACGACGAACTTGAATTCACATCGCTCTACTCGCACGAAGAGACGGGGAGCGCGGTAACATACGCCCGGGATCTGCGCGTGGCTGCGTGGTGCGCTGAGCGGGGCGTTGCGTGGGTTGAGTTCGCGCAGTATGGCGTCATGCGCCCACTCGCGTCGCGTGATGGCTGGGCGCGTCGTTGGGATTCGCGGATGTCGGAACCCATCACCCAACCGCCGTCGCGCATCACCTCACCGGTGATCGCGCACGAAAGGCGACGGACGCTGCACGATCTTGGCTTGCCGGAGTCGACCAAGCATGAGGCAAAACACGGTGGCGCCTCACTCGCCGAATTGGAGCTCGCAAGTTTTCTCGATGAGCGCGGCGTCAACTATCGGCAAGATATGTCCAGTCCTCTCAACGCGTGGGACGGCTGTTCGCGACTCTCACCGTATCTTGCGTACGGCGCGATTTCGATGCGCACCCTCGCACAGGCAACGTATGCGCGCGAAGCCCAAGTGCGCGCAAGCAAGCTCGCCGGCGAGCCGATCGACGCGCGCTGGATGGGATCGCTCGTCTCATTCCGTGGACGGCTCCACTGGCACTGTCATTTCATGCAGAAACTCGAGGATCAACCGTCGCTCGAATTCGTGAACCAGGCGCGTGCATACGACGGTATGCGCGAGAACGATTTCAACGAGTCGTGGTTTGCTGCGTGGCGTAACGGAATGACCGGATACCCAATGGTCGATGCGTGCATGCGCGCGTTGCACGCGGGCGGCTGGATCAACTTTCGGATGCGTGCGATGCTGGTGTCGTTTGCCGCGTATCACTTATGGCTCGACTGGCGCCGAGTGGGAACCTATCTAGCTACGCAATTTCTCGACTTCGAGCCCGGCATTCACTGGCCGCAGATGCAAATGCAGAGCGGTGTCACGGGAATCAACACGATTCGGATCTACTCGCCGACCAAACAGGCTCGCGACAACGATCCAACCGGGGCGTTCATCCGGCGTTACGTACCGGAACTTGCAAACGTCCCCGATGCGTTTCTCGCCGAACCGCATCTCATGCCGCCGATCGTCGCTGCCGCCTGCGGATTATCCGGTGGCGTTGCGTACCCGTTGCCGATCGTCGACGATAAGCTCGCCGTCCGAGCGGCAAAAGACCGTCTCTACGCGATCCGTCGCCTCACGACTTCCCGCGTTGAGGCGGAAGCCGTTTACCAAAAACACGGGAGTCGTCGCCCAGCACCGCCGCGCCGGAAATCAAAAACGACCTAGACAACCAGCGATTCGCCGACGATGCGCCCGTCGAGAAGTTGAACCGTTCGAGCTGCGCGTTTCGCAAAGCGATCGTCGTGCGTCACCATGCGATCGCCGGGCCAACGACGATCCAGCCGTCGGCTAAGAGTTGACGCAAGGGTCTGGACGAGCTCCGAATTGAGGACGACGGCTCCGCTCGAGTAAACTTTGGAACCTTTCGGAGCGTCGCCGGTGGTCCGGTATGCGTCGCGGTGCACCACCTCTGATGTATGCACCGTGACTGTATTCAGAATGAACCGACTGGGTAATAGTCTTGGGAGGCTTAACCGCCGCCCGGCGTTGCGGGGATCGAGAACTGAGCGGCGATCCAGGCCTGCCATGCGGCGCTGACTTGCTCGGTCGTTAGGGCCTTGGAGAGGTCGGGGCCGGTCACTTTTCCATCGTGCATCATCGCGGTAATCGATTTGCACGTGAGGTTCATATGGCCACTCATCATCATAGCGGTGCCCTTTTCATTTGGCTTTGCTTCGCGGCAGATCATCATTGCGCCGGGCTTCATCATCATCTGGTCGGCCTTCATTGCGTCATCGGCGAATGCGACGGTCGGTGCGCCGAGGAGCAATACGGCACATGCCGCGGTTAGAATCTTGGTCATCGTACGTCCTTATTCAAGCGGATCGGGCGTCGAACGACGTCCGCACTCAGCCTACCGTCTCCGCCCGGGTCGTGCCGTAAGCCCGATTGCAATTTGTCCGTGGGCGGGACTTTGCCGCCGAGGTTAGCGAAGCCGGAT
Organism: Vulcanimicrobiales bacterium; assembly: GCA_038231455.1. Lineage (GTDB taxonomy): Bacteria > Vulcanimicrobiota > Vulcanimicrobiia > Vulcanimicrobiales > Vulcanimicrobiaceae > JANLVI01. The sequence goes on along the minus strand of JBBRLI010000012.1, from coordinate 70,645 downwards.
CGATACGCTCGTCGCCGGGGGTCCGCCTATGACGCTCACCGAGGAACAGCTCGCTCAGTTCGACCGCGATGGTTTTCTGCGCTTTGAGAACCTGTTCGATCCCGCCGAAATTGCGCTGCTCAAAAGCGAGCTCGCACGCGTCGGAACGGCGCAAAGCGATGCGATTGTCCGCGAGCGCACCGGGTCCACGCGCACGATTTACCGGTCACACGAACCAGAGGGTCCGACGGCCTCGCCGGTCTTTCATCAACTCGTCCGAACGCCGCGCTTTCTACGACCCGCGCAGCAAGTGTTGGGCGATGATGAGCTCTACGTCTTCCACTGCAAAGCCAACATCAAAACCGCGATCGACGGCACGGTGTGGCTTTGGCATCAGGACTACGGCTACTGGCAGCACGACGGCATCCCGAAGAGCACGATGGCGACGTTTCTTGTTATGCTCGATGAAGCAACCGAGATGGGCGGTTCGCTCTATTTCGTGCCCGGCTCGCATAAACGCGGGATTCTAACCGCTCACAAAGATACGACGACGACATCGTATCCACAGTGGGCAATCGAAAAAGAAACGATGCGAGCGTTCTTGCGTGAAAGCTCCGCTCCAATTGCTATCACCGGGAAACCCGGCACGGCCGTGCTCTTTCACTGCAACATGGTGCATGGTTCGGGACACAATCTCAGCGCGAATGACCGCTGGCACGTCTATATCGCGTATAACCCAAGCGCGAATCGACCGCGCCCCGTTCCCGAGAATCCGCGTCCCGAGTACGTCGTCTCGCAGAATTATGTTCCGCTCGAGCTCGCAGCGACCGACGCATTGCGCGAGACGTCCACCGTCTAGAAGAACGCCTAGACGATCACTTCCCGCAGATGTCCGTTGTCGACGTCGTAAATGAATCCGCGCACATGGTCGCGGTGCGGAAGATACTTGTGCCCGCGCACGCGTAAAATCGCTTGTCGCACCGCGTCGTCGATATCGCTGAACGAGCCGAACGGGTAGGGCGGTTCGTCGCCCGTTTCCGCCGCGATCTCCGCGCGGAATGCCGGCTCGTCGACGTCGTGCAAACCGCAGTCAGTATGATGCATCAAGATGACTTCGCGCGTTTGGAGAATCCGCTGCGAGAGGACGAGCGAGCGCAGGACATCATCGGTCACAAGGCCGCCGGCATTCCGCAGAAGATGCGCTTCACCCGATTGCAAACCGAAGATGCGGAAGTTGTCGATACGCGAGTCCATGCATGTTACGACAGTAATGTGTTTTGCCGGAATGACGGCCCGTTGTCCCTCGAAATCCGCTTCGTGCGCGACGGCATTTTCAAGGAGTTCATCGATCGCAGAATTCACGGCAACGTCGTTCGCTGTGCGCCTTATGGAACCCGTCGCTACGTTTGCCCGCGCGCGATTCGATAGAGCACGTGGTCCCGGATTGGATGGCCCGGGGCGATCCGTGGATGCTCGAAATCATCGAACACGGATCGGGTCATTCCAAGCCGCTGCATCACGGCTTGCGAACGCAAGTTACGACGAGCCGTCATTGCGACGACCTCGGTTCGACCTAATTCTCGAAACGCAAAATCGAGCGCCGCGCGTGCGCCTTCCGTCGCGTATCCGCGACCCCAATAGTCCGTTGAGAGGCGCCAGCCGACTTCAAGCGCCGGCGCGAATGGCAGATCGATCGGCACGTCTTGCAGAGCGATGGTACCGGCGAACAGGCCGTCGGCTTTCGTCTCGAGAGCCCACCAGCCAAATCCATTCTGCGCGAGGCGGTCGCGAAAGTGCGCGACTTGCGCCTCGGCCTCCGTGCGGTCCACGAGCCCCGGAAAAAATTCCATCACGCGTTCATCCGCGCCCATCGCAATCCAATGCGCGACATCCGCGTCCTCCCACGGCCGCAAGATCAGGCGCGCGGTCTCGATATGTGAAGCCATCGGCGATTCGTTCGACAAAACGCAACAGTGTGGCTTTTTTGCAGTACCGCACCGATCGATGAATGTCGCGCGGGCGCCACCCGTCCGGAGAACGACTGCGTCCGCCGGGACTCTTCGATCAAAGGCGCCGCGAGTAGACTTTACCGGCGAGCGCTCGGGGAGAGATTGGAGGCGACGTCGCGATAGAGATGGCGCATTGCATCCATCAACAGCGAGCCGACGCGGAACATGCCGTCGCCGGAGAGTCGCAGAGCCGTCCATGGCGTCGAACCGTGGCGCTGGACGAGCAGATACGTGTCAGAGCCGACAGCGTAAATTGCGAACTGGTCGGATTCGGCGAGCGGCTCGAGTCCGTCGATGGCCGCGCGGTCCACTGAATCGAGGAAATCCATGGCGTGCCTTCTGTCCGGAAGACCGGACGCGCATCGCCTTCGATGACGTCATCGCAGCTACCGCTCTGGTTGCCGGGAAAACGGGAGAGCCGATTGGCTCTCCCGTGTCGGTGGCTTAGCGGCGGTCGTCGCCGAGTGCGGCGACGATTTCGGCACGTGCTTGTTGGAGATCGGCGATCGCTTTTACGCGATGGCCGCCGTAGTCGCTCTGGTCGTGTTGCAGTTGGTCGATCAAGCCTTCGAGGCGGTGACGCACGCCGCGCAGGTTGCGCTCGCTTGCGCCGTCGGGTCGAATTTGCGCGATGATCTGGGCTGAGGCAGGCGTGGCATGTGAGACCGAAACGGCGGTCGCGCAGCCGAGTCCGGCGATTGCTCCCGTGAGTGCGAGCAGACGAACGTTCATCAATGATCCTCCGATGGTGAATGATAGCGGAATGTCATCGTAACGCGATCCGGTTAAAAGGCGTAGCGGCTCTCATCGAATTCTCAGCCGATCGAACGCGACGTTCGCTAGCCGCCGGCCATTGCGCCGACGACCAGCAGCGGCTCTTCGCCTACGCAGACGGCTTGCGGAAGCGGCGAGTCGAGTGACTCGTGCGAGAGATCCCGCTGGCACGCGAAAAAACGCACGAACGGTCGTCGCAGCTGCGTTCGCTGATCGCGTATCGTTCCGCGCAACATCGGATAAGCTGCTTCGATCGCATCCATAACGGAGCGCTGCGTGATTGCTCCGGCAACATCGAGACAGACTTCACCGCTGATGCAAGCGAGCGTGCGCAAATGCCCCGGAAGCACGACCCGAATCACGCGAGCGTTTGCACTTCGACCGAGAGGACGGCGGGCAGATCGTGCACGATCGCAGACCACGTGTCACCGGAATCGGGCGACACGTACACCTAACGCCCGTCGTACCGAAATACACGCCGCACGAATCGAGCGAGTCGACTGCCATTGCGTCGCGTAGCACGTTGACGTAACAGTCGCGCTGCGGAAGTCCCTTGGTGAGCGCCTCCCACTCGTTTCCGCCGGTCTTACTCCGATACACTTGCAGTTTGCCGTCGAGCGGGAAGTGTTGCTGGTCGCTCTTGATCGGCACGACGAAAACCGTTTCGGGTTCGTGCGCGTGGACGTCGATCGGAAAACCAAAATCCGTGGGTAAATTGCCGCTTACCTCGATCCACGAATCGCCGGCGTTGTCGCTACGCATCACGTCCCAGTGCTTCTGCATGAAAAGCACCTCGGGTCGTTTGGGGTGCATAGCTATCCGGTGGACGCAGTGGCCGACCTCGGCGTCCGGGTCGGGGATGCCCTCGGATTTTAGGCCGCGATTGATGGGCTTCCACGTTGTTCCGGCGTCGTCGCTGCGAAAGGCACCGGCAGCGGAGATCGCAACGTAGATGCGGTTGTGGTTGGTCGGATCGAGCACGATTGTATGCAGGCACATCCCGCCCGCCCCGGGTTGCCACGACGATCCCGTGCTATGTTCGCGTAACCCCGCAAGCTCGGTCCACGACTGACCGCCGTCCGTCGAACGGAAAAGCGCGGCGTCTTCGACACCCGCGTAAATCGTGTCGGGATCGCTCAGCGAGGGTTCGAGATGCCACACGCGCGCAAATGCCCACGGATGCGGCGTCCCGTCGTACCACTGATGCGTCCCCGGCACGCCCGCGTAAGCGAAATCGTTGCCGACCGGATTCCAAGACGCGCCGCCATCGTCGGATCGCTGGATGAGTTGGCCAAACCATCCCGATGACTGCGATGCGTACAATCGATTGGGATCGACGGGCGAGCCTTTGAGATGGAACATCTCCCAGCCCGCAAAGTGCGGCCCGTCGACCTTCCAGGTCGCGCGTCGCTCATCGGATGTGAGGACGAACGCGCCTTTGCGCGTCCCAACGAGAACACGAACTCCAGCCATGATGAACCCCTCCAGTTGAGCACTTTTGCGTTCGTGTTGGTCGGCCTCTCAAGTCCGGCTTTGGCTTTGCCAAACGTGCCAGCGAACGCCGAGCCGGGAACCAAGCGATGAGACGTGCAAAACGCGCCTCATGAGCACGGCACAAGTTGGCATTTTCGCTCGGTTCGATGCGGCTCGCGACGAATAATGCGCAAAGTCAATTCAGATTCACTCGACGAGCTCACCTGGTCATCACCAAACGGCACATTTGCCGGAGCTGGCAAACAGCTCTCCGAGGCGCTCGGACGCAAACCGGATTCGACGGATCTGCTCGAACGTCAGCCGTTCGATGTCGAAATTTTACGTGTTCCGCCGGGCAAAATGCCGTATCCGTTTCATTCACACAGCATGCAGTGGGAATTTTACCACGTGATCGCCGGGAGCGGTCGCGTTCGTCACGATAGCGGTTCGGAAGCGATCGTCGCGGGCGATGCGTTTCTCTTTCAACCGGGTGAAGCGCATCAGCTCATTAACGACAGTGAGGCTGATTTGATCGTCTACGTCGTTGCAGATAATCCGCTGGGTGAGTCGGCGCACTTTCCCGATAGCAACAAATATTCACTTGCGTCGCCCAGACGTGCGGTCATTCGCGGCGAGCAAGCCCCGTATTATGACGGTGAGGACGGATAAGCGTGGAGACCTATTTTTACGAGACGCGCCTCGGGCACGGACTCCCGCACGATCCCTTCAAAGCAATCCTCGCGCCGCGCCCGATCGGTTGGGTCTCAACCGTCGACCGGGACGGCCTTGTCAATCTCGCGCCGTACAGTTTTTTCAACGGCTTCAATTCGAACCCACCGATCGTCGGCTTTAGTAGCGAAGGCCGCAAAGACAGCGTCTCCAACGCCGAGGCGACCGGCGAATTCGTTTGCAACATGGTCACGCGCGATCTCGCCGAGTTGATGAATGCGACCTCCGCCAACGTCTCGCGCGACATCAATGAGATGGCGCTCGTCGGCCTTGAACCGGCGGTGTCGACGCTTGTGAAGCCGCCGCGGGTCGCGCGAGCCGCCGCCGCATTCGAATGCAAAGTCGTGCAGATCATCCCGCTGCACGATCTCGCGGGCGCGGGGCTCGATTCGTTTCTCGTCCTCGGCCAAGTCGTCGGCGTGCACATCAATCCGACGTTCCTCGTCAACGGCCGATTTGACACCGCAGCCGCGCGACCGGTTGCTCGTTGCGGCTATCGCGGAGACTATGCCGAGGTCACCAGTCTCTTCGAAATGGTTCGGCCGACCTAGCGGGCGACGGGCTTTCTGAGGGCGCGCCGCAAACACCAGGCGATCATGTTGTTGGGGGGTTGTCATGCAGCGCCGTTCGTTTTTCACTGTCGCAAGCGCGTTTGCGCTAACCGCGCTTCCGCCATTTGCGGAGGCGTCGGTGGGAAGTAGTTTACCGCTGCTCGCGCCGTGGACCGGCCCGCACGGCGGCGTTCCGCCGTTCGATCGCATCAAGGTCGACGAATTTAAGACGGCGCTACTCGCCGCGATGGACGCCCATCGGAGCGAGACGGCCGCGATTGCGACGAGCGCATCGCCGGCGACTTTCGAAAACACGGTTCTCGCACTTGAGAAGTCCGGTCGCGAACTCGAACGCGTGCGTACGCTCTACGGCACGTTTACGAGCACCATGAACCGCGGACCGATGCGCAAGCTGCAAGTCGAGATGACACCGATCCTCGCTGCGTTCTCCGACGAACAGATTCAAAACGCCGCCGTCTTCGCGCGGATCAAATCGGTCTACGATTCGCGCACGACGAGCGGCCTCTCTCCCGAGGCGCAGCGACTTACCGACGTCGTCTACACGCACTACGTAAGCCAAGGCGCTGCGCTCGATCCGTCGCGCAAGAAGAAACTCGCCGCAATCAATCAGCAGCTCGCCTCGCTCTACACACGTTTTTCGCAGAACGAACTCGCCGACGAAGAGTCGGGTGTGCTTGTGCTCGAGCACGAGCGCGATCTTGCCGGACTCTCTGAGCAACTCAAGGCGAGCGCCGCGGTGGCCGCAAGCGAACATGGTCACGCGGGCAAGTGGGTCATCACGAACACGCGCTCGTCGATGGAACCGTTCCTCACGTATTCCACGGACCGCGCTCTGCGCGAACGCGGCTGGCGGATGTGGATTTCGCGCGGCGACAACAACGACGCCCACGATAATAAAGCGGTCATTACCGAGATTCTTCAGTTGCGTGCCCAAAAGGCGCAGCTCCTAGGCTTCCCGACGTACGCGCACTGGAGTACGTCCAGAAACATGGCGAAAACGCCGGATGCCGCGATGGCGCTGATGATGCGCGTGTGGCCGGCGGCGGTGGCGCGCGCGCGGGAAGAAGTCGCGGATATGCAATCGATCGCGCGAACCGAAGGCGGTACGTTCAAGATCGAGCCGTGGGACTATCGCTTCTATGCTGAAAAAGTCCGCAAAGCAAAATACGACCTCGATCAAAACGAGGTCAAGCAATATCTCGCGCTCGATAACGTCCGCAAGGGGATGTTCTGGACGGCGGGCCAGCTGTATGGATTCGAGTTCGTTCCGGTCACGGACGTCCCGGTGTATCAGTCGGATATGACGGTCTACGACGTACGCCGCAGTGGCGAGCACGTCGGCCTTTGGTATTTCGATCCGTATGCGCGCGAAGGCAAGAATTCTGGGGCGTGGATGTCGGAGTACCGAACGCAACAGCGCGCCGACGGCACGATTGCCCCGATCGTCTCGAACAACTCGAACTTCATCAAAGCTTCGAGCGGACAACCCGTGCTCATCTCGTGGGGCGATGCGGTCACGATGTTCCACGAATTCGGACATGCGCTGCACGGGCTCAATTCGAGTGTCACGTATCCGACGCTCGCGGGGACCGCGGTCGCGCGCGACTTCGTCGAGTTCCCAAGCCAACTCAACGAACGCTGGCTGCCGACGCGTGAAGTGCTCGACCGGTTCGCACTCCATCACGAGACCGGCAAACCGATGCCGCCCGAATTGATCGCCAAAATTGCGAAGGCACGCACGTTCAATCAGGGATTCGGCACGGTCGAGTACTTGGGTTCCGCGCTCTACGATATGAAGATTCACCTCGCATCGACGGGGCAGGCGATCGACCCCGCCGCGTTCGAGAAATCGGCGCTGGCGGAACTCGGCATGCCGAGCGAAATCGTCATGCGTCATCGTCCAACGCAGTTTGGGCACATCTTCGCGGGCGAAGGCTACGCGGCAGGCTACTACGATTACATCTGGGCCGACACGCTAACGGCCGATGCATACGAAGCGTTCACCGAGGCGGGCGGTCCGTGGGATAAGGCCGTCGCAAAACGACTCCACGATTCGATTATGAGCGTCGGCAACACGATCACCGCCGAAGAGGCGTTCCACCGTTTCCGCGGCCGCGACGTGAACGCCGAAGCGCTCATGCGCGATCGCGGGTTTCCGCTGACCTAGGAACGACGCTCCTCGTTTGAGCCGAGGAACGCATCGTAGAGCGTCTTGGTGCTCGTGGGCAGCGTGCGATAGTAGTACGTCGCTGAGATCATGGCCATGTCGCGAGCGGGAACGACTTCGCGTTCTTCGCGCGCGAATGCCGCAAGCGCCGCAGCGACGGGCTTCTCCGAGCCGTCGCTGCGAATGATGCCGAACGACGTTTCATGTGTTGCGCGATCGAACGGCGGGTCGGTGTGCAAGGCGGTATCGTAATCGGCCCAACACCAGTAATACGCGCCGAGTCGGCCATCCGCGTGAAGGCGATCGAGCACGCTCGTGCAGTATGCCGCATTCTCCGTCTCGGTCAGGCATGCGTACGTGGCAAAGAGCGGATCGTCGGGTGAGATGGTCGGCGTCGGGGGTTCGTCGGGCAGTGCGACGCGTTCGAAGGGCGAGAGCCGGTTCGGCGGACACGTCGGATTGCCAAATTCGGTAAAGAGAAGCGGCTTAAAAGAGAACGACTGCGCGAGCAGCGAGAGAAACGGTACCACTTCGGGATCGAGTCGGTTGCGTGCAAACGAACTATAGACGCTGTAGCCATGCATCGTCGCGAATGCATACGGCGCACAGAGCGAGGCAAAGCGGATATTGCGGTCGCGCGTGAGATCCTCGCCGTGCGTGCCCGCCGTGACGGGGAGCGCTGATGTCTCGCGCAGCGCCGCGGTGAGCCGCCGGCTCCACTCCGCCGCAGCGAACTCCGATGCGGGTTCACGCAAGTTGCTAAACTCATTGCCGAGATCCCACGCAACGATTGCGGGATGCGCGCGCAAACGCTCGCCGACGGTACGCGCAAAAAGCACTTGCGCTTCGAGCAGCGCCCCGGTGTAGAAGTCACCGATACCATACGGCGATTCTCCGTCGCGCGTGATCGTACGAAAGCGACCGTGCGGCGTCGTACGATCGAGCGTCCATGCGGGAAGCCAGTTGACGCCGCTCATATGGCCGCAGAAAAGCGTCGGCATCACGTGCAGACCGGCGTCGTGTGCGATTGCAACGACGCTCTCGAGCCGATCGAGCATCGTCGCGTCCATCGTATCGATGGCCGGCTGAAAATCATCCCAGCGCAGGAAGAACCGGACCGTATCGAGGCCGAGTCCGGCGACACGAGCGAAATCTTCGCGAATCTCGCCCGCATCGAAGCGCTGCCACATGGCCATCGCGCTGCCGCTAGGCCAGTAGTTGACGCCGAGGGAAAAACGCATGCGCGTCTATCCGGCCAGACGCGTCAGCGTTTCCTCGCGAACGGGCGATTGTTCTTCGGTTTCGATGAATTCGCAAAACGCGTCGAGTACCTGCGGCCAGACGCCGTCGGAGCGCTGAAAGCCGCGCACGAGCGTTGCGATCGAATCGGTTTCACCGGTAACGTTGAGATGATTTGCGTGACGATCCGTGATGATAACCGACGGAATGCGTCCGCCCATCGTCGCGGAGTCTGTCGTCACGAGCCCATCACCGTCTTGAAAACGCGGCACGATACCCGCAATTGCCAGCATTTTGACGCCGGCCGGAGCGATCCACGGCTCTTGATCCGGCAGCCACACGCGGGTGCCGTCGATATCGTTCCAATCCCCGTGGCAACCGTTGAGCGTAGGGATGAATTCGCGCTGCGGATCGATGTCGTACAGCTCTTTCCACGGTAAGCCCACGACGCGGGCGAGTGCCGGTACGTCGGCCATCGGCAGGCCCCAGTTCGGCGTCGCCAGCAGCGCAACGTGCGAGATGTCCGGGACGAGCTCGGGATGCCGATGCAAGAGTCCGCGCGCGACGATCCCGCCCATTGAATAGCCAAAGATGGAGAGCGGAAAGCGCGTCGGCTCCGCGACTTTGAGCGCGCGGACATAATCCGCAAAGCGATCGATCCGCTCGGGCAACGACTCATCGGGGAGCAACTCAAACGTTTTGGGATCGTACCCGCGCGCGGCCAGACCTGGAAGCGGCGGCCGGCCATGCGTGATCGTGCGCAGATCGTGCGCCTTCTCGTGCCAGCCGGGGATCAGCAAAATCGTCTTGGGCATAACCGCCGTTACCCAAAAATAAGGAAGCTAGCACATGCTCTAGGCGGTTAGCCCGGTCGAAATGCGATCCCGGAGGGTGCACCCACCCCAGACGAGCAAGCCCTACGCCGTCTGGTCAGCCGCCCTGAGGGTTACGAAGTGCAAAGTCGAACCGCCATTGCCGCGATTCTCTCTCGCCATCGTCGGGTGCAGCGGAGGCGGTGCGTCTATCGCGACGCGAACGACAGCCCCCGCTACGCCGCAGCCGGCGGGTACCGGTTCGCTTGCCGTGAGCATCACCATTCCGGCACGAGCGAGCAATTCGGGAAAACGACACGCCTCCTACATCTCGCCGCAGACAAAGTCGATCGCCGTAACCGTCGGCGCCGCCCCACCGGTCAACGTCAATCTCGCCATGGGAACGCCCGGATGCACGGCCGATTGCACCAAGCCCTCAATCAACGAATACCCTCTGTACTCGTCGTACGTCCAACCGCGCGGCATCATCAACGGCCCCGACGGCAAACTCTGGATCGTCGAAGACAACGGCGGTGCAATCTCGCACATCGATACCGACGGCACGAACTACGCGCGCACGCCGAACCTTACTTCGAGCGGCCTCGCACAAGACATCATCGTCGGCCCCGACAACAACCTGTGGGTCGGCGGGCTCTACACCGGTTCGATTACCGACATCACAACAACGTTTTCCGAAACGATCCTTCCGGTAGCAAACCAAGCCCTGCAATTTACTGCAACGGCGGACAAAACGCTCTGGTATTCCGCGTTCACCGCCTCGACAACAAATACCGGACCCAACATTTTCCATCTCGACGCCACCGGAGCCCTAATCGGAACCTATCCAACGAGCGGCAATACCTACGCCCTAACGACGGGCACCGACAACGCGATCTGGTTCACCGAAGACAACAGCAAAGTCGGGAAATTAACGACCGCGGGTGTTCTAACCGAATTCAGCGTGCCGAAGAACGGAAACGCAATCGTCGCCGGCCCCGATAACGCAATCTGGTATGCCGACGCAACGATGCTCAACCGCATGACCTACGCGGGCATCACCACCAACTCGTACCCGATCCCTGCCACAACTCCGTTCATCTTTAAAATGATCGTCGGCGCCGACGGCGCGCTCTACATGACCGATTACAACAACAACACGGTCATTCGCGCCACAACCAGCGGCGTCTTCAACACATTCAACCCGCCGACGGCTAGCAGCGGCGTCATCTACGCAACGCTCGGCTCCGATCAAGCCGTCTGGTTCAGCGAGCAGAGCGCCGGCAACGTCGCCCGTATCGGATTTCCGTTAACCTGCAGACCGACAACGCTAACCGTCGCCGCCGGACAATCAAACGTCACGATCACCGGCTACAACGCCATCGGCGGAGCCAGCGGAACCGGAAAAATTCTCGAAACAAACACGGTCCCGCTTCTAGTCCAACCAAACGCCGTCAACAAATTAGCAGTAGCCCTAAACGGAGTCGTCGACAAAGTAACCTTTGCAATCGGAATCATCGCCCCATGTCCGGGAGCATCCGTCCTAACAACAACGGTTCAGCTCGTAGCACGAGACGCATCGGGCGCGCTCATCGTCGGCGCAGAACCCTACTCGGACAAAAATGGCAACGCCCTAAGCTTCACCATCACCGACACCGACGCAACAACGCACACGAGCATCCCCGCCGGCACTATCATTACCACGCCGGCAAACACAGCAATAATGACGTCACCACCAACATCGGATCACCAACAATAAACGCAACAGTAACCGGCGGAACCGTACCCTCAGGAATAACGCCACTGGCAACCGGCTACAACTGCACCTAGAAAAAAATAGAAAACCCAACCAAGCGAACAAAGAAAATCGTACTGAGGCGGGGATGGTATGCGGTTGCGGTGGGGTGTCCGAGCATTTTGCGGAGCCCAGGATGGGCGGGAGCAAAATGTCGGCAAGTAGCTATTTCACATGGATGTGAAATAGCGGGCGTCCCCACCGCAACCGCATACAATCCCCGCCCAGCCACAATAAAAAAGGAGAGCAGCAGACGCTACCCTCCAAGTCCACGAACAATCAGATCTTAAAACAAATTCCAAAGATACTGATTGTAAACTTCGTGATGATACTGCACTTCTTGCGCTTTCACAAAAGTGCCAAGCAGTCGCGGGCACCGATCGGCACTCGCCTGTTTGAGTTCTGCATACCGTTCTTTAACATCCGCTCCAAGCAGCTTTGCCGTCCACTCCGAGGCACGAAAGTCATCGAGCGCCGTGTAGATGTTATCCGGCAGATACCGTTCGGCCTGACGCAGATTTTTGATCTTGCTCACGGTGCCTTCAAGCCCCGTTTGGAACACCGCGAGCATAACCATGTACGGATTGGCATCGGGCGCAACCGAGCGAACCTCGACGCGCGCAGAACGTTCGTTGCCGATCGGAATGCGGATCATCGAGCCCCGATCGACGGCTGAGGCTTTAATCTGATTCGGCGCTTCGAAGTGCGGATCGAGTCGACGATATGAGTTGACGCTTGCATTGAGCATCAGGCAAATATCGTTACCCGCAGTCAGAATTTTATCGATAAAGCCCCACGCCATTGCGCTAACTTTTTCTTCGCCTTTGGGATCCCAAAACAGATTCTTGCCGTTCTTGGAAATCGAGACGTTGGTGTGCATGCCGCTGCCGTTGACGCCGACGACGGGTTTGGGAAGAAAACTAACCGAGAGACCGAGTGTCGTTGCGACCTGGCGACAGATCAACTTGTAGAGCTGAATCTGATCGGCGGCCATGAGCACTTCGCCGTAGCTGTAGTTGATTTCAAACTGCGACGGAGCGACTTCCGGATGATCTTTTTCGTTTTCGAAGCCCATCGCGCGCTGCACTTCGGCTACGGTATCGATGAAGAGACGGAGTTTGTCGCCGGGGAGCGAGTGGTAGTAGCCGCCGGTGTTCACATATTCGAATTTGCCCGTTTTGTGATAGTTGCGCTCTGCATCGAGGCCTTCGAAAACGAAGCCTTCGATTTCGTTTGCGGCGTTGAGCGTGTAGCCGTTTTTCTCGAACTGGTCCTTCGAGAGCTTCTTGAGCTTGCCGCGGATGTCGCCCGGGAAGATCGAGCCGTCGCGGTCGAGGACCTCGCCGAAGACCATAACTTTCCCGGCGCCGAAAATGTCGCCGGGGGCCCAGTAGAACGCACTCCAGTCGAGCGCCAAGCGCAGATCGCTTTCGCGCTGCGGCGTAAATCCACGGATCGACGATCCGTCGAACGTCAAATTGTCGGCGGACTTGAGCAAGAACTTCTTGTCGTAGTCCAGCATGTGCAGCCGACCTTCGAGGTCGGTGAAGAGCACGGTGACCGCCTTGATGCGCGTCTCTCCCGCGAGATACTTCATCCGCTTCTCGGCGATCTTCGCCTCGGGGACGCGGTTCTTACGGTCGTCTTTGGCCGCAAGGTTGAGCTCTTCGAGCTCGGTGTACGAAAGCATGAGAAAATCGCGCAGTTCATTAGCCATACGTCCGAAATTATGAGGGCGGTGCTCGAGTCCTCGGGCCATTTGGAGCATTGTGGGGTCGGCACGTGTTGCAACCGGACGCACGGAACGGCGCCGTCCGGCCGCGAACGCTCGGGCGGGTATGCGTCAATCCATCGTTCGCTTCGCCCTTGCCCTCGCCGTTTGCGGCGGGCTTGCCGTTGTCCACGCGCACGGCCCCGCGGGGGCCGATGCGGAACTCGCGGCGCCGTTCGATCCCGCGCAAATGGACACGAGCGTCAACGCCTGCAAAGACTTCTTTGGCTATGCGACCGGGACGTGGCGGAAGAACCATCCCATTCCCGCCGCGTACACGGAGTACGGCTATATCGAACAGTTAGTCGATACGACGCGCGGCATCGTGCGCGAGACGCTGGAAGCGGCAGCAAAGGAACCCGGCGATGCGGGGAGCGAGACCCAAAAGATCGGTGGTTTCTACGGGTCGTGTATGGATACCGCGAGCATCGAACGCGCCGGTCTCCATCCGCTCGCGCCGGAACTCGCGCGCATCGACGCGCTCACCGCGCGCGCGCAGATCGGGGCCGAACTCGCACGCCTGCAGACGATCGGGGTAGATGCGGGCTTTGGGATTTCGCCGACGCAAGACTACAAAGATAGTCGACGCGTGATTGCGGAAGTCGATCAAGGTGGGATCGGCTTGCCCGAACGCGATTATTATTTGCGCGCCGATGCGGAATCGCGTAAATTGCGCACGCAGTACGTTACGCATGTCGCAAAAACGCTTGCCCTCGCGGGCGATAGCGCTGCGGCCAGCGACGCTGCTGCGATCATGGCATTCGAAACCGTGCTCGCGCGCGGTTCGACGGCTGCTGCGGATTTACGCTCGCCTGAAGCCGTGTACCATCCGATGCTCCTCGGCGGTGTTGCGGCACTCGCGCCCCATCTTGCGCTGCGTTCGTATCTTGCCGCTGCCGGCGTCCCCTCGAGTGGTTCGTTCAATGTCGCCGAGCCGGGGTTCGTGCGCACGTTCGACCGCGCCGTTGCGACCGCTCCGCTCGCGCAGTGGCGTGCCTACCTGCGTTGGCGCCTGCTCGATTCGACCTCAACCGTGCTGCCAAAGGCGTTCGAGGCCGAGAACTTCGCGTTTAACGGCAAGATTCTCGGCGGCGCAAAAGAGCAGTTGCCGCGCTGGAAACGCTGCGTGAATCTCACCAGTGCGCTGCTTGGCGAAGCGGTCGGCAAAGCGTACGTCGCAAAGACGTTTCCGCCCGAGGCAAAACAACGTGCGCTCGATATGACGGTGCGCATTCGCGCAGCCTACCGCGCGGAGATGGCCTCGCTTGCGTGGATGACTCCCGCGACCAAGCGCGTCGCGATTGCCAAACTCGATGCGATGGGCCTCAAGGTCGGATATCCCGACCGGTGGCGCAGTTATGCGGCGTATTCGGTCGAACCCACAGCGCTCTTTGCCAACGTCGAGCGCGGTCGCACGTTCGAACGCGCGTACCAACTCGCGCAGATCGGCAAACCGCTCAACAAAACGCTCTGGAATATGACTCCGCAAACCGTTAATGCGTATAACGATACGCAGCGCAACGAAATCGTGCTGCCGGCCGCGCAGTTGCAGCGACCGTTCTTCGATGCGGCCGCACCCGACCCGGATAATCTCGGCGCGACCGGTGCCGGCACCGTCGGTCACGAGATGACGCATGGCTTCGACGATCAAGGGCACAAGTTCGATCGGAACGGGAATCTCACCAATTGGTGGACCGCAAAAGATCTCACGCAATTTACCGCGCGTGCGAACTGCGTGATCAAGCAGTTCGATAACACCGTAGCCGTCGGTACGACGCACTATCAAGGTCGCCTCGTTTCGGGCGAAGCGATCGCGGATCTCGGCGGCGTCGTCATCGGGTATCGCGCGCTCGAGTCGTCGCTTGTTGGCAAGCCGCACGAAAAAGCGGATGGGTTCACGCCCGAACAGCGCTATTTTCTTGCCTACGGTCAGTCGTGGACCGAGTCGGTTCGGCCCGAAGCAGCAAAACGTCAGGCGCTGACCGATCCGCATCCGATTCCGCGCGACCGCATCAACGTGACCCTTGCCGATGTTCCGGAATGGTACGCGGCGTTCAACTGCCCGAAGCCGCCGAAACCCGTCTGCTCCGTCTGGTAAATTCGTGAAACTCGAGATGCAGTGGCGCGACGTCGCATTCGCGCATTGGCGCATCGATCCGACGCGAATTGAGGCGGCGATTCCACCCGGTCTGACGCTCGACACGTTCGAGGGGTCGGCTTGGCTTTCGGTCGTCCCGTTTCGGATGACGGGCGTCCATCCCGCGGGAACGCCCGTTTTGCCGGGATTCGCCGACGTGCACGAGATCAATCTACGCACGTACGTGCGCGTGGGAGATCGACGCGCGGTCTACTTTTTTAGCTTGGACGCGGCGAGTTGGCTTGCGGTTCGTGCAGCACGCGTGACGACCGGCTTACCGTACTTCGATGCGGCCATCGACACGTCCGAAACGGACGGCATCATTTCGTACACGAGCCGGCGCACGCATCGCGGCGAGCCGCACGTGCGGTTTCGCGCGACGTACCGACCACTGCACGATGCCATTCTCGTCCCGCCGCATTCGCTCGTCGCGTTCTTGCACGAACGCTATCACTTCTTTGTCGAACGTCGCGGTCGGATCGTTCGCGGGGATATTAAGCACGCACCCTGGCAGCTGGAGTCGCTCGCGTTCGAAATCGAAACGAACACGCTCGCCGAACCGCTCGGCATCACGCTTGCGGCGGTCCCGGATTTTGCTGCATTCTCGCGCGGCATGCCCGTTCAAGCGACGCGCTGAAAAGAAAAAGCCGACTCGTGGTGAGTCGGCTCGTGATTCGACGATCGAACGACTAGGTTTTTTTGACGGCGCCCATTGCGGCGAAGCAACCAATTGCGGCGAGCACGGCGCCACCGACGAGCAGCCAGGTCCAGATCGGAAATACGCTCGAGGTATCCATTCGGGTATTCTCCACTTACGCGAGCCGTCGTGCAGCCGGAGTTCGAGCACGGCCCGGTGGGCTCGCTCCCCGTGCCGTCTCAAGCAGACGGCGAATGCGGAAGCGTTCCCGATTGGAACGCCGCTCCCTCGCGGACCGTGAGTCGCAAAATGGCGCTGCGCGTCGCGTCGTCCGCCGGGGTGTAAAACTGCACGAGATGTGTCCCCGATTCGGGCGTCGCGAG
Source organism: Vulcanimicrobiales bacterium (assembly GCA_038231455.1). Lineage (GTDB taxonomy): Bacteria > Vulcanimicrobiota > Vulcanimicrobiia > Vulcanimicrobiales > Vulcanimicrobiaceae > JANLVI01. The sequence continues at coordinate 54,171 of JBBRLI010000012.1, read as the reverse complement.
CGTCGACTGCAAAAAGCGTAGCGGCTCGCCGTGCGCGCGGCCGACCACGAGCGGCAATTCCGGCTCGTGCATCCAATCGGTCACGCCGTCATCGGCCGCCCAGTGGCGCTGAAAGTCCGCATTGGTTCGCAGTTCGTCCATCAGGGCTTTCACAAGTTCGGGTTCGCGCGCGAACTGCCAGCGTAAAGCCGAACACGAACGCCGCGCCGCTCCGTCCCAATCGGGCCAGACCACGCGCCGCGAGGGGTCGTTGAAGATGCGCCAGACGCCGTTGCGTTTCCAAGCCGAACTCGTTGCTGAGTAATCGAAGATGGTCCCGAAGAGGCCGTTCCACGCGAGCGCATCGCGGCGGCGATTCCAGACGACGGCCGGCGTCGTCCGGAGATCGTCGAGGACGGCGATGATTCCGGCCGAGGGGGGCGCTGCAAGCGGATCGAGCGGTTCGAGCGTGACGCGGGCAAGGGCCGCCAAATGTTGCCGTTCGCGGACGCTGAGCTGCAGCGCGCGGGCAACGTCGGCGACGGCTTTGGCCGAGATCGAATCGTTTTTACCGGTCTCAAAGAGCGTGTACCAGTTCACGCTCATACCGGCGATCGCCGCGACTTCTTCGCGCCGCAGTCCGGGGGCCCGACGCCGACCGCGCGTTGCGGGCAGTCCAACCTCGTCCGGTCGCAAGCGGGCCCGACGGCTGCGGAGAAAGGCGGTAAGCTCTTGCCGGCGCTCGTCGTCATGGGTAAAGTCCACGTGGTCGACGTTCGCGATTGCGCTTTCCTACCACTGCCACTTGTACCACAAGAGAGGGCTGGCCCGTCTCGGAGAACGCTTGTACGCTTGTACAGTGCGTGAAGATCATTTCGACGTGATCGTCGTCGGCGGCGGTGCCGCTGGCGTCGGGGCGGCGATCGGGGCCCGACAGACGGGTGCCCGCGTTCTCTTGGTCGAGTCCAGTGGCTGCCTTGGGGGAGCCGCGACGATGAAGAACGTCCTCTCATACTGCGGACTCTATACGTGCGGCGACGCGCCGCGCCAAGCCGTCTTCGGCGTCGCTGAATCCGTGCTCGCCGAACTGCGCGCGATGAGCGCGCTCTCGGAGCCGACCCGGTTTCGTGGCGTCATCGTGCTCTTCGATCCCGAGGCCGCGAAGGTCGCGCTCGACCGCGTGTGTGTTGCCGCGGGCGTCGATGTGCTGCTGCACACGACGATGATCTCCGCGACCCGCAGTGGCGAGCGGATGACCAGCATCGTCGTGCACGATCGCAACGGACCACGCGAACTAACGGCGTCGACATTCGTCGATGCGAGCGGCGACTGCGATCTTGCCTACTTCGGCGGCGCGTCGACGCGCTACGGCAACCACGGCTTCATCAACATTGGAACGCTCGCGATCCGCATCGGCGGCGTCGATCCCAGCGTCGTGGTCGAACCGGAGTCGTGGTCGCACGCGATTCGCGCGGCGAAAGCCCGCGGCGTCGCCCCGCTTGCGAGCGAGACCGGATTTCTCGGGCGCGTTCCGCTCTCGAACGACATCGTGGCGCTCGTGATCGACGAATCGTATGATGCGCGCGATAGCCGCAGCATCTCGCATGCCGAACGACATGGGCGCGAGCAAGCGTGGGCGTATCTTACCGCGATCAAAGCAATGCCGGGATACGAACGTGCCTATCTTACCGCTACCGGTCCGGATATCGGCACGCGCGAGTCACGCCATATCAACGCGCGCTACCAAATGACGCGCGACGATGTCGCCACCGGCGCGCGCTTCGATGACGGCGTTGCGCTCGGAACGTGGCCGATGGAATATCATCCCGAGGTCGCGGCAGGCAGCACGTGGTTCACGATTCGTAACGGCGAGTCGTACGATATTCCCCTGCGCAGCCTGCAGAGCCGCGATACCGATAATCTCTACGCCGCAGGGCGCACGGCCGACGGCGACCAGTACGCGGGAGCATCGTTACGCGTCATGGGGACCGCCTTTGCCACCGGTCAAGCCGCCGGTGTCGCTGCCGCCGAACAAGCGCGTTCCGGCTCCGTCGCATCGAAAAACGTGCGCGATGAACTCGCCCGGCAAGGCGCGCTGCTCGCGCTCTAGGTTCCAAAGAGCGGGATACGCGCGTTGACCGAGGGCTGGTAGGTATACGTCCGCGTAATTGACGCTCCGCTCTCCAGCAGCGCACGCAGTGCGGCCTCGGCAATGGTCAGCGCGATCCGTTCGCCCGGACACGCGTGCGTCCCCGAGCCGAACGTGAAGGTGCGCCGTGTCGTTCGCTCCGGATCGAACGTTTGCGGATGCTCGTTTGCGAGTGGATCGCGGTTTGCAGCGGCGAGTACGGCAAGGATCGTTTCGCCCGGCTTGACCTCGATCGTGCCGATTTTTAGCGCCCGCGTCACGAAGCGGCGCGTATTCTGGACGGGCGAATCCCAGCGGAGAATCTCCGCAACGGTCTTCGGCAGCAACGCGTATTCGTGATGCAATCGCCGGAGCAGCGCCGGATCGTTCTGCAACCGCACGATCGTGTTGCCGATGAGTCCGGCCGTCGCATCGCAGGTTTGGAAGAGCAGCCCGATCGCGTTTGCGATCGCATCGCGTTGACGTCCGCCCGCCTGTTCGAGGTTCTGCACGAATTTCGGCAGCAACACGCCGCGCACCGTCGCGTCTTCGAGTTGCGCGGTGAAGAGCGAGAAGAGGGCCTCGCCGCCTTTGCTGCCTTCGGCGATCTCAGTTGTTGAGGCGCCGGGTGCAGCTGCGCGAACGAAGGCGCGCGTCCACGTAAGGACATCCGCGAGGTCGTCGTGCGGAATTCCGAGCAGCGTTGCGATCGTGTAGATCGGCATGCGAAACGCAAGGCCATCGAAGTCGACCGGCGCGGCGATCGCCTCGGTTGCGAAGCGTGCCGCGGTCGTACGCACGATGGTTGGGGTTGCGACTGGGAGCGTCGACTCGAGTGCTTCGCGCGTTTGGTCGTGCCGAGGCGAATCGTCCATCCGCATGAAGGTGCCGAAGATTTCGCCTGCGCGCGACCCAGCGAGCGTCGCAGGAATTTTTTCCGCTGCCGGGCGCACGGCGAGCGTCGCATCCTGCAGTACGCGCGTCACGCTCGCCGCGTCGGCGGCGATCCAAATGCCAAGCGCCCCATCGCGGATCAAACCGCCGCGAGCAACGAGGTCTGCGTAGTACGGATACGGATCGGGATCCCTTACAGCATCGAGCGGGTTCATCGCTACGCCTTCGGAGCAAGATCGATCGCCGCGTCGATCGCTGCGATGAGCGAGCGTTCGTCGGCGGCGCCGGTTCCGGCGATGTCGAAGGCGGTTCCGTGGTCGACGCTCGTCCGGACGTACGGCAGTCCGACGGTAATATTGACCCCCGCCTCGAGTCCGAGCACTTTGATCGGCCCGTGGCCTTGATCGTGATACATCGCAACGACGATGTCGAAGTCGCCGCGACGCGCGCGGAAGAAGAGCGTGTCGGCAGGGAGCGGACCCTGGACATCGATTCCGTCTGCGCGCGCGCGTTCGAGGGCGGGGACGATTTTCTCGGCCTCCTCGCCGTGTCCGAAGAGCCCGTTCTCACCGGCGTGCGGATTGATGCCGCACACGGCGATACGCGGTCGCGCGATCCCCGCGCGGCGCAGCGTTTCGTCGGCAAGACGCACGACACGTTCGACGCGCGCCGGAGTGATGCGAGCGACTGCGTCGATCAACCCGACGTGCGTCGTTACGTGGATGACGCGCAGATCCGGCGCCGTCAGCATCATCGCAAAGTCGCTCGTTCCGCTCAGGTGCGCAAAGATCTCGGTATGGCCGGGAAAGAGATGTCCGCCCGCGTGTAAGGCTTCTTTGTTGAGCGGCGCCGTTACCACGGCGTCGATCTTGTGTTGCATCGCAAGATCGTGCGCGGCTTCGATGTACGCGTATGCTGCGTGTCCCGCAGCCGCGGAAAGTTTGCCGAACGGGAGGTCGCCGGGGAGCGTTCCAACGCTCAGGCAATCGAGAAACTGCGGATCGGTCTCGACCGACGATGCGTCGATGACCGCACGCACGCGCTGGGGAGAACCGACGATGTCCATCGCCTGGCGCATCCGTCGCGCATCACCGATCACGATCGGCCGCACGCGATCGTACACGTCGTCATGCGCGAGGGTTTTCGCAATGATCTCGGGCCCGACGCCGCTCGCATCGCCCATGGTCAGCCCGATTCGCGGTCGCATCACGCTTAGGTGCGGGCGCGTTCGGCGGCGATCCTGGCAAGGGTACCCGGATCGCCGAATCCTCCGGCCTTCGTGATAAGACGCGCATCGCGTCCGAGCGCAAGCGAGAGTGGAACTCCGGTCGCGACCTCGCCGATCGGCTGCAGGACGTGAATACCGAGCGCGCGGCAGAGCGCGCGCGCCGTCTCGCCGCCCGTCGCCAGCAGCGTGACGCGCGGATCGTATGGAAGGCTCGTGAGAAACCCGCATAGTGCCGAGAGCACTGAAGCGTGGTCGACGACGCGTCCGCCCGGATCGAGCGCGAGCGCGAATGATGCACCGCTCGAGGCGACGGTTTCCAGCCGCCGACGGAGTCCGCGTAAGCGCTCGTTTTCGATTAGCAAATCGCCCGGCACGACGCGCTCGACGACGAAGCCACCCGCTTCAACTTCGGCGAGCTGTTCGTGCGTCACGATATTCGTGGTCCCGGCGACGATGACGACGCCGTGCGTCGATGGCGGAAGGGTCGGCACGGTCCCGCGCTTGCGTGCGAGTGCTGCGGCGATTCCGGCCGATCCGATCCAAATGAAGTTCGTTTGCCGTGCGATCGCATCGAGATCGGCGTCGGTTTCGGCGTCACACACGCGCACCCGATCGGGTTTGCCGATGACCAGTGCGATATCGGAGCTGCGGATCGGTGCGCGCGCGTCGAATACCGCGCCAACATGCACGGGCACGCCGTCGACGAGCTGGAGACCCGCGCGCGTGGTGCGACGTTGATGCGGAAACGCCGGCGCGGCGACGGCGCTGGCGTCGGGAAATGCTTCGAGCGCTGCGCGCACCACGCCCGCAATTGGGCCGCGTAACGTCGAGTCGATTTTGATGAAGAGTTCTTCGGGTCGGTCGGGCCGGACGCGCGCTAAAACGGCCGCGGCACGCTCGAACGCCTCGTGCTCGCTGCGATGGCGCGTATCGCAGTCGACGACGATAATATCGGCGCCGGTTTTACCGATCTCTGGATCGTCAAATTCGCCGAAGACGTGAACGCGGGTTCCAGCGGTTGCAAATGCGGCCCCGGTATCGCACGCGCCGGTGAGGTCATCAGCGATGACCACCTGCGGTTTCATTCCGGATACCATGCGCGCTCGTGCGCGCGAACCCTTGCTACTCGCGTTTGCGCAGCAGGTTCGCGAGTAGCGAGCCGTCCACGACGACCAGGATAGCGATGGCGATCGCAAAGACCGTCATGATCGTGCGTACGAAACCGAACAGAAATCCCATGACCGTGTCGTACCCGGCGCGGTCGAGCGTCTAACAACGCTACGCGTTTACCGGTGTCCGCCTGGGAACACGCTGGCTTGCGATGTAGCGGCCGAGATGGTAGTCGCTGTCGCCTAGGAGTCGTTCCAGGGTGGTCATCCGCTTGAAGTAGTGTCCGATTTTATACTCCTCGGTCATCCCAATCGCGCCGTGAAGTTGGATCGCGTTTTGGCCGACAAACCGGCCGGAGCGCGCGATTTGCACTTTTGCGCCGGAGATCGCGCGCGCACGCTCGCGTGGATCCGCCTCACCCGCGACCGTCATTGCCGCGACGAAGGACATCGAGCGTGCGAGTTCGAGTTCGGTAAACATTTCCGCCATCCGATGCTGGAGCGCTTGGAACGAACCGATCGCAACGCCGAATTGCGTGCGATTTTTTAAGTAGTCGAGCGTGACGTCGTGCAGAACGGTCATGATACCGACGGCTTCGGCACACAGCGCCGCCGTCGCGATGTCGAGCGCGTGTTCAACGATCGCAAGACCGGCAAGCGCGATCAGCCCGTTCGAAGAAATACGGACATTGTCCAATTGGATCGCGGCAACGTCGTGGCCGTCTTCGCTTGCAAGTCCGTGGATTTCGACGCCCGGCGCGTCGAGGGGTACGGCAAAGAGCCCGATCTCACCGTCGTGCGTGTCCAGGCGCGCAGAGACGATCAACGTTGATGCACTGCTCGCGCCGAGGACACGCACTTTGCTGCCACCCAGTGCGTAACCGTCACCCTGGCGCATGGCAATCGTCGCAACGCGCGAGGGATCATGCCGCGCGTGCGGCTCTTCGTACGCGACGGCAAAACGCGCGTTCCCGTCGACGAGTGCTTCGAGTAAATCCGTTCGTGCCGCAAGTCGCAAGATCGAACCGGCAAGCACGACTTGCGCGAGATACGGCGCCGTGACCAGCCCTTTGCCGAATGCCTCCATCAAGATCATCGTTTCAAGCGGACCGCCAAATCCGCCGAGGTCCTCGGGTGCGCCGAGCGCGAGCCAGCCGAGTTCCGCAAACGTCGACCACGGGTCGCCTTTCGGCGGTTCGGCGGCAAAGCGCGTGACGGAATCTTTGATCATGAGTTGCTCGGCGGAGAGTGTGAAGTCCATCTTGCCGTCCCTTAGAGCTTGAGAATACGTTTGGCAATGATTGTTTTTTGAATCTCGTTCGATCCGGCATAGATCGAGGTTTTTCGATAGTTGAAGTAGGCGTTCGCCGCGAGTTGGTCCGCATACGGCCCGGCTGCATCGAGCGCGAGTTCCGTGAGCGCCTGTTGGATCTGCGTGCCTTTAATTTTCAAAATTGACGATTCGGGCCCGGGCCGTTTCCCGGCGGATTCCGCGGCGAGCGTGCGCAGTTCCGTGTATGCAAGCGCGTCGAGTTCGATCTCGACGAGCGCCATGCGGTCGAGAAAGCGATCGTCGCTGATGCCATCCGATGCAAGGCGCTCTTTGAGTTGGACGAGTTGCTGGCGGCAGCGCGCGACGCCGGCCGTACCCGTACGTTCGTGTTCGAGTAAAAACTTGGCGTACGTCCACCCCGCCCCCTCGTCACCAACGCGATTCTCGATCGGGACGCGCGCGTTTTCAAAGATGACCTCGTTGATCTCTTTGCCGCCGTCGATCGTGACGATCGGGCGTACGGTCACGCCGGGCGTCTTCATGTCGACCAGGATGAACGAGATGCCCTCTTGTTTTTTTGCCTGCGGATTCGTGCGAACGAGAACGAAAATCCAGTCTGCATATTGAGCGAACGTGATCCACGTCTTCGTGCCATTGACGATGTAGTGATCGCCGTCCCGTTCGGCGCGCGTGTCGAGCGCAGCAAGATCCGAGCCCGCGCCGGGTTCCGAGTAGCCTTGGCACCACCACTCCTCACCGGAGAGAATTGTTGGGAGATAGCGCTCGCGCTGTGCGTCGTTGCCGAATTCCATGATGATGGGCGCCACCATCACCAGGCCAAAGGGCGGCAGACGCGGTGCCCAACCGTACGCGAGTTCCTCACTGAAAATGTGGCGCTGCACGGCAGTCCAGCCCGGGCCGCCATATGGGATCGGCCAATTCGGCGCGGCCCAGCCGTGCGCGTAGAGCACGGTGTGCCAGCGCGCGAAGTCATCTTTTTCCAGCGATTCACCGGCTTGCACTTTTGCGCGTACGTCACCCGGCAACTTCGCGGCGATAAAGTGTCGGACGTCATCGCGGAACGCGCGTTCCTCGGGGGTAAAGGCTAAGTCCATCGAGCACCTTCGTTCGAACGGGAGGGTTGCACATGTTTTCGATGCAGGGGAAGGTCGCGCTGATTACCGGGTCGTCGCGCGGTATCGGGCTGGCGATTGCCGAGCGCATGGCGGAGAGCGGCGCGAACGTTGTCATTTCTAGTCGAAAAGCCGACGCCTGCGCGGCTGCGGCGCAGAAGATCGTTGCAAACGGCGGCGCGGCGATCGCGCAAGCGGCGAACATCGCGGACAAAGCGGCGCTGCAGGCGCTGGTCGACCGCACGCTCGCCGAGTGGGGCCGTATCGATACGCTCGTGTGTAATGCAGCGGTCAACCCGCACTTCGGTCCGCTTGCTACGATTACCGATGAGGCATTCGATAAGATCATGGCGAGCAACGTGCGCAGCAATCTCTGGCTGTGCAACATGGTGATCCCACAAATGGCCGCGCGCAAAGACGGGAGCGTGATCGTCGTCTCGAGCATCGCCGGACTCAAAGGCAACGCGATGCTCGGTGCGTATGGAATTTCGAAAGCCGCCGATTTTCAGCTCGTTCGGAATCTCGCCGTGGAATGGGGCAAGAGCAACATCCGCATCAATGCGATCGCTCCCGGGATCATCCGAACGGATTTTGCCAAGGCACTCTGGGAGAACCCGGCGACGTACGAAAAAGCCGTGCGCAGCTACCCGCTCGGACGGATCGGCGAACCCGACGACGTGGCGGGCGCGGCGATTTTTCTTGCCTCCCGCGCCGGCGCGTTCGTAACGGGTCAAGTGCTCGTCGTCGACGGCGGCGTGACGATCGGTGATGTCGATTAAATCGTCCCCCGCGGCACCATCGCGCGCGCTTTTTCAAAGAGGCCCTTGATGCGCTCGCCGAAATTCGCAAAGCGCGTATCCTGTGTTTGTCCGCTGAGGTAGCGGAGGTAAATTTGCGCGAGGATGACGATCGTGCGGAACAGATTGAGCATCACGTACCAGTGCAGTTCGCTGATGTCCCGACCGGTAATCGTCGCGTACCGCTGCGCGGCCTCGGCACGGGTGGGAAATCCCGGTTCGCGCGTGGGCATCGCCGCTGTCGATGACCAGCTCGGATCGTCGTCTGACTGCGTCCAATAATCGAGAAGGTAGCCAAGGTCGACGAGCGGATCGCCGCGCGTGCACATATCCCAATCGAGGATTGCGACCATGCACGCCGGATCGTGTGCCGCGACGAGGACGTTATCGAGTTTGTAGTCGTTGTGGACGAGCGACACGTCGCCGCCGCTCGGGACATTGTCGCGCAACCAGGCAATGAAAGGCCCTGCGTACTCGTAGTCGCGATCCTTCGCGGCGTGCCAACGTTTGATCCAGCCCTCGCATTGGCGCGCGATAAACCCCTCCGGTTTGCCCCAATCGCCGAGTCCGACGTCGGCCGGTCCGATCGCGTGAAATTCCGCCAATCGATCGACGAGCATCTCGCCGATGCGGCGGCAGGTTGCGGGATCGTTGAAGCGCGCCGGCATCGCGCGGCGGATGACAATGCCGTTCCGTCGCTCCATGACTTGGAATTCGGCGCCGATGATTGCGGAATCGGTGCATAGGAGAAAGCTGCGCGGCGCAAGTGGAAATCGCTCGTAGAGCACGGAGAGCACGTGGTGCTCGCGCTTCATGTCGTGGGCGCTCGGCGCGACGGGTCCGAGCGGTGGACGGCGTAGCACGTACTCGGTCTCGCCGAATCGGATCAGGTAGGTGAGGTTCGCATGGCCGCCGCCGAATTGCCCGAACGCGAACGGCCCATCGGTCTGCGGAAGACGTTCGCGTAGATACGGTTCGAGGAGTTCGACGGCGAGCCGTTCGTCGGGACGAACCGCGATGAGTTCGGGATCGGCGCCCGTCATGCGATCTCGAAGAGCCCCGCCGCACCTTGGCCGCCGCCGACGCACATGGTCACAACGACGTAGCGTGCCTTACGGCGTTTGCCCTCGATGAGCGCATGGCCGACGAGTCGCGCACCGCTCATGCCGTACGGATGGCCGATCGCAATCGCACCGCCGTTGACGTTGAACTTGTCGGGATCGATATCCAGCTTTTCGCGGCAGTAGAGTGCTTGCACGGCGAAGGCCTCGTTGAGTTCCCATAAGTCGATGTCGGCGACGCGCAGACCGTGGCGTTTGAGCAAGAGCGGCACGGCGTCGACCGGCCCGATCCCCATTTCATCCGGTTGCAGTCCGACCACGACGAGGCCGCGATAGATTCCAAGGGGTTCGATGTTGCGGCGCTGCGCTTCTTTTGCCGACATCACGACGCACGCCGAGGCGCCATCGGAGAGTTGGCTTGCATTACCGGCCGTGATGAAATTGCCCGGGCCGCGGACCGGCTCGAGTTTCGCAAGGTCTGCAAGCGTCGTCTGCGGTCGATTGCCTTCGTCGCGTTCGAGCCGGACGTCTTCGTAGGTCGTCGCGCCGGTATTTTTGTCGACGATTGCCTTGCGCGTGGCGAGCGGTACGATCTCGGCATCGAATCGCCCCGCCGCTTGCGCCGCTGCGATGCGCTGTTGGCTTATAAGCGAGAATGCGTCTTGCGCGTCGCGCGACACGTTATACCGTTTCGCCACTGTCTCGGCGGTGTCGATCATCGGCCAGTAGAGGTCGGGTTTGAATTCCGCGACCCACGGCTCCGTATCGCGATAGGTGTTGCGGTTGTTTTGCACGAGGCTGATCGACTCAACGCCTCCGGCTACGATTGGCCCCGTGCCGTCGACGATGACGCGTTGCGCAGCCATGCTGATCGTTTGGAGACCCGAACTGCAGAAACGGTTGACCGTGGTGCCTGCCACATTCACCGGCAGCCCCGCGCGAATCGCCGCGACGCGTGCGATGTTGCGACCGGTCGCACCTTCGGGATAGCCGCAGCCGAGAATCACATCCTCGATTTCGTGCGGATCGATACCGCTGCGCACGACCGCGTGCTTGACGACGTGCCCCGCGAGCGTTCCACCATGCGTATCGTTGTACGCACCGCGAAATGCTTTGCCGATCGGCGTGCGTGCCGTCGATACGATTACTGCGTCGTCGCCCAAGCCAGGTCTCCCGTCCAGGATCCAAAAGTGCCGCCGCTCTTCGCGAGATGCGCGAGCAGCGGAGCTGGATTCCAGTATGCGCCGTGAATCCGTTCGAACGCCAGCATGTCTTCATAGATATCGCGCAGGCCGACGGAATCGGCGTAGCGCAGCGGTCCGCCGCGGAACGCGGGGAAGCCATAGCCGTTCACCCAGACGACGTCCACGTCGCCCGGACGCGTAGCGATGCCGTCGCTCAGAATGTTCGCTGCTTCGTTGATGAGCGGATAAATGCAGCGTTTGCGGATTTCCAGATCCTCGATCGTGCGCCGTTCAATGCCGGCTTCGTGCGCGTTCTTTTCGATGAGGTCGAGTACGAGAGGGTCGGGGATCGGCGTGCGATTGCCGTCTTCGTAGCGATAGAAGCCCATGCCGGTCTTCTGTCCGAAGCGTCCGATCTCGCACATCTCATCCTCGAGTTTGGAATAGCGACCCGTCGGCGGTCGTTCGGCGTTGCGGCGTTTGCGAATGCGCCAGCTTATATCGATGCCGGCAAGATCGAACATCGTGAACGGTCCCATCGGAAAGCCAAATGCTTTGATCACGCGATCGACCTGCTGCGGTGTCGCGCCTTCTTCGAGCAGAAAGTCAGCCTCGCGCTTGTAGTGCGCGAGCATGCGATTCCCAATGAAGCCGTCACCGTTCCCGGAGACGACGCCGATTTTCTTGAGTTGCTTTGCGAGCGCTTGCGCGCGTGCGACGGTGCGCGGCGCCGTGTCTTTGCCGCGCACGATCTCGAGCAATTTCATCACGTTTGCGGGGCTGAAGAAGTGCAGGCCCACCACGTCCTGCGGGCGGTTCGTCGCAGCCGCAATCGCGTCGACGTCGAGCGTTGAGGTGTTGGTGGCGAGCATCGTGCCGGGTCGCGCGATCGCATCGATTTTGCGGAACACATCGCGCTTGATCTCCATCTCCTCGAAGACCGCCTCGATCACGAGGTCGACGTTCGCTGCGGCATCGAAACTCGTCGCGTACGTGATACGCGCGAGCCGCTCGGCCATCTGTTCCTCGGTGAGTTTCCCTTTACGCGCGGTTGCAGCGTAGTTGCCGGCGATCGTGGAACGCGCGCGTTCGATCGCGTCCGGTTGCAAATCCGTGAGCGTCGTCGTGATGCCCCCGTTTGCAAGTGCCATTGCGATCCCGGTTCCCATCGTCCCCGCGCCCAGGACGACAGCCGTTCGAATCGGCGCGAACGATTCGTCGGTGACGGGTTTTGCTGCTTCGCGTTCGGCAAAAAACAAGTGGATGCGCGCTTTGGATTGCTCGGATGCGCGCAGTTCTTCGAACAGACGTCGCTCGATTTTGAGGCCCTCGGCAAAGGAATAGTCGAGCGCCCCTTGCACCGCGTCGATCGCGCGATGCGAGGCGAGGCCCCCGCGCTCTTCGGGCTCGACTCGCCGCCGCGCGGCGTTGATCGCCGGCCGGTCACCTTTGACCGCGAGCAAGTTGCCGATCCGGCGCGGCACGCCCGCGAGTGTCTCGGCAAAGGCGACGGCGTTGTCGATGACCTCATCTGAGGCGATGCGGTCGATGAGACCGATGGCAAGCGCGCGTTCGGCCGAAATCGGTTCGCCGCTGATGATCAGCTCGAGCGCGGCTTCCACACCGACGAGCCGCGGGAGGCGCTGCGTGCCGCCGGCACCGGGGAGCAGGCCGAGCTTGATTTCGGGAACGCCGAGCCTCGCTTGCGGCGTTGCAACGCGGTAGTCGCAGCCGAGCGCAAGTTCGAGACCGCCGCCGAGTGCCACGCCGTCGATGGCGGCGACGACGGGCTTCGTCATCGCCTCGATCCGGTCGATCGCGTCGCGTACACTCGGGCTTGCGAGGAGCGGCGATGCAAAGCCCTTGATGTCGGCGCCGCCGCTGAACGTCCCGTTCGATCCGGTTAACACGACCGCGCTGACGCCCGGGTCGTTTTCGGCATCCGAGAGTTCGGGCAAGAGCGCAGCAATTGATGCTGCGCCGAGCGCGTTGACCGGCGGATTCATGATGGCGATGACGGCGACGTTGCCGTGTTTGGTCAGGCGGGCAAGGGACGCCATGTACTTCCAGCTCTCGGGACTTGAAAAGGGAGGCTCCACCAGAACGGAAAAAATCTCTACCGAGCTGGAGCGTGCATGCATCTTTTTTTTCAAGAGCTGTTGAACGGCCTTGTCGTCGGCAGTATCTATGCGCTCGTAGCGCTTGGACTGGCGCTCGTTTACGGAACGATGGGTATCCCGAACTTCGCGCACGGCCATCTCTATATGCTCGGTGCGTATGTCGCCTTTTTTGGCGTTACGGTCGCGAACATCGGCTACTGGCCGGCGATGCTGCTCGCAATCGTTGTGCTCGCGCTCGTCGGCGTGTTGCTCGAACGCTTGGTTTTCCGCCCATTACAAAAAGCGCCCGAGGTCAACGCGATCATCGCGGCGGTCGGCGTGTTGTTTTTCTTCGAAGCGATCGCGCGCGTCTTCTTCGGTCCCGGTTTTCGCGTTCTGCCCACGCCTTACGACCACGTCGTAAAGATCGCCGGGCTCATCATCACGCAACAGCAGCTCATCGTCGTTTTCGCTGCAGCCGTGGTGATGGTTGCGCTCTTTTGGTTTCTCAAGCGCACGCTCGTAGGTGCGACGATCGAGGCCGTCGCGCAGAATCGACGCGGCGCGGCGCTCGTTGGAATTAACGCAGATCGCGTGCAAAGTCTGGTCTTCGCGATCTCCGCGGGGCTCGCGGCCACTGCCGCGACGCTGATCGCTTCGATCAACTTGATCTTCCCCTCGATGGGGTCGACGGTGATCCTCAAAGCGTTTGCGATCATCGTGCTCGGGGGGATGGGCAGCATTCCCGGAGCGATCCTCGGGGCGTTTATTCTGGCCTTCGCCGAGAGTTTCGGCGCGACGTATATCTCGACAAGCTACCAGGACGTCATCGCATTCGGACTGCTCGTCGTCATCCTTACGGTTCGACCGACCGGCCTCTTTGCGAAGGGCACCTAGCTTGGGCGCCCGCCGCATCGTTCCGCTTGCCGCATTACTCGTCGCTCTCGTGCTGCCGCTGTTCGTCCATAGCGAATATTATCGGCAAGTGATCGTGACCGCGTATATCAGTGCGATCGCGGTCTACGGCCTGAACATCATCCTTGGGTACACCGGCCTGCTTACGCTTGGTCACGCGGCGTTTTTTGGGATTGGCGCATACGGCGTCGCGCTGCTCGAGACGCGCCTGGGCGTACCGTTTTGGGTCGCGCTTGCGGCGGGTTGTGCGGCGGCGGTCATCCTCGGATATCTGGTGGGTCTGGTCTCACTGCGCACGCGCGGGCATTACTTTGCGATCTTCACGGCGGCCATCGGCGTGATGATCAGCGTGATCTTCACAAACTGGCAAGAACTCACCGGCGGGAATATCGGCGTGCTCAACATTCCGCCGCCTGCGCCAATCGGTCCGATCTCATTTGAGAGTTCGATCGCGAAATACTATCTCGTGCTCGTCGCGCTGATCCTCGCTTTCGCGATCTGCGCGCGCGTACGCGGCTCGCTCTTTGGCCGCTCGCTCATTGCCATCGCCGGCAACGAAGATCTCGCGCGCGCCGTTGGCATCGATGTGATGCGTGCGAAGAGCGCGGCCTTCATGCTTTCGACGTTTTTGGCGGGGCTTGCCGGCGGGATGTACGCGATTTTCATCGGGTTCCTGGGGCCTGACTCGACGGGTCTCGACGTGACCTTCGACATGCTGCTCTACCTCATCGTCGGTGGTGTCGGCACCCTGTGGGGGCCGCTTGTGGGCACGCTCGTGCTGGTGGTCCTCGGACAATTTTTGCAGGGCATCGAGAGTTTCAAATTCTTGATCTTCGGACCGATGCTCGTCCTGCTCGTGATATTTTTCCCGAGCGGCATCGTCGGTGGGCTGGCGAAATTGCGCGGCCGCATCGGCCGTCCGACCCCGACTGCCCTGACGAGCGAGCCGCCACTCGCACAGGGCAGTGCGAACTAATGCTGCTTACCGTCAGCGGCATCACGAAACGCTTCGGCGGACTTACCGCCGTTGACGATGTCAGCTTCACGATCGAGCGCGGTTCCATCGTCGCACTGATCGGACCCAACGGCGCGGGCAAGTCGACGTGCTTCAATCTGATCTCGGGCTATTATCCGGTGACCTCGGGGCAGCTCGTCTTCGAGGGCGTCGACATCACGCATCGTGCGACGCACGAAATCGCACGGCTTGGGATCGCGCGCACCTTCCAAACGACGAGCCTTTTTCGAAATGCAAGCGTGCTCGACAATGCCATCGTCGGGTACCGCATGCATACGCAGAGCGGTCTCTTCGATGCGCTTCTGCGAACGCCGCGCGCGCGGCGTGAAGAACGCGAGAGTTGCGAGGCGGCCTACGAGGCCTTGCGCTTTGCCGGAATCGAGCGTTATGCCGACCGTATTGCCGGCTCGATCCCGCAGGAGGCGCAAAAGCGGCTCGCGATCGCAATCGCTGTCGCCAGCAAACCCAAACTCGTGCTGTTGGACGAACCGGCGGCGGGCGTTACCTCCGAAGAAACGGTCGAGCATGCCGACCTGATTCTTGCCATGGCGAAGGCCGGCTTTACCGTCTGTTTGGTCGAGCACAAAATGAGTCTGGTGATGGGCATCGCCGAGCGTGTCATCGTGCTCCACCACGGTGCGAAAATCGCTGATGGAACGCCCGCGCACGTGCAAGCCGATCCGGCGGTCATCGATGCCTATCTCGGAGCGGCGACGCATGCTTGAAGTGCGCAAACTCGGTGTTCGTTACGGCGATGCACCGGCCATCGACGCGGTCGATTTCACGATCGCCGAGGGCGAGCTGATCACGCTGCTTGGCGCGAACGGTTCGGGCAAGACGTCGCTTTTTGCCGCGCTCAGTGGTCTTGTTCCATCGACCGGTGAGATCACGTTCAACGGTCGCGCAATTCGCGGCATGCGCAGCGACGAGATCGTCGCGCTTGGTATCGCACAGTGTCCCGAAGGCCGCAATCTCTTTCCCGACCTGTCGGTCGAGAAAAATTTACGGCTCGGCGCCTACGTACGCCGGCATCTGCGTGGCGATGCCGATGCCTCACTCGCGCGCGTGCTCGATCTCTTCCCGGCAATTCGACCGAAGTTGAACGTATCCGCCGGATCGCTTTCCGGCGGACAGCAGCAGATGGTCGCGATCGGACGCGCACTCATGGCGCGACCCAAACTCTTGCTGCTCGACGAACCCTCGCTCGGCCTTGCGCCAAAAGTGGTGCAAGCGATGCTCGAGGCAGTCGCAGCGATCAACCGCGACGGCACGATGGTGCTTCTCGCAGAACAAAATGCGTACGCCGCGCTTTCGATTGCGCATCGCGGCTACGTGTTGTCCGACGGTCGGGTCGTGCTCGAAGGCTCGGCGAGCGCACTCCAGGCAAACGAGCTTGTCAGAAAAGCCTTCATCGGCGCATAACGGAGGGAATCGAATGATACGTCAACTGCGAATCGGTCTTGGCATCGCGCTTATCGGCGCGATGTCTCTTAGTGCATCGGCTCAAACCACCTCAACGATTAATATTGGTTACACGGGACCGCTCAGCGGCGGTGCGGCGCAGTACGGGCAAGACGTGCAGCGCGGGCTTGAAATGGCGATCGATGAGATCAACGCCGACGGCGGCGTGAGCGTCGGCGGAAAGAAAAATCGCCTCAAGCTCGTGCCGCTCGACGATGCTTACCGTCCGAACGAAGCGGCCACGAACGCAAAGCGTCTGGCCGGGCAAGAAAACGCGCCGATCGTCTTCTGCTCGCACTCGGGCGGCATTCTTGCGATCCAGGGCTTCAACGAGAAGCAGTCGCCGAAGTTTCTCCTCGGTGCGTACTCGAGTGAGCCGGCAATTCTCAAGCAAAATAACGGCAGTACGTTTATGATCCCGCCCTCATACGATGCCTATTTTAAACCGTTTACGGAAGTCACGATGGCGAAGTTTGGGAAGCGTCTCGGTCTTATCCCGACGACGACTGCGTACGGCAACGCGTGGACCAAAGGCTTTAGCGAGCAGTGGACCAAGAGCGGCGGCACCGTGCTCGGCAACAACGGCGTCGACTACAACACGACGGCCGACTTCTCGACGGCCGTTAGCAAAACGCTCGCGGATAAACCCGACGTGATCTTCGTCGGAGGGCCTTCGCAGCCAACGGGTCTCGTGATCAAAGCTGCGCGCGACCAAGGTTTCACCGGCGGCTTTGTTATGATGGATCAAGCGAAGTTCGACCAGATCACCGGCGTCGTTCCGCTGGCAAAGCTTGAGGGCACGACCGGCGTGTTGCCGCTGCGCCGCTACAACGGGCCCGGTCTCAATCAGTTCCTCGTCGCCTTCCTCAAAAAGTACGGCAAATCGTACGAAGCCAATTCCGAACTTGGTAACAACTACATGGCGATGCACGTGCTCGCGCGCGCGATGGACCTGGCGAACAGCACCGATCCCGTAGCCGTGATGGCAAAGGCGAACGAAGCGGCGAAGACCCTTCCCGCAAAGTACCAACCAGCGAAGCTCACGGGCGTCTCGAAGGCCGGCCACTTGCTCGAAGACGTCGAAGCAGCCGTGATCGACAAAGGCACGTACAAGCGGCTTCCGATCCCGTTCACGGAGTAGCCTCACGATGATGCGCGGCATGATGATGGACGTCCCGCTGATGATCAGCTCGATCATCACCTATGCCGCGCGTTTTCACGGTGATGTCGAGATCGTCTCGCGGAGCGTCGAAGGTCCGATTCACCGCGAGACCTATCGCGAAGCGGCGGCGCGTTCCGCGCAGCTTGCAAACGCGCTGCTCTCGCTCGGCGTCGGGCCGAGCGAACGCGTCGGCACGCTTGCGTGGAACACGTATCGCCACGTCGAACTGTATTACGCGATTTCGGGGATCGGCGCGGTTTGCCATACGATCAATCCGCGCTTGCATCCCGATCAAATCGCCTATATCGTCAATCACGCGGACGACGTTCTGATCTTCCTCGATCTGACGTTCGTTTCGCTCGTCGAGAAACTGGTCGCGCATCTTCCGCGCGTTCGCGGCTTCATCATCATGACCGATGCCGCGCACATGCCTGCGACCTCGCTGCCGAACGTTCATTGCTACGAGACGCTCATCGGCGAGCAGCAAGCGCACATCGACTGGCCGTCGTTCGATGAAAACAGCGCCTCGTCGCTTTGCTACACTTCGGGCACGACAGGCGAACCAAAAGGAGCGATGTACTCGCACCGCTCGACCGTGCTCCACGCCTTTAGCGGCTGCATGGCCGAGATGATGAACGTCAAACCGGGGCAGCAGCGCGCGCTGATGCCGATCGTACCGATGTTCCATGTCAACGCATGGGGATTTCCATACTGCGCGCCGATGATGGGCGCAAAGTTGATTCTTCCGGGGCCGCTGCACGACGCTGCGAGTCTCTTCGAACTGATGGACGGTGAAGAAGCAACTGCGGCCGGAGCCGTGCCGGTAATCTGGCTCGGGATGCTCGCGTATCTCAACGAAACCGGCAAGAATCTCAATAAGCTCGGTTCGCTGCGCGTCGGCGGCTCGGCCGCACCCGTTTCGCTGATCGAGGCGTACGAGGCGCGCGGCATCATCGTCATCCACGGCTGGGGTATGACTGAAACGAGCCCCGTGTGTACGACGGGTTCGCTCAAGCCGCATCACCGCGTTTCACCTGAACGCCTGAAATGGCAGATGAAAGCCGGGCGGATGGTCTACGGAGTGGACATGAAGATTCTCGACGACGACGGGAATCGGCTCCCCGATGACGGCGAATCGCAAGGCGAACTCTACGTGCGCGGAGCGTGGGTGATCGGTGCCTATTACGACAACCCCGAAGCGACCGCGTTTTCGTTTACGGCGGACGGCTGGTTCCGCACCGGCGACATCGCCTCGCTCGACCGCGACGGCTATCTCACGATCCACGACCGCAGCAAAGATCTGATCAAATCGGGCGGCGAGTGGATCAGTTCCATCGACCTCGAGAACGCCGCGGTCGGTCATCCCGATATCAGCGAAGCGGCCGCAATCGCAATTCCGCATCCAAAGTGGTCGGAGCGTCCGGCGCTCGTCGTCGTGCGGCGTTCGGGCAGCGCGATCGAGTCGGGTGACGTCTTGGCCTACCTCGAAGGCAAGATCGCGAAATGGTGGATGCCGGATGATGTGGTATTCGTGGATGAAATGCCGCACACCGCAACCGGAAAGATCTCGAAGAAGACACTGCGCGAACGATTCGCGCACGAGCTGGCCGTCTCGTAATGATGGTTTCGTCGCGCGCAACCGATCTGCGCGAACGCCTCATCGCGTTCATGGACGAGCACGTCTATCCAAGCGAACGTATCTACGACCACGAACTCACTGCTGCAGCATCGCGCTGGACGATTCCCGCGGTAATGGAGACGCTCAAAGGGCGCGCGCGGGGGGCGGGACTGTGGAATCTGTTTCTCCCGGAGAGCGATCTTGGCGCCGGGCTGACAAATCGCGAATACGCACCGCTCTGCGAGGTGATGGGCCGCTCGCCGATCGCACCGGAAGTCTTCAACTGCGGCGCCCCCGATACGGGAAACATGGAAGTGCTCGTGCGTTACGGCACGGCCGAGCAGAAGAAGCGATGGCTCGAACCGCTACTGCGCGGAGAGATTCGCAGCGGCTTTGCGATGACCGAACCCGACGTTGCCTCGTCGGATGCAACGAACATTCAGGCGACGATCGCGCGCGACGGCAGCGATTATGTCATTAACGGCCGCAAGTGGTGGACCTCGGGTGCCGGCGATCCGCGCTGCGACATCCTCATTTTCATGGGC
Organism: Vulcanimicrobiales bacterium; assembly: GCA_038231455.1. Lineage (GTDB taxonomy): Bacteria > Vulcanimicrobiota > Vulcanimicrobiia > Vulcanimicrobiales > Vulcanimicrobiaceae > JANLVI01. The sequence continues at coordinate 34,570 of JBBRLI010000012.1, read as the reverse complement.
AAGACCGATTCGAATGCCGCGCGTCATGCGCAACAGTCGATGGTGCTCGTGCCGACAGCGACGCCGGGCGTGACCATCGTACGGCCGCTAACGGTCTTCGGTTATGACGATGCGCCGCACGGTCACTGCGAGATTCATTTCGACAACGTCCGCGTACCGCAAACAAGCGTACTGCTCGGCGAAGGCCGCGGCTTCGAGATCGCTCAAGGGCGCCTCGGTCCCGGACGTATCCATCACTGCATGCGCGCGATCGGCCTTGCCGAACGGGCGCTCGAAGCGATGGTGGCGCGCGTCAAGGCGCGTCGCACGTTCGGCAAGCCGCTCGCTGAGCAGGGCGTCATCATGGAATGGATTGCCGACTCGCGCATCGAGATCGATCAGGCGCGCTTGCTCACCTTACATGCGGCGCAAATGATGGACGAACTTGGCAATAAAGCCGCTCGCGCGGAGATCGCGATGATCAAAGTCGTCGCGCCGCAAGTGGTCCTGCGCGTCATCGACCGCGCGATTCAAGCGCACGGTGCTGCGGGCGTCAGCCAAGATTTCTTTCTTGCGAAAGCTTGGGCGCATGCGCGCACCTTACGGATCGTCGATGGACCGGACGAAGTCCACCGCGCATCGATTGCGAAAATCGAACTCGCAAAATCTAGGTAAGCGGCGTAACGAGCTGAATATCGAAGTTTTGCTCGTTGACGTGAACGTTGCTCACGACGAACGTTTTCGGGTCGAATGTAAAGTCCAAATGCAGGCCGTTGACGATCATCGAGAGCGTCCCGGGACGCTCGCCGAACGCGACGTCGGCTCGTAGCGCGCGCGAGCCATTGGGAACGACTTCGGTGATCGCACCGAGGTGACGCTGCTTTGCGATCGCCGGGATGAACGCAAACGCCGAGACCAAGTCATCGGCGACTAGCAAGGTTGGTGCGCTGGCCAGTGCGTGCACGGCAACGGCATCTGCGCCCACCCGAATCGTTAGGATATCGGTTGCATCGTGGGTGATTTTTACGTCGGTCTGCTGACCTTGGACGACGAACGATCCCGCGTAGCCGCTCTGGGCGAGTGAGGTCTCATCGAGATCGAAATGCACGTCGGCGGCCACACTGCCGATCGTGGCTTTTTCGTTAACGTGTACCAATGCATTCGAACTCGTCACGACGATCGTCGATATGCCGAATGGCGCACCGCCCCGTACAAACTGATACGTGTACGTCGTGTTGGGCGGCCGGATCGCGGCCGAATCTGCGCCGAGTTCCAAAGCAAAGAACGCCGCTGCCATCGCGACTGCGATACGTGTCGCATTGCGAGCGATCGATCCTACGCGGATTTACTCAGCGACACGAAGCTCGGGGGGACGTCGAACATCGCCTGGATTGCCGTTGATTCGATGGCGCGGCTGAAGTGGAAGCCTTGGGCTTGGCCGCAACCAAGTTCTTTCATGAAATACCACTGCGCTTCGGTTTCGACGCCTTCGGCAATGACGTGCAGGCCGAGTGTGAGTCCGAGTGTGACGATCGCCTTAACGATCGCCTGATCGAAGCGGTCCGCCATGACGTCATGCATGAATGACTTGTCGATCTTGAGCGACGTGATCGGCAAACGTTTGACGTAGGCGAGCGAATTGTACGCGATGCCGAAGTCATCGACGGCGATTCGTACGCCGAGATTGCGCAAATCTTTGAGTCGTTCGATCGATTCGTCTTCGAGGAACACGTTCTCGGTGACCTCGACCTCGAGGCCATCGGGGTCGAGTCCCGCATGCGCGAGTTCCGCCTCGACCGTTTCGACGAGGTTTGCTTCGCGCAGATCGCGTGCGGAGAAATTCACGCTGACGCGGAAATCCGGGCGCGTCGTACGCACGGTTGCGGCAAATGCGCAAGCGCGGCGCAACACCCATTTGGTGATGTCGATGATTAAGCCGCTCTCTTCGGCGAGCGGGATGAACTGGTCGGGAGCAAGCTCCCCGCGCGTGCGATGGCTCCAACGGATGAGCGCTTCGGCACCCATGATACGTCCGGTCGGCACGTCGATGATGGGCTGGAAGAGCAAACGGAGTCCGTCGGTTTGAAGCGCGACGCGGAGTTCTGCTTCGAGTGCGAGACGGTCGTGTGCCGCTTCGTCCATGCTCGCTTCATAAAATGCGAAGGTTCCGCGGCCGCCGGCTTTAACGCGATACATCGCAGCGTCGGCGTTCTTGATCAATTCCTCGGCGGTCGTGCCATGCTGCGGCGAGAGCGCCGCGCCGATGCTAGCACCGACGAAAAGCTGATGCCCGTCGAGCATGATCGGCTCGGCAAAGCGGCGCAAGATGCGTGCCGCAACCGCGCCGACATCGTCCGGTGAGGTCGTCGAGGTCAGGACCACGATAAATTCATCGCCGCCTTGACGCGCGATGACGTCGCGAGCACCGATGCTCGAGCGCATCCGCTCCGCCGCAATGCGCAAGACTTCATCACCGGCGCGATGGCCGAGCGTGTCGTTGATCGTCTTAAAACGGTCGAGGTCAACGAAGAGGACGGCCGAGAACGTGCCTTCGCGCTCTTGTTGTCCTCCCATGATCGCGGCGGAAAGCAGCTCTTCGAGTGCGAGGCGATTGGGAAGTCCCGTAAGCGCGTCGCGACGGGCCATTGCTTCGAGGCGGCGCTGCGTATCTTTGATCTCGGTGATGTCGAGCGAGACGCCGACGGCCCCGATCACGCGGCCATCCGCACCGCGGAGCGGCTCGACCTGGTGGCGCAGCCAGCGATCGCGGCGGCGCGATTCGAATTCGACCGGCGTCCCCTCAAAGACGGTGGAAAGCGAGGTGAGCGCGTCTTCGGCACCGAGAAAGCTCGCGCACGATTTGCCGAGCAGATCGGATTCGCGAATTCCGAGCGACGGCAGTCCCGCGCCCGACAGCGATGCAAAACAGCCTAACCGGTCGGCGCTCCAGAGCACCGCGGGGACCTGATCCATCAGGAGTCGCAAGCGGCTTTCGCTCTCGACGAGTTTTGCTTCGGCACTTTTACGAACCGTGACGTCGCGTAAGTAAATGACGGTTTCTTTCGCACCCGGCTTGATGCGTATTTCTACCCACCAGCCGGTGGCTCGGAAATAGACAACGCGCGAGATGATCTCGCGCTGTTGGCGTGCTAGGCGGATCTCCGGAATGAGATCCGAGGCGAGCGGATCGAGAATCGACTCGATCGCACGTCCCACGAACGCACCCGGTTCCGATCGGAGAAGCCGTTCTGCCTCCTCGTTCATATGGGTTAGTCGCTCGTCGGCATCGATGATGTACACACCGTCGGGAATCGCTTCGAGGAGCGTATAGCGCCGCTCGTTTGCATCGTCCGCTGCCGAGCTCTCGGTTTTCATCGACGACGAAAGCGCGCTGACCCGAAAGATCAGCACGCCGACGGTGATGAGAGCCAAAAGCGCGATCGCGCCGACGCCGATGATCACGCGATGCCGCGCCGGAGCGCTTCCTCACGCAAACCGCCGGCCGTCGCAACGTTGAACGCCGCGTAAATCTCGGCGATCTGCCCTTCGATCGTATACATGCTGCGGCTGAACTGCTTCGATAAAGCATCGAGGTTGAGGCCCGACCAGTGCGCGCGCGCAAGCTGACGCTGGAACGGCGTGAGTCCTTCGATCGCGGGATCGCTTGGCTTCGCCGATTCGGCCATGTGAGTGGTGAGCGGGCTGCCCGGATACGCCGCACTGTGCATACGAGCTTTATCGGCCCAAACGGCGTCTTTCGTTACGTCGGCAAGGGCTTGCGCGGCGAGCATCGCCTGGTACTGATGACCGATCGGAGCGAAGATCGCGTAGGCGGCCTCGAGCGCTTCTTGCGCGAGGTCGGCGTTCCCGAGGGTCTGTTCGATCTTGCCCTGTGTGTATTTGCCGAAGCCCACCGTGCGTTTATCGCTCGATGCGACGAGGTACGGGTTAATATTTTCCATGCCGAACATGGCATACGTCGCGGCGTAGCGCTGGGCTTCGGGTGCGTTTACCGGAGCCAAAAGCACCGCGAGCGTCACGAGGGCCAAACGCTCCTCGCCGATCGTTTCGCCCCAGGCAACGCCTTGCGCGATTTTCAGGGCTTCTTGGAGTTCGTCGAGCGACCAGGCGTCGTTCTTGGAGATGCGTGCGACATACGCACGATCGAGGTGGGCTTGGGCCTGCCAGGCGGGCGTGGGTGCGATGGCGGCGGCGTCGTGGAAGAGCCACTGGGCGCGTGCGGGTTCGCCGCGCATGAACGCATCCCAACCCAGGCATCGAACCGCGTTATATTGGTGGACGCGCACGTCGGCGGTCCACGCGAGACGATCGTAGGCTTGGCGGGCGCGATTCACGCCGGACTGATCGGCGACTTCGAACGAGATCGTCGCTAGTCCGTAGATTGCGGCGGCAACGTGTTCGACGTCGTACACGTCGGTTGATTCGGCGATTTCGAGTGCCGTTTTGAGATCGGCGATTTGGGCGGCGAAGTCGCCGGCGGTACCGGCGATGTAGCCACGAGCGGCGTAGGCGACGGCGCGGCCGATCGGATCGGGATCCGTAAGGGCGAGCGCAAGATCCGCGTTGTCCGGCGTTGCTTCACGCAGCATCCAGGCAAGGCGCGCTTTCTGGTATGCGAGTTTATGCGACCCGGTGGGGACTTTTTCGAGCAGTTTCGCCGCACGTGCGAAACGTGATGCCGCGGCATCGAAGTTGCGAACGTTGCTGTATGCGCGACCGGTGAGCAGTTCGCGATCGAAGCGCGCTGCATCGGTGATCGTGAGGTCTTGCGTCGCTGCAAGCCAGGCAAGTGCCGCCGGAGCGTCCCGGCGGATCAAGGTGTCGGCTTTAACGAGAACCGCGTGTTCGGCTAGATCGACCGGCCAGTCTTGACAACCGCGAAGAATATCCATCGCTTCGTCATATCTGGCGGCCCTTAGCGCACTTCTTGCTGCATCCAGTGCAGCGCGAAGGTCGATAATCTCCGTCATACTCATTCAAACTCCCGCAAGGTAAGTGACTAAGTGAGAGCTCGAATTAGTCGGTGATTTTGCCGATGTCGGCCTTATATCCGGGAGGTGCCGTTATGTGTGGGCCGGTCATGTCGGCGCTGCCGTCGGCATTTTTGGCCTGGACCGTATCGCCGGCTCTTGTGGTGTAGCTGTTGTGAATGATCAGGCCGTACGACGCGCCGACGATCGCGTGCAGTTCGAAGGAGCCGTCAGCCTCGGTAATCGTGGTCTGCGCAACGTTGCCACTGGCATCAATGGCTGCGATGACCGCCGAGCTGACCGGGTTGCCGGCGTTGTTCACGATGGTGCCCGAGATAATCGTCGAGTTGTCGTAAACGGCTGCGGTGATGATCGAACCGATCTGCGCGACATTGCCGGCGATCGTCACCGATTCGACGGTATTGAAGTCGGCCAGAATCGTCGGTGCGCTGTTCGAGGCGTCGAGGAGGATTGGGAAGTCAATCGCTGAGGTGTCGCTCGTATCCGCTGTGAAGATATGCGATGCATCGTACGATCCGAACTTCGCGCTATCGTTTTGCCCAAATGCATACACGGATGAGGCCGTCCCTTGCACGAGGAGCCGCATTTTTGTATATTGCTGTTTTGGGATCGGGTTGTGTCCGAGAACCAGGGCGCTTGATTTGTAGTCAAGCATGTTCACGAGGACCGGGCTCGAGTACGTTACGATATTGTACGCCACGCCGTCGGCACCAACGGCCTGGACGCCAACGATCGCGACGTTGACCTTTGCGCCGTCGCCTAAGTACGGAGCGTCGACAATGGCGAATGTCGTATCGACCAATCCGTCGAGCGTCGGCAATCCGCCGAGGCCTTGCGTTCCGCGGGTTCCATCGCGTTGCAGTTTTGCACCGGCGGCAGCAGCCGCATCGACCGAAGCCACGTGCACGAGTGGCACGCGGTACGCGGAGAGAATCTGCTTTGTCGGCGATGAAGCGTTTACGCCGGGCGCACGGGTAGTCGTCCCGCCGCCGCTGCAAGCGGACAGAGCGAGGAGCGACGTAACAGCGAGGGCGGCAAGACGTTTCATTCTTCATCCTTCGTCCGCATCGACCAAACGCGGAACTACCCAGCGATCTAAAGTCGATCGCCGGATGAGTGGTGGTGTTCGCGTTCATCGCCACGCCCAACACCAGGACGAGACGCTTCCTTTACTTACCAATAAGGGGTCGGATTTCGGTCACAAAATCTATACGTAACTGTGTAAAGCCAGCGTAAAGTCTTCAGAACAAAAGAAAAAAGCACGAGCCGCGCTCGTGCTTTTTTCTCGGTTCGGTTTTCTTCCTAGGCGATGCCGCGCCGGAGCGCTTCTTCGCGAAGTCCGCCGGCGCTCGCCACGTTGAACGCGGCATAGATCTCGGCGAGTTGACCTTCGATGGTGTACATACTACGACTGAACTTCTTCGAGAGAGCATCGACGTTCAGACCCGACCAATGCGCGCGAGCGAGCTGGCGCTGCAAAGGTGAGAGACCGTCGATTGCCGGGTCGCCGGGTTTTGCCGACTCGGCCATTTGTGCGGCGAGCGGGCTGCCCGGGTAGGCGGCGCTGTGCATTCCGGCCTTTTCGGCCCATGCGGCATCGCGGGTAACTTCGGCGAGCGCCTGTGCGGCGAGCATCGCCTGGTAGTGATGACCGATGGGTGCGAAGATTGCGTAGGCGGCTTCGAGTGATTCGATCGCAAGATCGGCATTGCCGAGCGTTTGATCGATCTTGCCTTGGGTGTACTTGCCAAAACCGGTTGTGCGCTTGTCTTTTGAGGCCACGAGGTACGGGTTGACATTCTCCATCCCGAACATCGCGTACGTCGATGCGTAGCGCTGGGCTTCCGCTGCATCGACCGGCGAGAGCAGCACGGCTAAGGTGACCAGGGTGAGGCGTTCCTCGCCGATCGTCTCGCCCCAGGCGACACCCTGCGCGATGCGCAGTGCTTCGTGGAGCTCGTCGAGCGACCAGGCGTCGTTCTTGGAGATGCGTGCGACATACGCACGATCGAGATGGGCTTGGGCCTGCCAGGCGGGCGTTGGTGCGATGGCGGCGGCGTCGTGGAAGAGCCACTGTGCACGTGCGGGTTCGCCGCGCATGAACGCATCCCAACCCAGGCACCGGAGCGCGTTGTACTGCGTGACGCGGACATCGGATGTCCACTTCAGCCATTCGTACGCGCGGCGAGCCGCAACAACGCCGTCTTTGTCGGCAACCTCGAACGCGATCGTTGCCAGGCCATAGATGGCGGCGCCGACGTGTTCGACGTCATAGACCTTCGTTGACTCAGCGATTTCGAGCGACGTTTTGAGATCGGCGATTTGGGCGGCGAAGTCGCCGGCGGTACCGGCGATGTAGCCGCGAGCGGCGTAGGCGACGGCGCGGCCGATCGGATCGGGATCCGTAAGGGCGAGCGCGAGGTCCGCGTTGTCCGGCGTTGCTTCACGCAGCATCCAGGCTAGGCGTGCCTTCTGGTATGCGAGTTTATGCGACCCGGTGGGGACTTTGTCGAGCATTTTTTCAGCGCGAGCGAAACGCGATGCCGCGGCATCGAAGTTGCGAACGTTGCTGTATGCGCGACCGGTGAGCAGTTCGCGATTGAAACGTGCTGCATCGGTGATCGTGAGGTCTTGCGTCGCTGCAAGCCAGGCCAGTGCTGCCGGTGCATCCCGGCGGATCAAGGTGTCGGCTTTTACGAGGACCGCGTGTTCTGCAAGGTCGACCGGCCAGTCTTGGCAGCCGCGTAGCAGTTCCATCGCATCGTCGTACCGTGCCGCAGTTAGCGCACTTCTTGCCGCATCCAGTGCGGCGCGAAGATCGATAATCTCCGTCATACTAAATCATACTCCCGAAATATAAGTGAATAAGTGAGAGCCGGAGTTAGTCGGTGATTTTGCCGACGTTGATGGAGTAGCCACCGGGGACGCTGACCTGCGGACCGTTGAGCGTTGCCGAGGAATCGGCATGTTCGGATTGGAGTTCGTCGCCAGCTGCAGTGGTGTAGTCATTGTAGACGACGAGTTGATAGGTGCCGCCGGCGATGGCGTGGATCTCGAATGTGCCGTCATCGTCACTCTGCGTGGTGTTGAGGACATTGCCATTCGCATCCAGAGCCGCGATGACGGCGCCATCGACGGGTGTGCCGGCTTTATTGACGATCGTACCGGAGATGACCGACGAGGAATTGTACGGCGCGGCTGCAATGCGCGATCCGATTTGGGCACGACCATCACGCACCTTGACCGATTCGACGGTGTTGAAGTCTGCAAGGATCGTCGGCAGACCGGTTGAAGTGTTCATTTTCACGGGAAAATCGACATTCGCGATGTCGCCCGCCGCCGGCATGAATGTGTGGTTACTGTAGTAACCATACGCCACGGGATACGTCGAGCCCCAAGCATGCAGCGATGATGCCGAGGCTTGAACGACGAGCCGAAGCGTCGTGTAGTCCTGCTTCGGAATCGGGCTGTGTCCGAGGACAAGCGCGCTGCGCTTGTAGTTGAGCATGTTCACGACAACCGGGGCCGGGTAGTTGACGAGTGAATACGCGACGCCGTCAGCGCCGATTGCCTGAACGGCGAGAATCGCGACGTTGACTTGGCCATCGGCGCCGAAGCGCGGAGCGTCGAGAATCGCAAACGTGGTATCGACCAAGCCGTCGAGCGTCGGCAAACCGCCGAGGCCCTGCGTTCCGCGCCCGTCGGCCTGATGCAGTTTTGCACCGGCAGCAGCAGCAGCGTCGACCGCGGCGCTGTGGGTAAGCGGCACGCGGTATGCGGAGAGAATCTGTTTTGAGGGGGCCGGAGCTGCGACACCCGGGGCACGGGTGGCGGTCGTCCCGCCGCCGCTGCAAGCGGAAAGCGCGAGGAGCGACGTAACGGTGAGGGCGGCAAGACGTTTCATGTTCATTCCTTCGTACGGCGGCGGACGCCGATTTTAGGGCGTCTGAGAGCTCACATGACCAATGCGAAACTCGCCCTTGCTCTAAACGCAAGGGACGCTGGTGGTGGTGCTGTCACGTTTCGTCTCATCCTGCACCGGAACGAGACGCTTCCTTACTAACCAAGTACTTCGGTCGGGCACTCGTCACAGTTTCTACACGTAACCGTGTAAAGCGACTGTAAAGACTGATCCGATAACCAAAAATTTACCGGGTGGTACGATTTCGACCCGCGTTGCCACGCGAGGCCCTCGGCACGTTTCCTCAACGAACCAAGTTGACCATCGGATTGTACTCCCCATCACTTCGGATTCCGTAGTGATGAGAAACACTTTACTCCCTCCTCTGAACGCTTGCCATGGCCCTCTACCACGACACATGCGGCGTTAAAGGCGGCCAAAGGGGTAGCGGTCGTGCCCCGGTCGCGGTATACTATCGTGCGACCCAAAGTCGCGAAAACTGCATAAAGCCCGTCACCCTTTGTCGACGGGTCGTCGCCTCTCTTTATAAGAGGCGCCGTGTGTAGGGCCCAACCCCCCGGGTTGACGCCGCAACCACCTACATGAAAGCGAGACCCATGGCTGCCCCGAAAAAACGTGCCAATGCCAAAAAAGAGCGTCGGCCAAAGAAAAAAGTCTGTACCTTCTGTGCGGACAAACTGCCCGACATCAACTACAAAGACGCCACGCGTCTTCGCAAGTACATCTCGGAGCGCGGCAAGATTCTGCCCCGGCGGATCTCAGGCAACTGCGCGAGCCACCAGCGTTCGCTGACGGTCGCCGTCAAGCGCGCCCGGATCATCGCGTTCCTTCCGTTCACATCTGACTAGAGGCTCACATGAAAGTCATCTTGATGAGCGACGTTAAGGCGCTCGGTTCGCGTGGCGCGGTCGTCGAAGTCGCCGAAGGCTACGCGAATAACTTTCTGCTCCCCCGTGGGCTTGCTGCCGAGGCGTCGAAAGGCGCCATGGCGATGCTCGAGCAGCAGAATAAAGCCAAGGCCAAACGCGATGCCGAGGATCTGGCGAGTGCCAAAGAGATCGCGGATAAAATCGAAGCGCAGGCCTTTCGCGTTGAGGCGAAAGCCGGCGGGAATGGCAAGCTCTTCGGGACGGTCACCAACGCCCAAGTGGCAGACGCCATCCACGAAGCCCTTGGGATCACCGTCGATCGCCACAAAATCGAACTCAAAGACGGCATCAAGTCCGTCGGGACGTATCCGCTCCAGGTCCGCCTTGGCAAATCGATCGTCGCCAAGTCGACCGTCCAAGTCGTCGCTGCGGCGTAACCGCAGCTAGCGATGTCCCAGTCGCGAGAAGATGTCGAGCGTTTTCGCCGCAAATTCGGCGGTGACGAACAGTTGCGCCGCTACATTGGCGCGCTCTACGATCTCCTCGCGAATACCCTTGGGGCGGAGAAAATGGTCCTGCGCGCCGGGAAGCTCGGCGCGCTCAAGCTCATGCGTGCCCGCGGCATCGCCGAGCGTCTGCTCGCGCTCGAACGGCTGGTCTTCGAAGACCCGACGCTCGAGCGCTTGCCGACGCGCGCGCAATTCCCCGAACGGATTGCCCAGATCGAGAATGGCCTAGCCGACACGATCGCGCAGCGCACCGTTGAAGACACCATTGACCGCAAGATCAATGCCAAGATGGTCACGCGGCATCAAGAGTATCTCAAAGAACTTAAACTCGAAGCGCTACGTGAAGACGCCGGTCCCGAGACGCCTGCGACCCAGAAGAAACTCGCGGAAATCGAAAAGCTGGAGACGCGACGCCTCAATACCTCGGCGCTCGATGTGCTTCGTCCGAGCGACCTCTCGCAGATTGTCGGACAAGAGTCTGCGATCGAAGCGCTGCTCGCCAAGCTTTCCTCGCCCTATCCGCAGCACGTCATTCTGTACGGGCCGCCGGGCGTCGGCAAGACGACCGTCGCGCGGCTCGCACTCGAGCTAGCCAAAGCGCGTGCGCACGCCCCGTTTGCCAAAGACGCCGCCTTCGTCGAAGCCAGCGGCACGACGCTGCGCTGGGATCCGCGCGAGACGACGAACCCGCTGCTCGGCAGCGTGCACGATCCGATCTATCAGGGCTCGCGGCGCGAATTTGCCGAGAGCGGGATCCCCGAGCCGAAACTGGGCCTGGTCACGCGCGCGCACGGCGGCGTGCTCTTCATCGATGAAATCGGCGAGATGGATCCGATCTTGCAGACCAAGCTTCTCAAGGTGCTCGAAGACAAACGCGTCGTGTTCGAATCGTCGTACTACGACGAACATGACCCGAATGTGCCGGCCTACGTGCGCAAACTTTTCAGCGAAGGTGCGCCTGCCGACTTTATCTTGATCGGCGCGACGACGCGCGATCCATCGGAGATCGACGCTGCGATCCGTTCGCGCTGCGGTGCGGTCTATTTCGAGCCGCTCACGCAAGCGCAAGTCATCGAAATCATCACGCAAGCCGCGGCGCGCCTCGGTGCCAAAGTCGGGCGCGGCGTTGCCGAACTGATTGCCTCGTATACGATCGAAGGCCGCAAAGCCGTTCAGATTCTCGCCGATGCCTATGGCCATGCGCTTTACCGCACCGGGCAGTCGGCGAAGCGCACGACAATCAACGAAGACGACGTGATCGACGTCGTGCAGGCCGGGCGCATCGTGCCGCACACGCCCACGCGGGCGTCGCGCAACAAAGAAATCGGTAAGACCTTTGGCCTCGGCGTGCATCAGTACGTCGGCTCGATCATCGAAATCGAAGCGGCCGCATTCCCGGCATCGAACGCGCATAAGGGAACCGTTCGCTTCAACGATACCGCGGGCAGCATGTCTAAAGACTCGATCTTCAATGCAACCGCCGTTCTGCGCGGTCTGCTCGAGATCGATCCCGCGGATTACGATCTGCACGTCAACGTGATCGGCGGCGGCAACATCGACGGTCCCTCGGCGGGCCTTGCGTTTTTGATCGCGCTGTATTCAGCGCTCACCGGAACGCCGCTGCCGCAAGACGTCGCACTGACCGGCGAAGTTTCGATCGCGGGTCTTGTGCGGCCGATCGGCGGCATCGTCGAGAAGCTCTACGCAGCGCGCCAGGCGGGGATGCGCACGCTCATTATCCCGGCTGAGAACGCACGCGAACTCGACCGTGCGCCGGCCGGTATCAGTGTGATTCCCGTTACCACCGTCGGCGAGGCGCTCGCGGCTTACGGCATTCGCTTCGGTGCGCGAACGGGTGCGGCGCGTGCGAAAGCGAAGCGCAGTCGATGAACGCGCCGCAGATCATCCCGATGATCGACCGCATTCCGCCGCAAAATCTCGAGGCGGAGATGGCCCTGCTCGGATCGATTCTGGTCGATCGCGAGATGATGGCGACGGTGAGCGAAATCGTCCAGCCGTCGGACTTTTACGCAAGCCTCCACGAGTCGATTTACGCCGCGCTCTACTCGCTCTTCGAACGCGGCGAGCCACTCGATAAAATTACCCTTGCCGAAGAACTCAAGCAGCGCGGCTTGCTCGACCGTATTGGCGGCCTTGCGTATTTAGGTTCGCTCATGGATACGGTTCCGACGGCGGCGTCGGCGGAATACTATGCGAAGATCGTGCGCGAGAAATCATCACTGCGCGGACTCATTCACGCCGGCACGCAGATCACGAAGCTCGGGTACGAAAACGAAGAAGACGTCGCAGCGGCGCTCGATTCGAGCGAACAGATCATTTACGACGTCGGCAACCGTAGCGATCGCGGCACGTTCTCGATTGTCTCGGGCCTCTTACTCGATACGTTCTACAAACTCGAACAGCGCCACGCGCAGCGCGGCGATCGCACCGGCGTTACGAGCGGCTTTCGCGATATCGACGAGTATACGGCGGGATTCCAACCCGGCAACCTGATCATACTTGCGGCCCGGCCCGCCATGGGGAAAACTTCGATGGCGCTCAATATGGCCGTCGCCGCGGCGAAAGAAGAAAAGAAACCGGTCGCCGTCTTCTCGCTCGAAATGACGAAGCAAGAATTGGTCGAGCGTTTGATTTCCTCGGAGTCGAAGCTCGATGCGTCCAACTTGCGCAAAGGCGCGATCAAAAACGAAGAGTGGGAGAAGATCTCGCATTCGATGGGCGTGCTGCACGATTTGCCGCTCTATCTCGATGACTCGGGTGCGGTGACGATTACCGAAATTCGTTCGCGCTGCCGACGCCTTAAATCAAAGTCCGGTCTCGCGGCAATCTTCATCGACTACTTGCAACTCGTGCGCCCCTCAACGCTCGGTAAAGTCTCCAACCGTAACGAAGAACTCTCGGAGATCTGCCGTACGCTCAAGGCGACCGCAAAAGACCTCGAAGTGCCGATCATTGCGCTTGCGCAGCTGAACCGCGCCGTCGAAACGCGTCAGGATAAACGTCCGATGCTTTCCGATCTGCGCGATTGTCTTGCCTCAGACGCCCTGGTCACGAACGCCCAGACCGGCGAACGCGTGCGGATCGCTGATATTGCAGAGCGCGGTTTGCGCTTCAATGTGTGGGCACTTGACGATCGACTCCAACTGGTCGAGCAGCCGATCGTCGATGCTTGGAAAGTCGGCGAGAAACGCGTTCACCGTGTCGTAACGCAAAGCGGCCGCACGATTCGGTGTACGGACGGCCATCGTTTCCGGACGGTTGCGGGTTGGTCCGAATTGAAGAATCTCTCAATCGGGAGCGTCATTGCGGTCCCGCGTATCCAAATGCAGCCCGAGGTTCTCGCACGTTCGATAAGCGTCGACCAAGCTGTTTTGCTCGGTTGGCTCACTGGGGACGGCCACCTCGGCGGCAGCCCGGCACTTACGGTAAGCTGCGCCCAGGAAGCTGATATGGCCGCCGCGCTCGCTAGACGAGCTTTCGCGATCGATCCGACGATCAAGCCCGAGCGTGCAGACACGCCGGCACTGCGGGTGGTGATGTCGACGGGCTGCATGTCCGGAGCTGGGAAAAATCCGCTCACCACTTGGCTTCGCGAGCTTGGCATTTGGAAATGCACGGGCGCGGCTAAGCATGTTCCGCAAGCGATCTTCGGACAATCGAATATCGTTGTCGCCGCATTCTTGCGCGGGCTTTTCCATGCAGACGGTACTCTCACGCGTTCCGCCACCTCGTCGCGCTCTACCGTCCGCCTTGCGACGATCAGCGAGCGTCTCGCCCGCGATGTCCAACATCTGCTGCTACGCTTCGGGATCAACGCGATCGTGCGTGCCGATCGTCGGAACATCGGGGGCTATCGAACCTCGACGAGCGCACTTTGGACCGTGGCATTGCAAGAACGCTCGTGTGTCGTGCGATTTATGGAACTCGTTGGTTTCTTGTGCGAAAAGCACGATCGTGCGTTTTTGCGAGTCGAGCGTTCGAAGCAGAACGACGCGGGCCAGATCGATCGCATTCCGCTCGAGGCAAACGTACGCGTGCGCGAACGGAAGTCAGAACTCGGGCTCTCGCATCACGATCTTGGGTGGCGCGAGCAGGGGAAAGCCATGTCACGTTCGACTTGCGCGGTGTTAGCTGACCGACTTGATGACAGCATCTTGAGCGGCCTTGCGTATTCCGATCTCTTGTGGGATCCGATCGTGGAGATCGAGCCCGAGGGCATCGAGTCGGTGTACGACCTGACGGTCGGGAATCTGCATAATTTCTGCGTAAACGATATCGTCACACACAACAGCGGGGCAATCGAACAGGAAGCGGACCTCGTGACGTTCTTGTATCGTGACGAATACTATCATAAGGAATCGACGCCGGACCCCGGGCTGACCGAGTTCATCATCGCAAAACACCGTGCCGGACGCGTCGGAACGATCAAGCTGCGCTTCATCCCCGAGCACACGCTCTTCCAGCCGTACGCCGATGAGTCGCACTATTCACAGCCATAGCCAGCACAGTAAAGGACGTTCTCGATGATCGTAGCGACCGGTTTACGGCCCGCACATGTCAGCCTCGGAGTCAGTAACCTCGACGTCTCGGAGAAATTCTACCGTGACATCCTTGGGGCCGACCCCGTGCGCGACGACGACCGCCTGATCGTCACCTTCGGTACATACGAATTCATTCTGCACGCCGCGCCGCCGGTCGAACGGGCGAAAGTCCGCATCGGATTTCGCGTCGACGCGCCGGAGGACGTGGACGCATTTGCGAAGCGCGTCACCGAACACGGCGGCGTGGTGCATTCGGGACCGGCGAACCGCGAGGGCGGACGAGCCGTGTACGTGAGCGATCCCGACCACTACCAAATCGAATTCTTTTACGCGCCATAGCCCGCGCGGCGACACCCGTCGACCTTGCGCGCATCGCCGCGCTCCTCGCCGGAAGCGGCGCGGAGGTCGAAGAAAAATCGCTCCGAGCGCGGCTTCAGACGGTCGACAACGGCATCCTCATCTCTCCCGGCGGCACGCTCTCGTGGGTCTTGGAAGAAGGCTCCGTCCATCTGTACGATATCGTGGCTGATGAAACGGCCCTGGCCGAACTGATCGACTCGGTCGAGAAAATCGCACACGATAAGGGCGCAGCGCTCCTCGTCTCGGCGCACTACGCCGACCGTCCCGTCCTCGCGGCGCTCCAAGCAGTCGGATTTACGGTCGACTTCGACGAAGCCGACGTCGAGGGTGGTGTCCTCAAACATCTCATCACCCTGATCCGGGAGGTCTCGTGAACGTCTCAGCGGCTGTCGCAGCTATTCCACGCTCGGGGATCCGCGAGATCATGGATCTCGCCTGGGCTACGCCCGACACGATCATTGCAGCGACGGGCGAGCCGAATTTCCCAACGCCGCCGCACATCGTGAAAGCCGCGATGGACGCGGCGCTAGCCGGCAAGACGAAGTACACGCCGAACGCCGGAATCCCCGAACTGCGCGACGCGCTCGTTGAGAAAATACGCACGCGGAACGGCTACACCGTGACCCGCGATCAGGTTGTGGTGACAGCCGGCGGCGTTGAGGCACTCTACACGAGTATGTCTGCGATCCTGGATCCGGGGGATGAGATTTTGCTGCCGGATCCGGGCTGGCCGAATTTTGCTATGGGCGCGGCGATGATGCGGGCGACGCCCGTGCTCTATCCGCTGCACGAAGAACACGGATTCATCGCACAGATCGACGACCTTACGCCGCTGATCTCATCGAAGACCAAAGCACTCCTCATCAACTCGCCCTCGAACCCGATCGGCTCGGTGATCGGTCGCGCGCAAATGACCGCGCTTGTTGCGTTTGCGGAAAAGCACGATCTGTGGCTGGTCTCCGATGAGTGCTACGACGAGACGACCTTCGATGATACCTTCGTAAGCGCTGCAGCGATCGGCGGCACCGAACGCGTCATCTCGTGCTATACATTTTCCAAGACATACGCGATGACGGGTTGGCGCATTGGATACGCGGTCTTACCACTCGCCGTCGCCGCGCAAGTCGCGAAACTCCAAGAGCCGGTGACGTCATGCGTCAACCACCCCGCGCAGTTTGCGGCGCTCGCCGCGATCAGCGGACCGCAAGATGCGGTTGCCGAGATGCGCGATGAATACAAGCGCCGCCGCGACATCTGTCTTGGCACCTTGCGCGCGGCGGGTCTCGAAGTCTCGACGCCCTCGGGGGCCTTCTACCTCTGGGTGAAGCTCGGTGACGTCGGCTGCACGGCGGTGGAATTCGCGCGAGCGATGGTTACCGATGACAAATTTGCGGTTGCGCCCGGGACGGCGTTCGGTCCGAGCGGCGAAGGGTTCGTCCGTGTCTCGCTTGCAACCGCACCCGAATTACTCGAAGAAGGCATGAAACGGATGGTCGCCGCGATCGCGCGGCGCCGCACTGCCCTAGTGTAGTTTCGACTCGGCGAGCTCGTGCATTTCGGGATCGCCGAGTCCCTCGGCGAGATACGCGCGCGAGAGCGTGACGTACTCTTGTGGGGCGTGCTCGACCCAATTGACCGCCTCGCCTTCGAGTACTTTCTTCACTTTCGCAGGCGCGCCGGCTGCGACCACACGCGGCGGAATGATCGCATTCGCTCCGACGACGGAACCCGCGCCGATGAGCGACTTGGTGCCGACGACCGCGCCGTTGAGCACGACGGCGTTGGAGCCCACGAGCGCCCCGTCCTCGATCGTGCAATCTTCCATAACGACGCTGTGCCCGATCGTGCACCCATCGCCGATGACCGTGCTGCAGCCTTCGCTGACGTGGATGACCGAGTTATCTTGAACGGAGGTCCGCGAACCGACCCGGATCGGGCCGTTGTCGCCCCGGAGGACCGTCCCAAACCAGATGCTCGACTCTTCGCCAATCTCGACGTCACCGATCAGAATTGCCGTCGGCGCAATGAACGCACTCGCGGCGATTTTCGGGCGTTTTCCGCGATATTCGATGATCATTCCGGTCCTCCGACGAATCGAGAAAGTCCCCAAAGATTAACGATTGGACCCACGGACCCTGTGAGTACACACCGCCACCAAACGGCATTGCGCGGAACGAAAGTCACCCCGCGCCCGAAGCCCGACGACGCCGACTATACCGCTGTGAACTATACGTACGCCGGGGTGGAGGGGCACGTGCATGAGGTCGTCACGATCGGCGGACGGCAACTGGCGAAAGTCGGGTTCGACGATCGCAAAATCGTGTACTACTTTCTGGACGATCTCGAGATGGACGAGTCTGCACGCAAACGGACCTTCCACGATTTGCCGGAGTAGGGTCCGGGACACGAACAGGCGAGTGCGCCTTGAATGTGCACTCGCCTGATCGTTCACCCGGTTGCCGGACACGGTATCGACGACACCGTTCCCGCTCTTAGATGACTTGGGTGTGTGACTCGACGCGTGTCACGCCGGGGACGGAGTAGGCTGCGCGAATCGCGCTTTCTTGTTCGTTGAACGAGTGGACCGAACCGTTGAGCACGACGGTTCCGCCGATCTTGGTTTCGATGCTCAGTTTGTCGGCATCAATGACGGCGCTGCGGACGAACGTGTCATGAATCTTTTGTTTCACATCGCCGATCGTCGGGCGCGTCGGTACGGTAATCTGATTGGTTACGCCGCGAACGCCGATGAGCGATGAAACCATGTGTCGCGCGTGTTCGCGCTGGAATTCCCACGGCACGTTGCCATCGAGCGTGAGCCATTTATCTTCCACTTTTACGGTGACGGTATCGCGCGGAAGGCTTGCGTCCCACTTGAGAATATTGAGTGCGGCCGCAACGATTTCGGCGTCCGTACGCTCGTGGAGTTTGGGCAGTTCAACCTTCAGCTCTTCAGCGAGGCCTCGCACGCCGAAGACACGTTTTACCGCGTGCTCGGCAGCAATTTTTTCTGCGTAGGTCCGTACCATACCGGTCATCGTGACGACGCCGTTCTTCGTGCCGACGCTGATATCGGTCGCATCGAGGCTCGGATCTGTAGTGCTCCCCGCTCGCGACACATCCGGTTGGGCTTGCGAGGTGTGGCCTAAAGCGGCCTGACGGTAGATTCGCTCGAATTCCATTGGGGACCGTTTTCCGAGTGAACTGTGCAGTCGATCTTGGTTATAGTCTTTGATGAACGCGCCGATCGAGGCGCGCGCGTGATCGATATCGATGTAATCACGATGAGCAATCTCTCCACGTTTCACCGTTCCGATGAAGCGTTCGCATACGGGATTGTCGGTCGGTGTGCCAGGTCTGCTGAAACTCTGTTGAAATCCACTATCGATCAGAGCGCCTTGATATTCCGAGCTGACATACTGACTGCCACGGTCGGAGTGATGAATCAGTCCGGCTTTCGGTCGACGCAAAACAAGCGCCATTCGCAGTGCTTCCAGCGTCAGTTCGGTTGTGATGTTCGATCCGATTGCCCATCCGATGCACCTTCGACTAAATGCATCGAGGAGAACGGCCAAGTAGATCCAGCGGGATCTGACTTTGAGGAACGTTATGTCGGTCAACCACAACTGATTAGGCGCGGTCAAAACGATTCTCGAGAGATTTGGAAGATTTCCGGCGGCATGACCACCGCGATATTTCGGCCGACGTGGCGGCTTATTTTGCAAGTTGTGCGCGCGCATCAAACGCAGTGTTCTCTTCGCATTGATCGCGAGCCGGCGCTGGCGAAGACGATCGGTGACCTGACGGTAGCCGCAGTCTGGATGCTTCAAAAGCACTTCCTTAATGACGGCCACCAATCGAGAATCACCGCGTCGCACCTTGGACTCGATCGGCCGATAAAAAGCCGACCTTGCGATCCCGAACGCACGCGAAAAGAGCGTTGTCGTCAAGCGCACCATGCCGTATGGCGTCGGAACTACCGTGCCGGTGAGTTCCGAGGCCAGCGTGAGAGCGGCTACGCGCCGCGCTCGCGGGCTAGTTCCTTGATGCGCTGCAAGGCTTTTTTTAAGACCAGATTCTCCGCAGCAAGTTGTCCAAGTTGGCGCTCAAGCTCGCCAACTTTAGCATTGTCCGTGTACGCTTTTCCGCGGCCGGCGAACGCATCTTTTTGATACGCTTTGAAATCGCGCACCCATTTGCGTACGACTTCCGGATGCAATTCGTTGGCCTTGGCGACCTGGCTTGCGACTGCGCCACCCAATATTGCATCGACGATCTGCATCTTGAACTCGCGCGTGAAGCGACGGTAGGTTCGGGGCATGACTTCCCTCCAAGTAGGGTCGGCAAGCCATTCTTTCTGTGTCAGGGGCGGGGACTACTACAGATCAAACGTTAATTCATCGAAGATGTCTTTGGTGACTTGCACATCAGTTTTGGTCATTGGATCTCCTACCAACTTGTGGCACATTCAGGCTACTGCTGCGGGAAGAACGCGGTGTGAATGTTCGAGCCAGCGGCGTGAAAGCGAACGCTCCGATGGTCGTACGACCTTAAGCGAGCCTTAAGCTCAAGGGAAGCTGGGAAGAGGGGTTGCGCAAGTTTGGTACGATAGCGTGGTTCCATTCCACACCAGAAAAAAGGAAGCGCGCATGCCGATCGTACCGCTCGCCCCTCCGCAGTCCGTTCCGGTTTCCGGCGGCTTTGATTATGTCACCGTCGATTCGGTTCATCGTCGCGTCTATGCCGCGCACGGCGGCTATCGCAGTCTGCTGGTTGTCGACGCCGATAGCGGCGCCATCGTCGGTCAAGTTCGCGTCGGTCCGATGCACGGTGTCGCGTTCGATCCGTCCAGCGGCATGGTCTACACCGGAAACGGCGACGATCAGAGCGTGTCCGAGGTTGACCCGACGACGCTCAAAGTGACGCGCTCGGTGAAAGTCGACGGCATCATCGATGCGATCGCATACGACGCTTCGAACGCTCACATCTATGCTGATGAAGATGACGGCACGCGCATCTTTGTGATCGATGCAAAGACGATGAAGCAAATCGGCGTCGTCGCACTGCCGGGTCACAAGCCGGAGTATCTCGCGGTCGACCCGCAGACGCACGATGTCTATCAGAATATCGCCAATACCGCCGAAGTCGTGACGGTCGATGCGAAGACGCTCAAAGTCAAAGCGGACGTAAAGACGCCCGAGATGACGAACAACCACCCCTTGCAGTACGACGCGGGTTATAAACAGGTCATCATCGCTGGCAACGGCGTCATGAGCGTCTACTCGCAAGATCTCAAGAAGCTCTATCAAACCGAAGCGCCCAAAGGCATCGATCAGTGCGACCTCGATCAGGCATCGCATATGCTCGCGTGCGCGTCGGGCGGCACCGTGACCGTGTTCAAGACCAGCGCCAAAGGCGCGCCGGTCAAAGTTGCGGATTTCATGGTCGCGCCCGGTGTGCATACGCTTGCAATCGATGCAAAGACGCAGAACATCTGGGCCGTGTGGGCATCGCCCAAAGGCGAAGGCGATTTCATCCAGCGGCTCTCGCTCAAGCCATAACGCGCGAGGAGCAACACGCGAAAAACCGTCGCCCGTCGGACGGCGGGTTTTTCTTACAGGTTGGCGAGCGTTAACTTCACGTCGGCGTGTGACCACGCGGCGCGAAACGCGGTTTCCGCTTTCGCGGCGCGTGTACGGTCGATTGTTGCGAGTGCTTGCGAGAGACCGAAGAGCGAACGCGGATTGTGCGGGTTTCGTTTGAGATCTTCGGAAAAGACCGCCGCCGCCTCGCGCGATTTACCGTCGAGCGCCAAACGTGCGCCGAGCGTTTCCCGAATCGGGTAGTACCATGCCGGCGGTTCTTTTGAAGAAAGGCTGTCCTCGAACGCGACGGCTCGTTGCAATTCGGCGATCGCTGCGCCGTTTTGACGCTGGGCGACGTCGATCGCTGCGGCGAGCTGTGCGCGCGCTATGCCCGAGCGCGCATCCGTTGCGTGCGTTTCATCGAGTGCGCTAATGAGCGCGCGGGCCGGTGCGATGTCGCCGGTGTTTGCGGTGGCGAGCGCTTGCGCGAATCGATAGCGTAGCCCCGGCTGCGCCGGCGCCGGTAGCGCGAGCAATTCCCGCCATTTATGAAAGCGCAGGTACGTTTCGACCGCCGCCCCGGTGTCGTCGACTTGTTTTGCGACGATGGTTGCATTGTCGCGTGCCTTGGCCCACTGGCCCGACATCGCGTAAGCGTAACCGAGCACCTGGTAGTCGTGATGCTGGTACCCGTTGTGGACGTCGCTGTGCTCTTGCGGCAGATAGCGTGAGAAGAGGTCGATCGCACGACGGCTGGCGCGGATCGCCGCGTCGTAGTCCCCGACACGCGTGAAAATGTGCGCGGGCATGTGCGCGAGGTGTTCGGCACCCGGTGGCAGGTCGAGCGACGCGAGTCGGCGCGCCGCGCCGAGCGACGCCGCGGGGTCTGGCGCGTCCTCATAGGCATGAATGAGGTAGTGGTTGGCACCGAGGTGATTTGGATTGCGCGCGAGCGTCGCTTCGAGAAGTCCGATCGTTTCGCGCGTGTACGTATTGGGCTGCGCACCATGCCACATGTCGAGCGGCGTGAGATCCATCAGGCTTTCGGCGCACAGCACCTTTGCATCGAGATCGTTTGCGTCGCTGCGAGCGAGTTCGCGCATGGCGTCCGCGTAGGCAACTTCGGCGGGGACGATTTGCGCGTCGTATTGTGCAGTGTACCGATGGGCGAGCGCGGCGATGTAGCGGCGTTCGGCGGGCGTTGCGGAGAGTGTCTGCGCCTGTGCGATCGCGGCGCGTCCGATCGCGGCGCGCCGCAGATCGTAGGTAGTGTTGACGTTGCGACCGGCCGCAAGCGCGATTCCCCAGTAGGCCATCGCCAGGCGCGGATCGCTACGGGCGGCCGCTTGAAAATGAAACGTGGCTTCTTCGGGATTGAACGCGTACATCAGCGCGAGGCCTTCGTCGAATTCGCGTTGCGCACTACCGCTCGTCGTCGAGACCGCGTGATGCGCGAGGGCAATCCTGGGCGGTGCTGCGAACGTAGTCGCGACCGATGCGGCGCCCAGCGCGCAGACGAGCAACGCGCGGACCGCGGAGAGAACGATGAAGCGCAGCGATTTCCTCATAACTGCCGTGCCGGGTGCGACTGAGATCGCTGCTCTCCCTGCTCGCGCGTCCGCGCCGCAAGAGCGATCGATTCAGGGGACCATCGCACCGTACGGTACACCGTCCGCATTCGAACGAGCCGTCGTTCGATTGCCGCGTGGCGTTCCGACGCCCGCTCTCACGCCGCTTGCAAAGCAGCTTGGGATCATTACGCCAAGCGGCCTGACGTTCACGCGCGTCCACGCCGGTATCCCGGCACTGGACCCGCGCGCACACCGCGTGATCGTGCACGGTCTCGTCGCAAAACCGCTGACGTTTTCGCTCGCCGATCTGATGCGCTTTCCGTCGGTCGAGCGCGTGCATTTCCTCGAGTGTAGCGGGAACTCGGCGCGCGGATCGGAGGTGCTCGGGACCGGCGTTCAGTTTTCGCACGGTCTTGTGTCGTGCTGCGCGTGGACCGGCGTGCCGCTGCGAGCGGTGCTCGAAGAAGCGGGGATCGACGTGCGAGCGAAATGGCTTGTCGTCGAAGGCGCGGATGGTGCTGCGTACGATCGGAGTATCCCGCTCGCCGCAATCGACGATGCCATCCTTGTGTACGGTCAGAACGGCGAGATGCTGCGTCCCGAACAAGGCTATCCCGTGCGCTTATTGGTCCCGGGCTTCGAAGGTTCGGCAAATGTGAAGTGGGTGCGACGCATCAAGTTGACCGCGGGACCCGTCTACTCGCGCGAAGAGACGGCGCAGTACACGCAGCCGGGGCCGGACGGGAAGATTCGATTGTTTGACTTTGTGATGGAGGTGAAGTCGGTGATCACCGCTCCTTCGCCGGGCGACCGTCTGCGTGGCGGCTTCACGGAAGGTCGTGGCTTCGCGTGGAGCGGACGTGGGAAGATCGCAAGCGTCGAGGTCACGACCGACGGCGGGACTTCCTGGACACCGGCGATACTCGATCCGCTCGTGCTCGCAAAAAGCTTTACACGCTTCACCTTTCCGCTGCGCTTTACCGGCGCATCGCTTGCGATTGCAAGCCGGGCGAAAGACGAGACGGGGGCCGTGCAGCCGACGCTCGACGCGCTCGTCGCTGCGCGCGGTGCGACCTTGCGCTATCACGTCAACGCGATCAGCACGTGGCGCGTCGCTGCCGACGGAGCGGTAACCGCTGCATAAGCAAGCCTTGTTCGTGCTCTGCGGCCTACTCGTCGCGTGCGCGCACCCGCCAGACTCCTCACACGGGCCGTATGGACTGGGCGCACCCGCAGACTCACGCGCGGTCGCCGCGCTGAATCTCGACGTCGCACCCGACGGCAGCGGATTACCCGCCGGGTCGGGTACACCGAAAGACGGGGCCGCTATTTTTGCCGCTACGTGCGCGCGTTGCCACGGCGAAGCGCTGCGGCTTCCGCCCACTCGATGGCCTTATGCAACGACGCTCTTCGACTACATTCGTCGCGCGATGCCACCGGATCGAAGAGCGCCGCTGCGTCCGAGCGAGGTGTATGCCCTCACGGCATTTCTGCTCTTCGCAAATGACGATGTCGGTCGTGATGATATCATCGATGCGGGAACGTTGCCGCAAGTCACCATGCCGGGCCTCAAATCATTCGAGCTTAAGGCGTTCTTCGAGAACCCTTAAACCCGCGTTAAGACTTCCCTTATACGGTGCAACATATGCTGAACCGTTGGGGGACTATGTCTATCCGTACAAGACTCGCGTCGCTCGTTTGCGCGCTGAGCTTGGTGACGTCGATGGTCGGGTCGATGGCCGTTGCCGCGAGCGCACAGACGCAAGCAGCTGCCTCGATTTCGGGCTCGCTGATCGACCAAGCCGGCGGCGTCGCAATCGCGAACGCCACCATTTCGCTCTACCAAGGCGACAAAAAAGTCGCTGACACCAAATCCTCCTCCGATGGCTCGTTCGCATTTGCGAATCAGGCTCCGGGCATCTATCGCATCGAAGTCCGCGCTGAAGGCTACCAAGGCGCGCGGAGTGACAACGTTGCCGTGACCGCCGGCGTGAGTGCGCAGGCGTTCCGCGTTGCCTTGCAGCGCGCAACGACGCAAAACACCGAACTCAAAGAAATCGGTCGCGTGAGTGCGTCGAGCGGCCGTTCGTCGGTTTCGACCGCGACGACGATCTCGCAGAGCCTCTCGAGCGACCTGCTCCAAAAAGAAGGCTACGTTCGCATTGGTGATGCGCTCAACACCCTTCCCGGTGTGAACGTCTCGGGTTTAAGTTCATCAATCGGCGATGACCTCGGCATCAACATCCGCGGCTTCGGCACGAGCGAAACGCAAACGCTCCTCGATGGCCATCCCGTCGGACCGTATGGTCCGGGCAGCGGCGGCTACTCGTTCCAAGTCTCACCGAGTTTCGCGATCGGCGAAACGCGGGTCACGTTCGGTTCGGGCGCGCTCGGCCTGTACGGTACGGACTCCATCGGCGGAACCATCGACATGCAGACGATCAATCCGACGCGCGATCGTGAGTTCTACATCACGCAAGGCTTCGGAAACATGGGTCTCTCGAAGACCGTTTTGCAAGCGACGGGCACGCTGAACAAGAAGTTTGGTTATGCGCTCGTTCACGCCGTGCAAGGCACGTACGGTCCGTTTAAACCGCAGACCGCGCAGCAGCCCGGTCTCCTGGGTACGGATCTTTCGGATGCAAATGCATCTGCCGTGCAGCAGGAGTTCTCTGGCAACTATCTGCTCCGCAACGACCTGCTCAAGATCAAATACGATCTGAGCGACAAAACGCAGATTACGGCCTCGATGCTCTCGGCGACCTCGTGGGACGATAAGAGCGGCAATGGCGACAATTGCTACTTCGATACCAACTTCCAACTTTACAACGCGCAACAGATTATCGCCGGCGGTGCGAACACGTATCCGGGCGGCGCGAATCCGGGTGACCCCGGTTCGATCACGTGCACCGGCACGATCGCCGTCAACACCAATAGCGGACCCGCGTGCGTGACCGCCGCGCAGTTCGCGGCGAAGACCGCGGGACTTGCCGGCGGTGGGCAGGGTCCGTGGCAGGCACACCGGGTCCTTGACTTCCACACCCGATTCTCAACGCTCGTCGGAAAAAACTTAATTTCGGTCGACGGCTTTACCAACCGCTTCACGACCGACTACAATCGCAGCCTCTCGGGCTCGACGTGCGATCAAGTCTCGAAGTGCGCGGCGCTGTTCCCAGGTTCAACGAAGTTCACGGGTGGTTTCAATTCGAGTTTCTATACGACCTCAGGCGTCCTGATCAGTGATGACATTACGACGGACCGCAATGACTTCGGCTTCGGCTACTACGCGCAGCATCAGATCATTGCAGGCGATAAGTTCGACAACGCCGGTGTCTCAAAACTCATCCCAGCGACGTTTGTGATCGTCCCGATGCAGACGTTCAATCAGACCAACAGCAACTTCTTCGTACGCGACGACTATAAAGCATCGGACAAAACCAGCTTCTATCTCAATGGCTGGCTTAAACACTCGTCCGTGACTTCGAAGACGACGTTCGACCCGCGTCTCTCCGTCGTGTTTCGCACTTCACCCTCGGACGTTTTCCGTCTCACGGGCGGACGTTCGGACGGCGAACCCGCGCCGAATCTCACGCAGGGTCTGCCAAATCTCAATCAGACCCCGACCAACATCACCTTCAAGTGTAACGGTATCACCGGTATTGGTTCTGTCTCCAACGCGGCGTTGCAGCCCGAACAGTCGACCGACCTCGAAGTCGGATACGGTCACCGATTCGGCAACGACTCGATCGTCCAAGTCGATTTCTACTCATCCAATGAAAAGAACCGAATCTTCGGGGGAACCCTGCCGGTCTCGGTTCTCGGTGCGGGCGCGATTCCGCCGGACTTGCTTGCCGCTTACAACAAGCGTTACGGCCAGTTCTGTGGCGGCGCCGTGCCGACACTCGCGAATTTCTCCGTTGGCACCAACTACAATGCCGCGACGGCACGATTCAAAGGTGTCGAGATCTCCGGTCGTGCGCGTGCAAGCCGGGCGTTCTACGTCGACTACACGTACAATATTCAGTCGGCCGTCTACAACGACGTCCCCGATTCCATTCTGAAACGTAACGCGTTCACGATCAACGGATCGCAAATTTCCGGTCTTCCGCTTCACAAGGGTTCGGTCGGGCTCGACTACAGCGCCCACGGCGGCACGGAATTGCGCCTCGACAATATCTTCATCGGCAATAACAACCAGTACAACCGTCCCGCGTTCGCCTATAGCAATGCGAGTCTCTCGCAACGCTTCGGCAAGAATACGACGATCAACGTCGGCGTGCTCAACGTCTTCAATTCAATCCACTCGACCATCTCCGATTTCGGCGCAGCGCCCTACATCGCGGAGAACCAGTTTGGCGGAGATGCTTCGGCGCTCGACCAGGCACTGAACCAAGGCACGGTCCAAACGGGACTGCTGCCGACGCAAATCACCGTCTCGATCACGCGCAAAATCTAAGCAACGTACCCCACCAAAAAGAGCACGTCTCGCGACGTGCTCTTTTTTTACGTTCCGCGAACGGCTCGATCCGCGTTTATGCGAGCGTTGCTTCGCTTAGCGGTAGACGGCGATACCGCTTGCCGGTGAGGGCAAAGAGCGCGTTGCCGACGGCGGCTGCGACCGGCGGCGTGCCAAGCTCGCCCGCGCCCGTTGGCTTTTCCGTACTCTTCACGATCGCGATGTCGATCGCCGGTGCTTCGCGATGGCGCAGCACATCGTAGGTGTCGTAGTTCCCCTGTTGGACGCTTCCGTTTTCAAATGTGATTTTTCCCTTGAGCGCCGCAGAGAGCCCGAAGTTCAGCGCGCTCATCACTTGCGCTTCGAGCCCGTCCATGTTGATTGGCTGACCGCAGTCCGCCGCGCACGTGAGTTTGTGGACGACGATGTGGCCGGCTTTGGGCATTGAGACTTCGGCGATGACCGCGGCGGTCGAACCGGCCCAGACCGTCATCGCGACGCCGCGCGCACGTCCGGCTGGGGGGCTCGTCGACCATTTCGCGCGCGCTGCCGCCATGTCGAGCACCGTATGCGCGCGCGAATCCGCGGGGAGCATCGCTAGGCGGAAGGCGACGGGATCTTTGCCCGCCGCGTGCGCGAGTTCGTCGACGAACGATTCGGCAGCAAACGTGTTGACGTTTGCGCCGGGCGCGCGCCAGTAGCCAACCGGAATGCCCGTGTCCAGCGGGTGGAAGTCGACCGTGAGGTGCTTGATGTCGTACGGCATCGTCGTCGCGCCCTCGACGGCGTAGCTGTCTTGTCCGTTCTTGATGAAGGCCGGCGCCCAGCGCGCGGTGACGGACGAGGCGACGACGCGATGTTCGAATCCAACGACGTTCCCGCTTGCATCCACCGCACCGCGAAGTGCATTCATGCCGCCCGAGCGGTAGAAGTCGTGCTTCGTATCGTCTTCGCGCGACCAGACGACTTTTACCGGGACCTTCGCGGCTTTCGCAACCGCGACCGCGTCCGCGACGTAGTCATCATCGAGGCGCCGACCGAAACCACCGCCAAGGAACGTCGAGTGGACGGTCACCGCCGAAACCGGCAAACCGGTGATTTTCGCGGCGGTCGCTTGCGCGCGACGCGGCACTTGATTGGGCGCCCAGACTTCGCATGTTGTGGCCGTTACGTGCGCCGTTGCGTTCATCGGCTCCATCGTTGCGTGCGCGAGATACGGCGCTTCGTACGTCGCAGCGATGACCTTCGCGCCGTTCAGCGCGGTCGCCGAATCACCGACTTTCTTCTGCACGATGCCCGCCCTCTTGGTAAGCGCCAACTGCGCGGCATGGATCGATGCACTCGAGACGTCCCTGTTTGGTCCGAGATCCCACACCACGTGTAAGGCTTTGCGCCCCTGCATCGCTGCGTACGTGTGATCGGCGATGACGGCGATTCCCGAGGGAACCTGAACGACTTGATGCACGCCTTTGACCTTAAGCGCTTTGCTTGCATCGAAACTCTTCACCGTGCCGCCGATCGATGGCGGACGTTCGATCGAGGCGATCTTCATGCCGGGTATTTTGACATCCAGGCCATAGACCGCGCTGCCGTTCACTTTTTGTTTGATATCGGTACGCCCGGTACGCGTGCCGATCAGCTTGAACGCGCTCGGGTCTTTGAGCGGAACGTCAGTCGGCGTGGGCATCGTTGCGGCATCGGCGGCAAGCGAACCGTAGCTGAATGTCTTGCCGGTGGATTTCTGTGTGACGACGCCGTTTGCGGTTGTGAAGTCGAAGGCTTCGGCCTGTGCGCGCTTCGCCGCAGCACCGATCAGCATGTGGCGCGCGTTCGCCCCTGCCGTTCGCATGATTGTATACATGTCGGCAACCGACGTACTGCCGCCGGTCACCATGTCACCCCAAGCGGGATCGATGTAGGCATCGGCCGCCGGTGCAAATTCGGTGCGCACCATGCTCATCGGCAGATCGAGTTCTTCTGCGACCATCATTGGAAGCGACGTTGCGACGCCCTGACCCATCTCGGCTTTGTTGACGACGACCGTTGCGATGCCCGTTGCGTCCATGCGCAGCCATGCGTTGGGTTTGAAGTCTCCGGCGGCCTCGGCAACGGCGAACTTCCCTTCGTGTTCGAGAAGCTGCATGCCAAGCGCAAAGCCGGTGCCCGTGGCGGCGGCGAGTTTGAGGAATTGTCCGCGTGCGAGCATCAGGCGATCCCCGCTGCGCGTTTGATCGCCGACTTGATGCGCGGGTAACACCCACATCGGCAAATGTTTCCCGACATTGCTTCCGAAATTTGCGTGTCGCTCGGCTTCGGCGTTTGCGCGAGAAGCGATGCGGCTTGCATGATTTGCCCGGACTGGCAATAGCCGCACTGCGGGACGCTCTCGGCGACCCAGGCGACTTGCAACGGATGACTGGACGTTGCGGAGAGGCCTTCGATTGTCGTCACCTTGTGACCGACCGCCGCGCTCACCGGCACTTGGCACGAGCGAACGGCGACGCCGTCGAGGTGAACCGTGCACGCGCCGCACTGCGCGATGCCGCAGCCAAATTTTGTGCCGGTCATCCCGACCACGTCGCGGATGACCCACAGGAGTGGCATCTCCGGGGCGACGTCGACCGCGTGTTCGGAGCCATTGATCTTCAGGGAAATCACGAACTACCTCCCGCTTGGTGTGATACCGATTAGTCGTGAAGATCGAAGAAAGATTCCTCCAGGAGGTCGTGACGTGACGGAATGCGGGTTCCGTCGTCTACGTGGGCGCTTCTAAGCAGGCTTGACGGCAAGCCGTTCGACGGGTCGTTGGTCAATCGGGAGCTGGATGAGCATCCCGACGATCGCAACACCGAGCGCGACTTTCCACATGAGATCGTAGCTCCCGGTCCGGTCGAGGATGACGCCGCCCAGCCACGCTCCGAAGAACGCACCGACTTGATGGGAGAAGAAGGCGACGCCGAAGAGCGTCGAGACCCATTGCATGCCGAACTTCTCGGCGATAATGCCACTCGTCGGCGGAATCGTCGAGAGCCACAGAACACCGAGCGCCGCCGAGAAGCCGATGATTGTCGCCGGGCTGATCGGTAAGATCATGAACAGGATGATTGCCACGCCGCGCAAGCCGTAGATGCCAGCGAGTACGTACCGTTTGGCAATTTTCTGCGAGATTTTTCCCGAATAGTAACTGCCGAAGACATTGAATCCGCCGACCACCGCGAGGGCCGCCGCGCCGATACTCGGCGCGAAGCCCGCGCGCGCGACGATCGCCGGGAGATGCGTCTGGAAGAACGCGATGTGAAATCCGCAGACGAAAAAGCCCGCCGTGAGCAGGCCGAAACTCGGGACGCGCGCTGCCTCGCGTAGGGCCGCGCCGAGGGACAGCGATGAGGCGCCGTGCTGGACGCGCGGCGGCTCCGTGAGGAAGAACGCGAGCGGGACGATCGCAAGTCCGATTGCGACGAGGATGAAGAGCGTCGTATGCCAGCCGATGCCGCCGATTGCGACTTGCGCGAACGGCGGATAAAAGAGCTGGCCGAGCGACCCGCCCGCGCCGAGAATCCCAAGCGCCACCGTTCGTTTTTCCGGCGGGACGAGCGCGGCCGCCGGGCCGATCAAGATACCGAACGACGTTGCGGCAAGGGCGAGGCCCAGCAGAATGCCGGACCCCCAGGAGAAGAGCGTCGGGTTCGTTGTCGTCGCCATGAGGGCGATCGCCGCAGCGTAGGCGAGGCCCCCAGCCATGACGGTGCGTTTTGCGCCGAACCGGTCGGCGATTGCGCCCGCGAACGGCTGGGCTATGCCCCAAACCAGATTCTGGAGCGCAAAGCCAAGCGAAAAGACGCCGGCGCCCCAACCCCGCGCCGCTTCCATTGGGCCGATAAAGAGCCCCAGGCATTGTCGTACGCCGTAACCGACCGAGAGGGTAATACAGCAAGCGATTAGGACGCCAAGACCGGGACGCATCCGCATACGCCCATATTGCAACGCTCGAATCGGGCCGCCTGCGCTAGCTTGCGCGGCGGAAGGCCAGTTGCATCCAGTCGTGGAGGGTCGCACGGAGTTGCTTTGCGTTCTCGCCGAATGCGGTCGAACTGCCGATCATCGCGGGCAGGCTCGGATCGCGGCGCTTCGCGGCGCTCAGAATCAGCGCGGCATGGCGGTGGAAGGTTGCGTGGCGGGCTTTTGCCAGCCAAAACTGCGGACTGTTCCGGAGAGCCGGACGGATCGAGCCGTTGAGCCACTGACCGAAGGTGCAGGCGTCCTCGCGCATGGTGATCTCGACGGTGTCCGCTGCGCGCGTCCCGCGCGCAACATCGACCACTTGGTCGATCCACGCTCCATGAACGGTGAGCGCGTCGCCGATTTGGATCTCGAGTTCGTGACGATCTGCATCGAAGGCCATAATATAGTCCATCGGTGTCCCGTTGCGAGTGTTTATCGTTTTGTGTGTTGCGCTCGTTAAGAATCACGTAAGCATCCCTACGCACACCAACGCGTCCTAGGGCGTACAATTACGGCATGAAACGCATGCTTGCGGCGATCGTCGCCATCTTCGCCCTTGCCGGATCGTCCGCGCACGCCGGCCCCAGCCTCGAGCCTGTTCTCTCGGCAAAGTCATGGATCAACGGCCATCCAAGCGCCGCGTCGCTGCGCGGCAAAGTCGTCCTCGTCGATGTCTTCACCTTTGGTTGTTACAACTGTAAGAACGTCACCCCGAACCTGAGGAAGCTCAACGCTTCGGGCGAATTGCAGATCATCGGCGTTCATACGCCCGAGACGCCCTATGAGCGCGATCGCACCAATGTTGTTGAGAATCTCAAATCGCAAGGCATCGTGTGGCCCGTTGCCGTCGATAACGATATGGCGATCTGGCATGCGTACGATACCGAGTACTGGCCGACGCAAATGATCTTCGATCGGCACGGCGTGCTGCGCAAGACGATCGTCGGCGATTCGCAAGACGCCGAAGTCGATCGCGTCGTCGCGCAACTCGTCGCCGAAAAATAATGAAGACCCCGTTCGCTTGGCGAATGGGGCCTTCGCTTCATCGGAGCGCGCGCCTACTGGGAGAGGCGCTTGACCGTGTTGTCGTTGTCGTCGTTGAAATAAATGTATTGATGCCCATTTACGACGGTTGTTGCGATGCCGAAAATCGCTCCGGGCGCCCCGGGGTCGACGTCGATCGTGGAGATGAGCGTCCCCGAACCGGGATCGATTTCCACCATTAGGTTTTTACCGGATGGCGAGCTGAACGTGTTGCCCACAACGAGGTGTCCGTTGGCGAGCTGTGCCATGCTGATCGGGGCAGCGAGGGGCGCTCCACTATAGACCGTGGAGACGTTGGAAGAATTGAACCCCGCGCCGGTCGCGGAGTATGTATTTGCAGGTACCGTCGTCGCATTGACGATTCGGATGATGCGATTTGATGCCGAATCGACGACGTAGAGCGTGTCGGTCGACGGATCGTACGTCAGTCCGGCCGGCGCCAAAATCGCAGCACTCGTGATGCTAATCGGCATCGCCGAGAGAATCGTATCAAACGTGAAGGTTCCGCCGGTGTTGATCCGGATGACCTGACCGTTCAACGCGTTGGTCGCGAAGAATGCTCCTTTGCCGCCATAATTTGCGTTATACGCCTGGCCCCACGGGCCGGCCCACGGACCGCTCGAGAGCGTCGTTCGAATGACGCCCGACGTGGAGACGATGGGATTGTTGTTCGCGGTGTAGTCCGAGGCCCAGATGGTCCCTGATGCGGAAAGTGCGATTGCATCGCAGCCTGCCAAAGCCGGATCTTGTGCAAGCCGTACAGGCACGGAACCCGGCATCGGTTTGATATCTTCGATAGTCGTACCGCGACCTTGCGCACCACTCGTCGCACTACTGTTGAAGTTACAGACAATAAGGTCTCCCGCCGTCACGAGGCCTGCGGTGACCGGCGCAATCGCGAGCCCGTACGGGTTGTTGTCGCCCGCACCCGGACCCGTGCCGACATCGACCGTCGACCCGATGGTTGTGAGATTGGTAAACGTTGCGATGCTGCCCAGCGGTGCGCCGGAGACCGCGCTGGAATTCGGCCGCGCGACCGACGAGCCGCCGCCTCCGCACGCGGTAAATACAAGCAGAACCCCCGCGAGGGTCAGGGACGAGACAAAACGCATGACGAATTCTCCACGAAGAAAGCAGCGGGCTACGAAGAAATAGACGCCATCTTCCCGCATACCGTCTCCGCTACCGCGAGCGAGGTGCTCGCAAGTGCACCCGACCGGCACCGCGGTCGTTGCGGTCAAATCGCCGGCAAGCAGTCCTCTTGCGGCACACGAATGGTAGCCGTATGAATGCAATTCTCACCGCCGGACGCATCCGGACGCGCATCGCATGCGTGCCCATGCGACGGCCGCTCGCGACCGCGGCGGCGACGATCACCCACGCCGTGCTTCTGCTCGTCGACCTCGAGTCGAATGAGGGTGTAACCGGGCGAACGTATCTCTTTTGCTACGATCTTGCGGCAGCTCGCGCGCTGCGTTTTCTCGTCGCGGAGGCGTTCGATGCAATCGCCCGAGATCCGATCGTTCCCGTCACGATCGCAGAGAAACTTGCGGCGCGCTTTCGGCTCGTCGGGCACGAAGGATTGCATGCGATGGCAACTTCGGCGATCGACGTTGCGAGCTGGGATATCCTCGCGCGCGCAGCAAACGTTCCACTCGCACGCTATCTTGGCGCCGACGTTCGCCCGATTCGCGCATACAACAGCACCGGGCTCGGTCCGATCGGGGCAAACGCCGTCGCGGCAGAAGCCGAGGCCATGCTTGCCGATGGCTTACCGGCGCTCAAAGTACGGTTGGGCTACGCCGATCCGCGCGAGGATGTCCGCGCCGTGCGTGCGATCCGCGCGCGAATCGGCGAGGCCGTACCGCTGATGGCGGACTACAATCAGACACTGCACGCGGCCGAAGCGATTGCGCGCGGCCGCGCGCTCGATGCCGACGGGCTTGCGTGGATTGAAGAACCGGTCGCGCACGACGACTATGAAACGACTTCGTTCATGATGCATACGCTGCAAACGCCGATACAACTCGGCGAAAATTTTCGCGGAACGCGTGGCATGGCGCAGGCCATCGCAGCGCGCGCCGCATCGCGTGTGATGCCGGATATCGAACGGATTGGAGGCGTGACGGGATGGCTACGCGCAGCGGCGCTCGCGCAGGCGGCCGATTTACCCATGAGCTCGCATCTCTTTCCCGAGGTGAGCGCGCATCTGCTCGCCGCGACGCCGACCGCCGATTGGCTCGAGTGGGTCGATTGGGCCGAGCCAATTCTCGCCGCTCCGTGCTCGATTCGCGACGGATGCGTCGTCCCACCGGAGGGTCCAGGGATCGGACTCGTTTGGAACGACGAAACGGTCGCGCGATACGCGGTCGATTAACGACCGAGTAAGCACCCTTACAGAGGAACATACGCGCGTATCTTACGCTCTTTGGGACGTACCAAACGTACGATCAGAACGTTTCTTCTGGAGATTTTTCATGACACGTATGATTTTGGCGCTCGCGCTTGGCTTCACGCTCGCGACTCCCGCACTCGCTCAAACAGCATCCCCCGCACCGGCGATGAAAGGCGACCACGCGATGAAAGGCGACCACGCGATGAAGGGCGACCACGCGATGAAGGGCGACCACGCGATGAAGGGCGACCACGCGATGAAGGGCGACCACGCGATGAAACCCTCGCCGAAGCCGCAATAGCGT
>JBBRLI010000011.1:0-115921 GCA_038231455.1 Vulcanimicrobiales bacterium | reverse complement strand
ACGACGACGAACGTTTCGGCTTGCGTACGCGCAGCGTAGCGTTCTTCGTATTCCACGCGGTTCGGTGAAAAGACGTCGACGATGACGCAGCGTTCGGTGAAGACGGCGCCATGCGGCGCGTTGCTCTTGAGCGTATACATATCACCCGGTCGAAGCGTGGTTTTCGTGCCGTGCTCGTCGTGTAACTGGATCGAGCCTTCGAGCACGATTCCGCCTTGACCGACGGCGTGCTGGTGAACGGGGACATCGCCGCACGTCGGCGGTTCGAACACCCAGTAGACGAGCGTCATTCCGTCACCCGGTAGGACGGCCCACGAAATGCCCGGTGCGAAGGGGATCAGTTTGTCGTGCGGGACGAGCGATGCGCGTGATTCAACCATGCGAATTCTCCAGTGACGGCAGTGACTAGCGCTTCACCCTTGCGGCGCTGCTACCTGGCGCGCGCCGAGTCGCAGACCGCTGAGCACCGCGCCGGTTGCAGCCGACCCACAGGCGATCCAAAGACCGATCGGCGTAGCGGTGCGCACGGTGTGTTCGAGCGCCGAGCCGTGCGCGGCGTCGGCGCCGAGCGTTGCGAAAACGATCCCGACGACGGCGGCGCCGATGGTTTGTCCGCTAAGACGAACGGTCGCAAGCACGCCCGACGCGCTACCGCTCTTCGCACGCGGAGCGCTGCCGATGAGCGACCGATTGTTCGGAGATTGAAAGAAGCCAAAGCCGATTCCGCAGATCGCACCGTGGACGACGATCGATAGAACGCTGGGCTGTGCAGGCATGACCGCATACAGTCCGAGCCCAAGAGAGAGAATCGAGAGTCCGATTGTCGAGAGAATCCCCGCCGGATAGCGATCCGACAGACGCCCGGCGATCGGCGCGATGCACGCGACGGCCAGCGGCCACGACGTAAGCAGTAAGCCGGACTCAAAGGGCGTGCGCCCGAGCGCGCTTTGGAAGAAGAACGGAAGTGAGACGTAAGCGAGGCCTTGTGCGATGTAGGTGCAGAGTGCGGTGAGTGTCGCGAGCGTGAATGTCCCTTTGGTGAAGAGATCGATTGCGATGAGCGGGCGCGGGAGCGCGAGCGACCGTCGAATGAAGAAGGTCGCGCAGAGGACGCCGAGCGCTGCTTCCAGCGCGATCGACACAAGCGACGTTCGGCGAGCGAACCCGTCGAATGCGAAGATGAGCGATCCGAGTGCAAGTGCGCTGAGTGCGACGCTTGCCGGATCGAGTCGACCACCGCTGCCGGGCTCGCGCGGAAGCGCGCGGCGCGAGAAGAGAACGGCAAAAATTCCGAGCGGCACGTTGATCGCAAAGATCCACGGCCACGCCGCGACGGCCAGGATCGTGCCGCCGATGGTTGGCCCTGCAGCGGAACTCGTTGCGACGATCACACCCGAGAGGCCGAGCGCGCGGCCGAGTTGATCGTGGGGGAAAATCTGGCGGTAAATCGCTGGACCGTTTGCCATCACGGCTGCGGCGCCGAGGCCTTGCAGTGCGCGCGATGCGATGAGGATCGGCAGCGTGTGCGAGAGCGCGCACGCAAGCGACCCGGCGGTGAAGATGGCAAGTCCGATCGTATACATGCGGCTGTAGCCGACGGAATCGCCGAGCGAGGCGAACGTCAAGAGCGACATCGTCACAGCAAGGTTGAACGCGTTGACGACCCAAATCGAAGCGGCGGCTGAGGTGTGCAGTTCGCTTGCGATCGTCGGCAGCGCGGTATTTGCAATCGAGCCGTCGAGAATCGCCATGAACGTGCCGACGGCGACGGTGATGACGGCGAGCCGGCGTTTGTCCGGCGGCAGTCCGTCTAGATGTTCCAGTTGCTTCGCGTACTGCTAGTGGAAGACTTGTTCGGCGTGGTACGAGCTGCGCGAGAGCGGGCTCGAAACGACCTGGCGGAAGCCTTTACTCATTCCGAGTTTCCGCAGCGCTTCGAACTTCTCGGGCGTTACGAATTCGACGACGTCGAGATGCTTTTTCGAGGGTTGGAGATATTGGCCCATCGTGAAGATGTCGACGCCGACCGAGCGCGCCTCATCCATGGTCGCTTCGATCTCGTCGTCGGTTTCGCCGAGGCCGAGCATCAGTGAGGTTTTGGTGAACTTCACCAGGCCGCTCTTCTTCGCGTGCGCGAGAATGGAGAGCGACTGATCGAAGTTCGCGCGCAAATCGCGGACCGAGCGCTGCAAACGGCGTACGGTCTCAAGATTATGCGCGAGCACTTCGGGCTGCGCTTCGAGCACGATTTCGAGCGCCTTGAGGTCGCCCGCGAAATCGCCCGTGAGACATTCCACTTTTGCATCCGGCACTTTTTTGTGAATCATGCGCACGGTGTTGGCAAAAATCGTCGCGCCGCCGTCGGGCAGATCGTCACGATCGACCGCCGTGAGGACCAGATATTTCCAGCCCATCTCGGCTACGGCTTCGGAGACGCGCTTGGGTTCGAGCCAGTCGACTTCGCCTTTGGGGCTGCCCGTCTTGACCGCACAAAAGTGGCAACCGCGCGTGCACGTGTCGCCCAAGATCATGATCGTTGCCGTGCCCGCACCCCAGCACTCGGCGATGTTCGGGCACATCGCTTCTTGGCAGACGGTGTTGAGCTGGAGGCGTTTGACCTCCGCGCGCACGCCCTCATAGCTCTCGCCATGCGGTAATTGCACCTTGAGCCACGGGGGCTTCGGCGTATGGGGCTTTGTTTGTTCGATCATGATCCTACTCGTAGCGACGCCGAAGAAGGCGCCGGGGTTGCGTCCTTTTCGACGCGGATGAAGTGGATTCCGAAATCGCGTTCGATTGCGCCTAAGAGCACGTCGCGTCCCTGGCCAAAGTCCACGGCGCGGCCGAGTTCGTGGGAGACCGAGGTGATTCCAAATTCCGGCGTCCCGCACGGCGTGATAAGGCGATCGTAGTCGAGCGCCGTTGCGACGTTAAGCGCGATGCCGTGAAGGGATGTCATCCGCTGGATCGCGAGGCCCACGGCGCAAATCGCGTTCTCGCCGATGTAGACCCCGCGGTGCTCTTTGCGGCCGCGTGCCTCGATGCCGAACTCCGCGAGTGCCGCGATGACGGCACGTTCTAACTGCGAGACGAGCGGTACGACTTCGCGAAAGCGCTCGAGTTTACGAATCGGATAGACGACGACTTGTCCCGGTCCGTGGTAGGTAACATCGCCGCCACGTTCGACCGCGAGGACATCAACGCCGCGCGCTTCGAGCATCGCGCGCGAGAGCAACAGGTTGCTCTCGTTTGCTTTGCGCCCGAGCGTGATGACGGGATCGTGTTCGACAACGATCCACGTCTCACGTTCGCGGTCTTCCGCAACTGCCGCGTGTAATTCGCGCTGCAGCGCCCAGACGTCGCGATAGCCGCGGCGCCCGAGATCGAGCAGCCGGACCTCGCGACCGTCGTCCATCGTGGGTTAGACAGCCGCGGGCTGCTTCGCCACTTTCTTAGCGTTGATGATGTGGATGGCTTTGTCGTGCATGAATTCCGCCGCGTCGCCGATGGATTCCGTGAGCGTTGGATGCGGATGGATCGAGAGACCGATGTCTTCGATCGTCGCGCCCATTTCGAGTGCGATCACGCCTTCGCCGATGAGCGATTCGGCTTGCGGTGCGATGATATGCATCCCGAGCAATAAATCGGTCTTGGCGTCGCCGACGAGTTTGATGAGACCGTCGGTCTCGTTCATCGTGCGTGCGCGACCCGATGCGATTAGCGGGAACTTGCCGACTTTGATCTCGTAACCGGCGGCTTTGGCCTCTTCTTCCGAGAGACCGATCGTCGCGACTTCGGGATCGGTGTAGACGCAGTTCGGGATCGCAACCGGATCGAAGGCCGCGGACTTATCGCCCGAGATCGCTTCAGCGGCGACGACGCCTTCTTTCATTGCTTTATGTGCGAGCATCGGCGCGCCCGTCACATCGCCGATCGCCCAGATTCCGGCGACGTTCGTGCGGCGCTGCGCATCGACGTCGATGAAGCCTTTGTCGTTCGTTGCCAGACCGACCGCAGCGAGATTGAGCGTATCGGTGATGGGTTTCCGACCGACTGAAACGAGCACGGTATCGTACTCACGCGTTTCCGGTTTGTTATTCGTATACTCGCCGTTGATCGTGACTTTAACCGTCTGCGGTCCGGTCTTCTCGACCGTTTCCACTTTGGTGTTCAGCGCGAACTCAACGCCTTGTTTCTTGAGGATACGCTGCAACGTCTTCGAAATCTCAGCATCGGTGCCGGTAAGGAGCTGACCGAGGGCCTCGACGACGAGCACTTTTGCGCCCATGCGGCCGAACACGGTCGCAAACTCAAGACCGATCACGCCGCCGCCGACGACGAGCAAATTCTTCGGGATGCGTTTCATCTGTACGGCATCATCGGAATTGATGATCGTATCGCTGTCGCGCGGCCAGGCTTTCACATCGATCGGCGCGGAGCCCGTCGCGATCACGGCGTCTTTGAATTCGTAGGTATCTTCGCCGCCTTCGCGCTTCTTGAGCGTGACCGTATTCTTGCCCGTAAACGACGCATCGCCGTAGGCGAACTGCACGTTGTTTGCTTTGAAGAGCTGCGAGACACCGCCGACGTTGGCTTTGACAACCTTGTCTTTGAAGGCGACCACGCCTTCGCGATTGATGATCGCCTGCGGGACGGTGATCCCGATTTCTTCGGCGTGGTTGATGTGCCGGGTGACCTCACCAACGTGCAAGAGCGCTTTGGTCGGGATACAGCCCCAGTTGAGGCAGACGCCCCCGACCTCGTCGCGGTCGAAGCAGACGACGGTTTTGCCGAGCTGCCCGAGGCGGATCGCAGCGTGATATCCGCCGGGACCCGCGCCGATGACGACCGCGTCGACGCTATGATTTGCCACTAGATAGACTTCCTTTCGTCGCGCTCCAATGCGGCGCGACCGTCCGTTCCTACGAGTAGAGAAAGAGCCGCTATGGTTTCGCGTTTACGCGCAAGGCGGCCTCGGCTGTGTCACGCCGGAGCGCAAACGCCGCACGCTGATCGGCGCTCGGCGCTCCCGGAGCGCTTTCAACCGAGGATTCAAGCTCATCGAGTGACTGAAACGCGCCAAGCAGGCGCAAGTCGCGCGCATCTTTTGGATCCGGCTTTGCGCCCCGTGCCTCGGCGATTCGCCCTTTGAGGGTTTCGATGGCAAGCGACATCGCGAATTGGGCCTGGAGGTCGCGTAGTGGGACGCGGTCGCGGGGATCGAGGCGCACGTTCAAGGGCTGCTCGCTTACCTTGCCGTCGGTGGTGAGGCGAACGCGGTATGCGCCCGGTACCGCCCAGGGACCACCCGCGCCACGACGGCGACGCCGACCGGCCCCGAGCGACTGGTAGTGGAGGTCCCACACGAATCGGTGCATGCCGGGGCTCGTGGCCGGTACCGCTTGCGGCTTCACATAGAAGGCGGGGATGTCGAGCTTGCTGGCGTCGATCGGATCGATTTTGTCATCGCTTGCGTAGCGCCGGATCGAGGCGCCAGCGCGATCGAGGATGTCGAGGACGACGGTACGCGCCGGTGTCCCAAGATAGTAGTCGAGGATCGCCCCGTCGGGCGGATTTTCGCCGACGCTCACCTCCGGCGGAAGCGGCGTGCCTTCGTCGTCTTTGGGTTGAACGCGCGTTGCCGTTTGCGGGGCGTAGAGATGTGCGCTCTCGCGTGCGAGTGCGGCGCTCGTCTGGCGCAGCGGCGTTACGTCGTCGAGGATCCAAAACGAGCGGCCATGTGTCGCGACGACGAGTGCATCGTCGCGCACGGTGAGATCGCGAATCGAGGCGCTCGGGAGATTGAGTTGCAACGGCTGCCAGGCATCGCCGTCATCGAACGATACATACACGCCGTTCTCCGTTCCCGCGTAGAGCAACCCGGCTTTGAGCGGATCTTCACGCACAGCGTTGATAAAGTTTCCGCTCGGAATGCCCGCCACGACGTTCGTCCACGACTTTCCGCCGTCTCGCGTGCGGTAGAGATAGGGGTTGACGTCGTCGACGCGGTGCCGGTCAACGGCAGCGTACGCTTCGTTTGCGTTGACGTGCGACGCCTCGATGATTCCGAATTTGCTCCACGGTGCAAGGCCGCTGGGCGTGACGATATTCCAGTGTTTGCCTTCATCGCGCGTCAGCGCGGCCACACCGTCGTCCGTTCCAATCCAGATTGTGCCGCGCTTGATCGGCGAGGGCGCGATCGTGTAGATGATTCCGCGCCGTTTCTCGGGCGAAGCGTTATCGGCGGCGCTCGGCGCATCGAGGTTTGGCGGCACGCCGGGATCGAGTCGGGTGAGATCGGGGCTGATGATCTGCCACGACGAGCCGCCGTCGGCGGTGCGGAAGAGTTGCTGGTTTGCGTAGTAGAGCACGCGCGGATCGATCGTCGAGAAGACGAGCGGTAGCGTCCACTCGTCGCGCCATGTTCCCGGATGGACGAGCGTCGGCGTCAAGTCGCGAACTTCGCGCGTGCGCATATTCTGGCGCTGTACGCGGCCGCCGTACACGAGATCCGGATCGCGCGGATCGACAGCGACGTAATCGCTCTCGCCGCCGGCCTGCTGCGGACGCCAGTCGAGCGCGCTGATTCCCAGACGTCCGCTGCGTGAGGGGACGGCCATCGCGCCCGAGTCTTGCTGTGCCCCGTAAACCGTAAACGGAAAGCGGCTGTCGGTTGCAACGTGATACATCTGCGCGGTCGGCTGGTTGTACCACGAACTCCAGGTTTGGGCACCATCGGTCGTAACGATCGCACCTTGGTCGCTTGCAAGGATCATCCGCGTCGCCTGCGTCGGATCGATCCACAGCATGTGATAATCATCGCCACCCGGTGCACCTTTGATCGCGGTGAAGGACGTGCCGCCGTTGTTCGAACGGTAGACCGACGTGTTCGAAACGTAGACGATGTCGCGCTCGCGCGGATCGACGGCGACTTCGCTGAAATACCAGCCGCGGCCCCAGATGCGCGCTTCGTCGTCGATTTTTTTCCACGATGCGCCGGCATCATCGGACCGGTAGAGTCCGCCGTCCTTTGCATCGACGACGGCGTAGACGCGCTTCGAATCACTCGGCGCGACGGCAACACCGATGCGTCCCAGATTCTGCGTTGCAAATCCGTTGCCGCGAAGCGCCGTCCAGGTTACTCCGCCGTCGGTTGATTTATAGAGCCCGCTTCCGGGTCCGTTCGAGGGCGGGTAGACGCTCCACGGCGGACGGCGCGTCTGCCACATGGTCGCGTACGCGACGCTCGGGTCGTTTGGATCGAGCGTGACGTCGATCGCGCCGGTGTTCTCATCGATGAAGAGCGTGTTCTTCCAGGTCGCACCGCCGTCGGTCGAACGAAAGATGCCGCGTTCGCGGCTGGGACCGTACGGATGACCGAGTGCGGCGACGAGCAACGTGCGCGCGTCGCGCGGGTCGACCGCGATTCGACCGATCGCGCGCGAATCGGTCAGACCGATCCGCGTCCAGGTTTTGCCCGCATCGCTCGAACGATACATTCCATTGCCTTGAATGATATCGGAGCGCATGTCGGCCTCACCCGAACCTACATAGAGCGTATTCGGATCGCTTGGTGCAACGGCGATCGCACCGATCGATGCGACGGGTTGATCGTCGAAGATGGAATTCCAGGAACGGCCGGCATTATCGGTGCGCCAGACGCCGCCACCAACAGCACCAAAGTAGAAGCGATTGGGATTGGCCGGAACGCCGCTCACTGCAAGGACGCGCCCACCGCGCGTCGGACCGATCATGCGCCAATGCATATCCGAGAAGGTTGCGGAGTCAACGCCGCGCTCCGGCGTTTGCGCGAACGCCGGTGGTGCCAGCAGTACGAATGCGCACGCAAGCGCAATGAGGCGACGGACCATAGGTCTCCTAACGAATCGAGATGGTGAAACGAATCGAGGCGGGTTCGATGACGAACGCGTCGGTTGCGACGTTGCCGCCAGGCGTTGGATACGGAGCGCCAAGTCCCAGGCGCGTGAATCGTCCGCTCGCGGCGTTCGTGAGATTGCGGCCGGAGAGCGTGAAGTCAAACGCGCCAAACGTTTTGCCGACCGCGGCGTTCACGATTGCATAGCGTCCTTGATTGAGTTCGTTGTTGGTACT
Source organism: Vulcanimicrobiales bacterium (assembly GCA_038231455.1). Taxonomy (GTDB): domain Bacteria; phylum Vulcanimicrobiota; class Vulcanimicrobiia; order Vulcanimicrobiales; family Vulcanimicrobiaceae; genus JANLVI01. Next base: position 107,809 of record JBBRLI010000011.1, on the reverse strand, counting down.
CTTGAGGCTCACATCGGCTGCGGCGTGTGTAGCGGCCTTAGCGTACCGAAGATTGAGCGAGACCGTCTGCAACGGAATGCCGGCGAACTGTTGACCCACGATGAGATTCGTCCCCGAGGTTGGATTGTTCACATACCCGGGCAGTTGCGTCGGAAAGGCGTTGTTCACACCGTACTCGGCCCGTGCGAAAAGCGCGCCGAAGCGGTGCGCTAGCGAAATCGCGCCGCCGCGGTAGATCACATTGCCGACATTGACCGGAAAACTCTGCGCGACCGTCGTGGCCGGTCCGCTCGTACAGGTCGTGCCGAGCGGATAGAAGATTTCGATCGGATCGCGCAGCGTCGTCCGGTAGTAGGTCGCATCGACGGTTGTGTTCGATCCAAACGGCCGACCGTAGCCGACCTCGTATTCTGTTGCGTGCTCCGGGTGCAAGCCGGGATTGCCGTTGACGCCCACGCAGTTCGCGTCGGGCGGCAGTTGGTCGAGCGGTAAGGTGAACCGCTCCGCGAGGAGCGGCGCGCGGAAACCGGTACCAATGGACGCGCGCAGTGCACCGCCACCGCCCGTGGCGTAGCGCGCTCCGATTCGACCATCGAGGCTCGAGCCGAATGTCGAATATCGCGAGTCGATGACGCTTGCGCTCAAACGCAAACGGGTTGAGATGTCGCTCGACGCGCGCAGCGTGTAGGCGTAGCTGCGTTCGCTCAAACGCGAAGTGAATTGATCGGGCGAATCCAGACTCTCGCCCCGCACGTAACCACCAAGCGAGAGATCGAATCCGCCGGACGAGTGGGTCCAATCCAGCGAGGCGGTGCCGATGCGATCGACGTTGGAAACGTCGTACGGTCCGGTGCCGATCGCATCGAGAGCAACGCTCACCGAGGACGTCGCATACGTTGCGTTCAGCGTTCCGCTGCCAACACGGGTCGATATGCCGGAGAGTAGCGCGCGCAGGCTCTGCGAACGTATCTGCGTCCCGGTGCCGCTGAAGGCCCCGCCGGGCCGGTCGTTGCTCGGATCGATCGGGGCGGTAAGCGCGGCGCTCGTATCGCGCACGTCATCGAGCGTGATCGCGCGAACGCGCACGCTCGTGGCGAGCGAGAGATCGTAGGTGAGGTTCGCAAGCGCCGACGACGCGGTGATCGCCGAGCCGAGCTTCACGGGCGTGCCGTTGATTGTGGCGGGAAAGTTGTGCACGAAGCCCGTTTGTCCCGAACGTCCGATTTCAAGGGCATACCCGAGTTTCTCGTAACGGCCGGTCGCCTCGAGTTCGCTTGCCGTCGATCCGAACGATCCAATGGAGAAGCGCGCGAGACGCCGCGGCGTTGCCGTCGGCCGCAGCGTCAGAAAATTGATCTCGCCGCCGATGGTATTTGCGCCGCCTTTGTCGCTTGGTCCGAGGCCCTCACTGATATCGATTCCGGATAGGACGCTCGTCGGTAACTGACCGATATCGAGATCTCCCGTATTCGCATTATTGATCGTCTGGCCGTCGAGCGTGATGCGTGTCTCCGAGGGATCCGGACCACGTAAGGCCACGACCGCGGGTCCGCCGCGTCCGCCGCCATTCGGATGCGCCGCCGTTAGTGAAGACACCGCGCCTAGTGCGTCGATCGCGCGATCGAATCCAAGCGAATCCAAATCAGACCGCGTAATTTCACGCGAGGGAATCGTGGCACGCGGTACGGCGAGACGACCGTCGACCGTGATGCGTCCGATCGTTCGCACGCGATTGCTCGCAAGCGATTCGAGTGCCGCATCGATCGTATCGGTACCGTGCACTTCGAGCGAGTCGAGGGTGAGCGATTGAAATCCCGGCGCGTCGATCGTCACCCGGTAGCGCCCGCCGGTAAGCGTCATGCGAAACTCGCCTCTCGCATCGGTCGTCGCGTCGGTCGCAACGCTTGCGGCCGCGTGCACGTGCGCGCCACCGAGCGCACGACCGTCGCCATCGTGCACGTGACCGACGAGAGCGCAGCACGCGACCGCTGCGGCGAGCGGCAGCGGCATGTTACTTGGGTTCCATCGCGAGGTTGCCGGCGAGAAACGCCGTGACGTCGCGCATGACCGAGGCGTATTCCGAATCGATACGCGCGGCGGCCTCGCGCTGCGCGGCGTTCGGAGCCGAACTGCCTCCGCGCCCGCCGATGAGACCCTGCATGTCTTCGCGCAGACGACCCGGGCGTTGGAGCGAGTCTTCCCCATTGTGGAAGTCCGCCGTGAGCCGATCGCGCAACGCGTGCGCTTGCGTGAGGGTATCGGGCGTCTTCGACGACTTGATGACGGCGTCGATGCGATTGAGTGCGACGTCGATTGCGGAGAACTCATCCATGTGTTTCTTTGCAAAGGCGTAGCTTGCGGCGTATTCCGCTGCCGTCGTCGAAACGCGCGGGTCGGCTTTCACCGTGAAGGGTTGCTCGAACGATTTTCCAGCGAGCGTGATGCGCGCGACATACGAACCGGGGTTGCGGCCGACGCCGGTGCGCGGGCCCTTGTATTCGTCTTTGGGTGCGCCTTCCCAACGGACGGGACCGTCTTCACGGTAATCCCACGCGATGCGGTTGACGCCCGCAAGGTTGGTCACGACCGGCACTTCTTTTTCGTTGACGCGATTGGTTCCGCGAATCCAGCGCACGTGGTTGCGCTGTGCATCGAGAATCTCGATCTCGGGAGCTTGCGCGCCCGGCGTCATTTGATAGAACGCAATGACGCTTCCGCGCTGCGGATTTTTGCCGGCAAAGCGCGTATAGAGACCTTCGTCATCGGCGTGTAGTCCATATTGATACGAATCGCGGATTGGAAAGAGCATTGTGCCCGCAGCTTTGGCCTGCGGAAGCATCTGCACGGGTGTGAGATCGTCGAAGATCCACAGCGCGCGGCCGTGCGTAGCGATCAAGAGGTCGTTGAAGCGAGGTTGGACGCGAATGTCGTACACGGCGACCTGCGGCAGGTTGAAGTTAAACGACTGCCAGTGCGCGCCGTCGTCGTACGAAGCCCAGAGTGAATTTTCGAGCCCCAGATACACCATGTGCGGGTTCTTCGTATCGGGCCGGATCGAACGCGCCTCTTGACCGACCGGAAGGCCGGCCGAGATCGACGTCCAGGTTGCGCCGTGATCGTGCGTGACGAAGGCATAGGTCGTGCGATCGCCTGACATGTGGCGGTCGATCACGGCGTACGCCGTTCCGTCGACGAGCGGTGATGGCGCCACGATTTCGACGCGTCCGTATTCGGGAACGCCGGGAGGCGTCACATTTTTCCAGTGTTTGCCGCCGTCGAGCGTCACTTGTATGACGCCGTCGTCCGTTCCGACCCAAATCTCTCCCACGTGTTTGGTCGAGCCTTCGATGTCGAGAATCGTATCGGAGAATTCGGCGCCCGAAACGTCGAGAGCAAGCGGTCCGCCCGAGGGTTTTTGGTGTTCCTTATTGTTGCGCGTCAGGTCCGGCGAGATCACCGTCCAGTGCGCGCCTTTGTCGATCGTTTGGAAGACGACGTTGCCGCCGAACCAGCCGATGTGCGTGTCCCACGGCGCAAATGCAATCGGCGAATCCCAATTGAAGCGATATTTTGCCGTGTCAAAGTTGAATTCGTCCGCGGCATTGCCGTAGAACGGCTGGATCGAGGTATTGCGGCGGGTTTTGCGATCGAAGATCGAGAGCCGTCCGTCTTGCAGATCCGTCCAAACCAAATTGGCATCGCGGGGGTCGGGAACGGCCCACATTCCATCACCGCCGACGACGCGATCCCACGTATCATCGGAGATGCCTTGCGGATTGAGCGAGTCCGAGGGACCGCAGAAGCCGTTGTTATCTTGCAGCGGCGCGCAGACGCGATACGGCGTCTCATCGCTATAGCCGACGTGATAGACCTGGCCGATCGCAAGGTTGCGCGAGAATGTCCAGTTTTTTCCGCCATCGACCGTAAGCCCATACCCGCCGTCTTCGCCCGTAATCATCCGCTTGGGATCGTTCGGTGCGATCCACATGCTGTGATAATCGACGTGCACGCTATCGGCCGTAATCTTGAAATGCTTGCCGCCGTCTTTTGATTCGGCAAGCTCGTTTGAGACGCCGAAGACGTGATCGGGATTTTTCGTGTCGACGGCAAGATGACTGAAGTAAAACGGGCGCTGGTTGATCAGCGTATCATCCGAGATCATCGTCCACGTAGCGCCCGCATCGTCACTGCGCCAAAGAATACCGTCTTTGGATTCGATCGTCGCGTACACGCGTTTGGGATTGCTCGGCGCGATGGCAAGGCCGATTCGACCGGTGATACCCGCGGGCAGTCCGTTGCCGGTGAGCTTCTTCCACGTGAGTCCGCCGTCGATCGACTTATAGAGTCCGTCGTCGGGACCGCCGCTCTTGAACGTCCACGGCACGCGCTGGAACTGCCAGATGCCCGCGTACATCTCATCGGGGTTCGCGGGATTGACGGCAAGGTCGCTCACGCCGCTCTGCGGTCCGACGTAGAGCGTCTTCGCCCACGTCTTTCCGCCGTCGGTCGTGCGGTAGATGCCGCGCGACTCGCTATCGCCGAAAAAATCGCCCATCGCGCCGACGATCACGGTATCGGTGTTGCGCGGGTCGATCGCAATCGAGCTGATCTGCATCGTCTCGCGCAGGCCCATATGCTTCCACGTTTTGCCGCCGTCGACCGACTTGTAGATACCGTCGCCGTACGTCACGTCGTTGCGCGGGTTGGTCTCGCCCGTCCCGGCCCACACGACATCGTTGTTTTTCGGATCGAGTGCGACGGCGCCGATCGAGCTCACGCTCTGCTTATCGAACATTGGCGTCCACGTCGCGCCGCCGTTGCTTGTTTTCCAAACACCGGCGCCGGCCGCGCCGATAAAATACAGCAATGGATCCGTTGCCGAACCGACGACTGAGGTGAGCCTGCCGCCGGCCACGGCCGGTCCGACCTCGCGCCAACCCAGGCGATTGAAAGGAGGCGTGGGCGTCGCAGTCGGCGCGGGGGACGCGGCGGTCGATTCTTCAGCCTCCTGGGCGCCTGCGTTCGCAAACGGAACGGCAAAGAGCGCAGCGAGAGAGAGCGCAAAGAACAAGCGACGCATGCACGAGCTTTCTTAAGACGAAGTCAAGAGATTCGGTTTTCGTCTTGCAATGCGGCCGTTTCCCGCTAATCGGCTCTGCATCGAATCGGCCCTAAGGATGTTGCCAGGAACGCGCTGGAAGTCAGCGTGCGTCGGAATCGACGATCTGTTCGTGAGCGATCCGCTGCAGCGCGGCGGCGCTCGCCGCGATCCCTAGGTCGGAAGCGGCGCGTTCGCTCGGTCCGAGCCGTCGTGCGTCGACACCGGTAATGCGTTCGAAGAGGACGCAGGCGGTGAGGTACGCTCCCGCGTTACTTGGATGATAGGCATCGACGTTCCAGAGATCGAGCTTGCCGAATTCCGGCACATAGGGGTTCGCTTCGGCGACTCCGCTGTGAATCGCACGCATCCACGCATCGCCGACCGGCGCTAGGCCCGCGAAATGGCCGTTGTGTTGGAATACCATCCGATAGCCGGCGCGCAGTTCGTCTGCCATCGTATCGATCGGTTCGTCAGAAAACGAACGCTGCGGAAGATACGTTAGGTCGGCGCGTGGAAACGTTTCGTAAAGGAAGATGTTCGCGGCGGGATTTTTTGCGTGAATCGACTCTTCAAGCTTATCGGCAGCTCGCTGAAAATCCGTACGATGTCCGCCGTGCGCATCCGCTACGGGAAACGTGCTGTACTCTTGTAAGACAACGATGTCCCATTTTGCTTGAGCGATCACGGGCAGCGCGACGTCGATCTGGAAGTCGAGCGTCTGTCCGCTGATCGTTTCCGAGTGGACATCGTACGACAAGCCCATTTCCGCAGCGAAGCGGGCAAAAATGCCCGGGATACCGCTCCATGGTCCCGCGACGGGCTCGTGGCGCGCTTCGCCGAGCGGGACGCGTGCGTTTTCGTCCGTCACGTGCGCGCGGTTATACTCGCGCACCGGGAGATACTCGCCGTGGGTAAAGCTGTTGCCGACGAAGAGGATTGTCGTTTTTGCGCCGGCGGCGACGGGCGCCAGTGCGACTATCGCCAAGACGAGCAACGCGGCGAAGGTCTCTCGCACGCGCACCGCTTTAGAGCATCGTCCGGCGCATGTCGGCAAGCACGCCCGCAAGATACGCCGCGAAGCGCGCGGCGCTTGCCCCGTCAATGACCCGGTGATCGTAAGAGAGCGAGAGCGGTAGGATCGTTCGCGGCGCGAACGCTTTGCCGTCCCACACCGGTTTAACGGCGGTGCGGCAAGCGCCGAGGATCGCTACTTCCGGCGCGTTGATGATCGGCGTGAAATACGTCCCGCCGATTCCGCCGAGTGACGAAATGGTAAATGTCGCACCGCTCATGTCGGCTGGCCCCAGCTTTCCGTCGCGCGCTTTGCCGGCAAGTTCGCCCGTCTCGCGTGCGATCTCAAGAACGCCTTTCTTGTCGGCGCCTTTAATCACGGGAACGAGGAGACCGTTCGGCGTGTCTGCGGCGAAGCCGATATTGTAATATTGCTTGAACACGAGTTCCGCGCCGTCGAGCGAGGTATTGAACAGCGGGAATTTCTTCAGCGCCGAAACGGATGCTTTGATCATGAGCGCGAGCATCGTGACCTTAACATCTTTTTGCTCCGCGTTGATCGACTTACGGAATTCTTCGAGTTCGGTGACGTCGGCATCTTCATGCTGGGTGACGTGTGGGATCATCACCCAATTGCGCGCGAGATTCGGCCCGGAGATCTTTTGGATGCGCGTAAGCGGCTTGCGTTCGATCGGTCCGAATTTTGCAAAGTCGACATTCGGCCAGGGGAGGAGGTTCAGTCCGGAAGCGTTGGAAGCAACGGCCGGAGCCACGGTCGGATTCGCGAGTGCGTTCTTGACGAAATTCTGCACGTCATCGCGCGTGATGCGACCGTTTGGTCCGGTGCCGCGCAGGTGTGCGAGTTCAACGCCGAGTTCGCGTGCGAAGCGACGAATTGCCGGGCTCGCATGGGTGGGCAGAGGTGCAATGCCGTTGCTCGATCCGTTCGTTCCGGATGCGCCGTACGATGATGGCGAAACATTCGCGACGTTGGCAAGGACGGTGGTCTCGTGCGCGGGTTGCGCGGGAGCGGTCGGTGTTGCCGGCGCCGCCGACGCTTGCACGGCGGGCGCGCTCGTTTCGAGTGTGACGATCACCGAACCGCGCGATACTTTATCGCCAATTTTCACTTTGACGTCGCGCACGACTCCGGCTGAGGACGAGGGGACTTCCATCGTCGCTTTTTCCGATTCGAGTTCGACGAGCGGCGCGTCTTTCGCGATGGTATCGCCCGACGCGACGAGCACGGAGATCACGGGGATGTCGTGATATTCACCGATGTCGGGGACGGCGATTTCGATGACGGCGCTCGCTTGCGGAGCGGCCGGTGCCGGTGCGGCCGCGCTGGCCGCTGCTGCCGGAGCGGGGGCTGGTGCCGGTGCTACAACGGTTGCCACCGGGACGGCGGCGTCTTCGATCTCGAGGCTTGCGAGCACCGAGCCTTTTGAGACTTTATCGCCGAGCTTCACATTGATCGAACGGATGACACCAGCAGCAGACGAGGGCACTTCCATCGTCGCTTTTTCGGATTCGAGTTCGACGAGCGGTGCGTCTTTTTTGATCGTGTCGCCGGGTTTCACGAGGATCGAGATGACGGGGATGTCGTGATACTCACCCAGATCCGGGACGGAGATATCGATCGTGTGTGCCATTATTACGCCGTCACGGGATTCGGTTTGTTTGCATCGATGCCGTATTTCGCAATCGCCTCGGCGACAACGCTCGGTTTGAGCGTGCCTTCTTCGACGAGCGCGTGCAGGGCACTCAACGCGACCCAGTGGCGATCGACCTCAAAGTGCGAGCGCAATTGCGCGCGCGTGTCGCTGCGACCGTAGCCGTCGGTCCCCAGCGCGTGGAAGCGGCGGTGGACGAAGGGCTGAATGCCGTTGGCAAATGCTTTGACATAATCGCTTGCCGCGATCACGGGACCGTCGTGTCCGGCAAGAGACTGCGCCACAAATGACTTTCGCGGTTTGTCGGTTGGGTGCAACATGTTGTAGCGCGCGGTATCGTTTCCGTCGCGAAGCAGAAGCGTGAAACTCGTCGCGCTCCAGATATCAGCGGTAACGCCGAAGTCCTCGCGCAACAAGTCTGCGGCCGCCATTACTTCGCGCAGAATCGTGCCCGAGCCCATCAACTGCACGCGCGGGCCTTTGGCTTTGCCGCCGTCGCGTAAGAGATAGAGCCCCTTGAGAATATCTTTTTCCGCGCCTTTGGGCATTGCGGGATGATGATAATTCTCGTTCATGAGCGTGATGTAAAAGTACACATCTTCTTGCTCGGCGACCATGCGCCGCAAGCCGTCTTGCGTGATGACGGCGACTTCGTAGGCGAAGGTTGGATCGTACGGCACGCAATTTGGGATGTTCGCGGCAAAGAGATGGCTGTGGCCGTCTTCGTGCTGCAGACCCTCGCCATTGAGCGTCGTGCGTCCCGCGGTCGCGCCGAGCAAGAAGCCGCGCGAGCGCATGTCGCCTGCTGCCCATGCGAGATCGCCGATGCGCTGGAACCCGAACATCGAGTAGAAGATGAAGAAGGGGATCGTCTGCACGCCGTGCGTCGAGTACGACGTTGCCGCCGAAATCCACGACGACATGGCGCCTGCCTCGTTGATGCCTTCTTGCAGAATCTGGCCGCTCGTATCTTCGCGGTACCACATCAGCTGATCGGCATCTTGCGGACGGTAGAGTTGTCCGGCCGGAGAGTAGATGCCGAGCTGACGGAACATGCCTTCCATGCCGAACGTGCGCGACTCATCGGCAACGATCGGAACGATGCGCGGCCCGAGCGTCTTATCTTTGACGAGCACGCCGAGTGCGCGTACGAACGCCATCGTGGTCGAGTTTTCGCGCTCGCCCGAATCTTCGAGCAGGGCGCCAAAGGCCGAGACTTGCGGGATCGCAAGCGGGGCTTCGACGTTACGCCTGCGTGAGGGAACGCTGCCGAGTTCGGCGACGCGTTCTTTCAGATACTTCTCCTCCGCGCTACCGGCTTGCGGTTTGATGAACGGCACCGATTCCAAATCCGTGTCGGAGACCGGGATCGAGAATCGATCGCGGAACGAACGCAGTTGTTCGACGATCATTTTCTTCTGCTGGTGCGCGACGTTCATGCCTTCGCCGGCCGAACCCATGCCGTAGCCTTTGATCGTTTTCGCAAGGATCACCGTCGGCTGGCCGACATGCGTCGCCGCTGCTTTATATGCTGCGTAGACTTTGTACGGATCGTGCCCGCCGCGATTGAGGCCCCAAATGTCTTCGTCCGTCATATCCTCGACGAGTTTGCGCGTCTCGGGATAGCGGCCAAAGAAATGTTCGCGCACGTACGCGCCGTCGCGCGATTTGAACGTTTGATAGTCGCCGTCGAGCGCCTCACCCATGACACGTGCCAGCATGCCGCTCGTATCTTTCTCGAGCAGCGCATCCCAGCGCCGGCCCCAGATGACCTTGAGCACGTTCCAACCCGCGCCGCGGAACTCGCCTTCGAGTTCTTGGATGATCTTGCCGTTGCCACGAACCGGACCGTCGAGGCGTTGCAAGTTGCAGTTGACGATGAAGATCAAGTTATCGAGTTTCTCACGCGCGGCAAGCGCGAGACCCGCCAGCGACTCGGGCTCATCGACTTCACCGTCGCCGAGGAAACACCAGACTTTGCGGCCGCTCGTATCGGCGATCCCGCGATCGTGCAGATACTTCATGTAGCGCGCTTGATACACGGCTTGAAGCGGGCCGAGGCCCATCGAGACCGTCGCGAACTGCCAGAACTCGGGCATCAGCCACGAGTGCGGATAGGACGAGATGCCTTTGCCGTCGACTTCGCGGCGAAAATGATTGAGCTGCTCTTCGCTGATGCGGCCTTCCATGAACGCACGCGAGTACACGCCGGGAGCCGAGTGGCCTTGGAAGTAGACGAGATCGCCGCCGTGCGTCGCCGACGGGGCGTGCCAAAAATGATTGAAGCCGACGTCAACGAGCGTGGCCGCCGAGCTGAACGTCGCAACGTGTCCGCCGAGTTCGCTGGACTCTTTATTCGCGCGAACGACCATCGCCATCGCGTTCCAGCGAAGGTAGTGGCGAAGACGTTCTTCGATTGCCGCATCGCCGGGAAACGCTGCTTGATCGCGCACGGGAATCGTGTTCACGTACGGAGTCGTCAGCGCGATCGGAATCTCGACGCCGCGCGTGCGGGCGCGCTGGGCGAGCGCAGCGATGATGTCGCGCGCCCGATCCTTGCCTTCGGCGGCGATAATGCCGTCGAGCGCCTCGATCCATTCTTGCGTCTCTTGCGGATCGGCTTGCGGCGCGGCGGCGGGGACGCTTGCGACGAGGTTCGGCGTATCGATCATATGCGAAAACAACTCCCGAGATCTGCGTAGTGCCTTGCGGAGGCAAACGCGAGGGGTCGAAGTAGTGTAGCAGTGCCCGGTTAGCACTCCGCCGTCCAACTGGAACTCTCGCCCATCCAATTCTGCAGATACTCGCGCGGGAGCGCGGGAATGGGTGGCTCCTAATCGGAAATGGGTGAGCGATGGCGCGAAATGGATGGGCCGAGTCTACGGTCGAAATCGACCGGGCGAGTATCGTGCCGATCTACCGGCAAATTTACGAGCGCCTGCGCGAGCAGATCCTCACGGGGGCCCTTCCCGAAGGCACGCGCCTGGCGCCCGAACGGAGCCTTGCGGTCCGGCTTGATGTCAACCGGAGCACCGTGGTCCATGCGTACCGCGAGCTGGTCGCCGATGGCCTGATCGAACAGCGCGTCGGTTCGGGTTCGCGCGTCGCTCCGCTGCGCGTCGGTCAGCCCGAGCGCAGTGCCGGCGTTCCGTGGTGGGTAACGCTCCCACCTTGGCGCGTCGGGCAATATCCCTCGGTTCTCGGCGAACTCGCCGCGGTCGGCCATGGCGACCGGATCGCCTTCGTGCAAGGCGTGCCGCCGGCCGATCCCTCGCCGCTCGCCGACCTCTCCGCATCGTTCGCGCGGGTTGGCAACAACGTGAACTTCGTCCTCACCTATGGTGACAGTGAGGGATTCGCCCCATTACGCCAAGCGATCGCGGAGCGGATGCGCCTGCGCGGCTGCGCGGTGGATGCGCGCGACGTCCTGATGCTCACCGGCTCCACGCAAGGGATCACGCTTGTCGCGCAGTCGCTGGCGGAGCCGGGTGATGAAATAATCGTCGAAGCGCCGACGTATCCGGGAGCGCTGCAGATTTTTCAAATCCATGGCCTGCGCGCGATCCCCGTTCCGGTCGACGACGACGGTCTGCGTGTCGATCACGTCGAGGCGATCTTGCGCACGCGCCGCCCGCGCTTCATCTACACGATGCCGTCGTTGCACAATCCGACCGGCGTCACGATGAACGCCGACCGTCGCGAGCGGTTGGTAACGCTCGCGCGGCGCGCAGGGGTGCCGATCGTCGAAGACGATCCGTACGGCGAACTCGCGCCGGTCGTGACGCCGCCGCTCCTCGCACGTTCCGGCGAGGACGTGATCTACTTGAGCAGCTTCAGCAAAACGATTGCGCCCTCGCTGCGCCTCGGTTGGCTCGTCGCGCCGCGGACGATTTACGATCGCCTCCTCCTTCGCAAACAGTCCTACGATATGGCGACCAGTATGTACGTGCAGGCAAGCGTCTGCGACTACATGACCACGGCCTATGACGCGCACGTGGAGTTACTGCGCGCAGAACTTGCGGAGCGCCGATCGATCGCGTTCGCGGCGATCGATCAGTACTGGCCGAGTACCATGCGCCTGGCTCGAGCGGGCGGCGGTTACTATCTCTGGGCAACGGCATCGCGCGACATTCGCGCGCGCGCATTGCTCGATGCAAGCGAACGCAACGGCGCGTCGTTTCTTTTCGGTGAGGCATTCTTCGCCTCGTCGGGCGGCGATCACAACTTTCGTCTTGCGCTCACGCCGGTTGATAAATCGCTGATCGCCGAGGGCATCAAACGCATCGGAGCGGCGCTCTCATAGCACCGCTCCTCGCGCCGCGCACAGCGGCGCTCCTCGCGTGGTACGCGGCGTTCGGGCGCGCGAAGTTACCATGGCGCTCCACGCGCGACCCGTATCGCGTCATCGTGAGCGAGTTCATGTTGCAGCAGACACAAGTCGATCGTGTCATCCCGCTCTACGAGGCATTTCTCGAGCGCTTCCCGACCTTTGAAGCGCTCGCGGCAAGTGCCAGCGGCGATGTCGTTCGCATGTGGCGCGGGCTCGGCTACAACTCGCGCGCGCTGCGCCTCCATGCACTCGCCGTCGCCGTTGGTGAACGCGGTGCTCTCCCAAGCGATCGCGAAGCGCTACGAGCCTTACCCGGCGTTGGCCCCTATACGGCAGCCGCCGTGCGGGCGTTCGTTTTCGAAAGCGATGATGTTGCAATGGATACCAATTTGCGGCGCGTCATTCATCGCACGCACCTCGGCCTCGAATATCCACCGCTTGCGACGCCAGCGGAACTGGACGGGCTTGCTGCCCAGGAGCTTCCAAGCGGACTTGCCCATGATTGGAACTCGGCAATGATGGACTTGGGCGCAACCATCTGTACCGCGCGCGCACCCAAGTGTTTGATTTGTCCGCTGACGCCCTGGTGTGCCGCGGCGCCGGTCGATGCTGCTACCTTAGGCGAGCGAGCGCGGGCATATGCCCCGCGCCGGTCGCCGCAGGAGTCGCTGCCATTCGAGCGTACGACGCGCTTTTTGCGCGGACGTATCATCGACCGGCTGCGCGATCTACCGGGGAACGACGTGCTCAGCGTCTCCGCGCTCATCGCGGATCTCGCCGCCGTCGTCCCTGCCGACCGGCTTGTTGAACTCGAACCAACCGTCGCCGCGCTCGAGCGCGAACGCATCATTGCCCGCGAAGAAAGCGGCATCCGCCTCCGATAGTTCGAAGGGAATTCTCCATGCAGGTCATTCGTACAACGTTACTCGGCTTTATCGGCGTCGTCGCCGTTTCACTCGCGGCATGCGGCGGATCAACGATCACGCCCGGCGCAACGGCGCCCTCAACGCCGAATCCGAACGCGACGGGAACCGCGGTCGTGCGATTCGTCGCCGGCTCACCTGACGTCGTTGGAAGCACGACTTCCCCGGGCACCTTCGACGTCTATGTGGACGGCGTTCTGCTCATCTCGCAGCTCCCTTTTAGTGCGGTGACGCCGTACTATTTGATTTCGGGCGGCGTCCCGCACAAGATTGAATTCGACACCACCGGCACGTCGACGCCGATCGTCCCTGCGGTGACGACCCCCGTTCTATCGGGCGCGAATAAACAGATCACGGTCGTCCTCGCCGGTACTGCCGCAAAGAGTAACCTGCAGATGCAGCTCTTCTCCGAGCCGACCTACACGAATACGACGCTGCAGGGCGTCGTGAATTTCCATCACAGCGCTCCGAGCTTCGCATCGAAGATCGATTGGGGAACCTACAGCCCCGCTGCGACGAACTATTCCGTAAGTTCAACCGTTACGTTTGCCGGCGGCACGGCGCCGGTACCGCAACCCGCTCCGTCGCTCGTCCCGGCAGCTGCTGCGACGGCGCCCGGCATTGGATTCTACGTGGTCGCAAACGGTCAGACGGCTTCGAGCACCGTGGCACCGGCATTTAAATTGGAACCCTCGGCGATCGACCCGGCGAATACGGGAAGTCTCTTTCCGTTCCCCGGTGATTACCATCTCTCGATCTTCGCGATCGACTCGAAGAGCGCGACCTCAGCATTGCAACTCGTCGCTCGTTTCGACTGATCGGAAAGCCGAGCGTGCGCGCGCACGCAATGCAATTGTGAGCAAGCGAGCTTACGATGATTCGATTGTTAAAGAACGGCCGCCGGTGTGATAACCGGCGGCCGTTGGGTATTCTTCGTGCGGTCATCTCTTCGACTCTGATACCAGCAAAAGGACACGCACATGAAGAATACTCGCACCGCGATTGCGATATTGTCGCTCGCATCACTCGCCTCCCTCGCCGCTTGCGGCGGCGGAAGTTCCGGTACGTCGACCGCGCTTAGCGAAACCGCGCAGCTGCGTTTTCTCAACGGTTCGCCCGATGCCGGTTCGCTCGACATCCATCTTGGAACCAACACCGGCGGCACGTTTGCAACGGGTACGGGCCTGGCGTACGGTCAGTTTACGACCTTCCAGAACGAACCGACCGTTTCGCTTTCGATCGTCGCGACGGGTGCCGGCGCGACGAACACCGTTGTCTCGTGTAATTTGCCGCAACTTCGCAACAATCAGCGCTACACGGTCGTGATCGCCGGTAAGGTCGCAAATGGTGGCGGCACGCCCACGGGCTCGCAGTGCCAGTTCTTCCAAGAAATCCCGTTCACGACGCCCGCTGGCCAAGCCAGCGTAACGGCCCATCACGCATCTCCGGCCGCTGCTGCCGCAGGCGCGGCAACGGTGACGTTCGGCACGTTCACGCCGCCGGGCTCGAATTATACCTCAGCCGGTACGGCGACATTTGCGCCGGCAACCGGTGGTGCGACGGGTCAGGGGACGGCTGTGAACGTCATCATTCCGGCGCAAACGTCCGGAACCGGCGTTGGTTTTTATGTCGCCCCGCCGAACACGCCGCCGACGACCTCGTCCGCAACGGTCTTACCCTCGCAAGGGCAAGCTGGGAACGCCGGCACGAGCGGCGCAGCCGATACGAGTAACTTTCTCCCGTATCAATCGTTAATCAACTTCGACGTCTACGCGATTGACGGTCAGAACGGCAAGCTCGTCCAACTCGTGGGCGCCTTCGACTAACGTCCCCCGTCGGTAACTGAAAAAAAATGGAGCGATTCGTCGCTCCATTTTTTTTGTTATCCGAACCAGCTCGGCAAATCGCTGTAGCGTTGTTCTTTCCAAGGATCGGCTTCGTTGTTGTAACCGCGGACTTCCCAGAAGCCCTTGACGTCGTGATCGAGGAATTCAAAACCGTGCACCCACTTTGCGCTCTTCCAAAAGTATTTCTTCGGAACGAGCATGCGCACCGGCCCGCCGTGGATCGGTTCGAGCGCGGCTCCGTCGAATTCATACGCGACGAGAACGTCGTCCCCGAGCATGTCCGTAATCGGAAGATTCGTCGTGTATGCATTCTCCGCGTGTTGGATCACGTGCGTCACGCCCGGATGCGGCTGCGCGCGTTCGACAAGCGACTTAAACGAGACGCCGCGCCAGATCGTGTCTTTCTTGGACCAGCGCGTCACGCAGTGAATGTCGCCGCGCCACTCGGTTGAGGGCAACGCGCGTAGTTCATCGAAACTCAGCTCGAACGGACTTGCGACCATGCCGGAAAATTTCAATCGCCAGGCCCCCGGATCGAACGCCGGAACGTCGCCGACGTGGAGTACCGGAAAGCCGGTGGTCAGCGATTGCCCGGGCGGAATCGAGGCATCTTTTTGCTTGAAGAACGGCATGCTGGCTCAGATTCCGCGCGATACGCAAAAGGTTTCGCGACCGACCCTTAGCGTTCTCCGGAGACAAGCGCAACGTCGCGGACCGAGAATCTCGCCTCGCCGTGAAACTGTTGTAAGAAGATGTGCGCCTTACTCGCAAGCGTGCCGCCCGAGACGAGCCAGTATCCGGAGATTCGGCTGAAATCGAGTGCGAGTCGGCCCGAATAGCCGCTGACATACGCTTCGTCTTTGAATTCGGTTGTGACCCGGCGTACCAAATACGTTGTCGTATCGACATACAAGTCTCGGATCGTATGTCTTGCCGGATCGGAACGCGGCGTAAGGCGCAGATGATACACGGGTGCATCATCGATCGCTTCACTTGCTACGAACGCGATTCGATACGATTTATCGCTGATCGCAATAACATCGGAGCGCAGGGTGCTGCCTGCTCGATCGAAGAGTCCAGCCGATCCGCCCGCATCGCCCGTGGCTTGGGGGACGGGTACCTTGCCTGCCGTCGTGACGCCCGGAGCTTGACGAATGCCCGCCCAGGTGACCGACGTGAAGAGGGAGTTTCCGGTGTAGGATTCGTTCGTCGTTTCATCCCGAATCGTTATGCCCTCGGTGCCGTTCGCCTCGGTAATTGCAAGCGCCGTGGAGCGTGCCTGCGGGGAAAAGAGCAACGCGATTCGACGGGCCGCGCGCGACTGCTTGGTAACCGTGAGTGTCAACCCGCTTGGCTCGAAAACTTCTCGATACGAGAGCGGCGGAGGGATCGCTTCTGCGCGCATGGCTAGCGTCATACGCGTATAAATTGCAATTGGGCCTGGTTGGGGCGCAACGTCCGGATTTTCTTGCGCTGTCGCGATGCCCGGCGCCATCGTGGCGATTAAAGCGGCTACCATCCGTACGTCCATAGTCGAACACCCTCGCAAGCAAATGGAGACGTCCACCTTGGGTGAAGGCGTCAAATCGTCCCCCGCCAAGCTTCGGTCGTGAGTATCCCATTTCCAAAACGCAAGGTCACGCGAGCACGCGCCCACGACGAGCTGGCAATCTTGGAGGCAACGTATCCCACCGCCGTCACGGCGCTCGACTATCGGAACCCCTTCGAATTGCTCATCGCCGTCATCCTCTCGGCGCAGTGCACGGATGTGCGTGTCAATCTTACGACTCCACAGCTGTTTGCAGCGTACCCGGGTCCCGCTCAACTTGCCGCAGCGGACCCCCTCGATGTCGAGCCGATCGTCAAATCGTGCGGCTTCTATCGCATGAAAGCGAAGAACATCGTCAATGCAGCACGCGGCCTGATGAGCGACCACGGGGGTGTCGTCCCCGCGGATCGTGAGTCGCTCGAAGCGCTTCCCGGCGTCGGCCGCAAAACGGCCAACGTCGTGATGTCGGTTGCCTTCGAGGAAGCGGCGTTCGCGGTCGACACGCACGTTTTTCGCGTGTCGCATCGCCTCGGACTGACGCTCGGCACGACCCCGCGCGCCGTGGAAGAAGACGTAACGAAACTCGTGCCAAGCGAGAAATGGCGGCACGCGCACCATTGGCTGATCTTACACGGCCGTGCGATCTGTAAAGCGCCCACGCCGCAGTGCGAACGCTGCCCGTTGCAAACGATTTGCCCGTCCGCGCCGATCGTTGCGCGCACGCGTGCGGCGAAGGTTACAGTTGCAGCGGCGGGACGTCGAGGTGTGCGGGCCGCGGCAATTCCGCGTCCGCGGCGATCGCTTTAAGTAGCGACGTGCCGGTGATCGCCTCGCCGTAGCCCGGATCGTTCGAGAGTTTCGAGAGGTTGATCAGCGACGGCACGTTCGCGCCGACATCGAATTGATATTCGCCCTCGAAGCCCTCGCCTTTGATAACGACGAGCTGCTGGACGCGGTCGAGATCCAGGCTGATACGCTTCTCACCAAAACGCAGGCGGAAGCGCACGGGCTTCTCCAAGCGCACGAAGGTAATGCCCCCTTTGCCGAGGATCGAATTGAGGCGTTTCGAGCCGATAGCGAGAACCTCGCCTAAGGCGGCGAACGATTGCTCGGCGTCGGTCCCCGCGGTGCTCGTTATGGACGTCGCGGAATCGACCGCGGCGGCAAGGTCGCGACTGGCGCGGATTTTCATCGCCATCGCGACGATCGGATTCTGTTCTTTGTCGTTCATCATCACTCGTTTGGGGGAAGTTCTTTTGCGTCTACTGCGTTTCGCGATGGTATCCACGGCGGCATTTTTCGCATTTCCGCTCGCGGCGGTCTCTGCCGACACTGCCGTCGCAAAGCCGCTGCAAATTACCGATATCGTGGCGGCCGAACCACTCACGGGACGGCTCCCGGCGCGACCGACCTGGTCGCCCGATGGGACGCGCTTTCTCTACACGCTCCCCGGCGGCAAACTGGAGCCGCTCGACACCCACGTCTACGACGTGCGAACCAAAACCGATCGCATTTTCTTCAAAGCAAATGCGCTCGGTAAAGGCGCGCGGCCGGTTGCCGAGATCGTCTGGTCCCCCGATAGCCGCATGCTCGCGTATCTCGACGGCGGCGATCTCTACGTCATTTCGGCCGATGGTACGGCGAAAAAGCGAGTAGCCAAAAGCGTTGACGATCCGCAGTGGTCGCCAAGCGGCGACCGGATCGCCTACGTTCATGACGGGGGACTTGGGGTCGTGAATCTCAAGAGCGGCGTGCAAACGCAACTGACCCGCACCGGTCGACCGACCGATGTCGACGGCGATCCGGATTGGGTGTATTCCGAAGAGCTCGGCATGGATCACGCGTATCGCTGGTCGCCCGCCGGCGATCGGATCGCGTACTTGCATTTTGATGATGCGCCGGTGACGGCGTATCCGATCGTCGATTTCTTGAACGCCGACCAAAAAGTCGAACTCGAACGGTATCCGCTGGCGGGCGAAAAGAATCCGGTCGTCACCCTGCGCGAAATCTCCGCTTCCGGTGGAGCGCCGCGCACGTATTATACGACGAAGAAGAACGACGACTATGTTCCGACGATCGCCTTTCTGCCCAGCGGTACGCTCGTGGCAGAGATCCTCGATCGTCCCCAACAACACATGCGTTTCGTTGCGTTCGAAGGCGGCACGCAGCGGACGATCGCGCACGAAGATTCGAAGACCTGGGTCGAAGCGCGCGAACGGCCGCAATTCTCGCACGATGGCAAATCCATGTACCGCGTGAGCGAAGACACGGGAGAGCAGGCCCTCACGCGCACGGACGTCCGCAACGGTACGAATACGACACTTACCCACGGCTACCGCGTGAACGCGATCGAGCGCATCGACGCCGACGTCGCGTACGTCAGCGCGGCGTATCCGACCCGGCGCGACACCTCGCTGCTCGCGATCGCTCTTCCGAGCGGGAAGATGCGTATCGTTGCAAGCTCTGCCGGAACGCACGCGACGTCGGTGCCGGCGTCGGGTTCCGCCTACCTGGATACGTTTTCCACGATGAACGCGCCAGCAATCGTTTCGATCGGCGACCTCCACCAAACGAACACGGGTGCCGTCTTCATGCAGAGCAAATCGATCGCACCGCTCGCACTCCCAGAACAAGTCGCACTCTCGGTTGATTCACCCGACGGTGCGCTCGATGCGTGGATGATCAAGCCGCCGGACTTCGATGCGCAGAAGAAGTACCCGGTGATCGTCTCGATCTACGGCGGCCCGGCGTCGCCGACGACGCGCAACGTCTGGGGCGGCTCGGGCGCACTCTTTAATCGCGCCCTCGCCCAGCGCGGCTTCATCGTCTTTAGCATCGACGGTCCCGGTTCGCAGATCGACAAGTCAGCCGCGGTACGCTCGATGTATCACGCACTCGGTCCGCGCTCGCTTGCCGGTCAACTCGCGGGCGCAAAATATCTTGCGGCACAGCCCTTCGTCGATGCCGCACGTTTAGGGATCACGGGCTGGAGCTTCGGCGGATACGAGACGACCTACGTCATGACGCACGCACCGGGCGTCTTTAAAGCGGGGGAAGCGGGCGGGACGGTGGCCGATTGGTCGCTGTACGATACGATCTACACCGAGCGCTACATGGGGACACCGCAGAAAAATGCGGCGATCTATCGTGAGAGTTCCGTGCTTGAGAAGGCGTCCAACCTCAAAGGCAAGCTGCTAATGCAGCACGGAACGAGCGATGACAACGTCCACATGGCAAATACCATCAGCCTCGTGCAAGCGTTCATCAAAGCCGGGATTCAAGTGGATCTCGACGTGTATCCCCGCAAGCGCCACGGCGTGACGGGGATTCCCGAACGCCGCCACCTCCTCACGCGACAGATGGATTTTTGGATACAAAATTTATGATGGACGAACACGCGCAAGAAACCGGACTGGTTCTGGGCATCGACGGAAAGTCGGCGCCGGCCCGGGTTCCGCGCGTCCCCGATACGCCCGAACGCGGGCGTTTGGAGAAAGCGCGCTCGATTCGCGAGATCGTGTTCGGAATGCAGGACGGGCTGCTCACGGCCCTTGGGATTGTCACGGGCGTTGGGGCGGCGCAGCCGGATCGCTCGACGATTCTGCTCACGGGCCTCGTCTCGCTCGTCGTCGGTGCTGTCTCGATGGGCGTCGGCGAATATTTGGGGTCGAAATCCGAACGCGAGGTCGTCAGCGCGGCAATTGCCATGGAACGCGCCGAGATGCTCGCCAATCCCGACGAAGAATTTGCCGAGCAGGTCGCTTACTATCGCCTCAAAGGCTTTACGGTCGAAGAATCGCAGATGATCGTGCGGCGCCTGGCGACCAATCCGGATATCTGGCTGCACGAAATGATGCGCGATGAATTCGGCATCGATCCGCGCCAAGCCGAAGGCGGCGGCGTTCGTCCGGCGCTCGGCATGGCGGGCTCGTTTGCCGCCGGAGCGGTCGTGCCGTTGTTGCCGTATCTTTTCCCGGGTATCGCCTACGACATGGCCCTTGCGGCGAGCGTCGTGCTCGGCGGCATCGCGCTCTTTGGGATCGGGATCTTCGCCGGCCGACTTGCCGGCCGCAATCCGTGGAGTAAAGGTGCGGAACTCGTCGCCTTCGGCGCGGTCGTCTTTGGAATCTCGTACGTCGCGGGGCATTTCATCCCGGCGCTCTTCGGCCACGCGCCCGTCTCCGCGGGATGATCTGGACCCACGAGACCCTGGCTTCTGCCGATCCGCTAGCGGTCTGGACCGTGCTCATCGACGGCCCGCGCTGGGGTGAATGGAATGCCGACGTCGCTTGGATGTGGGTCGATGAGGCGCTGACGCCCGGCGCGTACCTGACGATCAAGCCGGCGCGCGGGCGGCAGACCGCCTACGTGATCGAAGACGTGGTGTCGCAGCGGCGGTTTGCCATCCGGCTGCAATTCGGTCCGGCGGCGCAACTGCGGCGAATCTGGACGCTCGCCCCCGAGGGAACGGGGACGCGGATCCAAGAGACGATCGAAACGTCCGGTTTTGCGGCCGGGTGGCTCGTGCAGAAGCGGGCCGAGCGCCTCGCCTCGACGGCGCCGGAGTCCCTCGCCAAACTGGCCGCGCGGGCATAAAAAACGCGGCCCCCGGAGGGACCGCGTAATAATTACGAATTATTGCTTGATCGAATAGAAAGAAAGAAAGTTACTTCTTTCCTTTCTTTGCTGCTTTCTTCTTCATTGCTTTTTTCTTGGCGGCCATGTGAAATCACCCCCTAATTTTTGTAGATACAACCGGTCCATAAGAACCGCTCATCCATACCGACAACGAGTGTTGGTATCCGGCGAGTTCCGCGATTTGGCTTTCAGTCCTCTAATGTTCCGTTAAGAAAACGTCCGGCCCGTGCTCCGCCGGTAAGGGCTCTCCTGGCCGCTGGATGCTTCGTCCGGCATTTCGTGGAAACGATACGAGGATGCCCATCATTGAAACACGCGATCTGAAGAAGGTCTTTCGTTCGATCAAACGAGAGCCCGGGATCGCGGGAGCGCTCTCGACGCTCTTTTCCCGCACGTACGAGGAGAAGATCGCCGTCGAGAACGTCAATCTCTCGCTCGATGCGGGTGAGGTGATCGGCTACATCGGTCCCAACGGCGCGGGTAAGTCGACGACGATCAAAATGCTCACGGGCATCCTCGTGCCGAGTTCGGGCTCGATCACCGTGAACGGCATAACGCCGCACGCGCATCGGCGCGAAAACGCGCACAATATCGGCGTCGTCTTCGGACAACGCAGTCAGCTGTACTGGGATCTGCCACTGCGCGAATCATTCGAGCTGCTGCGCGCGATTTACGGCGTACCGCGCGACCGCTACAAGCAGAACCTCAAGCACTTTTCCGATATCTTGGATCTCGAGCGATTCATGGATACACCCGTGCGTCAGCTTTCGCTAGGCGAACGCATGCGCGGCGACTTTGCCGCAGCGATGCTGCACGATCCCAAGATCGTGTACTTAGATGAACCGACGATCGGCCTGGACGTCGTCGCCAAAGAAGCGATTCGCGAATTCATCGCCGAGGTCAATCGCGACCGCGGTACGACCGTTATCCTCACGACGCACGATCTTGCCGACGTCGAGCGGCTCTCCCGCCGTATCGTACTGATCGATAAAGGCACCGTGATTTACAACGGTTCGCTCGAACGCCTCCGCACCGAATATGGCACGCACCGCACGCTCGTCGTCAATCTCTCCGAAACATATCCCGATTTCTCGATCGAAGGCGCGGAACTTGAAAGCCGCGATCATAATAACGTTAAGCTGCGTTTCGATCGCTCGAAGATGAGCGCCGAGGCCCTCATCCGCCGCGTGACCGAGCGTTACTCGATCACGGACGTCGCGATCATCGAACCGGATATCGAATCGATCGTGCGGCGCATCTACCTTGAGGGATACACCCAGCCGGCTAGCGCAGCGCCCTCGCTTACGTGAGTCTCGCCGCACGCGCGTTCCGCATCGAACCGTACGTCGAGTTCGCGAAAAAAGCGATTGCTCGCGAATCGACCTACCGCTTCGAAGTCTTCACCGCGATCGGCTCGTTCGTCGTACGCGTCTACCTCTTACGCATGGTGTGGGTCGCGCTCTACTCGCGCAACGCCGCGCCGAGCGAACTTCCGCTGCATGCGATCATCACGTATTCGACCGTCGCGCTCTTGATGGGTCTCGTGCTCGATATCGACCAGACGCGCATCCTGCACGATAAACTGCATGACGGCAGCATCGCCACGGACTTCATGAAACCGATCAGCGTACCGCTGTACCTCTTCAGCGACGGGACGGGCGAAGTTCTCTTTCATGCCGCATTGATCGTACCCTCACTGATCCTCGCGCTCTTGTTCGTCCATGTCGACGTGCCATCAGCCGGGGTGCTGCTCGCATTCTTCGTAAGTTTTTTCCTCGGCTACATGGTCGGGTTTTTCATCAACTTCATTCTCAACTGCATTGCATTTTGGACGCTTGAAATTCACGCCGCACAACTGATCCTCACGTGGGTCACCGATCTCTTAGGCGGCCAAATCGTACCGCTGGTGCTCTTCCCGCTGGCATTTCAAAAGTTTATTTTCGCCCTGCCCTTTGCGGCAATGTTCTCGACGCCGCTGCTGATCTACGTCGGAATCATCAAACCGGACCGCTACCTCGAAGTGATGGGTCTCCAGGTGATGTGGCTTGCGATTCTGGCGGTCATCGCAACGTTCGTCTGGCGCGCGGGCTCGAAGCGCGTGATCGTCCAGGGCGGGTAGCACGTGGCGGCGATGCTCGAAGTCTACCGCGTCTACTGGCGGATCAACATCTTAACGACGCTCGAATATCGGGCGAATTTTATCATGTGGTTCGCCTTCACGTTTATCTATCACGGTTCGGCGATCTTCGCGCTGTGGGTCGTGCTGCACAGCTTTCCTTCGATGAACGGCTGGAACTTCAAAGACATGGCGTTCCTCTACGGCCTGTGGATGGTAAGCCATGCGATCAATAACACGTTTTTCTCGGCGATCGGCGACATCCCAGAGCACATCCGCGACGGTGAATTCGACCGGCTTCTCGTGCGTCCGCTCGATGCGCTCTTCCAGGCGATCACGATGCCCGGGCAGATTTTCCCCGACGAACTCTTGCTAGCGATCTCATATTTCATCGGCGCGACGTGGCTTGCTGGCGTGCACGTCGGCTGGCTGTTCATCGTGATGGTGCCGCTGATCATGCTCGGCGGCGCGCTGATCGATCTTGCGATTAGCCTCATCATCTCGACGGCGGCATTTTGGTTCATTCGCGTCGATACGTTGCGCTGGATCGTCCTCGAACTCGAACAAGAGTTCACGCGCTATCCGATCAGTATCTACTCGCGCGGCGTGCGCCTGATCCTCTCGTTCGTGTTTCCGTTTGCGTTCATGAATTATTTCCCGGCCACGTTCTTTTTGCAAAAGACGGAAGCCGGGCTCTTTTTGCCGCCCGCCGTCGGCCTACTGACGCCGCTGATCGGAATTGCCTTCGTGGTGGCCGCGTACACGTTCTGGCGTTTCGGTCTTAACCGCTACCAGGGCGTCGGGCACTAGCCGGAGACCATCGGTAGTTCGAGCGGCTCGGCCGTATCGGAATGGAGCTTGCGATAACGTGCGAGTTCGATCGAGTTGAGCGCGATTGAGGCATGCGCGACGACGCGCACGAGTAGCGCACGCTCTTGCGGATCGAGATCTAAGCCGCTGATGTTGTGTCCGTAAACCACGATCGCGGCGACCGAGCGATCGAAGAAGATGGGCGCAGCGAACGTGAGCCGTTCGTTCGGAAAGGCATCGCGAATGAGCGAGGTTTCCTTGCCGCTGAAACTCAAAACGCCGCGCGTGCGCGCGATTGCCAGGGTCAGCGCGTCGCCCGCTCCGAGCATGACTTCGCAATCGTCGGGCCAGGCGTGACTTTGGCTGAGCCGGTAGCTGCCGTCGCTCTGGCGCGCCAGAATGCCGCCGAAGGTGAGTTTGAGTGCGTGAGCAGCGTCTTGTAAAAGCGCGCGATAGACGTCTTCGACGGTTTCGGCATCGAGGATGTAGCCGGCGATTAGCTCGAGCGCCTTCTGTTGGGCGTGCCGGTCACGAAAGATGAACTTATCGACGAACGAGTCGACGATCATGCGGATCTTGCCGGTAAACGATCCGATTGCAAGCGAGATGACGATGATGAAGCCGTATGCGATGTCGGTGTTGTTGTAAAAGAGATAGGTGAGGACTTCCTCGCAAACCGTGATGATGCCGATGACGGCCGCGGTGATTGCAACGTACACGATCGCTTTGCTGACGACGAAATCGACGTTGAAGAAGCGGCTGCGCACGACCGCGATCCAGACGACGACGATCGGCACGATCGTTAGCGACACCAGCGCGCCGTTGACCCAGAACGGTAAATACGTCGGATAAAACTGCACCGAGATCAAATGCCCGGCGCCTGCGACCGCAAACGCGCCGCCGATCCACGCGGACCGGGCACGTTTCAGGCGTCCTTTCGCTCGGAGATACGCGAGGAGTAAGACGCCTGCCGTTGCGATTGTGAGGAGCGTCGATGCGCTCGTAAAAATGTTTTGGAACACTTCTGCTGGGTGCGCCCCGTAGTGCAGCGCCCAAAAGACGTATGCGTTGAGCGTTCCCATGATGAGGCCGACATTCGCTGCAGCGATTGCATAGCTCCGCTCGCGGACGTTGTCGTGATCGATGAGTCCAAGGGCAAAGAGCAGCAGCGCGGCCCCCGCTCCGCCTTGAATCGTATGACCGATCCATTGCGGTACTTCGGTGTACCACGGATCGAAGATTTGATCGAAGTACGTGGTGGGCGCTTCGCCGCCGATGCAAAATGCGAAGAAACCGCCGGTTGCGTAGCCCGGTTTGATGAGGAAGAGGATCGCGCCGAGGCTGATCGATGCGACAAAGATGAAAATGCGGGCGAGCGTGAAGAGGCGGCTTGCGATGGGCTCGGGTGACGCCGTCATCGTGATGAAGCGCTCTTTGCCTTTGCGTTCGATCGGCAGTTTGCGATCGAAATTTTGGCGTGTGTACCCCGTCCCCGCGATACCCGGTTTGCGGTCGAACGGGGTAATGCGGTCGATCCGCACGCGGTCGCCGATCTGCAGCCGATCCGCGGGTTTTGCCGGAACGTAGGGGATTTTTACAACGAGCGTTTTGGGGTCGGGAACTTTGACGACGATCGCGTTCGCGTCGGTCGCATAGCCGAAGACACCCAGTGGAATAAAGATACGTACGATGTCCGGCGTGACGCGCGCAGCGACAATGGCGACGAAAAGCCCGACGAGGATGAGCCGCACCCGTTGGGAGCGGCTGAGCGAGACTTTGGGGAGGCTCTCGTCACTCGCTGCGATCACGTCCATCTACAATTAGCCATACCCGCACAAGGCTCCGCCGAGTCGTTTGCCCTCAAGGGTCACGACCGCCGGGAATGAACCCCTGGAGCTATGACGACGACCGCATCCGACTACGCCTGGCATCCCACAAGCGACCAGATCGCAAGCGCGAATTTAACGGCGTTTATGAAGTCCGTCGGCGTCCCCGACTATGCCGCGCTGCTCGCGTACGTCGCCTCCGATCTTACCGGCTTCAACGAGAAGATCGTGCGGACGCTGGGTCTGCACTGGGATTCGCCGTGGTCGAGTGTCGTCGACCTCTCGCGCGATAAGCCGTTCGCCCGCTGGTTTCCAGGCGCCGGGTTTAATGCGCCGGCGAATTGTCTCGAACGCCATATCGCCGCGGGACGCGGATCGGCCGAAGCGCTTGTCTGGGAAGGCGAAGACGGCGCCGTCCGCCGCTACACCTTCGATGAACTGCGCGATGCCGTCGCCCGTCTTGCCGGAGCATTGCGCGGCCTCGGCGTGCGCAAAGGTGACACGGTTGGCATCTTTATGCCGCTGATTCCGGAAACCGCAATCGGACTACTCGCAATCGGATACTGCGGTGCAATCGCCGTTCCCGCATTCTCCGGCTATGGTCCCGATGCACTCTCGGCGCGGCTTGCCGATGCGCGCGCAAAGATACTCTTAACGGTCGACGGTGTGCTGCGCCGGGGCAAGCCCGTGATCTCGAAGTCCATTGCCGATGAAGCACTCGCAAGCGTGCCGAGCATCGAGCACGTGCTCGTCTTCAAGCGCGCGGGGCTCGACGTTCCGATGCAATCCGGACGCGATCTCGATTGGGAGAGCACGGTCGCAGCGGCAACGCCGCTGGCAACCTACGAACGCACGGCAGCGACCGATCCGTATCTGCTCCTCTATACATCCGGTTCGACCGGCAAACCCAAAGGCGCCGTTCACGCGCACGCCGGTTTTCCGATCAAGACGATGATCGACCAACATCTGTGTATGGACATGAAGCCCGGCGATCGGATGCTGTGGTTCACCGATATGGGTTGGATGATGGGACCGTTTCTTGTGCTCGGTGCGCTCGGACTCGGCGGAACGATCGTGCTGTATGAAGGCACTCCAGACTATCCGGGCCCCGATCGTCTTTGGAAGATTTGCGCGGAGCATCGCGTGACGCACCTGGGCATCGCGCCGACGGCAATCCGCTCGCTCATGACGCACGGTGACGAGCACCCGCACGCGCACGATCTCTCGGCGCTGCGGATTCTCGCAAGCTCGGGCGAGCCGTGGAATACCGAACCGTGGAAGTGGTTCGCGCATCATGTCGGCCGCGACGTCGCGCCGATCATCAATTATTCCGGCGGTACGGAGATCGGCGGCGGTATCATCGGCTGCTTCCCCACGATGCCCCTCGTGCCGAACTCGTTTCACGGGCCGATCCCCGGCATGGTTGCCGATGTCGTCGATGCCCAGGGCAAACCGGTTCGCGGCGAAGTCGGCGAACTCGTGATCCGCGAGCCGTGGCCGGGTATGACGCAGAGTTTCTGGGGCGGCGATGACGCGCGCTATCTTGCAACGTATTGGGAACGCTTTCCGAATCTGTGGGTGCATGGCGACTGGTGCATCATCGAGTCGGCGCCCGCACACGACTACTGGTTCATCCGCGGCCGCAGCGACGATACGATTAACGTCGCGGGAAAACGCGTCGGTCCGGCCGAGTTCGAGAGTGCGGTCGTCTCGCACGTCTCAATCAAGGAAGCCGCGGCGATCGCCGTCCCCGATGATGTGAAAGGCGACGTTGTCGTCGTGCTTGCTGTTGCGAAAGATCGCGCGAGCGAAGGCGACGAGCTACGCAAGGAACTCTTTGCGATCGTCGACCGTATGATGGGGAAGTCGCTGCGGCCAAAAGCGATTTACTTCGTCGACGATTTGCCGAAGACACGCAATCTCAAAGTAATGCGTCGTGTCGCGCGCGGCCGATATCTTGCAATCGCCGATCTTGGTGATTTGAGCGCGCTCGAAAATCCGAAGTCGCTCGTCGCGATCGACGAGCGCCGCTAGCTCTGTTCTGCAGCCGCACGCGCGAACGTCGCGCCGCCGCCGTACGCGAGTCGTTCTGCAGCAAGGGCCAGCGCCCCGAGCCCCATGGCGATCGCCGCAGACGTCATAACCACGAAGGCGATGGCGACGTTATGGCCGAGAGCGAACGCGGCGCCGTAGAATCCGACCAAGATTAAGAGCGGTATCCACCCGGTGATGAAGCGGAGCATCATACCCGGTCCGCGTCGATCGATCTGCCCGGGCAGGACGATAAAGACGAGCGTTCCAACGGCGTACGTCGACCACCACAGCGCACACGCAGAAATCGTCGCGAGCGCCGCAACGATACCAAGACCTCCCACGATCGTCTCGATCAAGACACCGATCCCAAAGGCAGCAGCGGCGTAACGCGTCTCGCCGATCGTCCAATAGACCAGGCGCTCGAAGAGCGAGCCTCCGGTGAGCCACCAGTACGGTTTGCTCACGTCGGCGGCGAGGCTGAACGTGGATGCAAATCCAACGACGGCCAAGAGAAGCAGCGGCATTCCCGCCGTGACGATCAAGCCTTGCGGATCGGGATCCTGGAGCACAAAACCCAGCAGCGTACCCAGGATCAGCGCGACGAGCACGCTGACCGCGAACAGAATTTTGGCGCTCGGTGAACGCGAAAAAACCAGTGCGCTTTTCCACAGCAGAATGGCGGCGCCAGCGGGAACGCGCGTCGAGGTCGTCGCGCGCGCGACTTTGGCCTCGCCGCGCCTCGCACGCTCGACCACATCGAACAACCGAAACGAAGCTTCGGTCAATTCGGGATAGACGTCCGCCGCGAGTGCATAGGCCGCGAGCGTCGCGATGATGATGACCGCGACGAGCGCAAGATACAAGGCCGGCGAACCGCCGAGCGCGCCGCGAATCACGTCGCCCGGTGCGAGCGTGACATGCGCAAGATAGGCGTTTGCAGTCGCCGTCACCGCCGCTGGGAGAGCGTGCTGATGCGCAAGCCACTGCGCGCCGACGGCGATCGCGAAGACGAACCCCGCAGCTAGCGTGCATCCGCCGAAGGTGCGTATCGCGGTCCGCAACCCGGTGATGGACGCAAGATAGATCGGGAGCCCGAGCGTTGCCGTCGAGAGCGATACGAGAACCGTCAGCAGCGTCGTCCATCCGAGCTGCGAGGCACCGTTCGGCGCGATCCCAACAACATAGAAAAGAACGAATCCAACAAAGTACCACGCGCGTCCGACGATCGTACGCAACTGCAGCCAAAGCACGAGATCGCGTCCGCCCACGCCCGCACGCGGCAACAGTAGCGCGTCCGCTTTCGACCGAAAAATGCGAACGCCGTTCCCGGTGGAGGTCAAGATCGTCGCGCCGGTCATGAGAAGTGCGACGCCGGCGATCGTTGTCGCGAGTTCCCGTGAGAGCATCGATGGCGCGGGACTGGCGTGCGAACGTGGGTGAGCGCGCAGATAGATCATCCCGCCGAGGTAGGCCGCGTAGAGAACCCAGGCCAGGAGACGCCACGGACTGCGCAGCAAGGCGCGGAATTGGTTGCGTGCGATCCGCCATTCGAGATACGGGAGAGCGCCGAACATTCAGTGAGCCGTGAGGTCGAAGTAAATCGATTCGAGCGACGCGGCAGTCGCGCGCTGCGCTTGAAGCTCGTCGAAGGTTCCATCGGCGACGACCGTCCCGCGGTTGAGGATCACAACGCGGTCGCACATTTCTTGCGCGGTGTCGATTTGGTGCGTACTCATGACGACCGCCATGCCTTGTTCGCACAACTCTTCGACGAGTGTTTTGAGTTCGCGCTGTCCCTGCGGGTCGAGGCCGATCATCGGTTCGTCTAAGAGCACGACGCGCGTTCGCGCGAGTAGCGTCGCAGCAATCAGCGTTTTTTGGCGCATGCCTTTGGACGCGGCGCCGCCGAGCGTGTCGCGTTCGTCGAGCAAGCCGAAGCGACGTAAAAGCGCCTCGGCATCGGCTTCCCATCCCGCCGCGAGGCGCGAGCCGCGAGCGACAAACGCGAGGTGCTCCCACAGGGTGAGCATCGGATAAACGTCCGGCGTTTCTGCGATGAGTGAAACGAAACGGCCGCGCTCGCGTTCGATGACCTGCCCGTCGATGCTGATGCGTCCGGCGTCGGGCCGTAAGAAGCCCGCGATGCACTGCAAACTCGTCGTCTTTCCAGCGCCGTTTGGGCCGATGAAGCCGACGAGTTCACCCGCATTCACGCGAAAGGATAGATCGCTAACCGCGAGTTTCTTACCGAATCGCTTCGTGAGGTGCTCGACGCCCAGGGACATTACACCGCCTGCGGCGCCGGATCGTCTCGGAATTGCTTCCAGTAGAGACTCGCGTAGATGCCGTTCCGCGCGAGAAGCGCCTCGTGGCTGCCGCTCTCGGCGATTTTGCCGCCGTCGACGACGAAGATGATGTCGGCGGCGAGGATCGTCGAGAGACGGTGCGCGATCACCATACTCGTGCGCCCTTCCATCAGAGGTACGAGAGCGGCTTGGATGAGCGATTCGTTGTTCGAATCGAGCGCGCTCGTTGCCTCATCGAGGATGAGGATCTTCGGATTTTTGAGCAAGACGCGCGCAATCGCGAGACGCTGGCGCTCGCCGCCGGAGAGTTTGTGTCCGCGCTCGCCGACGATCGTCTTATAGCCCTCGGGTAGCCGGGCGATGAAGTCGTGGATGTTTGCTGCTTTCGCCGCGGCGATGACCTCAGCTTCGCTTGCGTTTTCGCGTGCGTAGCGTAAGTTTGCCTCGATCGTGTCGTGGAAGAGATAGGTCTCCTGCGTGACGATGCCGATCTGTTCGCGCAGACTTGCAAGCTTGAGATCGCGTACGTCGTACCCGTCGATGCGGACCGAGCCCGACTGCGGATCGTAGAACCGCGGCACGAGTTGCGTGATCGTTGTCTTGCCGGCGCCCGAGGGGCCGACGAACGCGGCCATCTGACCCGGTGCGATGTGAAAACTCACGCCGTCAAGTGCCGTGCGTTCGGAAGAATAGGAGAACTGCACGTTCTCGAAGGCAACCTCGCCGCGCGACTCCGTGAGCACGATCGGGTTTGCGATTTCGTGACCTTCGACATCCATATCGAGGTATTCGAAGATACGTTCGAAGACGGCAAGGGCGCTGACGATCTGCACCTGGACGCCCGCGAGCGCCGCTGCGGGGCTATACAGACGCGAGAGATACGCGACGAAGGCGACGATCGTGCCGATCGTGATAATGCCTTGAACGGCAAGATAGGCGCCGCCGAGCCACACGAGCGCGGGACCGACGATCACCATCGCGGTAATCGCGGCAATGAACCAGCGGCCGACCATCGCAAGGCGGATCTCTAAATTCATGAGATCCGTGCCGACGGCGTAGAACCGGCTACGTTCGAAGGCTTCGCGCACGAACGATTTGATAAGAACGATGCCGGAGATCGAAAGCGTTTCTTGCGTGATCGATTCAATCTCGTCGCGCTTCACGCGCGTCTGCTTGCGGATGTCGTACATCCGTCGGCCGACCGGCGAGAGCGGCAAGAGCATGAGCGGCACGATCACGAGCGCGAGAATCGCAAGTCGCCAATCGAGGATGAAGATCGTCACGACGGTCGTGAACATCGTGAAGACGTTCGTGACGATCGAGACGAGCGTCCCGGTGACCACGTTGTCGACGTTGTCTACGTCGCTTGAGACACGATTCATGATCTCGCCGGTCTTCGTATTGGTGAAGAACGTGAGCGGCATGTTGTGCAGATGGCCGACGAGGCTCGTGCGGATATCGCGCATGATACCCTCGCCGACGAGCGAGTTCAGGTAGCCTTGGTAGACGCCGATGATCGCCGCGACCGCAGCCGCAGCGATCATCGCGCCGACGTTGCCGAAGACGCCGGACATCGACTTGTTCGGAATCGCGTCATCGATGAGCCACTTCGTGAGCAGCGGCGGTAGCAGCCCGAGGAGCGAGCCGACCAGGATGCAGACGAGCACCATGATTTGCTCGCGCCAATAGGGCTTGAAAAATGCGCCGATTCGCTTCCAATCCGCTTTGCGCTTGATCGTCGGCTTATCGGGACTGAACATATTCGACCACATCATGTGGGTCGGCGGGCCACCTAACATACGACTTCCTTAACTCCACCGAAGCACGCGCGGTTACTCGGGCCCGGCCTTGGTGCCGCCTCGGATAATAAAAAACCTCGGCGCGAGCCGAGGTTTTTGTTCTCAGTTCAGACGGCGAAGCGCATCGAACGCGTATCCGGCCATCTTGGGTCCCCATCCGGCGAACGTGCCGGCACTGGGCGAGAGTTTGATGATCCGGGAGAAGTTCAGCGTGGGTTCGGCTTCGGACTCGGTCTTCACGTCGGTTTTTACAACCGGGGCGGTTTTCACGGGGAGTGATCCTTCTGTAATCAGTGTTGCGCTATATATGCGCACATCAATGATACGCCGAAAGAATCACTCGTTGTAGTGGTTTTGTAGCAGATAGATCGCGTGTAACGATGGTTTTACGCGCTATATCTTTCCGTTGCGGAGCGTTGCGAGTTCTTTGAAGAGCTTGGTCTCTTTGTCCGTGAGATTTGCCGGAAGCTGAGCCACCAGCTTGACGTATTCATCGCCGAAACCGCTATCTTTGAGCTTGGGCATGCCTTTGCCGCCGAGGCGCAGCAGCTTGTTGCTCTGGGTACCCGCCGGGATCGTCATCGTGACGTCGCCCGTCATCGTGGGGACGCGGACGTCTCCGCCGAGAACGAGATCGTAAATGCTCACGGGCAGGTCGACGTAAAGATCGTCGCCCTTACGTTCGTATTTTTCATCCGAGCGCAGCTGGACGACCAAGAACAGGTCGCCGCCTTGGCCGCCGCCGACGCCGCTCCCACCCTGACCGGCAAGGCGAATCCGCTGACCCTCGCGCACGCCGCGCGGGATCGTTACATCGAATTTCTTCGTCTCGAGGGTCCGTCCGGTTCCGTGGCACAGCGCGCAGATGCGATTGCGATCCGTCCCCGTGCCGCCGCAGCGCGTGCAGACGTCTTCGAGTTGGAGCGAAACCGATTTTTTTCCGCCGTTGTACGACTCGGTGAGCGTGAGCTCGATCGTTGTTTCGAGATCCTGGCCGCGCTGCGAGAACGACGAGGGTCCAGGCGCGCCACGCTTGCCGATCCCCGAGAAAAACATGTCGAAGAAGTCCGAAAAGCCGCTCGGCCCCGCGCCCGGGCCGCCGGGGGCACCGTTGAAATTGCCGTATTCTTGCTGCGCGCTGCGATACGTGCGCTGCTGTTCGGCTTCGCGCGCCGCGCGCTGCCAATCGTTCCCGAGGACGTCGTACTTCTTGCGCTTTTCAGAGTCGCCGAGCACTTCGTAGGCCTCGGCAATTTCTTTGAATTTTTCCTCGGCAGCCTTTTGGTCGTTCGGATTGGCATCGGGGTGCCACTTGCGCGCAAGGCGACGGTAGGCCGATTTGATATCTTTTTCGGCGGCGTCTTTGGGGACGCCGAGAACTTCGTAATAATTCTTATAGTTGAGCGCCATACACATCGAGCCTTAGCAAAAATTTGAAAATGCGATGCTCGAACGACGATTCATCCGAGCACCGCAACGGTTAGTCCGCAGCTTTTGCTACGATCACCGAAGCCGGTCGAAGCAGATCTTCGCCATACATGTACGCGCGCTGCGCTTCTTCGAGGACGATGTCGTCCTCGACGCCGTCGGCCGCTTGCGTGCCGATGGCTTCGGCGACTTTCGGATCGAACGGCTGGCCTTTGAGCGAGAGCGCCTTGACGTTCTCACTTGCGAACGCCGATTCGAATCCGCGTAGCGTCGCCTGCAATCCGCCGCGTAGTCCCTCGGAACCCGGATCGAAGGTCAGCGCGCGCTCGAGATTATCGAGCACGGGCAAAAACTTCACGAGCACCGATTTCTTACCGGAGAGCGCGATCTCACCGAGCTGACGCTCGATGCGCTTTTTATAATTTTCGAAATCCGCCATCGCATAGAGAAATTTATTGTAGTTCTCCTCAGCTTTGGCTTTCGCAAGGGCGAGCTCGCTTGCGAGATCGACGCCCTCAGCAGTCACGGTCGCGGAATCCGCAGCGCCCGTCTCATTCTCCATGAAAACACCTTAAAGGATGTGTAGAGTGCGTGATCGACCACGTTCAGCAAAAGCTGAACGTGGTCGGAGTTTTGCTACCACATGCTCGACGAATGTCGAGCATATGGCAAAACTCATTTGGCTTCTTTGAACTCGGCGTCGATGACGTCGTCGCCGTGCGGTGCTTCGTGAGCGCCGTCGTGCGTCGCGCCGTTCGCGCCTGCGCCGTTGGTTGCGCCGTTCGCAGCGCCGTCGGTCGACGCGCCGGTTTTCTGATAGAGAACCTCAGCGAGTTTGTACGATGCCTGCTGCAGCGTTTCGGTGGCCGCTTTGACTTCCGCCGTCGTGCCGTTTTCGCTGACGCGCTTGAGTTCGGTGAGTGCCGCCTCAACGTCCGCGCGAACCGCACCTTCGGCCTTGTCGCCGACTTCTTTGAGCGATTTTTCGGTCGAGTAGATGAGCGAGTTCGCAGCGTTGCGGACCTCGGCTTCCTCTTTCTTCGTCCGATCTTCACCGGCGGCAACTTCGGCATCACGGACCATGCGTTCGACTTCTTCTTTGTTGAGATTGGTCGATGCGGTGATCGTGATCTGCTGCTCTTTGCCCGTACCGAGGTCTTTTGCGCCAACCGCAACGATGCCGTTGGCATCGATGTTGAAGGTCACTTCGACTTGCGGTACGCCACGCGGTGCGGCGGGGATGCCTTCGAGGCGGAATCGCGCGAGCGTCTTGTTGTCGGGCGCCATCTCGCGCTCGCCTTGCAGCACGTGGATGTCAACCGAAGTCTGGCCATCTTCGGCCGTCGTGAAGACTTGCGTCTTGCGCGTCGGGATCGTGGTGTTGCGTTCGATCAACTTCGTATTCACGCCGCCGAGCGTCTCGAGTCCGAGCGAGAGCGGGGTGACATCGAGCAGAACGACGTCGCGCACTTCACCGGCGAGAACGCCGGCTTGAATGGCCGCGCCGATTGCAACGACTTCGTCGGGATTGACCGATTGGTTGAGATCTTTGCCGGTGAGCTTCTTGACGAGTTCTTGAATGACGGGCATACGGGTCGAACCGCCGACCATCACGACTTCGTCGAGCTGCGAGATATCGATCTTCGCATCCGAGAGCGCGTTCTTGAACGGCGCAACGCAGCGATCGGTGAGATCGGCCGTGAGCTCTTCGAACTTCGCACGCGTGAAGGTGAGGTCCATGTGCTTGGGACCGTTTTGATCGGCCGTGATGAACGGCAGATTGATGTTGGTCTGCACGACCGAACTCAGCTCGATCTTCGCTTTTTCTGCAGCTTCGGTAAGACGCTGCATCGCTTGACGATCGCTTGAGAGATCGATGCCCTGTTCTTTACGGAATTCGCTAACGAGGAACGTTACGACGCGTTCGTCATAGTCGTCGCCGCCAAGACGCGTGTCGCCGTTGGTCGACTTCACTTCAAAGACGCCGTCGCCGACTTCGAGCACCGACACGTCGAACGTACCGCCGCCGAGATCCCAGACGAGAATCGTCTCTGAGGTTTTCTTATCGAGACCGTACGCAAGCGCAGCTGCGGTCGGCTCGTTGATGATGCGCAGGACTTCCAGACCCGCGATGCGTCCGGCGTCTTTGGTTGCTTGGCGCTGTGCGTCATTGAAGTACGCGGGAACCGTGATGACGGCTTTGGTCACGCGTTCGCCAAGATACGTCGACGCATCGTTGACAAGCTTCTGAAGTACCATCGCCGAGATTTCTTGCGGCGTGTAGTCCTTACCGTCGATTTTGACTTTGAAGTCCGTGCCCATGTGGCGCTTGATCGAACTGATCGTACGATCCGGATTCGTGACGGCTTGGCGCTTCGCGAGTTGGCCGACGAGACGTTCGTTCGTCTTCGTAAACGCGACGACCGAGGGGGTCGTGCGGTTGCCTTCCGCGTTCGCGATGACGGTGGGCGACTGCCCCTCCATGACTGCGACGACGGAATTGGTGGTACCGAGGTCGATTCCGACCACTTTTGCCATGTGTTGTTCTGCTTTCCGAGCATCGTGGACCATCCGTTGCATCGTCCCCGCTAGGGGTGACACGCTGGCCTTGCCGCTTATCGAAACTCAAGGAGGGTTGTGTGACTCGCCGCCGCCTGGGCTGCGTACGGGTTATTATACGCTACCCGGCCCGGTTTGTTCCAAAGCCTATGACAGCTTTTTTGGCACTTTGGTTTCGTTCATGGGCTGCAGAAGAAGAAATACGAGGATGACGGAAAAGCGGCCATTTCTTCGCGATCGTCCGGACTGGTGTAGTGGATCCGTTATCTGAGATTGTCTCCATGCTCAAACCCGGCAAATACATGTTTGGCGGATTTGATGTCGGCGGTCCCTGGTCGATCGACTTTGCCGAAGACGTCGGCATCAAGTGCTATGCCATCCTCTCCGGGTCGTGCTGGCTCGAAATGGACGGTGAGCCCGCATCGATTCGCCTCGAAGAGGGTGACTGCGTTCTCTTAGCACGAGGACGGCCTTTCCGAATCACAACCGACCAGTCGATGCCGCCCGTCGACTTTGAAACGGCCTACCCGCGGCCTCTACGCGGCCAAATCCTCACCGTCAACGGCGGCGGGGATCTCCTGGGCGTTGGCGGCTACTTCGAACTGGCAGGAAATCATTCCGACATTCTGCTCGGTTCGTTGCCGCCCGTCGTGCATATCCAAAAGCAGTCCGACCGAACGCCGATGCGCTGGGCGATGCAAGAATTGATGCGTGAACTCCGCGAACCGCAGCCCGGCGGCGTGCTCGTGGCAGAGCATCTGCTGCAAATGATCTTGCTCCAGGTGCTGCGACTTCATCTTGCCAGTGGCGCGGGTAATCGCGTCGGTTGGCTCTTCGCGCTTGCAGACGCTCAGATGAGTACGGCGCTCTATGCAATTCACGGCGAGCCGGCGCACCGCTGGACGCTTGCGGAGCTAGCCGAACTCGCGAATATGTCGCGTTCGACGTTTGCGGTGAAATTTAAAGCGCTGGTTGGGACCGCACCGATGGATTATCTGACGCGCTGGCGGATGCTGCTAGCTGGCGAGCGGCTTCGAAACTCGCGCGACTCCGTCGCCGACATTGCGCTCTCAATCGGTTACGAATCCGAGAGCGCATTCAGCACCGCTTTCAAACGAGTGATGGGCTGCCCGCCGCGGCGTTACGTTCTTGCAGCAGCAGACGGCCTCGGCATCGCCGTTTGAGCGGCGCCGATCCTTAGGTTCCGTATTTGCGATCCGGATCCGATTTGAAATACCAACTGCCCTCCAGATCCGCGATCAATCCCGGTCCAGTTGGGCTCCATCCGAGACGGTCTTGCGTCAAGGCGCTCGACGCAAGATTATCGGCGGCAATGAACGGTGCAAGCCAGCTAAAAAGCTTGGCTGCCTCTTCCGGCGTTTTGCTAAGCACGGGCAGGCTCAGGCGTCGGCCGATCGCATCCGCAATCGTGCGAAACGGAATGCCCTCTTCTGCAACTCCGTGATACCGCGCTCCGGCCGTTCCCGTTTCCAGCGCTAAGCGGAAGAGTTGCGCGACATCGCTCCGATGCACGGCGGGCCAATGGTTGCGGCCATCACCGACGAACGCCGCGAAGGCTTTCTTACGAGCGGTTCCAACGAGGCGCGGAGCAAAACCCGTGCGATCGTCTTCGCCATGAACGAGCGGAGGAAGCCGGATAACAGACGCGCGCACGCCGGAGGTTACGAGTCCGATGGCCGTCCGTTCCGACGATGCGCGGCGTCCACCAACGGCGCTCGGATCGGGAAACTCGTCTTCCGTCGCGAGCTTGCCCGCCTGCATCGAGAGCGTTCCGGAGGCGACAACGAGAGCAGGATCTGGTCCGCCGAGCGAACGTCCGATAGTTTCGATTGCACGCCGGTCGGTCTCGATGCTCGCCGCCATGAAGCGGCCGATGATTCCGCTCGGACTTCCACCGAGCATGACGCGCAGTCGCGTTGCAACATCCGCATGCGTGAATTCATGAAAATAGGCGGTGTGAATCGCACCTTCGGCAGCTGCCGCGCCGCGCCGCAAGCTCTCGAGATCCTCGAGTGACCCGCGATGGACGCGGACACCGGCTGTTGTGAGTGCTTGTGCCGATGCATCCGAACGCGCAAGGCCGCTAACGTCGTGCCCTGCTTCGATCAACGCTCGGACAACGGCCCGACCGATGAATCCCGTCGCTCCGGTAACAAAAACGCGCATCGATTCCCCTCATGCTCTCTGCCGCATCTGCGACGAACTTTCACGAGGATAAAAGATATTCGGCAAGCGATCTATGCGTCGGCGTCTGTGTTTTTTGCTCGATCGTCCGAGGACGTTTCGGCACTTTTGGTTGCGGAGCGAGTTCGAAACGATCGCGAAGATTTTTCAGACGATCGCTTATAGATTGCTCCAGCGTTGCCGTGTATGTTGCGCAGAATGAAGAAGATTCTTGTCATTGGTGCGTCCGGGTTTCTTGGGGGGTATCTCGCCCGGGAACTGCTCGGCAACGGGTATTTCGTGCGCGCTCTGGCACGCGATACATCGCGACTTACGGACCTAGCGGCGAAGGGCTGCGAGATCGTCCAAGGCGACATCTCCGATTTTGCGTCGATGGAGCGCGCCCTCGATGGGGTCGACGCCGCCTATATCTCGGTTCACACGCTCTCGCCGCAACCCGCAAGTCCGGCGCGTGCGGATTTCATGGACGTGGAGATGAACGGTTTAGAAAATATCGTTCAAGGATGCAAGTCAAAAGACGTGAGCCGCTTGCTATACGTGACGTTTCTTGGGATCGCACCTGATGCACCGAGCGCCTGGATCCGCGGACGCTGGAAGGCGGAGCAGTTCTTGCTTGCAAGCGGCCTCGACGTGACGGTGATTCGACCGGGTCAAATCGTTGGCGTGGGCGGATTCGGCTTCAATACGATGGTGAGCCACGCGAAACGACCGGTGAGCGTGAATCTCTTTGGTGCGGGACGGCAAAAATTTCGCAACATCGACGTTGGGGATTT
This sequence comes from Vulcanimicrobiales bacterium, assembly GCA_038231455.1. Lineage (GTDB taxonomy): Bacteria > Vulcanimicrobiota > Vulcanimicrobiia > Vulcanimicrobiales > Vulcanimicrobiaceae > JANLVI01. The sequence continues at coordinate 68,881 of JBBRLI010000011.1, read as the reverse complement.
GGTCTACTATCTCGCCGGCGCTCTCGAGGATTCGCGCACGTATGGTCAGTGTTACGATGTCGGCAATGACGACGTCCTGACCAACAACGAAATGATTGATGTGGCAGCGGCTGTTATGGGTCGCCGCCCTCCGATCAAGATCGATCTTCCGCGTGGACTCCTCGGATCGCTTGCACCCTTCATCGAACGTGCGGCAAAATTGCCCCGCGGTGCGCTTCGCGGTCTTGCCGACACCGTGTTGACCGACAGCATCGGCGATCCCACGCCGCTTCGGATGATTCTGCCGCGCGTACCGTTATCATATCGCGCGGCGGTTGAACGCGCTCTGCGTTCGACAGAAAAAAACGAGCGTCACGCCTCTCGGCGGTAACGCTCGCTTTCGTGTGTCGGGCCTAATTGCCTTAGGGCTGTTGGGGTTGTACTTGTAGCAAATCTTGCGGGTCGGCGGATCCGATCTTCACGTTAACGAGGGTCTTCGCGCCTTGGCGGAAGATTTGCAGGCCAATGTTCGTGCCGGGCTTTTCGGCTTTGATCATCGCGCGTAGCTGTTCGACGCTGGTCACATCTTTATTATTGTATTTTAGGACGATGTCGCCGGGCTGGATGCCCGCGGCGTCGGCCGGGCTACCGCCTTGGACCGTTGCGATAACGACTTTCCCGGTGCCGCTATAACCGAGTTGCGTGCGCGCGTCAGTATTGAGCGGCGCGGGCACGAAGCCGATATAGCTGACATTTTTAATGCCGGTCACGCCGGGCGTTTTTTCGAGCGCGGCAAGCGAGCTGCGCGCGGCGTTGACCGGGATCGCAAAGCCAATGCCTTGGGCGCCGGCCTGCGGATTTGCGGTCGACTGATTCACGCCGATCAGGCGGCCTTCGATGTCGATCAAGGGACCACCCGAATTGCCGGGGTTGATCGGGGCACTGGTTTGCAGCAGGCCTTTGAATTCGCGCGGGTTGCCCTGGTCATCGCCGATCTGTTCGTCGCGATTGAAGCCCGAAACGACGCCGACCGTGACCGTTTGCTTGAGTTCGAAGGGTTCGCCGATCGCAATTGCCCACTGGCCCGCTTGGAGCGAGCTCGAGTTGCCGAGTTCGACCGGCGGCGGGAGGTTCGCGATGTTGTCGACCTTGACGAGCGCGAGGTCGACGGAAGGATCCGAGGAGTAAACGTGAGCCGTGCGCTTCTCGCCGTTTGCAAGGACCACTTCGACGCTCGTCGTGCCTTTCGGAACGACGTGAGCGTTCGTGACGATGAGGCCGGATTTCGAATAGATGAATCCCGACCCGGAGGCCTTGGATTGATAGCGCTGGCGGACGCCAGCGCTCGGGCCGCCAAACATCGCCGAGAACGGGTCCGCCGGAACGATGCGCGTTCCGTTGAGCACGACATTGAGTGCGACAACCGAGGGCTCGACGCGCTTGACGGCGTTGATGATGCGTTCCTGGTCGCTCGACCCAGCGGCCAGCGGGGCCGCGCTGACGCTCGGCGGGTTGTTTCCCGGACCGGCGACGCCGGCGAAGTGGGTGCTCGCATAGAGCATCATCGAGAAGCTCCCGACGATTGCTCCCGTAAGACCGACGACGGCCGTTCCAAAGACGCGTGACTTCATGATATGAAAAAGCTCCTAATCGAATGGGCTGTACGGGCTTAATACGCCAGCCCGGTTCGAAAGTGTCACCCCAGTGATCCTTCTGCCCCAATCTTCATCATTCTATAATACGCTCGAATCGGCTGGGGACGTCCTGGATCGTGAAAACCCGTTTAGGAGACGGCGCGCTTGTTCGTCAGCTCGTCGGCGACGACTAAGCCGTCGCGGACGCGGACGATGCGTTTGGCGTGGTGCGCGACGTCTTCATCGTGTGTGACCATGATGATCGTGCGCCCGGCTGCGTTGAGCTTTTCGAAGAGCGCCATGATTTCTTCGCTCGTTTGCGTATCGAGGTTACCGGTTGGTTCGTCTGCGAGTAGCACCGCAGGATCGTTTACTAACGCACGTGCTATCGCGACGCGCTGTTGCTGGCCGCCGGAGAGCTCGTTTGGCTTGTGCGTGAGACGATCGCCGAGGCCGACCTCTTTAAGACGCGCAATCGCAGCGTCATTGCGCAATTTCGGACTCAAGCCAGCGTAAAAAAGCGGAAGGGCGACGTTTTTTGTCGCCGACGTGCGCGCGAGCAAGTTGAAGCCTTGGAAAATGAATCCGAGTTTTTTCAATCGGATGCCGGCGAGTTCGTTGTCGTTCAGAGATGCAACGTCGGTCCCGTCGAGTTTATAGGTTCCCGTCGTCGGACGATCCAGTGCGCCGAGCAGGTTCATAAGTGTCGATTTACCCGAACCTGACGGCCCCATGATCGCGACATACTCGCCCGGCTGAATTGAGAACGTGACGCCACGCAGTGCCTGCACGCTCAATTCTCCGCTTGCGTATGTTTTCGTGACGTTGTTCAGATCGATAACGGCGTGTGCCGAGATGCTATTCATACCGAAGTGCCTCGATGGGATCTAAGCTGGCCGCGCGATACGCGGGATATGTTCCGAACGCAAGGGTGACGAGGGTTGCAAAGCCCGTAGCGATGAGAACCGAGCGTACCCACGGGATCGGTGCGACGACTCCGGATATCTGCACGAGCAGAAGGGCATTTACGAGCCCTCCAATGCCCAAACCAAGCACGAGGCCAATCGCGCAACCGATTGCCGAGAGCAGCAGCGCCTCGATGAAAAACTGCGCGAGTATTTGAAAACGCGTCGCGCCGATCGCTTTGCGGAGCCCGATTTCGCGAGTCCGCTCGGCCACCGAGACGAGCATGATGTTGAGGATGCCGATACCGGCCACGACGAGCGATACGGCACCGATGAGTGCGACAACCAATGTCAAGACCGCAAAAATACTATCGATGCTTCCGCTCAGCGTCTTGCGGTCCGTCGTTCTGTAGAGCACACCTTTAACTTTTAGCGACTTCAAATACGCCGTGGCTGCGTCTTCGGTTTCCTGGGTGCGAGTTGCGTCGGCGATGAAAAACTGAGCCTGACCATATTTAAATCCGCGTGCTATCTGACGCTCGTAGGTCGTATACGGAATTAACACGTCCCCAAATGCAAACGATGGGACGATGCCCGTTTTTGGTTTTTGGTATACGCCGACGATAACCAGCCGGCGATCCCCGATCCGCACGGACTGTCCAACTGGGTTTGCCCCGTCCGGGTTGAGTTTTGTTTCCGCGCGGTCATTGAGTATTGCGACGTTTGCGCCGGTCGCGATTTCGTCTATCGTGAAATTTCGGCCGTACTGGATTGGGGTCGTAGCGAATCGCTCGTCAGAGGCTCCACCGACAATCAAGCGGGCGTATTTTTTCCCGATCGTTACGACACGCGGAACACCACCCACCGGCATCCCGTCGACGACGTTCGGTACGTTCGCCTTCACGCGTTCGATATCGCGCACGCTCATCGTTGCGCGAATGAAATTTGGCTGCCGCGCGACGCTGAGAATGAAGCTGTGGTCGTTAAATTGTCCGAGGACGCCACTGACGGCACCCGACATGCCCGCACCCAAAACTTGAATCGAGATAACGGCCATGACACCGATAATGAGACCGAGTGCGGTGAGAAACGAGCGCGTTCGATTCGCAAGAAGAACGGCGAGGGCCTCGGTAATATATTGAAACATCGCTCAGCTTCGCAATGCGACGATCGGATCGAGCCGGCTGGCGCGTAGTGCCGGATACGTTCCGAAGATCGTGCCGATCAGCGTTGAGAATCCAACAGCGATCGTAACGATTAAAAGATATGGCACTGGTGCCGGTCCGACCAGTTTCTCGATCGCATTGTATGCAAGCAACGTCACCCCGAGCCCGATGACCATCCCGATTCCGCCGCCGATCAGCGAGAGCAAAATAGCCTCGAGCAAGAATTGAAGGGCGATGTCCCCCCGGTTCGCTCCGATCGACTTCCGGATGCCGATCTCTCGAGTCCGCTCCGTGACCGACACGAGCATGATATTCATAATTCCAATGCCGGCGACGACAAGCGCCACGCCACCGATTGCGGTGAGACCGATCGAGATCGCGCCGAGGACCGAATTGAAGGCTTGGATCTGCCCGTTGTTGTCTTGTGTATTGTATTTTGCCTTGGGCCCGTGCAAGCGCTGGAGTTCTCGCGTTACGGCATCGCCGACATCCGCGACGCTCACACCATCAGCGGCATAAAGATTGATCACGTCGATCGGTCCGGGACTGATTTCATGAAACGCGGGATAAGGAATTTCAAGAAAGTCGCCGCCGCCGAGCGAGGCGAAGAGCCCACCTTTGATTGCATCATACACGCCAATGATGCGAAAGCGAGACCCGCCCACGCGCACGACTTGCCCTAGAGCCGATTGCGCAGGGAAAAATTTATCTGCGATGGTCGTGGACACCAGGCAAACGTGCGCACCGCTCGTCACATCGCCGATATCAATACGGCGGCCTTCGCGCAAGGTGAGCGAATCGGGGTGATAGTCGCTCCCGGAAGTGGTGAATGGAACGATCGACTGCTTACCAAATCGGATCGTGTACTGTCGCTGATAGGCCGGCTCAATGTGCTTGAGTTTCGTCCCCACGGTACTTCGAATGAGCGCGATATCGCGATACTGAATGCTGGCTGACTGTGGATCGTCCTGGTTGTTGTCGACTTGAATCGCGATGCCGGCATCACCAAAGCCATTGAGCGTGCCGGTAATTCCGCCCGACATTGCTTTACTCACGCCAAGGACGCCGATGATCGAGGACGTTCCGATGATCATGCCGAGCATGGTGAGCCCCGACCTGACGCGGTTGCGCCAGATCGCTTCGAACGCCTCGCGGATGTAGGCGAGAAACCGGTTCACGAACCGCTGGCGACAGACTTCGGCAAGGCCGATGGTTTCGGCTTGGGAGCCACGGCCGCACCGTCGGTGACGAGCGGATTATTCTCGGTGACGATCACATCGCCGGGCTTGACGCCGCTCGATACGATCGTTTGCGAATCATTCGCGAGCCCGGTTTTGATCGACGTTTTCTTGGCCTTACCGCCCGAGAGAACGAAAACGTAGGAAGCGTTGCCGTTCGTCTCTTTGCGAATCGCGTCATTCGGAACGGCGATCGTGTGCGGCATGTCGCGCGTGAGGATATCGACATCGACCGTCATGCCATCGCGCAAGAAGGGGAGCGTCTTGTCGAGGGCCACGGTCGTGATGACTTGACGAGCGGTATTGGATGGATCGTCGCTCTTTTGAGCGACAGCGGAGATGAACGAGATATGTCCGGGTAGCGTTTTGCCGCCGAGGTCTTCGCCGCTTACATTCGCGCGCTGACCGACGCGAATGGAGGCAACGTCCTGTTCGTCTACTTTCGTGCGTACCACGAGGCCATTATCGCCCGCAACGGTCACGAGCGCTTGTCCTACCGTAACGGAGTCGCCGGGTTGGAGTTGCCGCAGAGTATCCGTGGTTTGGGATGCGATCGTTTGCACCGTCCCACTGATGGGCGCGTGGATTTGCAGGCGCGCCACTTGGTCTGCGGCATACTGATAGTCGCTCTGCGCCTTTGCCGCATCGGCCCGCGCCGAGTCGAGATCGCCGGATTTCGATTGTGCGGCGTTTGCTTGGGCCGCAGCAAGTTGGGCTTGCGCTTGTCGAAGGCTGTCTTCGGACGCGCGAGCGCGATCTTGCAAAACGGGTTTTTGGCGGCCGAGATTTTGGATTGTAAAGTCACGCTGGCGACGCGCTTGATTGTCGGCGACTTGCGCTTGCACGAATCTTGCTTGTGAGGAATCAAGCTGGTCTTTCGAAATCGCTTTATTCGCGAACAAGTCTTTATTGGCATTATAGATTCGCTGCGCTTCGCTCAAGTTGCTATCGGCGTTCGCGACACTTGCATTCGCGGAGAGGCGCTGTTCTTCGGCCGACGAGCCGCCGTAGCCGAGGCCGGATTGCGATCCGTTTAGTGCGTCCTGCCGAGCTTGATTGAGTGCGAACTTTGCTTGCTCGACAGCGGCTTGTGCTTGCACGATCGAGGAACGATTCTGCGCCGGAAGTGCGGCATTGGTTTCGGCGACCGTCTTGACTCGAGCTTGTGCGGAGAGCAGCGTGTCACGGGCTGTCGATAGTGACGAGGCGAGCTGCGGGTTCTCGACCGTCGCGACGAGTTGCCCTTGCGTAACGTGATCGCCCGGGTGGACGTAGAGTGCGCCGAGATTGCCGCCGACGAGCGCTGCGAGCGTTTGCGTTTGCGGACGCTGGAGCGTTCCGGTCTCCGGCAGCCGGGTCGTGAAGCGCGTGTAGACGATGGTTTGCGTTGAGACGGTCAGCCCGCTGCCCTTGGGTTTGGAGGCGTTCGCGACGATCGCGATGATAATGATCGCGGCGAGCGCGCCTACGAGTATGATGATATTCCGGCGGCGATTCATGTTATTTCACATCCACGGCGACGAGCGGGTCATACGTGCCGAGGGCCACGCGAAGACGAATCGCGGCCTCGACATACGCGATCCGGGCATTGATGAGATCGTTCTGCGAACTGAGCGACGTCTGCTCGGCGGCTGTCGCATCAGTGAGGGAAATCAGTCCGTTTTTATATTGCAACTGCGCGACGCGAGCGGATTCGGCGCCGAACTGCGCTGACTGCTTGGCGAACGCGAGTGTGGCCGATGCCGTTTGCGCGGCGCGAAGCGCTTGGCGGACGTCGATCTCGACGCTGCGTTTAGTTGCGTCGAGCTGTGACTGCGCAGCGTCGATCGCGGCACGTGCCGCGTTGTGTTGGGCGCGGCGCGAACCGTATTCGATGAGCGGAAGCGAAAACGACGATGTTGCGTTGAGCTGCCAGAATCCCGGGCCGCCGCGCACGACGTTCGGTAGTAGCGGTTGACCGAGTTGACGATTGATCGCGTTCTGCGCATCGATGCTGCGCTGCTGAGAGACGAAGGTCGTCGGCGAGGTTTGATTGCCGAACGAACCGCCGAGTTGAACGATCGGACGGCGATCGGTCTCGATCAAACCGTCGGCGAGCCGGTCGGCATCGAGTGTCGCACGTGCGCCGAGAATATCGAGGCGCGTATTCTGTGCGATCGTGATGAGTTGGGCGACCGGTGTCTGTACGAGTGCGGGTTCAGGAACGATGGTCGGGATTGCAAAAGCGGTCTCCGCAGGCGCGCCGATCGTCTGTGCGAGCGTCTCGGCGGCCGTCGCCTCATCGCTCGTCGTTGAGACGAGCGTCGACTCGCTTCGCAGCTCGTTGGCCTGTGCGCGCAAGACGTCGACACCGGCGACACGGCCGACTTTTTCACTCTGCCGTGCAACGTCGAGTAAAGCTTGTTGATAGGCGCGGTCCGCACGCGCGAGTCGCGTTGCTTCACGCTTGGCGACGAGCGCGTAAAATCCGTTGCTCACGTCGACCGCGAGCTGCTGCTCCGAACGATGTAAGTCGGCTTGTGCCGCGTCTTGCTGGCGTTTTGCTTGCTGCGCGCTGATTTGCTGCGACGATCCGGTATTGATCGTCCAATTCGAACCGATCTGCGCGGTGTTCTGCGAAAAGACGCTTTGCTGCGAGAGGTTAAACTGCTGGAACGCACCGGCGGTGTTCGCGCTCTTCTGAAGCGTATTTTGCAACGATCCAACGATGGTTGGAAACTCCGCGGCATGCAGACGCGCATAGTTTGATTCGAGACTCGCGAGGGTCGAGCGTTTCGCAAGAATCGTTTGGCTATGGTTGAGTGCGAACTTCAGCGCGCCTTGCAGATCGAGCGGACCGGGGTCCGCCGCGAACGCCGGCGCGCCGAGAAATACGGCGGCGATGAGCCCGCCGATGATTGAAGTGGTACGCAACGCTGGTGCCTTTCGCTTACCCTTGAAAACTGGCAAAAACGCCGCCGATGACCGCGCCGAACACGAGCATAAGTCCGGCTCCGACATAGGCTTGGGCGGGTTTAATTCTTGCCATTCCGATGAGGCCCATCGCGAAAAGTCCGGTTGCCCACAATGCGAAGACCGAGCACGAGGCGAGAAACCCGTGAAGAAAGCCCGTCGATCCGGGAACGATCCACGCAAGGCTTGGAAGCGCGTTGAACAAGTCGCTTTGCGAGTTGAACGCTTCCGGTCCGCGGATCAATTCGATGACGCCCAAGACGAGCGTCCCCAGGCCAATCCCGACAATCGAAATGTTGATCGCAAGCGCCCAGTACTTTTTAAAGTTGCCCTCTCCGCGCACGATCGCATTGAAGATCAAGAGATAGACACTCTGTAGGAGTGCGCTCACAAGCAGAATCAGCGGAACGAACGCGAAGTTGAATTTCGAAACGGCTTTCGTGATTCCGACCTGAGCGTCGATCGAGGCTTGACGTTTTTCCGGGGTCATTTGCGCGGCCGCCGGATTTTTCGCCATCGCGGCCGGTATGCTCGCAATCGTCGCGTGTTCACTTGCGGCGGACCCAAGAAATCCGCCAACCATGCCGAGCACAGCAGCGATCAGAAACGCATAACCCCACGTGGGGACGACGCGCAGGCGGGCAAACGCATCCGCCGGTGATACAACAATATCGAGGGCCGTCGTAAGACCATTGCCCTTAGGTGCAGTCATTGGTTCCGAGACCATCCCGTAACTCCTTAAACCAAGCAGGCTCGCCGTGTTGGTACAGAGCGAGGTACGGAATGTTTCACTTCATGCGATACGCGTTCTTCTAACTGAACTGCGATCGCGCAAGTGCGACGCCTAAGCTAATTGCCAGCATCGTAAGTGCGGCGACCAGCGGAGAGAGCTTCGCACCGCGTACGAGGCCGATCGCGACGAGCACGTACGACCAGATGTTGAAAATGCCGTAGGAGCTAAAAAATAGCGCCTCCTGCGGCGTGCGGTGCAAGAGCGCGGCAAGCGTAATCGGCAGCGAAAGTGTGAGGTCGAGCGCCGAGTGAAATTTTGCGGGATCCTGCGCGTGAACGCCGATGCCCACGATCAAGGCTCCGATGCTCGCCGGAACGCCGGCATTCGCAACGAGCGCGTAGAGGCGGCGGAGGCTCGTTTCGCCTCGTCCGAGCCGAACCGCGATCTGGAGAACGGCGGCCTGCACGACCCAGAGGATCGGCGGCCCGACGAACGAGAGGATCGTGACGGCAGCAAAGGCGATATTGGCCGACCCGACTGTGGAATTTTTCAGATCGCCTGTTGGCATGGTCGCCATATAATACTTCGAGGCGGGGATCGTGAGCACGAATGCCGCGAACGAGCACGCGGCGGTGAAGATGTAGGCTTCAACCCAGCGGGCACTTTCGCGAATTTCATCGAGGGCCGCGACCGGCTGGACGATGAGCTTCAGGAGAATCTGGGGCGAGAATCGAGCGGAGGCCACGGCCCCCTCATTGGCCGGGCAGCTTGGCCGGCCTTGCATCCTTCCGCGGGGGGACCGGGTTCGCGGGTACGAAGAGGCTTTCGATTCCGAGCCGGTGCTGGACGACCAGCGCCGCACGGTCGAGGTCGACTTTGCGCATCTCCAGGAACTTCAACCGCAGGTAGGTCGCAAGGCGGCGTTTGGCCCGTGCCGAGTAGAGATTATCGATCCGGCGGTCCGAGGCCACAAAAGATTTTTGAGCTGCAATGACAGCTCCAGGCGTGAAGAACGTCAAAAATAGCAACCACAGGGTCGCACGAGCGGCAATCGTCAGCATGCTGAACGATCACGCCGGCCGAGGCGAACGACTAGACGGGACGAGCATTGCAATCCAGTAGCGGCCAGAACGGCCAACCGTACGCGGACACCTTAGTGGTGCCCAAACCCCCGGCAGAACCGTACCTCCGAATCATCCCCCTCGGCGGCTGTGGCGAAATCGGCCGCAACATGACGGTCATCGAAACGAACGACGACATCGTCGTGGTCGACTGCGGCCTCATGTTCCCCGATGACGAGATGTTCGGCGTCGACATCGTTATTAACGACTTCTCGTATCTGCGCGAACGTAAAGACAAGTTTCGCGCGCTGCTCGTCACGCACGGCCACGAAGACCATATCGGCGGGATTCCGTACCTCCTACGCGAGTTTCAAGTCCCGATCGTCGGCACGCCGCTCTCGCTTGCGCTCATTCGCGCAAAGATGCGCGAACACAAACCGAGCGAGTTGAATCTCGTCACGGTCAACCCGGGCGACCGCGTGAAGTACGGCGCGATCGAGACCGAATTCATTCACATCAATCACTCGCTTGCGGGCGCGTGCGCGCTTGCGATCCGCACGCCATCGGGCGTCGTCTTCCATACGGGCGATTTCAAATTCGATCAAACGCCGATCGACGGTAAACCCGCCGATTTCGCGGCGATCGCGCGCGTCGGTGAAGAAGGCGTGCTCTGCATGCTCGCGGATTCGACGAACGCCGAACGTCCCGGCCACACGCTCTCGGAGCGCACCGTGGGCGATGCGTTTGCGAATATCTTCGCGCGCGCCAAAGGCCGCATCATCGTTACGTCGTTTGCCTCGAACGTGCCGCGCATCCAACAAGTCGTGGATCAGGCGCAGCGCTTCGGCCGCAAAGTCGCCTTCCTCGGGCGCTCGCTCTCGAACGTGCTGCACTTCTCAACGGAACTCGGCTATCTCGATATCCCCGCGGGCCTGGTGATCAAGCTCGAGGATGTCGATGATTATCCGCCCGAACAAGTCGTCGTGATGACGACCGGCTCGCAAGGCGAGCCGATGTCGGCGCTCACGCGGCTCTCCGTGCGCGATCATAAGAAGCTGCGCATTAATGCGGGCGATACGGTCGTCATCTCGGCGACGCCGATTCCCGGCAATGAAAAGAGCGTCTCGAAGACGATCAATAATCTCTACCGCCTCGGCGCAACGGTCATCACCGGAACCGCCGGCAGCGCGCACGTTTCGGGCCACGCATCGCAAGAAGAACTCTTGCTCATGCTCAACCTCGTGCGGCCCGAATACTTTATCCCCGTTCACGGCGAGTATCGGATGCTCGTCACGCACGGGAAGCTCGCAACGACGACAGGCGTTCCTGGCGACAATGTGTTCGTCATCGAAAACGGCGACATCATCCAGTTCACCGAGACGACGGCCGACAAAGTCGGGCGCACCTATGGCGGCAATGTGATGGTCGATGGATCGGGCGTCGGCGATGTCGGCGAAGCCGTTCTGCGCGATCGTAAGCATCTCTCGGCAGACGGCATCATGATGGTCGTCGTAACGGTCGATGCGGAAGAAGCACGCGTCGTTGCCGGTCCCGACCTCATCTCGCGTGGCGTTTTCTACTTACCGGATTCAAGCGAACTGCAAGAAGAATTCAAGGCAAAGCTAACCTCGATTCTCGCGCAGTGTTCGGTTGAGGGCATCCGCGATGTCGGCACCGTCAAAGAACACATCCGCAGCGGACTCTCCAAGGCCGTGTTCGAGAAATCGCGCCGCCGGCCGATGGTCATCCCTGTCGTAATGGAAGTCTAGCCGACCTCGCTCTAGCCACCTCACCTGAACGCGTGATACGCTTCAGGTGAGGTACTTTCCATGCAGACCGAAATCGTGCTCCCCGAGACCAAGCCGGAGACCGAATGGGTCAACGGACGGGCACTGCAAAAAGTGAGCCCGACGTACCGCCATTCGCGTCTCCAGTCGCAATTTTGGGTGGCGCTGAATGATTGGGCCGAGGACCGCGGCCGCGTGGGCATCGAGTGGCGATTCCGAATTGCGCCTCCCGGTGAGAGTATCCGCCCGCTGGTCCCGGACGTGGCGTATCTTTCGTACGACCGTTTAGGCGCCGCCGAGGAGGACGCGGCGCAGATACCGCTTGCGACGCCAAATATCGCGGTCGACATTCTCTCGCGTGACGACCGCCCGCGCGACGTCCGGCATAAAGTCGAAACGTATCTTCGTGCTGGCGCGGAAGCCGTCATCGTCGTTGATCCCAAGACTGAAACGATTCGCGCGGAGTCTCTCGATGGGGTGGTTACGTGGTCCATCGGCGACGTGCTCGTTCATGTCGCGCTCCCCGACTTTATGCTCGACGTAGCTGCTTATTTCGCGAGCGCGAAACGCTAGCTTCGCGACAGCGTCAGCACGAAGGAGCGTCGAGAACCTCTCCCGCATTCGGCTCGGATGAAAAATCGGCGTTCGTTTTTGACCGCGGTGGCCGCGAGCGGAGTGGGTGTGGCAGTTCTCGGAAAATCTGCGGATGCGCAATCGGTGCCAGCTAGCGCGGCCGTTGCTTCTCCGCACCCAAGTTCGTCGGCGTCCCCGAAACCCTCCGCGGAAGCCATAGCCGTTGCGCTGACGTTTCGTGGATTCGATGCCGCACTCACGGATGACGACCTCGAGACGATCGCGCGAAGCATCGACCGCAAGCGTGGCGCTGGGAACCTTCTCAATCCGAAAGGCACGCTGCTCAAGAATGCCGACGAGCCGATCACGCGTTTTACCGTTCCCTTCACGGACGTGAAATAGGATGACGAACGACGATCTCGCCTTTAGCGACGCGACCACCTTACAGAAACTGATGACCGCGGGAAGCGTATCGTCGGTGGACCTGACAAAACTGTATCTCGAACGCCTGGAGACATACGGTCACGTCTACGGCGCCGTCGTGACGATCTTGCGCGAGCGCGCGATGAAAGAAGCAAAACGCGCCGATCGGGAACGCAAAGCCGGCAAGATTCGCTCGCCGCTGCACGGCGTGCCGTACGGCGTAAAAGATTTGCTCGCGACGCCCGATGCGCCGACGACCTGGGGCTCGGCGCCGTATCGCGATCAGCATTTCGATTTCGATGCGACGGTCGTGAAAAAGATTACCGATGCCGGCGGCGTTCTGCTTGCCAAACTCGCGATGGTGGAGCTTGCCGGCGGGTTTGGCTACAGCGATGCGGATGCATCATTCACCGGTCCCGGACGCACGCCATGGAATGCGAAATTCTGGAGTGGCGGTTCTTCGAGTGGCACCGGCGCTTCGGTTGCCGCGGGCCTGGTCGGTTTTGGCATCGGCACGGAAACCTCGGGATCAATTCTCAATCCGGCAACGGCGTGCGGCATCACGGGGCTGCGCCCCACCTACGGCCGCGTGAGTCGCCACGGCGCGATGGCCCTCTGTTGGTCGCTCGATAAAATCGGCCCGATGGCGCGCAGCGCGCGCGATACGGAGACGATTCTGCGTGTGATTGCGGGTGCCGATCCCGCCGATCCGACCGCCGTCGATCGACCGCTGCGCGCGCCGTCGCGCAAACCGCGTGTCGCCGTGCTCAAGAACGCGACGCATGGCGTAATGCCCGAAGTGAAAGCCAACTTCGAAGCATCGCTCAAAGTGCTCGCGCAATTTTGCGACATCACGATGGACGTCGAGCTGCCCGATGCGCCGTACGGCGCGACGGTCGGTACGATCGTAAGTGCTGAGGGGGCGGCAGCATTTCGCGATCTGATCGAAAGCGGAAAGTCGCGTATGTTGCAAAACACGGGCGACCATCTCGGCGGGTATGCGTCGTACGCGACACTTGCCGTCGACTATATCGACGCGCAGCGCCGGCGCCCGATGATGATCAAAAAAGTGAACGACGCCTTCGGCAAATTCGACGGCGTCGCCACACCGACGCTCTCGACGGTAACCCCGCCGGTCGGGATCCCCTTTAACAACGCGTATCCGAATGTCGAAGGTGGGCCGAGTCTGATCGGCGCTGGCAACGCCTGCGGGCTTCCGGCAATCGGGATGCCAAACGGATTTGGAGAGAACGGCTTGCCCACGGGGATGGCGCTGCTCGGCGTTGCGTTTGGCGAAGCACGCCTAACGGCGATCGCCAAACGGTACCAAGCGGCGACCGACTTCCACACGAAGCGGCCGACGCTCGTTACACAAACGCCGAGCTAGGCGGTGCGCCGCGACGCGATTGCGATTGCCACGGCGTTTCCGATGCCAAGCGCCGCCGTCGCGAGCAATATGCCGCCGATCAAGTCGGTTGGATAGTGTGCGCCAAGGGCTAAGCGCGACCACAGCACCCCGCATCCCCACACGACCAGAACGATCGATCCTACGATGCGAATCGGGCGCGGTAAATCGCTCTTCCAAAGAAAATACGCCCAGAGTCCGTAAACGAGTACGGCAAACATCGCGTGTCCGCTCGAATAGGCGAACGACGTTTCGTGAATGCGCACCCAGTGCTCGGGTCGCGGTCGTGCGAAGCGTGCTTTGAACACATCGCTTGCCTGCCAGCTCGCAAGTGTTACGACGAGCGCGAAGATCACGCGCCCGCGCCAAGCCGGAAACGTGACGGCGCTACTTATAAGAAGGACGGCGATAACGCTGAGTGTCGGTAAGAGACACGATGCAGTGAAGATCCACGCGAGCGGCGTCGCGACGCCGACCCAACTCGCGGTCGCAAGATCGAATGCCGACGGGTCCGTTCCTGAAACCGAAGAGCCGAGGATGAAGAAGCCCAGCAGTGCGAGGACCGCGACGACTAGTGAGGCCCGCACGCGCTAGGATCCGGCGGCGAAGAGGTCTTGTTGGCTGTCGTCCTTGCCTAAGCGCGACGCGATCACTTCGAGTTCGTCGATACGCAGCTTGATCGTGCGCGGCTTCGTGCCTTCGTGCGGCCCGACCACTTTGAAGTCTTCGAGCTGCTTCATGATCCGAACTGCCCGCGGGTGGCCGACCGAGAAGTGCGACTGCAATTGCGCCGTCGATGCAAAGTTGCTCTCGATGATGAACTTGGCTGCATCGTAGCAAAGCGGATCGACGTTTCGCGAGCCTTTGTCGTCGTCATCGGAGATCGGGGTAATCTCGACTTCGATGAGGTTATCCGGACGTGCTTGAGCGGCCCAGAAATCGACCAAACGCGAAATCTCTGCGCTCGTGACGAGTGCGCCTTGTGCGCGCTTGGGTTTGGGCGCATCGATGGGTAAGAAGAGCATGTCGCCGCGGCCGAGCAGGCGTTCCGCGCCGCCCATGTCGAGAATGGTACGCGAATCGACTTGCGAGCTTACGGCAAAGGCGATGCGCGAAGGAATGTTCGCTTTAATGATGCCGGTAATGACGTCGACCGACGGCCGCTGCGTTGCAACGATGAGATGGATACCCGTCGCGCGCGCGAGCTGCGCGAGACGGCAGATCGTCGTCTCGACTTTCGCCGGTGCGATCAGCATCAGATCGGCAAGCTCGTCGATCACGATCACGACGTATGGCAGCTGCTCGTCGGGGAACTTCGCATTGTACTCTTCGATTTTGCGGACGCCGGCTTTGGCGAAACGCTCGTATCGCGAGTCCATTTCCTTGGTCATCTGAAAGAGCGCGCCCGCTGCCATCTTCGCATCCGTAATGACGGGTTCGATCAGATGCGGAATTCCGTTATAGACCGTGAGCTCGACGCGTTTGGGATCGATCATGAGCATTTGCACTTGATCGGGTGTCGCCGAGACGAGGATCGATGCGATGATCGAATTGAGGCAAACGCTCTTGCCGCTGCCGGTCGCTCCGGCGACGAGCAAATGCGGCATCTTCCCCAGATCGCCGTAAACGGGGCGGCCCGTTATGTCTTTGCCGAGCGCCATGTTGAGTGGCGGGATCGTGCCGCGCGACGGAAATGCATCGAAGATCTCGCGGATTGCCACGATCGAGACGGTCGCGTTCGGGACTTCGATGCCGACGGCGGACTTGCCGGGAATCGGCGCTTCGATGCGCACCGAGGTAGCCGCAAGTGCAAGTGCAAGATCGTCGGCAAGCGATGAGATACGCGAGATTTTTACGCCGCGATCGGGTTTGAGTTCGTAGCGCGTAATCGAGGGACCGCGTTCGATGTGCTGTACTTTGGCGCCGACGCCGAACGAGGCGAGCGTGTCTTCGAGCGTGCTCGCGCGCGAGGTCTCATCGACTTTTTGCGCTTGTGGCGGATCGAAGAGCGAAAGATCGGGCAAGCGATACACGACGCCTCCGGCGCGCGTGCTCGAAGCGGATTCGTATTCGCCGACCACCGCGACGGCCGCAGCCGTCGCAGCGGTAGCCGCGACGCGCACCGGAGCTACCGCGACAACGGGTGCGGGGATGACGAACGGCTCGTCGATCTCGCCGTCCTCATCCTCTTCATCGTAATCGTCGTACGCCTCGTCATCGAGTTCTTCATCATCTTCGAGGTCCTCGTCATCTTCGATCTCATCGACCGATTCGTCATGCGCGGTCGTCATCGATGCGAGCGGAGCTGCAGCCGCGGTGGTCGCACTTGCGGCGCGCGCCGGTGCGCGTGGCAGTATGGCGGGAAGATTGAACGCTTCGCGCAGGTTTTTCGGTCCGGGCGCAAGTGCGGCAGCGGGTTTTGTTTCGCGCTCGCGCGGCGCCGGCCACATGGCCGAGATTCGCGCGATGCACCAGCCGATGACTTTCTTGACCGAGACGTTGGTGATCCACACGGTGATGCCGAGCGCGAGAAGAGCAAGCAAGAGTGCCGTCCCAAAATCGCCGAGCAGCGTATGCAGTCCGCCGGAAACGCTCGAGCCGAGCAATCCACCGTGCCTACCGAAGAACGCGTCGACGACGATGAAATATCCGAGCGCCGCAAGACCCCAGGTGGCCATCAGCTTGGGCACGTTGATTTCGAGGAAGACGATCGCCCCGATGATTGCGATGAGGACCGGAAATAATGCGGCGGCGCTACCGAACAAGAAACGCAGTCCGGCCGCAGTATTCGCGCCGATAAGTCCCGAGCGCGCAGGCGGAAGCACGAGCGCAACACCAAGAAGAATCGCGATACCGAGGGCCGCGATTCCGGCGATCTCGAAATTCAGACGCATCGTCGCAGTCGCCTTACGGCGTACGCGTGCCATGGCCTAAAACCTTACAGACGCATGGATTAACACCTGTCGCCAAGCGGCAGAAGTGATTCCCTTAGGCGGGCCGGAATTCCAGATTGTTTGCTCTCTGCATGTTAGGAGTCGCGTGTCCAAGCCCACCATCGTCGTTCTTGAAGGCGATCAGACCGGTCAAGAATTGCTCGTCGAAGCACTGCGCGTTCTGGAACCGAGCGTCATCGGCATGGACCTTGCATTCGAACACTACGATCTCTCGCTCGAGAAGCGGCGCGCGACGAAGAACGGCGTCGCATACGAAGCTGCCGCCGCGATGAAGTTGCATAAGCTCGGACTCAAGGCGGCGACGATCACGCCCGAAATCAAAGGTGACGTCGGCTCGCCCAACGCCATCATCCGCAAAGAGATCGACGGGAAAGTCATCTTGCGAACCGGTCGCCGTATTCCGGGTGTCCGCCCGGTCGCCGGAATCCACGCGCCGATCGCGATCGTGCGCATGGCCGTCGGCGACGCATATGGTGCAAAAGAGTGGCGCGAAGGCGAGGGTGATAATGAAATCGCCTTTCGTACCGAGAGAATCGAGCGGACCGTCTGCCGAGCGGTCGCCGAGTACGCGTTTTTCCACGCGCGCCGCACGCACAGCAAAGTTTTCGGTGGCCCGAAGTACACCGTGAGCCCGGTTTATGAAGGCCTCTTAAAAGAAGAGATGGATGCCGCAGCCGCTCGCTACCCGGATGTTGAGTACGACCCCCAGCTGATCGACGCGACCTATGCTCTCCTTATCTCCAATCCGGGCGATGCGATGGTGATCCCCTCGCTCAACCGCGACGGAGACTGCCTCTCGGATCTTGTCATGCAACTCTTCGGCTCCATCGCCGGCGCCGAATCCGTGCTTATGTCCTTCGATGCGGAGTTCAAGCCGGACGTCGTCATGGCCGAAGCTCCGCACGGCACGGCACCACGGTTGTTCGGGAAGAACGTCGCAAACCCGATGGCGATGATCCTTGCCTCAGCGGCCGTCCTCTCGTATATCGACGATCGCCGGGCCACGACCGCATCGCGTGCGATTTACGAGGGCGTGCTCGAAACGGTCCGCGAGGGAACCGCGACAAGCGACCTCGGCGGCCAGTCCTCGACCAGTGAATTTACCGATGCTGTTATCGGCAAGGTGAAGAACAAGCTTGACGTTTGGGCGTCTCTCTAGGCGCGATTTGTTCGGAAAAGACGCGGCTTTACTGAAGATTGACGTACGATTGCCGTTGGGCGAAAAGCGTATTTGGCAGGAAGGCGTCTTGCATTTAGGAAGTCTTAATGTGCAGAGTGGTCGATCTTCAGGACGAGGCCGCTGTTTGCTATTGATCCTTTCCTTCTAAAGGAGTTCCGGATGGCTTACTCACGACTCGTTTTCGGGTCGATTCGAGCGGTCGCCGTGGTTGCTCTCACGTTCGCCTTGCTCGTCGGCTCATTTGCGCCGGCGTTTGCAATTGGCGGTACGAACGGCACACTCACTGGCACCGTCGTCGATGCGACCACCAAGGCTCCCGTACGCGGAGTAACGGTCACTGTGGCATCGGCCGCAATCGTTCAGAAGACAACAACCGACGAACGCGGCGCGTACCGCTTCGTCGGCTTACCCGTTGACACGTATCAGGTCAATTTCACAATCGGCGCCTACGAGCCGATTACGCTCAACGGTGTGACCGTTCAGGGCGACGGAATCGTCAACCAGGATGTCAATCTGTCGAAATCGCTTCAGACGATCGGCCGCGTTTCATCGCGATCGCAGTCGCAAGCGTTCCAGCCCAAGCAGCCGACGGACACCTATCAGGTTTCCGGAGCGCAACTCCAGACGGCGCTTGGAAAATCGTTCAACATTTCGCAAACGCAGCTTCAAAGCTCGGTTCCGGGCATCCAACAGACGGTCTATGGATCATCGTCGATTCGCGGATCGACTCGTACGGAACTCGCGTATCAATTTGATGGAATCAACTACACGGATCCCGCTACCTCGCAGTTTCAAAACTCGCTTGGTATCAACGGACTTCAATCGCTGCAGGTAAACCCGGGCGCCGGCGATGCCACGCAAGGCAACGCTGGAGCCGGTGCCATCAACATCGTCGTCAAGCGCGGCGCGCGCCCGCCGTTCGGTCAGATCGACCTCGAAGCCGTTGGTTATCCGTTTACCCACCAACTGGGTCTCGAGTACGGCTTCGCAACGCCGAGCGGACGACTCTCGAACTACACGTCGTTCCTTGCGCAAAATCAGGACCGCATTTACGGTACGATCGGCACGCCGGCGTACATCAGCGGCTCGGTCTTCGCAACGGAGTTCGTCAAGACGCGCGACATCGTGAATAATACGGTCTACCGTTTCGGTCACGACAACTCGCGTTCGCTTCAGCTCTTGCTGCAGGATCGTCTCTCGGATTTCAACGTCGGCCGCAATGGTTGGCAGAACTACTTTTACAAGACGAACGACCCAACAGCCTTACCGAATCTCACGCCCGCGCTTCCCGGTGTGGCCGCTGCGGCTCGCACAGGCGAAGTCCAGTCGCTCATCGATCTGTTGCCTGGGCAACCAAACGTTCTCTCGAACCTCGCCTATCAGCCACATCAGTACCAACCGGTTGATGTTGCAAAACTCGAACTCGATCAACTCATCGATGACAAGACCTATTGGGCAAACCGCCTCTACCACGTCGTCGGTACCGCTCGATTTGATACGACATACGCGGGTACCGGTACCGGTTCGCGCATCGCCTATCAAGGCGGCGGCCGGTCGGGTCTGAGCGGCGATCTTATTCGCACTTCAGGCAAGCACCAAATCGATTTCAGTTATCTCTACGAGTCGCAAGACACGCAGTATGACTACACCAGCAACACGCTCGGATTCCGCGCGGCATCCGGCCTCGCCGGAACGCCCGGCTACGAACTCGCGGACTTCATCCAACCGGGCCAACCCTGCCCGACCTCGGATCTGAGCGGCAATGCGCTTAGCAAAGTCGGCAATGCCAGCGGCAACGGCTGCGGATATCTCTACAACGCCGCCAACCTGGCTGCGCTCGGAAACCCGGGCGGCCAACTGATCATTCCGAATCTTCGCGCCTACAACGGCGGACATTCGCAGATTTGGGGAATCGGTATCCGCGACCAGTTCAACGTAAGCTCGAAGCTGCGCCTGGACTATGGTATTCGTCTCGATGGCGACAACCAGCAGTTCGTAAACGGCTACTCGTACATCACCGATGATGCACGTCATCCGCGCGTCATCGAACCGCGCTTTGCCGGGGCGTATCAGATCTCCAATGCGGATGCCATTCGCGCGTCATACGGACGATCGGTCCAGTTCGTGCCCGGAATTCTTATTAACAATCCCATCTCGACCTACCAACAGTTTGCCGGGGTTCCTTCGCGTGATTCACGCACCGGGACAACCGCGCAGACCTGCGGCGCGCCCCTCTTCACGTCGGCGTGCTCAAATTACGCGCAGCAACTCCACGACGAATACGTGCAAGCGTTCGGCTTGGAAAGCTTCAACGTGAAACCGGCTACCTACAATAACTATGACTTCTCGTATTCGCATCAGTTCAAGGGCGGCGTCGGCCTCAAGGTCACGCCATTCTTCAAGCGCGGTTACGATGTCAACGTGTTTACAACACCCGTCATTGGGGCGGACGTCAACACGGGTCTGCCGCTCTTTGGTTCGGCGCGACTCTCGAATAGCGGGATCGACAAATCGACCGGCGTCGAGTTCTATCTCACAAAAGACGTCCCATACGGTGTGTCGGGCTTCGTTAGCGCAACCTACGTGAACCGTCTGCAGAACGTCCCTCCTGGCTACGGCGGTCAAACCGAGGATTTCTACCCCTCGATTCCTCCCGTCTCGCTTCAGCTCGGACAACTCTACAAAGCGGGCTATCTCTCGCCGCTAACCGGCCGCGTTGGCCTGAGCTATAAAAACCGCGCGGGTCTCCGTATCAACCCGATCTTCTCGTTCGATAAGGGCTTCCCGATTGGCGCTGGTACACTCGTAGCCGCGACGGTCAACGGTACTGCCCGCGTCGTCGGAAATACCAATGCCGCTACGGTCGGCGGCGGTGCTGTCGCGAACTCCGGTACGAGTCTGTTGGTTACGCAATACGTATCGCCGACCAATCCGGGTTCGATCCTCAGCCCGAACATTGCGGCGACACGCGGTACGTCGGAAACATCGCTTGCAGGCGGCGTCCTCTCACGCGCCCGCGGCAACCTCGATCTCTCGTTCGAGCTGTCGGCACCGGGTTCCAAAAACACGTTTGGAGCGTACATTTCCAACATCTTCAATCTGGTTTACTCGGAGCCGGGCCTGAATTCGCGTTGGCAGCCCGTTGCAACGGGCGTTGGCGGACCGCAGACGGGCCAAACGGCCTCGACGCAGACGCTCGGAACCGTCTACGGATTCTATAACTACGGTCAGGAGCGCTATGGTCGGAATGCCTACATTCTCGCTCCGAGCGGTGCTCCGACCGCAGTCCGTTTCTACTACCAGCTGGCTCTCTAGGACGACATCTTGCAAAGACACATGATCGCGGCGTTTGCCGCAGTTGCTCTAGCGGGATGCACCGCGGGCCAGGTCGGCATTCCGCCGAACCAGCGCGCCGTGGACGTCTCGACGAGCACCAACAGCCTCCAATTCGCGGTTGGAACCGCAAACATCGCCGGCGTCGCGACGGGCCTGAATACCGTCGTGACCTGGCGCCAGCCCAACGGTCTGGACGGCACGCTCCTGAGCACGCCGACCATCACCGGGCCGGCTGGGTTCACCAATACCGGGTCCGCTGCGGCTGCGGGCGTTAACTCGGGGACGGCAACGATCTCGGGTTCGCCTCAGGTAACACTTGGAACGGCCGCCACCGCATCGACCCTCGGCACGGCCGGCGGCGCATTCGCGTATGGATTCCAACCCGCCAACTCAACGGCTTCGAGTAATTCGCCTTCGTTTACGCGTTACTCGCTGCCGTTCTATGCGCCCGCAGGCGTTACGGCCGTTCCGTACATTGGGGGCGCACCCGCGTACCCCAACGTGCGCGACGGCACGTTCCCCTCGGGCTTCACCGGGTATCCAATGGGCTTCACGGATTTCAACGTGGCACCCGTTGCCGGCGCCTACGCGCTCTCGCTGCTCGTTCCGACGGGATTTGATGCCAGTGGGAATCCAACAACGACGACCGCTAGCGCAACGGGGACGCTCACCAACGTTACGCCTTTGGGCGCTATTACCGGTGTCACGTTCACGCCAGACGGCGCTGGCGGCGGTACCGTTTCTGCCACGATCACCGACCCGCGTATCACCGAGGCGATGGCCATCGTCCGTATCGGTGGTGTTGCGAGTGCGGCTGCTGCCGGAACCGGAGCATGTTACCCCGCTCCGTATCAAGGCGGCGGTACGGGCAACGGCGCGGTGTATTACACCACGCGCGTTACCGCGATCAACACCGCAGGCGTCACGGCCTTTCCGGCGATTCCGGCGAACCTCGGACCGAAATACTTGACCAACGCAGCGGTGCGCTCGACGTGCGCCGGTGACAAGGCGCAAGTGTATGTTGTCGGTTTCGACTATCCGGCATTTGGCGCGGGCCCGCCCCAGAATGTCCAACAAAAACCGGCTATCACCGGAGCTAGCGGTCAAGCCGATATCTCGACCTCGGCCGTCGTGACGACGGCGGCCCTGCCCTAGAAACGAGTCGCTCTCGGCGGCGTATCTCCGCCACCTATCGACTCCACGTCGTCGAGAACCGGAGTCACAAAACAGCGTGAGTCCATCGGAAGATGGGCGCACGTTGTTTCTTTTTCTGCCGGAGGCGATCCGATTTCGCAAACGAACCGCAAGCACATGAGGGTGTCTGCCGCAGCGTTCTGTTGTCTTGCGATCGTTCTGTCGAACCTCGCGGCTCCCGTCGAGGCGCAATCGCTTTCGAGTTGCGGTACGGCCGTTGTAGCCGTCTTTCCGTCCTCTACCGGTGCAACCGTTGCGGTTGCGCTTGCTCGCGATGGTTCCGACGATCCAATATCTGGCGCAACCGTTCGCCTCATGCACGGGCTGACGTCCTATGATGTGGACGTCGATACCGTCCGCCCCGTGCGTTTGGATGGATCGCTTGCCGGCGCGAGTCCGATCGTCGCCCGCGTGCCGGAGTCGATCGACGGCGCGTATGTCGCTTCGGTCGGCGGGACCAAATGCGCCCCCTTTCGTCCATGGACGTCGACCCGTCAATCATCCACCGGCGCCGCTGATTTCGTTGCAAAGATTGGTTTGTCGAACGTCATTGACGCGCGAGCGGCGGGTACCGCAACGTGTCGTGAGCCGGATAGCTCGGTATCGGAAATCGAACATATCCCGCCGGATGTTTCAAGAATCGCCGCGAATTATGGCCAGCGAAGTGTACGCACGACCGTCATCGTAACGGTCGGCCCCGATGGCCGCGCAATCGATGCGCAGCTAAGCCACGATACCGTCGTTGGGATGGATTTGGGGAATGCAGCACTCTTGGCAGCACGGCAAAGCCGCTATCGACCAACACGTTTTCGCTGTCTTGCCAGCATCGATGATTTCACCCAAATCTACGAATTCATCGGTCAGTAAGAGCAGCTCTCGTTCAGCGGGCGACGAGTACGACGCCGACGAGCGCGAGCGCCACGCCGATCCATTGCGTGCGCGCGAGACGTTCGTGGAGCACCATCGCTGCTAGCGCGACGGTGCTCGCGGGGTAGAGTGATGTGAGCACCGCGGCGATTGCGATCAAGCCATTGTGCGCCGCGATCACGTAAAGAGCATTTGCGCCCATATCGAGCGCGCCGGAAAACACGATCGCCGGTAACGCGGCGCGCGTCGTGCGTAATGGAATGCCTTGTGCGAGCGCTACGACCGTCAGCGCCACGACCGACGCGATGCGCGCACTCAGGAGCGGATAGAGCCCGCTGATCGGCTGCACTTTTGCAAGCACGATGAAGAAGAAGCCGAGTGTGATTCCCGAGAGAATAGCGGTCGGCACGCCAATCGGCATGCCGAGCGATGCGCGGCGGTCGCGTTCTTCGGCGGGATCGTGAGCCGAGATGAGGATGACGGCCACGATGGCAAGGCCGATACCAATCCAGGCAAACGTACTCGGTCGCTCGCCAATCGTGATTCCAAAAAGCACGGGAATCGTCGCTGCGATAACGGCCGTGACCGGCGAGACGATTCCCATGCGACCGATCGCAAGGGCGCGGTACAAAAGCACGATGCCAACGGCGCCGAGCGCGCCGGCAAGAACGCCCCACCAGAGATCCACCACGAGTGGCCGCCCGCCTAAGAACGGCACGATCGCGAGCAGAACGAAAAAGCCGGCCAACTGCGAGACGATCACGACGATGACCGTCGCCGTTTTTCGACTCGCCAGGCCTCCAATAAAGTCAGCCGCTCCGTAGAGCAGCGCAGCGATCAGGGCGAGGGCGATCGCCATACGCTACTTTGTTTTCGGATCGAGTGCGTCGCGGAGGCCGTCGCCGAGCAGGTTGAATCCGAGCACCAGTGTGGTGATGGCAAGGCCCGGGAAGATCAATGCCCAGGGCGCCGAGAGCCAGTAATCGCGTGCATCGTTGAGCATCGCGCCCCACTCGGGCGCCGGCGGCCGCGCACCGAGGCCCAGATACGAAAGCCCCGCCGCCTCGAGTTCGGCCGTCGCCACGCCCAGGGTTGCCTGGACCAGGAGCGGCGCCAAGATGTTGGGCAGGACGTGCCGGATCAAAATCGTCGGTGTCATCGCGCCGATCGCGCGGGCGGCTTCGACATACTCGGTCTCACGGACGGCAAGGACCGACGAGCGAGCGAGGCGCGCGTACTGCGGCACGTAGACGATCCCAACGGCGAGCATCAAATTGGTGATGCTGGGTCCGAGGAGCGTCGTGATGGCGATCGCCAAGATGATCGAGGGAAACGCGAGCATGACGTCCATCGCGCTCATCAGCACCGCATCGAGCCGACCGCCGATATACCCCGCGAGCAGGCCGATGAACGTCCCGACCGTGATCGCGAGTCCGACGGCGACGAAGCCGATCCGAATCGACGTCCGTGCTCCAAAGAGGATGCGGGAGAATACGTCCCGGCCGAGCTTGTCCGTACCCATCCAATGCGCGGCGTTTGGGGCGGCTGACTGGTTGGCGAGGTTCTGGGCCAGCGGATCGGCGCCCGCGATCAGCGGCGCGGCGATTGCGGCGAGAACGATAAAGGCGACGATTGCGGCCCCGACGATGGCGCCGGGAGCTTTTCGGAAACGGCGCCAGACATCGAGCGCAAAGCTGCGCGACGCCGGAGCCGCAAGGGTCGAGGTGGCCATTGCGTGTTCGAGGGTTCCGGGATCGCGCTCGCAATCCCCCGACTACGAAAGTTTTGCGGAAAGCGAGACGCCCGGGAACCGACAATCGTCCAATGGAACACTTCCCGGGACCTACGCCTTTTCTCGCTTTGCCAAAGGATTTAAGAACGAGTTAAGGCATAGTATCATCGGGTTAGCCCTATTCACTCGGACCACGAGGTACTTACGTGTTTTCTAAGACACTGCGTACCACGATTCAATATGTGCGCGGCATTATCAGTATGGCGCTCATCATTGCCTTCGTGGCTACAAGCATGTCGGCCGGTATATCCGGTACGACAGGACAGATCGCCGGCACCGTGACGGTCGCCGGAACCCCGCTCGCAAACGTGACGGTCACGGCGCAATCGCCGACCGGACGTTATCAGACGAAGACCAACGCTCAGGGGTACTATTCGTTCCTCGGCGTTTCGCCCGACACGTATACCGTGTCATTTGCCGGCGCCGGATACGAACCGCAGACCCAACAGGGTATCAGCGTATTCGCCGACGCGGTGAACACCGTCAATGTCACCCTCTCAAAAGAACTCAAGACCATCGGGCGCACGACGGCGCGTAGCCAAGGCGGCGCGTATCAGCCGACGCAGACCGTCGACACCTACACGGTGACCGCGGCGCAGATCGATACCGTCCTTGGTAAAAAAGGCGGCACGAGCGAATCGAATCTTCTCACCGCGCTCCCCGGCGCGTCGCTCGATTCGAGCGGCTATCCGGTGCTTCGCGGCGGACGCGAGAACGAAGAGGGCTTCCAGTTCGAAGGCATCGACTACACCGATGCGTTCACGAGCCAATTCGTTAACACGCTTTCCATTAACGGCGTCCAATCGCTCCAGCTCACGCCGGGCGCCGGCGACGCGTCGAGTGGTAACTCGGGCACGGGCGTCATCAACCTGATTGCTAACAAAGGCACGCGCCCGCCGTTCGGCACATTCGAACTCGATGCAGGCGCACCGGCTTACAATCACTACTTGCGCGGCGAGTACGGCTTCGCAACGCCGAATGGCCGGTTCTCGAACTACACCTCCTTCATCGGAACACGTCAGGGCAACCGCTACGGTTCGGGTCAACCCGATGCAACGCTGATCAACCGTTTCTATTCGACCTCGAACTACACGTCGGAAGACTTTGTCAACAACGCGATTTACAAGTTCGGTAAAGACAATGGCCAGCAGCTCCAGTTCTTCTACCAGAATCAGGCCAATGAATTCGCCGTAGGCTACGGCGGATACAGCAACCTGTATTTCAAGTCGAACGATCCGTTCTGGCTCGC
The DNA here is from genome assembly GCA_038231455.1 of Vulcanimicrobiales bacterium. Classification (GTDB taxonomy): domain Bacteria; phylum Vulcanimicrobiota; class Vulcanimicrobiia; order Vulcanimicrobiales; family Vulcanimicrobiaceae; genus JANLVI01. The sequence continues at coordinate 42,453 of JBBRLI010000011.1, read as the reverse complement.
CAACGCGAAGGCCGTCTCGGGCTTCACGACAGCGCAAATCCAGTCGGTGCTTACCCTCAATCCGTATCAGCAGTCGGCGACGCAAAAACTCAATCGCGCGCCGATCAACTATCATCAGCCGAACGATACGTTCAAAATCCAGTATTCGAACAATCTGGATGCATCGACGTTCCTTACGGCCAAATTCTATAAAGTCGGCTCAGTCGTAACCTTCGACTGGCCGTACGACGCGACCGCGTTCTTTTCGAACGCGGAATTCACGGCTCTCCAGGGCGGCGCACGTACCGGCTTCGCAGTCGACATCACGCGCCAGCTCAACTCGAAGAACCTGTTGACGGTCGGCGGCAAGTACGAATACTTGCATCCGGTCTACAGCTCGCCGTCCGGAACCGACGGATTCTTGATCAATGCCGGATTCGGATACGGATTCTCCGCGGCAGACTTCCTGCCCGGCGGCTATCTCTCGACCGGCAACACGGGCGGCTCATCGTTCTTCTCGGGCGGCGTTCCGACCATTCCGCCGGCTGATGAAGGCACGGCAACGAATCGTAACGATTTCGCGCTCTATCTGAACGATGCGTTTACCGCAAGCGACAAGCTCAAGATCAATGTCGGGCTTCGTCTTGACGGATCCAACCTGCGTCTGCCCGCTTGTAACATCAACACCTGTCTGCCGACGGCGACGGGCCTGTACGATGCTACGAACAACGGCGGTAACGCTGCGCTGATCGGTACGCCGAACCCGGCAGCCGATCGCTTCAACTACTCGAATGAAACACGCACGCCGCGGATATTCGAGCCGCGATTTGGTCTCTCGTACCAGTTCACGAAGAACGACTCGCTGCGCTTGGGTTACGGCCGCTCGGTCGAAATTCCGGCGCTCGCATTCGTCGATGTGACCCCACAAAAGAACGACTTCAGTGCGTTCAACAACATCCCGTCGTTCGATAATACGACCGGATCGGCAGCGACGTGGTGCGGCACAACGGCCGACCGTCTGTGTAAGAGCTACGCGGACCAGCTGTATTGGAACAATGCCACGGCATATCTCGGCATTCCGATTCAGCCCGTCAAGTCATCGACGTTCACGAACTTTGATGCTTCGTACTCGCACCAGTTTCCGAAGAATGTCGCGGTCAAGATCACGCCGTTCTACCGTCGCGGTTATGACGGGCTCGCGCAGTCCGCGACCCCGCGTATCGTCAACGGCAAAGCGCTCACCGACCCGATCACCGGCGCACTGATCTACAACCCGCCCACGCAAACCAATCTCGGGATTTCGCGCGTGACCGGCGTTGAAGCATACCTGACCAAAGAAGCCAATTTCGGCCTCTCGGGCCAGCTTTCGGTGACGTACCTCAACGAGTTCTCCAACGTTATCCCGCTGAGCGGATCGGAAGATTTCTTCCCCTCGATTCCTGCGCCGTCACTCTTGCTCGGCAACCAGTATCGCGTGGGCTTCCTCTCGCCGCTCAATATCACGACGGCCCTTGCATACAAGACGCGTTCGGGCTTCAAAATCAACCCGATCCTGTACTACAACAATGGCTATCCGACCGGCCCCGGGCTCATCACGGCGACGTTCGTTAACGGCGTCCCGGTAAACGTGCCCAACACCAACATCACCAATCCGGCCGGTGCGACCGGCACCGATCGCTACGTCGATCCGCAAAATCCCGGCACGTTCGGCAAGCCGAACATCGCAACGACGCGCGGAACGCCGGATACAGCAAGCGCCGGTGGCTTCTTGAGCCGTGCGCGTATCGCTCAGGCGAATATCTCGTTTGAGTTCACGCCGCCCGCATCGCAGAAGCAAACCTTCGGCGTATTGATCACCAACCTGTTCAATCAACTCTACACGCAGCCGACGCTTTCCGGCCGATATCAGCCGGTGGCAACGGGCATCGCTGGACCGAAGACGGGTTACTCGACGACGGCCCTTGCGTTCCCCGGAATCGGAATCGCACCGAACTACAGCGCACGTCTGGGCGGTCAGGGACCGTACTACGAAACCCCCAACGCGACGCCTCGTTCGTTCCGTTTCTACTACCAGCTCGGTTTCTAGGAGATGATCTTGCAGAAAACGTCACTCCGTCTCGCCGCGCTGGGATGCATTTCGGTGCTCACAGCGTGCACGGGCGGTCAGGCTGGGGTTTTACCGACGTACACGTCGGTAAACGTCCCAGCCACTACGAAACTCCAGTTCGCGGTCGGTACCGCGAACTACGCCGGGACGGTGGGCTTGAATACCGTCACGACGTTCCGCCAGGCAAACGGCCTGAGCGCAACGCAGCTCAACACACCCTCGATCGTCGGCCCAGCCGGCTTCGTCGTACCGGCAGTAGCGTCTGCCGGTACCGACGCCGGTACGGGATCGATCACCGCAACGCTCCAGACTCTGCCGGGGAATGTGGCTGTTGCGACGACCTTCGGGCAATCCGGTGGCGTGTTCGGTTACGGGTTTGCTCCGCTCAACTCGACGACCGGCGGGTCGCAAATTGTCGGCGTCACGACGGCCGGCTACTACCGCGAACCGTTCTATTCGGCCACGCAAATGCGTCCGATCCTCGGGCCGCCGGCGACCCCGACGTTCACCGACGGTAACACCGTTGGCGGATTCGTCGGATATCCGTCGGGCTTCGCGTCGTTCGCCGGCGTGACGCTCGCGCCGGGCACCTACACGCTTAGCGTGTTGGTTCCCTCTTCCGATCCGAAACAGGTCTCGACTCTCACGGCAGCCGCGGCGCTTACGTCGACCGCTCCGCTTGGAACCTATCCCGCGCCGGTGTTCACATCGGATGGGCTTGGCGGCGGGACGATCGCGATTGCGCCCCCGCCAGGCGTCACGGAGACGATCGTCTACGTGCGTGACACAACCGCGGGACTCTACTACTCGATCTTCGTGCCCGGCGGCACGGCAAAGACCGTCCAGCTCCCCGATAAACTCGGTCCGACGACGCTAACCAGCGGCGCCACCCCGACGCTCGCTGCAGGCGATACCATCAACGTCGTTGCCATTGGCTTCGATTATGGGGCTTTCGAGGCAGCGCCTCCGGGCAATCTCTCGCAGTCCCCGTCGATTACCGGTGCGAACGGTCAAGCCGATCTCACCGCTTCGGCGATCACGGTCGGAGCCGAATAGGTTCCTTTCCAACCCAAGCAAAGGGGCGGTCCTTCGGGACCGCCCCTTTTGCATGCCCCTGCATCCCTCGTGCGGCAAACGTCCTTGTGACGATTTGAGCCTGGAGCTACTCTAATCTCTATAGTGGACAACAAGGGAACACACGTGACGCTCATCGACCCCGCACTCAAGCCGATCCAGCACAAAGTCGAAGAGGGCATCCCGCTCTCAATCGATGACGGCATGACGCTCTTCAAAACGCACGATCTGCACGGCCTCGGCCGCATGGCGCAAGCGCAGAAAGAGCGCAAGAGCGGGAAGAACGTGTTCTACGTTCTCAACCGGTACATCAATTCGACGAGCGTTTGCTACGCCGCGTGTAAATTCTGCTCGTTCTCCAAGAGCGAAAAAGATAGCGACATGGTGCGTATGTCGGCCGACACCGTTTTCGAGAAGGCGATGGAGACCGGTTCGAATTTCAACCAGCTCCACATCGTTGGCGGTCACGATCCGCGCCAGCTCTCGCTCGATTACTGGCTGCCGCTCATGCGCCGCTTCAAAGAAGCCGCGCCGCACGTTCAGCTCTCACTCTTTACCGCCGCCGAAATCGACTATATGGCGCGCCGTCATCGACTTTCGTACGATGAGATTTGCGCGCAACTTCGCGAAGCGGGTCTGGACAACGTCAACGGCGGCGGCGCCGAAGTCTTCTCGCCGCGTTTTCGCAAGATCGTCTGCCCGAATAAAGTCGACGGCGACAATTGGCTGAAGATTCACGAAACGCTTCACCGGCACGGCGTCGCATCGAACGCAACGATGCTGTACGGCACGATCGAAACGCTCGAGGAGCGTCTCGAGCATCTTGTAGCATTGCGCGAATCACAGCAGCGCTCGCCGGGTTTCAATTCATTCATCCCGCTCGCGTTCCACCCCGACGGTAACGAGATGAGCGGACATGGGTGGACAAGCGGCCTCGATGACATTCGGATGTTCGCCGTCTCACGCCTGATGCTCAACAACTTCGACCACATCAAAGCATACTGGATGATTCAGGGTCTGAAAATTTGCCAGCTCGCGTTGCAATACGGCGCTGACGACATGGACGGCACGCATGGCTCGACTGATGAGGAGCGCATTTACCATAGCGCCGGAACGCAGTCGGGACAGTACGTTGATGACCGTGAGTTCCGCCGTTTGATCGAAGAAGTCGGTTATACGCCGGTCCGCCGCAATTCGACCTACGAAGAATTTCCGTATGACTGGACGCCGCCGACTGGGGAGCTCGTCGCAAGCGGTGTCTAACCCGCTGCGCGTGGGGCGGATCGCCTACACGAATGTGGCTCCGGTGTATACCGCGTTCGATACCGGCGCGATCCCAACGGACGCGCAATTCATCACGGGTGTGCCCAGTGTCCTCAACGCAAAACTCGCTCGCGGGGAGCTCGACGCTGGGCCCGTGAGCGCTGCGTATTACCTCCGTCATGCCGAACGCTACACGTTGATTCCGGACGTCTGTATCGCAGCGCGCGATGAAGTTCTCTCCGTCGCACTCGTCTCGGCGATGCCGCCGGGTCTCTTAGCGAATACGCCGATTGCGGTGACACGCGACTCCGCCAGTGGTCTTGCGCTCCTCAATCTACTTTTGCGACGCCGCTACGGCATCGATCCCCGCTTCGAGCCCGTGGACGATCCGATCGCTGCGGCCCGAGCCGGACGTCCGACGCTCATGATCGGCGATCGCGCCCTCGATGCCCGAGTCATCTTTCCGCCGAGCCATCTTTACGATTTGGCCGAACTGTGGAACGACTGGACGGCGCTGCCGATGGTGTTCGCGGTGTGGGTGGCGCGCAAAGAAGTCGCATACGAGCGGCCGGGCCAGGTCGCGGAACTTGGCGCACTCTTCGCGCAGAGCGTCGCATGGTCGGCAACGCACATGGATGAGGTCATCGCCGGCGCCCAGCGCCTTGCCCCGCGGGATTCTGCACTCTATAGCAAGTATTTTTCGACGCTCTCGTATACGTTCGACGATGAAGCGCGCGCTGGACTCGCCCGCTTCGCAAGCGAACTTGGTTACTCGGAGGTTCTTCATGTCGGTCGCTGATCTGCTCGACCGCGCCGCTACCGGCGGCCGGCTCTCGTATGATGAGGGGTTGCGCGTTTATCGCGAAGCGCCGCTGCACGAACTCGCCGGTGCCGCCCATGCGCGCCGGTTCCAACTCTATCCGACGACCGACGTTACCTACGTCATCGACACGACGATAAACTATACCAACGTCTGCAACGTCCACTGTTCCTTTTGCGCGTTCTTCCGCCCCGAGAAACACGGCGAAGGCTACACGATGTCGCACGACGAGGTCATCTCGCGCGTAAAGTATGCCGCGGATCAAGGCGCAACGCAGATCATGATTCAGGGCGGCGTCAACCCCGAGATCAAACTGACGTGGTTCGAGCAACTCTTCCGCCGCATCACGGCGGAATTTCCGCACGTCGATTTGCACTCGCTCTCGGTCTCGGAGATCAACGGTCTTGCGAACACCGAAGGCATGACGCCGCGTGAAGTGCTGATCCGGCTTAAGGCTGCGGGGTTAAAATCGCTGCCCGGCGCGGGTGCGGAAGTGCTCGTCGAGCGCGTTCGTAAACGCATCAGCGCGCGCAAGATCGTGCCCGAGAAGTGGCTCGGCATCATGCGCGATGCCCAGGAGCTTGGATTGCCCACGACCTCGACAATGATGTTCGGCTCGATCGAGAACGACGAAGAGCGCATCGAGCACTTCGAGGTGATGCGTCAACTTCAAGACGAAACCGGTGGATTTACCGCGTTCATTCCTTGGTATTACGTGCCGTTCAAGACGCCGCTCAAAGGGCGGCAGTCAACCGGCGTTGAGTATCTGCGCACGCTTGCGATGTCGCGGCTGTATCTCGATAACTTCGCGCACATCCAGGCTTCTTGGCTTACACCAGGTTTGAAGCTCGGTCAGCTTGCGCTCATGTATGGTGCCGATGATATGGGTGGTACGATTCTCGAGGAGCGGGTTGTTACGCTTGCTGGATCGACCAACGAGGCTACGCGTAAGCAGCTTGAAGAGACGATTATTGGGGCTGGGTTCAATCCGGTTATTCGCGATACGTATTGGAACTTGCGTTCTGATATTTCGCTTGCTAGTGCCTAGGCGTGTAATTGTGGCTTGCCGTCGGGGCGACATGCTGCCGGCGGGGACGCCCGCGATTTCACATCCTTGTGAAATCGCTACTTGCTGACATTTTGCTCTCGCCATCCTGATGAGTTGTCCCAGCCTACGCTGGGCCAACACGCTTCGCAAAATGCTCAGACACCCCGCCGTCAGCATGTCGCCCCGACGACCTGGCACGATTACAGCGGCTTCTGGTGGGATTGGTCTCTTCTTAGCCGTTTTATCGGCTAGCTAGTTCTCCATTGCAACTTTTCCCGGGCAGCTTGGTATGCTTGGGTATGATGCGTTCGACGTTTTGCCGATCGGCTATTGCTGCTCTTTGCTTTGCTTTGATTTTGGGGGCGGTGCCCGCGGTTGCGGCGGATACGCCGGGTGGGGCGCTTGCGGCCAACACGCCGCAGACGACCGCTTCCGGGGCTACGTATACGGTGCCCGCATCGTGGACGATTGCCGTGGTGCGGGGCGTTACGGTGTTGACACCGCCTGAGGGCGATTTGCATATCGCGCTGGTTGAATTTAGCGGTGTTGTTGATGGCAAAGATGCAATTGCAAGGGCTTGGGCGCAGTGGCAGCCGTCGTTTAAGCGGGCGGTTTCGCTTGCGCAAGATGTTCCCGGTCGGCAAGGTTGGGACGGTAGTACCGTTATCGCGTATGAGACGTCGCCTGCGGAACACGCCGTTGTGCAGGCTGTCGCCTCACGTCACGGGGCAACGACCACCGTGACCTTGATCGATGGGAGCGCGGCGACTGCGGAGAAGCGCGGCTCGGATGCTGGTCTTCTTCTGGGGAGTTTGCGTCCGGGGAACTATGCGCGTGAAATGTTTACGGGTAAGGTGGCGCACCAATTTGATGCGCAGCGTGTCGCGCAATTGAAGGCGTTCGTTTCGATGGCGATGGGTGAGTTGAAGATACCGGGGGTTGGGATCGCTTTGAGCGATCACGGGCGGATTGTGTATGAAGGCGGTCTCGGCGTTCGCGACATCGTTACCAAGTCGCCCGTTGATGCGAATACGCAGTTTATGATTGCCTCGAATACCAAAGGGCTCTCGACACTGCTGCTTGCGAAGATGGTCGATCTTGGTAAGGTTCGCTGGGATGAGCCGGTTATCGATGTGTATCCGGCGTTTCGTCTTGGCGACGACACCGTAACGAAGAGCGTTCTTGTGAAGCATCTCGTGTGCGCTTGCACGGGATTGCCGCGAAAAGACTTTGAGTGGCTGCTCAATACGAACGCGCAGACACCCGCGACGCAGACGTTTACCTATTTGGCGGCCACGGCACCGACGAGTAAGTTTGGCGAGGTGTTTCAATACAATAATCTTATGGCGACGGCGGCCGGCTACATCGCGGGGCACGTCGCTTATCCGGATATGGAAATCGGTGCGGCGTACGATCGGGCCATGCAGACATATATCTTCGATCCGCTCGGTATGTCACGTACGACGTTCAGCATGCGGGCGGCGATCGCCGATTCCGACCATGCCGAACCCTTTGGGCTCGATATCGACGGCAAGCTCGCACGCGACAGCCAAGACGTTAACGAGGCGATCGCGCCGTTCCGACCGGCGGGTGGCGCTTGGTCGACGCCGCACGACATGATTCGTTACGTTGATGACGAGCTCGCTCTTGGAAAACTTCCGAGCGGCGCGCAACTTGTCTCGGAGAAAAACTTGCTGCAGCGGCGCGAGCGGACCGTGGCGATCGGCGAGGACGGTTGGTATGGGATGGGCTTGATGACCGACAACCGTTACGGTATTCCGATCGTCCACCACGGCGGCGATCTGGCGGGCTATCACAGCGATTGGTTTGCCATTCCGGGCGCTGGAGTCGGTGCGGTGATCTTGACGAACTCCGATCAAGGTCCGATTCTGCGTGGACAATTTTTGCGGCGAATGTTGGAACTGATGTATGACGGAAAGCCGGAGGCGGCTGAAAATATCGCGACGAGCGCAAAGCAAATCGCCGCGGCTCAAATCGCCGAACGCCCGCGTTACACGGTGCCGGTTCCCTCGGCTCTTGCAATGATGCTCGCATCGCGGTACACAAATCCGGAACTTGGTGCGATGGTCGTCCATCGCGATGGCGCAGGTGTGTCGTTCCAGTTCAATAGTCTCTCGAGCCACGTCGCCGTTCGCAAGAATGACGATGGTTCGATGTCATATGTGACGATCGACCCCGGCACGGAAGGTTTCGAATTCGCTTTCGGTACGGGTGTCGATGCGAAGAGTCTCCTCCTGCGCGACGGCCAACACGTCTACACGTTTAAACCGATGCCGTGAAGCTGGGCGAAGGTTATGCCTCCGCGCGTTTTCGGATGACGCGGAGCAGCTTTTCTAAAAACGCGATGTATTCTTGAGCATGGGTGTGTTTCCACATCTGCAAGAGTTTGGGATCGAGCTCGTGTTTGGTTGTGAATGCCTCGATGTCGCCGCTCATTGCCGCGTTGAAGAGGATCGTGACGACTTCTTCGTCCGTTGGTCCGTCGGCGGGTAGCTGGTCTTTGAACTCGCTCATGCGGCTTTAGACGCCCTCGGCGATTGTGGCCGCGCCGAGTACTTCATCGCTATCCGGTGCGAACATCGCAACGAGTTGACCCGGCGAGACCGCTTTTTGCGGGCGCTCGAAGCGGAGCGTGAGTTTTTCGGTTGTGACGGTTGCGATTGCGGGGACGGCTTCGCCGCGGTACCGCACCATCGCATCGACGCGCGTCTCGCCCGTCGCGAATGCGGCCGGTCGGATCAAATTGACTTCATCTGCGATGAGCCCGTTTGCGGCGAGTTCGTCTTCGCGGCCGATCACGATCGTATTCGTGCGTGGGTCGATGCGGGTGACGTAGCGCGGACCTTCACCTCCGCCGCTTGCGGGCAAGCCGCGGCGCTGGCCCACCGTGTAGCCCAAGATCCCGGCGTGGCGGCCGACGATCTCGCCTGCGGTCGTGACGACGTCGCCCGCCTCGGCGGAGCCGGGGGCGAGAGAGTCGAGGACGTCACGGTAGTCGCCGCCCTCGACAAAGCAAATGTCCTGCGATTCGGTTTTCTCGGCGACCGCCAGACCCAGGCGCACGGCGTGTTCGCGCGTTTGCGGCTTGCTCATCGCTCCCAGCGGCAGGAGCAGACGGTCGAGTTGCTCGGGGGTGAGCTGGGCGAGGGCATAGGCCTGGTCTTTGGCGTGCGTGCCGCGGAAGAGGCGCGGGCCGTCTGCTGTGTGCTCGAGCCGGGCGTAGTGGCCTGTTGCCACATAGCGGGCACCTAGGCGGTCGGCGTAAGCGCGCAGCGTGCCGAGTTTGACGAAATTATTGCACGAAACGCACGGGTTGGGCGTGCGGCCGTTCGTGTAGTCCTCGGCGAAACGCTCGATAACCGTCTTGCGGAACGTCTCTTCGAAATCAAGGACGTAGTGCGGAATGCCCAGGGTCGCTGCGCTCTTGCGGGCGTCATCGAAGTCGTCCGCACCGCAGCACGACTTCGCATGTGCCGCTTTTGTCGGAGCGTACATCTTCATCGTGACGCCGATAACATCGTACCCCTGCTCGACGAGCAAACCGGCAGCGACGGCGGAGTCGACTCCGCCGCTCATCGCCGCGATAACGCGCGTTTTTCCGGTTGTGTTCATCGAGGTTGGTAACCCGTGGAGAGGAGAGAGGGGTGCGTAAGCTAAGATTCGAGTGATGACTCTGGGCGAAGAGTTCCGCGCAGCACGCGAAGCGCGTGGTCTGACGCTTTCAGATGTAGCCGAGCAGATTCATATCCGCTCGGTCTACTTGGCTGGGATCGAGTCCGAAGATTGGACATCGATCGGGGCACCGGTGTACGTTCGCGGATTTATCCGGACCTACGCCCGCTTCTTGTCGCTCGATGTCGAGCGTGCCGTCCAAATCTTCAACGAACGTTCGCCTTCGAGCGCGATGCCTCCGCCGGTACCGGATTATGGCGTCCCAAGCGAGCGGGAGCGCGGCGGGCCTTCGCCCTGGATCTGGGTCGGCGCCGTGGTGGCGGTTGCCCTGCTCGCCTTCGTGGGGTACGAGTATTTCTTGCTTCAGGCCGCGCCCCGGACCGCCGTAACGGCGACGACCGGAAATCCCGCGCAACCGAGCCCCTCACCCGAGGGGTCGATGGCGGTGGTCCCCGCGGCTTCGCACGCCGCGACCAGTCCCACCCCAAGTGCTAGTGAAAGCCCGAGCGGCGATGAGAAGAACGCCCTCTTCGTCAAACTCTCGGAGCGCTCGTGGCTGCGCGTTGTCGTCGACGGCAAATCGCAGATGGAAGGGATCTTTCCCGCCGGAACGCAGCGCGCGTTCAAAGGCAAATCCGCGGTCGTCCGCGCCGGCAATGCCGGTGGGGTCAATCTGAGGGTTAACGGCAAATCCGTCGGCAAGCTCGGTGCTTCCGGCGACGTGGTCGAGCGAACGTTCTCGCTGACCGGAGAATAGATAGGAACATGGCCAGCGACTCCTCATTCGACGTCGTCTCCAAAGTCGACGGGCAAGAACTCGAAAACGCCCTGAACCAAGCCCGTAAGGAGATTACGGGCCGCTTCGATTTCAAGAACTCGATCGCATCGATCGAGAATACCGAAAAAGAGATCACGATTCTGGCCGATGATGAAATGAAGTTGAAAAACGTCATCGACATCGTTCAGTCCAAAGCGATGAAGCGCGGGATCGACATTAAAGCCTTCGACTATCAGAAGGTCGAGCAAGCATCCGGCAATACGCTCCGCCAAAAAGTCGTGCTCCGCAGCGGTATCCCAAAAGACAAGAGTAAAGTGCTCATGGACGCCATCAAAGCGGCCAAGCTCAAGGTAACCGCTCAGTACCAAGACGAGCAGATTCGCGTGACGAGCAAGTCCCGCGATGACTTGCAAGCCATTCAAAGCTTGCTCAAATCGCTGGACTACGAATTGCCGTTGCAGTTCGTGAATTATCGGTAGGGTATGCAAACCGTTTCGTTCGTGTCGCTCGGATGCGCAAAAAATCTCGTCGACACCGAAGTGATGATCGGCAAACTCGGCGCGGCCGGTTGGGAACTCGTTCCCGACGGTTCGAACGCGGATGCCGTCGTCATCAACACCTGCGCGTTCATCGACCCGGCAAAAGCGGAATCGACGGATGTGATCCTCGAACACGCGGCGGCGAAACGTCCGGGGCAACAGCTCATCGTCGCCGGCTGCCTCTCGCAGCGATTCGGCGAACAGTTGCAGGCCTTGATCCCCGAAGTCGACGGCGTCATCGGTACGGGCGCGTATGCCGGGATCGTCGAGTTGCTCGAAGACGCGCAGGCCGGTAAGAAACCCGTTCGTCTCGATTTCGAACCCGAACCCGAACACGATTTTCTGCCGCGTTTGATCACGACACCCTCAGCGACGGCCTACTTGAAGATCGCTGAGGGGTGCGATCATCCGTGTACGTTCTGCATCATCCCGCAACTGCGCGGCAAGTTTCGTTCGCGCAGCGAAGAGTCGATCTTGATGGAAGCGCGTGCGCTCGCCGCGGGCGGAACAAAAGAGCTGATCCTCATCGCCCAGGACACCTCGATGTGGGGTCGCGATCGCGGCATCCGTCGCGGCGGCCTTGCGGTTCTGCTCGAAAAAATTAGCGAGATCGATGGGATCGACTGGATTCGGATGCTGTACTTGTATCCGGCGACGGTCGATTCGGAATTGATCGATGCAATGGCGCGCCTCCCGAAGGTGTGCAAGTACATGGATATGCCGCTCCAGCACGCGCATCCCGAGGTCTTACGTGCGATGCTTCGTCCCAGTAACGGTGAGCGGTATCTCGAGATCATCAATGACTTCCGGGCCCGCGTTCCGGGTGTCACGATGCGCTCCACCTTCATCGTTGGCTTTCCTGGCGAGACCGACGAACACGTGGCGTATCTCGAGGAGTGGATCGCCAATGCCGAACTCGATCGGGTCGGTTTCTTCACGTATTCGCCCGAAGAAGGCACGCCCGGCGCCGAGCTTCCGAATCAGGTTTCGGCCAAAGAAAAACGCAAGCGACTCGTTCGCCTGCGCGAAGCGCAGCGACTGGCGTCGGAACGTGCGCGTTCCAAACGGATCGGCGATGTCGTGCGCGTGCTCGTCGAAGAAGAGCGGACGCTGCGCAAGACGGATCCGGTGGCCGTCGCGCTCAAAGCGACGACGGTCTTCGTCGGTCGCTCGATGGGTGAGGCACCCGGTGTCGACGGCGCGATTTATTTCACCGAGCGCGCCGATATCGGATCGTTTATCGAGGTGCGCCTCGACGGGTACGGTGCCTTTGACTTCTACGGGGAACGCGTCGGTGCGCGGGTCACCGCGTGAGCAAGCACTTAGCGCCCGTGGAAGCTTCGTCGCGCAGACGGCTTGGCGTCCTCCCGATCGTCATACTTTCGTTACTTGCGCTCTTTTGCATCGCGACCGCGTTCATCGCCGTGAGATCGAATGCGATGCATCGCAATATGCTCAGCACGACGGTCTCGCTCTTCGTTCCATCGGCGGAATCGAAGTTTGGCAAGAACCGCCTGTATCTCATGATCCTGGGCATCGACTACAACTACGATAACAAGGACCAAGAGTATTCGGCCGGTGCGCGTAGCGATACCATCATGGTTGCGGGCCTCGATTTTACGACGCACGCCGTCAAGTTGATTTCGATCCCGCGCGACATGGCCGCCCGATTTGGCGGGCACGAAGACAAGATCAACGGTGCGTATGCTGCAGGCGGGACGAAGATGGCGGACTCGGTCATCGGCGATTGGCTCGGCATGCCGAAGTCGACGACGGACACCTATTTCGATCGCTACGTCGTACTCAAAGTGAATGCTGCCAAGGCCGTGGTCGACGCGATTGGCGGAATCGACGTACCGGTAACCGAGACCCTCAATTATGACGACAGCTGGGGGCATCTGCACATCCATTTCAAGCCGGGTATGACCCACATGGACGGCGAGCAGGCGATTTCGTACGCGCGCTTCCGGCACGATGCGTGCAGCGATCCGTGCCGCATCAAACGCCAACAGCAAGTCATGAAGATCATCGTCAAAAAACTTAAGGACGATAAACTCAACGATCTCGCGCACATCACGCAGCTCATTCCGATCGTGCAGAAGAACGTCGTAACGAACCTCTCGAGCGATGAGATCGTGAGCCTTGCGAACGATTTCTCGAACGTCAACCTTGCCGATTTCAAAGCCGAACAGGTGCCGTTTACGGGCGATAAAGATACGGCGTATGCCGGCAATTTGCTGATACCCGATGAAGTCGGGCGCGCGAAGCTCGTCGCTGATTTCACCGGCACATACGCCAATGTGACGCCGCCTCCGGTCATCGCCGCCGCGCCGATCGCACCGGCGAAGATCCGCGTCGATGTCGAGAACGGCAGCGGCGAACCGGGACTCGGCGGTAAGATGGCCGCGGAGCTGACGAAGAAGGGCTTCAAAGTCGGAACCGTCGGCAACGCTGCGTCGTTCGGGTATGAGACAACGGAAATTCACACGCACGCGCCGATCGCCGGCCTTGGCGAACGCGTCCGGGAAGAGATGAAGTTTCCCGGGGCGCAAATTGCGCCGGATCCGCAGCCGACCGGTACCGCCACGACGATCGCATCGACCACCACGACATCGGCACTGAGCAAACACACCTCCGACGTCACGGTCATCGTCGGGCGTGACTACGTCGCACACATGAGCGGAGCCGCAGCCAGTCCGAAAGCGGTCAAGACGCCGTAGTGTGGCGTCCGATCGCGCTCGTTCTCGTCCTCGCGTTCCTGGTCGGTGTCGGCGTTTTTTCCGCTCATCTGTACAAAAAATCGACGGTCCTGGGTGAGCCAGCGCTGGTACGGAAATCGACCGACATTCACCGCGCGACCTCACCTGCCATCGACGCGCGTATCGGTCGGCTGCTCGACGATCGCTCGAGCCCCGGCCGCAACGAACGTGCGAAATACATCGCGCTGACGTTCGATGACGGTCCCTATCCGGTCGACACGCCGCTCCTACTCGATGAACTCGCGGCGCTGCACGTTCCCGCTACGTTTTTCCTCATCGGACGCGATGCACAAGCGTGGCCCGATCTTACCCGTCGCATCGAAGCGGGCGGCAACGAGATCGGCAACCACACGATGACCCATCCCAACATGGATCAGCTCCCGCCCGAGGGCGTACGACGCGAACTCGCCGGTGGCGCCGCGACGCTCGCCGGGCTCGTTCACGATCCCGCTATCACGACGATGTTCCGCCCGCCGCACGGACGCTTCACCGAAGAGACGCTCGTAACGGCGCGCGCCGCGGGGTACGACACGATTCTCTGGACAGATGACCCGGGCGACTGGCGACCGGTGCCGCCAAGCCAGATCGCCGAGCACATCCTCAAGCACGCGACGGCGCCTGAGGTGCTCTTGCTCCATAATGGCCGCCAGGCAACGATGGCCATGCTCCCGACGATCGTCGATCGTTTCCGGAAAGCCGGGTATACGTTCCTCACCGTCGGGCAAATCGAGGCGCGAGTCGCCTCCGTCGACTTGAACCGACCGGCGAAAGTGCTCATCGATCCGTAGGCATTCTGATTTCCAGCAGCTGCCGTGACAAACAGGCATCGGTCACAGTGCAACCAGAGGACAAGGCTTTTTAAAAGCAGCGGTTAAATTTTTTGCTCCTCAGGAGTCTTATGGGTGGAGATGGACCTTGCGATCTTTTTTAATTGGAGCGATCCTCTTCGCAAGTTTGACGCTTACTGCGTGTAGTGGTAACTCGTCGCTGCCGAAGGGGCAAAGCCCGCCAATTCATCTCGCAGCCGGAGAAGTTGGCACAATACCGCTACACGCGATGCCCGGCCTCCGGGAAGCCAAAAAAAATATTTCTCGGAGTTCTGATCTAGTCAGGCCAGCTGGGTCAGGTCCATTGCCGGATTTTGTACGGCAGTGTACTCCCGGCTTCGACTGCCCTCCCTACGTAGACCCATGTCCGGACTGCGTTTGGAATCCGATAATTACAAGCTCCAGTCCGTCAGACCTGGGCGGTGTTGATTCGGCGGTAAATTCATGTCCATTCTTCGGGCTTTCCTACGATGCATATTTTTTAGCGTGCTTCGACCCAGTAGGAGCGTTCGGATATAAGTATGCCTCCCTAGTTTACGGGCCTTGCTCCGGTGGAGTTTACAGTTATACCGGAAGCGCCTATCTTTTGACCTGCCTAGCGCCGATCGTACCGAATCCAAAAGGCCCGGATTGGTTTTGGAACGCGTATTTTTTCGCCTCCAATGGAGGGCGCTTGATTGGGTCTGGTAGGCCACGTCTCCCAGGCGAAGAGTTAGTAATTGAAGCTGAGGGGCCACCTTCAGTTTTTACTAATTTACAGGTGTGCTTTAAAGAGCTTCCGGACCAACTAGGCTGTACTTTTCGGGGTGGCGGCTTGAGTGTGGGAATTTAGTTGATATTGCTCGGGAAAGAAGCGAGCGAGGCGCTTGCAGAAGCGACAATTGTTATCGATAAGCGCGGGCTTCAACTTTCGCCGACTCTCCTGTTTGTTCTAATTCTGAAATATTGTGTCACGGCAAATTCAGAGCTAAATTCCGCAATCGACTCGTTCGCCGATAGCGTCTTACAGGATCAGTCCATAGAGAAGCGGACCGACATTGGTAAGATTGCAGAAATTATGACGTTGTCGTCGATTCACGCAGAAAACCGTAGCGCTGGATCGATCGCACTTATTGATCTCGTTCGAGCGGCATTTGAATTTTCTGAAAAAGATTTTCTGGTGCGCGCTGCGCGTAATTTGTCAATTGATATCCTCGATATATTATCCGAACTCAGTCAAGCGTGCATTTCATCCGACTCCAATAACGGTGACAACGCTCGCGACCCGATCTTAAGCAAGAAATTTGTGGTCGTCGTTTCCGGCCCGAATTTCGAAGATACAAGCAATACTTACGCATCGCTGGAAGACGCCAATCGCGCAGCTTTACGCTTACGTGCGCGAATTCAAAGCAGGGCCTTGCCAGAGCCGAAGCCTGGAGACGGTTACGTCCTTATCATTCATCCGCTACGTCTGGACGAAGCAACTGAAGTAACTGTGCAGGTTATCGAGTAGGAAAACCGATCAGCCCGTCACTGAGGTCAAGCGCTCGAAGAGCCGTTGCCCTGTGTTTGTAACAGCTTGCAAACAAACCTTAAAGCGCGGAAGATTGCCGAAATTTCATGGGCGGGCTTAGCGCGCAATCCGTATAACGTGGCGATATAACGTGGCGATTCAGAACCTCTCTATCCGAGAACACCCTGTGTAAGGTCGATAGGTTGGCCGAAACAAAGGGGGCTTATAAAATTATCCCTATTCTTTTCAAGAGGCAAAGGCGGCCGCGCTCGAATTCAAGCGGCCGCTTGCCCAACAGCAACGGAGGGAACGGCCGCTTCATGGACGCACTAGGGTCGGTCCGAAACCGGGCACCACACTACTGAAACCGGGCACCACACTACTGTAAGGGGAACTTGAGACCGTGAGCCGTCAGATCGTCAACACCGACTCCCAGAGCCGCGCGAACGCCGAGGCCCGCACGTTCGGCGGGATTGCTATCGTCCTTGCGATCCTCGTCGTCCTGATATTCTTCTTCATGAACAAGTCCGGCATCACGCCGAAGGACCTCTCGGGTCCGGGAATCGACGCCACGACGTCGTCCGCGCCCGCCACAGCCGGCGCCCCGATGTCCAAGTAACCTCGCTCCCAAAACTGGGTAGAAAAGGGCGGACGACCGGTCCGCCCTTCTTCATGCCCAAGAGGAACCACCGCCTCCAGCGAACGGTTAGAGTTATATATGGCTTTTCTTAAGACGCTCTTTGATGGCAACGAACGCGAAGTTGCCCGACTCCGGAAAACCGCCGAACGCGTGAACGCGCTCGAGCCGGCGATTTCGGCGCTCTCCGACGACCAGCTCAAGGCCAAAACGCCGGAGTTTAAGGAACGTCTTGCCGCGGGTGAATCGCTCGATGCGATGCTGCCCGAAGTCTTCGCCGTTTGCCGCGAGGCGGGCAAGCGCATCATGAGCATGCGTCACTTCGACGTGCAGATCATGGGCGGCCAGGCGCTGCACGAAGGCAAAGTCGCCGAGATGAAAACCGGCGAAGGCAAGACGCTCGTCGGGACGCTTGCGACCTATGCCAATGCCCTCACGGGGAAAGGCGTCCACGTCGTTACCGTCAACGATTATCTCGCACGTCGCGACGCCGAATGGATGTCGCCGCTGTATGAATTTCTCGGCATGACCGTGGGCGTGATCCAGCACGATTTAGATTCCGCCGCGCGCCGAGCCGCATACGATTCCGATATCACCTACGTCACGAACAACGAAGTCGGTTTCGACTACTTGCGCGATAATATGGCGTGGCGGCTTGAAGACATGGTGCAGCGTCACCTGAGCTTTGCGATCGTCGATGAAGTCGACTCGATCCTCATCGACGAGGCGCGCACGCCGCTCATCATCAGCGGTCAGGGAACCGACGCGACCGAACTCTACGGAAAATTTGCGCAAGTCATTCCGCGCTTGGTCAAAGACACCGATTTTACCGTTGATGAAAAAGCGCACGCCGTTCCGATTACGGAAGACGGCGTCGCAAAAGTCGAAAAGATGCTCGGCGTCAGCAATCTCTACGATCAGCGCAACCTCGAACTGACGCATCAACTGAATGCCGCGCTCAAGGCCTGGCATCTGTTCCATCGCGATCAGCAGTATATTGTCAAAGATGGTGAAGTGATCATCGTCGATGAATTCACTGGCCGCCTCATGCAAGGCCGCCGCTACTCCGATGGCATCCATCAGGCGATCGAGGCAAAAGAAGGCATTGCCGTTCGCAGCGAAGACCAAACGCTCGCGACGATTACGTTCCAGAATTACTTCCGCTTGTACGACAAGCTCGCCGGGATGACGGGTACCGCAAAAACCGAAGAGCGCGAATTCCGCGATATCTACGGGCTCGACGTTGTCGTAATGCCTACGAACCGGCCGATCGCGCGTAAAGACATGCCCGACATCGTGTATCGCACGGAGAAGGCGAAGTTCGATGCGGTTGTCGATGAAATCGTCGCCGAGAACAAGACCGGCCGCCCGGTTCTCGTCGGAACACGCTCGATCGAGAAGTCGGAGCGCCTCGCCGCGCTCTTGCGCCGTAAAGGCGTCGAGTGCAGCGTGCTCAACGCGAAGTATCACGAACAGGAAGCGCAGATCATCAAGGATGCCGGTCTGTACGGCGCCGTGACGATCGCGACCAACATGGCCGGTCGCGGCGTCGATATCAAACTCGGCGAGCGTGTCCCCGAAGTCGGCGGTCTGCATATCATCGGTACGGAGAGTCACGAATCGCGGCGCATCGACAATCAGCTGCGCGGTCGCGCCGGCCGTCAAGGCGATATGGGCTCGACACGCTTTTACATCGCACTCGATGACGAACTCATGCGTCTTTTCGGGGCCGAACGGATCCAGAAGATGATGGATTTCGTGAAGTTCACCGACGAAACGCCGATCGAAGCGGGGATCCTCTCGCGCTCGATTGAGAACGCGCAGTCCAAAGTTGAGAACCACAACTACGAAATTCGTAAACAGGTTCTCGAATACGACGACGTCATGAACAAACAGCGCGAGATCATCTACAAGGATCGCCGCGCGGTACTCCAAGGCGAGTCGATGCGTGACTTCATGCTCGAAACGCTGCGCGCGAAAGTCGAGACCGCAGTCGAAGCCAACGCCTCGGCCGAGAAACATGCTAGCGACTGGGATCTCGAGGCAATCCTCGACGAACTCGAACTCGTCTTCCCGATTCGCGAAGACATCGGCGAAGAAGACCTCGAGAAGCTCGACCGCGAGGAAATGAAAGAAGAACTCGAGCGCGTCGCGGTTGCCGCCTACGAGCGTAAAGAAGCCGAAGTTACGCCCGAGATCATGCGCTTCGTTGAAGCGCAGTACATCATGCTGCCGATCATCGACCGCATGTGGGTCGACCATCTCTATGTGATGGACGCGCTCAAGACGGGCATCGGCCTGCGCGGCTACGGTCAAAAAGATCCGCGCGTCGAGTACGAAAAAGAAGCGTACGAAATCTTCGAGGATCTCAAGTCGAACATCGCCGACGAAGCGATCAAAGCGGCGTTCCTCGTGCGCATCGAACTCCAGAATCCGGACGACGGTCAGGGTGAGTTCGGCCCCGGTCCTGAAGAAGTTGCGCCGGTCGGCCCGCAAAATGGCGGCTACACGAATGGCTCGCTCGTCGAGCAACTCGCGCCAGCATTCGAAACCGTCCCCTCAAGCGCGATGACGCCGCAGCCCTCACGTTTGGATGAACGTACCGTCGAGAAGTTGCTCGGTCCCGTGCCCGGGAGCACACCGACGCACCTCCACACCAATCGCGGCGACCAAGAACCGGCAAAGCCGGTCATCGCCGCCGACAAGGTCGGCCGGAACGACGTGTGCCCGTGCGGCTCGGGCAAGAAGTACAAGAAATGTCACGGCGCGGCGGTATCGTAGCCGCGTCGTGAACGAAGGTTTCGTCGCGGGACTCTTCTACGTAAGCATCGGGTTGCTCGTCGTCGGGTTGATTCGCGCGCTACGCGCCTCCGTCGAGCGAAAAACGCGCGATACGCGCATGATCGCGCTCGCGGGCGTCGGCGGCCTCGGTTTGCTCGTTGCCGTTATCTTGTATTTGAACGGTCCGCGAACGATGATCCCATTTTAATGCAGATAGCGACCGAGAAAAGCGACAATCCTCATGAGTGAATCCCAGTTATCGGCAATTACGCGCGCTCGCGAGCGGCTCGTGACGCTCCGGGGGCGTCTTTGACTATGCCGGAAAGCAGCGCTCGCTAGCGGAACGCGAAGAACGTTCGCGCTCGGATGAGTTCTGGACCGACGCTGCGCGCGCGCAAGTGACGATGAAGCAGATCGCCGATCTGCGTTCGGAGATCGAGGAACTCGACGCCGTGGGCAAACAGCTCGACGACGCCGCTGAGACGATCGAGATCCTCGGCGATGAAGCGGGCGCATCCGATGAAGTGGATCGCCTCATCGAACAAGCATTCAAAGGTCTCGACGCGCTCGAAATGGCGGCGAACTTTGATCAGCCGTACGATTCGCATGGTGCGATTGTGACGATCCATGCCGGTGCCGGCGGCGTGGATGCCGCGGATTGGACCGAGATTCTCTCGCGCATGTATTTGCGCTGGGCCGAGAAGCGCGGCTACAAAGCGCACGTTACCGAAGAGTCGCTCGCCGAAGAAGCGGGTCTCAAATCGATCACGTTTTTTATCCGCGGTAAGAACGCGTACGGGATGCTGGAGAGCGAACGCGGCGTGCACCGCCTCGTACGCATTTCGCCCTTCGATGCGGCGGCCCGTCGACATACGTCCTTTGCCTCGATCGACATCGTTCCGGAGATCGAAGGCGATGACGTGACGACCGAGCTCAAGCCCGAAGATTTGCGCATCGAGACGTTCAAAGCCAGCGGTGCCGGTGGCCAGTATGTCAACAAGACTGAGTCAGCAATTCGGATCATCCACGTGCCCACCAACACCATCGTGGCCTCGCAGCAAGAACGCTCGCAGCTGCAGAACCGCGAGGTCGCGATGACGATCTTGCGTGCAAAACTCGCCCAGCGCGAACGCGAAGAACGCGAGGCCAAGCTCATGGAATTGCGCGGCGAACGCCGCGCAAACGAATGGGGTTCGCAGATCCGTTCGTACGTGCTCAATCCGTACCAGATGGTCAAAGATCATCGCACGGGCGTTGAGTCCGGCAACACGGCCGCGATACTCGAGGGTGACATCGATGAGTTCATCTGGCCGTATCTCCAGCAACGAAAACGCTTTACGGGTGTGGCATGAGCCGCGTCGATGTCATTGTGGTTTGCTGGAACGATCGCGAGAAAATCACGACGGCGCTCGATTCCGTCTTTGCCCTACCCGAAGTGCAGCGCGATCCGCACTTCGCAAACGTCGTCGTTTCCGATAATGGCAGTTCGGACGGCAGCCGGGAGTTCATCACCGAGCGCTACGGCGGCCGCGTACAGATCGTCGAGAACGGCGCGAACTTGGGATTTGCCGCGGCCTGCAATCGTGCATTCGTAAAAACATCCTCGGACTATGCGTTCTTGCTCAACCCCGACGCCGAACTCAAGGCCGGTGCGCTCGCCAACATGGTGATCTTCATGGACGGACATCCGCGCTGTGGAATCGCGGGCTCGCGGATCTATAATTACGATGGCAGCGTGCAAGAGTCGTGTGGCGAATTCGATACCTGGGTCGGCGCATATTTGCGGTCGAGTGCCTGGGGTGAGTGGCCCGCCTTCCGCAAGTATGCAAACGGCGCCGAACTGCGATCGTGGGATTACAACTCGGAGCGTCGCGTGGATATTGCGATCGGCGCCGCGCTTGCGATCCGGCGCACGATGATGGATGAGATCGGCATCTTCGACGAACAGTTCTTTCTCTATCACGAAGAAGTCGACTACGCGAAACGCGCGGCCGATGCCGGCTGGGAGACGTGGTACGTTCCGCAAAGCGAAGCGATTCACGAAGGCATGGGCAGCGCGAAGGGCCAGTATAGCGTCGATGCGCGCAAGCAAAAATCGCGCCGCATCTACTGGGTCAAACATCATGGGGTCGCGTGGTATGCCGCGCTGAACGCCGCCCTCATTGGGCGCTACGCGCTTTACGTCGGAGTCG
Organism: Vulcanimicrobiales bacterium; assembly: GCA_038231455.1. Lineage (GTDB taxonomy): Bacteria > Vulcanimicrobiota > Vulcanimicrobiia > Vulcanimicrobiales > Vulcanimicrobiaceae > JANLVI01. The sequence continues at coordinate 20,464 of JBBRLI010000011.1, read as the reverse complement.
CCGCAAGTGCGGCCCTTCTCGCACGACGAGCGTTTCTTCGCTGATGGCACTGGCACCCGAAGCCGTCGTGACGTTCGAGAAGATCGACGGCTATCGGGTCGTTCGGTCGTACGGCTATGCGTACGGCCACGCGACGCGTCCCCGCAACCTTTTGCGGGCGACGTTTCGCAGCATCGGCGTCTTTATCGGTCTTGCGCCGATGGAGTATCTCACCGAAGCGGAACGCGCCCGTACCGATTCGCTTGCGATGCTGATCGCAAAAGCGGAAGGCATGGGCGCAAACGGCATCATCGGGCTTCAATTCCAAGCATCCGAACAGACGGACGGGACGACGCGCGTGCTCGCATTCGGTGAAGCCGTCGTGCTCGAACCCACGCCGGGAACCGCGCCCGCGTGAGTTTGGCGGAACGCACCTCGCGCGAGCGTCAACTCGAACGCGAAGCAGCCGTTGTCGCCGCATGTCGCAAATGCGAGATCGGTTCGACGCGCACCAAGAGTGTTTTCGGTGAAGGCGATCCGTGCGCGCGGGTGATGGTTGTGGGCGAGGGTCCGGGCGAGACGGAAGATGCGCTCGGAAGACCATTTGTCGGCCGCGCGGGCGAACTGCTGGAGAAGATGCTCGCGGCGATCGACCTGCCGCGCGAAGATGTGTTCATCTGCAACACCGTCAAATGCCGACCCACGCTCGATGACGGCGGAAAGAAATTGCGCAACCGCCCGCCCGATCCGATCGAGATGAAGAACTGCCGTCCGTATTTGGACGAGCAGATCGCAATTATCCGGCCCGAGATCATCCTCGCACTCGGCGCTCCGGCTGCAAAGTCGTTCATGGGTGACAAATTCTCGATCACCAAGCAGCGCGGCCAGTGGTTCGACGGCCCGGACGGGATCGCGCTGATCGCCACATTCCACCCCGCGTACATCTTGCGGCAGACCGGCGGTGAGCTGAACGCCATGAAACGCCTGGTTTGGGAAGACCTCAAGGCCGTCCGCACCCGGCTCGACGCCCCGAAGGTCATCGCCCCCGTGGACGCCTGCCAAGACAGCCTTTTCGACTAGGCCGCCTTGGTCGCAGACGCCGGAAACCGGCCGTGGTACAATAGGGCGTCATGACACCCGCTGGCCAGCTCGGGATCGATGAGAAAGCCCGCCGCGCCGGCTACGCCGACGGGGCCGCCTTCGCCCTTGCCCACGGGCTCAAGAACTATCGCCTCGAGCAGCTCTATCGCGCCGCGGCAAAAGAATTCGTCGATGACCTCGCTGATGTCACGACACTGCCCAAAGAACTACGAGCGACGCTCGCGGGTGAGGGATTCGCGTTCGATTCGGTCGAGCCGGTCGTCATTCAGAAATCGAACGACAAGCAGACCACGAAGGGCCTCTTCGCACTTGCGGACGGCGCGGAAGTCGAAGCCGTGCTAATGGAGCATTTCGGCGAACGCAATACGGTGTGTATTTCGAGCCAAGCCGGCTGTGCGTTTGCGTGTTCGTTTTGCTCGACCGGGCAAGCTGGTTTCACGCGCCAACTCGAAGCGACAGAAATTTTCGATCAAGCGCGATACTTCGCACGTCTGCTGGCAAAACAGAACCGCCGCATCACGAACATTGTATTCATGGGAATGGGCGAACCGTTCCACAATTACGACGCCGTGATGGGCGCCGTGTCGCTCCTCAACGACGGCCAGGGATTTGGCCTCGGGCATCGGCACATCACGATCTCGACCGTCGGTCTCGTTCCGCAAATCGAACGCTTCGCAAACGAAGGAATTCAAGTCAATCTTGCGATTTCTCTGCATGCGCCAAACGACGAGGTTCGCTCGTCGATCATGCCGGTAAACAAACGCTGGGCGATGGACGAGCTCATGGCGACGGTCAAAATGTACATCGAGAAGACCAATCGCAAAGTCTTCTTCGAATACATCATGCTCGAAGGCGTGAACGACCGTCCCCAAGACGCCGAAGAACTCGCGCGCCTCATGCGTGGCCCGCTCTATCACGTGAACCTGATCCCATATAATTCAACCCCCGATGCGGCACTCGGCAGCAGCGGCGACGAACGCATTCGCGCTTTCGCCGCGATTCTCGAAGCAAAAGGCGTCGCCAATACGGTGCGCGTTCCGATGGGCCGCGACATCGCTGCGGCTTGCGGACAACTTCGCGCCGAAACGCAACCCCGCGCACACGTCTAAATCCGTTTGAAACTCGGGAGCGTTCTCACACACGGATGCGCCGGTGTCGCGCTGTTCTATGCGGTGCGCAGCGCCCGCTACGCGGCCGGTTGGATCCGCGTCCCGGTTGTTACTGAGAGTGACGACGCGACGCTCGTTTCGATCGTCGTTCCCGCGCGTGATGAGGAACGCAGCATCGAACGCTGCGTGCGTTCGCTCTTGGCGCAAGACCTCAGTAATTTCGAGGTGATCGTCGTCGACGATCGATCGACCGATCGCACCGGCGAGATTTTGCATGAGCTTGCATCCGGCAGCGATCGCTTACGCGTGATTACCGGCGAGGCGTTGCCGGACGGCTGGGTTGGAAAACCCTGGGCCCTCGTTCAGGGCGCGCGCATGGCACGCGGATCGTGGTTGCTCTTTACCGACGCCGACTCATATCACGAGCCGTTCGCGACGCGATCGGTGCTGGCGTTCGCGCAGGTGGCCGAGGTCGATGCGGTCACGATCGCGACGCGGCAAGAGCTCGGGACGTTTTGGGAGCGCGCCGTCTTGCCGGCGATTCTCGGGATCGTGCTCTTTACGGTGGGAACGTTCGATGAGATCAACGACCCCACGAGCCCCGTTGCGATCGCAAACGGCCAGTACATCATGATTTCGCGCCGCGCCTATACGGCACTCGGGGGTCACGAGTCGGTTCGTGGCCAGATCGTCGAAGACTTGGAATTCGCGCGGCTAGTGAAACGCGATGGTCGATTCCAAATGATCTTGGCGGGCGGTGAAGATCTCGCAAGCGTTCGGATGTATCATTCGCTGCTTGAAATCTGGAACGGATTCACGAAGAACATCTATCTTGGAGCAGAGGGTCGTCCCGAACGTCTGCTTGGCGGTATCGTTTTTCTTGTTGCGCTCTCGGTTGGGCCGCCGTTGCTGGCAATCAACGCCGCCGCGCGTCGCCGCCCGTTCGAAGCGCTCGAGGCGATCGCTGCGCTCGCGACCGTTGTTGCAACGGCGACGTGGGCGGTGGGACAGACGCGGATGTCTCGAACGCTTGGCGTATTCGCGCCGCTCGGATTTGCGGTTCTTGCCGGGATCACGTTGAATTCAACCGCACGCGTGCTCACCGGCCGCGGTGTATCGTGGCGTGGCCGAACGTACAGCGGCCGATATGCCGCGACCGAGGCAAAGGCACCCCGAACCGTAGAAGAACAGACGTAAGACTCGCGCGTTCGCGCGTTTTACGGAGGGTATCGGGTGCGTTTGATTCGGCTTGTTTTCGCGGTGATGGCCGCAGTCTTAATTCCTGTTGGGGCAATCGCTCAAACTGCCAGTGCTCCGTTCAATCTGATCGGCTTAAAGACGGAAAGCCCGGTCGTCATCGACGGTGCCGGACCGGCGGGTTTTCATTCAGACGGTTTTCAGAAGGTCGCGGTGGATTTTATCTGCGTCAGCTTTCACAATAGCGACCCCCGAACGGCGACGTCGTTTCGCGTCAATTTCGTCTACTATGATGCGATGGGAATGCACGTCGGGGGCGACTTTCTCGATCGTTCGGGTACATTTTCGACCGACGTGAGAATCAAGTCGTACGATGAGCGCACGCGGAACGCGAATCGCGAGAATTGCGTGTCGATGCATTATCCGAAAACGGGTGTTTCGCTCGTTGTTTACTACGTCGACCATGTCGATTTTGCGGACGGCACACCGTGGAAAGCGACACTCTCGCCAATTCCGGAGACCTTGCCGAACTATCATCCTGCGAGAACAACGCCGAGGCCGCGCCCGACATTCGATCCCCTCGCTACGACGACCGAACTCGCGCCGGTCATCCAACAGACGTATCCCGATTGTGCTACGGCTGCGGGGATCGCGCATGCGCGGACGCCGCTCTTCTCCGGACTGGCAGATGTCCCAATCGATCCGCAGCACAATGAATTTATTTGGGCCCGGACGGTTCCCGGTACCGAGCGCGACGGGAAAATTGGCTTCGCGTATTCCGTTTGCGGCGATTCGCCCAACGATAAATCCCACGAATCTGCGGCGTTGAAGCTTGTCAGTACCCGGACGGGGGGCGTCAGCCCCGGAGTCTATCGCGTGTATTTCCCTCTGCTTACGGTCGGGCGCGGGTGTTGGTCAGAGGTGCGTTTGCTTGCAATCAGCCTCGTTTTGGAGCCGTTCGCAAACGATGTCCCACAGCGCGTACGATCGGCAACGGCCATCGCATCTGCCCGCGTTACCATCGGTTCGGATGGAAAACCGACGGACGCCGTCCTCAGTCACGATTCTGGCAACGAAGTCCTCAATCAAGCCGTGGTAAAAAGTGCGCTTGCGAGTCGTTACTGGCCGGAGATCGTGAATGGGCAGGCCGTTCCCGGTACGACAGAATTCCCGATTGTCTGGAGCACGAAAAAAACATCAAGTACCATCGACGTTGAGAACCCCGGCGATGCAAAACCGATTCCGCCCGCGGTGCAGGATGCGCCGAAGGGCTGCTGAGCCTTTTCCTTGGGTGCAGGCGGCCGCAACCTGGGTATAGCTTGCCCCATGACCGCAGCGGCAAGCGATAAGCAGAGCGAGAACGAGGAGGCCGAGGAGCGAAAGCTGCCCTCGGCATCGATCGTCTTCGAGACAATTCGCAAGGAGGGTGCCGAGGAGATCGAGCGCACCGCACCCGCGTTGCTTTTCTCGGGTCTAGCAGCGGGGCTTTCCATGTGTTTCTCGCTCATTGCCATGGGCGTGATCGGCTCGGCGATTCCGGCTTCACGGTATCATGGGCTCATAGAGAGCGTCGGATACACATTCGGTTTTGTGATCGTCATTCTCGGCCGGCAGCAGCTTTTTACAGAAAATACGCTGACGCCGGTGCTGGTCTTTTTGAAACGCCCGACGCGCGGGGTGTTTGCGAAAGTCATGCGCCTTTGGTCGCTCGTTCTCGCGGCCAATCTTGTCGGAACGCTGATCGCCGCAACGTTGATCGTTCACTCGGGTGCGTTTAGCGATGATGTGCGCGCCGCATTTCTCAAGATCGGAACGGACTCGGTTTCCTACCCGTGGCTCACGACGTTCGTCAAAGCGATTTTTGCTGGCTGGATACTCGCACTCATGGTGTGGCTGTTGCCGGCGGCAGAAGCCGCGGCGCGTCCGCTCATTATTTTCGGCATGACCTACTTACTCGCGGCAGCAAAATTTACGCACATCATCGCGGGTTCGGTTGACGTGCTCTACGCCGTCGAACGCGGCGCTGTTGCTCCGCTTACGTATCTCGGCAGCTTCCTTGTCCCCGTGCTCATTGGCAATATCATCGGCGGCGTTGGATTCGTTGCGCTGCTGAACTTCGGTCAAGTGGCCTCGGACAACTAGCGGGGATTGCGAATGAACGCGGCAAGCGCCGCTCGCAGCGGGTCGTTCGCCACGTCTGCCAGGTCGACGATTTCGCTGATGTGCGTGCGCCCAACCGCATCGAAGCTGCGGACATACCCGTGCGCTTCGGTTATTGCTGCGGCGAGCTGATTGCGGAGGCGACAAGAAATCGGCGCTTCGTCGCCCGCGCATACGGCCAGCACCGGCGGCGTCGAATCGCTCAAATACAGAATGGGTGAGAGCTGCATCCGTTTCTGCATGGTCGAGCCGAAGAGTGCGTCGTCGGTGAAGTTCGCTGGCCGCAAGTCGTAGGTGCCTGAGAGCAACGCGACGCCGGCAAAGCGGTTCGAGGTCGCTCCGCTATCGCGCAAATAGCGCGAATCGAAACCGACGAGTGCCGCAAGATGGCCACCGGCCGAATGACCACCGATGACGACATGACGCGGATCTCCGCCGTAGTCGCGAATGTGCTCGAACGTCCAGGCAGAAGCCGCGCCGATGTCTTCTGCCATACCGAACGCATCGGTCACCGGCCACAGGCGATAGGACGGTACAACGACCACGATGCCCTCGGCCGCAATCGCGCGCGCGATGAAGGCGTAATTCCGGCGGTCGCCTTCCGTCCAGCCGCCGCCATGCACGTAGACAAAAACCGGATAGCCGACGCCGGTCCGTGGTGAGAAGACATCGAGCATATGTTTGTCGAGGCCGTCCGTGAGATATGCGCGATCGGGCCGCGCGATGACGCCGGTCTTCGGATCGACTGCGGCGCGTGCCGGTGCGGCCAGCAGCAGCGCGGCCAGAATGGTCCAGGCGACAATCTTCTGCATTTCGCTAGCTACGCTGCGCGGGGTCTCTGCGCCCGCGGACCGAAGAGCGGGCGGCTATGAACGAACCCAAGGAGCAGACCCCATCCCTCCGCGCGACAATGGAAGAGATCACGGGCCTTGCCAAGCGTCGCGGCTTTATTTTCCAGTCCAGTGAAATCTACGGGGGCATCGGCGGCTTCTTCGATTACGGCCCGCTCGGGGCGGTCCTCAAGCGCAATGTCAAAGACGCGTGGTGGCGTGAGAATGTCGAACTTCGTGATGATGTCGTCGCGTTTGATTCCTCGATCATCATGCATCCCTCGGTGTGGAAAGCTTCGGGCCACGTCGATGCGTTCCACGATCGCATGGTCGATTGCAAGAATTGCAAGCACCGCTTCCGCGCCGACCACTTGCCCTCGCTCGACAAGTGTCCCGACTGCGGGATGAGCGGCACGCTCACGGAACCGCGTAACTTCAACTTGATGATGCAGACGGCGATCGGGCCGATGGAAGATACCGCCTCGCGTGCGTATCTGCGTCCCGAAACCGCTCAGGGCATTTTCGTCAATTTCAAAAATATCTATCAGAGCGCGCGCAAAAAGCCGCCCTTCGGCATCGCGCAAATCGGTAAGTCGTTCCGCAACGAGATCACGCCCGGCAACTTCACCTACCGCCAGCGCGAATTCGAACAGGCGGAACTGGAATATTTCGTGCCCGACGACGGCAAGGACATGGCGTGCTACGAAGAGTGGGTCGCGCGCCGCAAACAGTGGTACGCGGACTACGGGGTCAAACCCGAGCGCTTGCGCTTCTACGAACTCACGCCGCAGGAGCGCCCGCATTACGCAAAAGCCGGCACCGACGTCGAGTACCTCTTCCCGTGGGGCTGGGGCGAACTCGAATCGATCGCCCACCGCGGCACCTACGATCTCGACGCCCACATGAACCTCTCGGGAAAAGATCTCACGTTCTTCGATGAGGCTGCAAAAGCGAAGTACACGCCGATCCTGATCGAAAGCTCGGCGGGTATGGATCGCACCGCGCTTACGATGCTCGTCGATGCGTTTACGAACGAGACGTTCGCCGATGAAAACGGCAAAGAGAGCAGCCGGGTCGTGCTGCGCTTCCATCCGAAAATTGCGCCGATCCAAGTCGGCGTCTTTCCGCTGGCGCGTAACAAGCCCGATCTTGTCGAACGCGCAAAGAACATCGAGCAGGCGCTGCGCCCGTTCTTCCGCACGCAGTACGATGAAGGCAACGTCGGGCAGCTGTATCGCCGTCAGGACGAAATCGGCACGCCAAGTTGCATCATGGTCGACTACGACTCACTCGAAGATGGCACGGTGACCGTGCGCGACCGCGACACGATGCGCCAGGAGCGCGTCGCGGATGCGCAGCTCGCGACGTATTTACACGACAAACTCGGCGGAGGCCGTTAGGCTTCTTCCGCGCGGAGATACGGCGCTAGGACGAGAGACACTGCGCGATTGCGGCGCGTAGGCGCGCGAGCGCGTCGACAACTTCTTCTTCGGTGATGATGAGCGGCGGGATGAAGCGTAGCGTGTTTCGTCCGGCGGCGTTGATCAGCAAATGAAGTTGCAGGGCGATCGGGACGAAGTTCTTCGCTTCGTACGGAGCGCGCACGGGCAAACCGAGCATGAGACCGTGGCCACGCGGGGCCTCAAAGACCGTCGAATGATCCGCGGCGATCGCGGCGAGGCCATCGAAAAGCAGCGTGCCAACTTGAGCGACGTGTGCGTCGAGGTCGATGACTTCGCGAATGTGCAAATGTTCGAGCGCTGCGGCTGCCGGCACCGGGGAACCGCCGAAGGTCGTGCCATGATCGCCGGGGCGCAAACCCGTCGCCGCATCGCCGTGCACGAGAATCGCGCCGATCGGCAAACCGTTTGCGAGTGCTTTTGCCATCGTGATGATGTCGGGCTTCACGCCAAAGTACTGCCACGCGAAAAGCTTTCCAAGCCGCCCCATGCCGCACTGGATCTCATCGAAGATCAAAAGTGCGCCGTGCTTGTCGCACAGGTCGCGGGCTGCTTGCAGGAACGCGCGCGTTGCGGGCATCACGCCGCTCTCGCCTTGAATCGGCTCGATGATGAACGCGGCCGTCCGTTCGTCGATCGCCGATTCGAGCGCGGCGATGTCGTTCATGGGCGTAAAGGCAAAGCCCAGCGGTAAGGGTTCGAAACCGACTTTGTAAGCGGGATTATCCGTTGCGGCAAGCGCGCCGAACGTCCGTCCGTGGAACGAGCCGTTTGCGGCAAGGATCGTCGTGCGTTCCGGTTTGCCGCTTCGGTAGGCAAACTTCCGGGCGAGTTTGATCGCCGCTTCGTTTGCTTCTGCGCCCGAGTTGCAGAAGAAGGTCACATCGAACTCCGCGAGCTCGCAGAGTCGATCCGCTAGCGTGTCCGCCGGTTCGTGATAGTAGAGGTTGCTGCAGTGGACGAGCGTGAGCGCTTGGTCGGCGATTGCGCGCGCGATGCGCGGGTGAGCATGGCCGAGCGCGCAGACGGCAATCCCCGCGACCAAATCCAAATACCGATCGCCGTTTTCGTCGATCAGCCAGACGCCGTCGCCGCGCACGAAATTGATCTCGGCGCGACCGTAGTTCTGCATGAGGTGCGGATGCCGCGCGGCAAGCGACCCGCTGCGGCGCGCTTCGATCGCCATTACGTGCGATAGTGCGCGTTGATGCGCACATACTCGCTGGAGAGATCGCAGCCCCAACCGGTGGCCGCGGCATCGCCGATGCCAAGGTCCAACCGGATCTCGATCAAGGGATCCTCGAGGATCGTATGCGCTTCCGCCTCGGAGAGCGTTTCGATTGCGCCTTTCTCGACCCACTGTTGGCCGCCAAGAAAGAGCGACCACGATTCGGGATCGATGCCGGCATGCGCGGAACCAGCGGCCGCAATCACGCGACCCCAGTTCGGGTCTTCGCCGTACAGTGCGGTTTTTACGAGGCTCGAGTTGATGACGGCGCGGGCGACGGTACGGGCTTGCGCTTCATCGCGCGCTCCGGTGACGTGGAACGTCAGGGTCTTGCTCGCGCCTTCGCCGTCTTTGATCATCTGAATGGCAAGATCGCGGCACACGGCTGCGAGTGCCGCGCGAAACCCGTCGGATGCGGTGGCATCGCTTGGGATCGCGCATGCATAGACGGAGTCATTCGTCGACATATCGCCGTCGACCGAGATCATATTAAACGTGCCGTCGACCGCTTCGCGTAACGCATCGCCGAGCGACGCGCGCGACATCGGCGCATCGGTTGCGATGAAGCACAGCATCGTTGCCATGTTGGGCGAGATCATCCCCGAGCCCTTAGCAATCCCGCCAACGGTGTAGCGCGTGCCGTTCTCGTGCCACGCGAACGCGGAGAGTTTCGGCATGTGATCGGTCGTCATGATGGCTTCCGCCGCATCGAACGCCGCTTCGCTGCCGGCTTCGAGCATTTTCACCGCGCGCTCGACGCCTTTGCTCACGCGATCCATTGGAAGCGGAACGCCGATCACACCGGTCGATGCGACGAGCACTTGCGTCGTGCGGAGCTTGAGCAAGGTCGCGGCTTGACGCGCCGTCGCGCGGGCATCGCGCATTCCGCGTTCGCCCGTGCACGCGTTCGCGCAGCCGGCGTTGCAGACGATCGCGGCGATCGCATCGCCATCTTCGTCGAGATGCGCCGAACTTACCAAGAGCGGTGCCGCTTTGACTTCGTTTGTCGTAATGACTTGCGCGCACGTATGCGGCTCGTCAAAGGCAATCAGTGCGAGGTCGGTCTTGCGCTTTTTGATCCCGGCGTGAACGCCCGCGAGACGAACGCCCGGCACGGCGCCAAGGCCGCCGCGGACTTCGATCAGGCGAACCGCTTCAGCGGACGGCGGTGCGAGTGCCAAGGCCACGTTCCTCTCCAAGACCACACATGAGATTCATATTCTGCACGGCCTGTCCGGCCGCGCCTTTACCGAGGTTATCGATCCCGCAGACGACGTGCACGATCCCCCCGCGTTCGGCGACGGCAATCTGCGCATCGTTCGTTTTGACGAGTGCGGGGAGATTGGGTACGCGGCCGTCGCGGAAGACCGTAACGAATGGGTTCGCGGCGTAAGCGCGCTCGTAGATTGCAAGAACCTCGTCGCGTTCGATCGGTGCCGAGGGAATGAGGTACACATCCGCTAGCAGTCCGCGGCCGAGTGGCACGACGTGCGGAGAAAAAATGTACGGGCGATCGACGCCCGCGGCAGCGATCTCTTGGCCGATTTCCGCGCCGTGGCGGTGAGCGTCCATCCCGTAGGCCAGCACGTTTCCTTCGACTTCGGCAAAGAGCGAGCCCACTTTGGGCGTGCGTCCCGCGCCCGTAATGCCGCTCTTCGCATCGATTACGACCTGTGCGATACGGTCGGCGATCGCCCCGAGGGGCGTGAGTGCCAAGAGTGCTGCCGTGACGTAGCAACCGGGATTTGCGACGAGCGATGCCTGCGCGATTGCGTCGCGGTACCGTTCGGGGAAACCGTACACGGCAGTCCCGGCGCTTTCGTGTAAGCGAAACGCATCGGAGAGATCGATCACGCGCGCGCCGCGCTCGAGCAGCAGCGGAGCGTTTGCGTGCGCGAGTTCGTGATTGCCGGCAAGAAAGACGACATCGCCGCGCTGCGCGTGTGCCGCAACTGTCCCCACATCCGCGCAGCGTAGCGTGATGCCGGGGAGCCCGGGAAAGAGATCGCAAACGCGCGCTCCCGGCGCGCTCGAGCTCTCGAGCGTCGCGATGCGAACGTCGGGATGCGCGTCGAGTAGACGCACGAGTTCCCCGGCGGCATACCCGCTCGCGCCGATGATGTGGACGTCGATCATCCGAGGGCCTCGCGCAGCGAGCGGATGTCGGCGGACGACGCCGCCATTGCATCGCGAACGGCGGATGGGCTCGTCGAGCCGGCGGTGTGCTTTGCGGTAACCGAACTTGTGCCGTCCAGAGGTGCGGTAAAAGCGTCCATACCGGCAGTTTCGCCGAGTGCGATCAGATCGGATGCATCGAGGTCGCGCCCTGCTTGCTCTGCTGCGAGCACCTGGGAGCCGACGAGGCGGTGGGCCTGACGGGCCGTGGCACCACGCGCAATCAGCGCATCGGCGATGTCGGTTGCGACGGTGAATCCAACCGTGGCATGTTCGGTCATCCGCTTCTCATCGAACGCAAGATGCGTGAGTGCGCGCGAGAACGCATCGATCGCGGCGAGTCCGTGTTCGGTTCCGCGCACGATGAGGGACTTGGTCTCTTGCAAATCGCGGTGATACGAAAGCCCGATCCCATTCGTCGTTGCAAGTGCCCCGCCGAGCGCGCCGATGAGCCGAGCGCCTGCGGCACGGACGAGTTCGAATGGATCCGGATTTTTTTTCTGCGGCATCAAACTCGACCCGGTCGCGGCCGAGTCATCGAGCTGCGCGTATGCGAATGCCGGCGTCGACCAAATCACAAACTCTTCGCTCGGTCGCGAAGCCGCGACCGTTGCGCGCGTCACGGCGGTGAGCAAGTCGAGTGCGACGTCACGGTCGCCGACGCTATCGAGTGCATTGCGCGAGGGCGCTCGGAAGCCAAGAGAACTGGCTGCTGCTTCGCGATCGAGCGGTAGCGAGGAACCGGCGAGCGCCGATGAGCCGAGCGGACAAAACGCCGAAGCATCGAGCTTGACGCGCGCAAAGCGACCCGATGCACGGATGAACGGCTGAGCGGCAGCGGTAAGCCAAAATGCGAAGAGGACCGGCTGCGCGGGCTGCCAGTGCGTCGTCGCCGCGAGCAGCGAGCCGCGCTCGAGAGCGCTACTTGCCCGCGCGAGGAATGCGTCGGCGATCGCAAGTGACAGCCGCGCCCCGCGGTCGGCACGTTCGCGCGCATAAAGCAGCAGCGTCGTTGCGACTTGATCGTTGCGCGACCGTCCGGCATGAAGCGATTCGCCGGCACGCGCGGGCACAAGCTCGCGCACGCGGGCGTCGATTGCACCGTGGACGTCTTCGAACGAGCCGCCTTGGGCAAACGTTGTGAACGTGCCCTCAACAATTTCGCTTGCCACCCGATCGAGCGCGGCGTGCAATGCGGCCGCATCGGAGGCCGGGATCAAGCCCCCGCGTTCTAAAGCGACGACATGACCGTGCGAACACTGCACGTCAAAGGACGCGAGAATGAGATCGTCGCCAAGTGAGGAGCCAAAAGCGAGCAGCTGGGGTTCGGGCGCGCTTGCGAAGCGCCCGCCCCATTGCAAATCGGTTGTGGTCACGAGTGGACGAGCGGCGTCGCCGCCGTATCGAGTGCTTCGTTTGCTTTTGCAGCGCCCGCCGCAACTGGCAAGCCCCAGATCGCGATGAAGCCGGTCGCCGCATCGTGATCGAATTGATCGCCCGCTCCATACGTCGCGAGCTTCTCATCGTAGAGCGCGAAGGGCGAACGCGAGCCCGTCACCATCGCACGGCCGCGTTGCAGTTTCACACGCACCTCACCCGTCATACGGAGTGCAAGATGTTCGTTGAATGCATCGAGGCCGCCGCGCAGCGGTGTGGACCACAAGCCATCGTAGATGAGTTCGGTATATTTTTGGTCGAGGCCGGCTTTGACGCGCAGTTCGTCGCGCGTGAGCACGAGCCGTTCGAGCGCGATGTGAGCTTCGATAAGCGTGACCGATCCCGGACACTCGTACACTTCGCGCGACTTCAAGCCCACGACGCGATCTTCGATCATGTCGATGCGTCCTACGCCATTGCGTCCGGCAATCGTGTTGAGTTCGGCAAGAAACGCTGCGCCGCGTAGCCCGTTCATCGTGGGAATTCCGCGATCGAAGGCGATGACGATCTCTTCGCCCGTCGCCGGCGCCGCATCCGGTGTGACCGTCCAGGCAAACGCATCTTCGGGCGGCGCGTTCCACGGATCTTCGAGCACCCCGGCTTCGATCGAACGTCCCCAAAGATTCGCATCGACCGAATAGGGTTTTGCAACGGTGTGACTGATCGGCACGCCGTTCGCTTGCGCGAATGCGATCGCATCCGGACGCGAGAGCGGATTGTCGCGCAGCGGAGCAAGCGTACGCAGATGCGGCGCACGCGCGCGAACGCCGACCTCGATCCGAACTTGATCGTTGCCTTTGCCGGTGCAGCCGTGCGCGACGGCATCCGCTCCGGTGCGATGCGCGGCCTCAACCAGCAAGTCGGCAATCAGCGGCCGCGAGAGCGCGGCGGACAACGGATACGTACCTTGGTAACGCGCGTTCGCAGCGAGCGCCTTGAACGCGTAGTTCTCAATGAACCGATCGCGTGCATCGACGAGAATCGCATCGACAGCGCCAAGTTTGAGCGCTTTCTCACGAACTGCATCGAGCGCAGCCTGGTAGCCCTCGCCGGCGACCATGTCGGATTCACCAAGATTCGCCGTAAGCGCAACGACTTCGTGACCGGCCATTGCGAACTGCTTCAGCAGAACCGATGTATCGAGCCCACCCGAGTATGCAAGGACGATTTTTTGCTTCTTGCTAGTCATTTCGATTGTCTCCAGCCGGTTGAAAAGGCGCTGCGCCCCTGGCTCCGCGCCCCCCACGCGATGCGTGGGGCCCCCAGGCCTCATGCGCGCTCACGATGGTCGTAGTTTGTTCGATTCCCCGAGGGCGCGCGGCGCGATGTGTTGTCATTCTTGATCCGCGCGCATGTCCTCGAAGCGCTGCATCACCATGCCGAGTTGCTCTGGTTTTTCGACGATCACGAGGACCGTATCGTCGCCGCCTAGCGTGCCGAGGACTTCGCTCCAGCCCGCGCTGTCGATTGCCGATGCAAGCATCATCGCACTCCCCGGCGGCGTACGCAACACGATTTGGTTGACGCTGCCGCGCACCGAGCCGACCAGTTCGGCGACGATGCGGTGGAGGCGGCTGGAGAAGACGGGCCCCACGTTCGGTTCGACATACTTGAACTGCCCGGCGCCGTTCACGCCTTTGAGCGGGACTTTCATGAGTCCCAGCTCTTTGATGTCGCGCGAGATCGTGGCTTGCGTGACCTCGTAGCCTTGCCCCTCGAGGAGAAAGCCGAGTTCTTCTTGCGAGCGCACGGGGCGCGCCGCGATGAGCGAGAGAATCGCGCGCTGGCGTTTGGTTTTGGGGATGAGGGCGGTGCTGTTCACGATTGATCTTCTCCGAAACCGCGGATGTCCGTCAAGAGTGCGAGTAAGAGTGCTTTTTGTGCGTGCAGTCGATTCTCTGCCTGATCGAACACGATGCTTTGCGGACCGTCGATCACATCGGCCGTCACTTCTTCCCCGCGATGCGCGGGCAGACAGTGCATGAAGAGCGCGTGCTTCGCCGCGCCCGCCATCAGCTTCGTATCGATGCGATACGGAAAAAGCGCAGCGGCATTGCGTTCGACCATCGACTCTTCGCCCATCGAGGTCCACACATCCGTATAGACGATGTCGACGTCGCGCACCGCGCGGCCGGGGCTCGTAAAGGCGCGCGCCGTTGCACCGTGCGGCTTTCCAAGTTCTGCAAGGCGGGCGAGAAACGATTCGGGCGGACGGTGTGAAATCGGCGCGGCAAACGTAACGGATATTCCGCACATGACGGCCGCCTCCGCAAGTGAGATCGCGACGTTATTGCGCGCATCGCCGACGAAGGCAAGTCGCAGTCCGGCAAGCGTGCCGAAGCGCTCCTTGATTGTGAGGAGATCCGCGAGTGCCTGACACGGATGTTCGGCGGCGGAGAGTCCGTTGATTGTGGGAACGGTCGCCGCATGTGCGAAACGCACGAGCGGTTCGTGTGCGTGCGTACGGACGACGATTGCATCGACGTAGCGGGAGAGCGTGCGCGCCGTATCTTCGGGCGTCTCGCGCGTACCCATGAAAAAATCGGACCCGTGCGCGATCATCGCATGACCGCCGAGCTGCGTCATCCCGACTTCGAACGAAACGCGCGTACGCAAACTCGGCTTTTCGAAGAGCATCCCAAGGGTGCGGCCTTTGAGAAGCTGCAACTGCTCGTTCGTGCCACGCGCTTTGAGGTCGGTTGCGATCGCAAGAAGGCTGAGGATCTCGTCGGGCGAGAGGTCGAGGACGGTTAGGACGTTGCGGCCCCGAAGCCGACCGGCGGGCGTCATAGCGAGCATGGTCGTATATTTATACATAGAAATGAATAATTATGCAACAATGTAGGCCGTTGGTCGTAAAGTACGGCGGTAATGCCATGGTTTTGGGCGCGCCGGATCCCACGCTAGACGAACTTGCTAGCCTCTACAAGGCCGGCGTTCCCGTCGTACTCGTTCACGGCGGCGGCCCCATGATCGATGCGGAGCTTCGCACGCGCGGCCTCGGTCAGACCCGGATCGCCGGACTCCGGGTAACAGACGCGGCCTCGCTCGAGGTCGTCGAGCGCATCCTCTGCGCCACGGTCAACAAGGCCTTGGTCCGGGCCCTAAGCCAGCGCGGCGTCCGCGCAGCCGGAGTCAGCGGCCAGGATGGCGGCATGCTCCGCGCACCGTACGCGCGTGCCGAGGGGCAGTCACTCGGATTCGTCGGCGAGATCCCCGCCGTCGATACGGCGCTCATCGAGGCGATCCTGGCAGCGGGAATGCTGCCGGTGGTCGCTCCACTGGCCCTTGACACCAACGGCACATCAGCCCTCAACGTCAACGCGGACAACGCCGCCGGCGCAATCGCCGGCGCTCTCCAAGCCGAAGCCTACATTGTCATTACGAACGTCGCCCGCGTACTCCGCGACCGACAAGACCCCTCGAGCGCAATCGATCGACTGACCATCGGGGATGCAGAACGCTTGATCGCCGACGGCACGTTCGCCGAGGGCATGCGACCAAAAATGATCGGAGCACTCGACGCGCTGCGACGCGGCGCAAGGCGCGCAATCATAACCGGCGCTCACCCCGGCGCAATAGGCGACGCCCGAAACGGCCACGGCACAGAAATCATCCGCGCAGCCACCGATTACTAAAACGACCCCGACGCAAGGCGCGCCCGCGGGGAATCGCGCTCCACCAATCAGGTCGAAGTGCGCCATGTCCCGGGGGTCCCACGCGAAGCGTGGGGGGCGCGCAGCGGAGCGAAAGCGCCTGTAAAACCGGCACGCCACCCAGGCGCGGCTACCTACCGATAAACGTCGACAAACCGCGGGTCAGCGATAATCGATCCACGTGCGATCGGAGCAAGATATTCGACTGGGCCAACTGCCGGAAGCGAAGCAACCGCAGCGAGGGCTGCGGCGCCAGGAGCCAGCGACGTCACCACCGCGGGTGAGGCAAAGGCAAGCCCAAGCGCGGCCTGCGCGTTGTAATCCGACGCCTGTGGCACCGTCGAGCCAGCGCTATCGCCGATCGACGGCCCGGGAGCAAAGGATCGTGTCTGATCGGCCGACACGGCAGCTGGGGCAGCAGTCAGCGGGCTGGCATCTGCTGCAACGGTCGACAATGCGGCCGCAAACGCTGGCGGGGCAGCTGCGGCTTGTGCTGCGGCGTATGCCTTGCTTGCGGCATAGGCGGCCAGCGGATTGTAGACCGGGACGACCGCGTTGGTCTCCGTGGTGCTGATCGCCGAGATCGGGTCGATTGCCATGGAGGATACATACCCAAAAAAAGGGGGGCTCGAACCACAACCGAACGGCGTGAAAACTTTTTTCCAAGGGTAGGAGTCTCTCCACGGCAAGGGATTGCCACCTACGTGTGCGCCCACGTCTAAAGGAGCCTCGATTGTCTTCGCTTTTGATCCCCACACCAGAGGTCTCGTCCGCAAACAAGCGACTCTATTTCTTCGATCAAGCCACCGGCTCGATGCGGGATCTCCTGGGTGGCAAAGGCGCCGGGCTAGCCGAGATGACGAGCGCTGGTCTGCCCGTACCCGACGGCTTCACGGTAACAACCGAGATGTGTCTTGCGTACTACGCCGCGGGCCGCCAGTTCCCCGAAGGCCTTGACGCTGACGTGCGCGCCGCAATGCGTGAGCTGGAATCGCGCACGGGCAAGCGCTTTGGCCTGGGAAACAACCCGCTGCTCGTCTCCGTGCGCTCGGGCGCGCGCGTGTCGATGCCCGGCATGATGGATACGATTCTGAACCTCGGACTCAACGATGAAACCGTCGCCGCACTTGCGACGCTGACGAACAACGAGCGCTTCGCTTGGGATGCCTACCGGCGTTTCATCGCGATGTTTTCGAGTGTCGTTCTGGATATCGACAAAGAGCATTTCGATCGCGTCGTCGATGCGGCGAAGACCAAAGCCGGTGCGAAGAACGATCCGCAGATTGGCGCGGATGTATGGCGCGTCGTCGTTGAAGAATTCAAGACGATCGTACGCGAACACGCGCACCGGCCGTTTCCGCAAAACGTCGAAGAGCAACTCGATCTTGCGATCAAGGCGGTCTTTGATTCGTGGCATTCCAAACGCGCGACCGACTACCGCCGCTTTAACAAGATGTCGGACGATTGGGGTACCGCGGTCTCCGTCGTCTCGATGGTCTTTGGAAATATGGGCGACGATTCGGGCACCGGCGTTGCCTTCACGCGCGATCCGAATACCGGCGAGCGCGTTCTCTTCGGCGAGTATCTGCGCAACGCGCAAGGTGAAGACGTCGTCGCGGGCATTCGTACTCCGGAGCCGATCGGCGATCTGCAATCATCACAGCCCGAGGTGTACGCGCAATTCGTGGCGATTGCAGAGCAGCTCGAGACGCACTATAAAGATATGCAGGATCTCGAATTCACGGTCGAGCGCGGGAAGTTGTACATGCTGCAAACGCGCAGCGGCAAGCGATCCGCTGAGGCCGCCGTGCGCATCGCGCTCGATTTCGTGCGCGAAGGGTTGATCGATAAGGCCGAAGCCGTGCGGCGCGTCGATGCCGGTTCGCTCGACCAACTCTTCCACGCGCGTATCGATCCCAAAGCGTCCTTTGCGATCGCTGCCAAAGGTCTCAACGCATCGCCGGGCGCTGCCGCCGGAGCGATCGTCTTCGATCCCGATAAAGCCGTGAAGTGGGCAAGTGAGGGGCGCGCCGTCGTGCTTGCGCGCAACGAAACAACGCCCGATGACGTGCATGGCATGATCGCCGCGCGCGGCGTGCTCACGAGCAAAGGCGGCGCGACATCGCACGCGGCGGTCGTCGCACGCGGCATGGGCAAGCCGTGTGTCTCCGGCTGCGAGACACTCCAGATCGATATGCGTGCGCGAACTGCGCGTCTGGGCGATGCGCATCTTGCCGAAGGAGATCCGATCACGATCGACGGCAGCACCGGGAACGTCATGCTGGGCGAACTCACGCTTATTGCGCCGCCGTCCGAACCACCGCCGTGGCTCGCCGAATTTCTCTCATGGACCGACAGCTTGCGGCGCATGGAAGTGTGGGCGAATGCCGACACGCCCGAGGATGCAAAGCGGGCGCGGGATTTGGGCGCGACGGGGATCGGTCTGTGTCGCACGGAGCACATGTTCATGCAGACCGATCGTCTGCCGATCGTGCAACAGATGATTCTCGCCGATACGCCGGATGCACGCGCCACCGCGCTCGCGCAGCTCCTACCTTTCCAGCGCAAAGATTTTCGCGGGATTCTCTCCGCGATGTCGGGTTATCCGGTGACGATCCGGCTGCTCGACCCGCCGCTCCACGAATTCTTGCCCGACTTCGAAACGCTGCTGGTCGAAACAACCGAGTTACGTTTGCTGCAAGGCGAAGAGTCGGAGGCGTATCGCAGCAAAGCCGTCATCCTCAAGCGAGTACGACAACTTCACGAACAAAACCCGATGCTGGGCCTGCGCGTGTGTCGTCTGGGGATCGTTTATCCCGAAATCTACGCGATGCAGGTACGGGCGATCTTCGAGGCCGCGTGTGAATTGCGCGGCGAGGGCATCGACGCGATGCCCGATGTGATGATTCCCGGCGTAGGGACGCGCGAAGAAATGCGCGTGACATTCGAGGCGGTGAAGGCGATCGCCGACGCGGTGATCGCGGAGAAGAACGTACGCGTCGACTATCGGATCGGCACGATGATCGAATTGCCGCGGGCGTGCGTCGTCGCGGGCGAAATCGCCGAGTGCGCGCAGTTCTTTAGTTTCGGAACGAACGACCTCACTCAGACGACGTACGGGTACAGTCGAGACGACGCGGAGGCCTCGTTCATTCCACGTTACCTCGACCTCAAGATCCTCAAAGACGACCCGTTTCAGGTCTTGGATCGTGTCGGCGTCGGTTCGCTGATGAAAGAGGCCGTCGCCAAAGGCCGCAGCAGCCGTCCGGGTCTCAAAATCGGCATCTGCGGCGAGCATGGAGGCGAGCCGCAATCCGTCGGATTTTGCCACGAGATCGGCCTCGATTACGTTTCCTGTTCACCATTCCGGGTCCCGATCGCGCGTCTGGCTGCCGCTCAAGCCGCCATATCCGGAGTTGCGGAATCGAACTGATGTACCGTCGCCAAGAACGCCGCGTGCGGCAAGGGGATGTCGCGAGAACGCGCTAAGCCTTTTTTTCTCCAATGTCGTTTACGAGCGAAATCTTTCTTTTCGCATTCTTGCCGCTGACGCTCGCGGTATACTTGTCTTTTCGAGGCGCGCGATTTAAAAACGTTACGCTTATTATCGCGAGTTTGCTTTTTTACGCGTGGGGCGAGGGGATATTTGTCGCGGTTCTCGCGGCCCTCGCTTTCGTGAATTACGGATTCGGTCTTGCGATCGCGAGGTTCACGGATCGGAGGCGCTTCGCAATACTCGTCGCCGCGGTTGCCGTCGACCTGGGGTTTCTCGTTTGGTTTAAGTACGTGAACTTCTTGATCGAGAACGTCCGTGCGCTCGGCGGTTTGCCGTTCGATCCGGCCTCACCGTTTGCTCGCGTTTATCTGCCGCTCGGCGTTTCGGTCGACCGCGTGTTCGCATCACGTCGATTCCGATCGTGCGAAACGTCTATGTGCTGGGAGTTGTCATGTTCGGCTGGTTGTTCTTCCGTTCCGAGACGTTTGCGAGTGTCTTTGCGTATCTCGGCGCGATGATTCATCCGAATCCCGTGCCTCAGGCGGCATTGTTGAATGCCGTTGAACCCGAAACGGTCGCAATGTTTATCATCGGATCTGTTCTTGCAACGCCGCTCGTGGCGAGTCGAATCCGTTT
>JBBRLI010000010.1:0-128746 GCA_038231455.1 Vulcanimicrobiales bacterium | reverse complement strand
TATGTATACGCTCAAGAGCAACGCGCCGCATGGCGCCGTCTTCACCGAACGCTGCGTCATCGTCGACGTCTTTTCACCGAACCGCGTGGAATACGAAGAACGCTACGCTGCGCGTACGCAAGCCGAAACGTTCGTCGTCGTGACGCGCTAAGGGATCGTTACGACGATTTTTCCGGAGACGGTGCCGCTTTCCAAAAGCGCATGCGCCTCCGCGATTCGCTCGAGCGGAAACGTTGCTCCGACGACGACGCGCAAACTCCGCTCGTCGATGAGGCGCGCGCCCTGTGCGAGGATCTCGGTCTGGTGCCGGCGCGCTGCCGGCCAATCGAAGACTTGCGGTGCGGGCATCCACACGTACGCGATCCGCTCGTTGCGATCACGCGCCTTCTTCACTGCATCGGACGACATCTCGCTTGCAACGCAGGTGACGAGGTCGCCATACGGTCGAACCGCATCCACGCTCCGCTCGAACGTCTCGCCGCCAACCGTATCGAAGACGACATCGACGCCCTCAGCACCCGACCACGCGCGCGCCGCTTCGACGAAATCGACGTCGCGATAGCGAATCGTTTCGACCGCGCCGAGACTCCGCGCGAATCGGTCCTTCTCATCCGTACTGACGGTCGCGATGACACGCGCGCCGGCCAGTCGCGCGAGCTGAATGGCGATATGTCCGACGCCTCCTGCGCCCGCATGAACGAGGACGCGCGCGTCCGGCAGCAGGGCAACGTGCATGCGCAAGGCTTCCCACGCCGTAATGAGTGCGAGCGGCACGGCCGCCGCATCGGCAAAATCGAGCGACTGCGGTTTGCGCGCGAGATGCGCTTCCTCAACGAGCGCGTATTGCGCGTACGTGCCGGGCAATAAGCCGTAGCCACCATTGCAGAAAAACACGTCGGCACCGACGGAAAACCGCGTCACCGCCGACCCCACGGCCTCGACGACGCCGGCGCCGTCACAACCGAGAATCGGGCGAGCGCCCGCGGCGGCAAACGAGCCGCTCTTGCGCATCTTGTAGTCGACGGGATTGAGACCGGCGGCGTGAAGACGAACGCGCACGGACGTCGGGGAGGCAAGTGGCGGGATCGGTAACTCGACCGCCTCGAGATTCTCGGTGCCGCCAGCAGCGGTGAGAACAACGGCGCGCATCGCTACCACGCGATCGGCTTGGATTCGAACCAAAACCGTCCGGTCGCGCCCGGGGGGCGGGTCGCAAGAAAGTATGCGGTTTGCGTTGCCGCTTCCGGTTCGATCTGCGCGCCGGGTCCGCCCATCTCTGTTTTCACCCAGCCCGGATGGAACGCATCGACCAAGATTTTCCGGTCGCTCAGCGCCGCAGCGAGCGAACTGGAATACGCATTGAGCGCCGTTTTACTCACGCTATACGCCGTCGCGTACGGCGTGATGCCGTCGTCGAGTTGACCCATCGTCGAGCTGACGTTGATGATCCGTCCACCCGCGGGGACGAGTGGCGCAAATGTCGCGCACATCGCCATCGTCCCGAACAGATTCACCTCGAGCGTCTCGCGCATGATGCGGGGGTCGAGTGTATCGGCGTGCGTGTCCATATCTTCGGGCAGAAAGATCGCTGCATTGTTGATCAACACGTCGATGCGCGGAAATCGCGCGCGCACGCGAACGTACAGTGCACGTACCGCGTTCTCATCGGAGATATCGGCAATCTCGATCGTCGCGCGGTCGGCGTGACCGACCGCTTGTGCAAGTTCGTCGCGTTTCACGGCATTCCGAATCACGAGGATGCAGGTTGCGCCCTCCGAGAGGAAGCGCTTTGCAAGCGCGAGACCGATCCCGCGATTCGCGCCGGTGATGATGACGTTCTTGCCGCTCAGTTCCTGCATACCACGGTAAGAACACCTTACGGTCAAGCAACGTTTGCGCCGCTAGGCATGACTCCAAAGCGCAAGCGAACTGGAGAGACAAAGCGCGACGAAGAGTCCGCGCAGGACGCGTTCGGGTAAGCGATACGCGAGCGCCACGCCGCGCGAGACGAAGATCGTACCGCCAACGGCGAGCGGAATCGCAAGCGGCCAATCGACGTCGCGCGCCCAGGCGTAGGTGCCGAGCGCAACGAGCGTCCCCGGCGCGACCATCGCCAGGCCAAGACCCTGGGCCGTTGCTTGCGAGAGTCCGTAGATAGTGGCAAGCGTGGGGACCGCGAAGATCGCTCCACCGATGCTGAAGAGTCCCGAAACCATGCCGCCGATTCCACCGATGAGAGCCGACCAGGGCCACGAACGACCCGTCGCAACGGGAATCGCTCCCCGTTTGGTTTGCACGATTCGGACGAAAAAATAGATCGCGATCGTCGCTAAGAAAACCGCAAAACTGCGTCGCAGCAGTGCGCTCGGAACGTGCGTTGCAATCTGCGCGCCGACGAATGTCAACGGAATTGCGCTGACTGCAAGCGCGAGGGCGATACGACGATCCATTCCGCCGCGTCGCGCGTAGTTCACCAGCCCCAAGATGACATTAGGAGCGACCATCACCATCGCGGTGCCTTGCGCGTGCTGTTCGTCGAGATGAAAGAAGACCCCGAGCACGGGGATTGCGATGAGCCCTCCGCCGATGCCGAAGAGTCCGCCCACGGCGCCGAAGAGGGCGCCGAGGGCGAACCCGACGAGGATGTGCGGAAGATCGATCACCTAGCCCGGGTTTTGCGCCGGAACCGGTTTCTTCCTGAGTGCGAGATTCGCGACACCGCCGAGGACGCCGAATCCGACCACGATCCAGGCGATGGTCGGCGTCCAGATCGATGGCAGAAACGTGTCGAGCGCATAGATCCCGGGACCCGTTAGCGCGAGCACGAGCGCCACCGCCATGTACGTTAGCGGCAATTCAAAGCCGCCATTCTGACCGAAGAACCCCTTGGGTGCGTGCACGGCAAATGCTACGACCATGACCGAGATCAAGAGCGCGGGGCCCACCGGCCCGAAAAGGCCGAAGGCGATCAGCAGTCCGGCTACGATTTCGCTCCAACCGGCGGCCGTGGCAAAGAGTTTACCAGGCCGAATCCCGATCGATTCAAAGTAGCCGCCCGTCGCAGCGAGACCGTATCCGCCGAAGGCTCCGAACACTTTTTGTGCTCCATGGGAAAAAAATCCAATACCAATTAACAAACGAACGATAAACAGAGCGATATCCACCGCAGCAACCCTCTCAAGGCACGACTCGCGCAGCGCGAGCCAACTACGACTTACTTTTCGTAGCTTGGCAATAGTTACCGCTAGGGTATACTTATGTCAAGTAGCTTACTTATGGATCGTGTCCAATGAATCTCCGAGACGAGCCCGCGGCGGTCGCACCGCACGCACCGGGCGAACCGATTAGCCCCTTTTGCCCGCGCTTCCACTACGCCATCGAACTCCTCGGGCGCCGGTGGATGGGGCCGATCGTGCGCACCCTCTTTGGCGGCGCGCATCGCTTTAATGAGATCCTCGCGGCCGTGCCTGGGCTCTCGGACCGCCTCCTGACGGAGCGCTTACGCGAACTCGAACGTGAGGGACTGGTCGAACGGATCGTCCATCCCGGTCCGCCCATCCGTTCCGAGTACGGGCTCACCGACGCCGGTCGAAGCCTCGAAGACGTGATTCGCTCGGTCAGCGATTGGGCCGAACGCTGGGTCAAGTAGGGCATCCAAGCGAGGCAGCGGTCCGTTCTCAAAGAGATGAACGCGCCTACGCCGTCCCATTCCGCTCTCCTCGTCGCCGTCGATCAGATCGCGTGCGACCGCATTTTGCTCGATGCGTTTGACGCACCGCGAACGCAGCTATGGCAATTCGAGGTGTTGCTGGCCTCCGAGGACCTTCGAGAACGCTTTCTCCGGTAAACCACTTCAATATTTGACAATCTCGCGCTCCATTGATGAGCCAATTCGTTAACGCCGGTCGTCAATGTAACCGAATAGTAATTTAGTCGTCCCCACGTTTGGTTGTCGTGGTTGAGATGGCACCGCATTGAAGGAGCCCCTTTTCGTGTCGTCCATTGCAAGCGCGTTATCAAAACGCGATCTTCTTGTTTTTCGCGTTCTCTTGGCCCATGTGCCGGTTATTGCACTGGTGGGAATTCTCAATTCCACCCTGGTCATTGCACTTGCCTCGGGCATCGCGATCGCGCTCCTGGCGACGGTTGCCTATTTCACGCTGGCCGGAAAGCGCGCGTTCCGCGGCGTCGCCGGCGCTCTCTTGATGATGGATTCGGGTGCGCTGATCGCCGCAAGCCATGGCGATACGGCGATGCACTTTCACGTCTTCATCACGCTCACGTTTTTGATTCTCTACTTTGACTGGTTGCCGCTCGCGACCGCGACCGTCGCGATCGCGCTGCACCATCTCATCGGAAACATCTTCTTCCCGACGTACACCTTCGATATGGGCGCGTCGTGGACGATGGTCATCACGCACGCCGTCTACGTGATTCTCGAAGCCGTCTCCGCCGGTTACGTCGCGCTGCGTATCCGAGCGAGCGCCCTTGCGATTGCAAAGAACGCCGATCGTTTGGCCGACCAACAGCTTCCCGCATTTCGGAACGCAATCGAAGCGATCGCTCACGGCGATCTCACGCGTTCTTCGCACTTCACGGCCGAACCGCTCGATATCTCGGCATCCGATGAGATCGGCATGATGGCCGCGTCGTTCAACCGCATGCAAGACGAGATCGCATCGAGCGCTGCATCGTTCGATGCGACGCGTTTGCAGTTACGCGACCTCGTCACCGGCATCTCGTCTGCCTCAGGCAGCATCGCTACGGCAAGCTCGGAGTTCACGGTAGCGACGAACAACGCCAGCCTCTCCGTCGAGCACATTTCCTCCGCAACGGAAAATGCCGCGATCGGTACGCAAGAACAAACGGTCGAGATTGCAGCGGCCAGCACGGCAGTCGAACAACTCGCGCGGGCCGCGTCGCAAATTTCCGACGGCGCCTTCGATCAAGCAAATGCGATCCAATCAGTCGTCTCAGAAGTAAACGACCTCGACCGCCAGATCGCACAAGTCGCGACGCTCGGTGCAACGCTCACGACCGCCGCTCGCGCGGCGACCGCGGAAGCGGTAAGCGGCACGGATGCCGTCGTGCGCAGTGCCGAGGCCGTCGGGCAGCTGCGCGAACTCTCCATCCAAACCGAACGCGCCATGACATCGCTCGAAGACCGTTCGGGCGCCGTTGAAGAGATCGTCGCGACAATCGGCGAGATCGCCGACCAAACGAACCTGCTCGCGCTCAACGCGGCGATCGAAGCGGCGCGCGCGGGCGACCATGGCCGCGGGTTTGCCGTAGTGGCCGATGAAGTGCGTAAGCTCGCCGAACGCGCCGCAAAATCGACGAGCGAGATCAGCAGTATCCTCTCCGCGATCCGGCGTGAGACGGTCACGGTTGCCGGCGCGATGCGCACCTCGGGTACCGCTATGGAACAGGGACTGGCTCTTGCGACAAGCGCCAAAGACGCCCTCACCTCGCTGCGCGGACGCATCGAGGAAACCGGTCAGATCGCCGATTCGATGGTTGCCGGATCCGACACGATGCGCGCGTCAAGCCGTCGCGCAAATGAAAACATTGCGGCGATTTCGGCCGTGATCGAAGAGAACGCCGCGGCCGGCGCCGAGGTCGGCGTGACGACGAATCACGTCAATCAAACGCTCGGCAAGATTACCGAAACCTCACGCTCGCAGGCGCTCACAGCCGAGAGTGTCTCGAATTCGATCTTAGAACTGGCTACACAAGTTCAAGAAATGGACGCAAACGCACGCGCTTTGAACGAGCAATCGGACGGACTCACCGCGATGATCCGCAGCTTCAAAGTCGGCAGCGACGAACCCGGTATGCCGGTCCTCGACGTGACGCTCGCCGAGCGGCGCACCTCCTTCGCGCTGAATTCTGCACCGCTGAAACCCGAGCTCATTCCAACCGGCCGCCGCTAGAGCAAGCACGAGGCCGTGTAGAAAAAAAAGAACCTCGCTCGATGCGAGGTTCTTTTTTCATGACCGAGTCGGTTTAGGCGTAAACGCCGCGCATTTTTAGCGAAGTAACAACGCGTTCGATTGCGACCATGTAGGCCGCCGTGCGAAGCGTGACGCCACGTGCGTCCGCGAGCGCGCGGACCACGTGGAAATTTTCGATCAGCTGTTCTTTGAGCCGCTCGTTGACTTCTTTTTCTTTCCAGAAGTAGCCCTGGCGATCTTGGACCCACTCAAAGTACGAAACCGTTACGCCGCCGGCGTTCGCGATGATATCCGGGATCACGACGATACCGGAATCTTTGAAAACGTGATCGGCTTCGGGCGTCGTCGGACCGTTTGCGCCCTCGACGATGAGCTTCGCTTTGATGCGATGCGCGTTTTCGATCGTGAGCACTTTTTCGAGCGCCGCCGGGACGAGCACGTCGCACTCGACTTCGAGCAGCGCGCCGTTGGAGATCTTCTCACCGCCGCGATAGCCGGCAAGCGAATGGTGCTCTTGCGCGTAGGCGATCGCGCCGTTGATGTCGAGCCCAGCCGCGTTGTAATACGCACCGGTTACATCGGAAATGCCGACGACTTTGCAGCCTGCATCGACGAACATTCTGGCGGCAATCGACCCGACGTTGCCGAATCCTTGCACGGCAACGCGCGCGCCTTCGATCGGCATGCCCATGACGGCCATCTGATCGAACGCGGTGAGCGAGACGCCACGGCCCGTTGCCTCGACGCGCCCGCGCGAGCCGCCGATTTCGAGCGGCTTGCCCGTTACGACACCGGGCGTATTCGCGTGCGTATGCATCGAGTACGTATCCATGAACCACGCCATGATCTGCGGCGTCGTGCCGACATCGGGCGCGGGGACGTCTTTATCGGGGCCGACCACTTCGACGAGTTCGGCTGCGTAGCGACGCGTGATGCGTTCGAGTTCGCTCTGCGAGAGCGTCGTCGGGTCGCACGTGACGCCGCCTTTTCCGCCGCCGAAGGGAAGGTCGACTGCAGCGCACTTCCAGGTCATCCAGAACGCGAGCGCCGTGACTTCATCGAGCGTCACGCCGGGATGGTAGCGGATGCCGCCTTTGGCCGGACCGCGCGCAAAATTGTACTGAACGCGGTACCCCGTATAGACTTCGAGGGTCCCGTTGTCGCGCTGAAACGGAATCGAGAAAATGATCTGACGCGAGGGGTGCGTGAGAATCGCTCGCATTCCGTCGTCGAGATTGAGCAGCGCGGCAGCTTCGTTGAAGTACGTGATCGCATCACCGAAGACGGAAACGTCGCGCACGGCAGTCGTCATTTGTAGTGTGGCCTCCTAATATGCCGTTTTGGGGCTTTAGGACAAATGGCGAATTTCCCTAGTAGTTCGTTCGACATTTGGCGAGTCATCGCGGCCCCGGTTGCTTACCTATCGGCGATCCGAGGCAAGACCCTGAGTTGGTGACTTCCCGACTCACCGGGAAGGCCCCGTACCTAGACGTTGAAGCGAAAATTTACCACGTCGCCCTCTTGCATGACGTATTCCTTACCTTCGCTCCGCATGAGGCCGGCCGACTTGATCGCCTCCATCGTTTTGAGGCGTGCGTAGTCATCGTACGAGACGATCTCGGCGCGAATGAAACCGCGCTCGATGTCGCTGTGGATCTTCCCAGCTGCCTGCGGCGCACGGGTGTTCTTCTCGATCGTCCACGCCCGCGTTTCTTGCTCGCCCGTGGTGAGAAACGTCATGAGGCCGAGCAGATCGTAGGCGGAAAGGATCAGCTGATCGAGGCCGCCGCTGTCGATCCCCAGTTCCGATTTGAACTCATCGGCTTCTTCATCGGAGAGCCCGACGAACTCCGACTCGACTTTGCCGGAGAAGGCGATTGCGCGGCTGTTCTCGGTCTTCGCATGGGCGAAAACTGCCTGGGCGAGCGGACCGGGCTTGCCGATCTGCTCTTCGTCAACGTTGGCGACGTAGAGCATCGGCTTTGCGGTCAGCAAAAAGCTCTCACGAGCGAGTTCCATCTGAAGCGAATCTGCCGCATACGTGCGGGCCGGCTTGCCCTCTTCGAGCGTCTTGATCAGGTCACGCAGCGCATCGAGGCGAGGTCCGATCTTCGGATTGACGCGCGCCTCGCGGGCGAGTTTGTCTTCGCGCTTCTGCAAGGTCGAAAGATCCGCCAGCGCCATCTCGATATTGATGATCTCGATGTCGCGCAGGGGATCCGGGCCGCCCTCGACGTGCGTGACGTTGTCGTCTTCGAAACAGCGCACGACCATCGCCACGGCATCCGTTTCGCGGATGTGACTGAGAAACGCGTTGCCTAAGCCCTGGCCGCTGGCCGCACCGCGAACGAGGCCCGCGATGTCGACGAATTTCATCGTCGCATAGACGATCTTCTTGGTGTGACTGATCTCGGAGAGGACCTTGATCCGGTTGTCCGGCACGGGCACCTCGCCAATATTGGGCTCGATCGTCGCAAACGGGTAGTTCGCCGCGAGTGCTTGAGCGGAACGGGTAAGTGCATTAAAAATCGTCGATTTCCCGACATTGGGAAGTCCGACGATTCCACAGGATAAAGCCATGGTTGCTCTGTTCTACTCCACCAAAGGATTCGCCCTACATGCGTAGGATTCTCTTGTGATGCGCCAGATGAAGGTTGACAAACTCGGGATCGATTTGCTCACGCACGATCCGGTCGTCATCCTCAAGGATCTCGAAGGCAAGCGCTACTTACCGATCCTGATCGGTCCTTTCGAAGCGACCGCGATCGCGCTTGCACTGGAAGGGACGCAAGTTCCGCGCCCGCTCTCGCACGATCTCATGCGCAGCATGCTCGAGTCGTTGTCGGCAAAACTCGAACAGATCATCATTCACGACATCAAAGACTCGACGTTTTTTGCCAAGTTGATCGTGCGCCAAAACGGCGACACGCAAGAGATCGATGCGCGTCCCTCTGATGGGATCGCACTCGCACTGCGTATGCACGCGCCGATTTATGTGACGGATAAGATCGCGCTTGAGGAGACGGTGCCCGATAAGAAGGGCGATGTTGAGGATACGCAGCGGTTTAAGAAGTTCATCGAGGAATTGAAACCAAGCGATTTTCGCGACTAACGTCGCGGAAATCGGCCCGCCACGGGATACGCCCAAGCCGCGCCGCCGCAGAGGCGCCACACGTGGCGCTTGCCCACGTTTCGCGCGCCGCGCGCGAAACCGCCACAACCGAGTCGCGCGCCGCGCGAACCGCCGCGTAACTCCGCCGAAACCCAATCCAAAAACCGCGCCCTCAGAGCGGCGTTTGCCTGCTAGCTAATCTGGGAAATCTCCACTTCGAAACCGCCATTCTAGGCGGTCGAACCGGAGAAACGATCGTCGAATGAATGCGCCAACGATCCCCGCCAGCCGTGTCGGCTCCGGCATCGCCGGACTAGACGAAGTGCTCCTTGGCGGCTTCGTACCGCGTCGCACGTACCTGCTCACCGGGCCGCCCGGGAGCGGCAAAACAACGCTCGGCTGGCACTTCCTCTCCGAAGGAATCGTGGCCGGTGAATCCGTCATGTTCATCACCTTCGGCGAACCCGAATCGGAGCTGCGCGCGAACGCGGAATCAAGCGGTTTCTCAACCGACGGCGTTCAGTTCTGCGATCTGAGCCCGTCCGCCGATCTCTTCTCGCAGATGAAAAACTACGACATTTTCTCAGCCTGCTGAAGTCGAGCTCGAACCGACGACGGATGCGATCAAGCGGGCAATCGCCGAGCATCGTCCACGCCGCATCTTCGTCGATTCGATGACGCATCTGCGCTATCTCTCAAAAGACCAAAACGAATTCCGCCGTCAGACGCTCTCGTTCTTACGTTTTCTCGTCGATGGCGGCGCGTGCGTCGTCTTGACCTCCGAATCGAGCCCCGACTCTCCGGATGACGATCTACGCTTTCTCGTCGACGGCGTGATCGCAATCGAACCCGGTGCGCGCAACGACGCTCTGCGCGTAACGAAGTTTCGCGGTTCCGCGTATCGATCGGGCATTCACACACTGCGTTTGAACGAGCGTGGGGCCACGGTTTTCCCGCGTCTCGTGCCAGAACAGCACCACATCGAGTTCAGCACGGAAAAACTTCCATGGGGAATCGATGGCCTGGATCGCCTTCTGCACGGCGGGATCGAGCGCGGCACGATTACGCTCGTCTCCGGTCCGAGCGGCGTCGGGAAGACGACGATCGGCGTTGGGTTCATGAAAGAAGCGGCGGCACGCGGCGAACGCTGCACCGTGTACACCTTCGACGAACGGGCGCAAACGCTCCTCAACCGCTGCGCGAGCGTGAACATTCCGGTTCGAGAAATGACGGAGCGGGGAACACTTTGCGTCGTCGAGATCGAAGCGCTGCGCTTTGGCGTGGATGAGTTTGCGAACCTCGTCCGCCACGACGTTGAGAAAAATGGAACACGGGTCGTCATGCTCGATAGCATCAGCGGCTATCGGCTCTCGGTTGCCGGCAACGATTTGACGGAGCGGCTCCACGAGCTCTGCAAGTATTTGCAAAACATGGGCGTCACGGTTTTGCTCGTCAACGAACTTGCAGAATTGACCGACTTCCGCGTCTCCGATGTCGGGATCAGCTATCTTGCCGACAACGTCGTGTACCTACGCTATATCGAACAACGCGAAGGTGAGAGCTCACAGCTCGGACGCGCCCTCGGTGTCCTAAAGAAGCGCTTGAGCGATTTCGACAAAACACTCCAGCGATTTACGATCACTTCGGCGGGCGTTGTCGTGGGTGAACCCGTCGATGATTTAGGCGGCATCCTCGGCTTCGCCGGCCGGGTCCATTAATCGTGGAGCGAATCCTGGTCGTTCTCGCCAATCGCGAGAATCAGAATCTGCTCGCACAGGTGCTCGTGCCGCAGTACGACGTGACCTTCGATGTGCCGACCGTCGCATCGCAAGCAGAAGCGAGCGCAGAAATCGATCTGTGTATTCTCGACGGCTCCTCACTCAACAAGTACGTCGAAGAACTCGCAGCGATGCGGACGCGCGAGGACCCCGCCTTGCTCCCGGTCCTCTTGCTCAGCGATCGTAAAGCGGTCGGCCTCATGTCCAAGGAACAGTGGCGCGTAGTCGACGACGTGGCCCTGCGCCCGCTCGACAAACGCGAAATGCGCGTGCGCGTTGAAACGCTCGTCCGCGCCCGGCGCTTGTCGGTAAAATTGAGTCGTGTCTCACACCTGTATAAGCACGAACAGCGCGTCGCGCAACGATTTCAAAAAGCGGCGATGCCGCGCGCGCTCCCACAAGTCCCGGGTCTGGTCTTCAGCGCGTTCTATCGTCCGGGAATGGATGAGGCGAAAATCGGTGGCGACTGGTACGACGCGCTGCAACTCCCCGATAGCCGGATTCTTATATCGATCGGTGATGTTTGTGGTTCGGGACTCGACGCTGCCGTCACGATGGCGAGTGTCCGGCAAGTCATCCGCGGGGTCGCACAGATTCACCCGGATCCTGCGATGATGCTCGACGCGGCCGATCGCACACTGCAGGCCGAAGATCCCAACGCCTTGGTCACGGCGTTTGTCGGTGTCTACGACCCGATTACGTCCATCCTGCAGTTTTCATCCGCGGGACACCCGCGACCAATGCTCCGATTTGCCGACGGCAACACCACCGAACTGCGATCGTTTGGCGTCCCGCTGGGCCTTGGAATTACCGCGAAAGAGCCGCGCGGTGTCGAAACGGTGGAGCTGCCGATCGATTCACTCTTGGTGCTCTACACGGACGGGCTAACTGAAGTTACGCGCGATGTCATCGAAGGCGAAAAGCGCCTGATCGCGGCGCTCGCCGACGCGAATGTCCGTGAAGCGCCCAATGTCGCGCTCGCCATTCACGATATCGTCGCCGGCGGCGAAGCGCGCGACGACGTCGCCGTCCTCGCCGTTGGCATCGTGTCGCGAGAATTGGATACCGATCGCCTCATGCATTGGTCCTTCGATGTGACCGATCAGGAGACGGCGAGCGAAACGAAAGCGGAGTTTCTGCGCGAACTTGAGGTTCGTGGATTCAGTCTCGAAGCGCGTCAGACAGCGGAACTCGTCTTTGGCGAATTGATCGGCAACGTGTATCGCTACGCGCCGCGGTGGGCGGATATCACGCTCGACTCGAGCGGCGAGGTCCCCGTGCTGCACGTGCTCGATACGGGACCGGGCTTCGCACATGCGCCGCGACTGCCGATCAATCCGATGAGCGAGCGCGGGCGAGGGCTCTTCATCGTGAGCACGATGACGCGCGAGTTCAACGTTACGCAGCGCCCGCGGGGCGGCAGCCACGCGCGCGCCGTTCTCGATAAAGTGAACTAGATGCTCCACTCCCACGCGTTCCACCAAGGAGCGATCGTCGGCGCGGGGCGGTAGCCTTTCATGTCGCTGTTGCGAACGCTCAGGCGGCGCAACTCGTACATCGGAAGATACGGGATCGTGTCGTGGATGCGGCGCTGGATCCGCTCGTAAATTTTCGCCCGTTTTTGCGGGTTGTCCACGGTAAGTCCCGCGCGCTCCCCGGCGTCGACGACCGGATCGCAATACCGGAACGAATTCTCCCCTTTGGGCGGAAATCGATCGCAACCAAGATACGTCAAATTATCGGGATCGTAGTTGAGCGTCTCGGAATAATACGCGAAATCGTACTTCCCGCTGATGATGGGTCCATCATAGGCAAAGACGATGTTGTACGGATAGTTTTTGATCGTCATGGTAATGCCCACATCGTGCAGCCACCCTTGAATCTGCACCGCAAGTGCACTGCTATTTGCGGAGCCGGCGATCCCTGACATGACGAAGTTCAGCTTTTCCGTCCCTTTCGCGCGCATGCCGTCGGGGCCGACTTTCCAACCGTTCTTCTCGAGAATCGCGCGTGCCGCCGCCGGATCGTACGTGTACGGCGGGTTCTTCACGTAGCCGATCGCGATCGGCGGAATGATGTCGTAGGCGCGCTCTCCGACGCCGTGCGTTACTTTCGTGATGATGCTATCGAAGTCGATGGCGCGGGAAATCGCGCGCCGCACGGCGGGATCGCGCAGGCCCGGTCGCGCGTTATTCATTAGGAAGATCGACTGACCGCTCCACGGCGCAAGGTCCGTCGTCACGCCGTCGAGTCCGCGGAATTGGTCGACGAGCGCCCCCGGCGGACTAACCACGAAATCGACATCGTGCGATTTCACTTGTGCGAGGATCGTATTGTCATCGGGGATCACGACAAATTCGATGCGATCGAGTTTGGGTCGCCCGTGAAAGTAATTCTCGTTGGCGACGAGGGTGATGCCGCGACCGCGGTCCCAGCGTACAAATTTGAACGGACCCGTCCCGATCGGCGCGGCGTTGAATGAGGCTTCGTTAATGTTGGGGAGCTTGGCGAGCAGATGCTCGGGTAAGATCGACTTCGATCCCTCTTGCAGCGTCGTAAAAAACTGCGTGACGAATGGTGGATAGCGACGTTTCAAATGAACGACGAGCGTCGTGTCATCGGGCGTATCGATCCTCGCTATTTCCGTGTAGCCTTCGCGGTGGAAGACGTTGTTGTGCCCATTGAGCACCGCCGTCCACGTCCACTTTACGTCGCGCGAGGTAAATCGAACGCCATCGTGCCAGACGACGTCTTTGCGTAAATGGTAGGTGACCGTGCGACCGTCTTTGCTAATCCCGCCGTTGGCAAGCGAGGGAACCTCGGTTGCCAGGTCACCGATGAGTTTGCCGTTGTCGTCGGCAATCACCAAGTACGAAAAGACCAGCGAACTCAAGCCTTCAACCAAATCCATCGTCGAGAGCAACGGATTGAAATGGTCGGGCTCCGAGACATCGGCGATTCGCAAGACGCCGGCCTTCGTATAGGGGTGGCGTTGGCCCGCGGTTGCTTGCGGATCGACGCGCGAGCACCCCACGGCGACGAGAAGACTCAAGAGGGCGGCGCACAAGCGAAGCATGGTCGCGGGTTCGCGCGATGGGGGAGGGAGCCTTCCGCTGCAGCGCCGAACGCGCGGCGTTGCCTTCCACCCACTACGAGGAGACAACGTTGGCGAAAGAACACGCCGAAATCGGCGTCTTCGGCGGTTCGGGCTTCTATAGCTTGATCGAGAACGCGCGCGAAGTCTGGATAGAAACGCCTTACGGCATGCCGAGCGATAAAATCGCACTCGGCGAGATCGCCGGACGCAAGGTCGCGTTTCTGCCGCGGCATGGCAAAGACCATCGCTTCCCGCCGCAAGTCATCAACTATCGCGCGAACGCGTGGGCGATGAAAGAACTCGGCGTCGAGCGGATCATCGGACCAACGGCCTGCGGCTCGCTCAAAACCTCGGTCAAGCCGGGCGACATGGTGGTTGCCGATCAGATCGTCGACCGCACGACAGGCCGCAAAGACACATTCTATGACGGCCCCATCACAACGCACGTAAGTTTCGCTGACCCGTACTGCGCGCAGCTACGTCCGATCGCGATCAAAGCGCTCCGCGACGAAGGGATCACCACGCACGAAACAGGGACGATCGTCGTCATTCAAGGGCCGCGCTTCTCCACGCGCGCGGAATCCAAGTGGTTCTCGAGCCTCGGGTGGGAAGTGATCAACATGACCAACTACCCCGAATCGTATCTCGCTCGTGAACTCGAGATGTGTTACGTCAATATCTCGCTGATCACGGACTACGACGTCGGACTCGAAGGGGATAACGGAATCGAGCCGGTTTCGCACGCGAGCGTCATGAAAATCTTCGCAAGCAACAACGAACGCGTGAAGAACGGCATCTACCGGATCATCGAAAATATGCCAAAAGAACGTACGTGTACGTGCGGCAGCGCGCTCGCCGGCGCGCAAGGATAATCACATGAAGCAGCGGTTGCCCGGAGTCGATCTCGGCGCCTATGTCACGGCGCTCGGACACCTCGTGCGCAACCCCGCGCTCTTGGTCGCGCCGCTGCTTATGACCGTGATCGGCGTGCTCGTGCAACAGCTGCTCGGGAACAGCGGCGGCGTGATGGGCGGAATCACCGGCGGATTTGCCGGCCTCTTCGTGTTCTTGCTCGACTCGTTTGGCTTCGGTGTTGCGATGATCATCGCCGATGACATTTGGCGCCACGGCAAGGGGAGTTTCGAGCACGGCTGGGAGGAGGGCAAGAAGCGCGGCGGCGGCATTCTGCTCGCGGCGATCGGCTACAACTTCATTCTCTTCGTCGCCGGTTACGCCGGCAGCCTGATCGGGGCGCTCGGCATCGTGCTTGTCGCCGTTGCCGCATTCTTCTTCATCTACACGATCCCGGCCGCGGCGATCGGCGGCATCCCGGGCGGGGCGGCACTGCAGGCCTCGCTCGAAAAAGCTCGCGCTAATCCCGTCCCAACGCTGGTCCTTGCGATCGTGACGATTCTGGTCTACGTCTACATCGGCACGATCCTCGTGCCACCGCTGCTCTCTTCGCTCATTTCGCCGTATAACTTTACGGGCTCGACCATCGTCGACTTGCTAATCGCGGCGATCGTCCGCGCAATCGCGCTCTCGTACGTCGCGCTCGTCACGGCAAAAGTGTACAGCGACCTCGCGTTCGGCCGTCGCCCCTACTAAGTCTTTGCGGGCGGCTGAATGTAGGTGAGCGTGTGATGCGTGATGATGGCACCGCGCGCGTCCATACACGTCGCCGTGCCGAAGATCAATTGCTCGCCAACATCCGCCACTTCGGCTTCGCACCAGAAATCTTCGCCGCGCACGCCGGAGAGAAAGCTCGTTCGCATATCGGTTGTCACCGCGAGTTCCGCGGCGGGGCCGAGCGACGCGAAAACGGCGAGCCACATCACCAGATCCGCGGCGGCCATATAAATGAAGCCCGGAACGACACCACCCGGACGCACGTAGTGCGGTCGAAACGGGACGCGCGCGCGCACGCGCCCATCCACGATCGACTCGATCACGATTCCGTACTCGCGCGTGAAATCGCTCGTATCGAGGATCGTCTGCAATTCGGCGATCATCGAACCGGCGCAAGCGCCATGCGCACGAGATCGACGACGAGCGCGGGCGAGACATTGGTGCGCGCGATCTTTTCCGCCTCACCGATCGCCGCGAGAGCGCGAACGAGAATCGCGGGATCCGCCGCCGGCAAGCGCGCAAGTTCTGCACGCTGATCCGCGACGAGGAGCGGCACGTCAGCTCCGCCGATTGCCAGCGCAAGCCAATCGCGCGCGAGCATCTTGATGGTGCCGACGCCGTCTTCGAGGCTCGGACGCGTCGCCCACGTCCCGTCTGCAAGCTCGCCGCGCACCGCAGCATAAAAGTAGGCGATCGCCGCATCGCGCGTGCCGCCGGTTCCCTCATCGAGGTACGCACGCGCGCGCGTCGCGCTGCCTTGACCGATCGGTGCGGCGCGCGCAGCGTCTTCGTCGCTTGCGCCACCGCGCTTGAGAATCTCCACGATTTCCGCGGGATCGAGGTGGGGGAACGCAACGTCGACCAAACGCGAGCGAATCGTTGCGAGCAGTCGCCCGGGGGCATTCGAGGTCACGATCAGCAGCACGCCCGCCGGCGGTTCTTCGAAGAACTTCAAGAGCGCGTTTGCCGCTTCGCGCGTGAAATCCGCATCACCCAAAATGAAGATGCGTTTTCCGCCCGCGTAGGAGTGCAACGAAAGTTGACGGACGAGGTCACGCGCCGTCATCTCCGCATTCTCGTGGAATCCCGAGCCGCCGTCGCGGTCGCCGATTTTGAGCGATCCCTCGGCAAGAAAGAGATCCGGGTGCGTGCCGGTCTGCACGCGCGTGCAGCCCGTACAGTGGCCGCAATAGCCGAGAAGCGTCGATTTTGGCGTCACGCACAAGAGCGACTGCGCGAGTCGTAACGCAAACGTCTTCTTGCCCACGCCCTCATCGCCCGTGAAGAGATATCCGTGTGCGAGCGTCTCGTCTCGCAGATGTCCGAAGAATGTCGCGGGACCGGCCGCGCCTACAACATCGAACGTGCCGGTGGTTCCGCTCATACCACGACCCGGCGCGATTCGATCACCCGCAATGCCTCCGCAGCGAGGACCTCGGGTGCGAGGGTTGCGTCGAGCACGACGATGCGCCCGAATCGCTGCGCGAGCTGGAGGTAGCCCGCTCGAACGCGTTCGTGAAATTCGGGCGACTCGCGCTCGAGCCGGTCGGTGGTTCCGCGCTCCTGCAGCCGTTCGCGCGAACGCTCCACTG
Organism: Vulcanimicrobiales bacterium; assembly: GCA_038231455.1. GTDB lineage: Bacteria > Vulcanimicrobiota > Vulcanimicrobiia > Vulcanimicrobiales > Vulcanimicrobiaceae > JANLVI01. The sequence goes on along the minus strand of JBBRLI010000010.1, from coordinate 111,584 downwards.
GGAGGTCGAGCAGAAACGTGAGATCGGGCGCGATGCGGCGAGTCGCCGAGAGCGAGAGTTCAAGGAGCATCTCGACATCGAGGCCACGTCCAAAACCCTGATACGCGATGGTCGCATCGAAAAACCGATCGCATAGCACGATGGTCCCGGCACGAAGAGCCGGCGAGATCACATCGGCCACCAACTGAGCGCGTGAAGCATTGATGAGAAGGGCCTCGGCAAGCGGGTCGATGGTGAGGTCCGGGTCGTAGAGGAAGATCGAACGGACGCGGTCTCCGAGCGGCGTACCGCCGGGCTCGCGCGTGACGTGGATATCGATTTGGCGATTGCGAAGGTCGGAAGCAAGCGTCGCGATAAGAGTCGACTTGCCGGAGCCCTCGATTCCCTCGAAGGTAATGAGCACCCGATAGGAGTTCTGCCCACCCGACGGTTTTGCTTTCGGCCCGGGCACATCGCACCATGTTCAACGAAATCATGCGCGTGATTACGGGTCGTGGCGCCGAGCGGCGTATACACGATCGTAAGAAAGTGCGCTTTCCGGTGCGAGTGATCATTCCCGAACAGCCCTCACTTCCGGCTGTCGGCATCGAGATCAGCGAATCGGGTTTCTCATTCGTCGGAAAAGACGTGCCCAATCTGCCCGAGCTCAACGTGCAGATCGATTTACCGACGCGTTCGATCAAGGCACGCGTCAAAGTTTCGCGCAACGATGCGGTCATTCAGAACGGCGTACAATGGAAGATGCTTGCTGTCGCCTTCGTCGGAATTCCGGCTGACGACTGGGATGCCGTGTATCGGTATATCAACGACACGGCCGAACCCGACAACAAAGCTTCCGACGAGCTCAAAAATAAACTCTCGCAGGACGATGACGCCTACCGGCTCTTGCCCTTACAAACGCAGAAAATTATCGTTCAGCATCTGGTCGATACGCAGCGCCTGACCGATCCGGGTCCGAACGGAACGCCACTCTTGAAGATGAGTTACCTTGGAAGCCAGCGGAAATCCGCCGACTTCCAGGTGCACCGCTTCAAAGTTCATAGCCGCGTCAAAGTTCAGGACGAGATGATGCAGTACGACACGTTCTTTACCGTCGATGATACGGGGAACGTGACGCTCGAGGAAAAGCGCCGCTAAAGGTCCGTTCCCTTGTAGAGCCGCACGCGACGGTTCGGTTCGAGGCCGGTGCTGCGGGACTGAACCCGGTAGCGTTCGGCTAACTGATGCTGCATGCGCCGAATGTATGATGTCTGCGGTGAGAGCTCGACGGCTTTCTGGTCGAGTAGCACCTGGTAGACGGCTTCCTCGGCTTCGCGCATCGCGATGTCTTCGGTGTCGATCGAGGGGAGATTGAAAACGTCTTTAAGCGCGTGCTGAATTTGGGTCGTCGTATCGGTTTTGATCGAGACGATCGGCACGTTTTCTGCCGCGATGGTTTTCAAGCGCGCGGATTCTTTGCGCTCCATCGCTTTGTGCACGAGCACGACATCGGCTTCGTCCCACTTGCGGGCGATCGTCGCGTTGACACGCAAGTTGTGGATGGCGCGTTCGATCTTATTGCGCGAGACACCGTACGGGAAGATCGCGACGGGGCGTTCGTCGACGGCGACTTCGCCGCCGCCCATTCCGAAGAGCATCGCTTCTTCGCGCATCTGATCCATCGGCTCGCCGGATGCGGAACGCGAAAGCTTCGCGGGGACGGCTTCGGGATTGGCTTCCTGGATGACGGTCACACTGCCGCCCGCCGTACGCTGACGCACTTCGGGTTGCGGCGAGTAGCCGCGCAAGAGCGCGTCGACAACTTCGCCGACGTTCGTGTGAATTGCGAGGCGGTCGCGGTCTTGAATCTCGATGAGTACTTCGAATGTCGGCGGTGCTTTGCGCTCGAGGACCGTCTTGCGCGTGCCGCGGCGGCGTGCTTCCTCATCGGAGAGCGTAACCGCACTGATGCCACCCATCAGATCCGAGAGCGTCGGATTCATGAGCAAGTTTTCGAGCGTTTGCCCGTGGGCGGTACCGATGAGTTGGACGCCGCGTTCCGCGATCGTCCGTGCGGCGAGCGCCTCAGCCTCGGTGCCGATTTCATCGATCACGATGATCTGCGGCATGTGGTTTTCGACGGCCTCGATCATGACGTTGTGTTGGAGCGCTGGATCGGAGACCGGCATGCGTCGCGCATGGCCGATACCGGGGTGCGGCACATCGCCGTCGCCGGCAATTTCGTTCGACGTATCGACGATCACGACGCGTTTGCGATCTTCGCTGAGCACGCGCGCACATTCGCGCAACATCGTCGTCTTGCCCACGCCCGGACGACCGAGTAAGCAGATCGACTTACCGCTTCTGATGACATCGAGAATAATATCGATGGTTCCATACACCGCGCGGCCCACGCGACACGTGAGGCCGACGATCTTCCCCGTTCGATTGCGGATCGCGCTGATGCGATGCAGCGTTTTCTCAATACCGGCGCGGTTGTCCGCACCGAATGGAGAAAGCCGCGAGGCAACATGTGCGATGTCTTCGTGTGTGACACCGACGTCGCTCAAGAAGACAAAGTCGTCTTCAAATCGCGCTTCAGGCGGCCGACCCAGATCCAGCACGACTTCGATCACCGAGGTGATGTTCGGAAGTCGCACGAGCGCTTGTCTGATCGGGAGGGGGAAGATATCGAGAAGCTGCGTCAGCTCCGGATTCGGTGAGAAAGACTCGGCGTTAACGGCCAACACTCATCCTCATTTTCCAGCGTTCGGTGACCTAAACCCCAGGGGCACCGACGGAGAGAAGCCTTCCGGCGCTTCCCGTCTGGTCCCTTTAACCAGTTGTCGGTCATTTGAATCCCGACGCGTAGGTAAGGTGATAACGCTTCTTACTTCCTAACCGGAATATCGTTTCACGGTGTCTGCTTGCAAATGCCAAATGTCCGTATTGATTTCAGATACTTTTTTACGACACGACTTTGAAAGGGGCGGAACTTCGCGACGCTTCGAGGCTTCTGATGGGTACGCAACAGCCGCCGATTTTAGGAGTATACCGTGGATGTAAAAGAGCGCAAAGATACGACAACGTGGCCCGAGCTTGCCGAAGGTTTGTATAGCTTCTTGACCGGTCGCGGCGCGACGATCGAATATCATTTCGATCACATGGAGATCGGCGTACCGAGCTCGGCGCATGCAGATGCGACGCGCGCGACGTGGCACATCAACGGAGCGATGAAAATCCGCACGTCGGAGTCCTAGCTCGTGATCGATATCGCGGCCCGGCTCGACGTTGTGCTTGCAGACGGGATGAAGCTGCGCATCGACGGACACGGCCGCGACATCGACGTTCGGATCAGCAGTGACCCGGCGGCGATCGTACGGACGCTGCTCGGAGCCAGAAAAACGCTCCCGCTGCTGCGCGCAGCGACGCAGATGCTCGCCAAAGCCGGCATCGAGGCCACGCTCTACGCGGGTGACCGCGCGATCGGAAAGATCGGTCGCGACGTCGAATCGGACGGCCCGGCGAAAATGCTTGGAATACCAAACGCTCGAATCAGCATCTGATGCGGGTTCTTGTTACCGGAGCTACGGGATATATCGGGGGCCGCCTAATCCCCGCGATGGTCGCCGCAGGCTATTCGGTCCGCGCCTTAGCGCGTGAACCCGAACGTCTCGCCGGTCGCTTTGCGGGAATTGAAATCGTACGCGGCGACGCATTCGATGCACCGTCGGTTCGCGCGGCGCTCGAAGGCATCGATGTCGCCTACTACCTCATTCACTCGATGACCGAGTCGCACGGCGACTTTGCCCAAAGCGATCGTGAGGCGGCGCGCATCTTCGGCGAGGCGGCGCAAGCGGCCGGCGTCGCGCGTATCGTGTATCTCGGTGGCCTTGGTCAAGAAGGGACGGAGCTCTCCGTTCACCTTCGCAGCCGTCATGAAGTCGGAGCAATCTTGCGCGAGAGCGGTGTTCCCGTCACCGAATTTCGTGCAGCGATGATCGTTGGATCGGGCAGCGCGTCGTTCGAGATGATGCGCTACTTGACCGACCGGCTGCCCGTGATGATCGCACCCAAGTGGGTCGCGACCCGCTCGCAACCGATTCTCGTCACCGACGTTATCGCGTATTTGCTGGAAACGCTCAAACGTCCGGAGACGGCTGGGAAAATCTATGAGATCGGCGGGGCCGACGTCTTGACGTACAAGCAGATGATGAAACGCTACGCTACCTTACGTGGCCTCAGCCGGCATCTCGCCGTCGTGCCCTTCTTCACCCCGCGCCTCTCTTCGTATTGGGTGCATTTCGTCACGCCGATCCCCGCCTCAATTGCGCGCCCGTTAATCGACGGGCTGCACAACGAGGTAATCGTTCACGACGATACGGCTCGACGAGATTTCTCGGTGGTTCCGGTCGGCTATGACGAGGCCGTGCGCCGCGCGCTCGATCGCTACGCTTCGACGGGACCGGCAACGACGTGGTTTGACGCTTATGACGTTCGCACGTTGCCAAGCGAATTTGCCGGCCTGACGCAGGGCATGCTCATCGACCGGCGCGCGATCTCGGCCTCCGTTTCCGAACGTGCGCTCTTCTCCGTCTACTCGAGCTTAGGTGGCACGCGTGGGTGGCTGTACGCCGATTCACTCTGGGAGTTACGCGGCGTGCTCGATCGTCTCGTCGGCGGATTCGGGACGCGCCGCGGCCGCCGTTCGCCAACCGATCTGCGCGTCGGCGACGCCGTCGATTTTTGGCGCGTCGAAGCCTATCAACCGGATTCGCTGCTGCGCCTACGCGCCGAAATGAAACTGCCGGGGAAAGCCTGGCTTCAATTCGAGACGATTGCAACCGGCGAGGGAACGGTTAGTTTACGTCAGACGGCGTTCTTCGAACCGCACGGCATCTTCGGGTATCTTTATTGGTACAGCGTCATGCCATTTCACGAATTGATCTTCGGGAACATGGCGAAGAGAATCGTCGAGGAAGCCGTCCTGATCGACTCCGCTGCCGTGCATTCCAAAGCCGCGGTCGCGACTTAGCGAGGTAGCCCGCGGCCGAACGAGGGGCTCGCAAGTGGCGTTGGGATATCGACCGCGGGCGACGTGGCCGGAGCCGATGATTCGCTGGAAGCCGGAGCGCGGTCGATGCCGAGTTGCACGAGCCAATTGCGATGACAAGGTCCGGCGTACGGACCGGCAAGTGAATTCTCTGCATTGCGTTTGTCGATTTTCACGTAGTATCCGATGCAAAACCACATCCCGCCGATTTTCGTGGTCGCGCGGATCGCCGCCGCATCGACATCCGTACGTACGACGCGCGCATGAGCGAAGAGCCCGCGCTCCGGCAACGGCCAACTCGCCGCATTCAATTTCGGTTCCATATGGAAGGCGAACCCACGTCCAGGGTCGATCGGTCGCATCGTCGATGCGACCAGTGGTCCCGTCGGCACATCCGCGGCATTTTTTGCGCGCTGAATCGCGTTACGAAAGTACTCATCGTACCCGTGAATGTCACGCGATGATCCGGATGCTCCCGACGATCCCGGATCGACACCGGCACCAGATACTCCGGCGTCCACATGTGCGGTTGCGTGAAGTCGTCCGACTGCCGGGACAACATGCTGGCCTTCCATGGAGACTCGCGCAGTAACGGTCGGCGCATAGCTCGGAAGCGCAATCGTCGCACTGCGGAGTGCGATTGGTTCGTGTTGTGCCGAAGACGCACGCAGCGGTCGCGGAGAGGCGACTTCGCGGCGCGCGAGTCGGTCAATCGAAATGCGCGCGATGGAGGGGAGCGATTGGACAACCTGCTCGGCCCCGAGCGTCGTGAATGCGCTGCAGAACGCGATGAGCGCGCCATTGATGAGCACGGAGGCCGCAATCGCCCGCCGCCACCGGATTCGATCGAGAGGATCGCCTGCCATCATTCGCTCACCCGCTGAAGTACGGGCGGCTCTTAGTCGACCGGCCCAACGAACTCCTTAGACGGCGAGCGCCGGAAATCCACTCGGCCTTACGCGCCGATGACCACGCGTATCTGCTTGAGTTCCGAATCGTATGGGCCCTGCATCTTGACGCCCGCGCGTTTTTCGAGATCCAGATAATCGATGATTTCTTTGGTGATCACTTCGCCGGGCGAGATCACCGGAATGCCGGGCGGGTACGGTGTGATCACTTCTGCACACACCCGGCCCGCGCTCGTTTTAAATTTCACGAATTCCGTATCGGCCAAAAATGCTTCGCGCGGCGAGAGGCGGATCTCCGGAATCTTGGGCAGCTTATACGTGCCGGTTTTGAGGCGACGTTCGAGAACGCCCGACGGCGAAAACACGTCGATCGGGCGATCTTCGCGTGCGAGTTCTTTCACGCCGTACACCAGGCGATCTGCGGCGTCTTGCGTCGTGCCGATCGTGTAGAGTGCAAGCGTGTTGAACAAATCGGCGAGTTCGCATTGCACGTTGTACCGACGGCGCAGAATCTCTTCGGCTTCGTATCCCGTATAGCCCAAGTTCTTGACCGTGATCGTCACCTTGGTCGGATCGAGATCGAAAACGCCCGGGCGGCCTTCGAGTTCATCGCCAAAGCAATAGACGCCATTGATGTCGTTAAGACGGCGGCGCGTGTCGTTGGCGATCTCGATCGTGCGCGAGAGCAGCGCGCGACCTTCGGTTGCGGCCTGACGGCGCGCGACATCGAGCGAGGCGACCATCACCAAGTTCGGTGAGGTCGAGAGAAAGAGTTTGTAGACGGCTTTGAGGCGATCGCGCTTGATGCGCGTGCCTTGCACGTGAAGCATCGCCGTTTGCGACATCGAGCCGAGCATCTTGTGGGTGGAGTTAATGCACATGTCGGCACCGGCTTGCATGGCCGACTGCGGGAGCGCCGGATGGAAGTGGAAGTGCGGGCCCCACGCCTCATCGACGAGCAGCGGCACTCCGTGCTCGTGGGCAACGGCAGCGATGCCTTCGAGATCGGCGGCGACGCCGTAGTAGGTCGGGCTCACGACGTACACGGCTTTGATGTCCGGATGCTCGGCAAGCGTCCGGCGCACGGTCTCCGGCGTCACCGTATGATCCATGTGCAGCGCCTCGTCGACTTCGGGCTGCATGTAGACGGGGAATGCGCCCGACATCACAAGCGCTCCCATTGCGGACTTGTGTGCGTTGCGCGGCAGCGCGACTTTGTCGCCTTGGTTGAGCGCCGTCATGAGCATGCACTGGTTGCCGCTCGTCGAGCCGTTGATTAAGAAGAATGTCTGCTCGGCACCAAACGCCTCGGCTGCAAGCTCTTGGGCTTCGACGAGAGGTCCCTCGGGCTGCAAGAGGTCGTCGAGACCGCGGATCTGCGTAAGGTCGATCGAGAGCACGTTATCGCCGACGAACTCGCGAAAGGCGCGGTCCATCCCGATGCCTTGCTTGTGGCCCGGAGTATGAAACGGAATCACGCCTTGGTCGACATAGTCGAGCAGTACCTGAAAGTAGGGCGTGCGCGTCTGATCGAGACGCGACGCCTTGGCTTTGCCGTTGGTCGCATGGTGCGACCGCGTCTGCGTCTCCAAAACGAGGCGAATTATAGCACGCGCTGAACCGATTTTACGATGCTTTTCGCCCGTAGTTTTACCAGCCCGCGTTCACTTGGGCTGCGTCTTGCGCTCGTCGCCGCCGGATCGCTCTTGATGGCACTCTCCGCACAGCTCGCGATGACCATTGGCCCGCCGGGCTTGAGCGTACCGATCACGGGTCAAACGCTGGCCTTGCCGCTCATCGTGGCCGCCTTGGGCCGCGAACAAGCGACACTTGCGATGTTCGCCTACCTCGCGGAAGGCCTCATGGGCATGCCCGTCTTTTCGAACGGCGGCTCGGGATTGCTCAAGATCGAGGGCCCAACCGGCGGCTATCTCCTCGCCTATCCGGTTGTCGCCTTTGTGCTGGGGACGTTTTTCGCCGCCGGCTGGGGGGAGACGTACGCAAAACGCTTCGCCGCGATCTTCCTATCGACGGCCATCGTCTTCGTTTTCGGTGTTACCTGGCTCACGCGCTTCCCATCAATCGGGGGCCTGGGCGCTGCAATTGCGATTGGCGTCACACCGTTTCTCGTCGGTGACATCGCAAAGGTCCTGATCGCCGCGGGCCTCGGGCCGCAGTGGCCCAAGATCGCGGCACGCCTGCGCCTCTAAGGCTTAGGCGACGTTTGAGGCGGGCTGTTCGGTCTCGCCCAGGGTCGGCGGGTCGAGCCGCATCGGGAAATTGACGCGGACGAAGAGCCCGTCGCGGCTACGCGTCATCACTTCGCGCAGTTTGGCTTTGGCATCGTACACCACGCGCACGCGATTGCGCGGATCGAACGTCCGGCGGTCGCCCGACTTACGATCGCGCACGATCGGCAGCGGCACATCACCGGTGAGCTCGATGTACGCATCGAGAGCGTCGTGCGTGATCTCGACGGTCACAAAGCCATTCGAATAGCGCAGCGCAAGATCGGGATTCTGCTGTTCCTCGAAGGGAACGAGCGATTCGCCGCGGCGCGCGATGCCAAGCTGTTTGACCGGCGCAGCGTTGCGCTCGACTCTGCGAATCATTGCTGGCTATCCACGAACGACTCGACGTGCTCGCGCGAAGCGGCGATGCGCTCCATCGCTTCGTGCGCCTCGATTTCCGCTACATCCGCGGCATTCGCCGCATCGTCGATCTCCGATTGTGTCGCAGCCCGACGAAAGAGGACGCGTCCCGCCGCGTCCGTCACCGTGATAAAAGCCATGCGTCATCCTAGTGTGCGTTCGATCACTCAATCCGTTCGTCGATCGAGACATTGTAGAGAAAGAGAAACTTGTGCCATTCACCAGGCAGCGTGTTCCGCTTCACCCGGATCCATGGTATATACTTCGGCGCTTTTGGCTTCCGCTTGAGCGGCATGTTCGCATGCTCGGGGGTACGGTTATTCTTGCGGTTGTTACACCGCATGCACGCGCAGACTAAATTCTCCCAGGTCGACGGTCCGCCTTTTGACCGGGGATGAACGTGATCCACCGTCATCATCCGCTCGCCGCGCAGGTTGCAGTACTGGCACGTGTAGTCGTCCCGCAGCAAGATGTTCTTCTTGGTGAGCGCTACTTTTTGCATCGGCCGCCGGATATAGTAGAGCATCCGGATGATCGAGGGCATCTTCATTTCGAACGACGGCGAAACCAGACGCCGGTCGTTGCCGTGGACCACCTCGGCTTTGCCCGAGAAGATCAACTTCACCGCGCGCTGGAAACTGGTGATGTTCAGCGCTTCGTAGGTGAAGTTGAGAACGAGGACTTCGCTCACGAATTCAACCCTTTGCTCTTCGGCGTAGACGCAAAAAGCGAGGCAATGCCTCGCTTTTCTGTAAAATTGCACGTTTTTGCCCCGCCCCTGGTTTGAGACGGTATTCGGACCCCGGAGATGTTCCCAAGATGCGACATGGGGTTACGGATTCGACTCTCTTTACTTGGTTTCTTTTTATCTCCGGGGCGGTGGTGGCTGGGCGAGGTGGGGGTTGGGTGGCGGCGGGGACGCCCGGCTTTTCCCATCCTTGGGAAAAGCCTACTTGCTGACTCTTTGCTTCCGCCATCCTGGCTCCGCAAAAAGCTCAGACACCCCGCCGCCGCCCAACCCCCACCTCGCCCCGGCGCGATCTCGGCAATGTAAGAAACTCGTGGATTGCTTCTTCTTGCCGTCTTGGGTGGTGGGATTGTCGCATGCTTGTTTTTTTAAGAGAAAAGGCTTGCGCGCGATTCGTGACTCTTTGTAACGGATTTTTTTTGGCAAGTCGTTCTGAGGCTGGTGTTACGGCGAGATTCGTTCTTGTCCAGATGCGGTGGTTGCCTAATTCGGTGATCGGGACGCCTTGATTGGTCGTCAGCGTCTGCTGCGGCGCCGCGCGAAAGGCGCATCGATCTTAACGCTTCCACCTTTCGCGACGACGGCGGTTTTTGTTTTCGATGAGGCTTTGGCCACGTTATCCTCGCGTTCAATAAAAAAGAGATCACCGCACCCAAGTGGAGCGACGTTCTTTGTGTACCCGCCTTCCCCGAGATGTGAACCCGATCTCTTGCAGAACGCCCGACTGAATGGTTGCTCGCTATGCGCTCCGTGCGGGCATTTCGTGGGGGGTTCGGTTTTGACGAAACTCATCTTCATGTCCACCGCTTTGACCGTTTGCCTGACCGGTGTCGTCTTCGCGCAATCGTCTGATGAAAAGCGCCGAGACGTTGAGAAGAAAGGCGCAATCGTTATGCCGTTCTCTGCGGCGGACACGATGCACATGTTTTCCTCGTCGGTCTCAGGTGGTAAACAAACCGTCATGGTCAAGGACGGCAATCCGCGACAAATCATGCTCGTGCGTTCGCATCTTCGAAAAGAAGCGGCCGCGTTTGCCAGAGGCGACTTTACGGATCCGGGAGCTATTCATGGCAAGACGATGCCTGGAATCGCGGACATGCACGAAGGCTACAAACGTCTCTCCGTAACCTATGGCGAAGTCCCGAGTGGCGCAACCATCACATACACGTCGTCGAATCGCGCACTAGTCGCCGCGATTCATCGCTATTTTGCAAGCCAAGTCGACGAACACGGCGCACACGCGATGAAGATGTAACCGTCAACGCCTCGATCACGCGCCTCTCGCGTTACGAGCCCTTGACCATGGCGCAGAAGTATTCGTGCATGCGGCGGTCGCGCGTGAGTTCGGGGTGGAACGAGCTCGCGATCACGTTGTTTTCACGAACGAAAACGCCGTGCCCCTCAACGCTTGCCAGGGTCTCGACGCTAGGCCCGGTTCGTTCGATCCAAGGCGCGCGAATAAACACCGCCGGGAATGTCCTAGCGCCGAGCACCCGCACGGGTAAGTCGATCTCCGCGCTGTCGATTTGACGGCCGAAGGCGTTGCGACGGACGGTGATATCGATCAGGTCCAGCGTTTTTTGATCGAGTCCTGCGACATCGTGTGCGGCGACGATCATTCCCATACACGTTCCCCACAGCGGCATGCCGCCGGAGACGCGCTCTTTGATCACCGTGTCGAGACCGAAGCGTTCGAGCAGACGGATGACGGTCGTCGACTCGCCGCCGGGAATAATCAACCCGTCGACCACGGCGAGTTGCTCTGCGGTCTTGACGGACGAGGAAACGGCGCCAGATTTCTCCAGCGCCGTGCGGTGTTCGTCGACGTCGCCTTGCACGGCGAGTACGCCGATGCGCGGTTGCGCCAAACTAGACGCCGCGTGTCGAGAGCATGTCTTCAGGTTTCATCTGACGCAGGTCGAGGCCCGGCATTGCCGTTCCGCTGAGCATCTTGTGCGCTTTGACGATGACGTTAGGATCATTGAAGTGCGTGGTTGCATCGACGATCGCTTTTGCAAACATCGCGGGGTTCGAACTCTTGAAGATGCCGGAGCCGACGAAGTTGCCTTCAGCTCCGAGTTGCATCATGAGTGCGGCGTCGGCCGGTGTTGAGATGCCGCCCGCGCAAAAGAGCACGACTGGAAGTTTGCCGTTTTTCGCAACGTATTCGATCAGGTCGAGCGGTGCGCCGTAGTCGCGTGCGCGAGCGACGTACTCTTCTTCGGGGATGGCCGTGAGTTCGGCGATACCGTCGCGGATCGCACGCATGTGGCGCACGGCCTCGACGATGTTGCCGCTGCCGGCTTCACCCTTGCTCCGAATCATTGCAGCGCCTTCGGCGATGCGACGGAGCGCTTCACCGAGATCGCGCGCGCCGCAGACGAACGGCACTTTGTAGGGGTGTTTGTTGAGGTGGTACTTGTCGTCGGCGGGCGTGAGCACTTCGGATTCGTCGATGAAGTCGACGCCGAGCGCTTCGAGCGTCTGCGCTTCGGCAAGGTGCCCGATGCGGGCTTTGGCCATGACCGGAATCGTGACGGCATCCATGATGCGCTGGACGAGTTCGAGATCGCTCATACGTGCCACGCCACCCATCGCGCGAATGTCGGCGGGGATGCGCTCGAGCGCCATGACCGCGACGGCTCCGGCTTCCTGGGCGATGACGGCTTGCTCGGGGGTCACGACGTCCATGATCACGCCGCCCTTGAGCATTTGCGCTAGGCCGCGCTTCACTTTAACGGTACCCGTCTGCTTGGACATGGCGATCCTCCGATGACGCTTGATTGTCCCTATCGTATCAGCCCGCGGCAATGCGAACATTAGGGACACGTCTTTCGACGCCGCGCAGGTCGAAAACGGTTGCGTTTAGGGGCTCGGCGACGGCTCGGGGGCACCGGTCACTTCGGGCTGCGTCTCCCCGGGTGCGTGGGTTGCCAGCGGCAACAAGAGCGGCGGCGAGGTGTACGAGGATGCGGGCGGGATCGGCGAGGGCGTTGCGGTGGGGCGCTCGGTCGGGCGCTCGGTCACTCGGGGAGCCGGGGTTGGTGTCACCCGCGGGTCCGGAAAGGCCGGGTCGGTTGCCACGCTCACGACCTGGAGACGCTTCCAATTTCGCTCGAGATTCGAATTGGTTGTCTGGGCCACGGGCGTTGCATTCGCGCCCGCGATCGGGACGCGACGGGCGGTTGACTGGTTGAGCACGCGGTCGCCGAGTCGCTGGCCGATTGCAATCGAGACGAGCAGAATCGCCGCACCGCCGATCAGTATCAGTGAAACGCGAGGGCGACGATTACGCACGCCGGTGATTCCGCAGATCTAGCACGCCACGAAGTAGGCGACAACGCACGCGATCACCTCGTTTACGCAGGCGCAAACGCGACCGGAGCGTCAGGAATCGCCGGGGTTGCCGGGACGTGTTGGTGTTTTCCGATCAGCGCGATGTCGGCGAGCGTTCCCGATGTAACGGTCTGACGGTGCGTACGCCCGCGGAACTCCACCGACACGTTGCGCGCGTGGTCGTTTTGATTGCAGAGAAAGAGGCGGACGGCGCCGCTTGCATCTTCGAATGCGACCGCACCGATATCGACGGGTGAAGTCGTGACTTCGTCCGTGACGTCCTTGCCCGAATAGTAGACCGTGTACGGTTCGTCGGCGGATGCTTCGATCATATCGCCGTACACCGCGTGATTCTTCGCATCGATCACGTACGTGCAGCGCCGACCGCCCCAGTGGACGCGAACCGCCGCAGTCCACTCCCAACCCGAGGGCACAAGCGGTGAGAGGTGCGTCCGTCCGCTCGTCCGGTAGCCATCGAGCCCGCACACCGTCTCGGCGACGCCCCACAAATATTTTGCGCCGGTCCACGGCGAGAGATACATCCCGCGATTGGTGAGCGATCCGCCGTCGAACCATTCACCGAACTGTCCCGGGACGGTGTTCAGACGCGCACCCGCCTCCATCGTTTCGTAAATGACTTCGAGCCAGTGCACGGCCGCTTCCGGCGAACCATTGCGCGCAAGAGCGACCGCAAACCAGAGCGTGAGATCGGGCCAAATGCCGCCGAGCAGTCCGAAACCGTGCGAGGGGAAGTACCACGAGTCGGCCGTCGAGATCGTGCGCAGGCCAACGGCCGTCGTGAAATCCGGCTCCATCAGGCGGCGCAAGATCGCTTTGCGTTCCGCTTCGGGCGCGACGTTAAAAAGCACCGGGAAGACTTCGTCTGCGGTAAAGTTGTCCTGATAGTTTTGATCGTGATCGTAGTTGAGGACGAACGCGGAGCTATCGTGATTGAAGAGTTTCTCCATCATCGCTGCTCGCAGGGCCGTCGCTTCACGCGAGAATTTCTCCCAATTGTCTTTATCATCGCAGACAGCACAAATCATCGAGGCGGCTTCGAGCGCGAAGTACGCCTCGGAGTTGATCTCGGTCACGGCGCCGTCGAGCGTGTAATACGGAATGATATTGCGCCAAGACGTTATGCCGAACATGTCGACACCGCCGGCCTTGCAGAAGACGAGGCCGTTGGCATCGCGCTGCGTGAGCATGTAGTCAGCAATCTTAATGACCAGCGGTAAGACTTCGCGCAACCACGTATCGTCGAGCGTCGCGTTATAGTGGTGCAGGATCGCGATGATGTGGAGCGGTGTATCGTCGTTGATGTTGAGGTCGTACGAGGTTTTAAAGCCGTTAACGCCGCGTACGTACTCGACCACCTGGCCCGTCGGCTCGATGTGGCGGTTGAAGAGTTCGATCGCATCGCGACTGAACTGCGGCAGAAAATAGTCGTACCCGTGCACGAACCACGACGTGTCGCGCGAGACGAGAATGTCCGATGGCGGCGAATTGGTCGAACCCCAGCCCTGCGGATATTCTTTAATCACGCGCAGCATGTTGGTCTTCGCCCAGACCACACCGCGATTGATCAGCGGCGAGGGCGTCATCAACCGCGCATCGGCAAGTTTCGAGGCATAGTAGCGCTGGGTTTCGTGCAAGGCCTTCGGATCGTGCAGCAGCTGTTCGAAAACGGGCTTGCACTTCTCATCGCCGTCCTTGTGGAAGACGACCGCAAGACGTAGACGTTCGCGCGCCCCCGGCGCAACGTCGATGTGATATTCGAGAGCACCGAAGATACGGCGGCTTACGAACTCCGCAAGCTTGGGTGTGACTTCATCGAGATGATCTGCCGACTGCAGCGAACCCGCCATCATGCCTTGCAAGATCGTCTGCTCGCGCAGGGCGACGACCGTGTGGCTGGGTTCGCGCGAGCCGCCCCACCAGCGGACGTAATTTGTGTCCTCGCCGTGCGAGCGCACGTATGGACCCTCAACACTCGCGCGGACTTCCTTTTCCGGTTCGCCATAAAACCGCTGGCCGACCAGCAGCGCCCAGGGGAAAATCTTCACGCGTTCGGAGGCCGGACCGGCGTTGTGTATCGTGATGTCGACGATAAAGCTCACGACACGATCGTGGCGCGGACCGTGCGGAACGTAAAACGCCTCGGTCACCCCGATCGTATCGTTCAAGCGAAATTCGGAAATCTGCGCGTAGGTGAGAAACGTAAACTCGCGCACGATCTGATGCGGAAAGAGCGTATCGGCATCACCGACCCGGTAGGCGACTTGGTGCGAACCGAAGATGATCTGGTCGGTATCGGCATCCCAAAGTCCGCGAATGCTGCCTTTGGGCGTCGAGGATGCGAACGTCTTGAAATTACCGAGCGTCAGCCCGAATGGTGTTTGCGACTCCGGCAGCACGTAGGCACAAAACTCGTTATGCTGGGCATCGTAGCTTGGACCCATATGGGCGTAGCGTACCCGGTTTTTTTCCGGTCGCCTCCCCGGGCGCGGCGATTCGTCGGCAGGAAGCCCGCGGTACGCGCGGGAGCTTGAGCCACGTGCTCGCTCCCGCCAAGATCAACCTTACCCTCGAAATCCTCGCTCGCCGCGACGACGGCTACCACGCGCTGCGCAGCGTCATGATCCCAATCGCGCTGTGCGACGAGCTGACGATCGCCCCGGCGACAGCATTTTCGTTTGCCTGTGAACCGGAGGCGCTCGCGCACGATAATCTCGTTCTTCGCGCGCTCCGGTTGCTCGATTGCAAGCAAGGAGCATTCGCCGTTCGGCTGCGCAAGGAGATACCGGTCGGCGCGGGACTCGGCGGCGGCTCGAGCGATGCGGCGGCGGTCTTGCTTGCGGGGATGCGCGGCGAACTAGCAATCCTCGGCGAGCACGATTGGATCGCGCTTGCCCGATCGCTAGGCTCGGATATCCCGTTTTTTCTCGTCGAGAGCGGCGCACTCGTCGAGGGAACCGGGGAGCGCGTCACGGCCCTTGGCGCGCTCCCGCCGTGGTGGGTGATCGTCGCGATTCCGCCGGTTTCCGTGAACACGGGCGATGCGTACCGCGCGCTCGCGCAGGCGCGGCTCGCCTCGCCGCCGCCGAGCCGGCCGCGTAGTGATTCGGCGAGTCTGCGCGTGCTCGAAGCCGTGCAACGTGGCGATTTTTCTGCCGTGTGCGCGCACGCAAGCAATGATTTCGAACCGATCGTGACCGTCCTCGAGCCCCGAATTGCCGACGACCTGCGCGCGCTTCGCGCTGCCGGCGCACCGCTTGCGATGCTGAGCGGAAGCGGCGCGTGTTCGTTTGGCCTCTGCCAGAGTGAATCCGATGCACGCGATTTGGCGCGTGCGGTCGAGGTTCCGAGCGGCACGCGACTCGTTGTCGTTCCGTTTGTCGGCGCTCTCGCGTGGCGATAACCGCTGTCGTTCTCGCCGGCGGCGGGCCCGACCGCGTCAGCGCGCTGCAAAGCGTGCCGAATAAAGCATTCGTGCAGATTGGCGGCGTTGCGCTTATCCAGCGCACGGTCGACGCCTTGCGGACGAGCACGCAGATCGCGCGCATTGTGACCGTTGCCCCTCCGGACACCTTCGAGAGGCCCGAACTGCTCGGCTCAGACGAACTTCGTCCCGCAGGCGCGCGTATCAGCGAGAGCCTTCTCGCGGGTCTTGCATCGCTGCATTCCGAGGAACTCGTCCTCGTCAGCACATCGGATTTGCCGTTTCTTTCAACCGTCGGCATCGATGACTTTATCGCGCAGGCCCGTGCTCGCGATTGCGACCTTGCGTATGCGTGCGTTGAGAAACGCGAGCACCTCGCGCGCTTCCCCGAAGTTCCGCATACGTGGGCGCGCCTACGTGAAGGTTCGTTTTGTGGCGCGGGTTTCATCGCGATCAAACCGCGTGTGTTGCCGGGCCTTCTGCTGTTCCTGGAACGGCTCGGCGCCGCGCGCAAAAATCCGCTGCAACTCGCGGCGATTTTCGGCTGGGACATCTTCGTGCAGTTTGCTCTTGGACGCCTGAGCATCGCCATGGCCGAAGAGCGCGCGAGCCGATTGCTCGGCGCGCCGGTCGGTGCGATCCTCAGCCGCTATCCCGAAATCGCCGTGAACGTGGATCGAGTAAGCGATGTCGCGCTGGCGAATCGCCTTGCGAACCGAACCCGAGGGAAGGTCGCGCATCCGGCGCTCCGTATCACTCGCATCGTGGTAACGCTGCTCGTCGACGAAGGCCGCCTATCCGCCGGTCTTCGACCCGCGGTTGCGCTACATGTGGGAAGCGCCCGCGTCCTCACGCCGGCGGCGTTTCTCGAATCGCTTATCGGCGCACGTGTGATCAGCCAGAGCGAGCGGCGCGCGATCCTCCGTGCGCTCGCGCGGACGCGCGATGACATCGGCCTCGCACCCGCGGTGATCGAGAGTGCGTCATTCGCGCAGCGCGCCGCCGCCGCGTGCGATCAGGCGGACCATCCCGAGCGCGCGTTCTTCGAGCCATTGATCGCCCATTATCGCACGCTCCTTGCCTTCGGGAACGTCTACGATGAACGCTCGGCTCTGACCAAGGCAATTGCGGAATCGCCCGCAACGCCAGCATCGCAGCTCCGCGTCGATGCCGCGCTCCTCGAGGGCGAACGCGGTTTTGTTTTCAGACGCCTCTTCGCTGCACAAGCGATCGATATCGAATCGGTCGACCTTGGACCGGTCCTGCCGCCGGCGCTCGATCGGGGTCTGGTGGATGCGGTTGCGACGCTCGTCCGGTTCGCGGCCTACGAACGTGATGTCGACGCGCGTCGCGTGGCGGTCGGCGCGCTCTCGCCGATCGCCGCCGATAATGCGAGCGCGCTCTTAGTCGCGACTGGTGAGCGAGCGCTCCTCGAAGCAATTGCATCTGGACGCGCGAGTCTTACCCCAACCGACATGCACCCTGCGCTGCGCCTGCGCGATTTACTCGCAGCCATTACTTCTGCGTACCGCGCGCCCGATGCGGGGGCCGGAAGCGTATTGGGCGCGATCGTCGTTGCGACCGGCGTGGCAGCCGACGCGGACGAGACGACGCAGCGTACGCTGCTGACACTCGCGCAAATCGCGCGCGATTTCGACTCCGCCCGCGCGCTCGCACCGGCGTGGGAAGCACGCTCCTTTCTCGCCGATCTTGCTGCTGAGACGGGCACGGCGCGCGCTTCCGTTCCGGTCGTCGCGGGAGCGGAGTCGCTACCGACGCGCGAACGCGAACCCGGTCGCGCCGTCCCGATGCGGAAGATGCACTTTAGTGCCTCCTCGCTCAACGCATTCGCGGAATGCAGACGCAAGTGGTATTACCGGTATGTCTGCTCGGCGGTCGAAGATCGCGGCTCGTCGGCATCATTTTACGGGACGGCATTCCATTCCGCGCTCGAAGAATTTCACGAAAAATATCCGCGCGTCGACGGCGTCGACCGCCCGACGCTGGAACGGTTTCTTGAAGCCTGTATCAACGGCGCCTTCGATCGCTTCCGAACGCGCTTCGATGCGGTCGTAGAGTTCGAACTCCAAAAACGCCGCGCCAGACGGACGGCGATCAAATATGTCAAGTGGATTCTCGAGCGTACTGCACGCGAACCGTTCACCGTCATCGGCAACGAAGTTTCTGCCGACCTCGAACTCGCGGGCCATGCATTCGTCGGTTACATCGATCGGCTCGACCGCGACGATCGCAGCGGCGGCGTGACCGTCGTCGACTATAAGACGGGAACGATTGCCGAAAGCGCCTCAGAATATCGCGATAAGGTCGTGAAGTTCACCGATTTCCAGCTGCCATTTTACTACTGGGCGCGCACGGCAGCGGGCGATCGCGTGACGCGCCTCTCGCTCATCCCACTCAAAGACGCGCTGCTCGATGTCGCGCCGGTGGAACTTGAAATTGCCCTGGTTCCGATCGAATCGCGCCGCAACGATCGCTCGACGATCGGCGTGATCGGCATCGCCGATCTCGAACGTGCGAAAGCAAAAATGATCGAACTCGCATCCGAAATCGCAAGTGGCGCGCTCGCTGATTTTCCGGCGACCGACGATCCCGACGCGTGCACGTATTGCGCGTATCGCAACGCGTGCCGCGAACGTCCCCCCGTCGTCGACGCACGGTTTGGGCGATGATCGACATTACCGGACCCCTCGCGCGCAGTGTGATCGATGCATCTGCCGATGCGCCGCTCCTTACACTGGTCGGTCCGGCCGCAAGCGGAAAGTCCACACTACTCGCGCGCCGCTACGTCGCACTTCTCGCGCACGCGACCCCCGAGGAGATCATCGTCAGCGCGGCCCGCGCGAGCGGGGCCACGGCCCTCGGCGTCCGGATCGCCGCAATCGACGGCCCGAGGGGATCCTTCGTCGGCGTTCCGCTCGAAGCCGTCGCAATCGAAATTTTACGCGAACAAGGGCTGCGCGCAGGCCTGGCACTCGACATCGAGATTATCGATGAGGTCGATGCCGAGGAGATTTTCGAGCGCGCTGCTGCGCCGCTCTTCGCACTCGAGTGGACCGAATTCATTAGCGCCGAGATCGATCCGGAGATTCCGGGATTGCGCGCGCCGGAACGGTTTGCCGCTGCCGCCTTGCGGCTCATTCGCAAACTCCGCGATGCGCAGATCGGTCCGGACGATTTTCTTGCGGCGGCACTGCGCGGCTCGAACGCCTTTTACGCGAAGCCGCCAAATTTTGCAAACCCCTCCCTGCTCTTTGCCACAAAAGACTCCTATCGCGACTCGCTGAGCATCGGACCGCAGGAGCTGGAACGACAGCGGCGCCGCGAACTCGATCTTGCGAAGATCATCGCCAAACTGTATCGCGCGTATCTGGATGAACTCGGCGCGCACGGTTGTCTTACGGCGACCGATGCGATCGCGGAGGCGATCCGAATTCTCGGCGCCGATGCGAGCCTCGCGCGAATCGTGCGAAGCCGGTTTCGATTCGCTCTCGTCGATGACGTGCATGATTTGCGCACCGGCGAGCTGCGACTCTTACAAGCGATCTTCGGGAAAGATCTCATCGGCGTCACCTTTGCCGGCGATCCGGATGCGGCGACGGAAACGTTCGCCGGCGCACGTCCGGAACGGACGTTCGCCTTAGGTGGAACGACAATCACGCTAGCGCACGGCGTTCGAGTCCCAGCGCAAATCGCTGCGGCGGCGCGTGCGATGATCGCCGAGGACTTCGGAACCGCGCTTCCCGTAGGGGAGTCGATTGCCGTTCACCGCGCATCCGACCAACCAGCCGAAGCGGCGTTCGTCGCCGACCGGGTCGCTGGCCTCATCAACGCGGGAACGCCACCGGAGCAAATCGCGGTCCTCGCGCGTTCGCTGCGTTGTATCGCGCCGTACGAAGCGGCACTGCTCGACCGCGACGTCCCAATCGATCTCGTCGGCGACGACCAACTCTTCGCCCATCACGATACGCAGGACGCGCTTGCGATGTTGTGGTCGGTTGCCGATCCATTCCGCCACGATTGGCTGCTGCGCGTCCTCGAATCACCGGTACTTCGACTGAGCGATGCGAGCCTCGCCCTGCTCTGCGGCGATCCGCCAAATCCGCAGGCACTGCTCTTCGAACTCCCCGCAATCGAAGAGACCGATCGCAGTAACCGTCGCTGGGACAAGCGCCGAGACTTACGTTTGGGGACCAACGTCCTGCGCGCCGACCGCGATGGTGATCTCTCTGATGATGCACGCGCGCGCTTGCAAGCGTTCCGCGAGCGGCGCGCGCGATGGGTCGCCCTGCGCTCGAGGATGCCGCTCGCCCGACTCGCGCGCACGATCGTCTCGGAAAGTGGAATCGCCGAATCCGGCGGCGGCGAGACATCAGCACGGCAAGCGCAGCGGACGGCACGGATCGCATCTCTTCTCTTGCGGATCGAACGGTTCGCCACGCGGCGGCCGAACGATACGCTGCTCGATGCGCTGCTCTACTGCGAACGCATCGCGCAGTCCGACACGCCGCTGAGCGTTGCCGGGTCGGCGCATCCCGGCTTGGTTACGCTCGCTGCAATCGACGCCGTCAAAGCACGGCGTTTCGCACATGTCTTCATCCTCGATGCGCGAGCCGGTGCATTCCCGCCCTACTACGTCCCCGACGCGTTCCTTTTTAGTCCGCAATGGGGCATGATCCCCAAAGACAACGTTGGTGATGCAACCGCGGCACGCACCGCCAAGTTCACGTGGTATTCGCATCAGGCAAAGTTGCGCGATGCCTATGCACGCGAAGACCGCCGACGACTCGCGTGTGCGATGGTTCGCGCCGACGAGACGGTGACCGTCAGTACCAGCGGTCGCCCGACGCGCGCGGTCGCCGCGCCGGAGTTCCTAGTCGAGTTACAATCACTGCGCCCCGCCGCAATCGTGGCCGAACGGACGACGCGCACGGTCGCTCGTGCGGCAGAGACACCACGCGAACGCGACGCGGTCGAGTCGGTGGAAATGCCGGCGGTCGTCCTCCTGCCCGGCGATCCGGGCGGGCGCTTCGAGTCGGTATTGCTGGCCTCGCTTGCATCTCCGGGTGCGTTCGCGCCGAGCGAACGTTCGCCGCAGACGTGGCGAATCGAGGGGCCAACATGAACCGTACCTTAGAGTTTGGCTGAGAATCGCTCGAGGGAGACAAAAGCGAGATCGATTGGACGTACGATACGTTACGACGCTACGCCCTACTCCCGCGAGGCCACCGTGAAACTCGATACATCGACCGATCCGCAAACCGGATTTCGCCCGCCCGGCGCACTCGGCGACGCCACCACGGCACTCGCGCGCTACGACGGTCACTTCACCATGCGGAGCGCCGCACACTTGCTCCGCCGCGCCGGGTTCGGCGGCACCGCTGCAGATATTTCCGCCTTGGTACCGCTGGGCGCCGATCGCGGAGTCGCATCGCTTCTCCATCCAACCGGCGCGGCAGTCGACTTTCCGGCCTACCCGCCAACCGATATCCTCTTCGATCAAAAGAAGAATCGCCACGCAACACAGCTCTGGTTCCTCGATCAGCTCGTCGGTACGAATCAACCGCTCGTCCAGAAGATGATGCTCTTCTGGCACGGCCATTTTGCGACGAGCATGCAGAAAGTGCCGCCGCAGCTCATGGCGCAGCAGATGGACCTCTTCCGCGCGCAAGGCCTGGGCAAGTTCCCCTCACTGCTGTCTTCCGTCGCCAAAGATCCCGCAATGCTCGTCTGGCTCGACAATCGCGGGAATTCGAAAGCGCATCCGAACGAAAATTTTGCACGCGAGGTGATGGAACTCTTTACGCTTGGCCTTGGCAACTACACCGAAGACGACGTCAAGGAATCGGCGCGCGCATTCACCGGCTGGACGCTCGACCGCAGTCTTGCGTATATCGACAATCCAAAAGTCCACGACGACGGTCCGAAGACGGTGCTCGGAAAGACGGGAAACTGGACGGGCGACGACGTTATCAATATCATCGTGCAACATCCCGCGCATTCGCGGTTCATGGCGCACAAACTCCTCGAGTTCTTCGTTTATAGCGATCCCGAACCCGAACTGATCGAAGCGCTGGCAAGTGTGTACGCGCTCTCGGGTTACGATATTCCGAGGACCGTGGGCACGATTCTGCGTTCGAACGTCTTTTACTCGACGCGTGCCTATCGCGCGATCCCCAAGAGTCCGATCGAGTTTGCGGTCGGAACGCTGCGCTACATGGGCCTCACAACCGCCCCCGACAATCTCCCGTATGCACTCGCGCGCATGGGTCAAGATCCGCTGAACCCACCCAGCGTCAAAGGCTGGGACGGCGGTCCGACGTGGATCAATACGGCAACGTTGCTCGCGCGGTTCAACTTTGTGAATGCGCTCATCGCAACGTCGATCCAAAAGAAACCCGCAGCCGGGGCACCCGCCGTTCCGCTGGCCGCATCCACGATCTCACCCGATGCGATCGTCGCGCAAGCCGGCGGGTTTGACGCACAAAAAATCGTCGGCAACATCGTCAACGCCGCGCTCCAAGACGACGTCACCTCGGACGTGCGCTCGACGCTCGTATCGTTCGTCAATTCGACGAATACGCGTGCGGCGGTCGCGACCGCGATGACGACTGCTGCACCGGCCGCCGCTGCCGCCGCCGCACCGCCGCCCGGCAACGCAATTCCGTTCGGGCCGGAAAACTATCAAGACAAGATCCGGGGCGTCGTCGCGCTCACGCTCAACCTCCCCGTCAACCAACTCAACTAGGAGCCGCTGATGTCCTCACGTCGTACGTTCATCCACCAGGGTCTTGGAATCGCCGTGCTCGGCGGCACGATGCCGCTTGCATTTATGCGCGCCGCATCCGCGCAAGCGCTTCCGGCGCTTGGATCGAGCATCGATCCCGGCAATGTGCTCGTTGTCATTCAAATGGGTGGCGGGAACGACGGCCTCAATACGGTCGTGCCGTATTCGGACGACGCGTATCACAACGTGCGACCGGTCATTCGGGTCGCGGAAAATACCGTCCTAAAAATCGACGAGCGAATCGGTCTCAATCCGGCGCTCGCGGGTCTGAACGAACTATATAAAGATGGGCAAGTCGCAATCGTGCAAGGCGTCGGCTATCCCAATCCCAACCGTTCGCACTTCGAGGCAACGCAGATATGGGAAACCGCATCGCCGGGTTTGCGCGAGCAAACGGGGTGGCTTGGCCGCTACCTTGATAAAACCAATTCCGCCGGAGAAAAGCCGAAGAATCCGTTTCAAGCCGTTGCCCTCGGCGATCAGATTCCCGCCGCACTCGTCTCGCAGCACGTCGACGTGCCGGCGATCGGCGCGCTCAACGCCTTCAACTTCAACGTCGGTCGCGACGCAAACGCGAAGACTAGCGCGGGTGTGCTCTATGACGGCGCACGTCCGGGTCAGTCGCCGTATTTGACGATGCTCGAAGATACCGCCCGTTCGGCGTATCACGGCGGCGACGTTTTGCGTCAAAAAGTCGCCGCCTACAAGCCGGCGGTTGCGTATCCCAAAGACGGGTTCTCGCAACAGCTGCAACTCGCAGCGCAGATGATCGGCAGCGACACCGGAACGCGCATCATCTTCGTGTCGATCGGCTCATTCGATACGCATGTCAACCAGCGCCAGCAGCAGGACCGCTTGCTCGGATACCTCGGCTCGGGACTGCTTGCATTCTATCAAGACCTCAAGGCGCATGGCAAAAACAAGAACGTGATGACGATGACGTTCTCCGAGTTCGGACGTCGCGTCCAGCAAAACGCGAACAACGGGACCGACCACGGGACCGCAATGCCGCTCTTCGTTATCGGCGGCGCGCTCAAAGGCGGCGTTTACGGCGCACATCCCTCGCTCACGGATCTCGACCACGGCGATCTCAAATACAACACGGACTTCCGCTCCGTCTACGCGACGGTGCTCTCGAAGTGGCTCGGGCGCAATCCGAATGACGTGCTTGCAGGGCAATTCGACACGCTCGCGTTCGTCTAAGTTTGGTTCGCGACCAGGCCGCGCGGAACACGGTCGCAAAAGGTCACCGCGATGCGCCTCGCGACGATCCCGATCCCGGAATACGTGGCGACGGTCTTGCCCCTGAGCAAAGTGCTCTGGGCTGGATCGCGCACCTATGCCGAATACGTCGCGGAACTCGAAGAGATCGCAGCGTCACCGTATGGCGCGAAGCGATTTCGCACGATGGGCCTGCGCGTTGGCGGTCGGCTAGTCTGTTCGTTTAAACGATACGAACGCGAATTACGCTGTGGCGATCGCGCGCTTCGGGCATTTGGGATTGGCGCCGTCTTCACGCCTCCTGAAGATCGAGGACACGGGTATGCATCGGCGATGCTCGGCGCAGCGCTCGATGCGGAGCGCGCGGCGGGAGTTGATGTCGCGTATCTTTTTTCGGACATTCACCCCGCATTTTACGAGCGACTTGGATTCATCGCGCTCCCCTCGCGCGCGATAACGCTCAATGCGGACTTGTTCGAGGACCGGCGCATCGACGTGCAACGCGTCGGCGAGAGCGATTGGGCGGGGATTCGCCGCTGCTTCGAGCAGCTCGAATCGCGACGTGCGATGGGCTTGCGACGAACGCCGCTAGTGTGGGACTTTATTCGCATGCGGTCGCGATCGCGCGAGCAGAACGGTCAGCTCGTTGAAATGCTCGTTCGGAAAGGCCGTACGGTTTCCGCATACGTCTTCGGTCGACGGATGCCGGAACGCGACGCGTTTGTCGTCGACGAGTTCGCCTATACGGGCGATGAAGGCTTCGATGCGATCCCCGCGCTCTTACGTAGCGGAGCCGGCGACTTACAGAAAGTTACCGGCTGGCTGCCGCCCGACATCGCGCGTGCCGCGCTTCCGCGCGGAGCCGTTCGTAAACGCAAGACCGCGATTACCATGCTCGTACCCCTCACTCGCGCCGCGCGCACGGCATGGAAAGCGGCCGCTCCTGCGATTCTTGCCGATGATGCCGATCGAATTTGGAGCACCGACCACGTATGAACTCAAGCAGTAACTCCGTGAGTTTCCCGTTTCCCACGCGTGCCGTGGCGCGCTCGACCCGCGCGATGATTGCATCGCCGCACGCGCTCGCATCCCAGATCGGCCTCGAGGTTTTGCGCCGCGGCGGAAATGCCGTCGATGCCGCGATCGCTGCAAATGCCGTGCTCACCGTCGTGTATCCGGCGTCGTGTGGGATCGGCGGCGACGCGCTCTGGATCGTCTACGAACCGACCACCGGTCAGACGATCGCGTACAATGGCGGCGGCGCTGCGCCTCGCCACGCGACGCTCGATCAGGTTGCGAACCTTGGCGAGATGCCGATCCGCGACGGCCTAGCGGTCACGGTACCGGGTGCCGTTCGTTCGTGGTATGACGTGCATGCAAAGCACGGCACAATCGACATGGCGGAGCTCCTTGCGCCAGCCGAAACGTACGCCCGCGACGGCTTCGCCCTCAGCGACGTCGCAGCGCGCTACTTTGAAATCAATGCGGAGCTGCTGCTCGCCGATGACGATGCGCGGGCTCTGTTCTTCGCGCACGGAACGCCACTCGCCGGTTCGATTGCCCACAACGAGCCCTTAGCGGAGTCGCTTGCGACGATCCGGCGCGACGGCCCAAGCGCATTCTACGACGGCGCAATCGGCGAGTCGATCGTTTCGACACTTCAAGCCCGCGGTAGCGCGATGACGCTCGACGACCTTTCCACGCATCGAACCGAGGTGGTGGAGCCCTTGCGGATCCCGTGGAGGGGCCTCGAGCTCATCGCGCATCCGCCGAATTCACAAGGCGCGACGACCCTCATGGCTCTCGGCGCAATCGCGGACGACACGTTCGCCAGTGAAAGCGCCTGGACACACCACGCAATCGAGGCGGTGAAGCGCGCCTTTCACCGGCGCGATGCGCTCTTCGGCGACCCGCGCTTCGTCGATACGCGGGTCGAGGAGTTCCTCACGCCGGCTGGTCTGCGCTCGATGCGCGCATCCATCGACGAGCGGGCTTTGCAAGAACGTTCCTCGCTTGGGGACGGCGATACGATCGCACTCGTCGTCGTTGACGAAGCCGGTCGCTGCGTCTCGCTTATCCAGAGCCTCTACATGAATTTCGGCAGCGGCATCATGGCTCGCGGAACCGGCATTTTTCTGCACAATCGCGGCGCCTATTTCAACACGGTCGATGGGCATCCCAATTGCTTCGGCGGCGGCAAGCGGCCCGTCCACACGCTCTCTCCGGCGATGGTGTTCCTCGAGGGCAAGCCGAAACTGGTGCACGGTACGATGGGCGCGGACGGTCAGCCGCAGACGCAGATGCAGCTCATCCACAACATCTTCGAACGCGGCATGTCCGTGCAACAAGCGCTCGATGCGCCGCGCTGGCTGCACGGCCGCATCAACGTCGCAGAAAAGCTGGACTCCGTCCGCGTCGAATCGCGCACCGATCCGGCGCTCATCGCCGACTTAGCGCGACGCGGTCACGACGTCGTACCGATCGGCGCGTTCGAAAATCTCATGGGGCACGCGCACGCCATCCTCATCGATCGCGAAGCCGGCACGCTCGCCGGAGGAGCCGACCCGCGCGCGGACTCTGCAGCGCTCGGACTTTAGCCCGGGAAGAGCGAAATTTGGCGTTCGGCTTCTTCGGTGAGCGACGCGATGCGTGTGCCGAGGAGTCGGATCGGTTGGCCAGCGATTCCGGCGCGAGACCAACAGTGGCGTGCTGCATCGAGGATCGTCGTTTCATCGTCGGTCGCAACGACGAGATGCGTTTGGCGACCGAGGACGGTAAAATCGGATCGTTTGATCTTGATGCCAACCGTCGAGCCGCGCAGGTTGCGCTTTTTGAGGTACGCGGAGAGTTCCGCGGCCTGCGTTGCGAGCAGCGCTAAGACGCGTTCCTCATCACGCACGTCGTACTCGAATGTTTCTTCGGTCGAGACGGATTTTCGTTCGCGCGAGCCATCGACTTCCCGCTCGTCGTTTCCGCGCGCGAGTTCGCGCACGTCGCGGCCCCACTTGCCGAACAACGCGAATGCGCGCGCGTCATCGAGCGCTGCGACGTCACCGATCGTTTGAACCCCGGCTTCGCTCATGCGAATCTGCGTCTTCGGACCGATTCCCCACAGCCGTCCAACGGGCATCGGCGCAAGATACGCCGCTTCCGTTCCCGGCTCAACGACCGCGATGCCGTTCGGCTTGCACGAATCGCTCGCAATTTTCGCGACCATCTTGCCGCGTGCAATTCCGGCACTCGCCGTCAAACCCACTTCGGCGAAAATCCGGGCACGAACGTGTTCTGCCCACACGCGCGCCGCCACGAGATCGTCGGTGGGCAACGCACAAAACGCCTCATCGAACGACAGACCCTCAACGGCCGTCGCGCCGTCGGCGAAAATCGCGAAGACGGCGGCCGAGCTTTCTTTATACCGTTCGAAAGTCGGCGGAACGACGAGAAGCTGCGGGCACGCCGCGAGCGCCTTCCAAAGCGGCATTGCGGAACGGACGCCGTAGGGACGCGCCTCGTACGATGCCGTGAGCACGACCGATCGTCGACCGGAACCCGCGACTGCAAGCGGCCTTCCCCGCAGGGATGGATCGTCGCGCTGCGCCACCGATGCGTAGAACGCATCGAGGTCGAAGTGCGCGATCACGTCTCTTGAAAACGCGCGATCGCGGCGATGAGCGCAACGAAACCGACACCGAACGCGAAGGCACAGTCCGTAATGAAACGTCCGGCAAGAAATACACCGTCGGTTGTGAAGATATTTTCCGGGAGCGTAATGAGATTATAGCCGAACGGCGATCCGGCCGCCGCAACGAAGATGACCAAACCGAGCGCGAAAACGGTCGCTTTGAGCGACGTCGGAAACAGCACGCTTGCAAGCATCGCAAGCGCCAACACCGCCCACGCGCAAACGAGCGCGACAAACGACGGCTGCGCGAGACTTGCAAGACCGATAATGCGATGGTCGACGAGCGAAGCCGCTGCCACGATCGCAACGCTGCAGAGCGCAATGAGCGACAGCCACATCCCGATCACGGCGAATTTCACGACGACGATCGTCGAACGGCGAAGCGAGGACTGCGTGAGCAGTCCCAGCGTGCGACTCTCACGTTCCGTCGCGACGGTTCCGATTCCGGCGATGAGGGCGAGGATGATGAGAGCGCGCGCCAAGCCGCGGCCACACCACTGCGTCTCGATAAACGCTGAATACGATCGCACGTTGTGCAGAATGTCGGCGACGATATCGGCGGGGGCTTTTGAATTCGTCGTGGCAAGCGCGTACGAAAACGCAAAGAAACGCGGCATCAGCGCGGCGATCGCGCAGACCAACACGAAACCGATCGCAAAATAAATGCGCCGCTCGAAGAATTCCTTGCCCAGCAGCGCGCGCGTCACGAAACGGCCTCCAGCGGCGCAATCGAAACGATACGTGCACCGAAGCGCGCGGCCGTTTCTTCCGTCGCACAGCTGACGAGAACGGTAGGAACCAGTGCGAAGGCACGATCGAGCGCACCGGCGGCGGCTTCGTCCAGTTCCTCGATCCCCTCGATGACGAGCACGTCGGGCGATGTCGCAACGAGAAGCGCGACGACGAGCGCGCGTGCGTACGAGCGCTTGAGCCGTCGAATCGCGTGGTGCGACTCGAGTCCGGCCGCAGCGCAGACCGCTGCGAAGCGCGCGGAATCCCACGGTTTTGAGATCGCAGATTGAAAGCGTTCGGCACCACCGACGCTCATATAGGGATAGGGCCGCAGGTCTCGACCGGCTCGGGCGACGCGCCCAAAACGCAGGCCCACAAGCGCGAGGGCCAGCGCTTCATCGGCCGGGGCCGATGGGCCGACGAACGCAACGCGGTCGCCGCGCGCGATCAACCGTCGCTCCTACGCGGCGATACCGACCATTTTGCGGACGAAGTCGAGCGCTTCTTCGGTAACGCGGATAAACGAAACGCCGAAGCGGCCCGCGGGCGCGCTGCGCACGACATCGCCTTCCACATCGTGCGAGTGGCCGTGGATCGGATCGGAAAAGGTGACTTCGATCGTGTCGGTAGCAAGCAGCGCATCCGTAGAAACCAGGAGCAGTCCGCTTCGCGAAATGTTCTCCACGACACCTACTTTTGCCGCACCCCGATTGACGCGAAAGGTGACGCTGAGGCTCGTTTTCATGCGCGTGGCGATCCGTCGCTCGTCATCCGTCATCGTCATGTCGTTGCTCCCTCAAAAATCAGGCGGATGGCACGCATGTTTCGCTCGTCGTCGGCCTCTTCACCGGGCGTCTCGAGGATCGCAGTCTTGCCGCGCAGCTCCGGGTGACCCGCGAGTGCGCGAAAGCCCTCAAAGCCGATGAGCCCTTCCCCGATGTGCCAGTGGCGGTCCCGGTGCCCGCCGAGCGGAATTTGCGTGTCGTTGAAATGGAAAAGAAGCACCTTTTCTAAGGTGATCGTCTCCTCCACATGTGATATGAATCGGCTAACCGAGTCAAAATCATTAATGGCATAGCCCGCAGCCCACGTATGGGCGGTGTCGATGCAAATACCGAGCTGCGGGTGCGGGACGGCGCGCAGGAAGCGTCCCAGCTCCTCCATCGTGCCGCCGCAAAGCTGCCCGGCGCCCGCACTGTTTTCCAACACGAGAAAAACATCGGGCGCGATGTCTTCGAGTGCCGCCTCGAGTGCGCGGCAGACCGCGCCGAAGCCGTCCTCACGATCGCGCTTCCCGTACGAACCGAGATGCGTGTTCACGTAGCGGATGCCGCCGACGGCCGCGACCGCGAGATCGTTTTTCAAGAGGCCGAGTGACCCCGCGACCATCTTCTCATCTTCGCTTGCAAGGTTGATCAGATACGATGTATGGATAACGGCCGGGTCGAGCCCCGCGGCTTTGCGCTTATCTCGAAACCCCTCGAGCGCCGGCACATTCATTTTTCCGACCCGATACGTTTTGGGATTTCCGCTAAAGATTTGCAGCGCCGTGCAGCCTAAACGCTGCGCATAATCGACCGCTGCGTCGTACCCGCCGCTGACGCCAATGTGTAGACCAAGACGCAACGCTAAACCACTCCAATGTAGACGTATTGCATGTACGGCGCGATCATCGCCGATTCAAGCGAACCGGCCTCTTTGACTAAACGCCGTTCGAGCGCTTTGAGATACGCATCGCGCTTGTCACCGAACGCGTTGCGCGCGGTCGCGCGCGAGTGCTCGTAGCCGATCCACGTCTTCACCGTCGTCCGCCAGGTGAACGGAAGCACGCGCAGGTGTCGATCGCTAAACGCCGCGCCGTAGTAAGCACGGAACGATCCGCCCAGCGCATCTTTTGGCGGCGCAACGCCGACTTCTTCATACGCGGAATCGCGGAGCGCACGAATCGCCGCATCCTGCGTGAGCCGCTTCCACCAGACGGCCACGTTGCCGCCCGGTTTGACAACGCGAATCGCCTCTTCAAACGCGCGTGGTTGATCGAACCAATGAAATGCTTGCGCGCAGATCGCGTGGTCGAAGTGGTTGTCGCCAAACGGCAGTTTCTCGGCGTAGCCCAGAACGAACGTCGCTGCCGGAACGCGCGTGCGGGCATTCGCGAGCATCGGTTCGGACGGATCGACGCCGGTGAGCTTGCATCCCCGCGCCACGAGTGGAGCCGTTGCAATCCCGTTCCCGCAGGCGATATCGAGAACGATCGTGCCCGGCGTTACTCCAAGGCCGACGAGTTCGTCGAAGAGTTCGGCGCTGTATCCGGTGCGGTACTGGTCGTAGTCGGCCGCGAGGTCGTCAAACGAGCCGTTGTTCGCCGCGACGTCCGTCATCGGTGGTTACTTGCGACGCGTGAAACGTAACTGGTTGGCACGCATGCCGCGCGGCATAAATGTCTTGGCGCGACCGCTGGCGAGCGACCGCGAGGGATTTTTCTCAAAGGTGGTCCCGGTGAGAAGAATGGCATCGGAGGGGCGCTCGCGGCGACCGACGCGACCGATGAGTTGTTCTGTCTCGCCCTCACCGAATGCGTCGGCATCGGTGATCACGATGAGATCCGCTGCCGGAATGTCGAGACCGCTGCCGACAAGATTGGTCGCGGCGAGAATCGCGGGCGCCCCCCGACGGAATGCTTCCATCATTTCAACACGTGTGCCGATGTTGCTGACTTTCACTCCGCGACGCGCGTGGCGGCTCTTGTGCTCGCCGGTGTCGGCCATATCGCCGCGCAATTGCTGAACCGGAAATCCATACGTCTCTTCGAGCCGCTGCGCGAGCTTGGGCACATCGTGGCGCGTGCGGCTGATGACGAAGATGCGCGACTTGCGCTCGAGGTGCATGCGGATGAGTTCGTCCGCGCGCGACATCTGCTCGATCGGCGGTTCGCCCCAGACACCTTCGACCTTGTGCACTTTGGTCGGAATGACATCGAACGGCATTTTCTTCATCGAAATGACGTTATTGTAAGCACCGACGCGCGTGAGAAACGAGCGCAACTCATCCGGCGTCGCGGTCGCGAAGAGCATCGGACAGTCGAGATCTTCCAGTAACCGTAGATGTTCGCGCTCGTCGAACGCGTTGACGTCGTCGACGACCAGCAGAGAACTCTCATCGATCATGCGCCAGAGCTGGTCGCTCACGAGCATCATCGCCGAGCCGACCACAACGCGGATCGATCCGTCCGCGAGGCCCGCCATGGTCGCTTTGCGTTCGGCGGGTGAAATGCCGCCATGAATCTGCGCAACGCCGAGTCCCGTTCCTTCGAGGCGTTCGGTAAAGTACGTGAAGTGCTGGCGCACGAGGTCGCGCGTCGGCGCGATCAGCGTGATGTACGAGTCTTCTGCGAGAATCGTATCGACCGCAACGCGCATCATGACTTCGGTTTTTCCCGAACCTGTCGGTGCCTTAAGCAAGAATTCAAAGCCGCCGTCTTCGAGACCATCGCAGATCGCATCGACCGCTTTTCCTTGGTCTTCGGTAAGGCTGAAGGTCTCACCGGGCTGGATCAATTCGTGCGCGATCGCAACGGCTTGGCAGTTCGCGTCGATACGATCCCAAATCGCGTCATCGTCGTTCATCACGTGGGTGTTGATTCCGTTGTCTCGCTCTCTTCGGTTGATTTTGCTTCTTCTGCAATCTCATCGGCGACGATTTCGTCGATGGCGGTCGCGACCGTTTCGGTCGGAATCGGGAGCGCCATTTCGATCGGCAGACCCGCATCGATGTCGATTGGCGGCAACTCTTCTAAACTGCGTAAGCCAAAGGCTTCCAAGAATTCGGCCGTCGTCTTGTAGAGGATCGGACGACCCGCAACTTCTTTGCGGCCGCCTTCAACGAGAAACCGCCGGTCGACGAGCGTCGAGATCACCGAATCCGCACTGACACCGCGTACGCCTTCGACTTCGCTCTTCGTTACGGGTTGCATGTACGCAACGATTGCGAGCGTCTCGAGCGCCGCGGGCGAAAGATTGGTCTTCGGCGGCAAGAGATAGGCTTCGACGACTTCGCGCGCGGCCGAGGAACTCGCGAAGCGGTAGCCGCCGGCGATCTCGCGCAGCACGATGCCGCGATCGCCGAAGTCCTCAGCGATCTGCTGAAGTGCCCGCGCGACTTCGGTTTCTTCCGCGCCGGTGAGTTTGGAGAGCGTTTTGATCGAGAGCGCCTCGGAGGCGACGAAAAGGACCGCCTCGATGCTGCGCTGCAGCGTCCCGGTCTCGATCAGTTCGGTTTGCATGGGCTCGTGCTCGGCGGCGGCCTCGGCCGGCGGAGCGAGCTCGTCAGTTTGCATTGGCGGGTATCGGATCTTCCACGAGCGGCAAGAGTTCGATGTCGGCGAAGGCGTTACTCTGTGCGAAAACCAGCCGGCGCCGCCGAACCAGTTCCAAAACAGCAAGGAACGTCACGATGATCCCGCCGCGATCCAGGCCCAAGCACAGTTCGAAAAATGACGCCCGGCCCTGGGTACGGACCGTGCGGGCGACCAGCTCCATCTGCTCGATGAGCGAGACGCGCTCGCGAACGATGGTGCGCTTCTCGGGCTTCGCCGCTCGCAACGCAGCCGCCAGGGCCGCGGAGAGCTTCGCTGCATTGATGCGGTAGCGTTGGGTGATGTCTGTTGTCGGGTCGCCGGCGTCGCGCAGGTAGAAGGCCTTGGCTTCATCGGCCCGGCTTTTGAGCTCATCGCCCGCGGCCTTGTAGATGGAGTAGGCAACTAGGCGCTCGCGCAGACGTTGCTCGACCACCTCGGCGGACTCTTCGGCATCCTCGAACTCGGCCGGAATCGCCGGCAGCATCGCCTTTGACTTGAGGAACACCAAGGTGGCCGCGATCACGAGATATTCGGCGGCAAGCTCGACGTCGATCGACTCCATCGCCTCGATGAAGGCAAAATATTGGTCGCAGACCAGCGCCAGCGGCACCGTCGCGATGTCGAGTTGGCGTTCCTTAACCAGACTCAGGAGCAGATCGAGTGGGCCATCAAAAAGATTGGCGAGCGAAACACGACAGGCGCGCTCGTCCTCGACGGGGGCGCCCGGGTTCAACCTGCGCTGATGTCCTGGAGAGCCTCAGTAACGAGCGCAACGGTCTCGGTCTCGAAGAGACCGGTGCCTTCGGCTTGGAGATACTCCAGGCCAAGGTCGATCAGGCGCTTTTCGTTGACGTACTTGAGGTTTTTCTTCGCCGCGCGGATCTCGAACCAGGCGGCTTCATCGACTTCGTGGTCGTGGTTGGCCGTATCGCCTGAGAGATAGCGCATCAAATAGAAGTGGACCGACTTTTTGTGCTTGCTGCGGTTCAGGTAGAACCAGTACGAGATATCCGAGAGCTTCATGAGGATCTCGGCCCAGCAGCCGGTTTCTTCGCGGACTTCGCGCAAGGCGGCTTGCTCGTGGGTCTCGCGATGTTCGACGTGCCCTTTGGGCAAGGACCATACGCGAGGCTGGCCTCTGCCGATGAGCAGGGCCTCGAGCTGAGCTCCATTCCGACGGAGGACTAGCCCTCCGGCAGACACCTCATATTTGATCCGCATCGTTGCTTTCCCGAGCGCTCCCCGTGGTTCGGGGGTACCTTTTATTATAGCAATGGGGGCCAAGAAGAAACTACCCCATCGAACGTTTGTTCGTCACTTCGTTTTGTTCGGGGATTGTGTCGTGAGTGGCTGGCGGGGCGGGTTGCCGGTGGGGACGCCGGGCTTTCCCGTCCTTGGAAAAGCCCTGCTTCATGACTTTTCGCTCCCGCCATCCTGATGTGTTGTCCCAGCCTACGCTGGGCCAACACGCTCCGCGAAAAGCTCATAGACCCCACCGGCAACGCACCCCACCAGCCCCTCCGGCACGACTTTCGGTCGCAACGGTGGCGTTGGGTTCGGTGGGGTTTTGTAGAGAGGGGGGGTGGTGGCGAACTATTGGTGTTGGGTTGTCGAAATTGGTGTTGTTCGATCGACGCTTTCATGTCGGGTGAGATTTGGGATGAACACGGATTTATAAGGTTCGGCAGGTTCAGGAGATCGATGACTTGCCGCCGGACTTGAAAGCGGTTTTTGAAGCGAACTCGTTTCGCAAATAAAAAACGGAGTCGGTGATCCCGACTCCGTTTTTTCATGCGGTTTTGTTTTTTGCCCACTACTTTGGGGCTGGTCGCCACCGGAGGTCGGGTTGGCGGGCGGCTCGGGTTTCGTCGATTCGTTTTACTGCGGTGTTTATTGGCGCGTCCATGATTGATTGTGGGTTTTCTCGGGCTGCTGTTAGGATTTCTCGGAAGGCGGCGATGAAGCCATCGAGTGTTTCTTTTGATTCTGTTTCCGTTGGTTCGATCATGAGGCACTCGGGGACGAGGAGCGGGAAGTACACCGTTGGGGCGTGGTAGCCGCGATCGAGGAGTGCTTTGCCGATGTCGAGGGCGCGTACGCCCGTTTCGCGTTTTAAGGCTTGGGCGCTAGCTACGAATTCGTGGCGGTTGTATTCGTCGTAGGGGATTTCGATGAGGTCTTTGACTGAGGCGCGGATATAGTTGGCGTTAAGGATGGCGAGTTTGCTCACCATCGTTAGGCCTTCGGCGCCGTTTGCATAGGTGTATGAGAGTGCCCGGACCATGTGCGCGAAATTGGACCAGAACGAGCGCATCGTTCCGATGGAGTCTTCGCGGTTGAAGTCGAGTGCGAAGGTCATCTCGTCGCTTGGGCGCCAGCCTTCGTGTTCGCTTACGATGTTCGTTGCGCGCACGACGGGGGTCGGTAAGAACGGCACGAGGTGACGCGCGACGCCGACGGGGCCTGCGCCCGCGCCGCCGCCGCCGTGCGGAATCGAGAACGTTTTGTGCAGATTGAGATGCATGAGGTCGAAGCCCATGTCGCCTGGGCGCGAGTTGCCCATGAGCGCGTTTGCGTTTGCTCCGTCGTAGTACATCAGGCCGCCGACGTCGTGCACCGCGTCGGTGATTTCTTTGATCTGATCTTCGTAGAGGCCCAGGGTGTTCGGGTTCGTCATCATGACGACGGCAGTATCGGGGCCGATCGCTTTTTTGATTTCCTCGACCGAGACGCGTCCGCGCGCATCGGACTTGAGCGAAACGACTTTGAAGCCGACCATCGCTGCGGAAGCGGGGTTCGTGCCGTGTGCGGTGTCCGGGACGATCACCGTCGTGCGCGTCAACGCCTGACCGTACTTTTTAAAGTACTTCTTTGCGATGAGGAGCGCCGTGAGTTCGGCGTGCGCGCCGGCGGCGGGGTTGAGCGAGAATGCGGCCATGCCGAAGAGCGAGACCAGGCTCTTCTCCAGCTCCCACATGACGGCGAGCGCTCCTTGCGCGAGTTCGTCGGGGACGAGCGGATGCAAATCACGCAGCGCCGGAAGATTCGCCATCGCGTCGTTGACGCGCGGGTTGTACTTCATCGTGCACGAGCCCAGCGGATAGAAATTCGTATCGATGCTGAACGTTTTTTGCGAAAGGCGCGTGAAGTGACGCACGACGTCGAGTTCGCTATTATCCGGCAGCGGTAGTTCGTCGCGGAGCGCCTCTTTGGGGAGAAAATCCGAGAGCGGCGCGCCTTCGGCAAAATAGTTGTTCGCCCGACCGTCTTGGCCGATGTCGAAGATCAGTGGGGTTTCAGCGAACGCCGGCAAGACTGCGAACCTCCTGGAGTGCAGCGACGAGCTGCTTGATGTCCGCATCCGTGGTGACTTCCGTCGCCGTCATCAGGATCGTGTCTTCGAGTTCGGGATACCAGCGGCCGAGGTCGACGCCCCCCAGAATACCCTGTTTCTGCAGGGCCTTGAGGACGCTACCGGCACTGCCGCCCGGCACGCGAACGGCGAATTCGTTGAAAAACGGAGCGGAGAAACGCTTCGTGAACCCGTCGATTGCGGTGACCGCTTTTTCGAGTTCGCGCGAGCGTTTGAGGTTTGCCGAGGCGCAGTTGCGCAACCCGGTCTTGCCCATCGCTGCAAGATAGATCGTCGCGACGAGCGCGCAGTGGGCTTGATTGGTGCAGATGTTCGAGGTCGCTTTTTCGCGGCGGATATGCTGTTCGCGCGCTTGCAACGTGAGAACGTACGCCTCGTTGCCATCTTTGTCGAGCGACTTGCCAACCAGGCGTCCGGGGATGCGGCGCAAATGTTCGGTCGTGCAGGCGATGAAGCCGACATACGGCCCTCCGTACGCCAGCGACACGCCGAAGCTCTGCCCTTCACCAACGGCAATATCGACGCCCCATGATGCGGGCGTTGCGAGTGCGGCAAGTGAAAGCGCTTCGGCAATCACGCCGATGACGAGCGTTCCGGTTGCCTTGATCTTCTCGGCCATGCCGCTCGGCAGTGCATCGAGCGCGCCGAACATGTTTGGTGTTTGAAGAACGACAGCGGCGTAACGCTGATCGGCAAGCGCGGCTTCGATCGACGAAAGATCGGTCGTGCCCTCAGCGGCGTACGGCAGCTCGTCGACATCGAGATCGAGCCCATCGGCGTACGTCTGAAGGACGGCACGATAGTTGGGATGCACGGCGCGTGAGACGAGGACGGCTTTGCGACCCGTTGCATTCACCGCCATGATCGTGCCTTCGGCAAGCGCCGTCGCTCCGTCGTACACCGAGGCGTTCGCGACATCCATGCCGGTGAGAAGCGCGATATAACTCTGCCACTCGTAGATCGCCTGCAGATAGCCTTGTGAGACTTCCGCCTGGTATGGCGTATAGGCGGTGAGGAATTCGCCGCGCATCGCAAGCGTCGCGATCACCGGGGGCACGTAATGCCGGTACGCCCCCGCGCCAAGAAACGAGATATAGTCCGTCGCGCCGACGCGCGCTGCGAAGCTCGCAAAACGCTGGGTGAGTTCGGACTCCGGAAGCGCCGGAGCGACTTCGAGCGGAACCTTGATGGCGACGGCATCGGGGACTTTGACGAGCTCGTCGAGCGACGATGCGCCAATGAGGCGGAGCATCGCCTCGATGTCGCGCTGCGTGTGCGGTGTGTACATGACCCTCGTTAGACTGACGGCTGGGGCGGAACCGTTTCAGGTTCCCGAACAATGGGTGGAAATCCCTATTCACGCAAGCGGCCGCCTGGGCTATACTCCATCGGCCATGGATGGAGTCTATCGCCTGGGCCGGCGGGTTGTTTACGATTTAGATCTTGCGGTCGGCCAGCTAACGCGGGAAGGCCGGCCCGTACCCATCAGCGAGCGCGACTTTGCTATCATCGCATCGCTTGCGATCCACGGTGCGCCGATCGCGCCCGCCGATTTAGGCGCGATGGTCCTCCCGGGAATCGAAGAGCGCGTTGCCGTCAACGCGCTCAAAGTTTCGATCCACCGTCTGCGCACGCGCATCGGCGACCCGGAGATCATCCAGTTTTCGCACGCGCGCGGCGGCTATTTATTCGGCTCGACGATGCGGGTGAACCACCCCGCCGACCAGCCTTAAGCGGAGGCGACGAGTTCGTCGTATTTTTCGGGTGAGAGCAGATTTTGATTCTGCGTGACATCGGCGAGCTTCACTTTGAAGAGCCAGCCCGTGCCGAATGGTTCGCGGTTGACCAGCGCGGGATCGGCCTCGAGTTCGGCGTTGACTTCGACCACTTCACCGCCGACGGGCGTGTAGATGTCCGAGACCGCTTTCACGGATTCGATTACGCCGATGTTGCCGAATTGCTGGAGTTCCGCGCCGATGCGCGGCAGTTCCACGTAGACGATATCGCCGAGCGAATTTTGCGCGTATTCGGTGATACCGACGGTGGCGACATCGCCGTCCATCTTCACCCACTCGTGTTCTTTACTGTACAGAAGTCCGGCCGGCTGCGCCACGTGGTGCTCTCCTTAAACTTTGGGGCGTTTGTAGAACGGTAGTTCGACGACGGTTGCGTCGTGAGGTGTCCCGCGAATCTCGACGCTCACTTTTGAGCCGATGGTTGCAGCACCCGGTGCGAGCAGACCCGTCGCAATATTTTTTCCAACCGACGGACCGAGCGACCCGCTGCGAATCTCACCGACATCGATGCCATCGTGAACCACGCGATATCCCGCACGCGCCGGGATTTTGCCGTCGAGCACGATGCCAACAATCTTCGGAAGCGTCGCGTCGGCCGATTGTGCCTCGAGTGCGGCTTTGCCGCGAAAGGCGGGCTTTGTGAGTTTTACTGCCCAGCCGAGTCCCGCTTGAATCGGACCGATTTCTTCGGTCATCTCGTGGCCGTATAACGGCATGCCCGCCTCCAGGCGCAGCACGTCGCGCGCCCCAAGGCCCGCGGGTTCGAGTCCGTGCGCGCGACCAGCAGCTAAGATTGCATCCCAAAGTGCCGTCGCGGCATCGCCCTCGACGAAGAGTTCGAAGCCGTCTTCCCCCGTATAACCCGTTCGCGCGATCACGCCGCGCACGCCGCCAATCGTCGCCTCGGCACACGTGTAGTATTTCATCGGCGCGAGCTCGATGTCGACAAATTCTTGCAAAATTTCAACCGAGCG
This sequence comes from Vulcanimicrobiales bacterium, assembly GCA_038231455.1. GTDB lineage: Bacteria > Vulcanimicrobiota > Vulcanimicrobiia > Vulcanimicrobiales > Vulcanimicrobiaceae > JANLVI01. Next base: position 72,527 of record JBBRLI010000010.1, on the reverse strand, counting down.
CGGGCCTTGAATCGCGATAAGCGCGCGGACACCGTGAAAGTTGGTCAGCTTCACGTCGCCCGATCGATGGGCGTTGATGTGCGCCCACATTTTGTCGGCATTTCCGGCGTTCACGACGAGCAACCAGCGATCGGGCAAACGATAGAAGATCACGTCGTCGTGCGCGCCACCATGTTCGTTTGGGAAAATATTGTAGCGCGCTTGCAGCGGCTTCATCGTCGCGACGTTGTTGACCGTGAGCGAATCTGCCCACGCAGCGACGTTTTCACCACGGAGTTCGAACTGCGCCATGTGCGAGAGATCGAAGAGCCCCGCGCGATTGCGCACGGCGTCGTGTTCGGCGAGGATGCCGGCATATTGCACGGGCATTTCGAAGCCGCCGAATGGCACGATCTTCGCGCCGAGGGCGCGGTGCGCGTCGAAGAGCGCGGTACGACGGAGAATTGGTTCGCTAACCATGATGACCTATTTCTTGGGCGGCGTATTGAGAAAATTGAGCGTCGCGTGCGCGACCAAACGATCCCCACCGGTCACGCGCACCTCACCGTAAACGATGCGCCGACCGGCTTTGAGAACCTCCGCCTCGGCGATGAGGTCGTGCGGCGGAATCGCGGGTGCGAGAAAATTGCACGAGAGCGCAGCAGTTGTCGTCTCTTGCTCGTGCCCGTAGATCGAAGCGAGTGCAAGATAAAACGCCGAATCGCACAGGGCAACGATCGCGCCGCCGTGGATGGCGCTCGTTCCATTGGTGATCTCGCGTCGATACGGCATCCGCATGCGCGCCGTGCCCTTGCCGATATCCAGCAGCTCTAAGCCCAGGAGCGCGACGAACGGCGCTCGCTCGCTTGACCAGCCCGCCAAAAGAGCGGCGGGGTCAACGCTTATTTTCTCGGCCACTTATGCCGATGTCCAAGGAAAGCACGGTGTGCGATTCACATCGTGCCGAGTTCGCCATCCGACCTGCTTTGCATCCGGAGTCGCCTTGTTGCTCAAACCACTCGAGTTGCTGACCCAGCGCGAACGCGAAGTCGCCGCCCTGGTCGCGCGCGGCTTGAGCAACCGCGGCATCGCAGATGAGCTCGTCGTAAGCTCGCGGACGGTGGAGCACCACCTAGAATCGATTTTCCGGAAGCTCTCGCTGAGCAAGCGCACCCAGCTCGCGCTGCTCGTCGTGGCGACGTTAACGGAAAACGTCGCCTGATTTTTCCAGTTCGGCCCGCAAGTAGCGGGGCAAACTGAAGAGCCGCCGGTGCGTCTCGGCATCGTAGAAGTAGTTTTCGCCCCGCAGCTGCGCGACGTACGCATCGATCGTCGCTGGATCCAGCTTCGCGACATCCGCGCGATCGCTGCACACGATAAACGCCCAATCGTTATCGAAGGCGGGAACATGGGTGTAGAAACTGCGCACGTGCTTGAAGTGCGAGCGCAGCGAACGGGCCATCTTTGCGTGCAAGGCCATATTATGGAAGCCCGCGGTGCTAGCTTGCAGCACGTAAACGCCGCCGGGAACCAGGCGCGCCTTGATGTCGCGGAAGATCTCACCGTTGAAGAGCGGGAACGACGGGGAGTCCGGCAGCGGCTCGGTCAGATCGGAGATCACTGCGGCATACGAACCCGTATCTTCTTTTAAGAATGCGAGCGCATCGCCAATGATAACGCGGGCCCGCGGATCTTCGAACGCCCCATCGGCCCACTCGGGCAAATACTTTTTCGAGAGCTCCACGACTTCGCCGTCGATGTCGACCATCGTGCAGCGCTTCACACCGGGATGTCGCAGCACTTCGCGTAATGTCGCGCCCTCGCCGCCACCGAGGATCAGCACCTCATCCCGGGTTTCGCACGCGGCAAGCGCTGGATGCACGAGCGACTCGTGGTAGATTTTCTCATCGTGCTGCGAGCTTTGCGTGTCGCCGTCGAGCACGAGCATTTTCCCGAAGACCGGCGTGCGAATGACCGCGACCGATTGGAACGGTGTCGTTCCGGCGTAATAGGTTTCGTCGATAGCGTGGTGGTGGAATTCGGTTGGGGCGAATTCCTCGACATACCACTGCCAGTGTTCGGTTTTCGGCATAGCGCTTGCGAGGGTTGGGCGTGCGGTCGCGGGGACCTTTGCAAGGTTAACGCGCGGACATGCAAACGGCCGACGCCTAAGCGTCGGCCGTTTGCGTACCTCTCCAGGCGGCGAAGAATCGCCTAAGCGGTCATTTTCGCGAATGTCTGCTCTTCGTGGTCGGCGGTCACGACGTGCGTGAACCGGCCGGCCGAGGCTTCGATGCCGCGCTTCACCTCAGTTGTGAGGATCGATTCGGCGCCGAGGATCTTGGCGGCGTATTCGCACGCTGCCCAGGGATCGGTGTGGTCGCCGCACGTGTAGAAATCCATCGCTGCGTAACCGGTCTCGGGCCACGTATGGATCGAGAGGTGCGATTCTTGGATCACCACGACGCCGGAGACGCCTTGGGGTTGGAAGCGGTGAAAGGCGGTCTCGATGACCGTCGCGTTGGCTTCCCGGGCTGCGGAAATCATCATGGTGCGGACCGCTTCGATATCGGTCAACGCTGCCGGGTCGCATCCCGAGAGCTCGCAGACAATATGGGTACCGAGTGCTTTCATTTTTAGGGCCTCCTTAGGGCTACGCGGGGGAATCCCACCTCCAGGCTCGTCAGCGAACGCATGCGGTACATCGTCTCGTCCGTGACCTATCGACAAGTGCTTGCTGGGATGTCCTTCGATACATCCGAACGACTCGTCGCACAGGCGCGTTGGGCGCGCCGTCCCTCTACCCGTCCCCGACATACAGACCCCGAGTTCTAAGCTCGGGGTGAAGTCGAGTCCGACGAACATGATACCCCCTGCACCCCCCCCTGTAAAGTACTCTTCCTTCATAATGACCTTAATGTAGGCTTAGGTTAAGGAAAGCCGTTTCCGTGCGACAGAGCCGCGCCGCATGCCGCGAGCCGCCGCTCGAACTCGGCGAACTTTTCGAGAAAGGCCGGCGACTCGCGCTCGGTCCAATCGATGAGCGATCGGCGATCGACGGTCGCCGGATCACTGGCTGCGACAGCAACCGCGGCGTTGAGCGCCGTGAAATCTTCCCAGTGGTAATAATGCGCCAATCGATCGCGTACGCAATCGGTGCGGCTCAAGATGCGCAAACGCCGGCCGCCCGATTCGATTTCCACGGTCTCACGCACGTAATCGCCGCCGACGGCAAGCGGCCCGCGCGGAAAATCGACGGTGTAATGCGATTTCCGGTGAGCGAAGATGCGGCCGGATCGATGGAAGCCGAGGGGCTCGAGCGCAGCCGCGACCACCCGCAGCGGCGCTTCGACGTCCAGCACAAAATCGGCATCGAACGATTGGTAGGACGCGGGAGCGTAGAGTGTCGCCGCACTTCCGCCGGTGAGAACCGCGGTTAGCCCGGCCGCTCGGAGTGATTCTGCAACCGCGAAGCAGACGTCCGCGAGCGTCGAGTCTGGTCCGATCACAGCGGCTTTCCGCGCCGACGGGGCCGCAAACGGCGAGACTCGCGTAGCTCGCGATACTGCGGGTACCCCTCAGCGAGGCGCAGCAAGAGCGCCCGCAGCTCCTTTGCTGCCGGGTACAGCGGATTGAGCGTTACCGCCCGCACGACGAGCGGGCGCGAAGCGATTAATCCGTCCTCTTCGATTTTATCGAGCGTCCGCTGGACGGACGAGATGGTTGAGGAGAGATACCGGGCGAGTTCCGCGGGATAGGTCTCTTCGAGCACTGCGACAAGCATGAGGAGAGCTGTTCGCATCTTCGATCCGAACAGTACCGGGGCTGGCAAATCCCACTCGTAGTCGGTGTATGAATGTGTATCAGTCGGCATACTTGAGTACTCCTCACGGTATATTTTACTATGCCGGAGAGGATACTTCAAGTCGAGCGGTTATTGGGTCCATCGAGCCGAGCACGATTCGCTTCAAGTAGTTGTCAAACAGATCGACCCTTGCCACGAATCCGCTCTTGCATGGGTTAGATAATACAGATACCCCTGCACTATCTTGACGTTGGTCCGCCAGCGGGGTAGTCTACAGGTTGAGGCGGACTCCGTTCGCCGCACTTTTCGTTGAGGTCAGCACACCCAATATGGCAATCGAAGTGAAGACGACGCCCCAGGATCTGGTCGAGGATTACCGCCACGGTTTCCACGATTCTGAAGAGAAGTACGTCTTCAAATCGGATAAGGGGCTCAACCGCGAGATCGTCGAGCGCATCAGTTCGATGAAAAACGAGCCCGCGTGGATGCTCGAGTTCCGCCTCAAAGCCCTCGAGACGTTTCGCTCCAAGGCGATGCCGCCGTGGGCCGACACCGCGCTGCTCTCCGAGATCGACTTCGATAATATCCACTACTTTGTGAAGTCGACCGACGGCACGGAAAAGTCATGGGACGACGTTCCCGATGACATCAAGAAGACGTTCGACCGCCTCGGCATTCCGGAAGCCGAGCGCAAGTTTCTCTCCGGCGTCTCCGCGCAGTATGAATCAGAAGTCGTCTATCACTCGGTCCGCGAGGACCTCGAGAAAGAGGGCGTGCTCTTCTGCGATATGGATACCGCGCTCAAGCAATATCCGGAGATCCTCAAAAAATATTTCGCAACGGTGATTCCGCCGGGCGACAACAAGTTCGCCGCGCTCAACTCCTCGGTGTGGTCGGGCGGCTCGTTCGTCTACGTGCCGCCGGGCGTTGAAGTGAAGACGCCGCTGCAAGCCTACTTCCGTATCAACACAGAAAACATGGGCCAGTTCGAGCGCACGCTGATCATTGCGGACAAAGGCTCGAAAGTTCACTACATCGAGGGTTGCACGGCGCCGAAGTTCTCGACCGCCTCGCTGCACTCAGCCGTGGTCGAGCTGATCGCCATGGAAGGCGCGTCGATCCGCTACACGACGATCCAAAACTGGTATCGGAACATCTTCAACCTCGTCACCAAACGCGCCGTTGCGTATAAGAACGCGACTGTTGAATGGGTCGACGGCAACATCGGCTCGCGTCTGACGATGAAGTATCCCGCGATCTACTTGATGGGCGAAGGCGCGCGCGGCGAGATTCTCTCCGCAGCGTTTGCCGGCGAAGGCCAGCATCAGGACGCGGGCGCAAAAATCATCCACGCAGCCCCGAATACAACGTCGGTTGTGACGAATAAATCCGTCTCCGCGCACGGCGGCAAAACGACATACCGCGGACTGGTTGAAATTTTCCCCGGCGCCGTTGGCGCGAAGACGCGCGTGAAGTGCGACGCCCTCATCATGGACGACATCTCGGCCAGCGATACGAAGCCGACGATGAAGGTCAACGAACAGCGTTCGACGGTCGAACACGAAGCGAGCGTCTCGAAAATCGGCGAAGAGCAACTCTTCTACGCGATGAGCCGCGGCTTGAGCGAAGCGGACGCAACTGCGATGATCGTCAACGGCTTCTTCGACTTCTTCGTCAAGGAGCTGCCGATGGAATACGCCGTCGAACTCAACCGCTTGATCAAAATGGAAATGGAAGGCTCGGTCGGCTAGACCGGACTTCAGGCGTAAAACAAAAAAGGCCGATCTTCGGATCGGCCTTTTTATATTTCTCGCGCGACCTCTCTACGAGAGCGGTTCCTTGAGATTTCGAGCGCGGAGTCGTCGTTCAGCTTTGAACACGGAGACGATAATGAACGTTATCGCCGTTAGGTAACACAGCAAGAGGGCGCTCCCCGCAAGATAAAATCCGCGGCTAAAGAGCAACCACGCAATAACTGCGAACGCCAAACCAGGTAATACGAGTCGAAACGATGTCAACATCAATATTCGTCCTTCCGCCGTGGCTCCAATTCGATACGCGTCAGAAATACACTGGCCGCAAAGCTTATATATCCGTCGGCGAAGCGGTCCGCTGGATTTTCAGGTAATGATACAAGCACTAATGTGAAGACACCGGTTTTGAATTCGGTCCCTTAAAAACGGTAAACAGAAGGATCAGCGACGGAATCAAAAACACCGCACCGATCCCGCTCGCGATGAGGAACGCTTGCAGCATTGCATCGCTCGATGCGGCGTTCGCAAGCGTGTAGCGTCCGGGGACGAGCGCCGGTGCTTGCGCGCCGAACCAGCCGACGAGGATCGCCAACGCTTCCAGTCCGACGAGGACGCGTGCCCAGCCGTTGCGATGGATATGCAGCGCATACGCGACGCCAAGTCCGAGCGCCATCGCGACGCCGATCGCGATGAACGCCGTCGGCGTGAAGAGCGCGGCAAAGAGGCGCGGCTCGCTGCGCTGCGCGATCAGGCCGGGGACGGCACCGATGATCCACACGGCGAAGGTCGCGCGCACGGCACGACGCCGGAAATCGCGCCGCAGTTCGTCTTCGTCGCTCACTTCTTTTGCTAAGAACACCGCCGCGATTTGCGCGCAGACGACCAGTGCGAAGACGCCGACCGAGAGCGCGAACGGCGAGGTCCACGCGTAGTCGCCCGTTGCGAGCGCGCCGACGGCATCGCCGAGCCAAAACGGCGCGAGGAGCGAAGCGATTCCAAAAACGACCGTCCAGAAGTGGGCGAAGTGCGGCGCTTCATCGGTGTGATTGCGAAACACGAATGCCGCGCCGCGCATCACGATTCCGACGAGCGCGAAGGTGAGCGGCGCATTGAGTCCCGTCGCGATATCCGAAAACGCCGGCGGGAAACACGTGAAGAGCACGACGATCGCAAAAATAACCCAGACGTGATTGGCTTCCCATACCGGACCGATCGCATGCGTGATCGCATCGCGCTGTTCTTGCTTCCGCGGGCCTGTCGCCAAGAGATCCCACACGCCGCCGCCGAAATCCGCGCCGCCGAACACGGCATAGAGCGTGATGGCAAACAATCCGACAAGCGCCGCGCCGATCGCGAGTGTCATCGCGCGAGGCCCGCTACGCGATCGTGGGTCCCGGTCACCGCCGGCACGCGATCCACGCGACGCATCAACCACCAGCACGCTGCCGCGAGCACGACGTACACGATCGAGAATCCGTAAAAGGCGATGTCGACACCGGGCGCGATCGTTACGCCGTCACTCGTGCGTAAGAGTCCACGCGCGATCCAAGGTTGGCGACCGAATTCCGTTACGAACCATCCCGCCTCGAGCGCGACGAGGACGAGCGGCGCGGAAAGCACGATCGCGACGTTCATCAAACGCGGCAGTGCACGCTTACGCAACACGAACCAGAGCCATCCAAGCGTGATGAGGAGCAGCGCCGACGCCGAACCGACCATCGCATCGAACGAGAGATGTGTCCCGAGCACCGGCGGACGGTCCCCGCGCGGAACGCGGTCGAGTCCGGCGATTTCGCTATTAAAATTGAAGTTCGCAAGAAAGCTCAAGAGTTTGGGAATCTCGATGCCGCCCACAACGCGGTCGCCGCCGACCGGAATCCCGCCAATCGTAATCGGCGCGCCGCGCTGAGTATGATAGAGCGCTTCCATCGCCGCAAATTTTGCGGGTTGATTTTCTGCAACGAATCGTGCCGCAACATCGCCTAAGACAACTTGCGCGGGCAGAGCGACTGCGGCCATTACCATCGCAATCCGCAAACCGGCAACGACTTGCGGGCGGCGGTCGCCGCGTAAGAGTGCAAACGCACATACCGCCGCGGTGCCAAAAGCGGTGAACACAAACGCCGCGAGCGTCCCGTGCGCGACCTCCGTCGCCCAGGGCTTCGCGAACATCGCGACAATCGGATGGACGTCGGTCACCTTCCCGTTGACCAGCGTAAAACCGGTCGGCATCTGCATCCACGCATTTGCCATGGTAATGAACATCGCAGAGATCGGTCCGCTAATTGCGATCGGCAGTGCCGTTAACCAGTGGGCGCGTGGCGAGAGACGATCCCAGCCAAAGAGATAGAGCCCGATAAAGATCGCCTCGATAAAAAACGCGAAGCCTTCGAGCGAAAACGGTAGACCGATGATGCCGCCCGCGTAGCCCATAAAACGCGGCCAGAGCAGCCCGAGCTCGAACGAGAGAACGGTGCCCGACACCGCGCCAACGGCAAAGAGAATCGCCATACCTTTGGCCCACGAGCGCGCGAGATCGTAGTACGCGCGGTCCTTCGTGCGAAGCCACATGCCTTCGGCGGCAAACACCAAGAGCGGCAACCCGACACCCAGCGCAGCAAAGACGATGTGGAACGCAAGCGACGTCCCCATTTGGGCTCGCGCGGCGATGACATGTTCCATATGGAAAGCATAGTACCGCGATTTTCACATTTGAACGGCTTTGGTCGGGTCGGCGGGGATCGCGCGGCCGTTTCCGGTACTCGCGACGGATGGGTCGCTCGATCGTCATCGCTTTTCTGTTGCTGCTTGCGGCCTCGCCCGCGCTCGCCGTCGATTGTCCCGGCACGATCTCCGCGGTCATGGTCGATACGGTTGAGTCAGCGACGGCGAAACCCGGCCAAGTCTATCGTTTCAAGACGTCGGTCACCTCGAGCGCGGGGACGACGGCGCTCCCCGCTGGGACGATCGGCTATGGCATCGTGAGGAATGTCGACCGCGCCGGACGTCGCGATCACGACGGCTCGCTTGCTCTGGAACCGCGTTACCTGATGCTTGGCAAACGCGAAATCCCCGTCACGATGGACCCGCATCTCCCCGCGAGCTGGTCGCCGCGCGATTCGCTCATCGAAAAGGGTGCGACGCGCGTCAATCCGGTCTCGGGAATCGTGATGAGCGGCGTCAATTTGGTGCGCTTCGGCAAGAACATCACCCTCGGACCCGGCTTCGCCTTCACCGTCCTTGCGATCCCGACGACGCTTGGAAAGAGCATCTGTCCGAACGCGTAGCGAACCTCGCGCGTGATGACAAACCAAACGAATGCCGTCGCGAAGCTCAGCGACATCGCACCGGGCACGACGAAGAAAATCACGATCGGCGCGACCGACGTGCTGCTATGCAACGTCGCCGGCACGATCCACGCGATCGAAGATGTCTGCTCGCACGACGGCGGAGAACTCGATCAAGGCGAGCTCGAGGACTGCCGTATCATGTGCCCGCGTCACGGCGCATATTTCGACGTGACGACGGGCAAAGCGCTCACATTACCGGCGATCCTCCCGATCCCCACGTACGAGGTGAGGATCGAGGGCGACCAGATTCACATCCAGCTGTAATTACTTGATGTCGAGCAATTCGACATCAAAAATCAGCGTCGCGCCGGGCGGGATCAATCCGTTGCCCGCACCGGTATCACCGTAGCCGAGTTTTGCGGGGATGATGAGTTTACGACGACCGCCTTTGCGCATCGATCCCACGCCTTCGTCCCAACCGCGGATCACTTGCGCTAAACCGATCTGAAACTTAAACGGCTCGTTACGATCGCGCGAGCTATCGAACTTCTTCCCATCAACGAGCGTACCCGTATAGTGCACGGTAACGGTTTGCCCGGTTTTGGGCAATGGGCCCGTTCCCACTTTGAGATCTTCGTATTGAAGACCCGAAGCGGTGGTGTGCAACGCCGGCGCGGTTTTCATCGCAGGCTTGGTTGCCTTTGCGGGCTTAGCGACGGCTTTCGGCATGGACTTGGGAGAACCGGTCGGGAGCGGCGTCGACGCAAGCGCTACGGAGGTTCCAAATGTGGCGAGCGTGAGAAGTAAGGCGAAGAATCGTTTGATCATCCTCGCCTCTCCGCCGATGGTACGTGCTCGTCCTGGTTGTGCGCTTCATATGGGGCACGAATGACGACTTTGCCGCTCGATTTGTCCATGCACCCGATTTTGCGCGAGAACCCGCACAGCCAACGCCGCACGCGGACCCTTTACGCTTTGCACAATGTGGACATACTCCAAGCGAGCTACACTTTCATCATGAAGACGCGGATACTGATGTGCGAACCGAGGCACTTCAACGTGAGCTACGATATCAACCCGTGGATGACGCGGAACGTCGGTTATTCCGCGCCCGATGCAAAGCGTCAATGGGAACGGCTCGTTGAAACGCTAACCGTCGCCGCAGACGTGCAGATCGATTTGCTCGATCCCGTCCCGCATTTGCCCGATCTCGTCTTCACCGCAAATGCGGCGCTCGTGAGCGGCAAGCTCGCATTCGTCAGCAGTTTCCGTCACGAACAGCGCCGCGGCGAACAAGCGGTGTACCGCGCGTGGCTAGCACAGAACGGTTTCGCAACGACGTACCTGCAGCAGACGTTTTTCGAAGGCGCCGGAGATGCGCTGTTCGATCGCGCACGTCCCCAGATCTACGCCGGTTACGGATGGCGCTCGGAGCGCAACGCGACGATTCAACTCGCCGAGCATCTCGATGCCCGCGTAGTCCCGCTCTTGCTCGTCGACGAGCGCTTCTACCATCTCGACACGGCGCTGTGCCCGCTTGCGAGCGGCCACGTGATGGCCTATATGGATGCCTTCTCGCCGCACGCCCAGCAACTCTTACGCCGGAGCATCGACCCGGGCTACCTGATCGAACTCTCGCTCGAGGATGCCCTCAGTTTTGCCGCCAATGCCGTCGAAGTCGGCGACGCGATCGTGATGCATGCCGCCTCAAGCGCCCTCCGCGAACGCCTCCACGCCGCGGGCTACCGGGTCTTCTGTACGGACCTTGGGGAGTTCCACAAGGCGGGCGGCTCGTCCAAATGCCTCACGCTCAAGCTCGACGACGGCCCGGCCGCGGCGGTTGTCGCCGCCTAGCCTCCCGCCGGGAAAACCCGCCGAAGGCCGTTGACGCGGTTTGCGCCGCCGTGATAAACTCCCCAAGTTATGTACGCGATCATCGAGACCGGCGGGAAACAGTACCGCGTGTCGGAAGGCGATATCATTCGCACCGACCTCATCGAAACCGAAGTCGGCGCTGAAGTGAAATTCGACCGCATTGTCCTTGCCTCCGGCTTAGGCGATAAGCTCAGCATTGGCAGCCCGGTTGTGGCCGGCGCCGTCGTGTCGGGCACGGTTCTCCGCCAGGCAAAAGACAAGAAGATCCTCGTCTTCCGCTACAAGCCGAAGAAGCGCGTCCGCAAGCTGATCGGCCACCGCCAGCGCTTCGCCGAAGTCAAGATCACGAAGATCGACCTTCCGTAGGGAATGCTCGAGATCGTATTTCGCAGAGACAGCCGGAAGCGGCTGTCTTCTGTTTTTGCGGACGGCCATGCGGGTTGGGCTGAGGACGGCGAGGACATCGTCTGCGCCGCCGCCTCCGCGATTTTGCAAGCCGCCTGGATGGGTCTGGCCGAACACGCGCACGTCGAAGTCACCGCCGAGCGCGAGAAAGGGCGGCTTTCGCTCGCGTGGCCCGAGGCCGACCGCGACCGCATCGACCTGATCGCGATCGTTGCGACAGCCGAGCTTGCGCTCGGACAAATTGCGCGCCAATATGAAACGCACGTTCGCGTGCGAACCGAGCCTGAACCTGACACTCGCGCGTCGAATGCGGGTATCAGCACGGACAAAGGAGAGCAATCAACCTCATGACGGACACCTACAAACCCACCGGCAACGGCAGCGGCCTGCCCAAAGAAACCCCGAGCGTTCCGGCCGATGCGGGTCGCACGGTGCTCGTCGGCGTCCTGGGCGGACTCGTTTCCGCCGCAGGCTACCTCGTGTACCAGCGCCTCCCCGACGAACAGCGCGACCGTCTGCACAAGCAAGTACGCTCGCTGCTCGAGTCGCGCATCAACGAACTCCGCCAAAACTTCAACATCTAAGAATCACGCGATTCGCGCCCGGGCACTGCCGCAGACATGCGACGGTGCCTTTTCGTTTTCGCACTTCTGTGCGCGCTCGCAGCACCCGTGTCGGCGGTCGAATCGATTCCGGCCGCCTACGCATCGGCGTTGCGCCATTTCGACCGCGCACTCGGAAGCAACGAATCCTATCGGCTAGCGATGCGCGTCGTTGACGAGGCGGATGCCTCGGGACTGGATGCGCGCCTGGTCGTCGCTCTCGTCGCCGTCGAGTCGTCCTGGAATCCGCACGCCGTCTCGCCGACGGGGGCACTGGGTCTCGGTCAGCTTATGCCGGGGACCGCGGCGGGGCTTGGCGTCGATCCGATCGACGCCGAGGCGAATCTCCACGGAACGGTTCGGCACCTACGCGGCTTGCTCGACCGCTACAAACGGTTTCCGGCACAGCAGCGCTACGTGCGCGCGATCGCCGCCTACAACGCGGGCGCGGGGGCCGTCGATCGGTACGGCGGGATCCCGCCGTATGCCGAGACGCAGCTATATGTTCGCCGAGTGATCGGGCTCTGGCGTCGCCTTGCCGGGATATAAGGTCGCCTGGTTCACGGCATCGGGCGTTTGCGCGTCGTGCTGCATCGCGATAGGAGCGCGGTCCGGTTCTTCGAGCGGGGCTTCGGCATGCGCCGGGTCGGCATGCGGTCCCACCATCTCCGGTTGGTGCGCGATGGGAGGGACGATCGCGTCGAGTTCTTCTGCCGTCGGGTGATGCAGTTCGTCGCCATTCGAGCTTGCGCCGTAGCCGTGCATCGGGTACGCCGGGTCTTCCGGATGCTCCGGAGGCGCCCACGGTTTCGGCGGCGGCTCGTTCACATCGGCCGCGCGCTCCATCTCACGGATAAAGCCTTGCGAGGTGTTCTGAAGATCGCGCATGACGTGCCCGGCCTTGCGCATCACACCGGGAAGTTTATCCGGGCCAAACACGAGGAGGGCGAAGACACCAACGATTGCGAGATCGGGAATGGAAAGCATAGTTCAGAAGGGCTCTTTCCGCACGTCGTACAATCCCACCCGTCCGCGAAATAGGCAAAATACAAACGAAGGCGTGACCGAATCGCTTGAAGATCATCTACACGCGGGGCAACCGGACCGAAACGCTCGCATCGATTGCGACGCTCCGAAAAATTCTCAACCGGTTCGTTGCCCACCGCGTCTTCTACGAAGTGAGTTCGCGCAATAAGCGCGGCCATGAGTTCTTCTCCGCGAAGAACACCTTTGTCGTTGGCTCGATCGAGATCGTGAACCGCGATTATTTGACGATCACGATTTTCGATGCGCACAACGCGAGCCACTCGATCGAGATCCTCAACCCCGCCGCCATGCGCATCTACGACGACACACTCGGTAAAGGGTTTGCCGTCTCGTTCCTGAGCGAAAACGCCGGCGGCGTCGAATCGCGCTGCTACCTGCGTGACGAAGGCGACGAGGGCGACGGAATCAAGTCCAAGAGCGCCCTCGAGAAAATAACGCTTCCGCAACTCTTCGAATATCTCGAAGAAATAACGAGCGCCGACATCCTCGCGGTCAAGGACTAAGGCAACCTCGGCGCACATTTCCCCAGCCTAGTTGCGCAAGCGAATTCGCCCAGCAACAGCTGGGCGAACGGATTCGCACAGCGCAGGCTGGGCGAATCCCTATGTCATCGCGTAGATTTTTGCGTTGACCGACTGCGGCTCTTTACCGAAGAGATCGAGCAACTCGCGATCCTTGAGCGCTTCTGCGACGTAGCCGAGCGCAAGGTGTTTGGGTTTGTACGGACCATCGCTCACGCGCCGCGCACCCTCGATGAACATGCGAAACGACTGTTTGTCGAGCCAGGCTGACGTCGAGCCATCGGTGCTGTGGAAAATCAAGGTGTCGAAGCGCTTGAACGGGACGCTCTCGCCTTCGGGCAGCGGGCCTTCGGGGATCTCGAAGACCTCGGGCAGGCGCGGCTCCTTTGCCGAATCGAGAACGCGCTCGCGATCGACTTCCCCGCCGACCGCTTCGGCAAACGACGGATCGTCGAGCAAGGCGAGCAGCACGTGCGGCGGCGTGATGTATTCCATATGGTCCTCACCCGCATAGCCCGCGGCCTTGCGCATGAGTTCGAGGAGATCGCGAGAGAGGGAGAGCTGCTCGACGTCCACGTCAGACCTTTCGTTTTCGCTTGCCTTCGAGCCGGTTGGCCCGTCGGAGATGTCGGACTGATTCGGCACGGCGGCCGGTCTTCTTGTAAGCAACCGCTAAATTGAGGTGCGCGATGTGGTAGTCGTCGTCGAGTCGGAGCGCCGTTTCGTAGTGCTCGATCGCCTCGTCATGGTCACCGTCTTCGAGTAAGAGGTTTCCGATATTGGTGATGGTGGGGACGTAGCGTGGGTCGAGATCCAGCACGGCGATGAAGTCGACGAGCGCGGCGTCACGGTCGCCGCGCCGAATGTACGTAACGCCGCGCTTGTTGAGGGCATCGGCGCGCTGGAGGTCATCGCTTGCCTCATCAGCTGCACGGGTGAAGAACGCGAGCGCATCAGCGAGGCGGCCGCGCTCGAGTGCGATCGTGCCTTCGGCGTACGGCGAACGCTCGGGCGGCTGCCCGGCGGCGAATCGGCGAAGGAAGTCGAAGAACGGCACACCGCTATGTTGTCCATCGATGTCATCACGCTCTTCCCGGAGATGTTCGCTCCGGTTATCGGCCTCTCGATCGTCGGCCGCGCGATCGAGCGCGGACTCGTCGACGTGCGCATGCACCCGATCATCGATGTGCTGCCCCCCGGCGAGCGCGCCGACGACCGGCCATTCGGTGGTGGACCCGGGATGGTGCTCCGCATCGAGCCGCTTGCGAATATTCTCGATAGCATCATCGCCGCTGCGCCACCGGATGAAGCCCGCCGCATCATTCTTACTGCCGCCGACGGAACGTCGTTCGCACACGCCGATGCCGTCGCGTTTGGGAAACTCGATCGTTTGATCTTGGTCTGCGGACATTACGAAGGCGTCGATGAACGTTTGGCTGCGCTGTATCCGGTGGAAGCGTATTCGCTTGGCGAATTCGTCCTGACGGGCGGTGAGATTCCGGCGATGGCGTTTCTCGATGCGACCGTGCGCTTGATCGAGGGTGCGATTGCGGCAGACTCTGCGGCGGAAGATTCGTTTGCCAACGGCAGCGTCGATCACCCGTCATTCACGCGCCCGCCGCGTTTTCGCGGTATCGATGTTCCGGCTGTTTTACTCTCCGGCGATCATCAAGCAATTGCCGCGTGGCGACGCGAACAATCGCGCGCGCGCGCAGCACTTCGCAAACGCTGAATCCGTCGCGCGGCCGCTGCGGTTACGCGTGATATGAAGCAGCGAACGTTCGGCAAGACTTCCGTCGGTGAGATCGGCTACGGCGCGATGGGACTGACGTGGGCGTACGGTAAGCCGATCGTGGGCGAGGCAGAGCGCGATGCAATTGCGCTCCTCCATCGTGCGATCGACCTCGGCGTAACGCTATTCGACACCGCCGAAGTGTACGGGCCGTTCACGAACGAAACACTCGTCGGCAAAGGTCTTGCCGGACGACGCGATGAGGTCGTCGTCGCAACGAAGACCGGCTTCGCGCCGCAGGCACCGGGCGCTACGATGCGCCGCGACGGACGTCCCGAGACGATTCGCAAAGCCGTCGACGGTTCGCTGATGCGACTGGGCATCGATGTCATCGATCTCTATCAACTGCACCGCGTCGATGAGAACGTGCCGGTTGAAGAAAGCGTTGGGGCGCTCGCAGAACTCGTCAGCGCTGGAAAAGTTCGGTTCATCGGACTCTCGGAGGTCGACGTGCCGACACTCGAACGCGCAAATGCCGTCCATCCGATTGCAACGCTGCAATCGGAACTCTCACTGTGGACGCGCGATGCTCTCACTGACGTTCTGCCGTGGTGTAAAGCGCACGACGTCGGTTTCCTTGCCTTCTCGCCACTCGGTCGCGGTTTTCTCACGGGGAAACTCATGCAAGATGCCATCGCTCCCGATGATTTCCGCGCGACGTTGCCACGTTTTCAAGGAGAGAACTTCGATCGCAATTTTCGACTCGTTCAGCGCGTCGAAGCCGTAGCGAAGAGACTCGGCGCCGCGACCGGTCAAGTCGCACTCGCATGGGTGCTAGCACAAGGCGACAACGTGATTCCGATCCCAGGGACGCGACGCATTCCGTATCTCGAAGAAAACGTCGCCGCAGCAAACGTGAAGCTCAGCAGCGCCGATCTTGCAGAACTCGACGCGATCGAACCCGCAACCGGCGCGCGGTACGCAACCTAATCGTCGCGTAGACGCTCACCTCACGCCCGGTTCGAACATCGCTCCTTCGCGCGCGGCGGCGCGAGCGAGCCGCGCGTCGAGCGTCGCAAGAACGCACTTCTCGCGAATCGCAAGCGCGAGATACGCAGCATCGTAAACCGAGAGCTGATGCGCCTTCGCAAGCGCGATCTCGTCGTCGATGCGCGCATCGCTCGCAATATGGACCGGCACGTCGCGTGCTACCATCGCAAAAATGCCAGCTGCGTCCGAGACGCGCCCCCAACGCTCGAGGACGACGAGCGTGTTGGCAACCTCCCAGCGCCACAGACTAGGAACGATCGCGTCGTACTCTCGGCACATCTCTAAAGCAGCTTGGGCGTAGTCGCTCGATTCATCTTCAGCGACGAGCGCGATGATCACGCTCGCATCGAGAACGAGCCTCAACGTCGGCCTTCGTTGATCAGGTCCGGAATCGAGAGTCCGGCGATCGAAATTTTGTGGCGTGCTTTGATTCCCGCCACCGCATCGGCGAACGATTTTTTCTTGATCGCCGTCAGTTCGGCAACGGGTTGACCGTTACGCGCGATGACGATCGTCTCGCCACGTTCGACTTCTTCAAGCAGGCGTGAGAGGGTCGTTTTGGCCTCGTGGACGTTCACGGTCTTCACCACCTTAGTCTACCATCTTAGCTAACCTTGAGGCAACTCGCCGCCCGGCGTGTTAGCGCAAAGCTGAGATGTCCGGTCGCAGCAAAGCAGAGATGTCCGGTTTTAGCGAGGCGGCGGGGGTGGCCGAGCTTCTCCAAAGATGATTCTTGGCGGGGGTGCGGACCTTTTTTGGGTCGGGGGTACGGCGATCGAGGACAACGTTAAGGTCTTTCGACTCCACGATCGGGACGTGCCGTGGTAGCCGGCCGACAGCCATTGCTTGGAGCAGGTGGTCGCCGTGGTGAACGGTCAGGTTGCCGTCGGGTTGAAGTCGGAATTCGACCCGTGACCCGCGTGCAAGATTACATCGAGAGTACGAATCGTGGAGTTGAAAATACGTATCGTCGATTTGAAATGTGAGATCTTTTGTAACAGTGCGTTCTTCGCGTCGGCACAGAATGCGGTCGAGATTGAATGATGAGATGCTTCGATGCGCGTCTTGGGTTGAGGTTGGCGCACTGGCGAAGCTCGCGTTATGTTCCTCAAGATAACTTGGAAGGAAGGCGTTTGCGGCGTCGATCGTTGCGATCGATTCGAGGCGCATGATCTTGATGAGTCGATCCTGAAATGTACGGTTGGCCCGTTCGACGCGGCCTTTGGCCTGCGGTGAATTTGCGCAGATGAGTTCGATGTCGAGCTCCGTGAGTGCGCGCTGAAGTTGCGTCTCGATTGATTCTCGGGTGCTTGGTCCTGAGTAGCGAAAAATGCTGTGTTTATCGGTGTATGCTGCGCTGAACCGGCCAAACTTGGCGAAATGCATGCGCAGCAATCGGTAATATCCGTTTGTGGTCTCAGAGGTCTCGAAGCGTGCGGCGGTCACGCAGCTCGTCGCGTCGTCGATTGCAACGAGCAGCGTTGCACGCGGTCCACGATCCTCAAACCAGGCGTGCGGCGATCCGTCCATTTGCACCAACTCACCGAATCGCGTTCGACGTTCGCGCATGGGATGGCGTTTACGACGATTTCGTTTTGCCGTCCAAAGACCGTTCGCGAGTAGGAGCGTTCGAAGCGTCTCACGATTGATGCAAAGGCTGTCACGTTGCGCTAAGACCTGGGCAAGGAGCGTCGGCCCGAAGCCATGATAGTCGGCGTTGTAGCGTTCCAACACAAGAGCGCGGACGGAGTCTGGAAAGCGGTTATTCGGGGATCGACCTCGCCGTTTGGAAATGAGCGCTGCCGGGCCGTCTTTTGCCAGGCCCCGCAATAATCGCCGGACGTGCCGCTCGCTGATCCCAAGCTCGATTGCAGCCTCCCCTTGGGTTCGATAGCCATCCGCGACGCGCTGGAGGCAACGGAGGCGGTCCTGTTCTTGGGCAGTCATGGCAAGCAGCTCCATGGGAGACCGCCTTAGCCGATCCGGACATCTCTGCTTTGCTAAGAACCGGACATCTGTGCTTTGCGCCTACACAACTCGCCGCCCGGCGTTGCCAGGGGTGATGCTCGCGTGATACAATCCCGGGGTTGCCCGCTCGCGGGCTGTCCTGTCTTTATGAAGGCCCTCGACCCCCCGGGGCGAGCGCGCCATGAGAGAGCCGAAGCTATGAACGTCATCAACCTGATCCAAAAGGAACAGGAGAAACCCTCCGTCCCCGACTTCCGCCCCGGCGACACCGTCAAGGTGTACTCCAAGGTGGTCGAAGGCGGCAAAGAACGTACCCAGATGTTCGAGGGGATCGTGACCGTCCGCAAGGGCGGCGGGATCGGCGAGACCATCACGGTCCGTCGTCTTTCGCACGGCATCGGCGTTGAGAAGTCGTTCTTGCTCCATAGCCCGCGCCTCGAGAAGGTCGAAGTCTCGAAGCGCGGCATCGTGCGCCGCAGCCGCCTCTATTATCTGTCGGATAAGATCGGTAAAGCCGCCCGTATCAAAGAGAAGAAAGTCGTCCGCAGCTAGACTGTCGTGACGCCCCTCGAACTCTTTGCGCTGATTTGCGTCTTCGCGGTCGTCCGCGTCGCAATTAGCATCAAGCCCGAAGCACCCGTCGCTGCGACTGCCCTAGTCGCCGACGGCGTTGCCGAACCCGCGCCCTCGGCGCGGACGATCATCCGCGAGTACCTGGACGCCTTTATCGTGGCCGGGCTCGTGGCGCTGCTCCTCATCACGTTTGTGGTGCGGACGTTTTTCATTCCGTCGGGCTCGATGGAGCCGACCTTGCAGATCCACGATGTGCTCCTCGTCAATGAGTTCGAGTACCGCTTCTCCAAGCCGCACCATGGCGACATCGTGGTCTTTCCGCCGCCGATCACGACGACGAACGACTTTATCAAGCGCACGATCGGTATTCCCGGCGATAAATTCCGCATCCACAGTGGCACCGTGTACATCAACGATGTGCCCCAGGACGAGAAGTATATCGCGCAAAAGCCCGCCTACGAGCTGGAAATCAAGAATTATGGGATTACCGTCGACGGCGTGCCGCTGACGCCCGATATCGCGAACATCCCGCCGAAAACAATGTGGCAGGCTCCCGATCGCATCCCCGAGGGCTTCTACTTCATGATGGGCGACAATCGGAATAACTCCGAGGACTCGCACATGTGGGGCTTCTCCCAAACCGGCGGTACCTTCGCTGCCGGCCCGCGTAAAGGCGTCGCTGCCGGCTTTACCGGCCATGCATTTCTGCTCTTTTGGCCGCTCAATCGCATCCGTATTCTCCATTAGGAATAGCGGGCCTAAGGTCGAAGAATATGCGCGTGGCTACCGTCCGTACGGCGGCAAACGTTGCGATCCAAATCGCACTCCTCGCGCTCATCGCGGCGGCGTTCTTTTTGCGGACCCCGCAAGTCAGCGGGCTCTCGATGGAACCGCGGATCCATCCGGGCGAGTTCGTCCTCATCAATACCTTCGCGTATCGCGTAGGACCGATTGCCCGCGGCGAGATCATCGCCTTCAAGCATGAGTCGAGAACGAGCGGCGAAGCGCAGCACTACATCAAGCGCGTCATCGCCATCCCCGGCGATCGCGTGATGATCGATCGGGGAACCGTGCGACTGAGTGGAACGCCGCTTCGCGAAGACTACGTTGCCTTCCGCGACGCGCGCAGCTACCCCGAAGTCACTGTCCCGGCAGGCACGATCTACGTGCTCGGCGACAATCGTGCAAACAGCGACGATTCTCGCGACTGGGGCTTCGTGCCGCAAAGCGAAGTAATCGGTCGCGCTGTTCTCGGTATCTGGCCTTTGCGGCCGCTCGGATGGCGCTCGTGATCAGCCAAGACAACGTCATTCAGTGGTATCCCGGACACATGGCGACCGCCATGCGGCAGCTCGTCGACAAGATGAAGCTGATCGATGTCGTCATCGAAGTCGTGGACTCGCGCCTCCCGCTCATTTCCTCGAACGACATGCTCGATGCGGTCATCGGAAAAAAACCGCGCATGCTCGTGATGACGCACGACGACCTAGCCAACCCCGCCCAAACGGTGAGATGGCTTGCGCACTATAATGGTCAGCATCGTCGCGTCGTTGCCGTGAACTCGAAAGATCCGGGCAGCATCAGTAAAGCAAACTTCCACGTCGGACAGCTCACCTCGGGCAAAGGGACGCAGCGCGCGATCGTGCTCGGCATTCCCAATACCGGAAAGTCGTCGATCATCAACGGACTCTTGCGACGCACCGCGGCGAAAGCGGAAGACAAAGCCGGGCTCACGCGGCAGATGCAGTGGTTTCGCGTCCTGCCGACACTCGAACTGATGGATACACCCGGTATTCTCGTGCCGAAAATCGCGACGTCGGAAGCGCAGTGGATGCTCGCGCTTACCGGTGCGATCCCGCGCGAACGATTCGATTCCGAAGACGTTGTGAATCGTTTTCACGCCTGGCTTGTGGCGACGTCCGGCGGCCGCACGAAAGTGCCGAGCCTCGAGACGTTCGCGCAGACGCGCGGCTTCATGCGCAAAGGCAGCGAGGTAGATTATCACAACGCCGCCGGGTCGTACATCAAGGATTTTAACGACGGCAAATTCGGACGCATCACGTTCGAGGATCCGCCGAGCGCCGAATGAACGACGAGGCCCGAAAGCGCGCGAACGCACGCGCCGCCGAACGCCGACGCCTCCTGCGCCTGCACCGCTACGAAAACGCTGCACGCGAACGCGGCCTGCTCTTGGTCGCAGGCGTCGACGAAGTCGGACGCGGGCCGCTTGCGGGACCCGTGATCGCAGCGTGCGTCCTCACCGACCGGCCGCTCATGCTCGCCGGCCTCAACGATTCGAAAAAAGTCCGCCCGGACCGCCGAATCGAGCTTGCCGAGCACATCAAAGGCTCGGTCGTTGGTTGGGGCATCGGCTCGGCATCGGTGGCCGAAATCGACCGCATCAATATCTACTGGGCAAGCGTTCTTGCGATGGAGCGCGCGATCGCGGCGCTCTCGCAGGCGCCCGACTATTTGATCACCGATGCCGTCCGGATCAAGTCGTATGTGGGCGAGCAAGAACCGGTGATCAAAGGTGACGCGAAGTGCGCGACCGTCGCGGCCGCCTCGATCATCGCCAAGGTTCATCGCGACGGTTTACTCGCCGAACTCGACCTGCTCCATCCGCTCTACGGCTTTGCCGAGCACAAAGGCTATGCGACTCCGCGGCACCTCGCGGCCCTAGCAGCGCACGGCCCGTGCGACCAGCACCGGCGGGGTTTTTGGCACGTCGCAGCGGCGCTCGAACTCCCCGGAATCGCTGCATCGTGACCGAGCGCGCGCAGCGCGGCCGTCTCGGTGAAGATTTGGCCTGGCAGCACTTGGCTGAACGGGGGTATCGCCTCATCGGCCGAAACGTCCGAGTTCCGGGCGGAGAAATCGACATCGTTTGTTCAGATGGCGAGACCATTGTCTTTGTGGAAGTGAAAGCGCGTACCTCAGGAAATTTCGGCACGGCACTCGACGCCGTCGACGCCCGCAAACGCCGGAAACTGCGTTTGCTCGCGGCGGACTATTTGCAATTCACCGCGCCGCAATCTCGCGCTCGGTTTGACGTGGTGACGATCGAGGGAACGTCCGTTCGCCATCACCGGAGCGCATTCTAAGTGATGGAACTGGCCGGGCGGACGCTTGGAAATCGCTACCGGATCGACGCTCTCGTCGGTCGCGGCGGCATGGCCGACGTCTACTCCGGCGTCGATACGATGCTCGAGCGAACGGTCGCGATCAAGATTCTCACCGAGCGTTCCGATGACGTGCGCAAGCGCTTCTTGCGCGAAGCGCAATCGATGGCGCGCCTCAATCATCGCAACATCGTCGCGGTCTACGATGCCGGTCAGACGAACGGCCTCTCGTACATCGTCATGGAACTCGTAAACGGACGCACGCTCGCGGCGATTCCCGCAAACGAACTCACCACGCATACGGCGATCAAATACTTTATCGATCTGCTCGGTGCTTTGCAGTTCGCGCACGACCTGCAAATCATTCACCGCGATATCAAGCCAGCGAACATCATGGTCCTTGGCGATAGCACGATCAAAGTCATGGACTTCGGGCTCTCGCGCCGCACGAGTGAAATGTCACAGATCAGCCAAGCGGGCGAGATCGTCGGGACGATCGCCTATCTCTCGCCCGAACGTTTTCTCGGGAAAGCTGCGGATGCGCGTAGCGATCTATACTCGGTCGGCGTCATGATGTACGAAGTATTCGCCGGCACCGTGCCGTTCAAAAGCGACACCGACGATTTGGTCTCGGTCATATTCGCGCACGTCAATGAGCCGCCGCCGTCGATGCGCGCGATCAATCGCAGCGTTCCCGTACCGATCGAACGCATCGTAATGAAGTTGCTCGAAAAGCAGCCCGATCGTCGCTATCAGGCGGCAAATGACGTCATCGCCGATCTCCAGCACCTCATCTCCGGCGGCAGCGGTGGTCCCAAAGCTGCGATGGATTCCGCTCCCATCAACGGCGCTGCGCCGACTCCCGGCGAACCGCCGGCCGATACGTCCGTGCGCGAAGCGCTGGATCGAACGTTCGCGCCGACATTCACGCTCAACGAAGCGTATTCACAGGTTCTGGCGGGAATGCTTGCGACTCGCAAGCGCGACTATCCCGAAGCCATGCGCACGTATCAAAATGCGATGCGCGCCTTCCAGGATGTCTCAAACGAGCTGGAATACGCGAAGACCGCACTCAAGTTTGCAACGATGATCCTACAGAAAAATACCGAGATCGATAAGCCGGATAAGAATGAAATCGACCAGGCCCAAGAGGCGCTTAACACGGCTCTTCCCGTCCTCCGCGGACGACGGATGCTCAAAGAACTTGAAGAGGGTGAACGGATTCTGTATGCACTACAGCGCATCGGGCTGCGTTATCGTTAATGTCTGCGGGAAGTAAGGCTACTCTCCGGCGTTCGGTTACGCCGTGGGGATCGTTTTCTTGGGGCTATTCCGATGTCGGTGCCGACATTTTCGTCGGCCTCGGCCTCGTGCTCGGTGCCGCCGGCGGCGGATCGAACGTTGCGTTCCTCTTCGCGGGCATCGTCTACGTGTGTATCGGGCTTGCATACACCGAGCTTGCCGCGACCTATCCGGTCGCCGGCGGCGGGCAGTATTTCGTTTTACGCGGCCTCGGCGATGTCTTCGGTTTTATCGCGGGCTGGTCGGTGCTGCTCGATTTCACGATCGACATTGCACTCTTTGCGTGGTCGTGTATTGATTATTTAGGGTTCTTGATTCCGGCGCTGGCGCTCGGCAACCACCCCATCACCCACTTCATCGCCGTCACCTTCGTGATCGGCGGCCTTTGCTTGCTCAACGTAATCGGCGTTCGTGAGTCGACCACGCTTAACGGTGTCGTGAGCGCGCTCGACGTGGTGAGCGAAACAGCGATCCTCTTCTTCGGTTTCGTCTTTGCCTTCGATCCGAACATTCTCGTACACGCGATGACGTTCTCGTGGCCGACGCCCTTCAACTTGCTCAACGGCGTGTCGCTTGCGATCATCTCGTTCGTTGGTTTGGAATCGATCTCGCAGGCTGCGCAAGAAACGCAGCGGCCAGCCTCGATCATTCCACGCACGTCGATCAGCTTGATCCTC
This sequence comes from Vulcanimicrobiales bacterium, assembly GCA_038231455.1. Lineage (GTDB taxonomy): Bacteria > Vulcanimicrobiota > Vulcanimicrobiia > Vulcanimicrobiales > Vulcanimicrobiaceae > JANLVI01. The sequence continues at coordinate 48,825 of JBBRLI010000010.1, read as the reverse complement.
ACGATTTTGATCTACGCGCTCGCCTATTCGAATCTCGCGCTCGGCATGACGCCGGTCCACCCGGTGCCGCTCGACGCGCAACATCACGTGCAAACGTTCGTGCAATTCCTCGGTAACGACGACAACAACGGCCGCTCCGTCGCCGTGCTCGCCGCGAACGTTCCGTATTTCGGCGCGATCGCAGCGTATTACGTTCCCGTGCTCGGAGCGATCTTGCTGTTGATCTCCAGCAACTCGGGCGTCTTCGGCGCATCGCGTATCGCGTACGCCATGAGCCACTCGCGCCTGATGCCCACGGTTTTCCAGAAAGTGCATCCGCAGTTTCGCACACCTGCGGTTTCGATCATCACGTTCTGCGGGCTCGCGTTTATCGTCATGCTCTTCGCGGCGTTGCCGAGTCTCAACGCAGGCGCGAATACGCTCTATACGCGACTTTTCCACGGTGAGAACGGTATCGGCGTGCTCGCCGATCTTTACGCATTTGGCGCGGCGACGAGCTACTCGTTCGTATTCATCGCGCTCATCGCACTGCGCCTGAAAGACCCCCTCTCGCCGCGAAAATTTACGATTCCCTTCAATATTCCAATGACGTGGAACGGACAAGCGGTTAAATTCCCCGTCGTCGCCGTTATCGGTTTCATCGGGATATTCTCGATTCTGTGCTTCACGTTGTACACGCACGAAATCGGTCGCGTCGCGGGTCCGCTCTGGGTGGTCCTAGGCTTCCTCGGCTACATCTGGTATCGCAAGCGAAAGAAGTTGCCCATGTTCGGCTCCCGCAAACACGAGTGGGAACAGCAGCAAATCGCGATCTTGCGCGATGCGGGCGAACTTGAATTGATGGACGAGTATTTGAGCAACTTGCGCAAGCGCGATGAGGCGCGCGCGAAAACGACGACGGGCGTCGCATGATGCGCAGGCGCACGCCGCCGCCGCTTGCGATCGTGCGGCTACGAGCGATCTTTGGGCTTGCGTTTATCGCCATGGGCGCGATCATCGGCTATCAAGTCGTCGGTATCGCGCTTACGATGCACCAACCGACGCAGGCCGTGATCGGCCTCATCTTCTCTCTCGCACTTGCGGGCCTGGGCGTGATGCGCATCCGCAATTATCTGCTCGCGCGGGACGGCCGATAGCGTGCTGACGATGCATACGAGCGGCGTTCTTGCGGGCTTCTTCGTCGTCTTCTCCGTCTCGGGAACGATTTGGTGGATGCTCCATCCGCCAAAGACCAAGGCAGACGTGGCCGCGCAGGCGGCGGAGGCCGAACTCAAAGAAATGGTCGGTTCGGTCATCGTCGTGTTCTCGGAGGACATTCACTCAGAATCGATGATGGTGCTTGCCGCACGATTGGCGCGCCGTGAGAAAGCCGAACTTCTCGCCGCCTACGTCATCGAAGTCCCACTGATCCTACCCGAGGGAGCAAGTACGCCCGAGCAAGACCGCGTTGCGCTCGACGTTCTTGCAACCGCCGAGGCGATCGCGCAGACCAACGGCATCCAACTCCGGAAAGAGACGATTCACGCGCGTCAGATCAGCAGCGCCGTGCTCGATCTTGCCAAACGCGAAGAGGCGCACTTACTCATCATGGGCTCGTTTCGCGAAGGCAAGTACACGGGCGCACCGCTCGGACGAGCGATCGAACAAATCGCGACGCATGCGAAATGCGACGTCCTCATCGGGGTTCCCGGACAACACGGCACGCTGCTCGGAACGGAATAGGACAGGTCGACGTTAACGGACCGACGTAGCGATGCTACTACTGGAGGGTCCCACCATGAAACCGATTCTTTCCGTCGCCATGCTCCTTGCACTCGTCGCCGCGCCGCTTGTCGCACAAGCCGCTGCAATCGATGATGCAAGCGAAGCGCTCGGCAAAATAAACGATTATACGACGTCGCTTGTCGTCCATGAGATTCTCGGAACCTCAACACAAGACCGCACGTATGGCTATCGCTTTAAGAAACCGCATTTCATCAGCGTCGATGTGGTTGCGGGACCCGACGCGGGTGCTGGAATCTTGTACAAAGGCGGCACGCAAGTGCGCGCGCATAAGGGTGGGATGCTTGCAATGATCAAGATGAATATGGACTTGCACGACAAGCGCGTGCTCTCGCTACGTGGCGATTCGATCGATACGGGCACGTTTGGGTCGGTCATCGACGAGCTTAAATCGATCAAGGGAATTATGAGCGAAGCCGATGGGGCAGCCGTTGACGGCATCGCGACGACAGCCGTTACACTCATCGTTGCCGATCCAGCCGCCAATCACGGCGTTAGCAAAGAAATCGTCTCGTTCGCAAAGTCATCGCATCTGCCGGTGCGCCGCGAACGCTTCGAGGGTGAACGCCTCGTCAAAGACGAGAAATGGACGAGCGTCAAGCTCAATGTTGGCCTGACGGACGCGAACTTCTAAGCCGCAACGTACTTCCGGCGCAGCTGGTCGACGATCACCGCAAGCAAGATGACGGCACCGAGCACGATCTCTTGCGTGTACGATTCGATGTTGAGCAAGTTCATCACGTTGTTCAGCACGCCGATCAGCAGCGCGCCGGCAAACGTGCCGACGACACTGCCGCGACCACCGGTCAGGCTCGTCCCACCGACGACGACCGCAGCGATCGATTGCAGCTCGTTGCCGATCCCGGTATTCGGGGAGCCCGATGAGAAGCGAGCCATGAGCAGCATGCCCGCGACGGCCGCGCAGGCACCCGAGATCATGTAGACGATTGTTTTCGCACGCGCGACGTCGATGCCGGCGAGGCGCGCGGCTTCTTCATTCCCGCCGAGCGCGTACACGTAGCGGCCGAAACGCGTGCGCGTGAGCAGCACGGCAAAGATCGTAACGAGTGCGAGCATCCAGAGTACCGCAATCGGGATGCCGGGAAGATGCAGCGGCGCGAGAACGCCGCTCAAGATATAGCCCGTGCCGATCGAATCGAACGCGTGCGAATTGAGCGCGATCGGCTGACCGTGACTGAGTTTGAAGGCGAGACCACGTGCCATGAGCATCATCGCAAGGGTCGTGATGAACGGCGGCAGATTCAAGCGCACGACGGGAACGGCATTGACGAAGCCCGCAAAACCGCCGACGAGCACGCCGACGAGCAACGTCGCGAGAACGAGAACGACGCCATCGAGTCCGGTGGCGTTCGCGAAGAGCGCCATGACGACGCCCGAGAGTTCGATCAGTGAACCGACCGAGAGATCGATACCACCCGTGATGATGACGAAGGTTTGCCCGATCGCCAAAATCGCGTTGTAGGTGATCTGCCGTAAGACATTGGTGAGGTTACCGGCCGTGAGGAAGTTGCCGTGCGTGAAAATATTGACGACGATGACGATCGCTGCGAGCACGGCAGCAAAAATGCCGAAGCGCGTCCAGTACGTCCGGCGCGCTTTCGCGCGCGCGTCTCCGGCGCGATTTTCGAGATTCGCTTTGACCTCGGCTTGAACTTCCGCCATTACGCTGCTGCTCCGGCTGCAACGGCGATGATCTTCTCTTGCGTCGCATCGGCGTGCGAAAATTCGGCGCGGATCAAACCATCGCGGATGACGAGAATCCGGTGCGCCATACCTAAGACTTCCGGTAGTTCGCTTGAAACCATCACGATTGCCGCTCCCTTGCGTGCAAGATCGACCATCAACGTATAGATTTCCGCTTTCGCGCCGATGTCGATGCCGCGCGTGGGTTCGTCGAAGAGAAAAATGCGCGCGTCTCCGACGAGCCACTTGGCCAAAACGACCTTCTGCTGGTTACCGCCGGAGAGATTGCGCACGAGTTGTTCGTCGCTTGGGGTGCGGATTCGCAGTTCGGCAATCGACTGATTCGCGGCCGTATCTTCTTTGTGTTTGTCGATGAAGCCACGCGTGGTGAATTGTTCGAGGTGGGCAAGCGTCGTATTCGCGCGCACGCTCATCCCGAGGACTAGGCCTTGATTCTTGCGATCCTCCGTGATGAGCGCGATTTTGGCTGCGATCCCGACCCGCGGGCTCGTAATCCGCACGACCTTACCCTCGACCGTAACCGTCCCCGCATCGGGCACATCGGCACCCGCAATCGCGCGCACGATTTCGGTTCGGCCGGCGCCAACGAGGCCGGCAAGCGCGATAATTTCACCCGCGCGCACCGAAAAATCGACGCCATTCACGCGATTCCCGCGACGGAGCCCCGCGACTTGAAGCATCACGGGTGCGTCCGCTCGGACCGGCGGCAGTTCGGGGAAATGCGCGTCGAGCGCGCGTCCGACCATGAGCCGAATCATTTCGTCTTGCGGCAGATCGGCGAGCGCCCGCGTCTCGATCGCTTTGCCGTCTCGCAGCACCGTGACACGGTCAGCGATTCGCGGTAATTCTTCGAGCCGGTGGGAGATGTAGATAATCGCAACGCCGCTCTTCTTGAGACGCAGGATCAATTCGAAGAGCCGGTCGATCTCGCGGTCGGTGAGTGCCGCCGTCGGCTCGTCCATCACGATGAGCCGCGCTTTCTTCACGAGGCACTTGCAAATCTCGACCATCTGCTGCTGTGCGACCGAGAGGCGGCGCACGGGAACGTCGAGCGGCAACTCGATGCCGAGCTCTGCGAGCACCGTGCTCGCCGCGTGCGTCGCGCCCTTCGGATCGAGAAAGAGGCCGCGGACCGGCTCGATGCCGAGCATAATATTTTCGATCACGCCCAGATCCGGGACGAGGTTGAATTCCTGATAAATCATGCCGATACCAAGGTGCTCGGCGTCTTTTGGACCCGCGATCTTCGCGACCACGCCGTCGACAACGATCTCTCCGGCGTCAGCGGGTTGTGCGCCGGAGAGAATCTTCATCAGCGTCGATTTACCCGCGCCGTTTTCGCCGACGAGTGCCAGCAGCTCGCCCGCGTTGACATCGAGCGTCACGCCCGAGAGCGCCTTGACGCCCGGGAATGACTTCTCGATGCCGCGCATCGCGAGTAGCGGGTCTATTTCGCGTCGGCCTTGGTGAACGTTCCGACGGGGACCGCAATCTTCGCGGCGGGTTTCTTGCCCGCGAAATAACCGGTGATCGCATCGATCGTCTTCACACCGATTTGATCCGGGTGTTGGATCGCATCGCCGTACATCGTACCGGCTTTGATTGCGGTTTGCGCTTCGGGCGTTGCATCGTATCCGACGACCAGCACTTTACCCGCCATGCCGGCGGCTTGGATCGACTTTGCGGCACCGAGCGCCGAGTCGTCGTTGATCCCGAAGACGCCTTTGAGATCTTTATGCGACTGCAGGATGTCGTCGGTCGCGCTGCTGGCTTTGGCTCGCTCGCCACCACCGTCGATATCGGCGACGATTTTTGCACCCGGGCAACTCTTTGCGAGTTCCGCTTTGAAGCCGCTCACGCGATCCTGGACGCTCGAGACTTCGGGCTCGTCGAGAATTGCAACTGCGCCGGCTTTTCCGCCGAGCGCCGCACACATGAGTTTCGCGGCCTGCGCGCCGCCTTGAACGTTGTCGCTTGCGATGTGCGAGATGACCGTGCCATTGCTCGATGCATTCGCGATATCCGCCGTAAAGACCGGAATGCCGGCCTTATTCGCTTCGGCGATCGCACTGCCGATGGCCTTGGAATCGTACGGCGTGATGACGATCGCGGCGACTTTTTGCGAGATAAAGTCTTCGATCTGACTTTGCTGTTTGGAGTTATCGCGGCTCGCGTCGACGACCGTGACGGTGTAGCCCGCTTTTTCGGCTTCGGTTTTCATGCCCGCTTCGAGCTGCTGATAGAACTGCGCTTCACGATTCTGTACCGAGAAACCGATGACTTTCGAACCACTTCCGGGAGCAGCCGACGAAGCGCTCGTCGTCGTTTTTGTGCCGTCCGCTGATGTGATCGTGGTCTTCGTCTCGGTCTTCACCGAACAACCAGCGAACGTTACGCCGAGTGCGACGGCAACCGCGCACGTGAGAATACGTTGAACCATAGAAATCCTCCAGCCGCGAGCTATGCGGGAACGCGTACGGTTACCCCTGCGCACGCGCGCGCGAGGTCGGCGATGATGTCGTCTGCGTGTTCGATGCCGCACGAAAGACGGAGCGTCGCATCGGTCACACCGAGCTTGTCGCGCGTTATTTTCGGAACGGGGCGATGCGAGCTTGCGACGCTATAGGAAATCGTCGATGCGATTTCGCCGAGGCTGTGAACGATCGCGATCCTCTCGAGTCCTTTGACGAACTGAGCGACCTCGGGCCGCCCGCCGACGATGTCGAATGCGACGATGCCGCCGGTCCCCTGTGGATAGAGTTCGCGCGCTAGCGCGTGTTGCGGATGGCCGGGAAGCGACGGGTGATGCACGCGTACGATCCCGGGCATGCGCGCAAGGGCCGCCGCGACCGCACGCGCGTTCTCCGCGTGGCGGGTCATCCGCAGCGCGAGGGTCCGCACGCCGCGCAGCGCGAGCCACGCCTCGAAGTGCGGGAGCGTAGCCCCCGTGCGCACGAGATAGGCCCGGGCGCGCTCGATGAGGTCGCGGCGACCCGAGAGCACGCCCGCGCCCACGTCGCCATGTCCGCCCAAATATTTTCCAACGCTATGGAGCACGATATCCGCTCCCCAACGAACGGGCTGTGCAAGGGCTGGCGACGCGAACGTCGCATCAACGATCAAGATCGCCCCATGCCGGTGTGCAATCGTGGCCAGACGCGGGATGTCGGCTACGTGCATGAGGGGGTTTGTTAAGGACTCTACATAGAGGGCCTTTGCTTTGCCGCATTCGAACGCGGCTTCCACGGCCGCGAGGTCCGTTTGATCGACGAAATCGACGATCACGCCTCGTTCTTGGTAATCATTCTCAAGAAGTGAATACGTGCCACCGTACAGTTCCGTAGTGCAGATCACGCGATCACCTGCCCGAAGCACGAGAGCAAGCGCCGCGTCGATCGCGGCCATGCCGCTCGCGGCGCCGACCGCATCCTCAGAAAACTCCAATTGGGCCATGGCGGACTCGAAATGGAGCGCGTTTGGGCCCCCGTATCGCCCATAAATCGATCCCTGGCGGCTTCCACCATAGATCGCTTCCATTTCCTCGAGGTCTGCAAACTCGTACGATGAGGCCTGATAGAGCGCCGGGCTGGACGGACGATTTTCTGGTTGTGGGAAGGACCCGGCGTGAACGGCCGCGGTGTCAACGTGCGCTTCGGGGCGCTCGTGCGAGCCGTTATCCACAGTGGCGGCCCGCACACCTGTGCACGGTGTGGAAACTGAAAGGAATCATGGATTCCAGCGTTCCGGAGGCCGGAAATCGATGCCTTCGCGCAATACGGGGCACGAGGGGGCGTCGATCGATGCGTGATTGCAAATCATGCGAAGACACGCGAATAGGCGAAAAAGGCCTCGGCTCGAGCAAATGGTTCGCTTGGCGGGCGCCACCGTAAGCCGCAGAGTCAAATTGGTAGCTAGCGTCTCTAGCGAAAGATCTTCTTGTGCCCCGTTTAAGGATCTCACGACGTTGACCAGCCTTAAAATATACGAGTACCCTAGCGGCGCGAGCGGTGCGTGTGATGGAGCCGCATGCTCTCTGCTGCTTTTACGTGCGCGATGCGCGGCGTCGACGGGCATATCGTGCGCGTCGAGGCCGATAGTTCGCCCGGCGTACCGACCTTCTCGATCATCGGGCTCCCCGATCGTGCTTTAAATGAGGCGCGCGATCGTGTACGCGCAGCCATCGTCAATTCCGGCTTTGGGTATCCACCTGGCAGATTGCTGGTAAACTTAGCCCCCGCAGATATTCGCAAAGCCGGCCCGGGTTACGATCTGCCAATCGCCCTCGCGCTTCTCGCGACCGACGATCAGCTTGGTGGGGCGTCGCTCGCCAACTTTGTGACGATGGGCGAACTCGCGCTCGATGGATCGCTTCGGGCCGTTGCCGGAATGTTGCCGATGCTCATCGCCGCGCGCGCGGACGGCTTCACGAAAGTGATCTTACCAGTCGCGAATCTGGCCGAGGCGACCTTGCTCGACGGGCTCGAGGTCTACGCTGTCGCGACGCTCTCTGATGCAATAGCCGTTGTGCTCGGACACGGCGCAAAGTGGCGTCGCCGGACGACTCCGCCCGTGCTCGATCGGACACCGAGTACCGACGACGGCGACTTTGCGGACGTACGGGGCCAGGTGCTCGCGAAACGCGCGCTCGAGATCGCCGCCGCCGGCGGGCATAACGTGTTGCTTGTCGGACCGCCGGGCTGCGGCAAGACGATGCTCGCTCGACGGCTCCCCTCAATTCTGCCTGCCATGAGCCAAGCCGAGTCGCTCGACGTGACGAAGATTTACTCGGTCGCCGGACTGCTCGGAGCAACACCGCAGATCGTCGCGACCCGACCGTTTCGTTCGCCGCACCACACGATTTCGCAGACGGCGCTCGTCGGCGGCGGAACGATCCCGAAGCCTGGCGAGATTTCGCTCGCGCAGCACGGCGTACTCTTCCTCGATGAACTCCCGGAATTCAGCCGTAGCGCAATCGAGGTGATGCGCCAGCCGCTCGAAGAGGGGACGGTGACGCTCGCTCGAGCCGCGGGAACGTTTACGTATCCGGCGCGATTCACGCTGGTCGCTTCGATGAATCCGTGTCCGTGCGGCTATCGCGGAACGCGCACGAACGACTGCCGCTGCGATGATGCGCTGGTCGATAAGTACGTCGCAAAGCTTTCCGGACCGCTGCTTGATCGAATCGATCTGCACGTCACCGTTTCGCGCATCTCGTTCGAAGAGATGGTCGACGCCGAGCCGGCGGAATCATCGCAGGCCATTCGGATTCGGGTCGATGCCGCGCGCGATCGCCAAAGCGCGCGCCTCGCCGAATCGGGCATCGCCTGCAACGCCCAAATCAAAGGCGCCGACGTGCGCGCGCTTTGCTCGCTCGAACCCGCAGCGATGGACCTCATCCGCATCGCGATGGCACGCGGTGCACTCTCCGCCCGAGCATTCGATCGTATCGCCCGCGTCGCACGTACGATCGCCGATCTTGCGGCGGCCGAACGCATCACCCGCGAGCATGTCGCAGAAGCATTACTCTACCGGATGATCGAGCGCGGCGCCCGATCGAGCGCAGCATAATCTGCGCGCGGAGTGCCGACCTCGAGCGCTGCGACGAATATCACGTTTGACGAAGACTTCCCGTCCCTGCGGATTGAACGATGCTCGATGTGCGACTATTTACCAGAGTAAACGTCTTTTTTCTGATTTTTGCGTTATCAGCGCCCGTACGTGCGAACGTTTTAACGAGTATCAAGGCGGTCGAACGCAATCCGGAACCGATCAATTCGATTCCCGGTTACGGGATACTCAACGCTGCCTGCAATGCGGTCATTAACCCATCGGAAGAACCAATGATTAAAAGCGCGCCTTCGTGCATCGATCACAAGCGTCCGATGTAAGCTTCGGCGCAGTTGGTATCCCGGAGTGTACGCACGCTTACGGACGAGGCCCCGTACGCCGACGATAATCGCCCTATGACGATCATCAGTCTTGGAACTTGAAGCCCGAACACACCGGCGAGTTTCGTCGCGTACCAGACCCCTATTGATGCCGTAATCCCGGCCCCGTCGCCGGTTGCTCCAGTCGAGCATGGTGCGGGTATCGGCCTTCGCTTAGACACGAAGGCATAGAGGATTGACCTTCGGCTGAACAGTCTCGTCGGGCACGTTTCTTTGCAACCTAGCAAGGGTACGGCCTAAAAAACCCGCGAGCGGGAGGCCGAAACAATCCAAAACGAGCCCTGGTCGCCAGGCGAACGCACCGCGACCGTAAACGAGCAACTCCGAGCGTCAATCATCGTCGGGCTCATGGTGGGCGTGGCAATCCTGGCGTGGTCGACGCGTCACATTTTGCTTGGACCTTCCGCGACGTTTTTTGGCGCGTACGGCGCCATTTTGGTCACGACGGAGTTCCTCACGGCCGCGACGCTCTTCGCGCGGGCTCGCGAACACCGCAGCCGGCGCGCGACGATCCTTGCCTGCGCGTACACGCTCTCCTGGCCCCTAATTCTCGGGAACGTCGCTACCCTGCCCGCGACGAGCGGTACGACCTTTGGATTCCAAACGCCGCCGTGGATGTGGGCGTTCTGGCATTTGGGCTGGGCTGCATTGATCTGCGCCTACACGTGGACCCCCGAACGCCGCGAGCAACGCAGCGACCGCGTGATCGGCGCCGCTTTTGCTGTTTCGCTAATCGCGGTCGCCTGTGCGCTCGGCGCGACGGCGATGCTCCCGGCGCTACTACTCCCGAACGGCGCGTTCACGAGCGTGTTGTGGTCCATCTACGCAATCGCAATCGGCCTCGATGTAATCGCACTTGTCCGCCTCCTGCGCAATTTCCGCCAGCTCAGCGACCTCGAATTATGGGTAGCAATCGCGATCGTTGCCGCAATCGGCGAAATCTTTCTCATCGCCTCGTCGCTCGTGCGCTTTTCGATGGGATCCTACGTCGGGCGCATCCTCTCGTTGATTTCGGGCCTCGCGGTGTTGATCTCCGTCGCGGGCGACTCGATTCGCTCGGCGAGGCGCGCCGCGGGTTTAGAGCGCTCAGCGGCAGTCGAACGGGCGAAGGCCGACCACGATATCGAGTTTCGCGCGCTCGGCGATTCCGTTCCGCAAATTCTCTGGACGGCGACCGCCGATGGATCGATCGATTGGTATAATAAGCGCTGGTACGACTACACGGGCCAGACGCACGACGAAGCCGCCGGCTGGGGATGGCAGTCTGTCCATCACCCCGAGGACCTGCCCGAAGTCATGCGCGAGTGGCCGGAGTCAATCGCGCGCGGCAGTGCTTTCGAGATGGAATTCCGCCTGCGCGGGGCGGACGGTAAGTTTCGCTGGTTCCTCACTCGTATCGCACCGTTTCGGAATAGCGACGGACGCGTGATCCGCTGGTTCGGTTCGAACACCGACATCGACGTACAACGCCGCAACGCCGATCGCGACAAACGTATTGCCTCGATGATGCAAGACGCATTCTTACCGCAATCGCTTCCCGTGCATGAAAATTTTACGCTCGATGCGACATACTGGCCGGCCGAAAGCGATGCCGTCGTCGGCGGCGATTGGTACGATGCATTTCTCATGCCTGACGGCCGCCTCTTGATCTCAATTGGCGATGTAGCGGGACACGGACTGGACGCGGCGATCGTCGCAGGTCGCTTACGCCAAACCATCTTCACGCAGGCAATCGAAAACGATGATCCCGGCGCCGTCCTCGTCATGGCCGATCGTGTGCTGCGCGCGCAAAGCGATACGATCGCAACGGCGTTGCTCGCCTACTTCGATCCGCTCACCGGCGATATTACGTATGCAAGTGCCGGGCATCCCGCACCGATCGTCGTGATGCCCGAGGGCGCGCGAATTCTGTCCGCGCCGAGCGACGGTCCGCTGGGAACGGGATTTGTGACCGGCGGCACGCTGACGATTGGAACGCATTCGGTCACCCTCTCGCCTCGCGCGCTCGTCGCTCTCTACACCGATGGCGCCATCGAATTCGAACGCAATATCGATACGGGCGAACGGCAACTCCTCTGCGCCCTCCAAAGTCTCGCCAACGATTCGGCACCGCTAAGCGCCGAAGCCGTCTTAAAGTCCATCTTTTGCGAAAAGAACCCCTCGGATGATGTTGCGCTGCTCTTGCTTCGATTCAGTGCAAAACGCTTGCACGCGGACACGCGTGAACAGTCACTCTCCAAAACGTGGCGCTTCCATTCCAGTCACGCGCAAAGCGCATACGCTGCGCGCCACGAATTAACGGGATTCTTACGTCAACACGCCGCGCACGAGTGCGATCTCTACAATACCGAATTGATCCTCGGCGAACTGCTGGCAAATACCGTCGAACACGCGCCGGGCCTGGTGGAAGTGCGCATCGACTGGACGGCAGACCGGCCCATCTTGCGCCTGCGCGACTCGGGGCCGGGCCTTGCCGAACTCGTCACCGCGCTTCCGAGCGAAGCGTTGGCCGAAGACGGTCGCGGTCTCTTTCTCATTCGCATGTTCGCGGAACGCTTCGAAATGCAAGCGGCACCCGGATTCGGAACGGAATTCATCGTCGAACTTCCGATCCACCGGAGCGGTCAACCGACCTCAGCATCACGCCTCGTGTAGCGCATCCATTTTTGCTAAGCGCGGAAAGACCAGCGCCCACAGGACAACGACGACGATCGTTGCCGATCCGCCGAAGACGACGCTCGGAACCGTTCCGAGCAGCGCGGCGAGCGTCCCCGACTCGAAAGCGCCCAGTTCGTTCGACGCGCCGATAAAGACATTTTCGAGGGCCGAGACACGTCCGCGCATCGCATCGGGCGTGTTGAGTTGAACGAGTCCCGAGCGGATCGCAACGCTGATCATATCCGCGCCGCCGAGCACAGCGAGTGCAACGAGCGAGAGCCACAGTGATTGCGAGACTCCGAAGACGACGGTCCCGACTCCAAAGACCGCAACCGAAATCAGCAGCGTCCGACCGACGTGATTCTTTGGCGGTTTGCGTGCCAGCAACACGGCGATGATGAAACCGCCGACCGATGGCGCGGCGCGCAAGAGGCCTAAGCCGATCGGTCCCACGTGCAAAATCGTATCGGCGAACGCCGGTAAGAGCGCGGTGGCGCCGCCGAAGAGGACCGCGAAGAGATCGAGCGAGATCGCTCCCAAAATAATGGGCTGCGCGCGAATGAATCGCAGTCCACCGAGTGCGTCGTGCCACGTCGTTTGTGCGCCCGGCGCATCCGGCTTGCGGCCCGGGAGCGGTAAGAACGCAATGGCCACACCACCGATGGCGAGCATCACGATCGACGTCGTGAGTGCGAGGGGCGTGCCGATCGCTACCAGCGCTCCGCCCAGCGCCGGTCCGGCGACTTGGACGACTTTGCGAATCGATGAAAAGAGTGATGAAACGTGCATGTAGCGGTCGCGCGAGACGAGGTTGAGCAACATGCCGCGTTCGGCCGGCGCGGCGAATGCGCGAGCGATTCCGAGCAGCAGAATGAGCGCGAGATACGGTCCCAGTCGATCGACGTGCAGGTTCGATAAGACGACGAACGCGCCCGTCGCGACGACCTCGCACGCGATCGTGAGAATGATAATCGCTTTGCGGCTGAAGCGGTCGGCAGCGAGCCCCACAACCAGCGCGAGTACGATCGTCGGGAGAAACAACGTCAGACCGACGAGTCCTAAATCAAACACACGATGGTGCAGCGTGAAGATGTACCAGCCGATTGCGACTTCCTGAATTTGCCCCGCAATTTCGGCGCTGACGAGCGCCACGAAAAACGCCGCAAGGCGCCCGCTCAAGCAGGCAACCTCTTGTACGGCACTTCAGTGCGCCCGCCCGGCTGCCGATTACAAAAAGATGTCGGTTGGGAACAAAGGTCCCGATTGCTTGGGTTCAGGTTTAAAGAGGGCATGCTTGCCCTATACTGTAGCTGGCAATGCTGGTCGGTTGCCGTGACGTTTGACGCATTTCCGGAGTACTGCAATGACAGGAATGGAACTCGACTTCGTTTTTCCCGCCAACGAGCATGGCGTGGCCAAAGCACGCGCGCATTTGCACGCCTTTTGCCGGGCTGCCGGCCTCTCCGACCGTAAGTGTGACGACGTGCGCCAAGCAATGTCAGAGGCGCTGAACAACGCCGTCGAGCACGCCTATCGTTGGCGTCGAGGCGAAGTCGCCGTGCGCATCAGCGCCGACGATACGCACCTTGTGGGCGTGGTCGCCGATCGTGGCCGCTGGACGGTCGACGAGAAAGCCGATCGCGGGCGCGGCGATACGATCATGCAGGCTCTTAGTCAGCTTTTCGAACGCACCAGCGGTCCCGACGGGACGATCGTCACCATGACGTTCGCCGTAGCCGAATCTCCGGCCACAAGCGGAGCTCTCGTCAGCGATGTCATCACTCCCGTGACCGCAAGCGAGAGCGCCGAGGCGACCTACTCGACGTAGTTCTCGACCACGCGCGCTTTGCGCAGTTCGGTCTCCGCCGGATTCTGGCCGAATTCTTCCTTGGCGCGGCGCTGGCGTAGTAAATCCCAAAGCTGATCGCGTTCGACGCGAATCGCTTCGAGACGGTCGTGCTCGTGCGTTGCTTTGCCGCTTCCGGCCTGTAAAATGGACTGCTCTTCTTCCGCGAGCTTTTCGATTTTGGTTTCGATATCGTGATCGTTCATACGAGAGTCGTTCCCCCATCGGTGGCCGTTTCATCCGTGCGAAGCATCAATTTGCAGCGAATCACATCCCATCGGTCTCCGTTTGCGCGCGGGATCTCCGATGCCACCCGCTCGACTTCGACGAAACCGAACTTCCGGTACAGGGCGCGCGCCGCTTCGTTATGCGGGAACACATCGAGCGCAATTTCCTCATAACCGGCGCTGCGCGCGTGCGCAACGGCAAAGTCGATCAGCGCCGAGCCGACTCCCATCGCGCGACGATCCGCGGCAACCATCATGCCAAGAGAAATCGTACGGGGTCCCTTCGTATCGCGATAGAGACCGAGCGTACCGACGATGCGACCGCTCAAGCGAGCGACGATCAACGTTTGTTGACCGCAGGCGATCGAACCGACGAGGCCCGCGGTGCGCGCTTCGATGTCGAGCGGTCCCTCCGTTCCGATCCATTGTCGCTCGGAGGCGACGGCGGCAAAGAGTTCCGTCGCTTCGCGCTCCTGACCCGGTATCAGATATCCAACCTCGATCATCCCGGGCGTTGGATGGCGCTAGTGTGCGCGCGGTGGCACACAACGCAAAGCGTTTCGAGATTCTCCAAGTGATGCGAACAACTGAGAATCCCGTGCGTTCCATTGCACGGAACGATGTGGTTGATCTCCAAGCGATCCGTGCGTTTTGCTTTGCGCCAATCGCGCATCGCGGCAAGATACGCCCGGTGATTCGCCGTCGTTTTTTTGTTCGGACGTACGGGTGGTTTGTGTCCACATTGAATACAGCGGTATTTATCGCGCCGTTTTGCAGCACTGCGTGCGAGCGTCCACCAATGATTGGTCCAAAACGCATCGCCGCATTTGTCGCCGCACCAGGTGCGACGCCGCGGCGGAAGCTCGGCGGCGCACCACGCGCAAGCGCTAAGACGTCCGGGCGCCGCAAGCGAACAGATCTGCAGCAGCGCCTTCCCGTCGGGTCGCTCGGCGATCACGGTGCGACCTTCATACCGAGCCGACCGGCGGGAATATCGAGGACGAGAATGCGATGCTCGAAAAGCGCATTGCCGATGACCCCGTCGAACGGCTGCGCGATTGTCGCTGCACTCTTTCCAGACCTCACGGTATACACGAGTGGCGTTGCAAGCGATGCAGCGCCGATGCGCAGATCACCGATCGCCGGCGCACTCACGAGCTCGACCGGCGCGCCAAACTGATTTGCGTTTACCCGGGTATTGCGTCGATCGCCGAGCGATCGACCGGTCCGGGCGAACCAATCGCTGCCTTTGACGACAAGCGCGAACGGACTTGCTCCAATGTCGAGCAATGCGCGGTCGTACCTTCGCGGGCCCACGTCCATCGACACGATGACTTTGTTGCGGTACGTCGCCGTCGACTCGTAGCGAAGCGGAACGTAGCTTACGTCGCTTACTTCATGCGGCAGCCGCGCGACGGTCGGCGCGAGCGCATAGCGGTTGTGAACGAAGTCGAGTGCGAGCGCGTGGGTGACAAAAAAATCCGCACCGAGGACGCCGACGATCGGTCGCCCGTCGTTCTCACCGCCGTCGATCGCGCCGCTTACGACGCCGTCGAACGATTGCTCGTGTGCGCCGAGCGCCCCGTGCAGTCGCAAATCCGATCCGACGGGCACGTGAAAGCGCGCGATCGTGCCGCCGTAGAGGAACGTCGTGTCCGCGCCCAGATCTAGTTGCAGCCAGCTCCATCCGATGCCGTCGATCTTCGCCGGAATCAAGACGTTGCCAAGCGGCAGCGTTTGCGTACCGATGAGCGCGGGTGCAGCCTTGAACGATTCCCACGGAGATTCGTTTGAGCACGCGGCAAGCGCCATGAGTCCAATCGCGAGTGCTGCGATGTGTCGGTTCACGTGCTCGGCATACTAGCGCGAAACGAGTTCGCGCATGTCTTCAGCGAGCAGTTGCGGGGAGGCTTCGCCGGCAAGAAACTGCGGCAACTGCGCGACCGAGAACTGCATCCCCGTCCAGAACTGACCGAACGCCGCATATTTGGCGCTAGCCTCATCAAAACGCATTTCGTAGACGAGCTTCTTGAACGTGAGCGGATCGTCGGCGTAGAGATCGACGCCCCATTCCCAATCGTCGAAGCCGATCGAACCCGAGATCACTTGATTCACAAGGCCATGGAACGAGCGACCGATCTTGCCGTGATCTTGCATCATATCGGCGCGCTCGCGATAGGGCAGCATGTACCAATTCACGGCTTCGCCGCGTTTCTTATCCATCGGATAGAAACACACATAGCGGCGTCGCGGAATTTTGGCCCAAAGACGTCCGGCATTGCGCGGCTCACGCGCTTGGATCGCAAGCGCTTCATCGAAGGCCGTATTCCAATCCTCGGAATGCGGTTTGAGTCCGCGGGCGGTAAGATCGGCGTGAATTTTGCCGGTCGCTTCGTAGAGGCCGAGTTCGAGAATCGAGACGTACGATGCCAGCGGTTCGAGGAAGTCACGAAGTTCGAGCCGGTCGATCGTCACTTGCATTTCGCCGAGCGCATCGAACGACTTCGCGTAGTGCGTGAACATCAAATCGGCTTTATGTCCGAGAATTTGCGCGAGACCCAGATCCGCATCCGCGTCTCGCGCGAGCGTTGCTATGACCGGCAGCGCTTGATCGATGATCGCAGCCTTGCGTTCGAGCGGCAACTGATCCCACCGACGGCGATCGAAGCGGAACATCCGGTGGAGGATGCTCCAGCTATCGAGGCTCTCGGGGACGTTGGGATGGCGCATCGATCCTCCTCGGGTCGGTTAAGCGGGGACGGCGCGTGCAGAACGCGCAATTTCGGCTCGGATTTCCGCGTCCAGGGCATCGGGGCGTTCGCGGTATTTCGCCCACAGTTGCGGCATGTTCGCGATATCGCTCACGATTCGTGCATAGACCGCGTTCACCGGCGTTGCAACGCCCGCCGCACGCCCAGCCGCCGCGACCGCACCGTTGAGGACGTCGACTTCGGTTTGGCTTTTCGCTGCGCGCAAGTCCTGTAAGAGCGAGGGAGGCTTGCGGCCGCGCGCTCCCGCGACGCGGCTGGCAAGAATCGCTCGCGCGACGGGCGTCGGCATCTGCGCGATCGCCTGCAATGCTCGCACGGGATAGCGCGGCAGATCCATCGGAGCGATGCCGAGCGACCGCATCACCGCGCGCACTTCGCGGATCGCGCGAATTTCAAACTCGAATACTTTATCGAGATGAACGAGCCGCTCGGGTAAGACGTTGAGGATCGCACACGAGGCGTTCGCGACGACGTTGAGCGCGAGCTTCGACCATTTGAGCGAGCGATAGTCGCTCGCCGACTGCACGGGAATCCCCGTCGAACCGAAGGCCGCGAGCACCCAATTGTGGCTTGACGCACCGACCGGTGCGAACGCAATTCCGCCGGTGTTCGAGGCCTGCGATTGGCCATCGCGATCGACGCCGACGGGAACGGTTAGCGCGCACGACATGATCGCATCGACGCCGAACGCCGCGGCAAGCTTTTCTTCGTTCCCAACGCCGTTCTGCGGCGTAACGATCGTCGTCTTGCTCGGATCGGCAAGTGCGCGCTGGAGCGTTGCGATCGCGCCATCCGTATCGAACGACTTCACCGCAACGATCGCAAGATCGGCCTCGATACGTTCGACGGCAGCGAGATCGCGCGGCGCGTAGACGATGTCGTTGCCGATTTTCGCAAGCGAATCACCAAGATAACGTCCGACGGCGCCTGCGCCGACGACATAGACCTTCATCGCCCCGTACTCCCAAAACCGCCCGAACCGCGATCGCTTGTGCCAAGCTCCGTCACTTCGCGGAAGATCGCCTGAATAACCGGCGCGACGACCATCTGCGCGATACGGTCCCCGCGCCGGATCGTATACGGTTCGCTTCCCAAATTCGCGACGATCACCCCGACCGGCCCGCGGTAATCCGCATCGATCGTGCCTGGCGCGTTGAGCAGCGTCAGGCCGGCCTTGAGCGCAAGGCCGCTGCGTGGACGCAACTGCACTTCATAGCCCGCCGGGATCTCGAGTGCAAAACCGGTCGGAACGAGTGCGCGTGCCAGCGGCGCGAGGACGAGGTCCTCGGTAACGGCGGCGACGACATCGGCCCCGGCCGAATCACTGCTCATATAGGCCGGCAAGGGCAAATCCGCGCCCTCCGGCAAGCGGAGGACGCCGATGCGGACGTTATTATTTGGCAAGCAGGTCCGAGAGTTCGGCTTGGAAGCTCTCCACGTCCCGGAACGAGCGATAGACACTGGCAAATCGGATATACGCCACCTTATCGAGCACCTTGAGGGCTTCCATCAGCTTCTCGCCCACCAGAGTCGAGGCCACTTCATTCTCGCCACGTGAAAAAAGTTCGCGCTCGAGGTTCGAGATGACCTCGTCCATCTGCGGATCGGAGACCGGTCGTTTTTCGCACGCGCGACGGAGGCCCGAGAGCACCTTGTCGCGGTTCCACTGTTCGCGGCGACCGTCTTTCTTGACGACGAAGAGACGCGGTGCCTCGATCCGCTCGTAGGTCGTGAAGCGCTGCTTGCAGGCCAGACACTCACGGCGGCGCCGGACCACGGACTCATCGTCGCGGCTGTCGACAACGCGCGTCTCGCTCTTGCGGCAGGTGGGGCAGATCAGAGCCTAGTCCCCCAGCGGTACAACATCTAGTGGCACGCTTCGAGTATAGGCCACAACATGTCTGCCCGGCAAACAAAAAAGCCCGCAGCGTGCGGGCTTCCTCGACTTCGCGGTACGGACGCAGCCTAGGTGGCGGCGCCGATCTTGAACATTTTCGTGCCGCATTCCGGGCACTTGCCTTCGGTCGCCGGGCGGCCGTTCTTCATGGTGATCTGCGTGGCGTCTTTCATTTCACGCTTGGTCTTGCATTTCACGCAGTATGCTTGGCTTGCCATCTCGTTTGTTTCTCCCATCGGCCGCGCTTTAGGTAAGGGTGGCGCGGCCGCAATCGCCCCCCCGTATTCCGAGGGTAACGCGGCAATCCTCGTGAGGGACCCACGAGGGATTGACGAGGGGAATTGCCGCCGGGTGCCGAGGGAGTGATAGGGGTCGCGTGAACGCAACCGACCTTCCGGCGACCGGCCGCCGCTTCGTTTCCCGCGCCGAACTCGACGAATTTGCAGGCGAGCGCCTTCTTGGGCTCGCGCTTTCGGGCTTGTATGTGGTGGGATCGCTCGACGGCCTAGCAGCACCGACCGTGGCGATCGTCGGGACGCGCGCACCGAGCGAAGGCGGACGCGAGCGCGCGCGCCGACTCGCCCACGAACTCGGGATGAGTGGTGTGTGCGTGGTGTCGGGGCTTGCACTTGGGATCGACGCGGCAGCACACGAAGGCGCGCTCCTCGCAGGCGCACCGACGATCGGCGTGCTCGGCGGCGGACACAACCATTTCTTCCCTCCGCGCAATCGCGAACTGGCGCGTCGCATGATCGCCGGCGGCGGGGCAGTTATCTCGCCGTATCCGCCAGACGAACCAGCACGCCCGTATCAGTTCTTGCAGCGCAACGGAATCGTCGCCGCGCTCGCCGACGCGGTTGTCGTCGTCGAAGCCGCCGCACGTTCGGGCGCGCTCAACACGGCGTCATGGGCGGCAGATCGCTCGCTTCCGGTGCTTGCCTTTCCCGGAGATGTGGATCGCCCAAAAGTCGCGGGTTGCCTTGCACTGATCCGTGACGGCGCAACACTCGTGCGCCACGCGGACGACGTCCTCGATGCAATCGGGCGACCGCGAAGAACAGGATTGCAGCTGGATAAACTGATCCTTCCAACGCCGGAAGGCCATCGAAGCCTACTGGCGGCGATTGGCGCGGACGGTTCAACTTGCGAATCACTAGCGCAAGTAGTCGGACTCGAGATTGGTACGCTTCTTGGTGCGCTCGCAGAATGCGAAATGCTCGGGGTTGTGATCCGGGACGGCGACACCTATCGAATCGCACCGTCCCCGCACCAGGACCGATGATTCACAAAGTTCACGAGATTCTACGCATTATCAAGCGCGACGGCTGGGTGCTACACAACACGACGGGCTCGCATCGGCAGTTCGTCCATCCGAGCAAGCCCGGTCGCGTCACTGTTTGGGGTAAAGAATCCCAAGAGGTTTCACTGAAGACGTGGTCCACAATGCTTACACAGGCAGGGCTGAAATGAAATTTCCCATCGTAATCGAGCCGACCGGCACCGGATACTCCGCCTATGTCATCGATATGGACGGATGCATCGCGACGGGTGCCACGCTCGAAGAAATTCGAGAGAACATCCAGGGCGCCGTGCAGATGCACGTTGAGGGAATGCGTGAAGACGGCGATCCAATTCCCGAACCCTCGATCGTCGAATACGTCGATATTCGCGTTCCCGTTTAAACTTGTTTGACGGAGAAACACGCTACTTCGGTCATCAGCGCAGACACGGATCTGAAATGACGATCCGACGATTCAGTGCCGGCGATGCGCCGCGCGTTTGTGAGAAATTTTACCGTTCCGTCCACGAAGTCGCATGCAAGGCGTATAGTCGCGAGCAGATTGAAGCGTGGGCACCATCGGTTCCAGATTCCGACTGCTGGTTACCAAATCTGCTGGACTACAAACCTTCGTCGCCGAGAATGACCCGGTGTTGTTTGCGCGTGGATTTCGATGACAGCCGTTCTTTGCGAAAAATGGATGGAAAATCGAACGGCATGAGCATGTTGTCCGTAACGGCGTGTCGCTTCCGCGCGCAGAGATGTCAAAGCAACTACAAACGTGAGGTTGCACCGACTATTGGGTCGTGAACGTGCTGTCCGAGGTCATTTGAACCGACGGGCAGTTGGATTGTTCCGTTAGCGTAAGGGCGTACGTGGTATGCGCGGCAAGCGCGGGAATTGCGAGGAGCGAACCCATCCCCTCGGAGGCAGCAGATGGCATGTCGATTTGTGAGAGGACCGGTGCGTTCGAAGGCGCTTGAGCCGGTTGCGGCGAGAGCGCGACGACATATTGCTTACCAAACAACTTCGAGACCTCGATCACCGCGATCGTCGGCGAGACGCTCGTCGCGCCGGGTGCCGGTGAAATCATCCGAATCAGCTGGATCGCCGCCGGGCACGGAGGCTCTGGTGGAAAAATGCCGGAGTAGCCTACGTGGGAGTTCGCAGCACTCGAATTCCCAGCGCAATCGGTCAGTACCGTCGCTGCCGCAACCACGATCGCACCTAGCACTCGCATAAACACACCCTATCAAGTGAGCGCGATCGCCGCAGTGGTGCTCGCTTTCGGAACGTGTATCGAGCAAGGCGCTCATTCCTTCGTGTCTTTCCGCTCGTTAGGGTCCATCGCGTACGTGACGAACGGAGCGGTATGCAAGTACGCCTGATCGCCGTCGGAAAAGTTCGCGAAGCGTACGTGGCATCGGCCGTCGCAGATTTTCAAAAGAGAATCGCGCCGTACCACCGCCTTACGCTTGATGAAGTCCGGGCAGCGGATGGCAGTGCGCCGGAGCGCGCGGTCGCGACCGAAGGCGAAGCGATCCTCGCGTTGCTCGCCCCGAGCGATCATGTCTGGCTGCTGGAACGAACCGGCATCGAGATTGCGAGCACCCAGCTTGCGAGTCGGATCGAGGCGCTTGCTGTGGGCGGGACACCGAAGATCACCTTCGTGATCGCGGGGACCTTCGGCGCCTCGCAGGCGCTACAAGATCGGGCGAATGTCCGCTGGTCGCTCTCGAGATTGACGTTCTTACATGAGTGGGCGCGGGCGATCGTGCTGGAACAGCTTTACCGCGCAGCGAAGATCGCCCGCAATGAACCCTATCACCACTGAGGCGGGCACCTTGCTGACGCTTCCCCAACTCGCCGGCCGCTTCGAAAACGCGATCCGCAGCCTCTATCCGGGCTCGGAGCCCGCGATTCACTTCGAGCCGCCGCGCCGCGCCGAGTTCGGCGACATGGCGACCAACGTTGCGTTTTCGCTCGCCAAGGCTGCCCGACGCTCGCCGAACGACATCGCGAACGCCGTCCTCGATCGCGCCCTCGAGGATCCCGACGTCCGCGCCACCGTCTTGCCGAACAGCAACGCCGTGGTGGGCTTCATCAATCTGCATCTGGTACCCGCGTTCTGGCAGCGAACCATCGCGACGATTTTGCGCGACGGTGCGGAGTTCGGAAAAAGCCCCAAACGCAATATCAAAGTCTCGCTCGAATTCGGCAGCGCAAACCCGACCGGCCCGCTCGTCGTCGTGCAAGGCCGTACGCTCTCGATCGGTGCGACGCTTGCAAATGCCATGCGCTTTGCGGGCTTCGACGTATTCACCGAGTGGATCATCAACGATGCGGGCTCCCAGATCGACACGCTCGGGCGTTCACTCTACGCGCGTTACCGTCAACTGTGGGAACCGGAATTTCCGTTCCCCGAAGACGGCTATCCGGGCGACTACCTCATGCCCGTCGCACAGGCGTTACGCGATCGCGACGGCGAGAAATGGCGCACGGCTAGTGAGGCCGCGTGGCTTCCCGAAGTTCGCCAATTCGGACGCGATACGCTCGTTGCCGGTCAACGTGAAATCGCCGCGCACTTCGGCGTGCACTACGATCTTTGGCAGAGTGAGAAAGAACTGAGCGGGCGCGGCGCGATCGAAGCGGGCCTCGAACGCCTGCGCGCGATGGGCCTTACGTACGAAAAAGATGGCGCTACCTGGGTGAAGACCAGCGAATCCGGCGACGATCAAGATCGCGTCGTGATCCGCTCCGATGGTCGGCCGACGTACTACGCCGCCGACGTTGCGTACTTCTACGAGAAATTTCAACGCGGCAACGATCGCGCGGAGATCATTCTCGGACCGGATCACCACGGCTACATCGGACGGCTCAACGCGCTTGCAACGGCCTACGGGCATCCGGGCGGAATCAACGTGCTAATCGCGCAGCAGATCACGCTCATGCGCGGCAATGAAGTCGTTGCCATGTCCAAACGCGCCGGCCAGATCGTCACGCTGCAAGACATTATCGATGAAGTCGGCGTCGATGCGGCGCGCTTCTTCTTCGTCATGCTCAGCCCCGATCAGCCGCTCACTTTCGATCTTGCGCTCGCCAAGCAGCAGTCGAGCGACAACCCGGTCTTCTACGTGCAGTACGGTCACGCGCGTATCGCCTCCGTCGTGCGCAAGGCCGCGGAGAAAGACGCTTCACTCGTCGAGCGCGCCATGAAAGGTGAGGGTCTTGTCGCACTCACCGAGCAAGCAGAACTCGCGCTCGCGCGTCGACTCGCCGAATACCCCGAGGTGATCGCCAACGCTGCGCAAGCGCTCGCGCCGCATCGCATCGCACGGTACGCGCGCGATGTCGCAAGCGAATTCCACCAGTTCTACACAACGTGCACGATCATCGGCGATGATGCCGACGTCAGCGTCGCGCGCTTAGCCCTCGCTCTCGCGGCCAAAACCGTGCTCGCAAGCGTGCTCGCACTCTGCGGCGTAAGCGCCCCCGATTCGATGGAACGCGCCGAAACAACTTAGCTACTGACGGTCAAGATCACCGTTTCGGACTTCAGCTCGACCGTCGTGTTCTGTTCTTCGAGAATTTTTTCGGCCTCGATCCTCGCTAAATACGGCGTGACGAAAAAGCGGAAGAGCACTTTCACGAGCGCCGCTGCGGGAATTCCGAGCAGCAAGCCGGGGAGTCCGAAAAGTTCGCCACCGGCGAAAACCGCAAACATGACGCCGATCGGCGAGACGCCGACGGACTCGGACATGACTTTCGGGACGAGCACGTTGTCGCCGATACGCGCGATCACAAAGATCGCGACGCTGACCCACACCACCATCCCGGCGCCCTGCGGCAGCGCCAGCAGTGCTGCTAGCACTTGCGCGACGAGCATACCGACGAACGGAATCGAGTAGGCCAGGCCGCACACAACGCCGACGAGCAAGGCGAATTGGAAGTGCGAGAGCGCGAGCACGATCCACACCGAGACGCCGACGATTGCGCTCAGGAGCGCCTGCCCCGCAACGAAATGGCCGAAGATCGAAGCGATTTCGGTGAACAAAAGCTGGACGGACTCACGCCGTGCCGGCGGTACGAAGACGAGCAGCGAGCGCAGCACGCCGCGTCCGCGAGCGAGGAAAAAGATCGAGAGGATCAGCGATGAGATGCCGATGAAGAGCGCGCCAATCGTCTGCAGCGCGATCGATCCGGCCGAGGCGATCACGTAGGACAGACCGCCGGCGACGCGCTGGCCGACGAGCGTCTGCATATCGGCAAGACTCGGAAACTGCACGTGCGGTCCCAAGCGCGCGCGCACGACCTGCTCGAATTTCACGACGAGCTGCTGCGATCCGGCGACGTAATCAGGGCTATTGAGTAAGAGCGCCTGAACCTGCGCGACCGTAATCGGAATGACGAGTAAGAGTAAGACCACAAGCGCGCCGAGCAAGCCGAGATAGACGATGGCAATTGCCGCCGCACGCGGCATCCGCCGCTCTAAGCGCGAAGTAAGCGGGTACGCCCCGAACGCGATGAACGAAGCGATCAAGAACACGGTGAGCGTCTTTGGAATCTTTAATGCAACGTAAATGAGCGCAAGCGCAACCAGGACGACGATCGCCCCGACGACGATGCGCCGCGTTAAGGTGGCACTCACTTCAGCACCTTGGTGAGCAGGCGGCGCTCCGTATGAAATCCGACGCTCGCGTACAGATCCACGGCGGCTTGATTGGCATCCGTCACCATGAGCGAGAGATGCGGCAAGCCGCGTTCGCGCGCGACGGATTCGGCCGCGTCGATGAGCGCGCGACCGACGCCGCCGCGGCGTGCGGCGGGTTCGACGGCCATGTAGGCGACGAATGCTTGCGGTGCTGCCGTCACTTCATCGGGCAAGGAATCGAGCAACAGCAAAAACCCGAGATTGCGCTCGCCATCGTGCGCGAGCAACACCAGGTGCGATTGGTCGAAGACGTATTCTGCTAGGCGTTCGAAGGCGAGTTCCACGATCGCAAGCGTCGTCTCGCGGAGCGGCGAAACGCTCGAATCGACGGTGCGGCGGCCTAAATCGTATACGTACTCACGATCGGCGTGCTCGCCGTGCCGGATCGCGATCGCCGCGTTCATAGCAGCGCCGGAGCGGCGCGCCACTCGCTTGCAAGCGATTCGAGCGCGGCGACGAGAACCGCGTTTTCTTCCGGCGTCCCAATCGTAATTCGTAAATGATTCGGCAGACCCAATCCGTCGCCGCTGCGAACGACCACGCCACGCGCGAGCAGCGCTTCGTACGCCTCCTCGGCGATCGCGGGAATCCGCACCGCGATAAAGTTTGCCGCAGACGGATACCAGGTGAGTCCCAGTCGCGCGAACTCGCACTCCAGGTACGCTTTGCCTTCGGCATTGGTGCGCAGCGTGCGCTCCATGAACGCCGCATCGTCGAGCGCCGCGAGCACGGCGGCGACCGCCGGACCCGAAACGTTGAACGGCGTGCGAACGCGTTGGACGACCTCGATCATCTCGGGCGATGAGATCGCGTATCCGAAACGCAGTGCGGCAAGACCGAAGATCTTCGACATCGTGCGCGTGACCATCGTGAGCGGACGGCGTTTGACGATGTCGGCGCCCTCGACGCTGGCTGCGGGCATATATTCGCGATACGCCTGATCGATCACGAGCACGACGTGTATGGGCAGCGCAGCGACGAAACGGTCGAATGCCGCCGGATCGACCTGCGTCCCGGTCGGATTGTTGGGATCGACGACGATGACGAACTTCGTCTTTTGCGTGATCGCCGCAAGCATGGCATCGAGATCGTGCACGCCATCGCGCAGCGGCACGCGCACCGGAACGCCGTCGCGCAGGAGCGTATACTTCGGAAAAAGCGAAAACGTCGGATCGGCCATCACAATCTCATCGCCCGCCTCGATGAACGCTTCGAACAGCGTCATGAGCACGTCGTTACTACCGTGGCCGACGATAATATTGTCTTTGGTCAGACCAAATGGCGCAGCTAGACGCGTGCGAAGCTCGGGATAGTCATCATCGAAATACACACTCAAATCGCCGACGCTTGCGAGAGCCGCTGCCGCCTTCGGCGAGCAGCCGAGCGGATTCTCGTTCTGCGAGAGTTTGACGACGTGCGCGAGCCCATAACGCGCCTTCGCTTGGTCGACCGTCGTGCCGGGCTTGTACGGCTTCTGGCGGAGAACGGCGGGGCGCACCAGGCGAGTAACCGGGGAATCCATATCCCGGCTCTTCGCTACGCGGGCTTGAGAAACCGCGAACCGGGTTCGGTGATCGGATCGCCCGCGCGGCACTGCGGGCAGTCGTCGGGGGCGTAGCTCTCGATCGGCAAAAACAGCAACGGGAACGTGGGGACGCCGAAATCGACTTCGCTGCGCTGGACGATCGCGCCGACGGCGGCCGGCGTTGCGCCCTTAGCCTTGACCACGTCGACCACTTCGCGCACGCTCAGACCCGTCGTCACGACGTCCTCGACGATGAACGCGCGGTCGCTCGGATCCAGGTGGAAGCCGCGACGGAGCGTGGCGACGCCGTTTTCTTTTTCGACGAAGATGCCGAGGACGCCGAGTTGGCGGGCGACTTCATAGCCGAGCACGATGCCGCCCACGGCCGCGCTCACGACCACACTTGGACGGTGCGGTCGCGCCGCATCAGCGAGGGCTTTTGCAACGACTTCGACGAGCTTTGGATCTTCGAGGATGCGGAACTTCTGTACGAAGCGATCGGAGTGCCGTCCGCTCGAGAGTTTGAAGTGACCGTCGAGAATCGCGCCGCGCGCCTGCAGTTCGGCGAAAAGTTTCTCCGAGACATCCGCACTCACGCGCGTACTCCATGCAGTTCGCTCAAAATGGCGCTCGCCGCCGCGACCGGATCGCCGGCCTCGACGATCGGACGACCGACGACGATATAATCCGCACCGGCCGCTTGCGCTTGCGCCGGTGTTGCTGCGCGTTTTTGATCGCCGTGCGCCGATCCAGCCGGTCGAATCCCGGGGCACAACGTAGCAAAATCGTGGCCGAAAAAACTCTTGAGATCGGCCACTTCGCCGACGCTGCAAACGACGCCGTGGCAGCGCGCATCGCGCGCGAGTGCGGCAAGCCGAATGGCGTTCTCGCCGGGGCCGCCGCTCAAACCGAGTTCGCCCAAATCTTCCGGCCCGATGCTCGTCAAGATCGTCACCGCAAGGATCCCGGGCGCCTCGATGCCGAGTTGCGCTGCGCGTTCTTCCGCCGCATCCACCGCCACTTTCATCATCTCACCGCCGCCGAGCGCGTGGATCGTTACCAGTTTCACACCCGGCCGAACGAGCGCGCACATCGCGGCGCCGACCGTACGCGGAATGTCGTGCAACTTCACATCGAGCATGTATTGGGCACCGGTGCGATCCAGCACGTTGCGAATTGCATCCCCGAATCCGTAGACGGCTTCATAGCCGATCTTGAAAGTCACGCCGAGCGGTGCGAGCGACTGGATGAGTTCTTCTGCACGCGCGAGTGTCGGCACGTCGAGCGCGACGACGAGTTGAGATTGCACTAGCCTTCATCTCCGCTGAATTCGGTTGCATTTTTGAAGCCCGCGTTGGCTTTGCCGATAATATCGGCGAGCGAAGCCAGTCCGCGCTCCGCAAGATAGGAGCGGAGGCCTTCGGCGATACGGATCGGCGCACGTGGATCGGTGAAATTGCCCGTGCCGATCGACACGGCCGTCGCGCCGGCCAGAATGAATTCTAAGGCATCGCTGAGGGTTTCGATACCGCCTTGGCCGACGATCGGAATCGCGACGGCGCGCGCCACTTCGTACACGGCAAGCACGGCGATCGGACGAATCGCCGGACCAGAGAGGCCGCCGGTCACGTTGCCGAGCCGCGGTTTCCAGGCGTGTACGTCGATCGCCATGCCGCGCACGGTATTGATCACCGCAAGCGCATCGGCACCCGCGGCTTCGGCTTCGCGCGCGATTGCGGCAATATCCGTGACGTTCGGCGAGAGCTTGACGATGAGCGTTTTTGCGGTCGCTTTTCGTGCGGCGGCGACGACTTTATGTGTGAGGCGCGGGTCGCACGAAAACGTCTCGCCTTCGCTTGCGACATTGGGACACGAGATGTTCAGTTCGATCGCGTCGATCTCATCGCATGCGCCAAGTTTTTCGGTCGTATACGCGTAGTCATCGAGCGAAAAACCCGCGACGCTGCCGATCACGCCGCACGGACGTGATGCAAACTTCGGCACGTCATGCGCGAGATAGTGGTCGATGCCCGGATTCTGCAACCCGATCGCGTTGAGCATGCCGCCGGGCGTTTGCACGAGCCGGGGCGTGGGGTTGCCTAAGCGAGGCGCACGCGTGACGCTCTTGAGGACCACCGCGCCAATTCCGGCAAGGTCGATGAACGGTGCGTACTCATCGCCCGATCCGTAACATCCACTGCCCATCAGCGTCGGATACGCAAGATCGAGTCCACCAAGTCGCACGCGAAGATTCGGCTGCGTTGCAATCACGCCGCTCACCAACGCAACTCGTGCGCCCAGAACACGGGGCCTTCTTTGCAGATGCGCGCGTGCACGTACGTCCGCGACTCGTCGGCGCCGGCTTCCGGAAATTTTGGCGCTTGAGCGCTCGCGCGGTCGAGCGGAACGACGCAACCCCAGCACGCGCCAACGCCGCAGGCGAATGTTTCTTCGAGCGAGAGCTGCGCGCGCAGACCGCGTTCGGCCGCGACACGCGAAACGGAACGCAACATCGGTGAGGGGCCGCACGCAAGCAACAGTGTCGGCGCATCCGCTATTCGCAGTAAGTCCGTCACGTAGCCGTGGTGGCCAAACGTGCCATCGTCGGTTGCACATTCAACCGCGCAGCCGGCGGCCGCGAAGAGATCGCGGTCGACGAGTGCCCTCGCGGTACGTGCACCGTAATAGAGTGTCGCGCGCTTGCCACGTCGCACGATGTCCTCGGCTGCCAAGAGAACCGAGGCAAGGCCGACGCCGCCCGCGACGATGCCGACGTGATCGGGCAAATCATCGAGAAAAAATCCGTTGCCAAGCGGCGCAAGCAGCTCCAGGGAATCGCCGGGTGCAAGCGCCGCGAGCGCTCGCGTGCGCGGTCCGGCATCGACCAGCATCAGGCTGACGCGCTCGGCGCGCGCTTCGTAGATGCCAAGAGCCACGGCAGCTTGCACGCCCGCAGGTGGGATCGCCATCACAAAATGGCCGGGTCGAGTGTCGGCTGCAAGCGCAGGGGCGTGCAGTCCGAGGATCACAATTCCGGGCGCCGGCTCGCGCCGATCGATGATGCGCGTCGTGTAAATCGCGGGTCTGCTCTCGAGAGTGGGCATCCCGTTAACCTTCGTCGCGCACGAATATTTACACTGTTGTAGGCGTTCCTACTGAACTTGCTGGGCACTCTGTCCGTTAATAGGAGTAGAGACCCAATCCCAAACGCCCGAAAGGAGGGCACCCGAGATGTCAGGAGTTATGGTGTTCAGGACCCTAGCCGACGCGCTGAGAGCGGGCTACCAGGTTTACGATCGCACCGAAGCCGGCTATCTCGTTCGCACGCGAACGACCGCGGGTTGGGCGATGGCGATCGTCCACTGCAGGTAACCCCACGCATTCAGCTACAAACGAAACGGAGCGCTCAGGCGCTCCGCTTTGTTTTTCTTCCTCGGTTTTGCCGATAGGACACTCGTGAGCAATCTCGGACGAATCCGCCGCGTCGATACCGGCAACCCAAGCGAAATCACCGGATCGGGAACCTCGACCCGCCTGCCGATGGCGACCGAAGATCGGTCGGGCATCGTCCCTTCGGTCTCGGGCACGGCGATCTTAAACCTTAGTGACGAGCAGACGACGAACATTCGTCAGTTGCTCGTCGCGCTGCGGCGCGGTCAGAAGGCCGCATCCGATGTGCGCAGTCAGATATTCGGTCTGCTCAGCGGCGGC
The DNA here is from genome assembly GCA_038231455.1 of Vulcanimicrobiales bacterium. Lineage (GTDB taxonomy): Bacteria > Vulcanimicrobiota > Vulcanimicrobiia > Vulcanimicrobiales > Vulcanimicrobiaceae > JANLVI01. Next base: position 18,745 of record JBBRLI010000010.1, on the reverse strand, counting down.
CAGCGCCGCGTTCTCGACGCGGCCTACTTCATTATTTCTGTTCGGGTTTAGCGCAGATCGGGCGGCGGCACCGGCCGCTTGAGTTCTTCGTACGTCGCTCCGCGTGGTTGCGGATGCGGTGGCTCGTAGTAGCTACTACCGACGTTCGGGGGCGGCTGCGGACTGCTGTAGCCGACACCCGGCGGCGGTGCGGCCGGATTTACCGGAATTCCAAAACGCGCACCGGAGAGCAGCGCGATGATGATTTGTGCGATGCCGATAAACATCGGAATCAGTCCGCCGAGGAGCCACGGACCCGGTTCGAGTGAAGGCCCTCCGAAGGCACCTTCGTGCGGGTGATAGCCGATAAACGAGAGCCCGATGAAGATCGCAAAGCCGACAAACGTGGTGATGATGCCGCCGCGAAGCGCGCGCTGCGCACCCGCGACATCGTAATAGTCGGGTTGCTGCTGTTGTTGCTGCGCATTCGCGGCGTTCCACGGCGGTGGGGCGGGCGCGTACCCGCCTTTGAAGCCGCGCTTATCGCCCGGTATATAGCCGCGTTTGATCATCTCGATGCGCTCGCGGTGTGAGAGAACACGCATGACAATAAACGCTAACACCGGCGCGCCGAAGACGAAAAAGATACCGAAGAGAGCGACGACATTATCTTGCATGCTAGACCCCGTCCGTTTGCGAAATGGTAATCGAGCCGTTGGACGACGAAACGCTCAGCGCTCCCCGACCTTCGCCGAATTTGGCAATCTTGTTGTCTCCATCATCCGCAAGAGCAACCCCCGCTCCCGCTCGGATCACGCCGTTCGATGCCGACGCCGTCACGGTTGTATCGGAATCGGCCGTCAATCCGAGTCGGACGCTGCCATTCGATGACTCCATGGAATACGCGCCGCTTGCTGCAAGGCGCCCGTCGAATTCGATCTTTCCATTCGACGCCGTGAATTCGAGCTTGGGCTCAGCACCGGCAACCGAGACCCGCTGTGCGATAATCCGACCGTTCGAGGCGTGAACGGTGAACGATTCGGCTTTCACTCCCGTCGCCACGACGCGACCGTTCCCGGCTTCGACTTCGACGACCGATGAGGCAAGATTCTGCAATTCGATCCGGCCGTTGCCGGCGCTCACATGAACGCTCCCGCGTAAATTCGAAACGCTCGCCGAGGAGCACGCCGTAATTTCCAGTTCCGTCGCCGCGGGAACAGTAACCCGCAGACGGTGCTCGGAGAGGCCCAGGCTGATCGAGGAGCTCTCGGTCGCAGAGAGCTTCGCGCCGTCTTCCGTTTGCGCCAACTCGACCGTGCGACGCGATCTTCCAATCACGCCCGTGTGCACGCTGAGATCCTCGACGCTAACTTTGCCGTCGCCGCCGGCAACGACGTCGATCGCAAAGTCACCCGCATCGATGACGACATGCGGCTTCGCGTCAACCGGCACCGCCTGGCGGACCGGCGAGGGGGCGGTTTCGCCACGTGCAGATTCGGCCATCGCCTCGGAGCGTCCGTGACGCCATGAGACGGCCGTAATCATCGTACCGATGATGGCGAGTTCGAGGAGTGCCAGGGCAAAAATCAGGCGGCGCAGTTTTGGATCGAAGTTCATCAGAACCCGGCGGGCGAAGGGACGGCGGTGATCATGGTTCGAGCTCCTCGTGGAGGAAGGTGCTGCATGTACGATTTCGGGTCGTCGATGTTTCGCCGTCCCGCTCGAAACATCGGCCTCGCACGGCCGTACATGCAGATACCGTGGCAGTCGCTTTGGCGGACCTCCCGCCGTTCGTACGTATGGTCACCGACGACGAACTGATCGCCCAAACCCTGGGCGGTCGGCGTGAAGCATTCGGCGATCTCGTCGAACGCTACGAGCGCGCGGTGTACCATCTTTCGTATCGGACCTTGCACGATGTGGAAGAAGCCAAGGATGCAACGCAAGAAGCGTTCTTCAAAGCGTTTCGAGCGTTAACGACGTTTCGCACCGGGGCCAAGTTCTCAACCTGGATTCTCTCGATCGCCTACCACGCGTGCTGCGACCGGCTCGCCCGCCGCAAACGCTACAGTTACGACGAAATTCCCGATGCAGCCGACCTGGCCGCGGGGCCTGAACGGCTGGCGGTGCAGAGCGATGAGGCCCGGCGCTTACGCGCTGCAATCGATGCTCTGCCCGAGAAATACCGCACGGTCATCACGCTCTACCACCTCTCCGGGAAACAGTATGACGAGATCGCCGCGATCCTGGACGTGCCGATGGGTACGGTGAAAACACATCTTTTCCGCGCCAAGGAGCTGTTACGAAAAGCACTCAGCGCCTCGGTTGCAGAAGTGAGGGACTAATGGACGACGCTGCTCTGGATCGGGCGCTTTTCGCGCTCGAACTCGAAGAACCACCGGCCGATCTGCGCGGGCGCATCCTTGCGGCCACCGTGTATCGCCCGGCGTTGCCATTTAAGATGTGGGAAGTGTGGGTGATCGGCACGGTCATGGCCTTGGCGGTGTGGCTCATGATCGCCGTTCTCGCCTCCGTTCCCGACGCCGGTCTCCGGCTCGCGAGCGCCGCCGGATCGCTGCTCGAACGCCTTGCACGCAACGTTTCGCCGAGCATCCTTGGCTGGGTCGTCGTCGGTGCGAGTTCCGCCTTTTGGATCTCGCAATTTACTCTGCCGCGCGCTGCCTGCGCGCCGTACCCGCTAAGGGAGTCCATTGAACAACGGCGAGCGTAAGTACAAGATTCTCGTCGTCGAAGACGACGTCCAGATCAGCCGCGTTCTCGAACTCGAACTCAAACACGAAGGCTACGAAGTCGAGACGGCGCGCGACGGCCTGACGGGCCTCGAGCGCGCGCTCAAAGAGCCTGATTTGATCATCCTCGATTGGATGCTGCCCAAACTCGACGGCCTCGAAGTGCTCAAACGCATCCGCACGAAGAGCCAGACGCCGGTCATCATGCTCACGGCAAAAGACCGCATCCCCGATCGCGTTGCAGGGCTGGATACGGGTGCGGATGACTATCTCTCCAAACCGTTTTCGATCGAAGAGCTGCTCGCGCGCGTGCGTGCCCGTTTGCGCGATCGCGCGCCCGCCGAAAACGTACTCACCGCAAAAGATCTGAAGATGGATCGCGACCGCCACGAAGTCGAACGCGCCGGAAACAAAGTCACGCTGACCGCAAAAGAATACGCGCTGCTCGAATACCTCTTGCTGCACCGCAACAAAGTGCATACGCGCGACGAACTCTTCAACGGCGTCTGGGGCAGCGATTTCCTCGGCGATTCGAATTTGATCGACGTCTACATCCGCTATTTGCGCGGCAAGATCGACGATGGATACGACGACAAGCTCATCCAGACGGTCCGCGGCGTCGGGTACGCCCTCAAAGAGTAACGCCCGATCAACTCGCTTCGCACGCGTATCGCCGCCTGGTACGCGGCGCTGATCGTCGTCGTCATCGCCATCGCTGCAATCGCGCTCTCGTTTGCCTTTCAGCGTATCCTCTACGATCAGGCGCGCGCGCAGATTCGCACGATCGCCGAGCGCATTCAGAACGACGTCGATCCCTCGCACGCAAGCGGCGGTTCGCCGATTCTCTTACTGCCGATCGATGCGGACCGACTGCTGACCAACCAGCAACAACTCGACTATTATTCCAGCCCCACGACCTACGTCACGATCGATAACATCGATGGCCTCCCGCGTGGCAAGTCCTCAAACCTCGCGGCTCCGCTGCCGCTCGATCATCCGGCCGACGGCGCGTTTCACGTCGAGCGAATCGGCGGTGAAGATTTACTCGTCTACGACGTGCCGATTTACGAAGGCCCCTATCCAAAGTACATCGCCGTCGTTGCCGAGCGGCTGGAGAGCATCAATCGACTGCTGTTGACCGCTAAGCGCGTCCTCGTGCTCGTGGCGCTCGCCTCCGCGATCGTCGTCGTCGGCGTCTCGATTTTTATTGCCAAGGCGGCGATCGAGCCCATCACGCAACTGACACTCGCGATGACGGAAATCGGTTCTGACCGGCTCGATCGACGCCTCGCGTGGAGCGGTCGGGCCGATGAGGTCGGCCGGCTCGCTAGTGCGTTCAACGCAATGCTCGGCCGCTTGCAAGAAGCCTTCGCGCGAGAACGGCAGTTCATCTCGGATGCCTCACACGAACTCAAGACACCGCTGACCGTGATCAATGCAAACGCACAGATGCTCGAGCGCTGGGGGGATCGCGATCCGGCCGTTCGCGTCGACAGCCTCGCGGCGATCCGCACGGAAAGTGCGTCGCTTGCGGCAATGGTGAACGGTATGCTCACGCTTGCCAAAGCCGATAGCGGCGAGGACGTACCGAAAGAGCCGCTGATCCTCGAACGATTGGTGGAGGACGTCGTCGTCCACGCGCGCGAACGCGCCGAGCGGAAAAACCTCGCGTTATCGTATGACGGAAGCGCCGGGACTCGTTCCGTCGTTGTCGGCGACCCATCGCTGCTTCGGCAGCTCTACTCAAACTTGATCGAAAACGCGATCAAATTTACCGAACGCGGCACGATCGTCGTACGTTCTGGCGCCTCGGAGACCGAAGCACTCGTCGACGTGATCGATAGCGGCGTGGGCATCGACCCAGCGGTCGCCGAGAAACTGTTTGACCGCTTCTTCCGCAGCGATGAATCACACACGCGCACCGTCGAGGGGACGGGACTTGGCCTTGCGATCGTTCGAAGCATCGCGCGGGTGCATGGAGGCCGCGTCAGCGCCGCCCCGCGACCGGAGGGCGGATCCGTGTTTCACGTGACTTTACCGATCGCTCGCGAAACGATCATCGACCCTTAATGATGATCTGACCGTGGCAATCGTAAAATGGTAGTCGTGCTTCCTCGGTTTTCCGCGAGGGTCCGGGCTCTCGCCGGTCAGCTCGCTCTATCCGTGGTCTTCTTGGTGCTTCCCGTAGCGGCGGCGGCCCAGACTTCGACGTTTGAAGTAGCCGACCGAGCGATCGTCTCCATCGAGGCCGGCCAAGCCGATATCCAAATCAAAACCTGGGACCGACCGATCGTGCAGATCGAGGGCGACGACGATTTCGGTGGCCAAAAAGGTTCGTACCCCGGGATTCCCGATGTGCCGGTGCTCGATGCTCGCCTGCGATTTGGCGAAACAACGCTCAGCTTACCGCGCGAGGATTTCGCCGTTTTGACGGTTCCGCACGGGATGCACGACGCCGTGAAGATCGGGTCGTCAAGCGCCGCCGGCCTTGTGACTGTCACGATCCCGGCAAACACCGCGTTCATTCTCGTGCGCGCAGTCGGCGGGCGGATTCGCATGAACGACTTCCAAGGCGGAACGTTCTTCGTGCAACTCCGCAACGGCGTCGTCGCAATGACCAACTCCGGCGGCGACGGATTCGTGCAACTCCTTCGCGGCCATATCTCGGTGATCGACTCGAACTTCTCGCGCCTGCGCGCACGCACGGCGGCGGCGAACATGCTCTTCGAAAATTGCCGCGCGCGACAGATCGAGGCGTCCAGCGTCGCCGGTTCGATCGTTTTCGACAACGGCGGATTTGACGGAATGCTCGCACGGTTCGATTCGCAAGACGGCAACGTCGCCGTCGGCGTCGCCGGAGGGGGCCAGATCGGCGCGCGCACGGGCGATGGGCACATCTTCACATCGTTCGCCCGCAACGTCCCGATCGAAACGCGGCCGAACGAAACGAACGTCGCGCTCGGCGGACCGGCATCACCCGCGATCAACGCATCCAGCGCGCGCGGCAACGTATTTCTCTACGACGGCTCGCTTGCAAACAAGTCGAACCTCGCGGATGAGTGGCAGCCGATGCGCCAACTCTATATCAACCGGCGCCGCAACTTCTCCACGCGCATCGCACCGCGCGCGCAACCCAAGCCCGCAAATCAGCACCGCCCCCCAAGCGCCCAATATCGCCCGATCCGGCTTCCAAAGCTTAGAGCAGAAATTTTCGCATCACGGCCACATCGAGTTTGAAGGTGTGTTGCGGGAGAACCGCTTCGAGTTTATAGCCGCAGGCCTCGAAAAACCGTTGCACGTCGTGCTCGTGAAAGACTTCGACGCTTACCTTGTGGCAGTTGTAATAGTTCGCGATCTCTTCGCAGCGCCGCACGAGGGCCGCGCCGATGCCCTGCATCCGATAATCGGGCTCGACGATGAGCGCTTCCACATGTGCGAGCGACGCGGCAATGCGCGTCTTGAGCGCGCCGACGAGCGTGCCGTCGACGCGCGCGATGATCTCGTGACCTTGCTCGTGCCAAACGACGCGAAAATCCCATAGGGCCGAACGCCAGTCGCGGTCGTGCGTGCGCCAAAATCCGTCGAGTTCACCGGGCTTTGCGCTTTCGATCTCAAGCAACGTCGTACGTCCAGCCGTCGTACGCCGCATAGGCGCGCACGCCGAATTCATCTTCGATCGCGTGCGCGAGCTTGCGCGGATCGCGCTCGAGCATCTTGGTTCCAAAGTGCGTCATGATGACGGCGCCCGGCCGAATGCCGTCGATGAGTTCGCGTGCGTTATCGAAGGTCAGGTGATCGACATCCATCGTATCGGCGTAACGCAGAACGTTGAGGATGAGCACGTCGGGGGCGTGCGCGCGATAGTCCTCGATTAGGCCCGGAAAGAAGCGCGTGCACGGTAAGTACGAAACGGTTTTTCCAGCGTAGCGAAAGTGCATGCCGTACGTTTCGACTGGATGCACGTGGCGCACCGACGTCCGTAGTTCGACATCGTTGATGGCGATCGGGCCGCCGCGTTCGACGAGCACTTCTTCGCGGGGCACGAAACGTCGCACGTACGGAAAAATCACGGGCTCGCCTTCGAAGGCGTCACGCGGTGCGATCAACGCGCCGCGCGGTTTCCAACCGCCCTGGGACATCGCCTCGACCATGATGTTCACGTCGCCCGCATGATCGAGATGTTTGTGCGAGAGCACGATTGCATCGAGCAGCGGGGGTTCGCACGGTGGCACTGCCGAGAGCGCCCGAACGAGAGCTCCAGGACCCGGATCGACGTGAATTTGCGTCTCACCGAAACGCATCCAAATGCCGCCCGAGGCGCGAATTTGTTTTGCGACCACGAACCGCGCGCCGCCGGTGCCGAGAAACTGAAGTGCGATCATCGAGTGATTGGAGTGCTCCGCGCGGCTAGCCATTCCTCGACGAGCGGCCAGGTCGCATTGCGCGCGCCGCTCCCAGCGACGAGCGCGATGTGCCCGCCGCGCACGCTCGAAAACCGGCGGTCGGCCGAACGCACGAGGTCCACCAGCGGCGCGCAAGCGAGCGGAGGCGCAATTTGATCCTCGTCGGCTCCGATTGCAAGCAGCGGGGCGGTGATGTCGCCAAGGCGCACGCCCGTGCCATCGACGGTCAGCGTGCCCGCGAAGAGGCGATTCTCGCGATACAGATCGACAATCCACGTGCGCGCGGCGTCACCCGGCAGATCGAGCCACGTGCGCGACCACTGCGCGAGCGCTGCATGCGCCGGATCACGAGAGTCTTTCTGCGAGGCTTCGAACCGCGCCCCGGGTCGCAGCAAGGTGAATGCGGCCTCGATCAGTTGCGCGGGGAGATTGCCGAAGATGGCAAGCACGCGATCGAGATCGAGGACGTCGGGTTGACACCAGCGCGCGAGGCGACCGCCATGAGCGAAATCGATCGGCGCGGCGAGCGTGACGATCCGGTCCGGTTCGCCGAGCATGACGCGCGCCGCATACGTCGCAACCAGCGTTCCGCCCATACAGTAACCGAGAAACGTGATACCGCGACTGGCGGCATCGTCGCGCACGCGGTCGGCCGCATCGTCGATCGTTTGCAGCAGATCGGCAAAACTCAGATCGCGGTCTTCGTATCCGAATACGCCCCAATCGAGCAAATAGGGCCGCAGTCCGCGCGCGATGAGCGACTCGACGAACGAGCGGCCGGGCGCAAGATCGAGTACGGTGGGGCGGCCGATCAGCGGCGGCACGATCAGAACGGGTACGTGGTAACGCGCTTCGGTCGCGGCGTAGGCGAGCAACGTCATCTTGCCGCGGGCCATCAGCGTACGCGTCGGAAGATGCGAGGCGTGGACGGTCTCGGCTACCACCCCATGTAAATGCCGCCGTTGATATTCAGCGACTGGCCCGTCATGTAGTCGGCCTCGGTGACTAAAAATCGGACGCCTTGCGCGATCTCGACGGGGTTCGCGACGCGATGCATCGGGATACGATCGAGAATTTTCTCTTTGATGTTCGGTGGAACGGACTCCCACATCTCCGTCTCAACGAACCCGGGGCAGACCGCATTCACCGTGATACCTTGCATCGCAAGTTCGATCGCAAGAGATTTCGTAAAGCCGATGATTCCGGCTTTTGCAGCCGAGTAATTCGATTGGCCAAAATTCCCCATCTGCCCGACGAACGAGCTGATATTGACGATGCGTCCGAACTTCTTCTCCACCATATACGGTACGGCGATATGGCAGCAGTTCATCACGCTCGTGAGATTGGTATCGATCACCTCGTGCCAATCCGAGAGCTGCATTTTCTTGAACGTGCGGTCGCGCAAGATGCCGGCGTTGTTCACCAAAATATCGATGCGACCGCACTTTTCATTTACGCGATCCATCATCGCGCGCACGTCATCGACGCGCGAGACGTCGCCGATCTCGTGGTGCGCATTTCCGCCGGACTCGACGATGCGCTCGACCACGTGTTGCGCGGAGTCTTTCCCACGAACGTAGTTGATCACCACATGCGCACCGACGCGCGCGAGTTCGGTCGCGATCGCCGACCCGATCCCACGAGAACTGCCCGTAATGAGCGCGACTTTACCGGCGAGTGGCTTTCCCATTTCGAGGGACGGACGCGGCATCGTATCCATGTAGGACCGATGCTACGCGAATAGAGGCAGACCTTCCCTAGTGCGATTCGCCCTTAGCGACCGCCGCCTTGCGCTTTTTCTTCGATTTTTTCTTCGATTTTTTCGTCATTGTAAGTGCGGCGAGAACCTCATCGAGGGCCGTCGTGAGGGCATCGACGCGCGCGCTGAGTGCGGCAAGGTCCGTTCGCGTAGGAACGTTTGCCGCGGCAAGCGCCCGGTCAACGGCGTCGCGCGAGAGCGCCATCGAATCGAGGTATGACGAAAGCACCGTGCCAAGTTGCTTAGCGAAGGCTTCACTCGAACTCGCGTTTTCAAACGCGGCCGTCCACTGAGGCAAAAACGCGAGCGGATCTTGCGATCCGCCCGCGCCGGGGAAACCCGCTTTTGGGTCGATGGCTAGTTGTGGCTCGGCGACGTGCGCTGCTGCATCTCTTGGACGCGGCTGGCGAACGTTTCGAGCGTCTTGTCGGTCGTCTCTTTGACGTAGGTCATGTTCGAAACGCCGGTTTTGACGAGGCCCCGCGCCGTTTCCATCGCCTGATCCCCAAGGGTCGTTGAGTGGGCGGCGAGGGACTCGGCGACTTGCGAGGCGTGCGTGCCGGTGTGCTGCAGTTCGGCGACGGTGAGTTCGACGATCTGGTTCACGCGGTCAAGATTTTCGCGCATCGCGGATTCGATCGCCGTCGACGTATACGGACGCGCAACGATGTCGAAGTACGATTTCGCGAAGCCCAGCATGCGCTGATTCGAGGCGGCAAATGCGTCGACGAAGGTCGCGTACATCTGGTTGCCGATCGCGGTGTAGGTTTTGCTCTGGTCGCTTGTGTTCATGAATCTCCTTTGGTGGGCGGCGTGGGCGGCTTCGTCCACTGCCCGGTGTAGAGGCTAAAAAACGCGTCCAGATTCGTGCGGTACTGCTCGAGCGCAGTGCTCCACATCTTGAGCGCATCCGTGCCAGTATCGGTGAGCGTGTAGACGCGCCGAGCCGGCCCTTGGTCCGCTTCATCCCACCACGAGGAGATATAGCCGTCGCGTTCGAGTTGTCGAAGCGCGCGATACACCGTTCCCGGGTCCGAGACCACCGCAAAATTCTCGCGCAGCTCTTTCATAATCTCGTACCCGTGCAGGTTGAGATCTTTGAGCATTACGAGCAGCCACGCCATGAGGTAGTTTTTGGGTGTCCCACGCGGGGGGAGTCCGGCGTCGCTTTTCCCGGTTGGCTCGGTGGATTTCATACGAGGACCTTTCGGGAGGCGTTCCTCCCTAGTGACATTTTACACCTAGATGGAGATTCGGTCAACCTCGGTCACCAGGCAAACCGCTTCGCCCTCGACGACCACCGCTCCGTCGCCGTTACGCACCTCGGTCGCCAGAGTAAGGATACCCCGTTCTGCCCGGAAGCCCGAGACCGTGACGGTCGCCGTCAGCGCATCGCCGTGGTAGACGGGCTTCTTGAACGAAGCTTTTTGACTCAGATAGATCGTTCCGGGGCCGGGAAAGTGCGAGCCGAGAACGGCCGAGATGTAGGCGAGGGCAATCGCGCCGTGCGCGATGCGGTGACCAAAGCGGGTCTTTTCGGCGTACGACTCATCCAGGTGGACGGGATTCGTATCTCCCGAAAGACGGGCGAAGGCTTCGACATCTGCCGTGGTGACCGTCCGGGTGACCGAAGCGCTCTGACCGATCGTAAATTCCACTCCGTGCCCTTGCCGCATCGAACGCATCCGGCCCTGGCGGTGGAACCGAGTCAGCCCTCGCTGCGTTCAATGGAAAACCGTCGCTGCCGTAATGGGGTGTTTATGATTCCAGCGCCCGAGATTTTTATGCACTGCGCGAATACGGTAGCTGCCGTCTACGCGAAAGTCCCGCCGTTCGCCACTTACGACGTGCATACGAATATGCATATGCTCAAAGCGGATGACGCATTCAACCGTCGCATCACCGTACGCACGGCCGATCAAGTCGCGCTCGTTTTTGACGAACGCACGAGAAAAGAGGAGCTCGAGGCACCCTTCCCTGCCCCGCCAAATCTCGATCCGCTCGCACATTTCAAAATGGCCGGCACCTTCACGCTCAGTACCGGCAAAGGTCCGCACCATGACGTCCAATTTCGCATCTTCAATACCGACCCGCTGCACTACGAAGAATCGGTCAAGACCGATGCGAACGTCGTCGCGCGTGCGGTCAAGAACTACGCCGTCGAAGTTGTCGACGACGCGGGCGAACGACTTACCCACTTACATCTGACGCCCGGTTCAAAGGCGCGCGAAGAAACCAAGATGTGGTTTCGCGATGTGTATATCGACAAAGGGACCGATCTACCGATCCGCGTCGTCTGGTTTAATGATTCCGGGACGATGAGCGCGGACTACGCAAGCGATCACGGCTACTTCCTCATGAAGTCGCTCTCCCTTCACGTTGTGCTCGTGGCACCGATGCACATCGGCCAAACGACACTTGCGTTCGAATCGACCTTCGACAACTATGCATTCAGCGAGACGGCACCCGATCCGCGACTCGTGCCGGGGGCGTTGCCGACGCCGACGCCCTATCCCGCATTGCGGTGAGGGTTCGGCGTCACCCTCGTACGAGAAGTGGAGAGAATTCGGCGCGCGTGCGCTCGTAGCATTCGCACGATTCGGCCATGAGACGGTCGCGGTCGAGGACCGTCATCGAGCCGCGTGAATACGTAATAAATCCGGCTGCTGCGTACGCGCTTGCCGCTGCGTTTACGCCACTGCGACTCACGCCCATCATCATCGCGAGATATTCTTGCGTGAGTGGGAACGTCGGTCTGCCGACGCGATCGAGCGTTATGAGGAGCCATCGAGCGCAGCGCTGGTCGATTGAGTGGGAGCGGTTGCAGGCGACCAGCTGCGCCATAACGTTGAGGTAGGCAAGCGTAAAGCGGGAAACGGCCACGCGAAATTCCGCGATGCTCGCCAAACGCAGCTCGAATGCCACACGCGACATGACGAAGCACTGCCCGTCGACCTGACAGTTGATCAAATTCGGGACGCTCGTCGCGCCCAGCGCAGCATACACGCCGGTGGTCCCCTCTCTGCCGACCGTACCGACTTCGATGGACGCGCCATCTTTGAGCAAGTTCACGACCGAAATGACCGCATCGACGGGGAAATAGACACGGTCGATCGGCGCACCAACGGGGACGAGCATTTCCTCCCGCTCTAGGTCGACCAACCGTATGTCGGCGAGCGATCCGGAATCGGCTCGCGCCAAGACATCGAGTATGGCGTTCTTCGAAAGCACATCTTCAGTCAGCATAGCCGAGACTATAGCAAAAAAAACCAGCCGCTATGTCGCGTACCCGACAGTCAACCGAACGCGTGCGCGATACCATACGGATTCTGCGTCCTCCGACGCTCGCTACGTCCATCTGCGGGAGAGTTCGTTGACGGAATCTGACCCCATATTGCGCCTTCGACTCGCGGGCGAATTTGATTTGGCCTCAAGCGCGCTCTTGAGCGAACTTCTCAAACCCGCTGAGACCGTTACCGCGGTCTCCATCGATATGTCGGAAACGACGTATATCGACTCGACGGCACTCACTTGCTTTATTCGCCTGAAAAAGAAGATGGGGCCAACGGCCGTCATTCAGCTTCGCGGGCTCCGTCCACACATCCGCAAAGTCTTCGCGCTCACCGAGCTTGACCGAATTTTTGAAATTGAGGACTAACCCATTCGCGAGCGCGGATCGACGTAGTCGCGCAGACCGTCACCGAAAACGTTGACGCCCAAAACGGTCAGCATGATGGCGAGGCCCGGAAACGTGCCGATCCACCAGGCCGTGTCGAGAAATTGGCGACCGTCGGCGAGCATTGCTCCCCACGACGGGATCGCTTGCGGAACGCCCAGACCCAGAAACGAGAGCGCCGATTCGAGGATGATCGCGCGCGCAACTTCGAAGGTCGCAAGCACGATCACGACCGAGGCGATGTTCGGCAAAATGTGGACGAAGATGATGCGCGCGTGCGTCGCGCCGGTCGCGTGCGCCGCCATGATAAAGTCGCGCTGACGTAAGGCCTTGGTTTCAGCGCGAACCACGCGTACGTATTGCACCCAGCTCGTAATGCCCAGCACCGCAATCACGGTCGTAACGCTCGACCCGAGTACTGCAACGAGCGCGACGGCAAGCAAAATGAACGGGAAGGCGAGTTGGACGTCGACAACGCGGCCGATCACATCGTCGATCCAACCGCCGGCATAGCCTGCGAGCAGGCCGAGTGTCACGCCAATCGTACCGCCGATGAGAACCACCGAAAGGCCGACGATCGCTGCGATACGCGAACCGAAGATGATGCGAGCGAACATATCGCGTCCGAGATGATCGGTGCCCAGCAGATGCTCCATGCTTCCACCGGAGAGCCAAGCGGGAACGACGCTCGTCTTCGTGAGATCTTGCAGATTCGGATCGGCGTGCGCGAGAACGGGCGTAAAGATCGCGATGAGACCAACAAGAACGACGATGATACTACCGACGATCATTGATGGATTAAGCGGACGACGACGCGCCTGCGGCGTTGCCGAAGACGCCGCATCGAGACCGATCGCCGTCATTCGTACCGAATCCGCGGATCGAGCGCGGCGTACGTCACATCGACGAGCACGTTGATCAGAACGAAGATCGTCGCGGTCATCAGCACGACGCCCTCCACGACCGGGAAGTCGCGGTCGAGCACGCCCTGGACGGCGAGCCTCCCGATTCCCGGCCAAGCGAAGATGTTCTCCGTGATGATGGCGCCGGAGAGCAGCGTTCCGAATTCGATCCCAACCGCCGTGACGATCGGAAGCCACGCGTTCCGGAGCGCATGATTGACAATTACGCGAACCGGTGCAAGCCCTTTGGCGGCTGCCGTGCGAAGATAGTCGGTACCGAGCGTTTCCAGCATCGATGCACGCGTGAGACGCATGATCTTCGCTGCGGAGAAGAACCCAAGCGTCAGTCCGGGCAGAATGAGGTGACGCAGTCCGCCGATACCGCTCACCGGAAGCCAGCCAAGCCCCACGCCGAAGAGCAGAATGAGCATCAAGCCGATCCAGTACGTCGGCGCGCTTTGACCGACAAGTGCAAAGACGCGCACGATCCAATCGACCGCCGAATTCGGTTTGATCGCCGAGACGACGCCCGCGGGAACGGCAACGAGCAACATCACGCCCAGCGCAAAAAATGCCAGCTCCATCGTTGCAGGAAGGCGTTCGAGGACGAGGGCGAGCGCCGGTGTTTCGTGGCGCAGTGACTTGCCGATATCGCCGTGTAAGAGCCCGCCCGCGTACGAGACGAATTGCACGACGAGTGGCCGATCGAACCCCTGTGCGTGACGGAACGCCGCGATCTCATCTTTGGTCGCATCGGGCGCGACCATGATCGCAGCTGGATCGCCGGTCAGGTGCAAGATAAAGAACACCACTGCCGCAACGCCCGCGAGCACCGCAAGCGAGCCGGCGAGGCGGCGTAACAAAAATGCGAGCACTACCGCGGTTTGATCAATTTCACGTCGATCGACTCATCGCCGCGCGGTTGCCACGAGATGCGTTTGGACACCGCGTAGAGGTCTTCAAACTGAAAGAGAAAGAGCCAGGGCGCATCTTCGTGCGCGATCGCCTGGGCTTTTGCATAGAGCGCTTGACGTTTTCTCGTGTCGAGTTCGGCCCGTGCGGCGAAGACGGTTTTGTCGAACTCCGGATTCACCCACGCGGAGTTTGGCGCATCGCTCGTGAGAATACCGGTCACGACGCCGTCGGCATCGTAGTTCGTGATACCCCAGCCGAGCATAAACATCGGCCCGACCTGTTTCTTTGCGATCTCGGTTGTATAATTCGTCCACTCGTTGGTCTTGACCGTCACGTGCACGCCGACGAGCGCGAGTTGGCCGGCGACGGCCTCGCAGATTTCTTTATCGCGATTGTAGCGGCCGTTCGGGGATTGCAAAACAAGATCGATCCCTTTGCCATCCGGATAGCCGGCCTTGGCAAGGAGGGACTTCGATTTCGCTACGTCGTGCGTGTACGCGGCTGCGTGCGGATCGAATCCAAAGAAGTTGGTCGGGATGACCGAGGGGACGGGATACGCACGACCGCCCAGCACGTTCTTGATAATCGATGGGACATCGAGCGCATAATTGAGCGCCTGACGCACGAGCTTGTTCTGCTGCGGACCCGGCTGCAGCGTGTTGAAAGCGATGTAGAGGATGCGCACGCTCTTGACGCTCGCCATATCCGTCGTCCGGCCACTTACGAGCGTCGAGACGTACTGCGGCGGAACGTTCGTGATGATATCCGTCTCGTTCGTGCGCAGTGCCGCCACGCGCGATGCGGCATCGGGGATCGGCTTGAAGACGACGTGTTTTACCGCCGGCTGCGGGCCCCAGTAGTTCGGGTTAACGTCGAGTTCGACCGATTCATCTTTGTGCCACGATTTGATCACGTACGGGCCGGTGCCGATGGGATTTGTTTCGAGGTACGCATTGTCGTGCGCGCGCCAGTATTTCGCATCGACGATATAGAGGCGTTGTCGCGTTCCGGGAAAGAGCGCCTGGGGCGTTGCCGTCGTGAAGCGAACCGTGTACGGGTCGGGCGTTTCGATCTTGACAATTTCGCGAACGTAGGGGCCCTGTGTCGACCGATATGCGGGGTCTTTGATTTTCTCGACGCTAAAACGCACGTCGTCACTCGTCATGGGATCGCCGTTCGAGAATTTCACGTTCTTCCGGAGCTTAAACTCGAAAAGGTTTGGTCCCAGCCGCTTCCACGACGTCGCAAGTTGCGGCACCATTTTCCCCGGACCGTCGGGGTACCCGAGCTGCTCGTAGATCTGCCCCACCACGTTGAAGGTCGGCGTGTTCGTCGTGCGGAGCGGCGAGAGCGTATCGACGTCGACGCCTTGGGAAATCGTGACGCTGAAATCGGCCGCGCGCAGCGGCGTCGCCGTCAGCGAGACGAGCAGGGTCGCAGCAAGAGCCAGCGGTCGAAAACGCACCAAGTTACCTCAGTCGGTCAGCAAGCGGAGGGAAATCGGTCGTTATGCGGCTTGCGCGGACGCTCCTCGCGACTTATGCGGTTTTGGATTCGACAGATGGCCGATCGGACAAACGCCACACGATGCATGCATCGCGTGGCGTTCGTTGGGTCACGTACGAATTCGGGCAGGCGGCGTCGGCTCGGCTATCCTAAGGCCGCAACGAGCGGGAACGTCCCCGCGACGACACCTGCAGCGGGCCGCCGGAGCCATTTTTCAAGCACGGTTGCGTAGACGCTTCGGAAATCGACGCTGAAGCGCAGGTCGCCGTTATCGAGATTATCGAGCGCGGGATAGTCGCCATAGAGTCCACCTTTGACGTTCCCGCCGATTAAGAAGAGCGGAGCGGCGGTGCCGTGATCGGTTCCGCGACTCGCGTTCTCGCCGACGCGGCGACCGAATTCGGAAAACGTCATGGTGAGCACGCGCTTGTCGTTGCCATGTGCCGCAAGATCGGCGTAGAATGCTTCGATCGCGTTACCAAACTCGGCCAGAAGTCGATCTTGGACGCCTTTTTGCGCGACGTGCGTATCGAATGAGCCGTGCTGGATGTAGAGGACGCGCGTGCCGAGGCGGCTGCCGACGATTTGCGCCGCGAGCGCGAGGCTGCGCCCAAGTTGCGTTGCCGGGTAATTTGCCGATGACTTGTAACCGGAGATCAGCTGCGGAAGTTGTTCGCTTCCGCGCTGGGCATGATCTTCGATCTCTGCCACCGCTGCAAGATACGGCGACTTGAACGGCACATCGCTATCTTTGATGATCGAACCGAAGGCCGCTTTGCTGCCGGCGTTCCGATCGCTTGTGAGCCCGTAACCGCCGAGCTGTGCGATCGCGGGACAATCGATTTTCCGTGCGATCATTGCCTCGGGCAACACTTGAGCAAGTGCGATTCCGTTGAAGAGATTTTTCTCATCGAGGTCGGCGCTATCGAGATAGCGCCCAAGCCACCCGGTATGTTCGTAGGTCGTCGGCGCGGCAGTCTGCCAGATCTCGGTCGAGCGGAAGTGTGAATGATCCGGTTGCGGATAGCCGACATTTTGTACGATGGCAACGTTTCCGGCGTCGTACATCTTCTTCAGCGGCGCGAGAGCCGGATTAAGGCCGACGGTTTTGTCGATCTGCAGAACGTCGTTCGGAGCGATGCCGAGTGTGGGGCGATAGTTGTAGTACGAACGCAGTCCGTGCGGGACCACCGTGTTGAGCCCGTCGTTGCCGCCCTGGAAATTGATCACGATGAGCACGCGGTCGTCAGCGCCGCCGGGAAGCCCGGCGAGCGGTGATTGCGCGAGCGCGCGGGAGAAGATCGAATCGGTGCTGCCCACGACGGTGAGGCCGCTGAGCGCGCCGAGTAAAAATCGCGAACGTTGCATGGTCGTCATCCTAGTTCAACTGGAAGGCGGGCATCGCCATAGTGAGATACGCGGCACCGCGCACGCGTTCGTCGATATTTTCACCGGACAGCATACTCATTGTCTCGACTCCAGCACCGTTCAGATAAGCAACGACGCGGGTAACCGAGCGCGGCGACACATCGCCTTGCAAAATCGTGTCTACGAGATGCTTCGTAAGCGTGGCCGGATCGCTACGAAGTGCAGTCGCCATCCATTCGGTCTGGATCATTTTCGGATTAGATGAGAGCGCGCTTGCATAATTTTCGCGTGCGAGAAGGGTGTTACTCGACAGCCACGCCGCTCCGCCGTCCCAACCTTTTACCGACGGCGGATAGAACACGACTTGACCCATGCGCCGCACCGCGTCGAACGAGCCGCGATCCATTTGGTCGATGCCGAAGAGACGCTGTGCGCCGACGACGTATTCGACCGGGGATTTGACAAGAGCCCGGTATGCGCGGTCGCTGTAAAAAACGTTGCTCTTGAAAAGCGTTGCGAGCACCGGTTTGATCTCGAAGCGGTTATTTTCGAGCACCGTTGCGACCGCGTCGACGAGTTCCGGTTCCGGCTCGTTATAGACGAAATAATCCAGCAGTTTACTCGCGAAGAACTTGCTCGCCGCGCGCTGCGCGAAGATAATGTCGACGATATCGCGGCCGTCAAAATTACCGGTTCGTCCGAGGAATGTCTTCGAACCGGTGTCGTGGAGAGCCGGATCGATCATAAACGAGCCAATGATGTGCGGCTTCGAAAGTGTCCAGCCTGTGAAAGAACGCGCGGATTCGCGCACGTCCGTCTCGGTGTAATTGCCGATACCCAGCGTGAAAAGCTCCATCAATTCGCGAGCGAAATTCTCATTCGGATGCACGCGGCTGGAATTCGCGTTATCAAGATACTTCAGCATTGCCGGATCGGACGCCACGGCATGCGTCAAATCGCGCACATTGCCGAGGGCAAACCGACGGTAAAGATTGTTTTGCATAAGCATGTCGTTGCCATACACTTGCTTGAGCAGCGCACTTGTGAAGTGTCCGTGCCAGAACAGCGTCATCTTTTCTTGGAGCGGCACCGGAGTCGTGAGCATGCGCTGGTACCATGCCTCGGTGAGCGCAATGCCGTCCTTGCGCCGCGTCATGTTGCGCTCTTTCGGCGTCATACCGCGGGCGTCCACGAGCTGCGCTACAAGCGGGCCCGGTGACGCAGTGAAATCCATGACTGAGCGCACCGCAGCATCGGGAGAAAGCGCGGCGTACTTGGCGATCTCCGTCGGCGACCCGCCGAATCCGGCACGACGCAGCAGATGCGCTGCGCGGCGAGTATCGAGCGGGCCGGCATACGGAGCAAGGGCGGTTGCAAGATCGAGGGTTCCAGCGGGACGAGCCATAGCAATCCTTCGCAGATGAGAGCGTGTGGCAAGTGTACGTGCTCGGATCGACTGCCGTCCCGCTTCCGAGCAAAGCTTTAAC
>JBBRLI010000009.1:0-135850 GCA_038231455.1 Vulcanimicrobiales bacterium | reverse complement strand
TCGCAAAGCACGTCGACGAGAGAATCTCGAGGACGGTCGAGCGTGGGGTCTCGTTTGCCTGACTACGGACCCAGCGATGGATCGAGGTCATGCTGCCCGTGGCCAGCGCCTGGGCGATGTCGGCGACCAGCGGGTCGACGCTCTCTTCAATATTGGGCATCCGGTCGAGCACCTCACCATTGAGGTTTTCAATCGAACGAAGGACGAGACGCTCGCGAGCTACTTCTAGCGAGGCGCCGAAGGCTGCGAGATCGCTCATCTTAGGCGGTCGGCGGCAAGCATGCCGATCCGGCGATAATGGCAGCAATGATGAGACATGTGATCATAAAAAAGCCTTTCCGGCTATACGGCGCGGGGAGTTGCCACTATCGTATGTCTCTGGCTACCATATGAACCTAGTCAAAAGCGACTAGCCGGTTTCACGTCGATAAGCCCGCGCCGACGTGCCACGACTAGAGCCTCCTCCCGACCACTAGTCCCTAGCTTAGAAATCACCGCTCGAATGTGGTTCTGGACCGTGTTGACGCTCCGACCGGTCGATTCCGCGATGGCTTTCGGCCGCATACCACGATCGAGAAGGGCAAAGACCGATTGTTCTGCAGGGGTCAGAAGCTGATCTTCTGCGTGCATCGATTGTGTCATGAGGGGCAAGCTTCTAATCATCATTGCGTATCCGCCGTAGCCGGTCTCGGAAAGGGAACGCAAATCCGATTCGATTTGGTCGTCGGCGTCGATTAACGTCCCCTCGGCCAGTAAGAGCACTAGCCTCCAGAACGGGAAGCCAGCATTCGTTTGCGGCGGACTAGCTTTGAGCAATTTCTTTGCTATCGTTGCGCGACCCAGGAGAACGTTCGCGAGCCCAGCGAGCACAACAGCGAAATCGCCCAGCCGGTCGTGCGGCGCGGCCGAACGTTCCACAAAATCTGAGACGTAGTGCAAATGTTCGATCGCCTCGTCCCGACGGCTCAGCGCCGCGCAGTAGACCGACATGAGGGAGCGGCGCATAGCGATCTTTGCCGGGATGAACATGTGTTTAAGACTTTGGCTGAGGTATTGTAATCCTCGTTCGAATGAACCGTTCCAAGCTGCTTGCAATGCGAGCGCCTCGAGCACGACGAATGGTTCATTGAGCGCATCCCGTCCGAACAGTTCGGAGAGCTGTTTAAGCGTTGCGTCGGTACGTTCGACATTGCCGCGTTGCGACTCGATATCGAGGATCGAGCAAAGAGCCCGATTGTGAAGCACTTTATTCGCTGCCTTCATCGCCGAGGACGCCATCTGATGCGCGAACCACAGCGCTTGGGTATTGTCGCCGCGCATTGAGCTTGTGGCATAGAGCGAACTAAAGCAGTTGGACGCCGTTGAAAAAAGGCCGATCTCTGCCGCAAGCGCGGCTCCTTCAGTCGCGAACTGATCGACGCGTTCGTAGTCGAGGAAGTAAAAATGCGCGACGCTGAGCCGCGCCATCGTCCGTGCGCGCCCTGCGTCATCAGCATCGTCGAGGAGTTCGAGACAATCATCGATCATCGCGCGAGCCTCGATTTGACGCCCTGCGATTGCATAGCTCATTGCAAGTGAGCCGGCGATGTCGATCCGCAACGTCGGATTTCCGTCGTCGATTGCGTGAAGCTCCTCCAACAGCGGTATGACTCCCGTATTACCGGTCCGCGTCAAGAGTGTGTTGAGCGAGAGCACGAAACGAGCGCGCAAGTCGTTCGTGATTTCGAAGGAGAGCGCTTTTCGAAAGAGCCGTTCCGCCTCTGCGATTCGTTGGCGATCGGCAGCGAACATCGCGCGAAGCCCGACGATCGTCGGATTTTTAGTCCGCAGATCGTTCGGCAGTACGGCGATTGTCGATTCGAGGGTTTCGTTTCCGCCGCGTGCGGAGAGCTCGAATCCAACGGTTTCGATGAGCCGAACGACGCTTGTCCACTCCTCGGCACGTCTGTACAGCGCGAGAGCCTCTTCGATGCGTTGCATCTGATTGAGAGCGTCGGCGACGCGCGTCAGGCGCTCGTGTAAGCGTTCTTTTCCGAGCATTCGAGATTCGTAATCGAGAAAGTCTCGAAACAGATCATGAATTCGGTAATTACCTGGAGAATCGATCGAAATAAACGCGACGGAGTGGCGCAATTCTTCGAGCATTGCCTCAGCGCGGTCATATCCCATGGCGTGCAACACGTCCACGTCCAGCCGCTGAATAAGCGCCGCGTCACGTAAGAATTCGCGCGAATCCTCAGACATCGTCGCATAGACCTGCTCCGCAAGGTACCGGTAGATCATCTCACGAGTAGTCGAAGCGATATTCCGAAGGTCGTTGGAACGAGTCGAGGAGCGTAGTGAAAAGATAACCGCCGTCGGCCAGCCGTTCGTCAATTCGAGCAGTGATGCGAGCTCTTCATCACGGACTGCGAGCCGCAATGAGCGTGCGGCGTTTCGCGCTTCGTCGAGAAGAAAGCCTAAGTCGTGCTCGTCGACTGCCATGCCGCTCGTCCCGTACGCCAACCATGATGCGACAGGCAACTCTAATGTTGAACGACTAGAGACCAGCCACTTCGAGCGAGTCTTTGTCTTATCGATTAGCGCTGCTAGAAAACGCGCAGACTCCGCATCGGCCCCGCTCTTGTGAAAGTCATCGATAACAAACGTTCCACCGAACGACTTGATATGCGAAAAAAACCACTGCGCGAGTTCCGCCCCAGGCTTTAGCGATGATAGGACACTGCTTAGCGCTTCGGCGATCGATGGAGACGCCGTCGGGGCGATATCGACGACCGAATCCACAAATCCGCGGACAAAACCGGCTAAGTTTCCCGCGCTCTCATCAACATCGTAACGAACGTATGGCGTTCGCAGCGATTCAAGGTACGCATTAAGCGCAACGCTCTTGCCGTAACCGGCCGGCGCCACGATGAGCGCCACGCGTTCGGCGCACGCTTCCGCTAGCCGCGCTTGGACGCGGGGTCGAGGTATCGATTGAAAAGCACCGCCACGGTCGATAGAACCGTCGGCGAGCACTTCACGAATCATCGTGCCTCCGAGTGAAATGCCGAAATCGGCCCTGATGGTACCTGGCTGATGTTACGGCTTCGTAACTATCGTACCACGTTAGCTGGGTACGGGTCCTTCCCTGTGGATAACGCGTTCCATGCTTCTCGGCCACGATGATAAGGAAAGCGCTTAATTGTTATAATGGACCGCGTCAACGATGGTGTTGCTGGCCAGGGCGTCGATTCGGCGCACATCGGCTAACCCTGCTTCCGGACTGGGCAAGCCCCAATCTAAAAGCGCCGCGTGACAATGAGACTTAATCGCCGACCTTCGAGCGCGTAGGCATCGGTTGGGGCCGGTTCGTCAAGCGTGTTATAGCGGTTTCCACCTCCGATAACCGTAAATCGGTCGGCATACACATTCGTGAGATTGGTCCCGAAGAGCCCGACATCGATTGCTGCAGGGAGATGCCACGTTAGACCGGCCGCAAGGGTGGCATATGCCGGCCGGTTGAGACCGTTGTACGCGTCTTCATAGTGGATGGCGGCGCGGTAGCCAATCCGCGTAGAGGACGCATCTTCAATCGAGATCTGGCCCGCGTGGAGCGGCGAGCCACGGAGTTGCTGGTTGAGAACGACCGTGCCGTTCTGGAAGAGCGGCGAAAGACTCGAGGTATAGTTGCTATTCACGCTATAGGCCGCGGTGATGAGCGCGCGGCCGATCTTCCGATCGAAGTGCGTTTCAAGGCCCTGATAGATCGCCCCACCGGCATTGATTGGATAGCTCAGGCAGTCGGGACTCGATACGGCCGCTGCCGACCCGACACAACCGGGGGCAGCATAGCGCCGCTGCGAGGGTGTGCGCAAATTGGTTCGGTACAGATTGATGCCGACGCGCGTGGGGTTCGCAGCTTCGAAGACATGCTCGAAACCCAGTTCGAATTCCGTCGCGTGATCGGCCTTCAGGTTCGGATTTCCGGTATTGATCGCGCCGCTGGCATCCGCTGCGGGAAGGCGAGCGGGGACGTAGAGTTCGGGGAGTTGTGGTGATTGAAACGTCGACCCCGCGGAGAACCGCACTGCGTTTTGAAGCGACGGCGTCCAGACGATGCCGAATCGTGGATCGATACTCGTTCCGAAACTCGAAAAATCGCTGTAGTAGGCCGCAAGCGTCGCGTGCAGCGAGGCGCTTGGGTCGACCGCGACGCGCACGACGCCCGAATGTTGCCCCTGACGCAGACGATCGGGATTGGACGGCGATCGCGGATCGGTGCTGAGAACACGCCGAAGGTACGATTGATCGACCTGCGAGCCGCCCCCGGTGATTTGCTGCGTATCGAGTTGCTCGGTGCGAGCGGTCAGCTTGAGCGAAACGACGGCTTTTGCGAACACTCGGTCGATTTGAAGCGAGTCCTCGCCGAGCCGATCGACGGTATCGAAAAGATACGGCGACGACCCCGTGGCCGGACCGACGACGGATTGCGTGGAGAGCGATGTGAAGTGGCGAAACAGGACGATGGACGGCGCGCCTTCGCCATCGCGGATGGATCCCAGCGGCGTCTGGACATCGAATCCGTAACCAGCGTTGTGCCCCTGGAGTGCGGATCCGGCGAAGCTATTGTATGACAGATCCGGCCCGCCAACCGATGTCAGCGCAGCGGAGAGATCACGATACGTGCTTTGATCGCGGAACGTGAAGGCGAAGAACCCGTCAGCATTTCCGAAGCTGTAGCGCAATTTCGCTAGTGCGTCGTCACCGACGATCGTGCTGCCCACATGCGAGGTCGTCCCTGTCGGGGAGATCAGTTCCCGATCGCGCACTTCACCGGGGCTCGTGATCCGGTGCAGCGAGAACGCGTAGCCCAGTCGCTGCGTGGTTCCTGTCGACTGAAGCGTTTGTCCGATCGATCCGAACGAATCGGCACTCAGCCGCAGCAGGCCGTGCGATTTTGCGGTCGGCTCCAACGTTCGCACGTTGATGACTCCGCCGATCGTGTTCGGTCCGACGAGCGAAGACGGCGCGATCCCGTAGACGAGCTGGACGCTTGCGAATTCGGCCGGATCGAGCAGCGAGACATCGAACGAACCGCTGCCGCCGCTGTTGAGTGCGTGCCCATCGACGTCGACGAGCGTCTCCGTCGGATCCGGACCGCGTAGCGCGACGGCAACGGGCGCGGATGCATTGCCTCCAGCGGAACGGACGACCGTCACGGAACGGCCGTCGTGTTCGAGCATTTCCGCAACGCTCGTTTCACCTCGCGCCGACGCGGCAATCGCATCGAGGGTCTGGGTCTCAACGGGTGCGTTCGAGGCGACGTGTCCGCTCCCCACGCCGACCCGACCGATCGTAACAAGCGACGTCGATGAGCGCCCCTGGAGAAGCGACACGATCGTTTGGCGAGACCCGATTTCAATGATACGAACGGGCGACGGCGCCTCTGGTGATTCTAGGCGGATCGAATACGAGCCCGGCGCTAGTCCCACGAACAGAAACGAGCCCGTCGAGTCCGTGCGTGCCGTGCGTTCGCGATTGCCAGTGAGCGTGACGACGGCTCCGCTGACGACTTCACCCAGACTATTGCGAACGCTCCCGCGGAGCGATCCGCTCGAGTCGCCCGACGTTTCGGCGAGTATCCGCGCGCTTGGCGCAGACGGCGCTAGTTGCCGCTCGGCACACGCCGGTTCGGTGAACGAGAAAAAAAGAGCAGCGGCGCAACATGCGCGAGTTCCAAACGAAAACACGAAGTCCTCACGATCGAAAAAAAGCGCGGAAGCAATCCTGCGCAAAACGGAGGACCACGCTGCCCATCGGATCGAGCGAAATCGAGTGAGCGACGAGCAACAACGTCCGTGCGATGAACGCCATAATATAACGCCTTCGGACGAATCGGCAGCGCGACGATGAACCGAACAAGCGCGACGATGAGCGAATCGGCCCGCGCGAACCACACGCAACATTCGCGGACGATTGCTGCTACGCCGACCCCATAGACGGCCACCACGCTCAAGCCAAGCGAGAACGAACCGCCGACGAGCTCGCGCAGATCGTCGGGCCACGCGCCCGAGGCCATGGTATCGGCGGCCTCCATTCCGACGAGCAACACGCATGTCGTGACGATCGCCAGCAGAACAAACTGCACGCGCGAAACGGGTACGAGCGCACGAAGCTCCGCCCGAACGGCAAGACGCGAGAGCCGCGAACGACCGACCTGCGTGATGAGGAATCGACATAGCCCGCAGGCGAGGAGAGCGAGCGCCACCACGACAACAACGGCGCGCGAGTCGTGCGCGACCGCATCGTAGGCATCGTGCGTCAAGAGCACATCACCGAGCACGTCGATCGCAAGGTGGGCGATGACCGCCGCGATCGCGCCGGAGATGGTGACGAGCAGCGCCAGCGTTATACGACGCACGCCAAGAGTGGACACGAACGGAGGTTGCGCCCCGCCCGCGCCCGCGCCCTGGGCGCTTGAGGAGACCTTAACCTAGCGTTTATGCATCAGTTCGCGGACCGCGGCGTCGAGTTGGCGGTCGGCGCTCGTCTCGCCGACCGCGCGGTCGACCGTGATATCGACCGGGCGGGGATGGCGCTCCATGGTCGTCCCATCGAGCGTGGTCACCCGGTAAGCGGGAAGTCGCAACGTGGACCCGTCGATCAACTGCGTCCCCGAAGTGAAGATGATCCAGCCTGCGGTCGGCGTTCCGACGATCTTTCCAAGGTGCGAACGTCGGTAGCCTTCGCTCAAATTCTCGGCATCGGAAAGTGAATGTTCGTTGGTGACGAGCACGGTGGGCAAATCGAGTGCGCGTTGCCCAAGCGAAGGACGCTCGGGACCCGTCTTGTTGAGACGCGAGGCAAAATTAATGTAGTCGCGACGATTGAACACGTCGATCACGTAGGGATCGATGAAGCCGCCGGTATTGTTGCGTACGTCGATCACGACACCGGTCTTCGTTTGGTTCTCCGTATCGAGATCGATGTAGAGTTGCTGGAGCGAAGCGGAACTCATATCCTCCAAATGCACGTAGCCAAGCCGACCGCCGCTGGCTTTTGCCACATACGAACGCCGGCCATCGACCCACGTCCGATAGCGGAGGTTCTTGACCGCGTTGTGACTGGCGGGCTGCACGGGGATATCGCGCTTGTTCGCGCGATCGCCATGCGGCGCGATGCCGAGCACGGTGCGTTTTCCAATGCGATTGGCAAGAAGTTCATCGAGATTGGTGTGCTCGCCGATCGCCGTTCCATCGACGGAAAGCAGCTCGTCGCCAACGTTGATGCCGCCGGCGAGCGACAGCGGTCCGAGCGGCACGATATCTCGCAGAACGAGGCGATGCGAGCTTGCGTAAATCGCCGGATCGAAGTCGGCAGCGAGATCCGCAACGTCGGGTCGCAGTCCTGGCGGCGCACTCACTCCCAGGTGCGATGCGTTCAGTTCGCCGACCATGAGTGAGAGGATACGACGCAACTCACTCGGACTTTGCGCGCCTTCAACGCGCGGAGCGTAGGTGTTTTTTACCGCGTGCCAGTCCGTACCATGGAATTGGGCGTCGTAGAACCACTCATCAAGCGAACGCCACGCTTGCGCGAAGACCTCGCGCTTTTCGGTTGCGAAATTGACGTCGAGTTCTGCGAGTGCGGGCACCGCGCGCGGACCGCCTTGGCCGTTCACGGCGACCGTGAATATCCGCCCGTTTTCTTGATAGTAGACACTGTTGCCGTCGGGTGCCCACTGCGCGCCCGTTTTCAATCCCGGTGTCGCGGTCAGCTGACGCGCGACCGGTTCTTCCTTTGCGAGTTCGTCAATCGAATACGTATAGAGATTTGCTTGCCCGGCTGCCGCGGCATTGAGAAGCAGCGTCTTGCCGTCGGGGCTCACGCGCGCAGCGCGTACGTCAAGGCCGGTCGGCAAGAGCGAGAGCCGATCGCGAATACCCTCGAAGACGATACGCGTTTCTTTCTTTGCAGCCGCCGAAGGCGAGGGCGAGGGACTGGGCGCTGCGCTCGCGCGCGGCGCGGCGGGCGCGGTGCGGCTCGGGATCTCGGTGAAGAGTTCGCGGAACTGGTCTTCGCGGAACTTTGGCGCGCGTGGAATCAGATCGATCTGCGCGAGCGACCCGTCCTCGGTCCGTTGCGAAGTCGCATAGTAAAGTCGCGTTCCGTCGGGAGACCACGACACGCTACCGGCGTTGCCATTGGCAAGAAAGCTGATTTGCCGTTCTGGCCCGCCGCTCGTCCGAACGACATGCACGGTCGTAAAACCTTTCGGACCCGCGGCCGTGACCGCAATCCATGCGCCGTCGCTCGAGAACGCAACGTCATCGACATCGCCGAACGGCGCACGCGAGAGTTCACCGCGCACGAGCAGGCGCGCCGACTTCGCAGCGACGTC
Source organism: Vulcanimicrobiales bacterium (assembly GCA_038231455.1). GTDB lineage: Bacteria > Vulcanimicrobiota > Vulcanimicrobiia > Vulcanimicrobiales > Vulcanimicrobiaceae > JANLVI01. The sequence continues at coordinate 127,467 of JBBRLI010000009.1, read as the reverse complement.
GAGCAGCCGCAATTCGGTGCCGTTGCGAAAAAACGCAATCGATTTGCCATCGGGCGAGAAGCGCGGAAAATCGTCGCTTGCCGCTTCGTCGGTCAGTCTGGTCTCGGCCTGCGACCCGAAATCGTAGAGATAGAGGTTGCGCGAACCGCTGCGATCCGAAACGTATACCAAGCGCCGACTATCGGGTGCCCACTGCACCATCGACTCCGCGCCGCTGGTCATCGTTACGCGCGTAGCGTCGCTTGCATCTTTGCTCGAACCGGCGAAGACCTGGCCGTGCGCGGTAAAGGCGAGCTTCTTGCCATCGGGCGAGAGAACGGCCCCGGCGACGCGTGTGAGCGTGAGATGTTCTGTGCCGGGGCGCGGCGGCGCACCGCGCAAAACGATCGGCACGGAGCTTGCGTGTCCGGCGAGGTCCGTTTTCCAAATGCCGAAGTCACGCTCGAACACGATCGTCTTCCCATCGCCGCTCTGCGCGGGGAAAAGCACGCGCCCATCCGTGAAGTGGGTAATTTGACGCGCGGCTCCGCCGATCGATTTGATCCACAGGTTCGGTGTGCCGGTGCGATCGGAGACGTATGCGATTGCGGAACCGTCAGGTTGCCACATCGGCCACTCGTCTTTCGCGCCGCCATCGCTGAAACGCTCGAACTTCGCACCACGTTTAATTGCAATCGTGCTCTCGTCGATGTGCGCGCGGCCATGCCGCCACCACTGCGTAAACCCTCCGGTCTTGTATGCCACCCCCGAACCGTCGGGTGAGGGCGCCGCTTGCGATGAATGCACGTACGGTTCGCTCACCACGTTCATCGGCGTTCCACCGGCGATGTCGACACGCTCGACATCACCGAAATATGAAATGTTGTGCGAGCTGGACGTAAAGTAGACCGTGCGCGAATCGTGCGACCAACCGTCGAGCGCATTGCCGTCGCCGCCGCCATCGAAGGTCAGCCGTTTTGCTTCGCCCCCGTCGAGCGCGAGCACCGTGATTTCGCTCCCGACGCCCGCGCGCTGCGCGGTGTACGCAAGATGTTTGCCATCGGGCGAGTACAGCGGCCGCGATGCGGTGCCGCCATCTGCCACGAGAAGTCGCGCCGTTCCGCCGCCGCTCGGAACCGTCCAAATATCGCCGCCCGAGACAAACGCAATCTCCGAACCATCCGGCGAGATGCCCGGCTCAGCGAAACTCCGCAGCCCCGCGGGCGCCTCATCAGCGCGTGCCGGAGCCGCAAGCGATGCAATGGGAAGCACGGCCGCAAGAAGCGCGGCGAGAAAGCGGCGATTGATCATGGCCGCGAGCGTTCGCCGTCTAGAGGACGCCGACCGCCTCGTCCGTTTCGACTGCTTCCATCGCTGCTTCCCAGGCGTGAAGCGCTTCGCTTGCGGCGGTTTCGATCGCCGAGAGCTGGTTACGCAGTTTCGCGACGGCTTCGGGATTGTCATAGAGATCGGGTGCGGCGAAGAGCGCGCTGAGTTCGCCGCGTTTACGGTCGATTTCGGCGACACGTTTTTCGGCTGCTTCGAGTTCGCGTTTTCGGCGCGCGATCTCTTTGACCGATGCGCGCGGCTGCGGCGGTTCGACCACCTTGGGCGCGGGCTTGGCCTTGGGCTCCGGTGCTTTGCCATTCGTCGCGTGGCCGAGCGCGGCGGATTCGAAGGCGTCGTACCCGCCTTGGATCGGCGTTGCAAGTCCGTCGCGAATCCAGAGTGTCGTTTCGGCGAGCCGTTTGAGCAGGTAGCGATCGTGCGAGACGACCAGCAGCGCGCCATCGTACTCGGCGAGAATCGACTCGAGTGCCTCGCGACTGGGAATATCTAAATCGTTCGTTGGTTCATCGAGTAAGAGACAGTCCGCTTTTTGCGCCATGAGACGCGCGAGCATGATGCGGCGCCGTTCGCCACCCGAGAACGCTTCAACGGGTTTATCCGCTGCCTCGCCGCCCAGACGCATGCGTCCGAGCAAACCGCGCGCTTCTTCTTCGGTGATCTTCGCGGCATCGAGGACCGCGTCGACCGCACGCACGCCGGTGGGCAATTCGTCGGCCGAATCTTGCGCAAAATACGCGGTCTTCAACCCCGGACCAAAACGGATATTGCCTTTGTCAGCTGCGATCTCACCCGAGAGGATCTTAAGCAGCGTCGACTTGCCCGCGCCGTTGGGTCCCACAATCGCGACGCGCTCGCCGCGTTTGATATCGAAGGTCAGGTTGTTGAAGAGCGGCTCGTTATAGGCTTTGCTGAGCCCTTTGACTTCGAGTGCGAAACCGTTCGTCGCACGGCGCGTTGCAACGAGCGTCATCCCGATGGACGGCTTATCCGTATCGGGCGGCGGCGCCTCGGGCATCTTGCTCATCTTCTTCTCGCGACTTCTTACGTGCGAGTAGTTGTGCGAACCGTGCGTTTTAAGTTCGTCGATGACGGCTTGTTCGCGCGCGTGTTCGGCGAGCGCGACTTCGTAGACGCGACGCTGTTCGTCGCGTCGTATCTGACGTTGTTCGAGAAAATCGGTGTACGCTTTGCCTTGCTTGACGTTGTAGGCGACGAGCTCGCCGCCGGAGAGATCCCAAACGACCGTCGCGACGCGTTCGAGGAAATAGCGGTCATGGGAGACGACGAGCGTCGCGCGCGGATCGTCGATAATGAAGTCTTCGAGCCAGCGCACCGTCTCGATATCCAGATGGTTGGTCGGCTCATCCAGGATCAGCCAGTCGGGGCGTTCGAGCAGGGTGCGCGCAAGCATCGCACGCGTGCGCTGGCCGCCGGAAAAGCCGCTGGTCGGGCGATCGAGATCCGATTCGTCGAAATCGAACGCCGAGATCGTCGCGCGCATTTGTTTTTCGAGTCCCTCGCCGCCATGACGATCGAAGGCTTCGCGCGCGTCGCCGTATTTTTCTAAGAGTGCCGTCATGGCGTCGTCGTCGCCGCGCTCGGAGACCGCGGTCAATTGCAACTCCAGATCCCGGACGTGCGACTCTTCGGCGCGGACGCGGGCAAACGCCGCGTCGAGCGCAGCGTGCAAGGTGATCGACTCATCAGCAGGCGCGTCCTGGGCCATGTAGCCCAGGCGCGTGTCGCGCGCACGAGCGATCGTTCCACCGTCCGGCTCGTCCACGCCCGCGATGGTGCGCACGAGGGATGACTTTCCCGCTCCGTTCGGCCCGACGAGGGCGATCTTGTCGCCGTCACGGACGACGCCGGCGACCCGCTCGAAGACGGTGCGCGCACCGTAGGCACGGGTGAGGTTCGTAAAACGTAAGAGTTCCATGGACTGGTGGCTTCTTCGACTGAAACATCGCCGAAGCCCGGGGCGTAGGCGAGGTATGGTTCGTTTAAAGCGATTGCTTGCAGCATGCTGTGCCGTTGGCGCGTTCACGCTGGGTTGCCGACTCCCGGCGCCGGCAGCGACGAACGCCGAGGGCTCGTTCCCGGCTGTTCGCGCCGCTACGCCGCCCGCGCTCGATGCAACCTTGGCCGATCCGGTCTGGAAAACGGCCCTGGTCGCAACCGACTTGATGGCCGTCACGACCCACGCACCGAGCCGGGTCGAGACGCATTTCTCGCTGCTCTACGACGATACGAACCTTTATGTGGGCATCGTTGCCGAACAACACGGCTTCCCGATTACCGCAACGCAGACGGCAAATGGCGTCGGCTTCGGCGTCGACGACTATGCGGGGATCGGCATCGATCCAACCGGGAACGGGCAGCAAGTTTACTTCTTCGAGACGACGCCCCTCGGCACGCGGTATCAGCAAGCGACGGAATCCGCGCGCTACGCTCCGCCGTGGACGGCGACCGCCGCGCGAACGGCAACCGGCTGGAGCGCGATGCTCGTCATCCCGATCAACGTGGTGCGCCAGTCCGGCCTCAAGCAGTGGCGCTTCGATTTCATCCGACACATCGCGGCAGCAAATGAAAACCAGTCCTGGGCATACGACGCACAAATGAACGACGGCGGCGGCAACGGCGGCTTTCCACAGTCGGGGGACGTGCGCTTTTGGCCGCGCCTCACCGACATCGCCCTCACGCGGTCCGCAGCCAAACGCAAACCCGCACTCGAACTCTACGGCCTCACAAGCGCCGGCGCGGATCGACGCGAATTCGCTCAGTCCAGCGGCGCGTTTTCGCCAGTGGACGTGCGACATGCGGGAGTGGACCTGACGTATCCGATCACCGGAACGATTTCATTCGTCGGCGCGCTCGCGCCGGATTTCTCGAACGTCGAAATCGACCAGCAAACGATCGCACCGCAAGAATTTCGCCGCTCGCTCTCCGAGTATCGTCCGTTCTTCTCGCAAGGCGCGAATTTTTTCTCACCGATCTCGAGCTCCTCGATCAACAGCCCGCCAAATCTGCTCTTCTACTCGCCGAACATCGGCCCGTTCACGCGCGGACTCAAATCCGAGGGAACCTTCGGGAATCAATCTTTCGGCGTGCTCGAAACGCGCGGTTCGGGATTCGATGACGACGTCGTGAGTTACAAGCATACGCTTCCAAATCGGTCGTTCAACTATCAGGCGATCGGTGTGTTCACGCATCACGTAGCGGGCAACGATACCTTCGACCAGCGCGCCGGAAACGACGCGACGATGGACGTTCTCGTCAGCGGTCGCGATGACAAGACGGGTTTCGTCTATTCTGCAAGCTACGGCGCGGAACGCGGCACGTTCGCCCGGCAATCGTCGCTTGCGCACAAGACCGAGGATTTTCTCGACGTCCACCGGCCCAACTACGAAGTATTTGCCGGCTACAAGGATCTTGGGCCGAGTTGGAATCCGGTCGACGGATTCACCGCGATTCAAGACGTTCGCGGACCGGTCGCTTTCGTCGATATGCAAGGCTCCCTTGCTCCGAACGGTCCCTTCAAACGGGTGGACCTCTTTGCCTATGGGGATCGCTATCTCGATCGTAGCGGTGCGGTGCACCAAGCCGACACGGGTATTAATCTGGATGTTACGACCAAGAACTTAATTCACGTCAACTTCGGTCCGAGCGTCAGTGTCTTACGCACCTATAACGGTTCGCTCGTTGGTTACCCCACCTACACCGGCGGCGTGAATCAATATTTTAACAATAACGGAATCGGCGTCGGGTATCGGGATGGAACGCCTAATCCCATCGATGCCGGCTACAGTTACGGCGTTTTTTCGAACTTTTTTCTTCAACAGGTGAGTGTCTCGACGTCGCGGGCAATTGGGACGCGCTACACGATCGGTCTCGAATACGATGGAACGCTCGAAAAGTTCGCGAGCGGTACCGCCGACGGTCAGTCACTGCGCCGCTTGAGCTTCGGCGAGACGATCGGCAAAGATACCAATCTCTCGCTCTCGCTGCGCGACATCTCCGGCCGGGGCGGGTTTGCCAGTCCCGGTATCAACCTTGCGGGCAGTTTCCATCGCCGGTTCAAGAACGATAGCGAACTCTTTCTGAACTACGGGACACCCGCGGCCAACTCCACGCTGCAACGCTTCGTTCTCAAGTACGTGCTACGCTTCGGCGGGGGCGCCGGAGTTTAACCGCCGAATTAGCCGCTATGGCAAGTGATCGGTCAACCCTCATTGCGCGCGCGCTCGACCTCCCCGTCGCAAAAGACAGTGACTTCTTTGGGACGAGGCGCCGGCCGGCGGGGGTCAACCCCGATCACATCAAGGTCATAAGCGATACGGCACTGCGCTCGCGACTCATCGGCGCAGGGTTAGCCGAGGGGCTGCAATCGCCCAAAGGCCCGCAAAAAATCGCCTCGATCATGCGCATCTATCCGGCCGGCAACGCCCCGGGGAAGACGGCGCCGGGACGCATCGACGATGCCGGACGCGGCGCATATGGACTGCCGAGCGTCGAGGAACTCAATACGCTGCTCGCGCGCATCGCCGCCGTCGAACGCGACGTGAGCCACGAACTGCAAAGTAAGATCAACGCCGATATCGACCGGCTCAAACGGCAGATCGGATCGCTCGATGGCGACGCTTTCGAGCGCGCCTTTCGTGAACTCGACCGCGCCCTTGCCGCGCGACGCGATCTTGCCTCGCAAATCCGCTCCGAGGCGTTCGCGCGCATCGATGCCGATGGTACGTTCGAACCGCGCAAGTTTCTGCGTCTGATCGCGCGCGACGTTCGGTGAGGGCACCCGCGTTTACCGCGTCGCTGGGAGCGGCGCTTCTTTGTGCATGTCCGGCCGAGGCGCACGAAAAGTGGTTTTACGATAGCTCCGCGTTCCCGCTTCGCTGGGATCTTTTTTTCGCGCCCCATCCACTGACGTTTTTCGCAGCCGTTCTTGTGGCGACCCTGATCGCCGCGGTGCTCTGGCGAAAACGCCGCTATCGCGACTTTATTCCGGGGCCCGAACTCTTTGGAGCAGACGATCGCCGGCGCCGCATCGTGTATGCGATCTTGCCGCTGATCATCGGCGTCCACTTCGCGGTGCCACTCGTCGTCGACGGAGCGCACACTGTCCTCTTCTCACCCGATGACAAGGTGCCGGGTGCTTGGGGGTACATTTTCGGCGTTTGCGAGACGGGGATCGCGCTCGCGCTTTTCTACGGCGGTTTGACGCGCATTGCCGCCGTTCTGCTGGGCCTGGTCTGGTTCGCCGGTTTGTTCGTCGTCGGCGTTCAGACGATGCTCGAAAATACGTTGTTTCTCGGCGCCGCGGTCTTCTTTTTCATGGCCGGCCGCGGACCACTCTCGATCGACCGGCTGATGTTTCCGCTCCTCGAACCATCGGATCGGCTCATGCGTCATGCTGTCCTCCCGTTGCGCATCGGTCTTGGAGTCAGCTTGACGGTCGTTGCATTCACCGAGAAATTCGCAAACTTACCGCTCGCAACGCATTTTCTCCAGAAGTATCCGCTCAACTTTACGGCAGCACTCGGCATGCCGATGTCCGATGAACTTTTTATGCTTTGTGCCGCATCCGTGGAGCTGGGTGTCGGGCTCTTTCTCACGTTCGGTATTTTCCCGCGCGAAGTGATCGTTTTGGCGTGGCTGCCGTTCAACCTCACGCTCTCCGTCTTCAACACGACCGAACTCATTGGTCATCTGCCGATCTACGGCATCATGGCGCTGCTTGTGATTTGGATACCGGCCGACCAACGAAACCTCGATGATTGGACGGACGGACTCGCGCGCGAACTCGGGCCTCTTCGTGTCTAGCGGCGTTGTGCCCACGGCGCAGCAGCAAGTGCACCGCCGAGCGCGCCGCCGAGTGCGCCGCATCCGACGTCGATTAAGTGCCACCGCAGCGACTCGCTCGAAATAAACACTTGCATGATCTCGATGAGCGCACTGAAGTTCGCACCGGCAAGTACGGCGATCCAGAAGACCTCGCGGCGCGGACGCATGCGCGCGAGGCGTCCGGCAAGGTAGCCGATTGCCGCGAACGCGACGATACTGTACACCTTGCGGAGCAGCGTGTGAATCGGCAACGTCGTCGGCGACGTGATCTCATAGATGTCGCCGCTGAGTGCGCTGAGCAAGAAGGCACCGGCGACGAGCACGAGCGCGATGATTTCAAGAAGGCGACGGGTCACGGCCGGTGTGTTCGGCCCAACCGATGCCGATCCCGTAGACTCACGCGCCCGCGTGGGTAGGAGCAACGAATGGAAACACCTGGAACCCGCGCGAAAGCCCGTCTCGATCACGGCAACTCGCTACGCGAACGTGTCCCTCGCTCGAGCCACGCGGAGTGGACGCCGCAGCGCGACCGCGATCCGCTTGCGATGCTCGAAGCCTCGGCCGAAGGTCGCCTTCCGCATCTGGTGCCGCTCCGCAACTCGCGCATGGTCGAGTCACCGTTCACATTTTTTCGCGGGAGCGCCGTGATCATGGCGGCCGATCTTGCCATGACGCCGGTGAGCGGCCTTCACGTGCAGGCCTGTGGCGACGCCCACTGCTTGAACTTCGGCGGCTTCGCGACCCCCGAACGCAATTTGATCTTCGATGTGAACGACTTCGATGAAACGCTCCCCGGACCGTGGGAATGGGACGTCAAACGGCTTGCGACGAGCATGATCCTCGCTGCGCGTGAGCTCGGTGTGAAGAAACGCGAGAGCGCAACGGCGGCGATCGCTGCCGTTGCCGCCTATCGCGAACGCATGCGCGAGCTGGCGTTCATGCCCGCTCTCGATGTGTTCTACCAAAAGCTCGACGCGACCAAGATTCTCGATGCCGCACGCTCGACGGCCGTGCGGCGCAGGCGTGGTCGCATCGCCGAGGATGCCGCGACGACATCCGTACGGGCAGCCGTTGAGAAGCTCACCGAAATCGTCGATGGTAAACGGCGGTTTATCGACGATCCGCCCCTGCTCGTTCACTCGAGCGTAACAGAACGGAGCGGATTCGACGTTGAAGAAATTCTCGAGGCGTACGCGCAGACGCTGAATCCTGACGTGCGCGTCCTCTTCGACCGGTACGAACTCATCGATCACGCGATCAAAGTCGTGGGTGTCGGCTCGGTCGGCACGCGTTGTGCTGTCGCGCTCATGAGCGCGGATGACAACGATTCGATGATCCTGCAAATCAAAGAGGCCGGGCCATCCGTACTCGAAGCCTATCTGAAGACGAGCGATTATGCCAATCACGGCGAACGCGTCGTGCGCGGCCAGCGCCTCATGCAATCTGCAAGCGACGCACTGCTGGGCTGGGCCTCATCCGGCAAACACGACTTCTACGTGCGCCAATTCAAAGACATGAAGGCATCGGCGAAACTCGACGGCGCCGACATATACCAATTGCGCGAATATGCGCGGTACTGTGCGTACGCCCTTGCGAGTGCACATGCGCGCTCGGGCGAGGACGATGCGATTGCCGGCTACATCGGCAAGAGCGACACCTTCGATCGCGCGATCGTGACCTTCGCCATGAACTACGCGGATCAAGCCGAGGCCGACCACGCGCAGTTCGTCGCCGCAATCGCGACGGGCAAAGTGGAGGCCGCCTAGCCGGTGAGTTTGCCGACGATCCCTTTGAGGAAATCGGGGGTGAACTGCTGCACGGCTTGCGGATTCTCTCGAATGAAATTCATCGCCGCATCCTTGAGCGCGCCCGGATTCTGCTGAGCATGCGAGATAAGATTCATAACGGAGGACGCGTCGCCCGATTGCGCCGCAGCAGTATCGACGCCCGAATCGTTCACCTTCGATTCATCGTGGCCGTGAGCCGAAAGCGCACCCATGACGGATTGGGCGAGACTGCCCAGCGAAGAGGTGTCCATGTTGGGGATGGAATTCTTGAGATGATCCGCCAGTTGACCGGCGTCCATGCCCTGGACGTGGTCGGTCGCCGCATCGGCGACGTCGTTTGGATCGGCTCCGGTTAATTTCCCGAGCATTCCGCCTAAATTATCGAAGAATGACATCGCTTCTCTCCTGATGCTGGTGGTGTGCGGCAAGTATCTCCGTCTGGTCGCAAGAAGGCGCCTGCATGAAACGTATCTTGATGACGGCTCTTACCTTGGTCGCGATCACGTGGTCGACGGCCTTTGCCCAATCCGCGGTGCTCTCACACAAAGGAGCCGAACTCGACGGCGAACTCCAAACCCCGCTCTCATCGAAAACGAGCCACGACGGCGACACGTTCACGCTCAAAGAAAAAGACACGTTCTTTCATAAAAATCCCGAACTCAAAGGCGCGACGATCGAAGGCCACGTGGAAGGCGTGTCCGCTGCCGGTCCGACGCACAAAGCGACGATGAACTTGATTTTCGACGACATCGTGATGGCCGACGGAACGAAAGCGCCGATTCACGTCTCGGTAAAATCGATCAAAGACTTCGAACCCAAGACGCATCACGTGCGCGACGCCGGACTCATCATCGGCGGCATGGTGGCCGGTCACATCGTTTCCAAAAAGACGGGCCATAAAGGCGGCACGATCGGTGGCGCCGTGGCGGGCTTCGCGCTTGCTAGCGGCCTCAAGAGCGACATCAACGTGCATAAGGGAACGCTCGTGCGGTTGCGAGTCAACGACGACATCACCGCCGCCGGCGCTATGTAATGCCTGGCGCGATCGTGCCGCTCTACACTGATCCCGGACCCGTCTGGGACGCGCTCGCAGCGGCGATTGCCCAAACTCCGGATCTCCCGTTCGCGGTGATCCTCAATCCCAATAGCGGTGCCGGCTCGGCGCGAAACGAGGAATACGTTTGCGCCCTTCCGGCCTTCTCTTTTCCCAACGTCACGCTCTACGGCTACATCGATACCGCATACGGCAAGCGCGATTCCGCGGTTATCGCTGCCGAGATCGACAACTGGAAATCGTGGTACGGCATCGATGCAATTTTCTTCGATGACGTCGCATCGGGCGAGGACGACTACTACGAGCGCCTCTGCACGGACGCGCGCGCGCGCGGCGTCCGAGCGCTCATCGGCAATCCCGGCACCGTCGTCGCCAGCGATACCGCGCGGCATTTCGACACCGTCGTCGTCTACGAGGATGCTGGATATCCGACGCTCGCGCCGATCGAAGCGGCGGCGGCCGACTTGGGATTGGAAACACTTGCGATCCTGGTGCTCGGTTCGCCGTACGATGACGACGCGATCGACACACTTATCGCGCACGCGCACTGGATCTACGTGAGCGAGCGGAGCAGCGAACACTATGAATCGCTGCCGCTCGCTTTTGACACGTTGCTCGATCGGCTGCATATCGCAAACGCCTCCGACTTCGAGCTCCATCCGGGGTTGTAAGCCGCGGTTACTTCCCGGCGGGACCCGTTACCACGCGCACGAAATCCGCGGGACGGATCCACTTCTTCATCGCCGCCTGCATTTGGGCGGGCGTGACGTCGAGGATTTTCTTCGCTTCGATCCGGTCCTGATCGAGCGAAAGTCCGGCACTCGCGTAGCCGATCAGTTGCTCGGCAAATCCGCCGAATGACTCTTGCGCGAGCGGAACTTCGCCGAGGACGAGGGCCTTTGCTCGCGTGAGTCGGTCGGTGGGGAGCGGCTTGTTTTGCAGCATCGTCAGGTCGTCTCGTACGAGTTTCGCGGCGCGATCGATGTTCTTGGGATCGGCACCGTACGAAACGCTGAACACGCTGCGGTTCTTGGCCGACGCGAGCGACGAGCCGACGTTATAGACGTAGCCGTGCAGTTCGCGCAGATCGTGGTAGAGGAGCGAGGCATAGAACCCGCCACTTAGGACCGTGTTGGCAAGGCGGAGTGCCGGATAGTCGGCATCAAGACGCGTGAGCCCGAGGACTTCGCTAAGCGCGATGCTCGACTGAATGCGTCCGGTCGCCGGAATCGTCGCTTCGCTTGCGATATTGGCGGGCACGGCCGGATTATCGAGCGAGGGCGCTGCACTCTCGGGGTTCTTCCAACCGCCGAAATATTTCTCGATCGTGGCTTTTGCGGCATCCGGTTTCACATCGCCAATCACGACGATGGTCGTCAGATCGGGGCGATAGGTCGATGCATAGAACCCCTTGAGATCCTCGAGTGTAACGGTGCCGAGGGATTCTGGCGTGGCGTAACGCTGCGCGGGATCGTTCGCCGGCAAGAGGCCTTTGAGTTGCGCGCGTCCGGCGAGAAAATCAGGGCTCGTTATCGCGCCCGTTTGCGCGGCGACCGACTGTTTCTTAATGATTTCGAAGTTTGTCGCGGGAAAGGCCGGGTGAAGTTCGTTATCGGCAAGCAGCGCGACGCCGCGATCGAAATCTTTGCTGAGCACATCGGCATTGAATCGCGGTCCGGCGTTCACGTCGGCGGCGATTTTGTCCAGTTCGGTTTGGAAAGCAATGCGGTCGTACGTCGTCGTGCCGTACGTAAAGAGACCGGCCGTGAGACTCGAGACGCCCTCTTTACCGACCGGTTCCTGAATACCGGCATTGGTGCGAATTTGCCCGCGAACCAGCACCGTATGCGAGATCGATTCGGGTTGAACGATGAGTTTGATGCCGTTTGCAAGGGTGTACTGCGTGGGCGTCGCGCTCTGCGGCGGAACGCGGAGATTCTTGAGCACGTTGCGAGCGAAGGTCGGCAAACCCGTATGCTCGGTCGGAATAACGGTATTGTCTTCACCCGCTCGACCACCGCCGCCGCCTTGCGCGCCGGGCTTGGGAATTGCAATCGCAACCGATGCCGTCGCGTTATCAAAATATTTACGGAGCACGCGATTGACGTCATCCGTAGTCACCGCACCGAGAAGCGCGATGTCCTCATCGGGCGTGCGATTCTCAACGGCAAGCGCCTGACTCCACGCGGTCGCCACGCCCTGAATCGAGTTCTTTGCAAACTCTTTTTGCGAGACTTCACGAAGCTTTGCCGCCTCGACCAGGTCGGCGGGGACGCCGGTTTTTTGGTACTGTGCGATGACCGCTTTGAGATCGTTTGCCGCTGCCGTGCCGTCGGCGTTCGTTGCAACGGCCGAGCCGACATAGGCGAGCGATGACTGGCCGCGCGTCAGGGATCCGGCAAACGCGCCGAGTGCTTTGCCCTGTGCCTGCAATTCGAAGAGCGGCCCGCGACCGCTGTTAAGCACGTCGTTCAAGATACTCGAGGCGGCCCAATCCGGGCTTGCAAAACCGGGGCCACGGTACGCGACGATGTCGATGATATACGGCAAGTCGCTCTCGTCTTTGAGCGTGACCGCGGTGAGCGGTTTGAGATTGACGGCCTTACGCGCGGGTAATTTTTTCGCCGGAATCGATTCGAAGAGCGCGCGCACTTTTGCAATCGTCGTCTGCGGATCGACATCGCCCGCGATCACGAACACGGCATTATTTGGGTGGTACCACGCGTCGTAATAGGCTTTGAGATCCGGCGCCTGGATTTTTTTGAAACTGGCGACGGTTCCCAGACCCATATCGGCGTACGGTGTCCCGGAGAACATGTTGTGGACGACTTTGTCGATCAATCGGTACGTCGCCGACGAATTATCGCGGGTGACTTCCTGCGTAATCGCACCGCGTTCCTGATCCCAGAGTTTCTGCGTATCGAGCACGCCTTGCGCGCGCGATGCTTCGAGGTTCAGTGCGATGTCGAGATATTGCGCGGGCATCTCGAAGAAGTACTGGGTGACCGCATCTTGGGTGTCGGCGTTGAACGCGCCACCCGTGATGGCCGTCGTGTCGGCGAACTGCGAGGCCGTGACCGTCTTGCTGCCGCGGAAGAGCATGTGCTCTTGCGCATGGGCAAGGCCTTCGATCGGTTCTTCGTTCGAACCGGCCTTGTAGTTGAGCCAGGTCGAGACGACCGGGGCGAGCGTATCGCGAATCACGACGACCTGCAGGCCGTTTTTGAGCGTCGCACGCGTCACGTCTTGCGTACGGTCTTGAGCCCGAACGGCCGGCGTCGCAAGCGCGAAAAGAGCGGTTGCAACGAACGTCGCCGTTGCACGAACGAGAAATTTCACCCGGTCATGACCTCCTGGAAAATCGTAAGGAAAACGTCTCACGCACGTACCCACGAACTCCCTGCCAGGTTTCGACGCAACGGGAATTTCCAAGCGGTCGGCGGATGCACGCAAACGTGGATACCGCGGCTTACTTTGAAATCGTGCGCGACGCCGCTCGGGTCGTGGAGTATGGGAACGACGGCAGTTTTGCCGCTGCTCTCAAGCAAGACGGCCGCGAAACGCTCTGGGTTCCGCGCGGTGGCTCGCTGCCCGCGGAAAGCCCGGCGATCGTGCTGATCGACGAAACCGAACATCTCGAGCCCGACCAGTTCCGCGAGCTCGTAACGCAAGCCGGGGCGGCCCTTGCACGCGGGGGTCTGCTCGTTATGCGCACGACACCGACTCGCCATACGCTCGGCGATGCATACGCGCACGCGCGCGAAACCGGTCTGCGTATCGCCGCACATGGCATCGAGCCGGGCGATGCGGGGACATGGTTCCTCGTCGCGCGCCGCGATCCGGCGGCGGGCGGGTCCGCCAAAGCCGATGGCAGTGTCGTTTGGGAAGGCGAATTTTTCACCGCGAATTCGCTTGCCGCGGTGAATCGCGAACTCGTGCATGCGGCGCTCGCTCAAGGCGAACATGGATTGCACGTTCTGCGGACCGAAGTGGCCGATCACCTCACCCAGTCCGAACGTGCCCGCATGGCCCACGTCATGGCCCATACGCTGGCTGCCTCCGACGGCTCTGATGTCTGGATCCGCCATCCCTGGCCGCCCTACTTCGATCGGCCACCGGCCCGCACGTATGTGCACATGCAAATGTGGGAGTACGGCGCGCTTCCGCGCGACTGGGCGGCAGCGCGGGACGTCATCGACGAAGTGTGGTGTCCATCGTCCTATGTCGCGGGCCTCTATACCGCTGCCGGCTTCGATCCGGCGCGCGTCCAAGTCATTCCGCTCGGCATCGATCCATCCGTGTTTCGCGTTGACGGTCCGCGCCTGACGCTGCCGTCGCAAAAAGCATTCCGCTTCTGTTACGTCGGCGGCACGATCGAGCGCAAAGGGATCGACGTCTTGCTCTCCGCGTACACACGTACGTTCACTTCTGCCGATGACGTGACGCTGATCATCAAAGATTTCGGCGTCGGCGATACCTACACGGGCATGAACTACCGCGCCCTGATCGAGCGTATCACGCAGACGCCCGGGATGCCGGAGATCCTCTACGTCGATCAATTACTTGAAAGCCAGACGCTCGCCTCGCTGTACCGCAGCGCAAACGCGTACGTGCATCCCTATCGCGGAGAGGGCTTCGCGCTTCCCGTGCTCGAGGCGATGGCATGTGGGCTCGCGCCGATCACAACGCACGGCGGCGCGACCGATGACTTTGTCGACGAGCGCGTCGGATATCCGATCCCCGCAACGCGTCGTGCCATCGGGCGACACGCACACGGCCACGACCTCATCGATGAAGGCTGGCTGCTCGAACCCGATGTCAACGCGCTCGCTCAGACAATGCTGCGTGTCGTACGCGAACGGAGAGAACGCGAAGCGCGAGGTCTCGCGGCCGCCGCGCGTGCCGCAACTTGGTCGTGGCAACGCAGCGGCGAACGCGTCCGCGAACGGATCGACGCGCTGCGGGCGCGCTAAAAAAAATCCCCGGCATCGCTGCCGGGGATTTCTTCAGGACGTTCTGATTTGCGCTCGAAGAGCGGTCGCGAATCAGGACGTCCTAGTAGTCTTCGTCCGTCGAGTGAGCTAGGGGACTTGGATCCTCTTCCTCTTCCTCGGTGAACTCTTCTTCGTCTTCGAGAACGTAGCCCTGATCTTCTTCGTCCTCTTCGACGACCGGTGTTTCTTCGTCGGCGACTTCGTCGACGATAATTTCACCGTCGTCGGTCATCGTCGCACGCAGTCCGCCAAGGGCACTTGTCGGAACCGGTTCGTCATCGACTGCACCGCGGCTGTTCGATTGAACGAGCGGCGCTGAGTCATCGACTTCATCTTCGGGTTCTTCATCGTCTTCGATGATTTCCGCAACGCCTTCGCCGGCTTCACCGTCGATGACCGCCGTACCGACCGCAGCCGACGCCGCTGCCGAAAGACGTTCGCGTTCGGCTTCGCGTTCGGCAAGTGCCGTCTGCGAAAGACGCGGATCTTCATCGCCCATGAGCAGACCGATCTCTTGCGCGCGTTCCGTCATGTCGTCATCGGAGATCTTGATCTCGATCTCTTCACGCTGCTCGGTGAGGACTTTGACATCCAGCGCCAGCGATTGGAGTTCTTTGATGAGGACCTTAAACGATTCGGGGACGCCCGGTTCGAGAACGTTCTCGCCTTTGACGATTGCTTCGTACGTCTTCACGCGGCCGACAACGTCGTCCGATTTGACCGTGAGCAGTTCTTGGAGGGTATACGCAGCGCCGTAAGCTTCGAGTGCCCAGACTTCCATCTCGCCGAATCGCTGGCCGCCGAACTGCGCTTTACCGCCGAGGGGCTGCTGCGTGATCATCGAGTAGGGGCCAGTCGATCGTGCGTGGATCTTGTCGTCCACCAAGTGGGCGAGTTTGAGCATGTAGATGAAGCCGACCGTGATCGGACGTCCGAAACGTTCGCCCGTGCGGCCATCGCGAAGCCACGTCTTGCCGTCGGCGGGGAGACCCGCGTCTTGTAGCCATTCGGCGATGTCTTCGGCGTGCGCGCCATCGAACACCGGCGTTGCGATGTTCATGCCGAGCATGCGTGCGGCCCAGCCAAGATGCGTCTCCATGATCTGACCGAGATTCATTCGCGACGGAACGCCCAGCGGGTTCAGAACGATGTCGACCGGCGTGCCGTCTTCCATGTACGGCATGTCTTCTTCGGGGAGAACCTTGGCGATGACGCCCTTGTTGCCATGACGGCCGGCCATCTTATCGCCTTGCAGAATCTTGCGTTTCTGCGCGACGTAGACGCGGACGAGATGGTTGACGCCGGGCGAGAGTTCGTCGCCGTTTTCGCGCGAGAAGCGCTTGACGTCGATGATCTTGCCTTTTTCGCCGTGCGGCACTTTGAGCGAGGTGTCGCGGACTTCGCGTGATTTCTCACCGAAGATCGCGCGCAGTAGGCGCTCTTCCGCCGTCAGTTCGGTCTCGCCCTTGGGCGTGACTTTCCCGACGAGGATGTCTTCCGGACGGACTTCCGCACCGATGCGAATGATGCCGTTCTCGTCGAGATCCTTGAGCGAATCTTCGCCGACGTTCGGAATGTCGCGGGTGATTTCTTCCGGCCCGAGCTTCGTGTCGCGCGCTTCGCATTCGTACTCTTCGATGTGAATCGAAGTGAAGCGATCGTCTTTGACCATACGCTCGGAGATCAGGATGGCGTCTTCGTAGTTGTAGCCTTCCCACGGCATGAACGCGACGAGCACGTTTTGTCCGAGGGCAAGCTCGCCGACTTCCGAGGACGGTCCGTCCGCGAGAATCTGACCGCGCATCACGCGTTCGCCGATCGTCACGATCGGTTTCTGATTGATGCACGTTCCGGCGTTGGAACGCGTGAACTTCAAGAGGTCGTACGGATGCTCGAGACCATCGTCATCGTGGCGCAGGACGATCTGTTTTGCATCGCTTGCCATGACTTCGCCACTAGCGCGTGCGAGCACGCAGCCGCCGGAGTCCTTCGCAGCCCGGTACTCCATGCCGGTGCCGACGATCGGCGCCTGCGGGCGGAGTAGCGGCACAGCCTGACGCTGCATGTTCGCGCCCATGAGCGCGCGGTTGGCGTCGTCATGCTCGAGGAACGGAATGAGCGCGGTTGCAACCGACACGATTTGCTTGGGCGAAACGTCCATGAGCTGGACCTTGCCCGGCGGCTCCTCGACGTATTCTTCAGCATAGCGAGCGACAACCGAGTTGCTCGTGATGCGGCCTTTTTCATCGAGCGGCGTATTTGCTTGCGCGACGATGTATTCGTCTTCACGGTCGGCCGTGAAGTACTTGATGTCGTTGGAAACGATGCCGTCTTTGACGACGCGATACGGCGTTTCGATGAAACCGAAACGGTTGACGCGAGCGTAGGTCGCAAGCGAACCGATCAGTCCGATGTTCGGGCCTTCCGGCGTCTCGATCGGGCAGATACGGCCGTAGTGACTGTGGTGAACGTCGCGGACTTCGAAGCCGGCGCGTTCGCGCGAGAGACCGCCGGGCCCGAGGGCGGAGAGGCGACGCTTGTGCGTGAGTTCGGCAAGCGAGTTCGTTTGGTCCATGAACTGCGAGAGCTGCGAGGAGCCGAAGAACTCTTTGATCGCCGCGACCACCGGACGGATGTTGATGAGCGCCTGCGGCGTTACCGTCTCGATGTCTTGCACGGTCATGCGTTCGCGCACGACGCGTTCCAAACGAAGCAGACCGACGCGGAACTGATTCTGCAACAGTTCGCCGACCGAACGGATACGGCGGTTGCCGAGGTGATCGATGTCGTCTTTGTGGACCTGGTGCGTCGCGACTTTGATCAGGCGGCGGATGACCGCGATCATGTCTTCGCGCGAGAGCGCCTTCTTGTCGATCTGCGGCACGGGCATGCCGATTGCCGGATACTCTTTCTCGAGTTTGCCCGAGAGTTTGTAGCGGCCGACGCCCGCGAGATCGTAGCGCTTCTCATCGAAGAACAGCGATTCGAGCAGCTTCTCGGCGTTTTCCGCATTTTCGGGTTCGCCGGGACGCAGCTTCTTGTAGATTTCTTTGAGCGCGTCTTCACGCGTCTTGATGTCTTTGTCTTTTTCGAGGCAGTTGGCGATCAGCGGCGAGTGATCGAAGAGCGCAAGGATCGCCTCGTCGTTCTCCCAGTTGAAGCCGAGATCCGGACGCGTGAGTGCGCGCACGAACGTGGTCGCATAAATTTTGCGATTCTTGTCGATGCGCACGCCGATCGTGCCTTCGGTCTCGTCGTTCTTCGTGCCGTTGTCGGTTTCGAATTCGATCCAGGCGCCGCGGTTCGGAATGATCGTTGCATTGAACGTATCGCGGGCGTTGGTATCTTTATCGGCGAGCAGATAGACGCCCGGCGAACGCACGAGCTGACTCACGATCACGCGCTCCGCGCCGTTGATCATGAACGTGCCTTTATCCGTCATGAGCGGGAAGTCGCCCATGAAGATTTCCTGATCGGGAATACCTTTGATTTCGCCGGACTCGGCCGTGATGAGGCGGACGCGTACGCGCAGCGGCGCGCTATACGTCATATCGCGCTCGCGGCACTCTTCAACGGTGTACTTGGGTTCGCCGAGGCTATGCTCGCCGAATTCCAGCACGAGGTTGCCGGTGAAATCTTTGATCGGCGAGATCGATTCGAACGCTTCTTTTAAGCCGTCCTCGATGAACCACTTAAACGATGCCTTCTGCAGTTCGATGAGATCGGGGATCTGCAGGGCCGAGGTGATCTTCGCAAACGAATGCCGGCCGCGTTTGGGTCCGGGATCGGCGAAGGTCTCAACGGTAAATGCTTCGGCTGGAACCTGGAAGGTCGCCGTTGCGATGTTTTGTTGTTTGACCGTGGACCCGGTGCCAGCTGCTGCCGGGGTCTCGACCGCTTTCTTCGCGCGCGATGCACGCGGTTTTGCTGGAGCTTTATCGGCCGTCGATTTTGTCGTCGCCATGCGTTCTGTTTATCTCGCCTATTCGGGAAGGGGTGGGTGCGGAAAACCAAAAAGGCGCGCAACACTCTCCGGAGAGACTGTCCGCTCCTCGCTGTCCTCTGCTACAAACCGAGGGACATAGACGAAGAGGATACCACCGGGGCCAAGGTCCGTCAAGGTTTTTTCGCCCTTCTATTGACGCTTATCGATAGAGTTGGCAAACTAGCCGGGTGAGCTTCCTGCGCGGCATGACCGCCTCGCCCGCCGGTCCCCCACTCGCCGCTGAGGCGAAGCTGTTCAAAGCCCTCGCTGATGCACAGCGCTTGGCGATTCTGCGCCTGATCGCAATCGACGGGCTCGCGGTCGGCGAACTCACGGCGCGGCTCCCACTGAACCAGCCGACGGTCTCGCATCACTTGCGAATCCTCCGCGAGGCGGGTCTCGTCCGTGCGCAGCGTCGGAAGACGTCGCTTCGCTACGAACTGACCCCCGATGCTGCCGCCCGGATTGACGCTGCGCTCTCGGTGCTCTTTCCCGAGTACTTCACCTCGAGCGTGTGGGCGCCAACGCGCGGGTCGGGCTAAGCCGGAGCTTGCTGTTTTGCCTCGGAGAGGCGCAGAACGACGTGACCGCCGTCCGCGAGCATTTCGAGGATCATCGGTTCGACGCTGACGATCGTCCAGGGATTCTCGCCGATCCCGTGAGCGGGCGTAAAACCCATTTTGGCGCTGGCGTGGAACGCAAAGCTGCTCTCGGTGGCATAGATCGTGCCGGTATACGAGCCGCGCTCCGCTCCGTCTTGCAGAATCTGCAATCGGCACGGTCCGCGTCGCGATAGCGCATCCAGCGCCTCGGCTCCGGTCAACTCTTGCTCCATCTCACAAGTGTGTTCTCGGTCACGGTGGCGCATGGCCTTTCGCTCGGCTGCTCCTTTTTTCTCAAACTCCGACGCGGGTTCGCCTCCGGCAAACACGAATTGCACCAAATGAGCGAACCTCGCGTACTCACGCTCTCCGGCGAGCTGGACGTATCGACTCGAGGGTCGTTAAAGAACGTTCTCGCGACGCTCAGCGATGCAGCCGAGGCCATCATCGACCTGCGCGACGTCTGCTACGTCGACTCCGCCTCACTCGCCGAATTCGCGTGGCTCGCGGATCGCTTCCGAAAACGCGAAGCCGAAGTCGTCTGGATCGTCGCCGGCGGCTCGCATGTCGAGCGCGTGCTCCAAATCTCGGGACTCTCGCAATCGATGACCATCGTCGCTACGCCGGAAGAGGCGCAGCAACAGCTAGGACGCTAGGCGGACTTCGAGGCGAGCGGCGCCTCGCGGATGCGGAAGACGGCAAGGAGCCCGGTCGCCTCGAAAATCGTCCGAATTTGGCGGTTGGAGCAGATTACCGCAAGCGATCCGCCCGCTTCGGTTAGGCGCTTTTGCAGTCCGATGAGCGCCCCCAGGGCCGTCGAGTCGATGTAGCTCGCGCGATCGAGGCTGAGCACCATGCTCGTGCATCCGGCGGTGAGAAGCGCTGCCGTCATATCTTTGAAGCGCAGCGTCGCATGGAGATCGAAATCTCCGCTGACCGCAACGATGCGGCTGCCGTTTGAGCCCAGTTGGACGTCAATTTCGAAGGCATAATCGGCGGAAACGCGGGTCATGGATGTCGCTTTACCCGGCCGTTTCATGCTCCAATCACGACCCGCCAAGCGGGGGAAGGAGCGAATGTACCGGAGCTTTACGTCCCCCGCTAAGAAGCTGAGAGAAGCAGCCGATTACTGTTATGTCGGAGCAATCCGCGCGAGCGTTTTAACAAACGTTCTTCTTTCTCTATTGTCTAATGCGAGGTCCATTCATGGCGTACGAGGTCATCAAACGGGTTAGCGGACGTGCCTACCGTTATCGGGTGGAAAGTTTCCGCGACCCCGAGACCAAGCGCGTGCGTGGAAAATGGACGTACATCGGACGCGTCGAGGGTGAGGGCACCCTCTCGCCCGAGCGCAAAGCGCGGCCGTCATCGCGCGACCGACTGCTCGATGCACTCGAACGATTGCTCGAAAACCACGATCTCGCTATGCTCTCCACCGGCATGGTCGCAAGTGAAGCGGGTCTTGCCTACGGCACGTTCTATCGCTACTTCAAAGATATCAACGCCGCCGTGCGCGATGCGATGATGCGCCACAGCGAACCGATCGACAGAATGTCCGAGCGTTTTTCCGAGCCGCTCGGAACGCGCGAAGCGGAAAAAGCCAAAATTATCGCTTGGGCCGAGGAAGTTCTCGCCTCAGCGAGCACGCGACCGAGGCTCCTACGCGCCTGGTTCATTGCCTCCAATAGCGATCCGGTTTTGATTGAAGAACGCCGGCGGCGCCATACCGTGGCATGCGAAGCTGCGGCTTCTTACCTTCGTCGCAGCGCCGCCGAATCGTATGTCGCGATCGAAGCTCCGGAGATCGTCGCGTATACGATTCTCGCTTTAGTCGAATCATCGCTGCGCGAGAGCGTTATTTCGCGGACGCCCACGCCCGAGTCGAATATTGCGGGATTTGCCGCAATGATCGCTCGCTTGGCTGGATTTTAACCGCTCGCAGTTACAGATTTTGACACATCGCTTCGGCTGGAACGCAAACGGGTAAGACATGAATGTGAAAACAGAATTCGTGGTCCACAGCGACGATGGTGGCGCGCTCCGGGCGATCCGCTCGGCGCTTGCCACCTTGCTTCGCGAAATCGGGGCGCCCGAATCGGAAGTTTTCGCAGCAGAGATCGTTATTGGCGAACTCTTGACCAACACGCACCGGTACACCAGAGGCGACGTCCGCGTCAGTTTCGACTTGGACTCGCATAGCGCAACGATCGTCGTATGCGACCGCGGCAAGGGACCTCGGCTGCCGGCAACCTTACCGGACGAACAGTCCGAGAGTGGTCGCGGCCTCTATGTCGTGCAGTCGCTCGCGGAAACGCTCGAAGCAACACAGCGCGACGGCTGGACGGAGATCCGAGCCGACTTACGCGTCCACCGCGCGCAGCAGATCAGCGCTTAACGCGCGTTCCATCGGCTGATGCACGATGCCGCCGTCGAGCAGCGTCGTGCCAAACGGTGCAAAGCCTGATTTTGCATAGAAGCCGACCGCCTGCTCTTGCGCAAAGAGGACGGCGCGTTCGAATCCGCGTTTACGCGCTTCATGCATGAGCCGCTCGAGCATCATGCGACCGAGCCCCGCCGCGCGCATGTCGACCCGAACGGCCATGCGACCGATTTGCGCGACACGCTCGCCCGCATCGTAAAATCGTCCCGTCGCGGCAACAGCGCCGCTGGGATCGCGCACGATCACGTGCAACGCACCCGCGTCGGCTGCATCGTGCGTATCGACTTCTTCCTCTTCGGGGACGAGCTGTTCGTGCACGAAGACGGCGATGCGAAGTGCGATCGCTTCTTCCATACGCGCGCGGTCTTGCGGCACGAAGACTTCTAGCGTCATGGGGCCGCACGTTCGGCACTGGGGGAAGGCCAACCCCGCGCGGTGGACTCTTGCGCATCGTGACGTGGACGCGCATCCATCTGACCACCGGTATCCTCGAACGCGACGGCGCGATTTTACTCGTTGCCAGCCGCTATCCCGGTCGCGCAGAACCGCTTTGGAATCTGCCCGGCGGACGCCAGGAGGGCCATGAAACGCACGCGACGGCAGTCACGCGTGAGTTTCGCGAAGAGACCGGGCTCGACGTCACCGTAGGACGCCTCGCGTACGTCGCGGAGTCGTTCGATCCAGCCACCGGCATGCAGTTTACAAACGTCGCGTTCTACGTCTGCGCCGAGGGCGATCCGGCGATCCCGCCGGACGAAGCACACGCAGTTGCCTGTGCATGGGTCAAACGCGTCGATCTTGCCGAGTACCTGGCCGTCGCCGTGGTGCGGGAGCCGCTCATCGCGCATCTCGCCGATCCCACGCAGCAGTATTTTGGTTTTGCCGAGGCGGGAATTAGCGTTCGTCTCTTCGACTAATGCCCTTGGCCGAGGCTATAGAGATACAAGAGCGAGGCGCCAACGACGATCGCGAACACGGCCCAGCCGCCGACGGCAAGTGGGACGCCGATCCGGTTCCCGCCCATGATGCTTTTGTCGCGCGCTATTAAGAGCAAGAATGCAAGCGTAAGCGGTGTCCCGAGTCCGCCAGCGATACCACTGTAGAAAAGCAACTTGATCGGACTAAGACCGAGCGACGCGACGATCGTTCCGGCGGCAAGCGCAGCAACGAGCGTCCCATAAAATCGCAAGCCGTGCGGAAACTTGGAATCAAGCGAGCCGCGCCAACCAAAGGTCTCCGACATGACGTACGCACTAGTGCCGGCAAGGACAGGAACGGCGAGTAGTGCCGAGCCGAACAGCCCGGCTCCGAACAGTAGCGAGGCGTACTTCCCCGCAACCGGCGCGAGCGCCGCTGCGGCATCTTGCGCGGTCTGCACATCTTTATGGTGCACGCCAAGTGTCGCCCCGGTCGCAACGACAATAAAGAAAAACGTCACGCCGGCGAAAATCATGCCGATTGCGGCGTCGGCCTGCACGAGGCCTAATCGTCGCAGTGATGGACGATCGTGCGCGACTTCGATCGTTTCCCACACGTACGCGTAACTCGTCAGCGTCGTCCCGAGCAGCGCGATCGCACCGGCGATATATGCGGGTGAACCATCGATCTTTGGTAAGAGCGAATCGTGGAGAACAGCCAGCCAATCGGGCCGCGCGAGGAATGCAGATACGACGTATGTCAGAAAAATCAGCGGGATGAATTTCAGAATACGCTCGATTTGCGCGTAACTCCCAAAAATCAGCAGCGCGCCCGCGACGATTGCAAAGGGCACGACGAACCACGCATACGGCAGTCCGGTAAGAAGTCCAAGCGCCGCCGCTCCGCCTTCAAGATCGGCCGCGAGCGTCAGAATCGTAACGGCTAGAACCGCGATGAGTGTCGTGACGGCCCAGCCGCGACCGAAGCGGCGACGGATGAGATCTTCGAGTCCGCGTTTCCCGATGCAGCCGATCGCCGCACTGATCGCTTGCACGACGACGAGCATCGGAATGACGAGCAGCACGAGCCAAGCCAGCCGGTAAACCGTTGTCGCGCCGATGACGGCAAGCGTGGCGACGGTCGTTGGGTCGTTGTCCGATGCGCCGGAAACAATTCCGGCGCCGAGTTCGATTCCTTGGGGTTGCTTGCCCTCGCGCGCCGGCCGGCTCAGTTGGCGTGCTCTTGGGCAGCGGAGCGCGTGCGGCTCCACTCGCCGCGGTGAAGCGCGTGTAAGAGCACGTCCACATGTCGCCCGCGAATCATTGCGCCACTGCGCAGCAAACGCAGTTCGCGAAAGCCGATCCGGACGAGGACGCTGCGCGAGGCCGTATTCTCCGGCACGGTGCAGGCGTGCAATTCGTCGAGATCCGAATCGCCGAACGCTTGATCGACGACCGCACGCAGCGCTTCGGATGCGTATCCCTGGCCGCGTGCTTCTTCGATGAGACTATAGCCCATTTCGCCGACGTGCGGAGCGCGGTCGTTGATGCGCAGCGATATCCAACCGATCGGCTGGGTTTCCTGCACGATCAGCCATTCGAAGCGGCCCGTTACGGAGCCCGTGAGGTGGCGCGGACGCGAGCGAACTTGTCGTTCGAATTCTTCCAGTCGAACGCGCGGAATATCTTGAAACTGACGCAGGTTCGGCGCGGCCAGGATACGCCACAGATCTTTTGCGTTACGCGCCGTCACGGGAGCAAGTTCCAGCCGCTCGGTATGCGCCATTCTCATCGTGCGATCGATTCGTCACGCAGCGTCTGCACCAGATACCCCTCGGTATCGGGCGTTGCCGTAAAACGCACGCGATCGCCGCTTCGCAGGAGCAGCACGCTCGGGTCGCTTGGATCGACGATCTTGAAGATGCCTTTGGCCTCGCGCAGGGTGAAGTAGATGCGGCCGCCGGTATTCGCGAATCGATCGACCGTTCCAACTCGATTCTCGACGGAGGCGACACCAGTCCCCCCGGCACGGTCGCCTAAAAAGGCACGATAGCTGGCAAACGCGTCTGTCGCGGCCGATGACGCCGCGCTGTTGCCCACAACAACGTGTCCGTTCGTTGCCTGGACGAGGGCGAGCGTCTGGAATTTTCCGTTATCCGAGACGATCGGGACGACCCACGTATTCTGCCCGAAGGCATTGTAGAGCACGGGCTGCGTCGGTGCGAGGCGCCCTTGCCGAACGACGGGATTCGCCGCGATAGCGCTCTCGGCGGCGGCTGAATTGAACTGCCCGCCGGAGGCCGTGTAGTAGGTGAGCGCTCCGCTCACGGTATCCATGTAGGTGAAGCCGGTCATCGAATTGTCCGTGGCGTTCGGTGAGGTGTGGTCGACAAACCACACGAACTGTTGCCCCGCCAAAAGCAATCCGAACACATCTTCGCGCGCCGGGAGATGCACGTCGCGTTTGGCAAGTTGCGCGTTCCACCAGCCGTGCACGAACCGACCGAACCAGGTGTTATACGCAAGCGCGAGTTCCGGTGGATAGACGCGGCGCACCCACCGCGGTAGCTTACTGAAATCCGCGCGCGCGATACGCGTCATCGCACCGCTCGCCGGGTCGACGATGACGACGCCGGTCACGCGTTCGCCCGACCATCCAACGGTCGGCCGACCGAGCGTTGCGAGGTATTTCGGCTCGCCCCGATCATCGAGTTGGAGCGTCGTCTCGAGAATCTCTTCGGTTCCGTACGTAAAATACACGTGGCGATAGAGATTGTCGTTGAGCAGGGCGCTTGGAATATAGTGCATCGGCGCGCGCTGGCGCAGTTCGGCCGTTGCATCGGGATTCTCACCGCTTACCACGATCACACCCGGGCTCGAGCGCCGCGCAAGCCACTGAATCGGGCCTTGGAAATCGAGCGGCGCGACCCACACGAGCTTGCCGTTCTCAACTTGGATGTTGTACGTTCCGACGCGATAGTACGTGCCGAGTTGGCCGAGCACTTTGTTGCCCGCGAACTGTGCAGATTCTTCGGGCACGACGCGCACGTGCGCGACGTCGGCGCTGGGTGGGAGGTCGCTTGAGACGACCACGCCCGGGATATCACGCAGACCGCTCGCATCGACGACGGGGGCTGCGACGAGGATCGCCGACCATGCCAGAAGCACGGCGAGTGCCCCGAGGTACGGCCACAGCGGCGTACGGCGGATCGAGACGATGCGGCGCGAGACGACGATGTTCCGGGCCGAGAGCAACAGGCCGTATGCGGCGTTCGGAACGAGCGTGAGCAAGAGCAGTGAAAACGCTTGCGGAAAAACGAGCGGCGGCATCTGAACGTAGGCAAAAAGCAGCACGATCGGAACGCCGACGAGCAGACGTAAACGCTGGCCGCGCCACCACGTCCGCGAGAAATCGAGATTGATAAGGCCGAGCGAGAGAAAGGCCGCAGCAAGCAAAACGGTCACGTCCGGTCGTTTTGCACGAACGCTCCGGCCTTGCCTCGTCCGAACCTCGCGTGAGGGAGGAGCGGAGGATGCACGATGACACTATCCGGGGCCCTCGCGGGCACGCTCCCTGCCGAAGTCGATTTTCGCGCGACTGTCACTTCGACGCCGCACTTCTTCTACGGCACGAACACGCACGCGATGCACGAGGCCTTCGATTGTCGCGCCGACGACGGAACGACGCTCGAAATTGTCGACAACGTGAAACTCGCCCCGCGGGTTCCCCTGACGGCCGGCGATCGTATCTCGGTCCGTGGCGAACTCGTCCACGACCGGAAAACCGGCGACCCGCTCGTCCACTGGACGCACCACGATCCGGCGCACCGGCACGTCGATGGGTTCATCGACTTTGCCGGTAGGCGCTATGCGTGAAGCAAGTCGGCGAGCGTTTCGAGACGATACCCCCGCGCTTGCAGCTCGCGCACGACGCGTTCGGTCGCCGCGACGACGTTTCGACGATCGCCCCCGCGTCCACGGTCGCCGTCGTGCATGACGAGAATCGCACCGTCACGGGCGTTCGCTAGGACGCGCTCCGCAATGGTCGCCGGCGCGACCGGGTCCCAATCGCCGGCCAGGCGGCCCGTCCACATCACCGTCGCGTAACCACGTTTTGCGGCCTCGTCGATCACCGCTCGATTACGAAGTCCAAATGGAGGACGCAGATAGCGCGTGTGCGATCCGGTAGCGCGCGCGATTGCCTCATCCGTGCGCGCGAGCTGATCGTCGATTTGCGCTGCGGTCAGAAGCGCTTCAAGGTGCGCGTGATCCCAGCCGTGATTTTCGATCTCATTTCCACCGGCATGCATGCGTGCCAGCGTCTGCGGCGCAGCTTGCGCGGCGATACCGTTGACGAAAAAGGTCGCGTGGGCATGGTGCGTTCGCAAGATGGCAAGGATGTCGTCCGTGTCGCGCGGGTTGGGCCCATCGTCGTAAGTTAGCGCGACGGCATGACGCGCGGCGCTCCCGTGCGTGATCGTCGGACCGAGCACCTGACTCTGCGGCAACTCCGCAAGCTTATAGAGATAGTACGATCCAATTCCCAAAAGCGCCGCGGCCGCGATTGCGCGGAGCAGATTCACGAACGCGCGAGTTTTGCGCGCGCCGCAGCCACCGACGCGCGAAGTCCGATCGGTGAGAACGCGGCAAAGTCGGCAACGATCTTCTCGAACCGCGGCTCGGCGGTTGACGTCGACGTCATGTGCAAGAGGTCGACCGCCTTGTCTTTGGAGAGCTTGATCGTATACTGACGTCCGCCGCTGACTGCCCAGTAGTGCGGATCGGTAAAGCCGACGGTCCGCGAGCCGCTTTTCGTATCGGCCGTCTGCGAGACGGTGACGCGGAAAACTTTCGAGACGTCGCCGCGCGGGGGCTCGTTGTGGACTTCCCACACGCCGTCGAGCACCAATTTTTGAAACAAGAACGAGACATCGTAACCGTGCACCGGCAAAGCGAACGACGCTGTCGTCCCTTTGCGATTCGTGACCGCATAGGTTACCCGCGATTTGCCATCCACGTCGTCCATCGTATAGAGTTCGCGCGAATAGGGACCACGGGTCGATGTGACCTCGTAGCGCAAGCCGAGCACCGAGCGCTGCATGCGCACCTTGTGGACGGCAGCGAAGCGCGTTGCCTCGTCTTTGGCATAGAGTTGCCAGCCGACGACGAACGCGACGACCGAGACGATAAAAATGACGGGTGCAATGAAAGATCGACGCATGGGCCTTAGCCCGGGTGGGAATACGAAGCACTGTGCGCAACCCCTTTTCGCCCCACCCGGCCAAGCAAGTGCTCTCTCCAAGCGTCGCCATGGGCACAACGCTCGATACGACATTTGTCTCACTTATCGCGCACGAGATGCGCTCGCCGCTCTCCACCATTCGCGGCGCCGTCGCGCTGCTTGGCGATCATCACGACCGCCTGAGCACGGAGCGACGGAGCGAGTTGTTATCGGTGGTCGACGATTCAACGCTGCAGATCGACCGCGTCATCCAAGATTTGATGGTCCTCTCGCGTTTAAATGATGGGGCCCTTGGAATCGAACCCGACGATGTCGACCTGGTGAAAATCATTCGCGATGTGGCACGCGCGCTCAATTCGCGCTTCCCCGATCGAGCCGTCATGATTGCGCTTGAAGACGAAATTCCGCCGGCGTACGCCGATGCGATCCGCGTGCGTCAAATTGTCACGAACCTCGTCGCGAATGCTATCAGTTATTCCGAGAATACGAGCACGGTGATCGTATCGATCGTCCGCGACGGCGAGAGCGTGCGAACGTCGGTTTTCAACGAGGGAAACGGCATCCCACCGAGCGAGCAGGCAAAGCTCTTCACACCGTTTGCAACACTCTCCGAGCGCACGGCCGAATCGACCGGCCTCGGACTGTTCATCGCCAAGGGCCTCGTCGAGGCGATGCGCGGGGAGATCGGATTCTCGACGCAGCCCGGCGAGAACGCACTCTTCTGGTTCTCACTGCCGATCGGACGTGGCGCCACGATCGCCCAGCCGGTCGTAGAGAAGCGGGCGCACGCGATTCATTAGCGCGCGTGCGCGTCGAGCACCTGATTCACCACGGCATCGGCGGCGGCGTTTTGCTTGCGCGGCACGTGTCCGATTTCATACGATGCAAAGCGCCGAAGCAGCACTTTTGCTCTCGCATGCAGCGGCTGAAGACCCGGATGTTTGACGCGGTACACGCCGGCGATCTGCTTCACGACAAGCTCGCTGTCCATGCGAATCGTGACGTCCGTCGCGCCGAGATCCAGCGCCGCTTCGAGTCCGTCGAGTAACGCCGTCCACTCGGCAACGTTGTTGGTCGCCACGCCGAGAAACGTGCCGATCTCGCGGAGAACCGCGCCCGATTCATCGTACACGACCGAGCCCGAAGCCGCCGGACCGGGATTACCCCGCGAACCGCCGTCGGCAAAAATCGTCACGCGCATCGCTTATGTACCACGACTGGGCGCGTTCAACAAAAGCAAACGGGACCCGCTAAACCGCGCGTCCCGTTTGTATCTGGTCGGGTAGACAGGATTTGAACCTGCGACCCCTTGACCCCCAGTCAAGTGCGCTACCAAGCTGCGCTACTACCCGAATACATCAAAAGTAGCGCAGAACGCGGCGCATCCCCTCTATCGGACCGCGGACCGTGCCGCTTTCTTGGCCGTGCCGTTCCGGCCGGGAACGGCTTTCTTCGGGGAATCGACGGCATCGCGCAGCGACTTTCCGGCCGTGAACGCGGTGACGCGACGCGCCGCGATGATGAGCTTCTCGCCCGTTTTGGGATTGCGCCCTTCGCGTTTCTTGCGCTCGCGCACCGCGAAACTTCCGAAGGGAATCAGCTGGACTTTTTCACCCGCCTGCAGTGCATTTTTTATTTCTTCGAGGAGCAAATCGATCATTTCGCTTGCCTGGCGCTTTGAGACCGCGCATCCGCCGGCAAGAGACTCGATCAGATCCGCTTTCGTCAATGCACTACACCTCAGAACGGCGTCGAAACGCGACGCGGGGAGATTCCATATACTAAGAGCGAGTTTGCGCTCCTGCATCCGATTAGGCGAAAATCCAACTATGAGCGGCGTCTATTTTTTTTCTTAACGACCTAGTAATTGCGCGACGGCGTACAAGGCGAGAACGTAGGAATATCCGCCGAAACCACCGATCGTCCCGCGCGCGACGGCGCTCGTTATGCCGATCGAACGGAACTCTTCCCGCGCGGCCGTGTTGGAGAGATGGACTTCGATCGTTGGAATCGCAACGGCAGCGATTGCATCGCGCACGGCAACGGAGTAGTGCGTGTAGGCCGCCGGGTTGATGACGATCGCACGGGCGTTATGCGCTGCCGCGTGAATCGCATCGACGATTTCGCCTTCGCCGCTGTATTGGGCGATCGTCACGGCGAGGCCGAGTTCGCGAGCGCCGGACATGATTTGCGTGTCGATCTCGGCAAGCGTCTGGCTCCCGTAAACGCCGGGTTCGCGCGTACCGAGCAAATTGAGATTCGGGCCGTGAATGACGGCGACGTCGATCTGCATCCCGGGAAAGGTTCACGGTGTTGAGAAAAAGGCATCCTATGGCAGACCGACTTCTCACCGCCAGCGCCGCGCACGGCACCATCTCGCTCGTCGCCGGCATCACCACGAGCCTTGTCCGCGAGACGCAGATCCGCCACCACCTCGCCCCGACCGCGAGCGCGGCGGTGGGCCGCCTCATCACGGGCGCGGCGCTCCTTGGTGCGAGCCTCAAAGGACGCGAGCGCCTGACCTTACAGATCGCGGGCGACGGACCACTCGGTCAGATCGCCGCGGACGCACACCTCGAACCGAATGGAGCCGTCGGCGCACGCGCCTACACGCGAAATCCGCAGGTGGATATCCCGCTCAACGCGCTGGGAAAATTCGACGTTTCCGGGGCGATCGGCACCGGCCAGCTGCAAGTGACCAAGTCTTACGAAGTCGGTCAGCCATACCAAGGCATCGTTCCGCTTGAGACCGGCGAGATCGGCGATGACATCGCCTCGTATCTCCTCAACTCGCAGCAAGTACCGAGCGTCGTCGCACTGGGCGTCCTCGCAAACCCCGCGGGGATCGTCGCCGCCGGAGGGATCATCGCACAGTTGATGCCCGGCGCGGACGAACAGACGATCTCCACGCTCGAGGCAAACGCCAAAGCAATGGCGACCGTGACAACGCAGATCGCCGAGGGCGCATCATGCGAAGATCTGCTCGCAGCGATCACGGGAACGCTCGGCCTCAACGTGTTTCACGAATTCGAAGTGGCGTTCAAGTGCCGCTGCACGCGCGAAAAAGTTGAGTCCGCGCTGCTCGGCCTCGGACGCGACGAACTGGTGAAGATCGCATCCGAGCAGCCCCAGACCGAAGCCACATGCGAGTTCTGCAAGCACATTTACGTGCTCTCAGCCGACGAAGTCGGCCAACTCGTCGCGCGCTTCGATTAGTCGAGTGCGCGCTTGTCGGCGCCGCCGATGCGCGGCTTGAACGCGTCGTGAATCGCGCCGTTGTCATAGGTGTAGACCCAGCCGCATTCGCAGCGTAGCGGGCGATCGCCGGCCTTCGGATGCGGATAGACGCGCGTGCAGCGCTTGCACGTGAACGTGGGTCCCGAGATTGGTTCCTCTGAGGTGTAGGTGACGGCCATGTTTACCTTTCGCTTGGGAGAATGCGGACGAACCGTTTGGATCCGACCTGAAGCACGGCGGGCGCCGTCTCCGAATAGCGGGCACCGGCGTCCTCGACGACCGTTCCGTTGATCTTGACTGCGCGCTCCGCGAGTAAGCGCTGCGCCGCGCGCTTGGATTCGGCGAAACGGACATCCATGAGCAACTGCGCGATCTTGGTATCGGCCTCTACGAGCTGATACTCCGGCATTTCATCGGGGATCTCTTTACGCTGGATCGTGCGCTCGAAATAGTCGCGCGCGCCGCGTGCAGCTTCGGCCCCGTGATAGCGGCGCACGATCGACTCGGCGACGTTTTTCTTCTCATCCATCGCAACGCGCGTGCCGCTTGCGATACCGTCTGCAAGCGCATCACACTCGGCCTGCGAGCGGAAATCGGCGAGTCGCGCGTACCGCGCGATGACGTCGTCCGGAATGCTCATTAGCTTGCCGAATTGGACATTCGCGGGTTCGGTTAAAGCGATATAGTTGCCGCGAGATTTGCCCATGCGGATCTTGCCGTCGGTCCCCTCGAGGATCGGCGCGGTCATGCAGATTTGCGGCGATTGTCCCGCCTTCTGCTGATAGTCACGCGCCAGCAAGAAATTAAAGAGCTGATCGTCGCCGCCGAGTTCGACGTCCGCTTGCAGTGCGACCGAGTCGTACGCCTGCGCGACCGGATAGAGAAACTCGTGCAGCGAGATCGGCGTACCGCTCGTGTAGCGCTGTTTGAAATCTTTGCGTTCGAGCATCTGACCGACGGTCGTCTGCGCCATGAGGCGAATCAGTTCGGCAAGTTGGATCGGACCGAGCCACTCGGAGTTGTAGCGGATCGTCGCGCGCTCGAGGTCGATGACTTTGCCGGCTTGCTCTTTATACGTTTCCATGTTTTCGACAATCGCTTCGCGCGTAAGATGCGGGCGCGAATCGTTGCGTCCCGTCGGGTCGCCGATGAGCGCCGTAAAATCGCCAATGAGCAAGATCACGTCGTGACCGTCGTCGATGAATTGCTGCATCTTGTGCAGCGTAACGGCATGTCCGAGATGCAGTTCGGATCCCGTCGGATCGATACCGAATTTGACGCGCAGCGGTTTCCCGCGCGCGATGCGGGCGGTGAGTTCGGCCGGCGATTCGACGTGTTCGCACGCATCGATGAGCGCGAGCGTGCGCTCTTGCGGCGTTAAAGTTACCATGGGCGGCTAGCGCAGTTCAAAGATGGTCACGCCGCTCCCTCCCTCGTCCTCGTTGCCGTAGCGAACGCCCGTAACGTGGGGGTGATCTTTCAAATAGCTCTGGAGTCCGCGGCCGAGCAGCCCGGTGCCTTTGCCGTGGATGAGCCGCAGCGGCGAGAAGCCCAGCAGCATCGCCTCATCGATCCACGAATCGACGACCGGCTCGGCATCGACGAACCGCTTCCCGCGCACGTCGATCTCGGTGCGCGCGTTTGCGGCCGCCGACATCGTGGGAGCACCGGTACTGGCGCTCGACTTGCGTTCGCGCGGCGGACCGCCGCGGCGCCGTAAATCGTCGCGTTCGACCGTCATACGCATGGAGCCGATCGACACGACGGCCGAATCGCCGTCGATCGCAGAGACCGTGCCTTCTTGTTCGAGCGAGGCAACGAAAACGCGGTCGCCGATCTGTATCGGGGCGACGGCATTTGGATCGCGCTTGTCGACAGCGGGGATGCGATCGAGGCCGAGGTCGCGGTGCATGTCACCGATTGTCCTAGAAAGCAATTCGCTTTGGCCGCTCGTCACGCGGCCGCGTCCACGTCCGCCCGAACGGCGCTCGAGTTCGGCCGAAAATGTCCGCAAGGCCTCAGCGAGTTTTGTCTCCGCGGCGCGCGCAAGTTCGCGACGTTCGCGTTCCAGCACCTCGGCACGTCGCCGCGCATTGTCTTCAAGCGTGCGCAAATGAACCCGGTCGCGGTCGAGCGCCTCGCGCGCTTCCACCGTGCGCGTGCGCTCTTCGGCAAGCTCCGCAAGCGCGCGGTCGTAGTCACGTTCGGCTTGCGAGAGCAGCGTCTCGGCACGCGCAACAACGGCCGCGTCGAGCTTCATCGTCCGCGCAAGCGCAAAGGCCAGCGACTGTCCGGGAGAACCAAGATCGAGCTGATAGGTCGGAGCATACGTGTCGGGATTGAAGCGGACGCTGGCGTTTTGGACACGTTCGTGCTCGGCACCGAAGAGTTTGAGTTCGGTGGCATGCGTCGTTGCAATCGTGCGCGCACCGGCGGTCAGGAAACGCTCCAAAACCGCAACCGCAAGCGCCGCGCCCGCGGTCGGCTCCGTACCGCTCCCGATTTCATCGACCAGGATCAAACTGCGCGCATCGGCGCCAGCGACGATCTCGGCGAGGCGTCGTAAGTGCGCGGAGAACGTGGATGCATTGAGGGCAATCGATTGTTCGTCACCGATGTCGGTGTAAATGCGCGTGAAGTGCCCGAGCGTCACTTCTTCCGCCGGCAGATGCAGTCCGCAGTACGCCATCGTGACGAAGAGCCCGAGCATCTTGAGTGCGACGGTCTTTCCGCCCATGTTCGGACCGCTGATGAGGATGATCTGCGTGTTCGCATCGAGCGTCAGCGACTGCGGCACGGCCCGCTCACCGAGCAGCGGGTGACGCCCATTCGCAACGGCGATCGTTGCCTCATCGACGAGCGCGGGCGCGATCGCGTTCATGCGGATCGCAATCTCTGCGCGCGCAAGCGCAAGGTCGAGCGTCTCGTAGATTGCAAGGTCGATCTCGATCGTCGTCGCTTCGTTCCCAACCGCGGTCGAGAGATCCGTAAGAATACGCGCGACCTCATGCTCTTCTTGCATACGAAGCGATCGCAGCCGGTTGTTGGTTTCCAGCGCTTCGAGCGGCTCGACGAAGAGCGTTTGACCGCTGGCCGATGCATCGTGAACGATTCCGGGAAACTCACCGCTGAACTCGGCCTTGATCGGCACCACGTAGCGTCCATCACGCACCGTGACGACCTGATCTTGAATCGCGTTTGCGTATTTTGCCGAGCGTACGATTGCCGAGGCGCGGTCGCGCGCCTCGTTCTGCGCCGTCGCAATGCCACGTCGAATGCGCCCGAGCGCGGGCGAGGCGCGGTCGAGCACTTCGCCTCGCTCGCCGATCGCATTGGTGATGGCAGCCGAGAGTTGCGGCAAGGCAAGAAACGGCTCGCAGCGCTCGAGGAGAAGCGGCACGCCGTCGGCTTCGCGGATCCGTCGAACCGTCGCGTTTGCGGCAGCAAGCGCGTTCCCAATCGAACGCAGTTCGGCGGCGGCGATTGAGACGCCACGGGCCGCCGTCGCGACGGCCGATGCGACGTCATCGACCTGCGCGATCGAAATGCCCTCGCCCGCACGGAGCGTACGCATCTCGCCCGTCTCGGCAATCAGGCGCCGAACGTCATCAAAGTCTTCGGTCGGGACGAGCGCAAGCGAACGGGCGAATGCGCCGGGGCTATGGGTCTGCCCGGCGAGTGCCTCGCGAACGCGCGCGAAGTCCAGGACATCGAGGCTGCGTTCGTCGACCAGCACGTTACATGCGGTCGCGGAGGGCTTGCTCCACGAGGACGGGGTTGGCTTTGCCGCGACTGACTTTCATCACCGCACCGACGAGAAATTTCAGCGCATTTTCTTTACCGGCTTTGAAATCCTCAACACTCTTCGCATTGGCCGCGAGCACTTCATCGACGAATCCCGCGACGGCGCTTGGATCGGAAACCTGCGCGAGACCGTCTTTCTCGACGATGGCCTTCGCCGAGCCGCCTTCGTTCCAAAGCTTCACGATCACATCTTTTGCGATCTTGGAATTGATCGTTTTCGCCTCGAGCATGACGATCAACTCGGCGAGGGCATCGGGCGTAATCTTCGCATCGGCAACGTGCGTCTCGGTCTCATTGGCAAGCCGCGAGAGATCGCCGAGCACGAAGTTCATCACCGCCTGCGGAGCATTCGTCAGCGCAACCGTACGATCGAAGTATTCCGCTAGCCGGACGTTATCGACAAGTTGCGTCGCCTGCGCAACGGTAAACCCGTACGACTCAACGTAGCGGCGATGCCGGACGGCGGGCGATGGCGGAAGCGCCGCTTTGAGAGCCGCGATATGCGCGGCCTCAAGTTCGACCGGAACGAGATCCGGTTCCGGGAAATAGCGGTAATCATGCGCCTGCTCTTTGCTGCGCATAGAAACGGACGTACCGGTCGTCTCATCCCAACCGCGCGTCTCCTGAACGACGCGCCCACCACGCTCGATCACGCCAACTTGCCGCGCAAACTCCGACTCGATCGCCCGATGAACGGACCGAAACGAGTTCATGTTCTTGATTTCGGCCTTGGTTCCGTATTCCGTTGCGCCTTTGAGGCGAACCGAAACGTTAGCATCGCAGCGGAGCGAACCTTCTTCCATCTTCACATCCGAGACGCCAAGTTGAACGAACGTCCGCTTGAGCGATTCCAAAAACGCAACAGCTTCATCAGCCGAACGCAAATCGGGTTCGCCAACACACTCCATGAGCGGCACGCCAGCACGATTAAAGTCGATCAGCGAATACGAAGAGCCGGCGATACGACCATCCCCAGACCCGGCGTGCGACGATTTCCCGGTATCTTCCTCAAGATGAATACGCGTCAACCGACACGACCCACGCGTCCCATCATCGAGCCAAAACTCAACGACCCCACCCTGCGTGAGCGGCATATCGAACTGCGTGATTTGATAGTTCTTGGGCATGTCGGGATAAAAGTAGTTCTTCCGATCGAACTTCGAAAACAGCGGAATCTCCGCCTCAAACGCAAGCCCCGCCCGAATCATATGCTGGATAGCAACCTTATTCGGAACGGGAAGCGCACCGGGCATCGCAAGACAAACCGGACACACTTTGGTATTCGGCTCGCCACCAAACTCATTGGGACAAGCGCAAAACATCTTACTCGCCGTCTTGAGTTCGACATGACATTCAATCCCAATAACGAGCTCGTACTTCGCAAGCACGTCTGGGGTAACTTCAGCAATAGCGGTCATACAGACGCAATCTCCGGCAAAGCGTGCACATCGGCATGAAGCGTCGCGCGCTCATAAGCGTGCGCGATCCCAAGCAGCGACCGCTCAGCAAAAAGCGGAGTGGAAAGCTGCAAGCCCATCGGCATCGGCCGCGACCCGCCCTCCGGTGTAACCCATCCACAAGGAACCGAAAGCGATGGCAAGCCCGCAAGCGACCCGGGAATGGTGTAGTAATCCATCAGGTACATCGCGTACGGATCGGACTTCGCGTTAAACGCAAACGCCGGAGTCGACGCCGCAGGCGAGGCGATCACATCGCACGATTCAAACGCCTTCGCAAAATCCGAAGCAATAAGCGTACGCGCCTTCTGCGCTTTCACATAATACGCATCGTAATAACCCGACGAGAGCGCATACGTCCCAATAAGGATACGGCGCTTGACCTCTGCCCCAAATCCGGCAGCCCGCGTCTTCTCGTACATCTCCTGAACGTTGATCCCATCAACACGCAATCCATACCGGACGCCATCAAAACGCGCAAGGTTCGCCGAACATTCTGCGGGTGCAATAAGATAGTACGTCGCGATGCCAAACTCAGCAGTCGGCAGCGCCACTTCAACGAGCGTCGCCCCAAGCGCCTCAAGATCGGCGTACGCCTTTTTGTAAACGGCATCGATCTGGGCCCCAAGTTCGCCCGTCGCAAACTCTTTCAC
The DNA here is from genome assembly GCA_038231455.1 of Vulcanimicrobiales bacterium. GTDB lineage: Bacteria > Vulcanimicrobiota > Vulcanimicrobiia > Vulcanimicrobiales > Vulcanimicrobiaceae > JANLVI01. Next base: position 90,122 of record JBBRLI010000009.1, on the reverse strand, counting down.
GATACCGACCCGAACGCCGCGAAGATCGGTCCGCAAGTGCGTAGCCGTCGATTCAAGCGGCCGATCGACGCTCGTAGCATCCATCGGATCGAAGCCACCCATCACATCATAACAAAGCGCCGCATCTTCAACGGTACGAGCAAACGGCCCGATCTGATCCAAACTCGAAGCAAACGCAATCAACCCGTAGCGAGAAACGCGCCCATACGTCGGTTTAAATCCAACCACATTACAAAACGCAGCGGGCTCACGAATCGACCCACCGGTATCGCTACCAAGCGAAAGCGCCGCCTGACGAGCAGCAACAGCAGCCGCACTGCCACCAGAACTCCCCCCGGGAACCCGCCCCAGATCGTACGGATTACGCGTAACCCCAAGCGCAGAATTCTCGCAAGAACTCCCCATAGCAAACTCATCCATGTTGGTCTTACCAACCGGAATAGCCCCAGCATCGAGCAACCGCGCAACGGCAGTCCCGGTATACGGCGAAGTCCAATGCTCGAGAATTTTTGACCCACACGTCGTAACCGTACCGGTAAGACACATATTGTCTTTAACCGCAATCGGCACACCAGCAAGCGGAAGCGACTCGCCAGCTTTCACACGCGCATCAACACGATCGGCATGCGCCCGAGCAATCTCATGCGTAAGCGAAAGATACGACCCAACGGTCTTATCACTGGACTCAACATAGGGATACAGAGCATCAATCGTCTCGCGAGCCGACGTCTTACGCGAAGAAACAGCAGCAGCAATCGAAACAGCAGTCGAATCGATCACGCCCTACTCCTCACTCGCAATAATCTGAGGAACGCGAAAAAACGCGCCATGCGCTTGAGGAGCGCCGGCAAGCACAACGGCCCGATCCAGACACGGCCCAACAACATCCTCGCGAGCAACATTCCGCGACTCAACAACCTGAGCAGTCGCAGCAACGCTAGCCGTATCAAGACGCGAAAGCGCGCCGACATGCCCGAGCAAGTCCCCAAGTTGCGCACCATACTGCACAACCTCATCATCCGTTAGCGCCAACCGCGCCAACTTCGCAACATACCGAACATCAATCGATTCCGAAGCCATAGCGCCTAAATGTTCGAGGCAAAGCCCCCTCAACCCGCCCCGACTTATATCGTGCCACCACCCAAAACGGCTAAGAAGAAGTGGTTTGCGACGATCGTGCCTACGGTCGCCGGGGGCTTCATGGTGACCGTGGGGCCTCGAAGCTTTTCGCGGAGGCAGGATGCCGGGAGCGAAAAGTTCGGGAGTAGCATTTGCCCATGGATGGGCAAATGCGGGCGTCCCCACGGGCACCATGAAGCCCCCGGCGACCAAGCCACCACCCGAAATTATTCGGAGTCGAAATCCATCCCATCAGCAGGCCCGCGCCCTTGCGAAGGCCACTCCGGAATCAAATCATCCCACTCAGCCTTCTCACGAGGAGGCATGACAACACCCGGCAACCCAGCCCTCGAAAGCGTAACAAGCGTCTCAACATGCCCGGTCTGCGGGAACATATCGAACGGTTGCACCAGCCCAACTTCATAGCCATGCCCGATCAGCCGCTGCAAATCGCGAGCAAGCGTCGCCGGATTGCACGAGAGATACCAAATGTTCGGAACGTTCGCTTCCGCCAGCGCATCGAGGGTCAGCGAATCGCTGCCCTTCCGTGGCGGATCGAGAAACACGATCTCGGCATCGCGTAGCGCCTGCAAACCATCGGCGTTCGCAACGGCGCCTTCAACGCGTCCGGCGATAAAGCGCGTGCGACCGGCGACCCGATTGAGTTCGGCATTCGCACGCGCTTCACGCACCGCCGCTTCGTTTTCTTCAATCCCGACGACATCGGCCCCATGCGCGGCAAAATAAATCGCAAAGGTACCCGCACCGCAGTAAAGATCCACGATCTTTCGCGGCTCTTTGAGCCCGGGCGCCATGAAGCGAAAGATCTTCCCAACCATCTCGCTGTTCACTTGAAAGAAAGATGATGAGGAAACGCGGAAGCGCACGTCTTCGATGGATTCTTCCATCTCTTTGCGGCCCCAAACGTGATTGATCTTCCGACCCATCACGGCATTTGCGTTGCGCGGTTCGAAGCTATTGGAAACACCGACAAGGCCAGCCATTCGCCCAGCAATCGCAGGCGCAACGGCGGCGATTTGAAACGCTGCTTTTTCGGTGGTCAACGAAAGAACGGCTTGTTTCGAGGCGGCGCCCGCACGCATAATCGCATGTTTGACAGGCTTGAGAGCTGCCGCCGTCGCCGGAGCAACAGCAACTTCGCGTAAGGCTTTGATGCCCTCGTTGAGCTGCGGCAACACAACGGGACATTCGGCGATTGGCACGATGTCGTGCGAACGTGCCTGGTAAAAGCCAAGCACGGGCGTTGCGCCGCTGTTATCGACCACGAGCGCCATCTTATTGCGATAGGCACGCGGATCGGTCATGCCGATTGGATGCGCGACCTTGACGCCATCGATGCCGCCGATACGCTGAAGCGCGCTTCGAACGATCTGCTCTTTCCACGCAAGCTGCGCCGGATAGGCCAGATGCTGCACCTGACAGCCGCCGCACTCGCCAAAGACCGGACAGAACGGATCCGCCCGTAGCGCCGAATCATCCTCGCGCGACACGACATCCGCAACGGCGTACTTCGCCTTGACGAGGGTAACGCGCACGGTCGCGGTCTCCCCCGGAAGCGGTCCCCATACGAAGACGACGACGCCGTCAATACGCCCGACGGCTTGGCCGTTAGCGAGGAGGTCGGTGAAGGTGACGCGCGCGACGGTTCCGGCGGCGAGGCCGCCGCTAACCGTGCTTTTTATCGTCGAGCGTCCGCAACAGGCGGTTGGCTTCGTCGATGAGCGATTGAATGCGCTCGCTCGTCGGGTCGACCGGCGCGCGTCGCATTGACGCGCGAATAACAAGATAGGTCACCGCAGCCGAGGCGCTCGCGATCCCGAGCCACACGAACGTGCGCTGGAGGGCGACGGACGGTTTGTCAGGTTTGGGCGGCGTGCCGTTTTCGGAGCCGGGAATGGAACTGGTCACACGCTTCCCTTCGCCGCTAGACGAAAGTAACCCATGCCGCGTGCTTGGGATCTTCGCCCCGGACCCCACGCAAGTAGGCGTCGCGCAGGGCAAGCGTGACGGGCCGATCGCTTGCAAAGACGTGGCCGTCGATGTGCGAGATCGGCGTTACCTCAGCCGCGGTGCCGGTGAAGAACACCTCATCGGCGCTCATCAAGTCGTCAACGGAAAGCGGTCGCACGGTCACATCGTAGCCGCGATCGCGCGCAAGTTCGATCACGGTCGCACGCGTGATCCCATCGAGGGCATCCGCGGTGAAGTCGTTCGTCGCAATCGCGCCGTTCTTGACGACAAAGACGTTCTCGCCCGTCCCCTCGGCGACTTCGCCGCGGTCGTTCAGCAAGATCGCTTCTTCGAAGCCGCGCGTAACCGCATCTTGCATCGCAAGCACGGAGTTCGCGTAATGGCCCGACGCCTTGACCGTTGCGGGCAGGGCCGCGGAACTGAACTTCTTCCACTTAGAAATCGTCACGCCGATACCGTCGCCGCGCACGCCGCCAAAATAGCCGGCAAGAGCACGGATCGCAATCATCGAGTGCGTCGGGCAATGGAATTTCGGAGCCAGCGAAATCGTCTTCTCACCAAAGAAAATCAGCGGACGAATATACGCCGAGAGAATGCGGTTTTTGCGCATGACCTCGACCGTGGAATCGCACCACCTCTGAACATCGTATGGTGTTGCAAGATCGTAAACGGCAGCAGACCGCAGCAGACGCTCCATGTGCTCGCGAAGCCGAAAAATTCCAGCGCGTCCATCAACACTCTCGTACGCGCGAATTCCCTCAAAGACGCCGGTCCCATAGTGGAGCGCATGCGCGAAGGGATGAACGTGAATCGATTCGGTGGGGCAAAACTCTCCGTCGAACCAAGCGACCGGAGCGATTTCCATTTGCGCGAGCGTGACGGGTGCGGTTTCCGACTGAATCATGCGGCCTTAGGTTCCAGCCATTTCCGCAGAATCCATCGTTGCATCGAGTGCACTTTTTTCGGAAAGCGAAATTACGCGGCCGAGATCCAGCATGATGATCAAGCGGTCGGTGATCTTGCCGACGCCGCGGATGTATTCCGTGTCGACGCCCGAGATCATATCCGGCGCATCCTCGATATTTTCGATCGGAATTCGCAGCACTTCGGAGACCGAGTCGACCACCATCCCGACGCGTTTCGTCCCGACTTCGGTGACGACGATGCGCGTTGCTTTCGAGTGTTCGGCGCGCGGCATCCCAAAGCGCGTACGCAGATCGATGATCGGGATCAACTGGCCGCGCAAATTGATCACGCCCTCCATGAAGTGCGGCGCACGCGGAACGTGCGTGATCGAAACCATGCGATTGATTTCTTGGACCTGGGCGATATCGACGCCGTACTCCTCGCTCCCAAGTGCGAAGCTCACGACCTGCATCGTCTGCCCGGAGAGCTGTTTCTTATCGTCGACCATTGCCATTAGCTATACTCCTGAAAATTCGGCGCGCGCGGTGCGGCCGTTCTGGTATGCGCCCGCGACGAGCGAGTGAACATCGATAATGAGGGAGATGGAGCCGTTGCCCAGGATCGTCGCACCCGAGATGCCGGCGATACGCCCGATGACGTCGGAGAGCGGCTTAATAACGATCTCCTGTTCGCCCTGGAACGAATCGACGACCAGACCCACTTGGCGTCCCTGCAGCCCGACGATAACGATCATGACTTTGTCCGGATCGCGCGCGTTGGTAAGCTGGAAGAATTCGCCCACGCGAATGAGCGGCACGACTTGGCCGCGCAGCGTGATGACCTCGCCGCCGTGCACCGTGCGGACTTCGCTTGTATCGATGCGCTGCGATTCGATGACCGAATCGAGCGGAATCGAGTAAAGTTCATCGGCGACACGCACGAGCAGCGCTTGAATGATGGCGAGCGTCAGCGGCAACTTCATCGTGAACTTGGTGCCAGAACCCAGCACCGAGTCGACTTCGAAAACGCCTTTGAGGCGCAGGATGTTCTTCTTCACCACATCCATGCCCACGCCGCGTCCGCTCACATCGGTGACGGCTTCGGCCGTCGAGAAGCCCGGCGTGAAGATGAGATCGATGATCTCGCGATCGGTGAGTTTGTCGGCCTCGGCAATCAGGCCTTGTTTGATGCCGCGTTCGCGCACGCGCACAAGGTCGATACCGCCGCCGTCATCGTTCACTTCGATGATGACTTGGTTGCCTTCATGGAACGCGTTGAGCTTGATCGTACCCGAGCGCGATTTACCGCGTTTCTCACGATCGTCGGCGCTCTCGATACCGTGGTCGATACAGTTTCGCACGAGGTGCATGAGCGGCTCGCCGACTTCATCGACGATCGTCTTGTCGAGGTCCGTCTCGGCTCCGGCGATTTCCAGCTTGATCTCTTTGCCGCGGGCCTTCGCAAGATCGCGAACCATGCGTGGAAAGCGGTCGAAGACTTGACCGATCGGCACCATGCGGACCTTCATGATGCTCTCTTGAATTTCGTTGGTCGTGCGCGCGAGTAGGGCCGATGATTCGGCGAGATCTTTTGCCAGACCCGAAACGCCATCGGCGCTTTTGTTGTTGCCGCCGACCGAGCGCGCCAAGGTATTGGCGATGTCGGAGATACGCGTGCGGTTAATGACGAGCTCGCCGACGAGGTTGAGCAGCGAATCGAGCCGTTCGATGTCGACGCGGATCGTTTGGTTTTTTCCGCCTGCCGGACGCTTCGCAGCGTCAGCTTCACCGCTCTTGGCGCTACTCGTGGTGGCGATCGACGAAGGAGACGAAGCCGCGGGAGCGGCAGCGGTTGCGGCGATTGCGGCGAAACTTGGTTTCGCAACGGGGGTGGCCGTTTCGCGTTCGGGTTCGGGCATGAATGCCGCAACCGATGCGGCCCCGAGCAGCGCATCCATCGCCGCTTGCGCTTCGTCGGCGTTGACATCGCCGGTCGAACTTCCGCCGGCACTCTGCTGTGCGAGCAGGCGCGCGACTTCGGCTTCGAAGGCATCGATTTCGGCGTCGGCGAGCGCATCGACCGGCGCATCGGTTTCGATCGCCGCGCGTTCGCCGCCATCGATCACGGCTGCGGTCGATTCGTAAATAAGCGCGAAGGCATCGAGACGCGTGATGTAGTCGTCGATCCCGCCCGGGGCCGACCCATCACCAACGGCAGCATGGACGAGCCCCGTTAAGAGATCGCGACCTTCGAAGAGCAAATTGATGCACTGCTCGGAGAGCGGCATCCGGTCTTTGCGTAAAAGGTCGAAAACGTTTTCAAGCTTATGCGCGACGGCCGCGACGTCTTTGAAGTCGAGCATTCCGGCGCTACCCTTGACGGTATGCAGGGCGCGGAAGAGCGACGCGATGATATCCGCGTCGAGCTCGTCGTGGTCGACGAACGCTTCAAGCCGGAGCAAATCCGAGTCGATGCTTTGCAACAGCTCTTCGGTCTCGTCCCGGAAGTACTGAATAAACTCGGTACGGTCGAAAAAATCGTCAGCCGACATTACTACTCTTGTTTCGGCGAACGGGCAGCCGTTCTGAAGAGAAAAAGGCCGATTCCCAGCACCGCAGTGCAAAAAATCGACCTCGTTCGCGTGTGAGGGGCCCCGCCGGGGGCGGAGACTACACCCCGAAGACGGAGAGCAGTGGTTCGAGCGATCCGGTTTCCGGGATGAGAATGAACTGGCCCGAGACCGTCATGCCCTTATCGAGGAAGGCGGATTCGATCAAAAAGACGTCTTGGTCGGGCAGGATCGACATCAGCGTACGAAACGCCGCTTGAATCGTGCCGTACGAAAGCGTCGGCACCGACGGCAAGAGGTTGATGCCCGTTAGCGATATCAACGCCGTGAGATACGACCCAGCGATGATGTTGCCCAGTTCCTTGAGCGTCGAGTCGACGATCGAGTCGAAAATCTGGATGTCGCCGATGATGCGCTTGATGAACACGTTCACAAATTCGAGCGCGTTCTCGCGATCGAAGAGCACGACCATCTGGCCCGGCGCTTCGCCGCGTACGTACATGTGCAATGCGGCAACGATGCGATTCTCATACCCGACGCGGGTCGAGAGATCGCGGAACTTGATCACGTCGATCGAGGGCTCCGAGAGTTTGATCGTCGTGTTGAGCAGCTGCGAGAGCGCGGTCGCGGCGTGGCCGGCACCGATGTTGCCGACCTCCTTGAGCGCGTCTTTCTGCAGTTCAGTGAGCTGCAGTGAGGGTGTCATTGGAGCACCTTGTTGATAGTTTCGAGGATTTTCGGCGGCTGGAAGGGCTTGGTGATAAATGACTTCGCGCCAGCCTGAATCGCCTCGACGACGAGCGCTTGTTGGCCCATCGAGGTGCACATGATGATTTTCGCGTTCGGATCGGCGGCCATGATTTGCTTGACCGCCGTAATACCGTCCATCTCGGGCATGACCATATCCATGGTCACAAGATCGGGCATTAGCGCTTTATATTTATCGACGGCTTCCGCGCCGTTCTGCGCTTCACCGACGACATCAAATCCGTTCTTGGATAGGATGCCTTTGATCATCATGCGCATGACGACTGCGTCATCGACGATCAGCACCTTCTTACTCATTGCCGCTCCACTCTAGGCGAGACCTCGGCTGCGCCGCTCCGCTTGCCGTTTGTTAATATATTCCATGATCTTTTTATCTTCGTCCGGGCGGATGCCGTGAAACATCAGTCCGTGTGAGACCTTGCCCGATGCCGGGATTTTCTGGACGCGTTTTACTTCGCCGAGAAACGACATCGGCGATGTCGTGTTGAGCGACACGAGAAGCTCAACCTGCGTTCCTTGGTTTAATTCACGGTCGATGATCAACGACGCGCCCGTGCGGCTGATGTCGGTGATCGAACCTTTACTCAGCGTTCCGATGCCTTTTCCGGCGGGAGCGAAACGCCACTGTCCGGAGACCGTGGTGTCGAGCCGAACGCTGGCGCGTTTTTGCCCGCCGAATTTCTGGATTTCCTCGATCCGTGACGGCATCGCGAAGGTCGCGTGCGGTCCTTTGATCGCGGTACACTTTGCAGCGAACCGGTACTTGCCTTGATCCGTTGAGTAGCTGAAGACCGCGCCCATTCCGGCTGTGAGGCCAGGTGGAGTCGAGGTCTGGAACGACGTTGACCCGATGGTTTCAACGCAGACGGAGGCGGGGCGAAGCACTTTTGCAAGGGTCATGTCGACAAACGAATGGAGCGCCGGCATACGGTGGCGCAAACTCGCATCGACCTTGGGCTTAAAACCCAACGCGCGAAGTAGCATCTACTCTACGCTATCGGCCGAAGAGCAACCGAGCTTAAGCCGCATCACACACTTGCCGTTTCGGCGACTTCATCGGTCGTCGTGATTTGGCCGATGCTCTCGACGCGCAGACCCGGCGCGATTTCGGAGTACGAAAGGACGACCAGACTCGGAGCCGCGCGTTCGGTGAGGCGTTTGAGCGCTAACCGCACGGACGGTGAGGCCAGGACGATCGGCGGCAGGCCAGCCTGCTGCGCGAGCTGCATTTGCTTGGTGAGCGAGCCGTAGATCTTCGCCACGGTATTCGGATCGAGTAGTGCGTACGCGTCCTCGCCGCGCCGAACCGCTTCGCCGAGCAGCTGCTCGAGACGCGGGTCGACCGTGATGACCGAGAGCAGACCGTTTTCGGCGTACTCCGCACAGATGTGGCGGGCCATTGCGGCGCGCACTTTTTCCGTGAGGAAGTCGATGTCTTTGGACTGTCGTGCGCCGTCGGCGAGGTTCTCCAGGATCAGCAAGAGGTTGCGGATCGGGATCCGCTCGCGTAAGAGATTCTGGAGGACGCGCTGGATCTCGCCGACCGTGAGCAAATTGGGAACGAGTTCCTCAACGACCACCGGATAATGCTGTTTGACGTTGTCGAGGAGCGCCGATGCTTCTTGGCGGCCGAGGAGATCGGGGGCGTGCCCTTTGATCACTTCGGTGAGATGCGTTGCGATGACGCTCGTCGGATCGATGACGGTGTAGCCGGCCATCTCGGCATCGCCGCGGGTACTCTCGGGAATCCAAAGTGCCGGCAAGTTGAACGCCGGTTCGACGGTCGGAATACCCTCGATACCATTGGTGGCGGTGCCGGGATTCATCGCAAGCAGTCGGCTGACCATGACCTCGGCGCGAGCGACTTCGAGTCCGTAAATTTTGATGATGTACGTCGAGGGCTTTAACTGGAGGTTGTCGCGAACGCGGATCGGCGGAACCACGATCCCAAGTTCGCGCGCGGCGTGCCGACGGATCATCGTGATGCGTTCGAGCAGATCGCCGCCTTGGCTGACGTCGACGAGCGGGATGAGACCGAAGCCGATCTCGAGTTCCATCGGGTCGTAGCTGAGCAGTGGGACGACGGATTCGGCCGGCTTCACGCTCGGCGAGGCCGTCGAGGAACCGCCGGCGGCGCCGAGCAGCGCTCCCGCGCCGCCCGATGCGACGAGAGCATTGCGCGCTTTCGTTCCGCGGGTGCGGAAGAACAGCACGGCGAGGATCGCCGCCATCGTGAACATGTAGAACGGCGGAAGTCCGAAGAGCCCGAAGATCAGCAGCAGCCCGGCCGCAATCGCAAGCGCCCGCGGCTCTTGGACGAGTTGCTTTGAGACCTCGGCGCCGAAGCTCGATTCCGAGGCCGCGCGCGTAACGATGATACCGGTCGCCGTCGAAATGAGCAGCGCCGGAATCTGGGTAACGATTCCCTCACCGATCGTCAAGAGCGTAAAGCGCGACGCCGAGGTACCGGGATCGAGATGCAGTTGCAGCACGCCGACGACAAAACCGCCGATGATGTTGACGAAAACGATGATGACTGCAGCGATCGCATCGCCGCGGACGAACTTCGAGGCACCGTCCATCGCGCCGTAAAAGTCGGCTGCGCGCTGAATATCTTTGCGCCGTTGGCGCGCGTCGGATTCAGTGATCAGTCCGGCGTTGAGATCGGCGTCGATCGCGAGCTGTTTACCGGGCATCGCATCGAGCGTGAATCGGGCGGCAACTTCTGCGACGCGGCCGGCGCCGTTCGTGATCACGACGAACTGAATGATGATGAGGATCGCGAAGATAACGAGTCCGACGGCGTAGTTGCCGCCCACGACGACGTTCCCGAACGCTTCGATGATCTTGCCCGCGTAGGCGTGCAGCAAGATGGAGCGCGTGCCCGTAATGTTGAGTGAGAGCCGGAAGAGCGTGACGATGAGCAGCAGCGTTGGGAAGACGCTGAACGCGAGCGCGTTCTCCGTATAGAGGGTCGTCAGCATGATGACCAGCGCCAAGGTGATGTTCACCGAGAGCAGCAGATCGATCACCCAAGGGGCAACCGGAACGATCATCAGGATGATGAGGATGACGGAGGCAGCAGCAACCCACACATGACCGGCAGAGCCGATGCGTGTAAGCAGGCTTGGTGACTTCGGTGTTGAGGCCGCTACGGCCAAAGAAAACTCCCCGCTCCTAGCATTACTGTAGGTATCGGCACCAAGGCGCGCTCACACTACTTGGCTTGCCGATTGTGATGCCGCGAACCTGCGATTTTACACAGCCGCGGCAACCCCCCGAGGCGGCCGCTCGAAGTGACCGTCCGGTTGCGGCCGAGCGCCTTTGCCCGGTAGAGCGCGGCGTCGGCGCGGGCAGCAAAACTCGACGTCGAGTCATCGGCGGCTAGCGAAGTCGCGCCTAGCGAGACGGTAAGAACGCCCGCCGGGGCGCCCGCCTGCGGAATTGCGAGCGCCTCGATGCCGCGCCGGATCCGCTCGGCCACGACCAGGGCGCCGGCTTCGTCAGACGCGGGCAAGAGGACCGCGAATTCTTCGCCTCCGACGCGAGCGACGATATCGACCGAGCGGCCGAGCGACTCTTTCATCACGCGAGCAATGACGCGAAGGGCGTCATCGCCTGCGAGGTGGCCGTAGGCGTCGTTGAACGATTTAAAATGATCCACGTCGATAAGGACCAGCCCGAGTGGCTGCTCATGCCGAATCGCATTCCGGTATGCGGTGAGGAGCCGGTCGTCGTAGAGTCGCCGGTTACCGACGCCCGTTAGTCCGTCGATCGTCGCAAGTTCGGCTAGTCCCGCCGACGTCGTGGTGAGTTCGATCAAATAGGCGATCGACATCGCCCCAACGGCGAGGAGGTCCTCGATCCGACCGAGATACCAGCCGACGCTAAAGCGCATCCCCGCCGTCAGCGTGATCAGGACATCGCCCAACAACGCGGCGAGCACCACGATCAGCCACAGGTTGAGGACCGTTCGACCACGCGTGACGATCGCAGCCGCAACGAGAATCCCCAGACGAACGACGATCAACAGGACAAAAATACGCTCGGCTGTGACGTTCTTTACGACGCCGGTAGCGTACGCGATCGTCGGCAAGACATCCGTCCCGAAGATCGCAAGTGATCCGAGCGCGCCCGCGGCAACCGATGCGACCACGACGACCGCGATGAGAAGGCGCCAAATCTCGCGCGCGGTGAGACGCCGAATCGAACGGGTATCGAACCACAAGTAAACCGCGATACTGGCGGCCTCGAGAATTTGCGCGAAGATCCAAGACCAGACGGAAGAGACATTGCCTGCCCCGATCCAGCCGCGTTCCCCACCCAAGCGGTAGATGAGGATCTGCGGGACGACCATGAAGACGCCCGTGATAAACGAACCGGCAAAGACCGCAAGCGAGGCGTTGCGCGCCACCAGCGCCTGGCCGGCGACGATCAAGCACATCACCAAGCCCAGAACGATCACCGCGGCGGCGACCATTGGCACGAACACGTCGACTCCGGGAAGCGGGACACGCGCAAATGCGAATCCCAGCAGCGTCGTAAGACCGAGCAGGGTGAGGGCACCGAAACCGATTGTCCGTTGACGTACGCTAACGGGCGACGTCGCAAAACTTAGCATTTGTTCGGTGGGGGTTCGCTAGCAACAACGCGGCTACCGCCCGTTGACGGTCTTGATTATCTTACAAATGCGCTAAGCGATTGTTTTGTTTTTGAGACGGTAGACGAACGCAATGACCTGCGCGACGGCGGAATAGAGATCGGCCGGCACCGGCGAATCGAGCGCCACTTTGTCGTAGAGCGCGCGCGCGAGAGGCGGGTTCTCCATAATCGGGACGTTGTTTTCTTTGGCAATCTCGCGAATACGTTTGGCGAGCAGATCGGCCCCTTTGGCCGTGATCACGGGCGCGGCCATTGTGAGTTCGTCCCACTCCAGGGCGATTGCGTAGTGGGTGGGGTTCGTCACCACGACCGTTGCTTTGGGGACGGCGGCCATCATGCGGCGCCGCGCCATCGCACGTTGCCGGTTGCGCAGCGCTGCTTTTGCCTCGGGATTACCTTCGGACTGTTTGTTCTCGTCTTTGACTTCGGTCTTGGTCATCTTGAGCGAATCGCCGAGTTGCTTCTTCTCCCAAAAATAGTCGGCGATACCGAGCGCCAGGAGCAGTATTCCGAAGCGCACGCCGATTCCGTAGCAGATGCCTTCGGTAAACTGCATGATCTCGCGCGGAGCAACGTGCGCGAGGCTCATGAAATGCGAGACGTTGTCCTTGACGCCGAGATACACGATAACCACGACGACGCTGAGTTTGGCCAGTTGCTTGACAAGATTGACGAGTGACTGCGGCGAGAAGAACGTGCGTTTGATTCCAGCGAGCGGGTTGAGCTTGCTAAATTTCGGCTGCAGAAGCTTCGGAGAAAAGAGAAACCCGAACTGCAGTAAATTTGCGCCGACGCCGATCGTTAGCGCCGCAAGAAAGATCAACCCGAGCAAAGCCGCGTACGGCAGCCCCGAGCGAATGAAGAGATGCCAGGTCGAAAAGATGTTGACTTCTTCGCGCGTCCCGAGGTTGCTCAGGGCGATGATGAAGTCTTTGCCCATCATATCCATCGTCGCAAGGAAACCGACATGGATCGTCGTGATGATGGCAAGGAAAATCGAGGCGCCACCGATATCGACCGAGCGCGAAACCTGTCCGCGCTCGCGCGCCTCGCGAACGCGTTTGGGTGTCGCCTTCTCTGTTTGCTCCGGCTTTGCCACCGGTTATTTTGCCGGCTGCAACGCGCGCATGACGGTGTCCAAGCGCTGCGGAACGTCGCTGAAGATTTGCGGCAGTACCGTGCCGAGGAGCGGAAACGAGACGATGATCATCAGGAGACCGACCATGATTTGCAGCGGAAACCCGACGGCGAAGATATTCATCTGCGGAGCCACGCGCGCCATCAGCGCAAGCGCAATGTTGACGAGGAACAGCGCGACGGCGACGGGCGCGGCGATTTGAAACACGATAAAGAGCGACTGCGTGAAAAAGTGCACGACGTCGGAGAGCGCCACCGCGTTGAGCGCGATATCCGGCAGCGGGAGGAGGTTGAACGATCCGACGATACCGGCGATGAGGTAGTGATGGGAATTCGTGATCAAGTACACGAGCGTGGCGAAGGCAAGCTGGAATTCGCCGATGATCGTCACTTGCTGCTGTGTCTGCGGATTGATGACGTTGACGACGCCATAGCCGATTTGGATGTCGAGGATCTCACCGGCAAACTGAATCCCGTTGAACACCAAGAACGCGACGAACCCATAGACCAGTCCGACGACCGCCTGTTCGATGATGGCGATCGCGAGTTGACCCAGGCTCAAGGCATGGACGACCGGGACGAGCTTGGCAATTAGAAACGTCAGGATCAACATGATCCCGATCCGGATCAACGGCGGGATCTGACGGGCCGAGAGCACCGGCATGAGCGAGAGCATGAACCCGACGCGAATCGCGATAAGGAAATAGGTCTCGAGACGAGGGGTGCCAAGTCCGTACAGATCGGTCATTCGGCCCTACTTGATGTAGGCCGGCAAATTGGAAAAGACACGACTCGTAAAATCGGTTAAGAGCGCGAGCATAAATGGTCCGAAGAACAAGAGTGCGAGCGCCACGACGACGATTTTGGGGATGAACGTGAGCGTCGGCTCCTGGATCTGCGTCACCGCCTGGAAAATCGAAACGGCAAGACCCGTGAAGAGACCGAGCAAGAGCGCGGGCGCGCAAACCAAGAGCGTCACGACGATCGCGTCGCGCCCGAGCGAGAGTGCGGTTGCGAAGGTCATCGGAAACTCTGGAAGAGCGCGTTGATCGTCAGGTTCCAGCCGTCGACGAGCAAGAAGATCAAAATCTTGAACGGCAGCGAGATCAAGACCGGTGGAATCATCATCATGCCCATCGAGAGCAAGACCGAGGCGACCACCATGTCGATCACGATGAACGGAATGTAGATTGCAAAGCCGATCTCAAAAGCCGTCTTGAGTTCGGAGATCACGAAAGCCGGAATCAACAAATAGGTCGGGACGTCGTCCTGATTGCGCGGCTGCTTCGTCTCTTTGGAAAGCGAATAGAAGAGCGCGATGTCTTTCTCGCGCGTCTGCTTGAACATAAATTTGCGTAGTGGCTTCGCCGCGGTATCCAAAGCCTTCCCTTGCGAAATCTTGTTTGCAAGATACGGCTGAAGGGCGTTCTTGTTCACATCGGTGATGACCGGCTGCATGATGAAGAACGTCAAAAGCAGCGAGAGCCCGACGAGGACTTGGGTCGGCGGCACTTGCTGCGTGCCGAGCGCCGTGCGCACGAACGAAAGCACGATGACGATACGCGTGAACGAGGTGAGCAGGACGAGGAGCGTCGGCGCGAGCGTCAGCACGGTGAGCAGGACGAGGATCTGCAGCGAGAGCGCGACGTCTGCGGGCTTATTCGAACCCGTTATACCGAAGTTGATTTTCGGAATCGCGATCGTTGGGGCCGTCGGCGCCGTTTGCGCGAGTGCGGGATGCGTGAAAGCGAGCACGATTGCAAGCGCGCCGATCAGCGTGAAGAGATACGGCAGGAGACGACGGATCACGATTGCTTCCGAAAGCGGGCGAGGAACGATGTGAGGGCATCGCGCTGATCGCCGAGTGATTTCTTTTGCTGCTCGATCCACGGCGCAACGGAGTCGGCGGGCAGTTCACTGATGAGCGCGATATGGCCCATCCCGCCTCCGACCAAGTAGAATTTGTCGGCGATCTTCACGACGTGGAGGGCGGTATTTTGCGCCACCATCGTCGATTCGATAACCGAGACTAAACGACGCTCGCTTGCGACGATGAGACGCCCGCGCCCGAGAATTTTCACGAGATACGTCAGGCCGTAGAGGACGAGCGCGATGAGGGCAAACGCCCAAACGACGCGCAGGTAGAACCCCGTATCCATCGTGCTAGCCCGGCGCTAGACTTTCTCCACGTGCGGGTTGAGCTCGTTGATCTTCACCGCGTATTTATCGTCGACCACGACCACTTCACCGCGCGCGATGAGGATGTTGTTCACATAAAGGTCGATCGGATCGGTTGAGGCTTTGTCGAGTTCGAAGACCGATCCGCTCTGGAGCGCGACCACGTCGCGTAGCGAGAGCGAGGTCATACCGAGCACCGCGGAGATCTGCAGCGGAATGTCGTGCACGAGATCGAGATTCGCATGGCCGTGCGGGGCCGGTCGGATCGGAGTTGGGGCCATCTGGGTGAACGCGACCGCCTGCGTTGCGGGCGGCGGATTCGCCGCACGCGGAGCGGGAGCCGGGGCAGCGGGTGCCGGAGCCGGGCCTTCCATTTTGTTTTTTGCCATCCCATCGAAATCGATAGTAAGAAGTGACTTCATGTCCTCGCCGAGTGCGAGCGTCGACCGGTACGAATCGAACGGCGGCGCCGGAAACGTGCCCGCATCGGTGACGACGTCGGAATGAATTCCATCCGCCGAGACGCCCATGTTCTGCGCGACGCGCTCGCCCATGGCGCTTGAAATCTGCGCGACCGTCTCAGAGACGATCGAGAGCTGCATTGCATCGAGCTCGCCGCCGGTCGGCGTTCCGAGCATGATGCCCACGACGGTACCGAGATCCGCCTTGGCGTAGCGAACGACGAACGAAACGCCTGCGCTTGGGATCGAGGTCATCGTCGCGACGGTGTCGGCCTCAACGCGAATCGAGGATTCGCTTTTGGCTTCTTCGGTCGGGCCGGCATTGACCGTGCGGTCGACCAGCGTTGCGAGCACCGCGGCGGCCGAGGCGAACATCGCATCGGCGACTCCGCGCATCGAGGAAACGGGAGACACTTACTGGTCCTCACTTTCGATGATCTCGGCGACCGAGACCGCGAGCTTGTCACGGTGCAATCCGGGAAACACTTTGAATTTCTCGACGTCGTTGGCTTTTGCGATCAGCGGCTGCGTCACGTCTTTATCGAAGAGCACGACGTCGCCCGGCTGGAGCGCGATCAGGTCGCGCAGCGAGACGATCGTGCGACCGAGTTCGACCGTCAGATCGACTTCGGCGCGCTCCACGTTGCGTACGAGCTGCGCGATGTCTTCTTCCGTCATACCGCGGCCAGCGACGACCGAGGGTGACCACTGGAAGTCGGAGAGTTGCGGGCCGATCGACTGCAGCACAAGATACGGCAGGCAGAAGTTCATCACGCCAGCCATATCGCCGACTTTGAGTTCGCAGCTGACGTACGCCACGATCTGGTCGAGCGGAATGATGCGCGGGATGAACTGCGGGTTGGAGTCCAGCGCCTCGATCTTGAGCGAGAGCGTCAGCAGATAGTTCCACGACTCGCGGTAGCTATTGAGCATACGGGCCATGAAGCGCTGCATGAGCGTGCGCTCGATATCGGTGAGATCGCGAAGCTTTTGCGGATACCAACCCGGACCGCCGAGCAGCCGGTCGATGATCGAGAAAACGAGGTTGAGATCGACTTGGACGATGCCCGATCCCGGTAGCGGGTCCATGGAGAAGATCGAGAGGATCGACGGAATGCCGATCGAGGCGATGAAGTCGCCGTAGCTGATTTGTTCGATCGAGACGATCGTTGCCTCGACCCGCGTGCGCAGATAGACCGAGAGCGAGTTGTTGAGCAAATGCGTGAAGTTGTCGTGGAGCGTTCGCAACGTCTGCAGTTGGTTGTTCGAAAACTTCTCGAGGCGCTTGGTGAAGCGGAAGTCGAACGATTTGATCTTGCGGCCTTCGAGGCCCGGCCCTTCGGTATCGGGAGCGGCAAGCTGATTGACTAACGCGTCAATTTCTTCTTGCGAGAGCATCGACATAGGCTACTGGGCTCCCCCGCCTTCGGCGTGTGCAAACTGACCGTTAAGAATCACGATATCGACCCGGCGATTGAGTTGCTTGTGGGCCTCGGTATCGTTCGGGATTCGCGGCTGAAACTGGCCGTATCCCGCAGCGGAGATTCGACGCGGGTCGAATTGATCGTGCTCGACCAGGTACCGGAGGACCCCCGTCGCACGCGCCGTCGAGAGTTCCCAGTTGGTCGGGTACGACGAGGTCGCAATCGGGTCGGTATCGGTGTTGCCTTCGACGCGAATTTCATTGCTATGCGCGCGCAGCTGTTTGACGACATCGTCGAGCAATTGCGCGGTCTCGGGCTTGAGCACGGCCGAGCCGCTGTCGTAGAGCGCCTTATCGGTGAGCAGGGTGATAACCAGGCCTCGCTTGTCGATGCGCGTTTCGACTTTCTTTTCGAGCTGTTTCTGACGAACGTAGCTCTTGACTTGAATCTGGATCGTTTTGAGGTTTGCCTCGCCGTTGGACCCGGTCTGCGAACCCGTCGTGCCGCCGTTGGGCGGATTGTTGATTGCGTAATCGTTGTTGAAGCCGGCTGAAATATCTTTTGCGAATGTCTGAAACTTGACGCGGCTGATGGTCGAGATAGCGAAAAGAATGATGAAGAGTGCGAGCAGCAGGGTGATCATGTCGGCATAGGTGAGCAGCCAGCGCATCATGCCGGCGCTCTCCATCTTTTCGGCGACCTTCTTCTTCTTTTGCTGCGAGTCGCCGCGTGCGGCAGCGGCCTTCGTTATGATTGCCACGAGCGGTTAGTTCTGGTAGCTCGGCTCGCCGACGGCGCCGCCTTCTTCGACATCCGAGGCACGGTCGTTCGGATCGAGGTAGGCATGCAGTTTTTCTTCGAGCAGGCGCGGATTGTCGCCGGCCTGGATCGAGAGGATGCCCTCGATCATGATCTCGCGCAGCATCATGAGTTGCGCGTTGCGTTCTTTGATCTTCGATGAGATCGGCAGCCACAGCAAGTTCGCAAGCAAAATGCCGAAGAACGTCGCGACGAATGCTTCAGCCGTCGAATTGCCGAGCGTGCCGGTAATCGAGCCGCCCCCCGCGCCGCTTGCGGCGGGTCCGCCGAGCGCGCGCAGCATGCCGATGAGGCCGAGCACCGTCCCGATGATGCCAAGCGTCGGCGAGTACCCGCCGAGCGTACCGAAAACCATCTCGGATTTCACGCCGCGTTCTTGGACGAAACCGACTTCTGTTTCCAAGATCTTGCGGATGATGTCGGTATCGCGGCCGTCGATAACGAGCTGAATGCCTTTACGCATGAATTCATCTTCGAGTGCAGCCGCCTCGTTTTCGAGTGCGAGCAACCCCTCACGGCGCGCTTTCTCAGCGAACGACACGAGCGTCGCGATAATCTCTTTTTCGTGATACACCGGCTCGCGGAACGCGGTCTTGAATCCGCCCACGAACCCCGACAAGAACGTCTTGAGCGGAAACGAGATGATCGTCGCGCCGAACGTGCCGCCGACGACCAAAATGATCGCCGAGGGCTGCCAGAGGGTCTTGAAGTCGAGGTCACCGATGAATGCCGAAGCAACCACGGCTCCAAAGGCTAGCACAAGGCCAATAATCGTCGCGAAATCCAAAACACGAGCCTTTCGATAAAAGCGGGTCTACCAAGGTCTATCGGTTAGGAAACGCTTTCGCCTTAAGGCAAGAAAGCAACCTGCGGCTTGGCTAGGGAGTTTGGCCGTAGATCCGGCGCTTGTATTCCACGATCCGGTCCCGTATTTCGTCCATCGTATCCCGAACGATGAGCTTATTGCCAGAGACGAGGGTCACCACCGTGTCGGGCGTCGATTCCAACGACTCGATTAAATCCGCATTAACCATAATCGGCTGATTGTTGAGACGGCGCAAACTGATCACGTTGTTAGTGTAACCCATCTTCCGGCAATGCTCCTAGCACGCTTGGTTCACGTTCCAGGATGGCGTGAACGATGCCGGTAAAGGTCGGATCCTGGAATTGCTGGGCTAGCGCCGCGACTGTCGCGACCGTTTCGGCGCGGTTGGGCAACACGTCGAGCGCGGCCAAAACGAAACGCTTTGCCCCCGGCTCATCGCCGCGGCGACTCAAAATCGCGCCGGCACTTGCGAGAAAAACGACCTGATAACCGGGCGTCACGAGCGGCAACGCATCGCGGATGGCGGATAAGGCGGCTCCGTCGCGCCCCCGGCGTAGCAAAAGATTGACGAATTCGATGGCCGTGCGCTCCGACTGTGCGGCAAGAAACGCTACGCGGTAGGCTTCGTCGGCTTCCTCATCGCGACCCAGGCCTTCGAGAGCCTTTGCGCGGTTGGTGAGTAGCGGCTCGGCATCGGCGCGATTCGTTAGGCCAAGATCGAACCACGCCAGCGCTTCGGCGTAGCGCTTCTCCGTAAGCAGCGTCGCGCCGATCTCTGAGTGTGCCTTCCACATCGAGACTTCATCGTCGACTACGAAGTGTTCGGCATTGTGATCCCCCGCTGCGATCGCGTTGCCGAACGCCTCCCGCGCCTCGAAATAACGGCCCTGGGCAGCGTAAATCTTCCCGCTCGAAAAGTGCGCGTTGGCGTACGTCGGTACGATGGCTATACAGTCATCGACGATCTCGCGCGCTCGTGTGAGGCGGCCGTCGGTGATGTAGCAATCCGCAAGGACGATCATCCCATGCGGCCGGAAACCGCGCGGCGCGTCCTGCGTCTGCCGCAGCATCGCTTCGAGCGCCTCACGGGCGATCGCATCCTTCCCCGCCAGCAGCGCGGCCATGCCGAGATTATAGGTGTGAAACGGATCCCCGGGATCGCGGGCGACTTCGGCCTCAGCGAGTCGCAAGTTGCGCTCGCCTTTCGAACGCTCGCGCATGATTTCTGTGAGATAGCCGTGGTGCGTTATCTCGATCGGCGAGCGAACGGCGTGGAGCCCCGCGGGCGCACCATCGAGTGTGGGAAATTCGTGCACGGCATTGCGATACCGAATCCGCTCGTCGTTCGGAAAGATGCGAATAAGCAGGTTCGTCATCACGCCCCCGCCGCGATATTCATCGGTGAGATTGCGACACGAAATCCAAATGCCGGTTTGCGCCGCAGGCGCATTGCCAATCGATCGGAGTGCATCGCGCGATGTGGCATCGAGCCGCTCATCAGCATCAAGCACGAAAATCCAGCGAAAGCGCGCGAGCGCCAATGCCGAATTGCGCGCATGCGAAAAATCGTCGCGCCACACGATGCGTTCGACGCGTGCACCGGCACGCTCGGCGATCGCAATCGTATCGTCCGTCGAACCGGAATCGACCACGATCATTTCATCAACGATGCCCGCGACGCTCGCAAGGGCATCCGCAAGAAAGCGTTCCTCATCGCGCACGATCATGCACAGCGAGATGCCCGCGGGAAGCTGTCGATGATTCGGCGGCGGGTCGGGAAGACCGGATGGATGCGACACGAGCCGATGAATTTGCGGAAACGCAGACGCCGTCCCCTCTGGAAAGGGACGGCGCCTACGGGTTGGGTCGGCTCGACGTTTTAGAAGTGCAGACCGATACCGACGTACGGTCCATGGTGTTCGGTGATGGTTGATGCGTTCGTACGCGGTTTACTGCGATCGCCGAGGTAGCCCGCATCGATGAACAGCGGCGACTTCGGTACCTGGATCGAGTAGCCCAGCGAATAGCGCAGCACTTTGTACGAGAGGTCGTACGTGCCGGGCAACCCGACGAGCGTATACGTCCCGCCGACATTGGGATAATAGAAGATCCCACCGTGGAGCGACGTCGGTTGATCGAGGTCAGGGAGCTTTTCGACGCCGGCACCGACGCCGCGCCGGACCGGATAGTTATAATCGTTCGTTACGCGCAGATACGAGACGGCGGCATAAAGCCGCGGATCGATCAACTTCACGCCAAGTTTGACATCGGTATCGCGATCGGTCAACGTCGCCGCGCTTTGCGCGAACCGTCCGGTACCGGCCGGTCCGTTCACGAAGCCTTGCGGAACGTTGTACTGATAGCGACGCTGATCGCCCATCACCATTAGCGTGAGACCCGCAAGCGGAAATTCAGCGGCTGCACGAATGTCGTACGACTGTCCGCTGCGGCCTTTGCTGCCGGGAGCGTACTCATTATAGACCAGCGCCGGTACGAGTGCGTCGGCAGCAATGTAGTGGATGTAATGCGGAATGGCGACACCGATATTTTGTTGCGGTCCAAGCGGAGGCGAGTTCGTGAACCCATTTCCGCTGGAGGCATCGCCGTACGATGTCGGGTCTGCAAGCGACCCCGGCATCGGCTTCACCGACGTACCCGCCGGACGTCGGACGGTCGGAACGGTTACCGGGGCTGGCGTGGGCTGAACTTGCGCGATGAGAACGGCGGCGCTTAAGAGTGCCGCGATCATCGCGCATCACCGATGTAAGGGAACGCTGACAAAGGATGTTTCTCCGAGGGCGTGACGTGGTCGCTCGTCAGACAAGCCGTCTCGCGGTTGTCATCGGGAGCAAGACCGAGTTTGGGAACGAGGCTGCCATAGATCGCGCCGAGCGAAAGATCGATGACGGGGCTCTTCGGATCGCGGCCGCCGAAGTGACGGTAGGGATCGCCGAGCGAGAGTTTGGTACCGCGGATGCCCTGCGGCGGCACCGCGCGGATAACGGCGATCGGGAAACCCGATTTGCCATTGGTCTCGACGGCAAGATAGCGCGCGCCGCCCGTGGCGCCGAGGTCGGCCTCGATCTCATCGGGCATGAGCACTTTCACGAGCGCATCGGCAACGGCGGTCGAGCGACCGGCGGTGTGGATTGCGTATTCGCGAATCGAACGTGTCAGCGTCGGATCGTCGTACGGGTTGCTGCGATTGCTCGCGTCGTGATTCTTAAACGATTCGGTCGCTTCTTTGACCGCCGGACGCCCCAGGCGTTCGACTTGGGTCCACGTGCCGCCGTCGTCGGTTATATCGCCGACCTTCGTATTGAAGTTCGTCAGCATCGCGGCAAGCGACGTGATGGGGCTCTGCGGCGAGGCATCGGGGCTCTCACTGCGAAGCGATGTCGTCGCCCACAGGTTGATGCGACCGATATTGCCGCCGTTATCTGCGAGCATCGAGCGCGGCATTTCGATCACGAGCGAGAGCACGTTGAACCCGGCGAGCGTATCGGATCCGACCGCGCTGAAGCAGGTCGCCGAGTTCTTCGGCGGATTGGGCTGGTTCTGCCAATTGCGATCGGGCTGCAGTTTGAAAAACTGCGCGAGATCGAAGTAGAACGGATCTTCACGCGGACCGGCAAACGCCGTCACGCCGTTGCCGAGATCCGTGACCTTGTTATACGGAATCGAACCGGTCTTCTTCACGATCGACGAGAGGGTGCCGATACGGCCCGGATTCGCAGGGCCGTACATGGCGATCTGCTGATTCGCGCCGACGCCGGTCGGTTTGAATTGAATAACTTGATCTTCTTGACCGGCATCGCCATGCGCGATCTTAAACTGATAGAGCACGCCCGGATCGAAATACGTATTCGCACCCTGACCGCCGACAATGAGCGGCCACACGTCCATCGCGAGCACGACTTTATTCGGATCGCTCGCGGGGAACACAAAGACATCGGTAATGTCGGCTCCCGGTCGGCTCACCGTGAGCGGCGAATCTTGATGATCCGACGCGCGTGAACTAGTTACTGAATAGGCCACGAACGAGAACGCTAGTGCACTTGCAACCAGCGCTGACGTCGCGACGGTGATGAGCTTCCGCAAAACCTACACTCCAAACGTACGAGCAAACTGTGCGTAAGCGTACCCTCCGAAAGCGCGCTCAAACGAATGGGCGCAAAATAAAAAGCGGGCCGGCTACATCTGTAACCGGTCCGCTTTCGTTAGCGAACGGACGCTAAGGAACCGAGTGGCTTATCGCTTGAGCGCGATAACCGTTTGGAGATCGGAGTCTGCCGTTGTAATGCTGCGCGAGTTCGCTTCAAAGGAGCGCTGCGCGAGAATCAGTTTGGTGAACTCATCGGCGATCGAGACGTTCGACTGTTCGAGCGAGCCCGAGACGATCGAACCGAAGCGGCCGCTTGCTGCGGTTCCGATTTGTGCGAGACCCGAGTTTGCCGTTGCGGAGAACTGGCTCGAGCCTTCACGATGCAGACCCTGTTCGTTTTGGAACGTTGCAACCGCAACGCGTCCGAGCGTTTGCGTTTGTCCGTTTGTGAACGCGCCCTGAATCGTGCCGTCTTGGCCGATGTTGATGTTCGAGAGTGTGCCCTGCGGGAATCCGTTTTGCGAGAGCACGTTTGGCGGATTCGATCCGCCCGAGAGAGATGTCAGGTTCGAGAAGTCGACACCGATCGGACCGCCGACGGTCGTGATAGCGGTGGCGTTGTTTCCAAACTGCCAACTGCCAACCGTGATCTGGTTACCATCGGCGGTGGACGGGTTAGCGTTCGTGCGATGATTAGCACTAGCGGCAAGACCCGAACCAGGAGTCGCTGGAAACGTGTCGCCTTTCGCCGTATTGATGAACTGGCCGTTGGCATCGAAGAACACGTAACCATTATTCTGCGTGATGGTCGAACCATCGGTCGGAGTAATCGTATACTTCCATTCGGTCGCAGCCGTGACGGCGACGCCAGCGGAGTTCGTAACCGCAGCCGGGAGATTTTGCCAGGTCGTTGTCGAGCCCGTGACGGCCGGGATAAAGGCGACGTTCACGAGATGCGCGTTGCCGAGCGAATCGTAAAGCGTCGTCGAGATGGTGGTGGTCGTCGCGCCTACGCCCGCGTTCGATGCCGCAATGATGTATTGCGTTTGATCGAGGTTGCCGCCGAAATTCACGTCGAACACTTTGTCGCCCGTCGGGCCGCTCTTCGTGCCGAAGCCCGTGCCGACCGCAGCCGACTTGAGGCCGAGCGGAATTTGAAGCGACTGCGGAACGCCAGTCTGCGTGACGATACCGGTGGAACTCGCCGGATAGCCCTGCACCGCAAGACCGGAGCTGGGATCGTAGAGCAGGCCGTCTTGGTTGAGCGAGAACGCGCCGTTGCGCGTGTACGTCGGGATGCCGCCGCCGTTTTTGTCGCGGAGCACGAAGAAGCCGTCGCCGTTGATCGCGAGGTCCGTGTTGACGCCCGTGGTGTTCAGGCCGCCCTGTTGGAACTGCGTGTCGATCGTGCCGACTTTGACGCCGAGACCGAGATCTTGGCCGTTGACGCCACCGCGCGTTTGCGTCGGAGCGGACGAGAACGACTGTGCCTGATACAACAGGTCCTGGAAGTTGACGCGCTGACCCTTGAAGCCGGTCGTACCGACATTGGCAATGTTATTCGAGATGACGTCGATCTGTGTCTGGTATGACTCAAGACCGGTGACCCCAATAAACAAGGAATCAAAAGGCATTTGTTGACCCTTTCGTTGCTGAACATTTCCGCGACGCGTCCATCAGTCGGCGCCACAGGTGAGAGCCCCTCGCAACAAGGTCCACTCTCATGCGTTTGTGTTGAAGTGTTATCGAATGATCGCAGCGGAATCAATATTCGTGAAGACGTTTTCTTTCATCGAATCTTGATCGACGGCCGTGATGACGACTCGATTTTTGATCGAGACCACCAT
The DNA here is from genome assembly GCA_038231455.1 of Vulcanimicrobiales bacterium. GTDB lineage: Bacteria > Vulcanimicrobiota > Vulcanimicrobiia > Vulcanimicrobiales > Vulcanimicrobiaceae > JANLVI01. The sequence continues at coordinate 65,309 of JBBRLI010000009.1, read as the reverse complement.
GCCGACATCGCCCATCATGAAGAGGCTCTGCTTCGCACCTTTGGCCGCTGCTTTGTCGGCCATCGAGTTCATCTTCTCCACGTCTTGCGGCGTGAGGGTGATGTTGCGCGATTGGAGTCGCTGCATGGCGTGCGCGCTGAATTTGAGCGGTTCGCCTTGGAGCGGTTCTGACTGCCGAAGGACGTCGCGGAACGACGTACCGCCGGAAGGCGGAACGGTGAATGGAACGCCGACCGGACGTGCGACCGAAACGGTCGACGGCGGGATCTGGGGTCCAGTGATTTTGGGATCCATCGGCTACTTGATACCGACGATTTGCCCGGTTGAGAACTGGTACGCGGTACCTTTGGCGTCCGTAAACGGCTTGCCGTTGGTATCGTTGAGGGTGAACTGCGGTTTGCCGTCGACGACGGCAATCGTTCCAACGGTTCCCGTAAGGATCGAGGTGTTGCCGGTGCCGTTCGGGGTTGAGACGGTAACGGTTTTGCCGAGCAGCGTCGATGCCTGGAGGACCGAGAAGTTCGATTGGAAGGTCTGGAATGAGTTCTTCAGATCGGTCGTGGCTTGCGTTGCTTGGAACTGTGCAAGTTGCGCGATCGACTGCGTATCATCGAGGGGTTTGAGCGGATCCTGATTCTTGAGCTGCGTTGTAAGCAGTTTCAAAAACGCATCCTGGCCCAATTGACTCTGCAGCGTCGACGTGCCGTTGCTCGTCGGCGTGCTTTGATTGATCAGGTTGTCGATCGGCAAGCCGTTCGAGCCTGTTATGGGTGAAGCCATGGATGGATGCTCCTAAACGAGAGCGTTGAGGTGTCCGAGCGCCACGTTCGTCACGGACGGCGGTGCGAAACTCGGGGTCGCAGCGATCGCCAAGTCGTCCTCAGTCTTCGAATCATCGAAGGACGAGGCGACCGAACCGCGCGATGCGGCCGGCTGTTGCTGCTGGTGTTGTTGGAATCCCGCGAACCCGCCGTTTGAGACATCGACGTTGAAGCCCGTGAGCTTCAGGCCGGCGCTATCGAGCGATCGCGCGAGTTGGGATTGGTTTGCGACGAGCGTGTCACGTACGTCGGCATTCGCGGCGACCAAGGTCGCGTTGACGTTGCCATTGGTGATGACCAGCTTGACGTTGACATCACCCAGGTGCTCCGGGACCAGGCGCAGGCGTACTTCGGAGTTGCTGACACCACCGAGGTTACGGATGGAGAGGCCTTTGAGCACTTGCTCGACCACGGCGTACCGATCCGCGTTCTGCGGAGTGTACGTCAGCGGCGCTGCAAAGAGCGATGCATCGAAGGCGAGCGGCGCGGGGCCGTTCGAGTTTCCGATGCCGATGCTCGGAGGCGTTGCGACCGGCTGACTCGTCGCGGCACTCGCGGCATTGGCTGCATCGAGCGTTGCGAGGAAGTCGGTTGCGGGGCTGATGGCGGTCGGCAAACCGTTCGCGGTCGTATCGTCGGCTTTGGCAACTGCCGTAGCGAACGCTGAGAGGAACGATTGAAGCCCGCTTTGCGCGTTGCCACCGCCGGTCGTCGACGCTTCCGCGGATGCGGAATTGATAGACGGCGCGACGTTGATTGCACGCGTGAGGATACGGCCGAGCGACGTATCGCCGTTCGTGCCGATTTTTCGATCGCCGCTCGCGACGGTACGACCGTCGTTTGCAAACAGCGCCGCGAGCGGAGCTGCGAGCGATTCGAGGTTCACGATCGGCGCGGGGGCCGACGTGAGTTGACTGGTTGCCGCGGAAGCTGCACCGCTTTTGCCGTCGCCAGGCACAGGTGCGCTGATGAGCGGTTTTGTCGGTACGCGCGATGCGACTTGCGCTCCAACCGGAGCGGCGTCTGCCGAAGCGGACGGTCCGTTCGAGGTGGTCGGCGGAGTCACGAGAGGCACGGTCGGAGTGGGGATTGCCCCGAGGGCAATGGCGGCGGCATTCACGATCGAATCGACGGAAACGGCAAGAGAGCCAGGCGCTTGCGCCTCACTCGGTTGATTCGTTTCTGCCGGGGCTAGGTCGACTTTCGCTTTCGCGTCCAAGTCTGGTCCTAGGAATCGATTCGGCTGCCCCGTTTGTGGTGCTATCGTCGCGGCGATTTCGGCAAGTTGCCGGAATCGGTGAGCGAGTGCTAGCGCTCCATTCGCGTCCGCACTTGGCGGTGCTTTGCCCGGTGGGCTCAGCGCTGCGGCGAAGACCTTCTGGAGTTGCCCGAGCGCATCGGCTGCTCCGCCCTGACCGTTTGCGACCGAAGTTGCAAGCGATTTTGAGAGCGAGGCGACGATATCTTCGAGCGATTCACCGTTCTGCAAACGCGCGGCGATCTGCGCGGCCAGCCTCGCTTCGAGCGGATCGCTCGGAGTTGGGGTGGTCGGCTGGGTCGTCCCGAGGGCCGCGGTCTTTCCCGCGAACAACTGGGAGACGATCGGCGCGAGATTCGCGATGCTCGAATTCAGTTGGGCTTGGAAGAGGCCGGGAATCGGTGCTTTTACGAGGGGTGCTGGGGTCTGGAGGCCCTTAAAAAGGGGCTCACTGGTCGAGAAAAGTTGGGGTACTAACTGCATTTTTCACCTCCTCTCGTGTTGGGATCAGGGACAAGCAAGATGCCAAAACAAGGCCATCGTGCGATGTGCCTAACTGGTTGTTCGGCATTGAAGGCCCCAGACCTTAGTCGGATGGCCGCGGCAAGCAAGTGACGAGCGACGACAATTCGGCCGTTATTTTAGTTGGCGTTCGGCGGTGAGGCGGGCGGCGACGGCTGCCGGAAGCGCTGCGAGGATCTCGCCGACCTGGTCGGGCGACATTTTGCTGAAAATCCGCACGACATAGTCTTCGGGGAGGCGCTGGACGATTGCGGCGGCTTTGTCGGCTTCCATTCCGCCCCAATAGGAAGCAACGCGGCTGATGTCGTCGGGCCGCGGCACGGTTTGGCCCGAAGCTCCGCCGAGTGTCGAGGTGGTCGCTGCTCCGCCTGCGGGGACCGCTTTTGCAATTGACGGCGCGGGAGTCGCGGGCGGCGGGGCATTTTGGAGTCGCTTCAAGGTGTCTTGTAGTGCGCCGATCTTCGTGTCGCGCTCCGCCACCGTTTTGCGCTGGCCCTCGAGACGATCGTTGAGGCTCTTGATCTCCCGGTTGCGGTCGGCGATGACTTGATTCTGGTAGGCAAAGCTAAACGGCCGGCCCATTTGCGCGATGTTGCTCCAGAGCGGCGCAAGAGGGCCATCGACGATGACTTTATGCGACGGCGGCCAGACAAGCGCACCGGCGAGTGCGAGGAGCGCGATGATGGGCAACAAGAGCGGCCGCAGATTGACTTTTCGCTCGCGACGACGGGTGACGATCATGCGGATTCTCCTCGCTGCAGGTTCACGCGCCCGAAGGCGCGGGCGTTGGCGTCATCGAGTTCACGCTGTTCGACGAGCGCAAGTTCCGCGTCGTACGTGGCGCGCCGACGGGTTTTCAACGTTTCGATGACTTTCTTTTCTTTCGATGCGTGCAGCAGTAATTTTTGGGCGGCGAGGCACTCGTCGGCGCACGCGGCGATCCGCTCGCGCTGATCGTGCTGCGCGCGAACGAGAAATTCCAAATGCGCGTACGTGGTGCGCATCGTTTCCACGTCGAGCGTGCCGTGATGTTCGACCAGATCCATGCGCAGCGTTTCGTATTCGTCTTGGAGCGCTCGCAGACGCGCTTCGGCCAGGGCGTGGGCGCGCTGTGCTTCGGCATAGACGCGCTGGCGTTCTTGTGCGTTGCGCGTGCGCATGTCGAGGACCGGTTCGAGACCGAAGCGGAAGCGTTTCATTAACCGATCTTCGCAAGTGCGGCGACGGCATCATCGAAGCTCGATTGCTCGAAGATACCTTGACGCAAATAGCTCCGGATCGCATCGATGCGGCCGATTGCAAGATCGACTTTGGGATTCGAGCCCGCGACATATGCGCCGATGTTGACCAAGTCTTCTGCTTCTTTATAGGTCGCCATCAGATCGCGCACGTTCGAGGCGGATTTGAGATGGGCGTCGGTCACGACGTCCGGCATCACGCGGCTGACGCTCGCGAGCACGTCGATTGCGGGATACTGGTTCGCCGCGGCGAGCGCTCGCGAGAGCACGATATGGCCGTCGAGAATCGATCGCACGGCATCGGCAACCGGCTCGTTGAGATCGTCGCCGTCGACGAGGACGGTATAGAGTGCCGTAATCGTCCCATTTGCCGAGGTGCCGGCGCGTTCGAGGAGTTTCGGCAGGAGCGCAAAGACCGAAGGCGTGTACCCGCGCGTCGTCGTCGGTTCGCCGATCGCAAGGCCAACTTCGCGCTGTGCCATCGCAAAGCGCGTGACGCTGTCCATCATGAACATGACATCGAGGCCTTGTTCTCGGAAAAACTCGGCAATACGCGTCGCAACAAACGCGGCCTTGATGCGCACGAGTGCGGGCTGATCGCTTGTCGCAACGACGACGACCGAACGACGCAGACCCTCGGGACCAAGATCGCGTTCGATAAAGTCGCGCACTTCTTTGCCGCGTTCGCCGACGAGCGCAATCACGTTCACATCGGCCGATGTATTGCGTGCGATCATGCCGAGCACGGTCGATTTGCCGACACCGGATCCGGAGAAAATGCCGACGCGCTGACCTTTGCCGCACGAGAGCAAGCCATCGATCGCGCGCACGCCCATGCTGAGCGGTTCGGTGATCCGGCGGCGGGTGAGGGGGCTTGGCGGCGAGCCGGAGACTTCGGCGCGTTCGGCTTGTAAGATCGGACCGAGGCCGTCAATCGGACGGCCGATGCCGTCGAGCACGCGTCCGAGCAGACCGTTGGAAAGACCGATCTCGAGCGGCTTGCCGAGCGCGACGACTTCACTGCCCGCGCCGATGCCGCCGAGATCTCCAAGCGGCATCATCAGCACTTTGTTATCGCGGAAGCCGACCACTTCGGCCAGCACCGGATCGGTGTTGCGGCGATAGAGGATCGAACACGTCTCGCCGATCGACATATTCGGACCGAGCGACTCGATCACAACGCCGATGACTTGGCGTACCTTTCCGTTTTGCCGGATAAGGTCGACCGTCTTGAGTTCGGCGAGATAGGACTCTGCCGAAAACGGTTTTTGCGGGGTGATTTCGAGCAGTTCGGCCACGATCAGCTCGCGCGCGCGGCGCTGCCGTAGAGTCCGGGTTCATCGACCGGTGTGAGCACGACGTCGTCCTCGATGTGCAGGACGCGCTTTGCTTCAATAATCTGCGTTTGAATCTTCGCATCGATCGTGCCCGCTTCGGTTTCGACGACGACGCCGCCGCGGTCGACGCGCTGATCTTCGATGATGCGCATGCTCTTCACGTCGCCCAGCGCCAAGACGTCATCGCGATGTCCGCGCATGCCTTCGAGGTCGGCGGGATTCACGCGCACGGTGATCGATTCGCGATCGACCAAACGCGCGATCGCCGCCTTCGCCATCTCGACGACGACGCCGCGGTCCAGAGCAATCTGCTGGTGCAGCACGCGCTCCGCAATTCCCATCGCCAGGCGCACGATCTCGGGCTCGGCGGCGCTGATGATCTTGTAACGTTCGACGCCCGCCATCTCGACGAGACCGCGCATCGTCTCGAGCATCTCGCTCATCTCGTGATTCGCCGCATCGGCGCCGACTTGATAGCCGTCTTTGCGGCCGTCGGCCCGCGCCTGTTCGATCAGCGCGGCTGCGCGTGTCGCGGAATCTTCAACGAGTTTCCGTGCGCGATCGCGAGCATCGCCGAGCAACCCCTCCGCGCGCTTCGTCGCATCGTCGATGAGCGCATCAGCTGCAGAGCGGACGGCCTCCGTGTCGATCGTCGGCTGGGCCGGGGGAGGAGCGGCGTTAAATGATTCGAGCGTATCGCCGACATCGTCGATTTCAATCGACCCGAAGTCGTCGACATGTCCGTTGCTCGACGATACGATTTCCGGAATACCAACGGTGTAGCGCTCGCTCGAGGTATGCGAGCCCTTGACGACTCGACCCATGTTAAACTAAACGCTCGTCTTTGCCGCCGCGCGCGATGACGATTTGGCCGTTCTCTTCGAGCGTACGGATAACATCGACGATCGCTTGCTGCGATTTGCCGACATCCCGCATGCGAGTCGGTCCGAGAATCTCGATTTCTTCTTTAAGTGTTCCGGCGGCGCGCTGCGACATATTTTTGAAGACGCGGGCGAGCAGATCGTCGTTCGCCGTTTTGAGCGCGAGCGCGAGATCTTTGCCCTCGATCTCTTTGAGCACGCGCTGGATCGCGCGGTCGTCGAGATTGATGATATCTTCGAACACGAAGAGCAGGTTCTTGACTTCGTTTGCGATGACCGGATCGCGTTTGGCGAGTCCGTCGAGGATGTTGCGCTCGGTCTCGCGGTCGACGAATCCCATGACCTGCGCGAGCGACTGGACGCCGCCGGCCTTGGTAAAATCCGACCCGGTGACGAGGAGACGACGTCCGAGCAGTTCGTCCAGCTGTTCGAGAATCTCCGGTGCGGTCTTTTGCAAGATTGCAATGCGCATCGCGACTTCGGACTGCAACTCGGGCTCGAGCGCGGAGAGGACGGCGCCCGCTTGATCGGCGGTCATGTACACGAGGATGAGCGCGATCGTCTGCGGGTGTTCGTCTTGAATGAACTCGAGCAACTGCGCGGGTTCGGTCTTCTTGACGAGTTCGAGCGGATTGCCGTGTTTGAGCGCCGCGAAAAGCCGATTCGTCATGTCGTCGGCTTGGCCGGCGCCAAACGAACGCTCTAAGATTTCCTTGGCATACTCGATGCCGCCCTCGTTAATGTACTTGAGAGCAATCGCGCGTTGGTACGCCTCGGTGATAACCGCGTCGCGCTTTTCGATCGGAACCGTCGAGATCTTCGCGATCTCGAGGACGATACGCTCGACTTCGTCTTGCCGCAAGAACTTGAAGATCGTCGATGAGATTTCCAGTCCCAGCGTGATCATCAAAATCGCCGCCTTCTCCGGGCCTGCCATCTCGATGAGCGCGGGCGAGGAAAACACGTCGTCTCGGTACGAGTTCGATTGGGCCTGGCCGAGTTGAACGATCGGACCGTCAGAAATCAAAGCGTGACCCCGAGGAAAAGCGCGTCGTGCGTTGTTACTTGCTGCTGCATCGCTCTCTTACTCCGCTAACCAGAGTTTAACCAATTTTGCGATGCTGTCCGGATTTTCTTGAGCGACGGTGGTGACGTATTCGATCATCTGCTCGCGTGTCAGGTCGGCAGCAGAGCGAATGGGTGCCGCGATCGACGGCGCGCCGTCGAGCATCGGGTGTTCTTCGAAGGAGGGCAGTTCGTCGGTGAGCATCGAGTCGAACGACGGCATCTCGGCCGAAGGTTCGAAGGCCGACGTTCCACCACTGCGACGACGGTAGGCAAGGAATCCGGCTCCGGCGCCGACCAGTAGCAGCACGAGCGCTGCGGCAATCAGACCAGGGACCGGGATCCCGAAGATCGTCGTCGTCGTACCGCGACCGCCCAGGGCGTTCGGCGGCGGAGCGAAGGGAATCGCTTCGACGGAAACGAGATCGCCGCGCGTCGCATCGATGCCGGCGGCAGCAGCAACGACGTTGCGGATCTTCGCGACATCGGCTGCTGCGACGGTGTACGTTGCCTGACCGTTTTGCGTTGCCGTTGCGGTGGGCACATCAACGAGCACCGCGACGCTCGTCCGGGTCACTTTACCCGGCGCATCGATGTGCTTGCGATTCTCTTCGGTGATCTCGTAGTTGACGGTATTCTTCGATTTGTTGTAGCGGCCGACTTGCTGATTGCCGGTAACGCCTTGATAGGTCGGAACCGAATTGGTGGTGGTCGCCGGTACGCCTTGCGCGGCAACACGCGGGGGCGTCGTGCCGTTGTACGATTCGCGTTCGTTTTGTTGCGAGCGGACCGTGCCTTGCGGCGAGTAGCTCTTCGTTTCGGTCTGGTTCGCATCGAAGTTCATGTCGGTGCTCACGCGAACCGCGGAGCGTTTCGAACCGATCGATGCATCGAGTAAGCCTTGGATGTTCTGTTGCAGATTCGACTCGTAGCGCTGTTTTGCGACGAGCTGATCCTGCGTCATTTTCAGGGCGCTTGCCTGGGAGGCAAGTGCATCGCTGCCGGGTGCAGCGGACGGCGTGAGAATATTGCCGTCGGCGTTGACGATCGTGACGTTTTCGGGTTTCAGACCCTCGACGGCGCCGGAAACGAGCTGCGTGATCCCGCGAACTTCTTCGGGGGTCAGCGACATGCCGGGCTTCATCTTAATTGAGACGGAGGCGGTCGTCGGCTGCTGCGTTGTTGAGTAGAGCGAGTTCTCCGGTGATGCGATGTGCACGCGCGCCGACTCAACTTGGGTTAGCCCACCGATGGTGCGCTGCAATTCGCCTTCGTTCGCACGCGTCTTGGCAATCTTCTCTTGAAAGTCCGTCATGCCGAGGTTCGTACGATCGAACAGCTCATAGCCGGTGCCGCCACCTTTGACCACGCCGGCTCCCGCAAGCGCGACGCGCTCCTCGGCGACTTTCTCAGCGGGAATCGAAATCGTGGAGCCCGATTCACCGCTGGTCGTGCGATACGGGATGTTCGCGTCTTTCAGTTTCGCGATCACGCCCGAGGCGTCGTCCGCGGCAAGATTGGCAAAGAGCACTTGATAATCCGGCGGCCGGAACGCGTTGAACGCGACGAAGCCGCCGACCCCGACAAGCACGGCAAGAAGGCCGATTGCTAAGATTCGGTTCGTACGGTTCTGCGCTGCCCAGAGGGCCTGCATTTGTTCTGTCAAGCCGCTGAGGGTAGTGGTAAAGCGATCCAATTGCCACCTTTGCGACGATGTCTAACTAGGACGATTCGTGCGTGGGGTTGGCCGACCGTGGCCTTCGAGTGCGACCAGACTTCCTTGTCCAGTGGTCTTTGATGTTATCGGCTAACCGTTACGACTTCCTTAAGGTGGAGGTCGCGTCTCAAGGTCTGAGAGCGGGCTCACGTTGCGAACGCCGACCGTTCCGGCCCAACGGAAACGGCCGAAACGGGTACGCCGATTGCTTCGCCAAGCAACCGGACATATGCTTGCGCATTTGCAGGAAGGTCGCGAATGTGACGTACGCCCCGAATATCTTCCTGCCAGCCGGGAAGCGTTTCCATTTCGAGCTCCAACGGCTGATCGTCGACCCCGCCAAAGCCGATCGGAGTGCCAGCCCGTTTGTAACCGCGCACCACCTTGAGTTCATCGAATCCCGAGAGCACATCGAGCTTGGTGATCACGACCTCGGTGAGACCATTGATTTGGGCGGCGTAACGCCCGGCAACCGCATCGAACCAGCCGCAGCGGCGCGGCCGACCGGTGACGACGCCGAACTCTTGACCGGCAGCCCGTAGCCGTTCGCCCGCCTCGCCGTGCAGTTCGCTTGGGAACGGCCCGCCACCGACGCGCGTGCAGTACGCCTTGGCGATACCGATCGTTCTACGCACCGCGGTCGGCCCGATTCCAAGCCCGATACACGCGCCGCCCGCGATCGTGTGCGAGCTTGTCACATACGGGTACGTGCCGAAGCCGACATCGAGCAGCGTGCCTTGGGCGCCTTCGGCAAGGATCGATTCGCCGCGCGCGAGCGCGTCTTGAATGTAGGAAACGCCATCGACCACGTGCGGCCCTATTGTCTTGGCGAACGCCAGCGCTTCGCCAATCAGATCTTCTTCGCGTGGTAGGGTTTCTGCGCCCGAAAAGAGCGGTGCGCGCGCCATCACCGCGGTGCGGAGTTTGTTCGCGAGCGCTTCGGGCCGCGCAAGATCGCCGAACGTGATGCCGAGTCGACCGGCCTTGTCGACGTAGGCGGGGCCGATGCCGCGTCCCGTCGTGCCGATCTTCGCATCGCCGCGCTGCGCCTCCGAGAGTCGATCGAGTGCCGCGTGATAAGGAAAGACGATGTGCGCGCGATCGGAGATCGTAATGCGCGAGGTGTCGATGCCCAAGGCCCGGAGCTTATTCAGCTCTTCCGTGATGCCGGTGAGGCTGATAACCGCACCGCTTCCGATGAAGAGTTTTGTCTGCTGCTGCAGCACGCCTGAGGGGACGATGCGGAGCGCGAGCTTCTGCTCGCCGACCTCGATCGAGTGCCCGGCGTTGTCGCCGCCACCGAAGCGCGCGATAATGTCGTAGTCTTTGGCGTAGAGATCGACGACCCGGCCTTTGCCCTCATCGCCCCATTGAATGCCGACGATGATGTCGACGGTTGGTGCCACGGTTAGTCCCCTCGGAATTCGAGATCGGAGGTCGTGCCGGTCGGGAGCGGCAGGACGCCGCCGAACGTGGTCATGACGTACTCGCTAAAGAGTGCATTTGGCCAGCCGAAATCCAGACGCGTGAACTTCTGCGGATCGTCGGGGTTGAATGCTTCGTGTAAGAGGTGATCGCCGGGGTCCGATGCGAGCAACTGTGCGAGCACGTCTTTGCGTTCGGCGTCGCTGGTCGAGGTCATACCTTGCATGATGAGGGCGAGCGGCCACACCCAGCCGTCACTCGTATGTTGGCTGCCGATACCGCGCGCGAACTTCCCGACGTAGTACGTCGGGTTGTCTTTGGACAGCAAGAATTTGCGCGTGTTTTTGTAGACGAGACTGGTGGCCTTCGTATACCCGATGTACGGTGCCGAGAGCAGCGAGGGGATGTTCGCGTCATCGGCGATCACGGCGTTGCCGAGTCCGTCGACTTCGTAGGCGTACACGTAACCGTAATTCGGCGTGAACACCTCACCGAAGGTTTGAATACCGGTCTGTACTTCATCACGCAGGCCGCTCGCGCGATGCGATTTCACCAGATTGTGGTACACGTCGCGTTCGATCTCTTCGAGATCGCCCAGGGCGACCACGGCCATCATCTCGGAGGGAATCAGAAAATTATATTTGCACGCATCATCGGAGGGTCGGAAGCCGCTCCAAATCATGCCGGTGTATTTGACCGGATTTCCACGCTGCCCGTTCGGCAATTCTTTGTGCGTGTATTTCGAATTCTTGGCGTGGTCTTGCTCGCGTTCCATCGTCTCGAGCGCACGATCGAGGCCAAGCGAGAAATCGCCGGTGAAGATCGACGCATCGCCGGTCTGCTTCCAGTAGGTCCAGGCAAGCACGATCGGATAGGCGAGCGAGTCAAGTTCGAATTTTTGCTCCCACACGCGATAGTCGATCGTAAAGGCGTTTGCGTACGGATCGACCTGCAAGTACTTGCCTTCGCGCGCGATGATTCCGCGCAGCAAACTCGCAACGGCAATGTCACTCTTTGCGAAAAATAGATACGGCCGCACTTGCGCGCTTGCATCGCGCAGCCACTCGGCCGGAATATCGCCCGTCTTGACGTAAGCGGTGCCGTCGGGGGCGATCGTCGCTTGGCGGCTCGTATTGAGCAGCGCCGCGCGGTACATCGCCTGCAAATTCGGATTCGTATTTTGATACGCGGCGGCGGCCTTCGCGATCGTTTCGAGTTCGACCGCCGAGGCGGCATTCGGAAGAACGAGCATTGCAACGGCTAGCGACAAAGCAATAACCCGCGCGATGAAAAAGCGCATCGGGAGGTCTGGTTTATCGCAGGACAAGGGTTGTCCTAGTCGCGAGGCCATTCTTTGCACACCAAAAGACTGGGCGACTCGCGATAGCGGCCGCGGTGATCTAAGCCGTACCCGACCACGAACTCATCGGGAATCGCAAAACCGCGAAACGCAATCGGCGTTTGCGCGAGTCGTCGCTGCGGCCGGTCTAGCAGCGTTGCAACGGCGATCGAGGCGGGGCGCCGCGCCTCCAGCGTTGCGCGCACGAACGCAAGTGTCATCCCCGTATCGACCACATCCTCAACGATGATGCAGTCGCGGCCTTCGATCGGCCGCGAGAGGTCACTCGTAATGCGAATGGCCTGCGTTCCTTGCTGGCGGTCGAGCGCATACGAGGAAATGCCCAGGAAATCGAATTCCGCGGGAATCCGGATCGCGCGTGCGAGATCGGCAAGAAAGATCACCGACGAGGTGAGGATGCCAATCAAGAGCGGGTTGCGACCAACGTAGGCGGCATCGATCTCGGCCCCGAGTTCGGCGACGCGCGCTTGCAGGGTCTGGGCATCGATATACACGCTTGTCTCGAGGCTCATGCGCGCGGATCCGTACCAAAGCGCGCAAAGAGCCGCGCGACATCGCGCCGGCCGAAAAGTTTGATATTCACGAAGGGATAGCGTTCTTGCAAGCGTCGCAGCTTCCGGTTTTTCCTGGTCGCAAGTGCGGTTTTCATCGTGGTTAATTCGACATAAAGATCGTAGTCGGTGAGGTAGAAATCGGGCGTGAAGAACTCGATGGGATCGCCCGACTCATCCCAGCCGATGGCAAAGCGGCGCGGTTCGTAGGCGAAACGAACGCGATAGTAGTCGAGGAGCCGCGCAAACTCTTCCTCACTTGCATGCGCGAAATGCGCCTTAGTCGTACGCCGGTTCTCCCAGCCCCGCTTGCGCGTGCACGCGCAAGGTTCGATAGATCAGCGAGGTCGGGAATCCCAACCGCTCGAGTGCGCGCGCAGCAGACGGGTAACTCAGTGAAGCCTTGGTGTGCACGAGCTTTTCATACGCCGCCGCGATACGCGCATCTTGGTCGTGGGTTGCAATCGCAACGGCGTGCGCGGCCGACTCGCGATCGATTCCGCGTTTGACGAGATCGCCGATCAAGCGCGCGTCGCCGACGGCCTTGCGCGCGCCTTCCACGTAGAGCGATGCGTAGAGTTTGTCATCGAGGTAGCCAAAGCGTTTGCACGCCGCGACCGCCTCCGCGATCGCGGCGTCATCAAACCCTTTGCGTTCGAGCTTGATCCAGAGTTGTGACTCTGTAAGCCGCCGGATCGCAAGCATCCGCAGCGCCGACGCGCGCGCCTTGCGGTGCGCGCTCCCATCGCTCAAGCGTGCTTAGCCCTCAGCGTCAGCGCCGGCCGCGGCACCGACGGGCGTTGCGTGACCGTTCGTCGAGCTTGAGGCTTTAAGCGCGGTGCGGATCTTGTCTTCGATCTCCGTTGCGAGATCGCCGTGCTCTTCGAGATACACTTTTGCATTCTCGCGACCTTGACCGATGCGTGTCTCACCGTACGTCCACCACGAACCGCTCTTGCCAACGATGTTGCGTTCGAGTGCGACGTCGAGGATGGAGCCCATCTTCGAAATGCCGCGACCGTAGGTGATATCGAACTCGGCTTGACGGAACGGCGGCGCAACTTTGTTCTTGACGACTTTGACGCGTGTGCGCGTTCCGACGACATCGGTGCCGATTTTGATCTGTTCGAGTTTGCGCACGTCGAGGCGAACCGAGGCATAGAATTTGAGCGCGCGGCCGCCCGAGGTCGTCTCGGGGCTACCGAACATCACGCCGACTTTTTCACGCAGTTGGTTGATGAAGATCATCACGCACTTCGAGCGCGAGATCGCGGCCGTGAGTTTGCGCAGTGCCTGTGACATCAAGCGGGCCTGGAGTCCGACGTGCGTGTCGCCCATGTCGCCTTCGAGCTCGGCTTTGGTGACGAGTGCGGCGACCGAGTCGAGCACGACCACGTCGACGGCATTCGAGCGGACGAGCATCTCGGCGATGTCGAGCGCCTGTTCGCCGGTATCCGGCTGCGAGACGAGCAAATGATCGAGATCGACACCTAAGGCCGCGGCGTACGTGGGATCGAGCGCGTGCTCGACGTCGATGAACGCGGCCGTGCCGCCGGCTTTTTGCGCCTCGGCGATCACATGCAGTGCGAGCGTCGTTTTACCTGAGGATTCCGGGCCGTAGATTTCGACTACGCGGCCGCGCGGCAAGCCGCCCACACCGAGCGCAAGATCGAGTGCGATCGAGCCGGTGGAGACGACGTCGTACGCCATCCGTTCTTGCAGCTCGCCCATTTTCATGATCGAACCTTTGCCGAACTGCCGTTCGATTTGAGCGAGAGCGTTTGCGAGGGCTACCGAGCGTTCGTCTTGCGCCATATCAGCTAATAATCTCCGTTTGCTTTGCAAGTAATCTGTGCGGCGATGGTACGGGTGGCGAGTGCCAACATCGTGGCATTATGTCGTGGCGGGTACGCGTTCGAAAAGGGCGTCGGTAAACGCGGCGGGGTCGAACGGTTGGAGCGCGTCGGCCGATTCACCAAGACCGATGAATTTGATCGGCACGATGAGGTGATCGACGATCGCGACGAGCACGCCGCCTTTGGCCGTCGAATCGAGTTTGGTCACAACGACGCCCGTGAGCTTCGTTGCTTCATGAAAAAGCTTGGCTTGCGAGATCGCGTTTTGCCCGGTCGTGCCGTCGACGACGAGCAACGTCTCTTGCGGCGGCGCGCCGGTCTCGCGCTCGATGATGCGGCGCATCTTCTTTAACTCTTCCATCAAATTGGTTTTGGTTTGGAGACGCCCCGCCGTATCGACCAGCACGACATCGACACCGCGTGCTTTCGCGGCCGCCATCCCGTCGAAGACGACCGATGAGGGATCCGCGCCTTCGCGCCCGCGGACGAACTCCGCGCCGCTGCGCTCCGCCCAAATTTCGAGTTGCTCCGCAGCCGCGGCGCGAAACGTGTCGGCCGCAACAACCATCACGCGTTTGCCTTGCGCCCGCAAGAGCGTCGCGAGTTTGCCGATCGTGGTCGTCTTGCCGCTGCCGTTGACGCCCACAACGAGCACGACGCTTGGCTTCGGGCCGATGGTCAGTCCGGCGCTCGGGAGCGTCAGGAAGCGCTGCACGTCTTTTTTGAAGCGCGCGATGGCCTGATCGGAGCGGCCCCACAACTCCTGACGCTGGACGACTTTGAGCCCCGCGATGATTTTCTCGGCGGTCGGCACGCCGAAGTCGGCGGCAATGAGGATCTCTTCGAGCTCGTCGTAAAACTCGCGATCGAGCGGTTTGCGGGCGAGCGCCAATTCTTCGACCGCCGCGAGCGACTCGCGGGACCGGGTAAGGCTCGTGCGGAGTTTGGCAAACCAGCTCATCAGATTCCCATCATATCGTGGCAAACGCGGAAGCGTCCACAAGATATAGTGTTCGGCCGGTTGGATCGAACTCCTGTTCGATTCGCGGGGCTACGCCCGGGCCGCCTCGGCATCGACGGCATACACGAACGCCAGCACTTCGGCGACGACGGCGTAGAGCTCGCGTGGGATCGCCGTGCCAACGTCCAACCGCGCGAGCGCCTCGACGAGTCCGGCATCTTCGTGAACCGCGATCCCATGCTTGCGGGCGATCTCAACGATTTCATCGGCGACCATCCCGCGGCCCATGGCTACCAGTTCGGGCGGTTCGGAGCCGAGCGGATCGTAGTGCAAGGCCGCGGCGGCACTGCGCGGGACGGCTTTGCGCGTATCGTAGAATTTCTCGTTGTTCATGCGATCTTATCCACATCAGAGGCGGGTTCGCTCGGGTCGCTCGCGATCTCGATTAGATCGATCGCGCGGTCACTTGCACTGGGTTGGGGCTCGGTGCGGCGCGGCGCGACTCCCGATTCGATCGAGGTGACGTTATAGCGCAGCGATTCTAAGCGGTCTTTCAAGCGCGCGAGCGCCCCGCCGAACGTCTGCGCAGCAAGTTCTGCCTCGGTGTGGACGCCGACGTTCACGGCGCGACCAACGGTCCGCAGATCGATCGTCACGGTGCCTAAGTGCTTGGTCGTCAGGATAAACGCGATGTGGAAGTTGTCGCCGTCGATCGCCTGCGTCGGATCGTCGTGACGTTTGCGGTCGATCGTCACGCGGGCTTGCGCATCCGGGTGAACGAGCGGGAGCGGAATCGTGAAGGTCACTTGCTGCGGGATCTGAGCGAGTGTGTTCGCGACATCGAGTTGCACGCCCGTGAGCGCCGTAAGGGCGGTTTGAATCGCCGCTGCCGGCGAAGACTCGGTGCCCGCAACCGACGTAACGAGCAGCGTCTGCAATGTCGTTTTGAGGTCGTGATCGAGCGCCGCGGCAGCGATCAGCGTTTGTGCTGCGGCAAGCGTTGGGGTCGATTGAGCGAGTATCGCCGGCGCGCCGGCGGTGGGCAAAGCCGCAGCGCCAGCGGCCGGCGCACGTTCGTTCGATGCAGATGACGGAAGGTCGACAGACGGCGCCGCCGGTGATGCAGCCGGCAGTTCGACGTGCGCAGCGTACGATTGCAGTAACGTTGCGAGTTTTGGTTCCGCTCCGTCGACGACGTGCGAGACATACGCCGCAATTTGCGCGGCTAATGTTGGAGACTGCGGGTCGAGTCGATTCACAAAGCCGACGATCGTGCGCAGCGTCGCGACGCGCGGGTCGTTTCGGCCATCGGGCAACGCGCGCTCGAGCGCGGCGAGCGCAGCCGGTATCCGCTGCGGTGACTGAAGCGCGAGCGTTGCCGAGGCAAGATTGGTTTGCGTCACGGGAACCCGCAGTGCGCGAAGTAAGACGCTTGGATCGCGGAACGCCTCCGCCGTCACGGGCGGCGCGACGGGCTTTGCAACGGTCGTCGTCGCGGTCGCCGCTCGTCCAGCTTGCGCGCCGGAAGAAGCAATGACCGCGCGTGGACCGGCACGCGTTGTATCCGGCACGATCGAATCTCCGCGCGTGCGGATCGGGATCGGATGTTCGATTGGCGTGCGGCCTTGGACCGGAGCCTGCGGGGAGATCGTCGAGAACCGCGCGTTGACCGAAGCGACGCCTTGCCCAATGGGTTTTGGTGAGCCCGGAGTTATCCGGGCCGGTTCGCTTGCCGCGGTACCCGATGGACGAATCAGGGGGGGCGCGACAAATCCGCTCGGCCGGATCGTCGGCGGGGGCGCTGGCGGCGGCACCGTGCTGCGGGCGGTCGTGAGCGGAACGGGCGCCGGGCGCGGCGGTGGGACCGGCGGCGGCGATGCGGCGCGCAGAGCGGCAAGCCGTGCTTCGAGTGGCTGCGGCGGCGCGAGTTTTGCGGACAGGGCGGAATCGACTGCGGGCCGACCCGCGCTTTGCGCGACGGCCGTCGACGACGGCTCGCTCAAGGCTACGTTGGGATGTGCCGGGTTCTCCTCAGAGGCGACGGCCGGCGCGACCGAGGCGTTCGTCGCCGCCGGCGGCGGCGGGTTCGCCGCGGGGGGCGGCGTGCCGGCGACCGGAGGCTGCTGCGGACCGGTGGCAACGGCGCGAATGACGGATGCAGCGACGAAAACCGAAACCGGCGGGGCGATCGGTAGCAGATCGTCTGCGGCCGGAAGCGCAGCCAGATACGACGCAGCGGCCGCGCCGGAGGGCGCGAGCGTCGGCGGCGCCGCGGGCGGAGGCGTTCCGGGAGTGGTCGTCACGGTCGGCGTTTCGCCTTCGGGCGCCGGCACGACGCGCAGGTTGATGTGCCCGTCGGTGAAGCCCGTGACCTCAACGAAAATTTGATCCCCGGGCTTGAGGTCCGGCGGCAGAGACGCAGCGACCCGCTTGCCGACGATCTGCAAGAGGTCGGTCAGACCGTTGCTTTTGAGGACCGTGGCGCGCGCGGTACTCCCGATGTCGAGGAGCCCTTTGAGCGCTTCGGCGTCGGCGGCGAGGGCCGCGATTTCCGCGTCGACGGCGGCGGCGACTTGCGCGGTGAGATTCCCGCCGCCGAGCGCCTCGAGTCCGGCCAACGCTAGGCCGTGTAGTCGATGATGTGCTCGCCCTCGTAGTCGCCGGCCGCCTCGTGAATCACTTCATCGAAAGGCTCGCCCGGTTGACGGGGACGTTTCTTGCGCTGCTCCTGCTGCTCGCGATCCGGCCGGGCGTTGACGCGGTTGCCGCTCGCATTGCCCGTGTCGCTGATGCGCTCTTGACGCTCTTGAACGGCGGCAACAAACGATGCCTGCGCATTCAGTTGAGCAGCATGGGGCGCTTCTTCAGCTTTGGCGTTGATTGGGGCTGTCTGGGTCGCTTGCCAGATCGATGCTTGAATATCAGCCGGGCGGATCGACATCCTTGCCTCCTACGGCGCGCCCACTCCGGACTCGGGCGTCTTGCGTAAGTATTTCTGCTTCACGTTGGGATCGCCCTCACGATAACCCAAATCGGCCGTTAAATTTCTCAATTTGGCCCGGAGATGGATCACTGCTTGAGCGTGGATCTGCGAGACCCGGGATTCCGAGACGTTGAGAGCGCTCTTGATCTCTTTGAGCGTCAGGCCTTCGAAGTAATAGAGGGAGATGACGGTGCGTTCTTGGGGCGGGAGTTCGTCGACAGCGCGGACCAGGGCGGCTTTGATCTCGCGGGTCTCGACGGCACTGGTGACGTCGTTTTCGCTGTCGCGCAGTGTGTCGAGGAGCGGGATCTCGTAGCCTTTTTCGTTCGGGAGAAACTCCTCGAGCGAGAGGACCGACGTCCCGCGTATCTTCTGCATGAGCGTGTCGAGCTCTTTAACCGTTAGGCCCATTCGCTCGGCCACTTCTTCTTCAGTTGCAGCACGGCCGAGCTGGACTTCAAGCTCCTGATACACGCGTTCGAGTTCGCGCGCACGCTGTCGCACCGCGCGCGGAACCCAGTCGAGCGCCCGCAGCGCATCGAGGATCGCACCGTTGATGCGCGTGATCGCGTACGTCTCGAATTTGACCCCGCGGTCGTCGTCGTACTTCTCGATGGCATCGATCAGGCCGAGGATCCCGTCGTTGATCAAATCGTTGATCTCGACGTTCGGCGGGAGATTAATAGAAATACGCCCGGCGACATACTTCACCAGGTGAAGATACTTGTGGACGATTTCTTCACGAGTTAACTCGTGACCGCTGATGACGTAGCGGTTCGTTTCACTCGGCAGCTTCACGGGTGAGGTCTCGTTCGTCCGCGCCGCCCGGTCCACCTAGACGATGGGCACCACCGTGCCGGTAAGTTCGCAAAGAGTTCGTGCGACGTCGCTTAAGGACACCACCCGGTCGACCAAGCCGGCGACGGCAGCCGCACGCGGCATGCCATACACAACGGAACTTGCCTCATCTTGTCCCACGACAAAACCGCCCGCGCCTTTGAGCACGCGCAGCCCCTCGACGCCGTCGTGGCCCATGCCGGTAAGGATGACGCCGAGCGCGCCGGCGCCAAAGGTCTCACCGACCGCTGCGGCCATCACATCGACACTCGGAACGTGGAGCGACTTTGCGATGTCGGGGCCGATCACGATTTCGACCCCGAGGGGCGTGCGGCGCAGGGTCAACTGTTGGCCGGCCGGTGCGATATACGCCGTTCCGCCGCGCAAGATCGTGCCGTTCTGCGCCTCGACCACGGCGATCTGACTGGAGCCATTGAGCCGCTCGGAGAGCGGGCGCGTGAAGCCCGGCGGCATGTGCTGCACGACGATGATCGGGATTGGAAAATCTTTCGGAAGCTTCGGAATGATTTGCGAGAGTGCGACGGGACCGCCGGTCGATGTGCCGAGCGCGACGCATTCGAACTTCGCCGTTCGCGGGCCAACCGCGCGCGGCGTCGCGGGCGGCGCGAGCGGAATCGCGGGGGCGATCGTCGCTTGCGGTCGCGCGCTTGGAATCGTCTTCCCGCGATTGGCACGTAAGTACGCGCTGCGCGTGCCGAAGTGGCGAATTTTTTCGACGAGTTCGCGCTGCACTTTGAGAATGTCGATGAACGCGGAATCGGGTTTGGGAATGAAATCGACGGCACCGATTTCGAGCGCCTGTAACGTCGTCTCCGCGCCTTCGCGCGTGAGCGAACTGATCATGATGATCGGCGGACCACCGCGACTCGTCAGCGTCCGCGCGGCCTCGAGTCCACCCATTCCCGGCATCTCGACGTCCATCGTGATCACATCGGGTTTGAGCAGCGCGGCTTTCTCGACGCCTTCTTCACCGCTGGTCGCTGTCGCGATGACTTTGAGATCGGGTTCCTTCTCGCACATCTTTTGGATGGCGCGGCGCATGAACGCCGAGTCATCGACGACGAGAACGTGAATTTCAACGCTCACGCGCGCGCGCTCGCAGCGGCGGGCACGACGGCCCGCACGCGGTAGACGATCGTCTCGGGTTGCACGACCGGTTCGAACACGTCGGTTAGATGGAAGAGCGATTCGGCGTGGCCCAAGAACAGATACCCTCCGGGACGCAGCGCCTTGGCAAACGCTTCGACGACGCGCTTCTGCGTCGGTTTATCAAAATAAATCAGGACGTTACGACAGAAAATCGCATCGAGCGGGCCTTGCGCGGCGATCGTATTCGCATCCATCAAGTTGAGCGTCGAGAACGCGACCATCTTGCGGATGCGCTCGCTCAAAACGAAGCCGTCGCCCAGCGGGCTAAAAAACTTTTGGATCATCGCGGGTTCCGTTGCGCGGAACGAGAGCGCGCGGTAGAAGCCTTTCTGAGCGAGATCCAGGACCCGCTGCGAGATATCCGTTGCGACGATCGAAATCTGATTTTCCGCGATCCGCCCGCTCTCGAGCAGCGTCATCGCAAGCGAATACGGTTCCTCGCCCGAGGAACACGCCGCCGACCACAACTTGAGGCGCGGCGAATGCGCCTGCAGTTCGGTGAGAATATCGCCGACGAGCGAACGCAACTGCGCGCGTTCGCGAAAGAAATACGTTTCGTTGTTGGAGAGAACGGAGGCGAGTTCGAACCACTCCGTCTCGCGCTGCGGGTTCGATTGGAGGAATTTTACGTAGGCGCCGTAGCCATCGAGGCCGCGCTTGACCAGGCGCGTCTGCAGCCGCGAGAGGAGCAAGAATTGTTTTGCGTCGTCGTAGTAGATACCGAAGCGCGCGCGGATCAGGTCGCGGATCGCGCGGAAGTCATCGACCGTAATTTCGAACGACACGAGCTATGAATAACGGATGCGGGGATTGGCCGCGGCGTAGAGCAGATCGACGATCGTATTGACGAGCACGAAAACCGCGGCGAAGAGCAACATGCAGCCGTTGATCAGCGGCATATCCCGATTGGAGATCGCATCGAAGGTAAGCCGTCCGACGCCGGGCCAGGCGAAAATCGATTCGGTCAAGACGGCGCCGCCCAGCAAGAGGCCCATCTGCAGTCCGACGATCGTGATGATCGGGATGAGCGCGTTGCGTAGCGCATGCCGGAAAATCACCACGCCTTCAGCGAGCCCTTTGGCGCGCGCCGTGCGGATGTAGTCGCTAGCGAGCACGTCGAGCATTCCGCTGCGCGTAATCTTTGCGACGATGGCAAGCGGAATCGTCCCAAGCGTGAGCGCAGGAAGAATGAGATGCCACAGTGCGTCGCCTGCAGCCCGGCCGTTCCCGGCCAAAAGCGAATCGAGTACCACCAAATGAGTCTTCGGCGGAATGACATACGCAAGTGAGATGCGGCCGCTGATCGGAAAGAGATTCAAGCCCGCGTGCGTCGGCAGGACCGCCAGCAGGTACACCAGCATCCAGCCGAGCCAAAAGACCGGGATCGAGACCCCGAGCAGGACGAGGCTCATCGTGAGCGCGTCGGCCGCGGTCCGGTGACGGACGGCCGCAAAAACACCGGCCGGAATACCGAGGAGCACGGCGACGAGGAGGGCGCCGAGCGTGAGCTCGAGTGTTGCGGGAAAGTAGGCCGCAAGTTTGCTAAGGACCGGCTGCGCGTCGACGACCGATCGCCCCAAGTCGCCGTGTAAGACGGCGAGGAGGTAGGCACCGAGCTGCACGTAGAGCGGCCGGTCGAGTCCGAGTTCTGCTTTAAGCGCTGCGACTTCGGCGGCGCTTGCATGCTCGCCCAGGCGGATCACGGCGGGATCGCCGGGGATCGCGTGCATAAACAAAAAGCTGGCAACCGTGATCGTCGCGAGCACTGCCAGCAACCGGATCACGCGGTCGACCAGAAATCGGATCATCGAACCCCTTAGGACGCGCGCAAAGCCGCTAGCGAAAACCGCGCGGCTTGGGAGTAGAGATACATCCACTGCGCAGGTGTGAAATCATTCCGGTCGTGCTGTAAAAGCTCTGCAAAGCGCGGCGTCGTCTCCAGTTGACGGAAGAGGACATCGAATCGAGCCGGCTTGCGTTCGAGAAATGCCATCAACTTTTGCCGGTGACGGAGACGGCCGTAGAACGCTTTCTTGGTCGCTGCAACGTAATACGGTGTCGCGTCACCCCCGCCACGGACGCGCGCAACGGCGGCAGCAGCGTACCGGCCCGTGGTCGCTGCTTCGTGAATGCCCTCACCCGTGGTTGCATCGACCAGCCCCGCCGCCGTTCCCGCGACCATCAAGCCGTCGGCGCCGATCGTGGGACGCGGCAGACCTCCGTAGAGTAAATTGCCCTCATCGCGCGTCGTGTACCGAATCGCGGGAAAGAGCCGTGCCTGCACGGTCGGCAAAAAGGCATCGAGTTCCGCGCGTAATTCCGCCCCGCCGATCTTTCCTTGAATACCAAGTCCGATCGAGAGATGGTCGCGCTTGGGAAACATCCAGGCGATGACGGGGCGCCCGCCGGCCGTTGCGTAGTAATGCATTTCGAGGGTGCGATACGTTTGCGCGATCGCGGGCTGCTCGGGATACACGCGATACTGAAAGCAGGTGATCAGTCCGTCGCTCCACGCCGGATAAGCGAAGCGCGCGTCGATCGGATCGAGCCGCGCACTCGAGCCTTGCGCCAGCAAGACGTGGCGTGCGCGCACCTTCTTGCGTGTTCCGGCTTGATAGTCCGCATACTCGATGACATAGCCATCGCCGTCGCGCTCGAGCGTGCGAAAGAGACTGTTCGTGCGAATCTCGGCGCCTTCGTGTCGCGCGAGCATCGCGATCGTGCCGTCGAGTTCTTCACGCGTGGTCGTATGCGCCGGACCGACGGCGAAGGCATACGTCCCGCGCTTCGTCGTGAGCGTGATCGTCGGCGGATCCAAATGCACGATCGAACGCGGCAGATCGAAGTCGCTGCAAAAGCCCGGCCGCAGTCCGGCCGCGCACACGCGCTTTTCGCCGACGATGGGATCGCGCTCCAGGACAATGGTTTGCACGCCCGCGCGTGCGGCTTCGCGTGCCGCCGTTCCACCCGCGGGGCCGCATCCGACGATCAAAAGCTCGGTCGATTCCATGCAGGCGACATTCGCGTAGCCGCACATCGTCCCTTACGGGTGGACGCTGGCGCAGGACTGATTTTCAACGGGGACCAACGTTTGTGGCAAAAAGTTCCAACAACCCTGTCCCGGACTTTTTTGCGCATTTCACTCATTTTAAGGATACGTGTGGATTCGAGTCTAGCGATCGACCTCGGCCTTGGGGCCGGAGTCCTTGCCATCGTATATGGCATCTACCTGATTTTCTGGGTACTCCGGCAGCCGGCCGGGAACGAGCGCATGCAAGAAATCGCGCGCGCAATTCAAGAGGGCGCGATGGCGTTCCTCAAACGGCAATACACGACGGTCGCGATCGTCGCGGCGATTCTTGCGATCGTAATCGGCATCGCACCCGCGCCACTGGGTTGGGAAGCCGCTGTCGGTTTCGTGATCGGCGCCGTCCTCTCGGGTGCGGCGGGATTTATCGGCATGATCGTCTCGGTGCGCGCCAACGTGCGCACGGCTGAGGCGGCACGCGGCGGTCTTGCACCGGCGCTCAATCTTGCGTTCAAAGGCGGCGCGGTCACGGGTTTGCTCGTCGTCGGCTTAGGACTCTTTGCCGTCAGCGGCTACTATGCGATCACGATGCAGATCAACGCATCGCACGCATCACCCGAATCCGAGTCGCTCGCCGCGATGATCGGCCTTGCCTTCGGCTGTTCGCTCATCTCCGTGTTCGCGCGTCTTGGCGGCGGCATCTTCACCAAAGCCGCCGACGTCGGTGCGGATCTCGTCGGTAAAGTCGAAGCCGGAATTCCGGAAGACGATCCGCGTAACCCAGCCGTGATTGCGGACAACGTCGGCGATAACGTCGGCGACTGCGCCGGGATGGCCGCCGATTTGTTCGAGACGTACGTCGTCACGACGATCGCGGCGATGCTGCTCGGGCACCTCGTCCTCGGCAAATTTCCGGGCGCCGTGACGTTCCCGTTGATTCTGGGCGCGGTCTCGATCGTGGCCTCGATCATCGGCACGTTCTTCGTACGCATGGGGAATAACGCGCGCGGCTCGATCATGAACGCGCTCTACGCTGGGCTCATCGGCGCGGGCGTGCTCTCAGCGATCGCCTTCTACTTTGTGACCAAACAAGAGTTCCTCGGCGATGCAACGCTCGCAAGCGGGCAAGTCATCACCGCATGGGGCGTGTTCGTCTGTTCGCTCGTCGGTCTCTTCGTGACGGGCTTACTCACCTACATCACCGAGTATTACACCGGTACGCAGTTCGCGCCAGTCAAAAATATCGCGAAAGCCTCACTTACCGGTCATGCAACAAACATGATCGCGGGCCTTGCGGTCTCGATGCAGGCAACCGCCCTTCCGGCGATCGTCATCGTCGTCGGTATTCTGGTCTCGTTCTCGTTTGCCGGACTTTACGGCGTCGGAATCGCGGTCATGTCGATGCTCTCGATGGCCGGGATCATCGTTGCCATCGACTCCTTCGGACCGATCACCGACAACGCCGGCGGCATCGCGGAAATGGCCGAGATGCCAAAAGAAGTTCGCGATGTAACCGACCCGCTCGACGCGGTTGGTAACACGACCAAAGCCGTCACCAAAGGCTATGCAATCGGCTCGGCCGGTCTTGCGGCCGTCGTGCTCTTTGCATCCTTCGTGCAAGAACTCAGCGACAAGTGCAAAGGCGACACGTCGCTTGCCTGTTCGACCAATCCCATCACGTTTGGCATCGACAACCCGTACGTGCTGACCGGACTGCTCGTGGGCGGCTTGCTGCCGTATCTCTTCGCATCGCTCTCGATGGAGTCAGTCGGGCGCGCAGCGGGTTCGGTCGTCGAAGAAGTTCGGCGTCAGTTCCGCGAGATGCCCGGCATCATGACCGGCACGCAAAAACCCGACTACGGCACGACGGTCGACATCGTGACGCGCGCGGCACTCAAAGAAATGGTGCTGCCCGCGATGATTCCGCTCGGCGTTCCGGTCCTCGTCGTGCTGCTCTCGGTCGTGCACGTGCTCAACGGTAATAGTGCAGCGCAGATGATGGGCGGCATCCTCGTTGGTTCGATCGTCACGGGTCTCTTCGTTGCGATCTCTATGACCAGCGGCGGCGGCGCCTGGGATAACGCGAAGAAATACATCGAAGACGGTCATCACGGTGGGAAAGGCTCGCTCGCTCATGCGGCTGCCGTCACCGGCGATACCGTCGGCGATCCCTATAAAGATACCGCCGGACCCGCGATCAATCCGATGATTAAAGTGCTCAACATCGTCGCACTGCTGCTCGTCGGCTTCCTCGTCCACTAGTCGAGAAGGTCCCAAGTAAAAGCAGGCGCGCCACACGGCGCGACCTGCTTTTTCTTTTTTAACAAGCCGTTACAAAGCCGTTTCGAGATCGAAGCTTAACCGTTCGGCAACACGAGTCGATGGGAGAGTTGCGCCCCAGGCGCAATCCTAAGCATAATGACGGCTCCTTCCGTCCCCGTCCCGTACGATATCGGACTCGTCGTTCTCTCGGTTGCGATTGCCATCGCGGCCTCCTATGCGTTTCTCGAACTCGCGGCCCGCGGCTTCGCAAGTTCCGCTCGCGTGCGCTCGCTCTGGATCGGCTTCGGCTCACTCGCACTTGGAACGGGCGTGTGGGCGACGCACTACATGGCGATGGCAGCGTACCGGATGTCGGTCGTCGTCCACTACGATGCGACGCTTGTGATTGCATCGTGTATCGCGGCGATCGCAGCGACCGCAATCGCACTCTCGATTGCCGGGCCAACGAACGGCGATCGGATTTCGCTTGCCGGCGCCAGCATCATCGTCGGCGGCGGCGTCGTTGCGATGCACGAGATGGGACTTGCCGCAATGCAGGTCAGCGGCATCGGAGCCGACTCGTGGCTCTTTCTCGTTGCGGCGTCCGTCGCGACGAGCATCGCAACGTTCGGCGCGCTCGTGCTCGCCTTCCGCGTGCGCGACGAGCGGAGTGCGCGGGCACGAGCGGTTCGGACCCTTGCCGCATTGTTGCTCGGCGGTGCGATTGTCGGCGTGCATTACGTCGCCCTCCATACGATCGATGTCTCGAGCATGGAGGTCAGCGCCGCGTCCACCGATCTTGGGCTGCCTCTCATGATCGGAATCGTTTCGCTCGCGCTGATCCTCGTCGTTCTCTTAGTGACGTTCGTCGATCGGCGCCGACGCATCGTCGCCGATCGCGTACGCCCGCTCGAACGCAATCGCGAGAGCGAACGCGGCGTCGCAGCAACGTTGCAGCAAGCCCTTCTTCCACGCGACGTTCCATGCGTAGACGGCGTGAAAATTTCAACAGCCTACCTCCCGGGCTCGCGCGGCGACGATGTCGGCGGCGACTGGTTCGATGCGTTTCTGCTCGATGACGGCCGCATCGGCGTTTCCGTCGGCGATGTCAGCGGGCGCGGGATTACGGCGGCGGTCACGATGAATCTCGTTCGCCAATCGCTCCGTGCCGCGGCCTATGAAGATGCGGATCCGGGGTCCGTGCTCTTCCGCGCGAATCGTCTTTTGGTACGGTCCGAGACGCCGACCATGGTGACGGCGATCTTCGGCGTGCTCGATCCGATCACGCTTGAATTCCGCTACGCATCTGCCGGACATCCCGTGCCGCTCGTCGGCGGCAACTCGGGATCCGTCGAAACACTCGGAGTCGCAGGCGCTCCGCTTGGCATCTTCGATGACTACGACCCGATCACCGAAGTCGCGCTGCTCGATGCGGGGGCAACGCTCGTGCTCTACACCGACGGATTCATCGAGTTCTCGCGCGATGTGATCGAAGGAACCGCGCGGCTGCATCGCGCGATCGAGGTTGCGCACGCGCAGCAAGTCGACGATCCGGCACGCGCCATCTACGAAAGCGTGCTCGCCGAATACGAACGCAGCGACGACGCGGCGATCATGACGATCCGCCTGGCGCAGACGATCGGGCCATTTGAAATCGCACTCCCGGCTCTGGGTCCGAGCGCCGCGGCCGCGCGCAACGCGCTGCGGCGCTATATCGAAGGCATTCCCCTCAACGCCGAACGGCGTTTCGACCTGCTCCTCTGCGCGGGCGAAGCGATCGGCAATGCCATCGAGCACGCGTACGTCGATGCTCGCGCCGGCGAGTTTCGCGTCCACGCGCGCACCGTCGACGGCGTCGTCATCGTCGAGATTGACGACGACGGCTCGTGGCGCGACGCGCGCATGAGTGACAGTGGCCGCGGCATCCCGCTCATGCGATCGCTAATGGACGGCGTCGAGATCAGCGAGAGTACCGTCGGAACGCGCATTCAGCTGACCCTCTCGCTGCGTCGGCGCGCGACGCTGGTTTAAACGAGCGCCGGCGCTCGGTCGAGCGTTGGGAGTGTAATCGTAAACGTACTCCCGACCCCCTCGCGACTCATCACGGAGATCGCGCCGCCGTGCAACTCCACGAGCATTTTACTCAAATACAGACCGAACCCCGTCCCTTTGATCTTGGCTTGACGCGCGTTCGAGCCACGCGCGAAGCGATCGAAAATGCGATCGACTTCAGCGGCCGGAATGCCGATACCGGTGTCGATCACCTCAATTGCAACGCTTGCAGCACGCTGCGTGAGCCGCACCACGATCGGATCGTTACCGGGCGAATATTTGATCGCATTACTCAAGAGGTTGTCGAAGACTTGGCGTAGTCGCCGCGGATCGCCGAGGACCGTCGCGCCCTCGCCTTCAATCCGAACCGCCCGCTGTTTCACGACGTCGCCCGCAGCATCGATCAACAGATCTTTAATGTCGAGCTGCGAGCGCTCGAGCGTAACTTCGTTGCGTTCGAGTTGGGCCATCGTGAGGGTATCCGAGGCAAGCGACGTCAGCCTCCACGCGGCGGCAGCAATCGAATCGGCCGTATCGCCGATGTCTTCGGGTTTGATGAAGCCTTCTTTGAGGAGTTCCGCAAAGCCGATGATGCTGGTGAGGGGACTGCGGAAGTCGTGTGCGAGCATCGCGATGAGATCGCTCTTGAGCTTGTCGAGTTCCGCCACGCGCAGTTGGCGGTCGTGAACTTCGGCAAAGAGCCGCGCGTTGTAGGCGGCGAGGCGGAGATTGGCTGCGAAGAGTTCGAGCGCTGAGATTTCCATCGTTCGGAAGCGGGTTGGGTGTTCGGCGATCATGGCGACGGCGGGTGAGCCGCCGTAGGCATCGATCGCCATCGCGATAACGGATGCGTTTTCTGCAAGAATGACGTGCGGTGAGACCATGGCCGTCCCGACCAAATCGCGTTTGGCTTCGTGCAGTTGCGCGATATCCTCAAGGGTCAGGAGCCGCACGGGAACGCCGAGCATTTGTGCCGCGCTCTGGCGGAAACGCGCGAGCAAGCCGTCGATCTCGAGCGTTTCGGAGAGCGCGCGTGCGCCGGCAACAACGAGCGAGAGATTCGCGTTTTCACGCCGTAACACGCTCTGCTGCTGGTCGATGCGACGTTCCATCGGGTCGAGGACGACGAAAAGCAAAATCCCGAGCGCCGTGATGAGAACGATAAAAGTGACGAGTTCGTTCACCTGGAGACGCTGCTGCCGGGCGTCGCCGTCGGCAACGTAGGCGTTGACGACGCGATCGAGATTCGCCAAGATCGCGGCTTGGTGATCGAGGATATAGGTCAAATCGGGCGCATCGGCGCGCAAGGCTTCATCGGGCACGGCAGCCAGCGCACGCGCGTGCGCGAAGTACGCGCGCTCGCTTGCAATCAGGTTTGTCGGCGCAGTATCCAGCAACGCGCGCACCAACGGAGGCGGCCAATCCGGCGGATTGACCGCGGGATTGGCGCTAGCAAGTTGCGCGCCTTGATATTCCATTTGCGTGACGGCATCGAGCAGCGCCCCGCGCCGCTCGGCACGGCTCGCGGGATCGGTCGTCGCGACCACACGCTGGGCATACAAGGCGATGCGCTGGTCCCACATCCGTTGACGTCCCGCGACATTGATCGTCGTCGCAACGCGTTTGCCGTCGCCGATCAGACGTGAGATGAGCACGAATTGGACCAGCGCGACAAGCGCGATCACGCCGAGCGCAAGCGTATAGCGCGCGCGCATCTCCTAGTGTCCCCCGAGCACCGCTGCGACCGCGTCGCGATGCAGTGGCCGATGAAAGAAAAACCCTTGCCCGAAGGTGCAGCGCAAACTCCGAAGCGCGTTCGATTGGCCCGGCGTTTCAACGCCCTCGGCCACACATGAGGCGCCATACGATGCGGCGAGTTCGACGAGCATGCGTACGATCGGCTCGCTTGCGAGTTCGTCGTTTGCTCCGGCCACAAACGAGCGATCGATCTTAATCGCGTTGACGGTGAATTGTTGCAGATAGCGCAGTGAGGAATAGCCGGTACCAAAATCGTCGATGCAGAGCCGAACACCGGTGGCGCGTAAACGCTCGAGGGCGTTCGTGGCAAGTGAACCGCTACGCATGATCGCCGTTTCGGTGATTTCGAGCGTTAGTTCGTGCGGCCGCAGATCGAATCGTCGCAATAAGTCGAGCACATACGCATCGATATCCGGCTGCAAGATTTCTTGCACGGCAAGATTCACACTCAGTCCCAGACCCGGAACGATCCGTTGCCACTGCGCGAGCGCCTCACAACTGCGCGCGAGCACGAAACGCCCGATTTTCGAGACGAGTCCCACCTCTTCTGCAACCGGGATAAACTCGAGCGGTGCGAGTCCGGCTCCGTCGTTGTATCCGGGCCACCGCACCAGCGCTTCGAGTCCGACGATCTTCCCGCTTGCGAGTGCGACGATCGGTTGGAAGTCCACGTCGAATGCCTCCTCGTCGATCGCCGCGCGCAGATCGCTGACCAGGCCAAGGCGCCGTGCGGCGCGTGTGTGCATCTGCGAATCGAAGAACGCGTGCCGTGCGCGGCCCTGCGCTTTGGCATGATACATCGCGGTGTCGGCGTCACGCAGGACGGCTTCCATCTCGCGGTACGTGTCCCCGACGACCGCGATGCCGATGGAAGCCGTCGTGTAGACAATGCGCCCGTCGATATCGAGCGGGTCCAGGAGTGCCGCGTGCACGGCTTCGGCGAGTGCTTCGATTTCATCGGAGCCGGCACGATCGCGCGCCAGAATCGCGAACTCATCGCCGCCGAAGCGCGCGACGACATCAAGATCGCTCACCGTCGCGCGGAGCCGTTGGGCGATCGTCACGAGGAGCGCGTCGCCCGCGGCGTGCCCTAAGCTATCGTTGACCGACTTGAACTCGTCGAGATCGACGAAGAACACGGCCGAGCTGACGTCTCTCCCGCGCGTGCGTAGCGTCTCTTCGAGCAGCGCGCCAAAATAGGTTCGATTGGGGAGCCGTGTGAGGGCGTCGTGCGTTGCCTCGTAACGCAGCTTTGCCTGACTTGCCTCGAGGATTCGTCCGCGTTCGATCTCGGCGGCATGCGCCCGCGCGTTGGCAAGTGCGAGGCCCAGGAGGTTGACGAACAGTTGGACCGATCGCATGGTCTCGTCACTTGGGACATTGCCGTCGAGCGGACCGTCGACCGAGATGTAACCCAGCATCTCGCCGCTGCGGTCGGGTAGCACGAAAACTAGCGCGTCGTTTTCGTGCCATCGGTTCGGCGCCTCCCGTGTCGCGTCCATCGGCAAATCGCCGGTAAAGATGGCGCGCTCCCACCCGAATGCCCGCTCTGTTGGAATATAGTAGCAGTCCGGATGAACCTGAAACGAGGGGTCGAGCACGTCGAGAATATCGGCGCGGCGCACGATTTCGTGCTGGCGCTCGGCGATGAGTTCGGGCGAATAGCCAAGGAGGACGCGCCGCGAGTGGTCCCCGCCCGTCGCATCCGCGGCCACGATCGTGACGTAGCCAAAGCCGTAGAGGTCGCGAACACCGCGCGCAATCGACTCCAGAGCCGGAGCGAGTTCGGTCTCTTGAAGAATGTCGCGCGTGATCTCCAAGACGCGTTGAATCGGCGAAGTCTCCGATTGCGCGAGTAAGGGATTGATCACAAACGTCTTATCGGCAGTTTCTTCGAGAAATCCCCGGTAGTGAGAGATAATGCACGAGACAAAAGTGCCACCCATCTGTCACTTCGGCCTCGTACGATCCGAGCATGAAAGACGAACTGCTCTGTCCGGATTGCCGCGCGACCCATAACGAACCCCTCGATGCCCGCCTCGGCCCGAACGTACCGTGTGCGGACTGCACGTTTCGCTCGGAAATCGATCTGGACGCCGCCGATTTCACGCTGATCCGCGTCGCGGCCTAAGATTCACGTCCCCGGGCTTGTGTCGGTCCGGGCGAGAATGGCCGATCGATGCTCTCCGTCATGTCGTTCAATGCCAACGGGATCCGAGCTGCCGCCCGCAAGGGTTTCTTCACCTACCTAGCCGATCGCGCGCCCGACATCGTCTGCATGCAAGAGACGAAGGCGCAAGAGCATCAGGTCCCGCCTGAGGCAATCGACCTCGACCGCTACCCGTATTACGGATTTGTCGACGCACAGAAAAAAGGCTATAGCGGCGTCGCAATCTACGCG
This sequence comes from Vulcanimicrobiales bacterium, assembly GCA_038231455.1. Taxonomy (GTDB): domain Bacteria; phylum Vulcanimicrobiota; class Vulcanimicrobiia; order Vulcanimicrobiales; family Vulcanimicrobiaceae; genus JANLVI01. Next base: position 33,826 of record JBBRLI010000009.1, on the reverse strand, counting down.
CGCCACAAGCCCGTCGCGATCGTGCGCGGCCTCGGTATGGACGATATGGACGCCGAAGGTCGCTTCATTCGCTTCGATTTCGAAACGTTCAGCGTCGCGTCGCTCTACGTGCCATCGGGGACGACCGGCCCCGCGCGCCAAGCGGTGAAGTATGGATTTCTCGAACGCTTTCTCACCAACTTGAGCGCGATGCGGGCCGAAGGCCGTCCCATTATTCTTTGCGGCGATTTCAACATCGCGCACCGCGAGATCGACGTATTCGATCCAAAATCCAGCATACGTACGACCGGATTTCTCCCCGACGAGCGCGCATGGTTCGACCAAGTGACCGACCGCCTGGGTTGGGTCGATGCCTTTCGCGTCGTTAATAGCGAACCCAAGCAGTTTACCTGGTGGTCAAACTGGCCGCAGGCCTACGAGCGGAACCTCGGCTGGCGAATCGACTACCAGCTCGTTACGCCGGACCTTGCGCCGACGGTCCGCGACACGCATATCGAGCGCGACGAGCGCTTTTCCGATCACGCACCGCTGACGATTACCTACGACTTGTAACCGAACCGATTATTGCGGCCCCTCGACCAGACGAATAAAGGCGCCCGGTCGGACGAATGCCGCGAATGCTTCGCGGAGCGACGCCGGCGTGGTCGCAAGGTAGCCTTCAGCCGCTGCGCGATCTTCATCAAGCGCGCGTCCCCCCTGCGCTCGCCGCAAGTACGCTTGCGCGATCGCGCTCACGCCGCCGCCATCGACGATGTTGCGACGAACGACCGACGCTTTGGCAAGCGAGAGTTCGAACGGACTGACGGGATCGGTCGCAAGCGACTTGATGTCGTTTTGCACGATTGACTCCGCGCGCGCCAGATTCTCCGGAGCGCAAGCAAAGCTGATCTCCATCCGCGCGCGTGTCTTGCCGACGCTGAGCGCGGAGTTCACGAAGTACACGAGGCCCGTCTGCTGACGCAGGTCGCGGAAGAGGCGACTCTGCTGCGGTCCGCCGACGCCGCCGCCGAAGATGGTATTCCCCAGATCCAGCGCGTAGTAGCGCGGATCGCTGCGTGTCACGCCGAGCAATTGGGAGAGCGTTACGAAGTCTTGGCGTAGCGAAGGCGGCTGTACGCCGACGCTCGCGGCGCTATTGAGTGGCACCGGCGGTGGAACGAGGGTGGGCACCGGGCCGTTTGCACTCCACTTGCCAAAAGCGCGCTCGACCGCCGCGCGCGCGCGCTCCGGCGTAATGTCCCCGGCGACGACGATCGTCGTGAGGTCCGGGCGGAAGGCTTTCGCATAGTACTCGCGAGCATCGGCAAGCGATAAGCGCTCGATGAGGCGCGGTGAGGGATCGCGCAGCTCCGGGTCACTCGCCGGCAAGAGCTTTTCGCGCAACTTGCGTTCGCCGACGACATGCGAGCCGTTCTGCGCCGACTGGATTTGTTGCGCGGTCAGATCGCGTGCGATTGCAAACGATTTCTCATCGAAGCGCGGATGCAGTTCGTTCTCGGCGAGCAGGTTAACCGCCGTATCGAACGTCGTCGAGGTGGACTCGATCGCAAACGATGCGCCGCCCGTTTCGCTTGCACCGATGTCATCGAGCAATCGCTGATAGGACGTGCGATCGTGTTCGGCACTGCCGTATCCGAAGAGAGCCTCGAGCACGCTTGCAACTCCCTCTTTGCCCTCCGCCTCTTCAAGCCCCGGATTGGTCTGCACGCCACCAAAGACGAACACCGTGTGCGCCACGTTGGTCGGACGTACGATCAAACGCAAGCCATTCGCTAGCCGGACGTCCGTCGGCGGAACCGCAGGTGGCGGCGCGCTGATGTTCGAGATCAGCGGCTGCGCCCAACTCGGGAGCGCGGTCGTCGGCGGACGCTGCGGCAGCGGTGCTTCTTTACCTTGATCGCCGGTCGACGGCGGCTGCGACGAGCCACCAAGGGACGGACGAAGAGCGCCGATGATTGCGTGTGCCGGGACGAAGTATTTCTTCGCGACGCGGTTGACGTCGCCGAGGGTGACGCCGCGCAAGCGTTCTTGCTCGTGTTGAATCGAGGTTTCGTTGTCGACCGCGATAACGTCCGACCAGTCCGAGGCTAGTTCCGTGATCGAGTTCCGGCTCAGTTCTTGATCGGCGATCACACGGCGTTTCGTCGTTTCGAAAAGTTCGCGCGGCACGCCGTGCGCGGCGTAGTTGGCAAGGACGGATTCGAGTCGCTGCACGGCGCGGTCGGGATCGTTACCCGGTCCAAGTGCCGCGACGGCAAAGACGAGTTGGGCGTCGGGTAAGAGCGGCATAGATTGGAAGCCGCTGAAGATCGCCTCACCGCTTGCGGCAAGTGCGCGCAAATCGCCGCGTTCGCTATTGATCACGGCTTGCAGCACGAACGATGAAATAAAGTCCGGATCGCGCACGCCCGGCAGACGGTAGCCGACCGCTGCAAGCGGATAGGTCAGCGAGGTCGCGCGGCGCAGTTCGATGCGGTGCGCCTTTTCGAAGACGGCTTTTGGGTGCTCCGGGATGTTTTTGCGCGGGATCGCCTCGAACCGCGCTTTGACTTCAGCCAGCGTTGCCTGCGGATCGATGTCGCCGACAATCACGAGCACCGCGTTGTTCGGCGCGTACCAGCGATCGTGAAACGATTTGAGTTCGGGGCCGGTGAGTTTATCGAAGGACGCCTTCGTGCCGACACCGTCGTGCGCGTACGCCGTGCCCGCAAACGCGCGTTCTTGCGCGGCGCGGAAGAAATCTGCGCCGGGCGTGTTCTCATCGCTCGAGACTTCCTGTTCGATCGCACCGCGTTCGTCCGCCCATTGATCCTGCGCGTCGAGCACGCCGCCCATGCGGTCGGATTCGATGCGGAGAACGGCATCGAGGGTGGATGCGGGAACGGTAAACTGGTACGAGGTGACCGTTGGCCGGGTGAATGCATTGAAGCTGCCGCCGAGGGCCGTTGCAATCGTGCTCAACTGATCGGTCGAGAGGTCGTGCGTGCCGCGGTACATCATGTGTTCTTGGGCATGCGCGAGCCCCGGATAGTGCGGATCGTCATCGCGCGAACCGACAAGATACGTCACTTCAGTGGAAACCGCCGGCGCAATTGCGTCGCGTACGATGACGACCCGGAGTCCGTTTGCAAGCGTCGCCTTCAACGCGCCGTCGGAATCTTTTGCGGTCGGCGCGATGCCAAGCAAAAGCGCGGATGAGACGAGAACGGCCAAAAATCGCATAGCCGAACGCGATTCGCGTCCGCGCAAAGGCTTTACTGCACTTCGCTTGCTCCGGCGCCCGCCGCGACACGATACGTTACGAGCGTCCGCCCCGAGAGCCGCTTGTACGCATCGCCCAGCTGCTTTGCGACGCGCGCGACGCTTCGTTCGCGGATCAAGGCGACCAAAATGCTCGCACCGGCCATCCGCGCTCCATACACGCCGTCGAGTTCGAGCGCGCGTCCGACGAGCGCATCGATCTCGGGCGTACCGATCTCGTAATCGTCGCGCAGCGAGCGGTGCGACTCCGCCATCAGCGTTCCGATGCGCGCCGGTTCGCTCGCGCGGAGAGCATCGGCGGCCTCGCGCACGCGGACGTTTTCACCGAGGATGTAGCGCACGCGGCGACGCAGGACGTCGGGCAAAATAATTCCAACGCGCGCAAACGTAAGGCCGTCAAGATCGCGCAGCGAAACGAGGCCCGGCAATTCGCGACGCAGGATCAGCACGGCATCCTCGCACTCTCTGCGACGGTCGTTTGCCGTCGCGTGCGTCGCATCAACCGCTTTGAGCGCGCCGTCGAACACAACGACGGCCGCATCGCCCAGCTGCCAACGGATGGGCTCGAATTCAAACAGCCGGGCATCGACGAGCACCGCATGCCGTTCGACGGCCGCCATACAGATGAGATGGTCGGTGATACCGCTGCGAAACCCCGCATACGCGTGATTGGCGCGTTGACCCACGTGAGCGGCTTCCCATTTCGAGAGTTCGATGTCCGCTGCTGCCGCAAGGGCAAGAGCACATGCCATCTCGATTGCGGCTGACGAACCGAGTCCGGCGTGCGAGGCGATCGTCGTCTCGATCGTAAGATCGGCGCCGCGCAGCGGCTTGCGGCTATCGAGGATACGTGCGATCCCCTCGATATCGGCGTGATCCGCAAGCGGATTCGGCTCCGCATCGAGATCGATTTCTCGCACGAAGTCTGCACCCGTTGCCGTCACGAGCCGGTCGGAGCGCGGCCGCATGGCGACCGTCGCGTCACGATCGATGCCGATGGCAAGCGCAAAGCCATCATTATAGTCGGTATGGTCACCCATCAGCGTCACGCGCCCCGGCGCCCGAAAGTGCCGCGTCCGCGTTGCCGCTTTCACCATAACGCTAGCGATACGCCACCGGGCCGGAACCTCCGGCGAGATTAACGGGGCTGTAAAAGGCTCGCTTGCACAGATCGTCAAACCGATTCCAAGCAACAGAGCGTTCGACTGGGCGTGGTTTGTCGTTTCTGAGGTTGCTACTGTTTTTGGGAGATCTATGGTCCGTCTTCGCTTTCCAATCTTGGCAACGATCGCGACACTCGCGATTGCGGCATGCTCAGGCGGAGGCGGATCGTCGACCGCTCCGCCTCCTCCGCGGCAGCAGCCGTCGAATGCCGGCATCGCGACAATCTTCGTTCCCGCGGGCCGCTCGCCGTCGAGCCGGAACGCCAACTTCGTTTCCGCGTCGGCCGTATCGGTCTCGATCGCGACCAACGGAGGAACGCCGACCGTCGCGGACATCTCGGCGACTTCCCCAAATTGCAGCGCGGCAAATGGAGGGCGCTCGTGCTCGGTGCCGCTGAGCGCGCTACCGGGGAACGCGACGTTCGTCTTTTCGCTCTACGACGCTCCAGGCGCCACCGGAAAACTGCTCGGCGGCGGTACGGCGACCGCAGCGGTCCTCGCGGGTTCGCCGTTCACCGTAGCCGTCACGCTCGATGGGGTCGTGAACTCCGTTACCGTAACGCTTTCGAATTCGTTTGTGGCCGGTTCCTCCGGAAGCGCCTCCGTCGTCGTCGCGGCAAAAGATCCCGACGGCAACACGATCATCGCACCCGGAAATTACACGTCGCCGATCACCTTGACGAACTCCGACACCACCGGCACGTACAAATTGTCTGCGACGACCGTCAACGGCCCCACCGACGTCATCACGCTAACCTATAACGGCGGCGCGGTGACAACACCCGCGACGATCGCTCCAAGCGCGAACGGCATCCCCGCGACGGCGCTTACTCCCGCGACCGCTGTTACGCTGAACTATTTTCCAAGCAGTGTTTCGTATACCTATAAATCAACCAACACCTCGTCGTCTACGTACATCAATACGCCCTCACCCGCGCCATCATCGTCGCCCGCGCCGGCGTCGACGCCTTACACGTATTCCAGTACGTATGCAACGACGGTCAGCTCCCCGGCCACGTTCAACGGGCTTGCTAACCTTTTCGACGAGCGTCAAACCTATACGATCGGGACGACCAATCAAACGACGTACGCCGCCGACAGTTACTACGGACTCATTTCCAACAATTCCGCGAAAGCGTATACACTCGTCGGCGGCACCTCCGTATTGTCATCCGCCTCACCGGGCGGCACCGTCTCCTCGACCGGCCTTTCCCATCGAAACTTCGCCGTCGCGAGCCTGCCTTTTGTCGACGGGGCGAGCACGACACCCGACCAGACCAGCGACAACACGACGACGACGATCTTTAGCCCCGTTCCCACCGCATCGGGAACGCCAAGTTCATCAACAACGAGTACGTACGTCTCGACGACCGATCGTGCCGGAAATTACAAGGCAACCTCGACGAACACGTATGGAATGACCGTTGAGACGGAGCGTGCCGATGGAAGCGGTTCTTTTTTCCAATCAAGTGGAACGCAAGGGATGCCTACCTACTCGTCGGCAACCGTCAATGTCGGGGCGCCGAGCGGCGGCAGCATTGCCGTCTCGATAACAACCGTCTCGAATGGCGGTTCTCCCACAACGAATACCTACTCGCTTCCCGTAACAAGCGTGTATCCGAATGGCACGCCGCAGAAAACGCTCGCGGAGACGGTCGTCGTTTCAACCAAGAACGTATCGTTACCGGCTGAATGCGCCGTTCCGGCGACCATTGTCGCAAGCCCGCTGATCGCCCTCACCGATACATCGACTTCGTGGTTTCCGTCATTCGGCGAGGTCACTAGCTATACCAACACGCTCTACCTCACGCCGAGCCTGGGACGGATTTGTGCCATCGGCGACATGAACTATACATCGCTGATCAATGCATACGGCCTGTTGTACTCCGAATCGACCCCGACCGTAAACGATCTCTTGGCCTACGGGTCGATCGGAAAGAATCATTTCGTCTCTTATGTGACCGGCCTGAGCACCGGAAGCACGGCACGCCTCCCACGCGCCACCGTGACGTCCTATTCGGGTCCGCTCGATCCGCTCGCATCGGAGCTCGCCCCCTTCGGACGACACCACGCGGGTCTGAATCGTCACTTCGCTCCGGAGATGAATCGATGAACGCACGACGTCTGCTCGCTGCCCTCCTCGCAGCCGCCCTTCTTCCCATCAGCCCGAGCGTTGCGGCCACCGATAAACAACTGCGCGCCGTGCGTGGTGAAGTCGGCCACAAAGTCACCAAAGACGCCGACTTCAAACGTGTCATCGGCCAACTTATTCTCGGCGATGATGAGTTTGCCGTGACGCACGATGCGGCGAACGGTCTGCTCTCGCTTCCCGACTCATCGGAGATCGCGCTCGGGCCGAACACGAGCGTGCAAGTCGGAAAATTCAACGATCCCGCGTCGAGCACACCGACGCTTATCACGCTGCAAGGTCCCGGCACGATCCGCTTTGCGGTGAAACGTCCGGCAGGCGGCAAATCGAACTATGTGTTCCAAACGGTGACCTCGCAAATCGCGATACGCGGAACGACCGGCCTCTATTCCGCCGGGCCGAACGGCGATACGATCGCGTGTCTTGCCTGCGAACCGGGCGACGTTGTCGTGACGGTCGGTGCAAAAACGTATCCGCTCTTGACCGGGCAGACGCTCTTCGTTTCGCTCGCCGGCATCGTGACGGCCGGCGCGATTACCGCCATCCTGTTGCAGACCTTTACCGGAGCGGGCCTCAGCACGAGCGCCACGTCGGCGACGGCGTTTGCGCCCGGAATTGGGTCGGGAGCCGCAGCTGGTGGAAGCAGCGTCGCCGGTGCTGCGGCCGCACATGCGGCGGGATTATCCGCGGGCGTGATTGCCGGGGGAGCCGCGGCGGCAGCCGTCGTTGGAACCGCGATCGCGAACAAAAAGAACGATCCGATTCCCGCGCGCGTCACCCCTTCGCCATCTCCGACACCTTCGCCATCGCCAACACCCACGGCATCCCCCACTCCCGTGGGCGGAACGGCCGTTCTTAAGTCCGTGCAACTGACACCGACTCCGATCCCCAGCCCCACACCAAAACCGAAAAAACCCTAGCGCAAACGAGTCGAGAAGCCTGGGGCGACGGCGTAGCGAAGCCGTCGCCTATGCATCAGCCGACCGAAATGCTGACCCCGCCCGCCACTGCGGCCCACGATAACGGCACGCCGCCCGCGCTGCTCGAGTTCATGGTCACCGCCTGGGACCACACGAAGACCGCCGTCGAGCCGATGCCCGAGACGGCGCGATTCCGTGCGCGGCGTGAGGAACTCTCGCGCCGGTTTCCAGGCGACGTGCTCGTCATCCCGACGGGGCACGAAAAGACGCGCTCAAACGATACCGCCTATCGCTTTCGGCCCGGCACGGACTTCTATTATCTGACCGGCAATCTCGAAGCCGATTGCGTGCTCGTGCTTTTCCCCGAAGGAACAACGCACCGCGCGGTCGCCTTCGTCGAACCCAATCCCGGCAAGACGGATGCGACGTTTTATACCGATCGCGTGAAAGGCGAACTCTGGGTCGGACCACGTCTGGGCGTGCCCGAAAGCACGATCCGATTCGGCCTCGAATCCCGTGCGCTCGGAACGCTTCACGACGAAGTCGCAGCGGCGCACGAAAAATCGCCGCTGCGGACGCTGCGCGGTATCGACCCCGAACTCGAAGCGAAGCTCCCGGCGGGAAGTGCCGACGACGTGGTTCTCGCGGCGGCGCTCTCCGAGATGCGTCTCATCAAAGACGAGTACGAAATCGGCGAACTCCAGAAGGCGATCGATTCCACGAAAAATGGCTTCGATGACGTGCTGGCTTCGCTTGCGAAAGCGAAAACGGAACGCTACGTCGAGGGCGTGTTCAACTTGCGCGCACGCGTCGAAGGCAATGACGTCGGATATAACACCATCGCGGCGTCCGGCCGACACGCGTGTACGCTGCACTGGACGGCAAACGACGGCGACCTCCACCCAAACGATCTGCTTCTTCTCGATGCCGGAGTCGAAGCGCACACGCTCTATACTGCCGACGTTACGCGAACGGTGCCGCTGGGCGGCACGTTCACCAAAGAGCAGCGCGAAATTTACGAGATCGTCCTCGAAGCGCAGAACGCCGGCTTCACCAAATGCAAACCGGGCGAAGATTTCATGGCACCGAACGTCGCCGCGATGAACGTGATCGCACACGGCCTCGAACGTTTGGGCATCTTACCGATGTCGGCCGAGGAAGCGCTGCGCGAACAAAACCAATTCTATAAGCGCTACTCGCTGCATAACGTCAGCCATATGCTTGGCATCGACGTACACGACTGCGCACAAGCGCGCGCCGAGACGTACAAATTCGGCAAGCTCGAGGCCGGAATGGTGCTCACGGTCGAACCGGGGATTTATCTCCAACCCGACGATCTCACCGTGCCTGCGCGGTACCGGGGCATCGGCGTGCGCATCGAAGATGACGTTCTCATCACAAGCGAGGGATACCGCAATTTGAGTGCGTCGCTACCGCGTGATGTTGAGGCCGTCGAAGCGTGGGTCAAAGGCGCTCGCACGACATAAAAAGAGGTCGCGAAACGCTGTCGCGACCTCTTTTGACTACCGCGAGGGCTTAGTGATACGCGGCGAGCTTGACAGTCGTCGCGCCGAGCGCCTGGGCCAGGTCGTAGTGAGCCTGGTTTGCGATGCGGTGGTAGTTGCCGTCGGCAATGGTACCGAACTTCGTGTCGATGTCGTCCATAACCGATTCGTGGATCGCATGCGTCACGAGATGGTCGAGCTGGACGCCTTCGTAGTACGTGCCGTTGACGAGACCGAGTTTAACGACGCGCACGGCAAGTGCTTTGCCATGAACGGACGGTTTCGGGAATTTCACGCCGGCTGCGAGCGCTTTCTTGACAGCGTCGTTTACGGCGAAGTTCTGCACGGCAACGAACGATTCGACTTTTTCTGCGCCGTATTGTTTGGTGAGCTTGGCAACTTCGGCTTTGGTGGTCGCCGCGCCGACAAGGCTTGTGAGCGCTGCAACGAGCGAGAAGTGTCCGGGTGCGCCGCCTGCGGTAACAAGCGAGATCGCGCCTTGCAGATCGGGTGCGCCGGTGTAATCTTTGCCGTCTCCGCCCATCAGGCCGTTCGGCATACCGTGGTCGGGGGTACCGCCCATGGAGCCCTTCATCGAGCTACCCATCGAGCCGCTCTTCATGGAGTCGCCCTTCATGGAGTCGCCCTTCATGGAGTCGCCCTTCATGGAGCCCTTCATCGAGTCGTTTTTCATCGAGCCCATCGAAGCGGCGGGCATCGGGGAGGCCGGCATCGCCGAAGCCGGTGACATGCCCGAACCCGGAGGTGTCGCGGCAGGCATCGTCTGCGCGCCTGCGCCGATGCTCGTGATCATGAACGCCGCGGCGGCGAACATCGGAATGATTGCTTTTTTAAGTAACATTATTTCTCCAAACAAAGTACGTCCGAACACCCAAAGGGGTATCGCTTCGCAAACGAGTCATACCCGTATCACGGATGCATAGACACCGGGCAAGCACGCCAAACGACTAACGGCGCAAGGACTAAAGTCCGTCGCGCCGCTAGGAGACCGCTTACTTCGTAGCGAGTTCGGTATCAGTCCATTAATTTACGAATAAAATAGATCCATTCGAGCGCGTTCGTATTCGAGCGTTCTTTCAGATTGGCACCCGCACCGTGGCCGCCCTCAGTCACTTCGTAGAACAGATACGGATCGCCGAGATCCGAAAGCTTTGCGGCAAATTTGCGCGCGTGTTGCGGACCAACGCGATCGTCTTTGGTCGTGGTCCAGATGAATGGCTCGGGGTATTTCACGCCCGCCTTAAGATTGTAGTACGGCGAGATCGAGGCAAGAAATGCACGTTCGTCGGGTTTGGTGACGGTACCGTATTCGCCGACCCACGATGCGCCCGCCGCGATTTTCTCAAAACGTAGCATATCGAGGAGCGGCACTTGGATGTCCACGGCATTGTAGAGTTCGGGATGCTGCGTGAACTCCACGCCCATCAGCAATCCGCCGTTCGATCCGCCCTGGATGCCGAGTCGGCGCGGGCTCGTGATGTTGCGCGAGATCAGGTCTTGCGCGACAGCCGAGAAGTCATCGTATATCACTTGGCGTTTCGTTTTTAGCCCGGCTTCGTGCCACGCCGGCCCAAACTCGCCGCCGCCGCGAATGTTCGCAAGCACGTACGTGCCGCCTCGTTCGAGCCAGAGCTTGCCGTCGATTGCCGAGTAATTCGGTGTCAGAGAGACCTCGAACCCGCCATAGGCGTAGAGGACGGTCGGATTGGAACCATCGAGCTTCATCGTCTTCGGATGCACGATGAAATACGGCACGTGCGTGCCATCTTTGGAGATCGCTTCGTGCTGTTCGACGACCTCGTTTGCGGCGTTAAAACGCGGGGTGGATGCTTTGACTTGTGCGATCGCTCCGCTAGCGGCGTTCGCAAGATAGAGCGTTGCCGGAGCAAGAAAACTATCGACGGAGAGAAACGCGCGATCGTCGCGCCGACTCGCGGAAACGATGCCAATCGAGGCATTATCGGGGAACGACAGCGCACGATGCGTCCATCCGCCGTTTGCGGCGGGTGTATAGACGAAGGCGCGGCCCTTGACGTTTTCGTAGGTCACGACGAGCAACCGCGATTTGGTAGGCGAGACTTCTTCGAGCGATTCGCGTTTTCCGGGTGCGTACACGAGCGTTGGTTTGAGGTGTTCGGGATCGGCAAGGATGGCCGCCAAATCCGCTGCGACGAGCGAACCTTGCGCAAAGGTCGCGCCGTTCACGGTCCAGTCTTGCGCGAGTCGGAAAAGCATGCGCCCGGCGATGAGCCCGCTCGGCCGGACTTTTTCCGGCACATTGAGTCGGCGCGTGCCTTGCGGCGATACCAGACGATACTCTGCTGTGAAGAACGACGTCCCGCGATCGATCAGAACCACGTTGTGCCCTTGGCCGTCGTCGATCGTCTGCGGCGAAACGCTCACATCGGCAGGGACACCGCGAAAAACTTCGGTTGCATCCGCGATCGACTGACCGCGCTTCATGCGCTTGACCACGTAGGCGTATCCCGACGCCGTCATCTCGCCTTTGGTCCACTCGCGCGAGACGAGCAGGCTGTTGTCGGACTCCCATGCGGCGTTTTGCTTGCCATGCGGCAAATTGAATCCACCGACGACGAATTGTTTTGTCGTCAGATCGAATTCACGAATTGTCGACGCGTCTTCGCCTCCGTCGGAGAGACGGATGAGACAGCGGGTTTCGCCTGGCCGACGGCATTGTGCGCCTTCCCAAACCCAATTCGCTTTTTCGTTCTTCGCCAGAGCGTCGAGGTCGATGACCGTCGTCCAGGTTGGCGCGGCGTTCCCATAATTCGTTAGCGACGTTTTGCGCCAAATGCCGCGAACGTGCGTTGCGTCTTGCCAAAAATTGTAGACCTCGTTGCCGATGAACTGCGGGAAGGCAATGCGGTCTTTGGCCTGATTGATTTTCAGTGCATCGGCGGCGAGCCCGGCGAAGCGCGGGTCTTTTTCGAGGACGCCCACGGTCTTCGCGTTCTCCGCCTTGACCCAGTCCATCGAGCGCTGGGAGCTAACGACTTCGAGGTACTCACGAGGGTCGGACGAGACCTCGGGTGTCGGACTCGGCGAAACTTGCGCCGAGGCGTGCGAGGCAAAGACGAGTACGAGCGCCGCAACAAACGCGGCAATTTTTATACGCATCGTTCGAATTTAGGCCCATCCGCCGGGCGAACCTGGCGGCTGCATCGCTGGCTGAGTTTTGACTTGTGCTGCGAATGAACGACTATGAAGATTCCGTCTTGCCTCACGGCCATGGCTGCGTTCGCTTTGCTCGCAATCCCGACCGGGGCGCCGGCGGACACGACGAGCACGGCGCTCGGCTCGCTCTCGTATCGCGCCATCGGGCCGGCGATTTCCGGCGGACGAACGACGGCAGTCGCCGGCAGCGATCGTGATCCGAGCGTGTATTACGCGGGCGGCGCAAACGGCGGCGTCTGGAAGAGCGTCGATGGCGGGGTTTCGTGGCATCCGATCTTCGACCGTCAACCGAGCGCGGCGATCGGTGCGATCGCGGTCTCAGCAAGCGATCCAAACGACGTGTGGGTGGGCACGGGTGAAGCGTATCCGCGGAATGACGTTGAGGAAGGCGATGGTCTCTGGCATTCGCGCGACGGCGGAAAGTCGTGGACGCACGCGGGACTCGAGGACGCCGGTTCGATCGCAACGATCTCGATCGATCCGAACGATTCGAACAATGTTGCCGTCGGAGTCCTCGGACACGTCTTTCGCGATGGATCCACGCGCGGTGTCTACGTCTCGCACGACGGAACGTCGTTCACACGAACGCTCTACGTCGGTCCCGCAAGCGGCATCTCCGATCTCACGCGCGTCCCCGATCACCCGGCGACCCTGTTCGCGGGTGTTTGGCAATTCCGGCGTGAGCCGTGGAAGATGACGAGCGGCGGGCCGAGCGGCGGTCTGTACCGCTCCGACGACAACGGCGCGAGCTGGCAAAAAATCAGCGGCCACGGTTTCGCGAGCGGCCTGACCGGACGCATCGGCGTGACGGCGGGTCGCGGCGGCCGCGTCTATGCAATCGTGCAATCGCGTCAAGGCGACATCTGGCGTTCGGATGACGTCGGCCGCACGTGGCGCGTCATGCCGCACGATCCTTACGTGGGCGCGCGCTCGTTCTACTTCACGCGTCTCTACGTCGATCCGGCAAATCCCGACACGGTCATCAACGTCTCACTGATTCTTTCGATGAGTACCAACGGCGCGCGTTCGTTCCACAAGATCGCAACGAACGCCGGCGGCGATTATCACGCGACGTGGTGGTCGGCAAACGGCAAGCGGATCATCGTCGGCAATGATGAAGGCGCGGTGCTCTCCGCAAACGGCGGCGGTACGTGGTCCCAGCCGTATGCACTTCCGTTCGCGCAGCCGTACCACGTCGGCTTTGAAAATGCGTCGCCATCCTACCGCGTGTGTACCGGCCTGCAAGACAACGATACGTGGTGCGGACCCGCGACCGCCGACAACGGACTGGGTGTCCTCAACCGCGATTGGTATACTGCGGGTCCCGGTGACGGCATGTACGCACTCTTCGATCCGCTCGATCCGCATTTCATCTGGTCGACCTCGACCAACAACGATCCTGGACAGGTGTACGTCTTTGACGAGCGTTCCAAACAAACGCGCGACGTCTCGCCGGACTCGGAGATCGACGGTCGATTGCTCGCAACGAAAACGCATCGTATGAACTGGGATTCGCCGCTGGCATTTATGGCCGACGGCAAGGCCCTCGTCGGCGGTGAGGTCGTGTTCCAATCGAGCGATCGCGGCGCGCACTGGAAGGCGATTAGTCCCGACCTCACACGCAATGAGAAAGCGCACCAGCAAATTTCCGGAGGTCCGATCGGCGAGGACGTCTCCGGCGCAGAAAATTACGACACGATCTTGCGCATCGCACCATCGAAGGTCGATCCGAAACTCATTTGGGTGGGCACGGACGATGGCCTAATTCAGCTCACGCGCGATTCCGGGGCGACTTGGTCGAACGTGACATCGCCGCTCTTCCCGCGTAACGGTCGCGTCTATACGATCGATCCCGGCAACGGCGATGCCGGCGTTGCGTATGCGGCAATCGACAACCATATGCTCGGCGACGATCGCCCGCATCTCTTCCGTACCGGCGACTTCGGCGCGACGTGGACGTCGATCGCGGGCGATCTCCCGCGGGACTTCTTCACGCGTTCGATTCGCGAGGATCCGAACAACGCAAACGTGCTCTACGCCGGAACGCGGCGCGGCGTCTTCGTCTCATTCGATCGCGGAGCGCGCTGGCATTCGCTGCGCCTCAACATGCCCGCAACGGCGGTGTACGATTTGCAGATCGTTCCGCAAACCAACGACCTGCTCGTCGCATCGCACGGACGCGGCATTTGGGTTCTTGACGATCTTCGTGCGATCCAGGAATTCAGCACGACCCAGAACGTAAGCGGCGTCTTCTTCGCTCCGACCGTCTCCTACCGCATGTTCCAGTATTCACCGATCAATTCGTTTACCGACGGTACGCTTCCCGACGGAGATTTTGTTGGCGCCAACCGCAGCTTTGGCGCGATCCTTACCTATTTTATCGCACGCCCCGCAAAGACGATCGCACTCACGATAACCGACGAGAAGGGGCTCATCGTCAAGCACATCGCCGGCAAAGCGTTAACGAAGCATGCGGGCATGAATCGACTCGCGTGGGACCTCAGCGAAGACGGACCCACGCCGTGGAAGTCGACCTTCGAACAAAATAAAGGCCCAAAATCCGGCGCGGAAGTTGTTCCGGGAACGTACACCGCGCATCTCGTCATCGATGGCGTTGCACGTGAAACGCCGATCGTGGTGAAACTCGACCCGCGCGACACCGCAACGAGCGCCGCGGTCCTTGCGCGTCACGACGAGCTGAGCGAGATCAACGACGAGTTGAGCGACATCGATACGATGCTCAACGCGGTCGATGCGCGCCTGAAGCACGCGCCGCCGGCCGATGCAGCGACACTGCGTGCGTTGCGCGGCCGACTTACGGTTGATCCACAAAACATCGAAGACCTCAAAACCACCGCGCAAGTACGCGAGGGGCTTCTCGATCTGCTGAGCCGGATCGGCTCGACGTCCTACCAACCGGCAACCGAATCCCAACGGACCGAAGGCCGCCGCCTGCGGCGCCTCTACGATGGCGTCGCCTCGGACAGCCGGACCCTTGGGCTGCTTGCGGGGACGAAAGCCTCAAGACCGTCGGTATTTGACATATAAAGATATATCGTATACTATCTCGACATGTTCAAACAATTCCACAAGCAAATCCATATGACCATGCATGGCCACGACCATCCGGGCCACGGCCGCTTCATGCGCCACGGCGGCGGACCGTTTGGCGGGCGCGGCCGATTCGGCGCCAGTTGGGGCGGGCGAGCGCGGCGCGGCGAAGCCAAGTTTCTCGTGCTCGAGGTCCTCGCTGAGGGCCCGCGCCACGGCTACGAAATCATCGGCTCGATCGAAGAGAAGCGCGGCATCCGTCCGAGCCCCGGGTCGATCTATCCGACCTTGCAGATGCTCGAAGAGGGCGGCTTCGTCACCGGCGCCGAGCAAGATGGCAAACGCGTCTACACGATCACCGCAAGCGGCACCGAGCTCCTAGCAAACCGCACGACCGATTCCGGCAGCGATGATGAAGACGGCGACGATGTCCGTCGTCAAGTGAAAGCATCGGCGATGAAGCTCGGAGCGGCGCTCGTTGGGGCGCGCGATAGCGATGAGGCGACACTCGTGAAGATTCGCGAGATCGTCGATCGCGCTCGTCGCGAGGTCTACGCGATTCTCGCCGCCGACGAGACCTAATCTCCAGGGGCACGAATCCCCAAGCGCGCAGAAGCGGGCATGAAGCACCGCCTGCGTTGGATCGCCGTCCTCTTCTCCATTGGCCTAAGCCTTGGCTCGTCCACTGCGGCATCCGCTGCAACACCGCACCCATTCGGAGTCGATGATTGGACGGCGCTGCGATCCGCAGCCCCACACGCCGTCGCACCAGACGGCCGCACGATTCTCTACGAGGTGACGCACGGCCAGCCCAAAGGCGCCGATAAACACGAATGGTGGACGATCGCGACCGACGGCACGCACGCGCAGAAGCTCACGCTTCCGAAGAGCTTTCATCCGTCCGGATTTACCAAAAGTGCAAGCGAACTCTACGGGTCGCTTACGATCAAAGACGTCGACCAACTCGCGACGTGGACGATCGGCACGAAGCGCGCGCACGCGCTCACGCATCTCACGGAGAGCATCGGCGCGACGATTCTCTCACCCGACGGTTCGCGATATGCGGTCGTCTCCGATCCGCAGCCGGTCGACCCGCTCGACAAAGTGCGCACCGTCGTGCAAAACGATCGTAGTTCGCTCTACGTTGTCAACGCCGACGGCTCGCACGGGGCGTGGTGGTGCGCTGGGCACGACGACGTTGCGGGCTTTGCTTGGTCGCCGGACGGTTCGAAGATCGCACTCTTGCAGCAAACACCAAAAATCGGACACCACCGGGTGACCGGCGCAATCGACATTTGCACGGCTACGAGCGTGAAGCACGTCGCCTCGATCGATACCGCCGTCGCCAACGAAATTCCGTATCCCGGTGCGGGCATCGCCTGGACCGATGGCGATAAAACGCTCGCATTTCTCTCGACGACAACTGACGTCATCACCCCCGATCACATTTGGACCGTGCCAGCATCCGGCGGCACGCCGGTCGATCGCACGCCAAACATTCCCGTCTCGATTCAGGCGCTGCGCGGCGATGCGCAAGGGCACGTCTGGGTGACGGTTGCCGCCGGCGTACAAACCAATGTCGTTGAATTTAAGGACGGCGGCATGGGCGCATCGTTTGCAAACGGCGGCGTCGTCGGCATGCCGGCGACACCTGAGTTACGCGCGACGCCGTCGACGCTCGTTTTTCCCGTCAGCGATTCAACGCACACCAGCAACGTCGCCGTCGCGCGGAACGGCGCCCTCATCAAGATCACGCACGAATCCGATGTAGCGCTTGCAGACGTCACGCTCGGGCGCGTCGAGCGTCACCGCTGGACGAGCGAGGACGGTACCAAACTCGAATCGATCGTGACGTTCCCCGCAAACTGGAACGGCAAGCCCGGAAAATTTCTCGTGCTCCCGCATGGCGGGCCCGAAGCCAACGACACACTGCACCTCGATGCGTTCGCGCGCATTATCGCGGGTCACGGCTACGTCGTGATGCAACCGGAATATCGCGGCTCGACGGGTTACGGTAGCGCACATTTGCAAGCGATCTATCAACATTTCGGCGATACGGCATATCATGACGTCGATTCAGCGACCACGGAAGCCGTGGCGCGCGGCTGGGCCGATCCGAACAAACTTGCGATATTCGGCTGGAGTGCGGGCGGCTTCATGACCTCATGGACCGTTACCCAAACGAACCGCTACAAGGCGGCAATCGAGGGCGCTGGCATCACCGAGTGGCTCAGTTTCATCATGTCATCCGACGTGCAGCAGACCGACTACGACGCAAGCGAGCTCTCCGCCGGCCCCGAGCCGTTTCTCAAATACTCCGCCGTAATGTTCACGAAAAACGTGACGACGCCGCTGCTCATCTTGCACGGCGCGGCCGACATCCGCGTGCCGACCTATCAGGGCCGCGAATTTTTCGTGCTCCTCAAAGAGGAGGGCAAGGCGGTTCGGATGGTCACCTACCCCGGTTCGCCGCACTTCCCGCGTCTGTGGGAACAGCGCAAGAACGTCTTTACCGAAGTACTGAACTGGCTCGACCGCTACAACCCGTAGCGGCGCGCGCCATCAAGCGCCGGGGACTTCTTCGAGGTCTTCGGCGAGCACCGTGCGGATCGAAGCGACGAGTGCCTTGACGCCGCTCGTGCCTTCGACTTCCGCGAATTGATCGGTCAGCATGTCGTGCGTGCCGCGCACGGATTCAACGAACTCGCGCAAGACCTGAAGTTCGGCGCCGGCATTGCTAAGCAGTTTTTCGATGCGCTCGGCAACCTCAGGCATGCCGCCTTTGCGGACGGCATCGAGGAGTTCTTGGACGCGCAGATCGGCGTGAACGTCATAGCGCGGGCGCTGTCCGTGATTTTCTTCCATAGCGTTCTTCTTCCGCCGGAGCGCGCTTTTCAACCCGCCCCGGCAAAAGAACCACGTTCTTACGCGTGAACTTTAGGAATCAGTTCGTCGAAACCGAAGGCCTGCATCATCTGACGCTGGATCGGCGCAACGGCGCTATTGATCGCATCGACCGCTTCATCCGCGGGGACGGTCATGCGCAAAGCACGCGAACCGGCCGGTGCCTTCGCGAGGGCAAGAATCGCATCGGCGACGAGCTGTGGCGGACGATTTGCATCGCTGCCTTAAGTCCCGCGTAGAGTTTTTCACCGATCGGCGCAAGCGCTGCGTATCCGTCGAGGCGGGCCGTGTCGTCGGGTGTAGTCGTCTTTCCGAGGATCTCGGTTCAAACGCGCCGGGTTGAACGATCGCAACATCGATCCCATAAGGTAAGCCCAAAGCCCTTGATACGTTGATTGACATGTACTAACGTCTTGAGCTTGGCGCTAACTTCGGTGAGAAGCGCGATTGAAAAGCCGATCGTTTTCCCCGAGTCAAGGCGCTCTTCCCAAACTCCCGTGAATGCTTCCGGCTGCGAGACGAGTTCGCCAGCGCGAAAGGCGATTGCATCTCGGCGAACGGCAGCGCTTCTATGCGCTTTACCCGAAGCGTCCGAGGCAACGGCATTCGGTAGCCCGCCGCTAAGACAAGAACGGTCGCGATCGATACGCTGAGACTACGGGACGAAACCTTCTGTGCACCCATGTCTCATGGTTGGTCGCGACCGCAGCGCGTCCTTCGATCCGCGATTGCCGCGCTTAACCGAACACCTACTTAGAAAAACGCCCCTCTCAACTGAGACGGGCGTTTTAAAATTTGCCGAGAGCGAGAATCGAACTCGCGACACCAGGTTTTTCAGACCTGTGCTCTACCGACTGAGCTATCTCGGCGCGACCGAATCGTATTATACATGAGAATGGTCAGTCCTGCGCTGAATTTAGCGTTCGCTCTTCTTCCACGGGAGCAACTGGCGCTCCAGCAGGTCGAGGCCTACGGAAAGCACGAGCCCGAGGAGCGACACTGCAACCAAGGCCGCGTAAAGGCGCTCGATGTCCAGGAGCGCTTCTGCGTTGACAATCGTGAAGCCAAGGCCGACTTTGGTGAAATTGAATTCTGCCGCGATCGCGAGCACAATGGCGATTCCGATCGAGAGTTTCACGCCGGCAAAAATATTGGGTAGCGCACCCGGCAAGAGCACTTTAAAATAAAACGACATCGGTCGGATTCGGTACGCGCGCGCGACATCGAGATAGATGCGGTCGATTTGGCGCACGCCCGCTTCGGTGTTGATCGTCATCAAGAAGAACGTGCCGAATGCGATTACGGCCCACTTCGCCGCATCGCCCGTTCCGTAGATAAAATAGAAGAGTGGCAGCACGGCGATTTTCGGGATCGGATAGAGCAGCGCGACGACCGGTGTGAAGTACGCGCGCACCCACTTGTTCATGCCCATCGCAAGGCCGAGCATCGTGCCGGGGATTCCGCCGATGAGAAAACCGATGACGATACGCTGGATTGTTGCCCACGTGCTGGCCCATAGCTCACCCGACTCGGCGTACTGTACGAACGAAACGAAGATTGCGCTCGGCGCGGGGAAAAGTGCCTGGTTGAGCAGATGCGTCGACACCGCGATTTGCCACAGTAAAACAAGCGAGAGCGGCGCGGCGATGTAAATCGCCCAGTGGACTGCTGGCCTGATCAACGTAGCAGCTCCCACAGTTGAACAACATATCCGCCGAAGCGCGGATCGCCACGCATCGAAACCGCATCGCGCGGTCGCGGGAAGTCGATCGGAATGATGGCCTTGATCTTGCCGGGCTGGCGCGAAAGCACGACGACCCGATCCGAGAGCGTGACCGCTTCTTCAATTCCATGCGTTACGAAGACGACGGTCTTGCGGGTCTTCTCCCACAGCGCCATCAATTCGCCCGCAAGTCCGACTCGCGTTTGCTCGTCGAGCGCCCCGAAGGGCTCATCCATAAACAAAATTGGCGGGTCGACGGCAAACGCGCGAGCCACGGCGACGCGCTGCTTCATACCGCCCGAGAGTTCGTGCGGATAGGCATTCGCAAATTGCGTAAGCCCGACGAGCGCAAGCTGCGCATCGACCCGCGCGCGTACTTCTTCGCGTCCGACGTCAAGCGAATCAAATGCGAAGGCGACATTCTCGCGCACCCGCATCCACGGGAAGAGCGACTGCTCTTGAAACACCACGGCGCTCGGCAACTGCGCGCGCGAGCCACCAGCCGTCCCAAAGACGATCTCGCCGCCGGTGGGCTTGTCCAGCTCCGCCATGATCCGTAAGAGCGTGCTCTTCCCGCAGCCGCTCGGGCCGATGACCGAGACGAATTCGCCGTCCTCGATGGCAAGACTGATGTCGTCGAGCGCGAGCGTGCCGCTTCCGTACCGTTTGGAGAGATTGCGCACCGCGATCGAGGCCACGAATGGGTCCCTTCGGATAAGAGAACGCCGGCCCTCGGGAGAGGACCGGCGTAGTCGCACAATGGCGACGTTGATGGGGCTCGAACCCACGACCTCCGCCGTGACAGGGCGGCGCTCTAACCAACTGAGCTACAACGCCAGAACGATCGATGGTGGGCACGGTTGGGATTGAACCAACGACCCCCCGCGTGTGAAGCGGATGCTCTCCCACTGAGCTACGCGCCCCGATTCGATCAGGCGAACTACGGGATTATATACCGCCCTCTTCTCCCCTGTCCACCTTTTCGCGCCCGATGTGGGTAGGAGTTTCCCCGACCGCCTCTTTCCCGACACCGGAGACCCCGACTTGGACGTCCAGATCGAACCTATTGAGGCGGCAAGGGCCGCCGGCCTGCGCTACGTGAGCGACGCTGCGCCCGGCATCCGGCGCGTGAAACGCGGCGCGCACTTCGCCTTCGTTGCGCCTAGCGGCAAGCCGATCCGCGATGAAGCGGAGATCAAGCGCATCCGTACGCTTGCGATTCCGCCCGCGTATACCGACGTCTGGATCTCGCCCGACCCCAAAGGCCACTTGCAAGCAACGGGGCGCGATGCACGCGGGCGCAAGCAGTATCGCTATCACCGGCTCTGGCGCGAAGTGCGCGACGAGAACAAGTTCGAACGCATGGTGGCCTTCGCAAGCGCCTTGCCCGCCATCCGCGCGCACGTCTCGCGCGACATGGCGTTGCCGGGTTTACCGCGCGACAAAGTCCTCGCGACACTCGTGAGTCTCTTGGAAGCAACGCTCATCCGAGTCGGCAACGACGAATACGCAAAAGAAAATAATTCCTACGGCCTGACGACCCTTGAGAACCGCCACGTCGAGGTCAAAGGCGAGACGCTGCGCTTTCACTTCCGCGGTAAGAGCGGCGTGGAACATTCTGTCGCGCTCAAAGACAAGCGGCTTGCGAAAATCGTCAAACGCGTGCGCGAGCTTCCGGGCCAGGAACTCTTTCAATATATCGCCGAGGACGATGCGCGCATGCCCGTTCACTCGCAGGACGTCAACGAGTACATCGAGCAGATCGCGGGCGCGCACTTCACCGCGAAAGATTTTCGCACGTGGGAAGGCACGATGTATTGCGCGCTCGGACTCGCAGCAATGGATGCTGCCGAAACCGTCGCCGATCGGAAACGCAACCTCGTCGAGGCGATTGCCGCGGTCGCAAAACGCCTCGGCAATACACCGGCCGTTTGTAAGAAGAGTTACATTCACCCCGGCGTGATCGATGCGTATCTCGAGTCGGGGGCACTGCAACTCGTCGAGCGCCGCGTAGGCAAGAAAGCTGTCGAATCGCATGCACTCTCCGCCGATGAATCAAAAGTACTCGCATTCATCGAGAAACTCATCACGCGCGATGAGGGTGCGCACCTCAAAGGGCTTCTTGAGAAGTCCGTCCGGAAGGCAACCAAGAAAAAACGGCGCAAAGCCGCCTAGGTGAGGTGATCATGCTCGACGAGTCAACTATCATCGACGTTGCCGAATGTCCGGCCGCGGTCGTGCGCATACGGACGCCGCGGGAAGAGATGCGCGAGGCCATGGGGGCCGGCCGCAAGGCGCTCTTTGATGGGCTTGCCCAGCAAGGACAGAGCCCGGCGGGTCCGATGTTCTCGCATCACTTCAAGATGGAGCCCGGCATCTTCGATTTCGAGATCGGCGTACCGGTGGACCGACCGGTCACCGCTTCAGGACGGCTCCAACCGGGTCATATTCCCGCCGCAAAGATGGTCCGCACGATCTATCACGGCGCATACGAAGGTCTCGGTGAGGCCTGGGAATCATTCGACGATTCGATCGCAGTGCAAGGTCTTCGTATTCGCTAGGATCTATGGGAAACGTATCTTGTCGGCTATGAAGCTGGCGACGACGACTCCACCTTCCAAACCGAACTCAAACGACCGCTGGTGTAGTTCGCTCTTACGCGGTCGGCGTCGGTAACTTCGAAGCGAAACCGATCACATTGCCGCCCGGTTCGCGTACGGAAATCTCATGCATGCCATACCACGTTTTCCGCAGCGGCACGACGACGTCGAGCCCTTCGAGCACGGGGACGACCTGTTCCACATCGTCGATCTCGATGTAGAGGGTGGTATTGGAGAGCTTCACGCTCTCGAGGGGAACGCTGAGGTCCTCAGCGACGCTGGCACGCGTTTGAATCATGATCTCAACTGGCCCCAGTTCCACTTGCGCGAAGCCGACCGATTCTCCGTGTGGCACTTCCATGAGCACCGGCCATCCTAAACGCTTGTGGAAAAAATCGCGCGTCGGCTCGACACGGTCGACGACGAGAACGGGCGTGCACCGCTTGGGATGGTACATGGAGTCTCCTTAAAAAGAGATCGTCAGAGATCGTCGAGGTGGAGTGGAACGTCGGCATCCTGCCACGCGGCTTCAAATGCCGTGCGCGTCGTGCCGGCATCCGCGATCAATTGTAAGGCGTCCAGGGCCGCGGCGAGGCCGAAGAGTGAGCGCGGGTTTCCGCCGTTGCGTTTGAGGTCCGCCTCGAAGGTTCGCTTCGCATCCGCCGCGCGCCCCGCTTTGAGATAGAGCGCGCCGAGCGATTCGCGGATCGGATAATAGAAGTGCGGCGGCTCATCGTAGCCGAGCGCGTCCTGGCGTTTGACCGCCTCTTCCAAATGGGCGATTGCGCTCGGCACATCACCACTGGCCCGCGCTATTGCGGCGTCGATGAGCACGCGCTCGATCCGCCCGCGATCGTCGTTGGCAAAGGGCTCGAACGCGGTTCGCGCCGCGCGCGCGGCGGCGAGTTTGCCGGTCGCGGCAAGCGCTACGGCATGCGCGTATGCGACAATTTGCGAACTCGGTTTGCCGGTGTTGGCAAGAATTGCGGGCCACCGGTGAAAGCGAAGGTTCGTCTCGGTGACGGCGGTGTCGCCGGCGTTGAATTCATCGCTGTGTGCCGTTGCAAGCGATTCTTTGAGTCGCCCCGACATCAGTTCGGCGGCGAACTTCATCGCCGCATCATGATACACGTAGCCCCCGTGCTTAGGATCGTGTGGTCCGCTTTTCCAGGCGGCAACGTGTACGAGAGCAGCATCGTTTGCAGCGATGGCTTTTGCATATTGACCATCGTGCAAATAGATGTGCGATGGCATGTGCACCAGATGCTCGGCGGCCGGTTCGAACGTCATCGCGGCGAGGCGATCGGCGCTTGGCAGCGCGGCATCGTATTGCGGTGATGCTTCCATCACGTGGATGTAGAGGTGGTTGGCCAAAATATGTTGCGGGTCGCGTGCAAGCACGCTCTCGAGAATCCCTTGAATCTTCTTCTCATCGCCCGTCGGATTGCCGCTTGTATCCCAGAGATCCCATGGTTGCAGATCCATGAGGCTCTCGGCATACAGGGCAGCGGCGTCCAGATCGTCCGGATAGCGGGCGACAACATCCCGCATTGCGATGGAATAGCGCTGCTGCGAGCGATCCACGTCACCCGCTTTCGTTGCGCGGTAGCGTTCGGCAAGCGCGGCGATGAGCGCGCGCTCTTCCGGCAATGCCGCCGGCGCAAGTGTCTTTGCTCGTTCGAGCGCGAGACGCGCACTGCGGGCCCCGGCAAGATCGTAGCTCTCGTTGATGTTCGGGCCGTACGCGAGTGCGATACCCCACTGCGCCATCGCCGACTCGGGGTCGGCCTTCGCAACATCCCGAAAGCGTGTGACCGCATCTTGCGGATCGAACGCGTACACAAGCGTCAGCGCTTCATCGAAAAGACGCTGCGCATTCGGATCGCCGGTCAAGATCGCGTGGTGCGCGTGCGTGTACGGACCCTGGTCGCTCATGGGGCGAAGATCGATTGTGAGCAGTGCGGCGAGGACGAAGGCGATCATCTTATCCCAAGTTGAGCAAGAGTGGAGCGAGCACGCGATTCGAACCGGGCACGTTCGCTAGAGCGGCGGCGAACGCATCGATTCTGCGCGGATTTCCGATTGTCCGGTGGGCCCACGCTTCGACCCGCAGACGTACGCCGACGGTGAAACGCATACGTCGTTCGTGTGCGCGAAGCGACCGAGCGCGGACGTCATCGCGTGCGAGCGCATCGACCGCGGCCCGTGCAGCGCTTGCCCCGCTGTGCAACGCATGATGGATGCCGGAGCCGGAGAGCGGGCTGACGAGCGATCCTGCGTCGCCAGCGAGCAAGACGCCGTCTGCAACGAGGGGCGTACCGCGCCAACCAAATGCCAGCGGCCATGCGCGGCGTTCGCCGACCGTGGCACGCGTAAAAAACCGTCGCGCGGGCGAGGTGGGAGCCGAAAGAAAGCGCTCGAAGGCGGCGTGAAGTTGGCCTGAGCCCGGTTCGTCGCGTACGAACCCGAGTCCAACGTTCGCCGCACCATTGGCAAGCGGAAAAATCCACGCGTAGCCGTCGCCCGGCGGCAACACAAAGAAGTGCATTTCGCCGTTCAACTCGTCAACATGTTCGACGTACGCGCGCACGGCGATTCCGGCATCGCGCGGCGCGGCACGTGGAATGCCGCAAGCGCGCGCGACGAGCGATCCCCATCCGTCCGCACCGATGACAATTGGAGCGTGGATCTCTGCCGCATCCGTCGACACGCCAATGACGCGGCTACGCTCGCGGAGTAATGCCGTCACGCGCGTCTGAATGAGTTCCGCCCCGGCAGCTTGTGCTTGACGCACGAGTTCCGCATCGAAGTCCATGCGCGGTACGACGCGCGCTTCGTGAACGAGCGGATCGACGCTCGCTCCGGCGCTCGCATTCGTTGGCGTATACAGTCGAGCGCCGCGGAGAGCCGGGTAGGCGGCAAAGCGGTCGCTTTCGATGCCGATCTCTTTGAGCGCGCCCAGAGCCCACGTGCCCAGCAAATCTCCGCACGCTTTATCACGTGGAAAATGCGATTTGTCGACCAATGCGACGCGCAAACCCGCGCGCGCCGAAACGATCGCCGCCGCTGCCCCAGCAGGGCCGGCCCCGACGACGATCGCATCGAACGCCACCTTACTTGAGTAAATCTGCGAGTGGCTTCCGATCGACGGCGTGCCCGAGCCGAGGAAGGCCGAACGCATCTTCAAGCGTTGCAAGCAGCGAATAGTGATCGGCGTGCAGCGTGCTCGTGCGGGGGCCCTTGACGCGCGGCGTGATCACGATCATCGGCGTGCGTCCGCCGCCCGCTCCGCCACAGCATCCGACGGCGGTATCGCCTTCGTCCCAGACAAGAAAAATCGCACTGTTTTTCGTGAAGCTCGGCGAGGCCATGATGGTCTGCACGAGTTCGACCGCCGTGTCGTCACCGGCGTGCCGATACGCACGCACATCCGGGCACGCGCGCGTCCCATGCATATCGTGACACTGGTCGGGCACAAGCCAAATCATGCGCGGCGCGAGTAGCGGATCGGAGAGCATCGACTTGAGCCCCGCGCTTGCAGGCATCGGCGCGATCTTTGCAAGCCGCATCGGATTCGTCGCGATCGATGTAAAATACAGAAACGGATTGTGTTTTTGGGCGTACGCGCCCGCGTCGATTCCCTCGGTCGGAAATCGCGTGCCGAGATAACCGGCTTGCGGCATACCCTGCTCCAGCACCGTCCAAGAAACGCCCGCACCTTCGAGTTGATCGACAATGTTGGGTGCATCGACTTGATGACAACCGCTTCCGGCGCCTGGAGCATAGCAGCTCGCCGCATCGTTCGTGACACCGAACGTGTCGCCGCCGATCATCGAAAGATAGTTCGGCAAGCTCGGATGCGTTGTGCCGTAATACTCGGTATCGATGCCGTACTGCTTCGCAAGTTTCGTGCTGCCGGGTGCCGCCGTCGCGGGAC
Source organism: Vulcanimicrobiales bacterium (assembly GCA_038231455.1). Classification (GTDB taxonomy): domain Bacteria; phylum Vulcanimicrobiota; class Vulcanimicrobiia; order Vulcanimicrobiales; family Vulcanimicrobiaceae; genus JANLVI01. The sequence goes on along the minus strand of JBBRLI010000009.1, from coordinate 7,397 downwards.
CGACGATATCCGCGAAATCGGCGTTCTCCATAATAATGACAAACGCGCGGTCGAGTTTGACAGGATCCGCGGCGACAGCCGGCGCGCACACGACGGCTAAGGCGAGAGAGAGACCGGCACACCATGCGCCTAACAGCAATCGCGTGGAATTCATGCGCTCATTCTTCAAAGGAGAAAATCATCGGCGAGACCGTTGCGCAGCACGCGCTTGCCGGTATTGAGATTAACGGAGCCGTCTTTCTGTTTGACGAGCGTCGCGATCGCCTTTTCTGCGACCGGATAGCGTCCGTACACAAATGCCGCATCCAAATGCAATTGGTCGTACCGCCCGCGCGAGAACGGCACCGCCGTACGAAAATCGAATCGTTCGCCCGGGTGCAGGATGATGTGGTATCCCGCTCGCCCGCCGGTGATGCCCTCACGTAGGCGTCCAAGTGAGTACAACAAATCATGCCGTATGACGGGAAGCAGGTGTGTTTCGGCCATCTGCGTCGCGGTGTTCTCGATCTCGGCGCTTGACTTTGGACCGAGCCGGTCGCCGTAGATCGAAATTGCATCGGCATAAATATCGACGTCTGCCCGGCCGCTATTGTGCGCGGTTACCGTGATCGTCGCATTATCGATCCGACCATGTGGTTTGCCGCGCTCGAACGTTGATGAGAACTGCGTTTCCGCCGGCTCCGACTGCGGTTTGATGCGCTCGACATAGACGAACGTGTAGATCGCCCAGGCGCCTGTCAAGACGATCGCAAGAATCTCGACGAGGAGCCGCACCCGTTCGAGCGTGCTCAGCTCGTTTGTGACGGCGATCGTCCGGCGCGGATTCAACGTGTCGTCCATGCGGAGCCATTCCCGGTCGACCGATACGGGTCCGGTGCGAAAGCGCGAAACCCCGAGTGTCCGGCGCCTCGCCGGGTCCGTGGGCCCTTCCGCTAGGTGAAGCCCGCCAAAGTGTGGTACTATCTGGCGTCCCCACGTACGCATGGGCGCGTAGCTCAGGGGGAGAGCGCTACATTGACACTGTAGAGGTCATAGGTTCGAAACCTATCGTGCCCACCATGTTCCAACCGGCTCGCGAGCAATCGCGGGCCGTTTGCATTCCTGCCGAGGCATTGCATCCGTCAAACGCTAAAATGGGCCGAGTGATTTCCGATATGTCCACCACGATTGAAGCCCTGCGGCACACGGCCGCCCACGTCCTCGCGTATGCCGTCCAGGACCTCTTCCCCGAGGCCAAGCCCACCATTGGTCCGGCAATCGAGACGGGCTTCTACTACGACTTCGGCCGCGAAACGCCGTTTACGCCCGAGGATCTCGAAAAGCTCGAGAAGCGCATGCGCGAGATCGTTGCGGCGAACTACGAGATGACGGGCGAGCAGGTGACGCGCGAAGTCGCGCTCGAGCGCTTCAAAGACAACGAATTCAAAGCGGAGATCGCGCGCGAGATTCCCGATGGCGAGCCGATCTCGCTCTATACGATCGGCAAATTCACCGATCTCTGCCGCGGCGGTCACGCCCACACGACGGGCGAGATCAAGGCGCTCAAACTTATGAGCGTCGCGGGAGCGTATTGGCGCGGCGATGAGCATAAGCCGATGTTGCAGCGCATCTACGGCACCGCTTTTCCGACGCAGCAAGAACTCGATGCGTATCTTGCGTTTCTCGAGGAAGCGGCCAAACGCGATCATCGCAAGCTCGGTACCGAACTCGGGCTCTACTCGGTCGAGGAAGATGCTGGCGGCGGCCTCGTCTTCTGGCATCCCAAAGGTGCCCTCGTGCGTAGCATCGTCGAAGACTTCATTCGCGAGGGTCTGCGCGAACGCGGTTATCTCCCGGTCATCACGCCGCACATCGTGCACGAGAAGCTCTACGAAACCTCGGGGCATCTCGAGAATTTCTCGCACGGCATGTTCGGACCAATCGAAGTCGAGGGTCAGCGTTTCCGCCTGAAACCCATGAATTGTCCCGGGCACATCCTCATCTATCGTAGCGAAGGTCACTCGTATCGCGATCTTCCACTCCGCTATTCGGAGTTCGGCACGGTGTACCGGTTCGAGCGGAGCGGCACGCTACACGGACTCACGCGCGTGCGCGGCTTCACGCAAGACGACGCCCATCTCTTCTGCACGCCCGAACAATTGCAAGGCGAGTTCGAATCGACGCTCGATGAGGCGCTACGCCTGATGAAGGCGTTTCAATTCGATGACTTCGAGTATTTTCTCTCGACGCGCGAGCAACGCGGCCCAACGGACGACATCGCAGAAGCAGCGATCCGTCAGGCGCTCGAATCGCGCAATATTCCGTATAAGATCGACGCGGGCGGCGGCGCATTCTACGGTCCCAAACTCGACATCAATCTGCACGATGCGATTGGCCGCAAGTGGCAACTGGGCACCGTGCAAGTCGACTTCATCTTACCCGAGCGCTTCGATTTAAAATACCGCGCAAGCGACGGCGCCGACCATCGCCCGGTGATGATCCACCGCGCTCTTGCCGGTTCGATGGAACGGTTCTTCGGCGTGCTCATCGAGCATTTCGGCGGGAACTTCCCCGCGTGGCTCGCACCCACGCAAGCCGTCATCGCGCCGATCTCCGAACACCAGCTCGACTACGCATACAGCGTCCGCGACGACCTCCGCAAGCAAGGCTTCCGCATCGACGTCGATCCCTCGAACGAAAAACTTGGCTACAAAATTCGCCACTGGAAAACGCAGAAGCTCCCGTACATCCTCGTCGTCGGCAAGACCGAGGCGGCCGACGGACTCGTCAGCGTCAACCAGCGTGGCGTCGAGGCGAAACGCGAACCGATTACGGTCGCAGCGTTTGCGAACGAGTTGCGTGCGGCGATCGAAGCGCGCACCTAGGTACGAATGCGGGCGAGCTTCGCGAGGCACGCGCAGCAAAGCTTGACCGAAACCTTACGCCGGCCGCTGGTGCATCGGTCGGTGTGAAGGCGAAGCCAACGGCATGCAGATAGTGCGCCTCGCGGTCGCTGTTCTCGGCGCACTGGCGCTCTCGATGTGCAACGGCAGCCATACCGGCGGATCCACGGCGCCACAGGTGACGCCGACTCCGCTTGCACCGTCGTTCGTCGTGCCGCGCACGTTCGCGGCCGTTCTGCAAAACGTCGGCGAGAACGGCACGCTCGATAGCGCCCGAATCGATGCGCTCGCGGCATCGCCCTACGACGCCATCTTGACCGATGAGATCGGCACGTCGTCGAGTCCGTACGCTGCGATGCAGAATGCGATTGTGGCACGCCTTCATGCAAGCGCCGGCACGACGTTCGCACGTAAAGTCGTCTACGGCTACGTGGACATCGGTGAGGCGGAATCGTTTCGTGCCTACTGGCAGCCTGGGTGGCAGCCGGGTTCACCGTCGTTCATCCTCAGCGGCACCGACCCCAATGGTTTTGCCGGCGACTATCCGGTGAATTTCGGGAGCCCCGCTTGGCAAGCGATCGTCTTCGGATCACCCACGAGTCTGATCGACCGCGCGATCGCCGACGGTTTTGACGGCGTGTATCTGGACTGGGTTAGCGGCTACAATTTCGCGCCCGTGCAAGCAGTCGACCAAAATGCGCCGTCAACGATGGCAACGTTCGTCGCGTCCATTTCGACCTATGCGAAAGCCAAAAAGCCCGGCTTCGTCATCATCGCGCAGAACGCACCGGAACTGATCGCCGACTCGCGCTACATACATGCCGTCGACGCGGTGCTCCAGGAAGATCTCTTTTACGCCAACTCCGCAACGCAGGCCGGTGACCTCGTGCAAACGCCGGGAGTGACGGCGAAACTTTTGAGCGAGTTCTCCGTACTCGAGGCGAGCGGAAAGCCCGTCTTCTCGATCGATTATGCCACGACGGCTGCCAATGCGTCCGATGCCTATCGGCGCGCCAAGGCCGCGGGGATCATCGAGTACGTTGGCGAGCGCGCCCTCGGCGCACTCAGCGCTTTTCCGCCCCCATAGCCCGCCGCCGCCTCACCCTGCACGATTTTGTAGCTACGTGATCGCGGGCGAATCGCTTGCGACGCGCCCCGACCAAAACACGCGCGTCAAGATGACCGCGACGGCTTGCACCACAAGGATGAGGGCAACCGTCGCGGGCCAGCCGCCGCGTGCCCACATCAGGGCTGGAACGATCGCGCCGAGTCCGCCGCCCGCGTAGTAGAGCATGATGTAGAGTGAGGCTGCCGTCGAGCGTTGCGCGCCCGCGATGCGCCCCACGTAACCTTGCGAGGCGGCCTGCGCGACGAAGACGCCGGTCGATGTCAGTGCTAGGCCGAGCACGACGATCCAAAGCACGGGGACGAGCGAGAGAACGATGCCACCGGCACTTGCGACCATCGCCAGCGTCAGCGTCGAGCGATTTCCGTAGCGGTCGATCAAGCGACCGGAGATCGGCGCTGCGATCGCGCCGGCAAGATAGACGAAAAATACGTTGCCGAGCGCCACGGTCGAAAGTCCGAACGGTGCTGCAGCGAGATAGAATGTCGCGTACGTGAATGTCGCGGTTAACGTGAAGAGGATCGTACCACCGACAACATATGTCGCCACCATTTCTGGCCGACGCACGAAGCCGCCGATCGCTGCAAGCGATTCGCGCAGTGAAGCCGATGGATGAAAATTCGTTGCACGCGGGAGCGCAACGAACACGACAAGCGCCCCGATGAGATTGAGCATGCCAAGCGCAACAAAGGCGGTCTGCCAATTCGCTAGCGGTGTGATCACCGCGGTGAGATACCGTCCGAGAAAGCCGCCGAAGACGTTGCCGCCGATATACGCACCCACGGCTTGGCCCGCGACCTCGACGGGAAATTCTTCAGCGATATACGCAAGCGTCACCGCAAACACGCCCGGCATCATTAGGCCCTGCGCGAAGCGCCATGCGACAAGCGCCGACAACGTCGTCGCCGTCGCGGCTCCAAAGGTAATGAGCGCGAGAATCACGATGGAGGTGACGATGATTCGCTTGCGGCCGATGCGATCGGCGAGGGGACCGATGAACGGAGCGGCAAGCGCGCAGGCGAAGATTAACGAGGAAATCGTGGCGCCGACGGCCGCTTCGCTTGCGTGGAAGAGCGTGCGGAATTCCGGGAGAAGCGGCTGCGTTGCGTACATGTCAAGAAACGCGGTTCCACCGCAAAAGGCAAGGGCGATAGAACGGAGCTTCACCTATGCGGAGTGATGGAACAGCGCGCTCTCAAGCAAGCCGTTGAGAATGAACTGAATCGAAAGCGCGGCAAGGATGATTCCGAGCAGCCGCGTCACGACGTGGACGCCGGTCGTGCCGATCACACGTAGCACGAGCGTCGCGCCGCGCATGCAGAGCCACGTGACGAGAAGCGCCACGGTGAACGCCGCTACGACGATGGCGATGCGCGTCGGATCGAGGTGCGTGAGGTTGACGAGCAGCAGCACGGTCGCGATCGTGCCGGGACCGGCGATCATCGGCACGGCGAGCGGAAAGACCGCCGGGTTTTCCGCGTGCGAGGCCTCGCGCTCTTCTTCATCGGTTTGCTTCGTGCCGGTCTTGCGGGCAAACAGCATGTCGATCGAGATGAGAAAGAGCAGCACGCCGCCCGCGATCGTAAAGGCCGCAAGGGTGATGCCCAGATAGTCGAGCAGCGCGCGACCCGCAAGCCCCATCACCAAAATCACGACGGCCGAGATGACGATCGCGCGGTCGACGACGGCACGGCGTGCGCGCGGCGTTGCATCGGCCGTCACCGCGAGGACGAGTGGAATCATGCCGACCGGATCGATAATGGTGAAGGCCGTTGCGAAGGCCGTCGCGGCAAAGCGCAAATCGATCATGCGTTCCCTTCCCGCGCCGGGTGCCGATTCGCCTCTCGCCTCAGTTTCGCTGCTCGCGCGGGCAATAGTACAACGTGCGACCTGCAACGAGCGCACTCTCGACGATGGCGCCACAGCGGCGGCACGGTTCTCCAGTTCGATGATAAACGTAGAACGAGTCCGCCCGCGCGGCGCGGCCGCTCGAACGCAAACGATCGCCGGGGTCGGTGGTGACGATCCGCCCGGCGCGAACGCCCGCGCGCATCAGTTTCGCGAGATCCGTCCAGGCGGCATCGAACACGCTGCGATCGAGCGATGTTCCCGGGGCAAACGGATCGATCGCGTGGCGGTACAAAATCTCTGCGCGATAGATGTTGCCGATTCCGGCGATCACGGATTGATCCATGAAGAGTTGCGCCAGCGAAACGCGACTCTTGGCGATGCGTGCATAGGCGCGGTCGGGATCGGCATCCGCGCGCAGCGGATCGGGGCCGAGTCGACGCAGAATCGCATCGCGTTCCTCGTCTCCGATAATATCGCACGCCGCGGGTCCGCGCAGATCGAGCCACGACGCTTTGGTCTCCATGCGCACGCGCAGGGCACCCACCGGCTCGGGTGCAGGCTCCTCACCGCTACGGACGCGCCCGTACAGACCCAAGTGGACGTGCAAGAACAGCTCATCGCCAAAATCGTAGAAGAGATGTTTGCCATGGGCGTCGATCGATGCGAGGCGCCGGCCATCGAGCAGCGCCGCATTCTCAGCAAAGCGTTCCATGATGGTCGAGACGCGCAGCTTTTTGCCCACGAAGAGCGGACGCTGGTCGCGGGCAAGGCGGTGGATCGTATGACCTTCAGGCATCAGAATCTACGGACGCCGCAACGCTCGGGAGCGCTCCCGCGGTTGCAGGCATCGTGCTGCTCCTCGGAATCGAAACCTCGTGTGATGATACTGCGACCGCCGTTGTCGAGGACGGCGCGCGCGTGCTTTCGAGCGTCTCGACCAACCAAGACGAATTCCACGCAAAATACGGCGGCATCGTGCCGGAGATCGCGAGCCGCCAGCATGTCGCTTTGCTCTCCGCAGCGATCGAAGATGCGCTCCAGCGCGCCGATACGCCGCTGGCGCGTCTGGACGGCATTGCAGTTACGGCCGGGCCAGGGCTGATCGGGAGCCTCGTCGTGGGCGTGGCGGCAGCAAAAGCTCTCGCCTTTGCCACGAATAAACCACTGTATGCCGTGAACCATTTACACGGTCATATCTTCGCGCCGTTTCTCGATACCGGCATCGAACCTTCGTACCCGTTTCTCGCACTACTCGTCTCGGGTGGACACTCGCAAATCGTCGCTGTCGACGGTCCGCGCGCCATGCGCGTGCTCGGCCGCACCCGCGACGATGCAGCGGGGGAGGCGTTCGATAAAACCGCGCGGCTGCTGGGTCTGCCGTTTCCCGGCGGACCCGCGCTCGACGCACTCGCACGCGACGGCGATCCGAAAGCCATTGCGTTTCCGCGCCACCGTCCGGATGCGGGCACGCTCGATATGTCGTTCTCCGGAGTTAAAACCTCCGCGCGCTATTTGCTCGAAAAAGAGCCTGAGCGCCG
>JBBRLI010000008.1:0-142930 GCA_038231455.1 Vulcanimicrobiales bacterium | reverse complement strand
GCGATCCATTTCATCGAGAAAAGCTGCTCGTCGCGTCGTCTTCGCATATCGATCGAAGTTCACGTTCGCGAAGGACGTTTGCTCGTTTGCCATCGTATCCCATTATAGCAAAAAACGTCGATTAAATCAGACTTGCCCTAGTCGTCGCCCTCATGTAAGTGCAGGTGACAGCCGTCTTCGGCGTCATCGAGCACTTCGCGCGCTTCAGCGAGAACCTCGGCGGTCGGCTCGATTGGAGAGCTGATCGAGCCTGCCTCGGCGAGGAAGTCGAGCTCTTCCCAATCTTCCCACGTCTCGAGCGGTTCGCCGTCGACGTCGGCTGGGAAGCGGACGCAGAAGCCCTGATCGAGGTGGAGTCCGACGATCATTACCTTCGTCCCGCGGGCGAAGTAGGTGCCGTCTTTCCAAAGCGTTCCGTAGGTCGTGTCGTACTGCGTGCCAATTTTGAGCGTCTCGATCGTGCCATGCTCCTTGGGCCGCGCGCGGATTCCGGCAATTATTCTGCGCGCCGGTGTCGTATTCCCATTTCATGACCAAACCCGCGCCGTGGCGTACGCTCCACTCCGACTATCTCGTCGCGACACCGTTCTTACGTCTGCGTCGCGACCGTATCGAGCTACCCGACGGCACGATCATCGAGGACTACTACGTCCGCGAATCGCACGGCTTCACGATCATCTTTGCGCTCACATCCGATAACCGCGTTGTCCTGGTCCACCAGTACAAACACGGAATCGGCGAATACGTCCTGGAGCTTCCCGCGGGGGCCATCGATCCCGGTGAGGATCCGCTCGCGTGCGCGGCACGCGAACTCGCCGAAGAAACCGGCTACATGAGCGACCGCCCACTCGAACTCGTCCGGACGTTTATCACCGATCCGACCAATTCTGATAGCCGGTTCCATCTGTATTTGGCGCGTGATTGCGAAGTACGCGTGGCACAGGACTTCGATGCGACCGAGGATATCCGCGTCGAACTCGTCACGCTGGCGGATCTGCGCGCGATGGTCCGCGATGGCCGCATCAACGTCAACTCGCACGTCGCGAGCATCTATACCGTGCTCGATTTCCTCGCCGAAAACGGCTAACACAGGGCAAGCCGGCAAACGAGCAAGCCGGTTATGGTAACCATAGCGGTCAAGTGATTCCGCGCACATGTGCAGGCGCGCGATGCTGTTGGAAAGGGACCTTATCTCTCTCACGCAATAGGAAGCAGCGGCACGCTTTATCAGGCAATTTTTTTGCCGATGATCCGGCCATCGTGAAGCCAATTCGGAGGCGGTCGGGTGAGCAGATACCCGCGAAATAAAGGACTGGCAGCACTTCTAACAGTGCTTCTTCCCGCGTGCGCCGCTGGAGTGGCGAACGGCGGCGGATCGTTATCTGCTCCTATACTGCCGCCAAAAAATCCAGATACCGTCGCCGTTTCGTTCTCCGTGCAAGTGTCGAGTTCAAGCTCCAAAAACGCGGCTCGACGCGCTCAAGCGATTCCGGTTGGGACGATGTCGGTTCGAATCGCCGTCCTTGACTCGACGAGTACGCCGGTAGCGGGTTCCCCATTCAACCTCGATACGTCGGCGACGAGCCTGTCTTGCGTGGGCGTCGGCCCGCTACGCACGTGCAGCACACTCCTGAGCGTCCCGGTCGGGAACGACACGTTCACCGCGATCGCATACACGGGGTTGAACGGAACGGGCAGTCCTCTGGTCTCGTCGACCGTTACCCAGCAAATTTATCTTAACGCCACAAACAAGGTCAGTCTCGCACTCCCGGCTGCCCTCGCAGACACGATCACTGCCGGCCTGTACGCAAGCGCGGCGGGCAATACCGTGACGATGCTCGCCGATCCGGGAGCGACGGCGCTCCTCGCGCTGACCGGCGGCACCGGCGCGTATGCCGTCGCGGCAACGTGTCCCCCATCGATCCTTACACTCACCTTGCTGCCCGACGGCTACCACATTCATTCGAGCGGAATCGCCGGAACGTGCAATATCACGATTGGCGACGGCCTCGCAACGCTCTCGCCGGCGGTCGTTAACGTCGTCTCGTTCCCCTCGCCCAGCCCAAACGTGCTCAACTTCAACTCGGGGCTCGGCGTTTCCGCACAGCAGTCGGTTACGATTAGTGGCGGCGTAGCACCGTTCACCATTTCCGCTTCACCGGCGTTCTTGACAACCGGCATCGCTGGGAACGTGCTGAACGCCTACCCGAATTCTGCGGGCAGCGGCACGATCACCCTCCTCGATTCGCTTGGCGGGCCGGTCTCTATCACTGCGACCGCAACGACCGTCACGGTTCCAATCGCGAGCCACCATTGATGGCCCCCGCAGGTGAAGGTCAGAGAAGGTTTCCACGATGACAAAGCGACTCCCAATCTTGTTTCTGGCCACGCTGGTCGCTGCTTGCAGCGGCGGAAGCACGTCAACGCAAAACGCATCGACGGGTGCGAGCATTCCGCTTCCTCTCGCCAGCGGAACGGGGAGCGTACTCGTCACGATCGCAATCCCGTCAAAGACAACGTCAAGTGCGAATCGTTCGACCAGATACGTCTCGCCGAGCGCGCTCTCGGCGAGCATCGCGCTCTACCCGGTCGTCGCAAGCGTCATCTCCCCAACACCCTCGACAACCTCGAATCAAGATCTCTCCGCCACGACGCCGGGCTGCCTCGCTGGTCCGCCCGTCACGTGCAGCATTCAAATGTCATCCGCACCGGGTCTCTTTGCCTTTGGTGTAAAGCTCTACGCTGGCCTTAGCCAGAGCGGGCCCATTGTCTCGCAACTCGATCCGAGCGCGGCCACGGAGCGAAACATCGTGCCCGGGGTCGCAAATACGATTTTAGGGCTCACGCTCAGCGGCATTGCTTCAACGATCACCCTCTCGCCCGCGTCGAGTTCACTGATCGGCGGGGTTTCGAACACGATCCCGCTCACGGTCATCGCCCGCGACTACGGCAACAACATCATCATCGGCAGCGCGCCCTACGAAACGCCGATTACGCTGACCTCATCGGACCCGGCGATCTCGTTCTCACCGGCGACCGTGACCGCTCCAACAACGTCGGTGACGCTGAATTATAACGGGAACTCGACCCCGACCACGGACTCGATTTTCGCGACCGCGGGAGCGGCTACGGGATCCGGCAGTCTGACGTTCACGCCAGCGGCATTAAACGTTAGTTGTTCGGGCTCGTGCAGCGGCATCGCAAACGGCGCAGCTCCATACGCATTCAGTGTGACCGAAAGCGGACTGACGGGCTCGGTGACGGTGTCTGCGAGCGGTACGGGATGCGTTCTCGATTCATCTTCGGTTGCGGTGAGCGGCGGCTCCGGCAACGTGAACCTCTATCCCGACCCCAAAGGCGGAACGTGTTCGGTCCTTGCAACCGACGGTTACGCGCAAACGAAAACGGGGAGCATCCTATTCAACCCCGCGGCATATCCATCAACCGTCGTGTGTGTGAATCCAGCGCTGAAGCCTGTCGATCCAAACGGCGGCTTTCTGTATATGTTCGGATGCGCGAGCAATACCTCAGTACGATGGGGCAGCTACACGTACGTGCCGCTTCAATCGAATCAGAACCCCATCTCATTTCAAGTCGCGGCATATGCGAACACGACGCAGGCGGCGTTGTTCCAAACGACGGTCTCAGGCGATCGCTATATTACCGCGGCCGGCACGAGTGGGACGAGCACCTATGTGACCTTTACCGGTCAGTCGACCACCACGAACGTCGATCTTGCGCCCTTCACTCCGTAAGAACTAGCGGTCCGGGCGCAGAAATTTTCGCCGATACGGATTTGCGCCGCTGCGTTTGGGTGTGCCGCGCAGTTCGCGCCGCAAAACACTGAGCGACCCGAAGGGGTAAACGCGCTCGTTCGTCGATGCGACCACATGCAAGTCGCGGCGCTGCACGTTCCACGGCGCGAGCGCCGCAATGCAATCATCCGAGAGGACGTCGAGGCCGCTGGAGTACGGCGTGCGCGCCGGAACCACGATCACGCTTGAGCTTGCGAGGAATGCAGGTGCATGCGCGCCGCCGCCCATGTGCAGACTCGGATGCAGATGTCCGATGATCGCACGCGATCCGACCGGCCCGGCTTTATCGCCATGAAGCAAGAGCCACCCATCGCGTTCGCACGACTCTACCGTCTCGCCCAAAATTCGCGCACCGCGCGTACGCCCTTCGTGATTGCCGGCGACTAACGTAAGGAGTACGCGCGTGCGAAGCGCATCGAGCGAATCGATCACCGCGCGCGCAGCGCCTTCACTCATCGATGAGCCGTGGATCACATCGCCGAGGAAAATCACTTCTTCCGCCGCCATTCGCTCGACCGCAACGAGGATCGCTGCCGTCGCTTCAACGGTACTCCAGAGCGGAAGTGCACCGCCCATGACGTCTTCGTAACCAAGATGGGCGTCGGCGACGATGAGCGCTCGCGATGCGCCAAGCCAGAGAAACCCCGCGGGTAAAGCGACGGCGCCTTCCGCGATCACATGGCTGAGCGCCGCAGGCTTCGGTGGCAGAATCATCGCGCCGCGCGTTCGCGACGCTTACGCACGAGCGGCTTCGCTGTTGCAATGAGCATCGGCTGACCGTCGGCGTCGACCGGGGCAGGCGCAGCGGCCGAGGTCGGACCGAGCGCGTCTTTCCAGAGCGAGCGTTTGTCGAGCGAGACATCGTTCGACATCGCCGCTAGGACATCGATCTCGTCGTCGGGCGTCTCGCCAAGCAGTGCGAGGACGCGTTCGTGTAAGGCTTCCACCATCGATGCGCGGTCGTCCATCACAACCGAGTCACCGAACGACGAGGTGACGATACCAAACGTAAACGGAGAGGCTGCAGCCGGATGGAGCACGCGCGGTTCGCCAGCAAGTGATTCGAGGTAGGTGCGAGCCCCCGGCGCGTCCATAAGATCGCGCGTGACGACACGCATCGTCTCGCGGATCAGCGGGAAATTGCGATCGGCCTCCCAGAGTCGATCGAAGATTTTCTGGCTGTTCCACGCGAGCGCACCACGCCGCAGCGTCGCACCGCCCGCGCGCCGCAGCACGAGCAACCCCGTATTCGCGACGTAACGGAAATGCTGCCGAAGGAGATACGACGCGCGCAAACCCGCGAGCAAATCCTCGTCGAATCCAGCGACGCTCAGAAACGAAGCCCACTCGGCATCTGGAATCGTCACGCGCGGGGGAAGCGCGACGAGAAACCCGTTGTCATCGGTACTCAACTGCGCCGGTACGCGATAGCGTTTGGAGACCCGCGCTCCCACCATGCGCGCGAGCACTTCATTGATCCGGCGACCGACGCCGGTGTGATAGACCGCCGTCTGCCGCTGATCCATCCGATAGATCTCGACGATCGGATTGAGATCGTCGGGGACGGCAGAAATTGCATGCTGCTGCGCGATATAGCGGACCACATGTGCTGCCTCGACACCATCGAGAGAGTAGCGCTGCGCGCAGTACCGTAGCGCCGCTTGCGGTCCACCCGCCGAAAGTGCCGCGACGACGCCGCGCCGCAGCACGCCGACCTCGCGCGCAAGGACAAGCGGAATGCCTTTGAGATGCGAGGACCACTGCGGTACGTTTGGCCGACCGGCGAACGGCTCAACTTTGAGTCCGCCCGGCGCGACTTCTTTCACGCGCAACGTTCGACCATCGAGCAAGAACACGTCGCCTTCTTTAAGACCGGAGGCAAAACTCTCATCGAGCCGACCGATCTGCGGCCCGCCTTTGCTGCCGACGGCGATCGTGCGTTCGTCGGGAATGGTCCCGACGTTTTCGAAAAACGCCGAGCTCTTCTCGCGACCGAGGCCGTAGATCGCAACGCCGTCGGTGCCCAAGCGCGACACATGCGCCTCATCGGGTCCCGCTCCGCCGCCCGAGAGATACGCGACACAGGCGCGCAGATCGCGTTCCTCAAGTTTGCGAAACGGATACGCGCGCCGCGCCGTTGCGAGCGCGTCGTCGATTGCAAAACGGCGATCGTAGCAGACGCTTCCGACCAGCCACTGCGCGAGCACGTCAAGCGGTGCCTCGGGGATATTGAGCGGTTCGATGATCCCATCGGCAATGCAGCGTTTCGTCGCGGCCGCCTCGATGATATCGTCTCGATCCTGAGCGATCACGATTCCCTCGGCGACCGCCCCCGGTCGATGCCCCGCGCGCCCGACGCGCTGTAAGGTCGGCGTCATGCCGCGCGCGCCGCCGAGTAAGAGCACGCGATCGATAAAGCCAATATCGACGCCAAGCTCGAGCGACGAACTACACACGACGGTCCGTAGCGTACCGTCGCGCAGTCCCGCCTCGACCTTATGCCGCACGTTTTTCTCGAGTGCCGAGTGGTGTACGCCGATGCGGCGGTCGCGCGCGGGCTTTTCGCGCACGTGTTCGGGCACCGTGATTTCCTCCGGCGATTCGCCAGCAAGCGTCATCTCATGGGCGACGCGTTCCGCCTGCGATCGAACGTTGGTGAAGACCAGCGACGTGCGCACGTCCTCACTGAGCGCAAAGGCCGTCTGCGCGGCGCGCGCGAGCGGCGCCATCGCTCCGGCGAATGGTGCGACGACAGAAAACCGAATCGAACGCAAACCGCGACAATCGACGATCGAGCATTCGCGCTCGCTGCCCACAAGAAATTGCGCGACCTCATCGAGCGGTTCGACCGTCGCTGAGAGTCCCACCCGGTGAAGCGGTTGCTTCACGATGCCCTCGAGCGATTCGAGTAAGAGCGCGAGTTGGGAGCCGCGTTTGTTATTTGCAAGCGCGTGCACTTCATCGACGATCACCGTTTCGATCGACTTGAGCGTCTTGCGATACGATTCCATCGCGATCATCAGCGCAAGCGATTCGGGCGTCGTGATGAGCACGTGCGGCGGGCGCGCCATCATCAAACGCCGTTCTTCTACCGGTGTATCGCCCGTGCGCACGCCGGTGCGAACGAACATTTCGCGAATGCGCCCGCGTCGCTTAACGGCGCGTTCCGTATTCGGGCGTTCGAGAATCCCCATCTCGCGCAGCGGCCGGCGCAAGTTGTGTTCGACGTCGTAGCCGAGCGCCCGCAACGGCGAAATGTACAGCGCGACCGGTCGCGGCACGAGCTTGTCTTCATCGCGCAGATACGCAAGGCGCGACATCACGGGCAAAAACGCTGCGAGCGTCTTCCCGGTCCCGGTCGGCGAGCAAATCAGCGTGCTGCGGCCAGCAAGCGCGTGCGGGATCGCTTGCGCCTGCGGCGGTGTCGGGGTGCCCAGCTTCTCGTCGCACCAGGCAGCGACGGTCGGATGGAGCGCGGCAAAAGTGTCGTCCACGGACCCCGAGGCTTCAAGGCCTCGGGCGGGTCGGACCTCTCAAAACACGAACAGACGTTCGCGTCGCTTTCCTAGGCGAGGGCGTTAACGTTCGAACCGAGCCCGATCGAGGAGAACAGGCGGTTGACGATATCTTTTTCGAACGAATTCGCACCAGCGAGCAAGCTGGTCGCGATTGTTGCGTTGCCGGTTCCGGCGGTGAGAGCGGCTGAGGCGGCTGAGCCGATCGAGTCGAGGCCTGACATCTTGTAAAAAACTCCAGCTTCGGTGACTTGGGTCGCTTTCAGTGGTCGGCAGTTCGGCTCACTATATGAAGCGGAAGACCATCACATTCCCGGAAAGGGTGCTCCTGTGTCCGCTACCCTCGCTGCGATGCTTCGTAAGAGTACGCAGATGTACACCGACCGGTGGGTAAATCAGAGCGTTTCGACGTTCTCGACCCCCCCACGGCCGGAGCTGATTTCGAAGCACACCCAGTACTGGGATGCGATCGTTCGCGCCGTCGAGACCGCGGACTTCGAAGAACTCATGGGCTACTCGCGGGACGCCGGCGTTTTCCAAGCGCGCTCGGGGATGGATCTCTCCGATGCGATCCGCCGCAACGTCGAGGCCACCAACATGATCGAGCTAGCGTTGCTCGAGGCCAACGACGGCATGATCCCGCCGCTGGACATCATTAACGAAATCGCCGAGTTGCGCTCGATGATCGTCATGGCCGTCGCCGAGGGCTACAAGCTCGAGTCCGACCGTGAAAAAAATATCGACCCCTCGGCAAAGATCGTCGCCAAGGAGCGCCTCGCGGCACTGCTGCGCAACAAGGCCGGGTCGACCTCGATTAGCCTGCAAGTCGGTGAGGAAATCACGCCTCTCTACGACTCGGGCATGCGCTTCTATTTTGTCGAGACGGGGAAGCTGCGGCTCTACAACTTACTTCCCAACGGCCGTTGCATCACGCTCTCGATCCTCGGACCGAACGACGTCTTTCTCCAGTGGCGCGCCGAATCGGGCAGCCTCTCGTGCCTGTGCGCGGAGGCGATGGCCGATTCGTCGCTCGTCGCGGTGAGCGATACCGAGCTTGCCGACGTGATCGCGCAGCAGCCGATGGCCGCAATCGACGTGATCACGAATTTCGCGCGCCGGATGACCGAGTCGCAAGTCCTCATCGAAGATCTGCTCAACAACAGCGTCAACTTGCGCCTCTACCGAACGCTCCTGGAACTTGGCAAGCAGTTTGGGAAACCCGACGGTGCGATCGACGTCCCGCTCACCCACCAGCGTCTGGCGGATATGATCGGCTCGAACCGCGTGACGGTCACAAGGAAACTGCACGAGCTGCAGGACCGCGGCTTCATCGAAACGCGCAAAGGCGCGACGATCGTCATTCTGGATGCCTCGAAGCTGGCCGAGCTTGCCACGAGCGGCGCCGAAACGTAGCGCGAAACTCCGGGCCACCCCGCGCAGT
This sequence comes from Vulcanimicrobiales bacterium, assembly GCA_038231455.1. GTDB lineage: Bacteria > Vulcanimicrobiota > Vulcanimicrobiia > Vulcanimicrobiales > Vulcanimicrobiaceae > JANLVI01. Next base: position 134,159 of record JBBRLI010000008.1, on the reverse strand, counting down.
ACGTGTGGGTGGAGGTTGTCATGTCGCTCTTTATCCGCTTCGCCGTGCTCGCTGCCGGCGCCATCGTGGCGCTGATCGTCCTTGCTTTCGTTCTTAAAATCGTTTTCGTGGCCGTGATTCTGGCGGCGATCGCCTTCGGCGTCGTGGTCGCGTACCGCCAAATTCAGCGTCGGATGGGTCCCGTAGCGCCGATCGTCCGGCGTGGGTGATAGTCGTCACCGTACATTGACCCGGTAGCGGCTACAGTAAGGACACCGGACGGGCTTTATCTCGTCCCCCTTCAGAGGTAGCCCCGATGCAACAAGAGCAGCTGACCCGGACGATCGCCCAACCTGGCGTCGCAGCGCCGGCGCGCAAACCGCTTTTCGGTGGCGACAACGCCTCGCCCGTCGGACAAAAAGTCCGTAAATATTTCGAGACCTCGGGCTTCTCGCGGTGGACGGCCATTTACGGAGCCGGCGACATTCCGCCGATCTGGAAAGTCATCCGCGACGGTCACCAGCGCGCGCTCGATCAAGTGGTCAAATGGGTGAAAGACGATTCTTCGCACACCGTGCTCGACGCCGGTTGCGGTACGGGAACGCTCTCACTGGAACTCGCGAATCACGGCTACGACGTCGATGCATTCGATGTCTCAGCGCCGATGATCCACTACGCGAAGTACATCAATAGCGGCCGCACCAAAGGCATCGCACCGCACTTCCAAGTCGGCGATATCAGCGCCGTTGAAGGCACCGAGAAAACCTACGATCTCGTCTGCTGCCTCGATGTGCTCTTCCACTACCCGCTCGCCGAAGTGCAAGACATGCTCTCGCGCCTTGCTAATCTCTCCTCGCATAAACTCGTCGCGTCGTTCGCACTGCGCACGCCGTTCAACGATTTCTGGATGAAGATGGGCACGAAATTCCATGCGAAGAATCGCATGACCAATCTCTTCATGTTCAGCTACGACGAAGTCGAGCGCATCATGTATCGCGCGGGCTACAAGATCACCCGGACCGAGCGCGTGAAGTTCTTCTTCTACGACAGCTTCGTGTTCGAAGCGGTCCGGCGCTAGGCGCTACTCGGTGGCGATCGCTCGCACCAAAACCGGCGCCCCGGACTTACTGAAGCCGCGTCTCTACAAAACCGACATCAACATCCTCAACTCGCTCGATGTCGAGTGGTGCCGTCCGGAATTCAAAGCGCTCCGCGAAGACTTCGAACGCGATTGGAATCGCGCGCACTTCAAATGGGACGACGAGGTCAACAACCTCGACTACCGTCCGCTGTGGGACGAGTTCTATGAGTTCCTCAATCGTTCGTCGATTGGGGAATTCTCAGGCTGTCTGCTCTACAGCGACGTCCAGAAAAAAATTACCGACCCCGACGTTGCGATGATCTATCGTCTGATGGGCCGCGATGAAGGGCGTCATTCATCGTTCCTCTCGTGGGTGATGCGCCACATGGGCCGGCCGTTCGATTTGGCGATTCTGCCGAAGATGGAAAAGCTCACCCACATGCACCCGAAGCTGATCTTCATCACGACGTATCTCTCGGAGATCATCGGCTTCTACCGCTACCAGAACATCAGCGATCATCTCAAGATGCATCCGGAGTTCGGCTTCCACCCGATCTTCAAGTACTTTCACGAATGGTGCAACGACGAGCGCCGGCACAGCCGCTTTTTCGCGCTCATGCTGCGCAGCCAGCCGCAGTATCTGGTTGGCTTCAAGAATCACTTCGCGATTAAGATGTTCACGCTGGCCGTCTACGTCACGATGTATCTGCGCGACTGCGAATCGACGATCTACTCGAAGCTTGGCCTCGATTGGGAAAAGTACGACCGCAAGGTCATCAACGAAACCGAAAAGGCCGCGCGCGGCGTATGGGGTCTTGCGATCCGTACGGAGTCCGACTTCTTCATCAACACGCTGCGCACGATGATGCGCAACAACTTCGCCAACAAAGCCAACCGCGGCAAAAAAGGCCTTGCACGCATCCCGGCGCTGATCATGCGCAACGCGCGTTACGCGAGCAACCTCATCCAGTTCTTCAAGCTCGTCTTCCAGCCGCACGACTTCGTTGAACCGCTGCCGCGCGAACGCTGGACCGAAACCGCCGCCGATCCATCAGAGGTCTCAGGGCTCTTTCTCGCTGGCGCTAAGCCCACGTCGCTACGCGGACCTGCCGCGCCGCCGTCCGCACCAACACGGGAACCGGTCCCCGCATAACGACCCGCGTTACGCGGGTTGATCGCATCATCAGCGGCCTTGGGTGGGTCCTAAGTGCGCTCGTCGCGTGGTCGCTATTTGGCGCGACCTACGCGACGCTCGCGTGCCATCCCGCGGGCACGCCGATCGATCCGCGAATTGCACTCGCCGCGGGGCGCGCATGGGTAAGGGATCCGATCCTGATGTTTCCGTGGACGTCCGGCGTCGCGGGGCTCGTCCTCTTTCTCATCGGTGCACTCGCGGCGCGCAAACGCACGTTCCGCCGCCGTGCGCTGGTCGCCGTAGCCGTGTGGCTCGTGGCCCTTGTCTCCGCATTCGTGCTCGGTAACACCGCGACCAACTGTCGCTAGCGCCGGACGAGGGCTCGTTCGATGTGAGCCTAAGCTTGCACGATGGCATCGTACCGTCTGCTCCATCTCGACGTCTTCACCGACCGCGCGCTCGAAGGGAATCAGTTGGCGGTCTTCCCCGATGCGCGCGATCTCGAACCCGAGATCATGCAGCGCATCGCACGCGAGATGAATCTCTCGGAGACGGTCTTCTTCTTCAAGCCGACGCTTGCGGGATGCGATGCGCGGCTTCGGATCTTTACGCCGATGGCCGAGATTCCGTTTGCGGGCCATCCAACGATCGGCGCGACATGGGCCGCACATCACGAAGGGATCGTCACCAAAGACGACTTCGTCTTTCAGGAAGAAGTCGGGCCGGTTGCGGTAAGCATTCTCTCAACGGACCCGTTTATGGCCTTTCTAACAACGCCGCCGATCACGTTTAAGAAAGAATACGATCGCGCCGGTGCCGCCGCTGCACTCGGACTCGACGAGCGCGATTTGCTCGATTCGCCCGTGCAGTGCCTCACGGCGGGACCGGACTTCGTGTACGTTGGCGTGCACGACCGCGCGACCGTCGATCGCGCTTGGCTCGATTATCCGCGCTTACAGACGGTGTGCGGGAACGATGCAGCAGGCGGCGTGTTTGTCTTCGCACCAAACGACGGCGGCGCATATTCACGCATGTTCGCCCCGGAGCATGGAATTGTGGAAGATCCCGCAACGGGTTCGGCAACGGGACCTCTTGCAGCGTATATGCGCCACTACAATCTTCTGCCAGCCGGTACGACGGCGTTCGTGAGCGAGCAAGGCGTGAAGATGGGTCGTCGCAGCGTGCTCCACGTTCGCATTGTTGCAACCGATGGCGGACCGCTCTATCAAGTCGGCGGCAGCGTCGTTCCGATTATCGAAGGAACGTTCACGCTACCGGACATCCTCTCGAGCCCGATCAATTAGCGTCCGGCAAATTGCGCGAAAAATGCCGCGCCGTCGCCGATTTGCGCCTGTAGCGCTGAAAGGTCGGGGGCGGGCGTCGCCGCGATGACGTCGGCAACGACGCTGTGGGGAATAAATTCAATGCGCTCGGCTTCCGCGGGAATCACGATCGTTTGATACGGCGCAATCGTGCTCGCTACGCCGCCGACGCGCACGAAGACTTCGCCCGCAAGCGCGGTCATCGCAATCGGCCGTCCGTTCGTGTAATACATTCCGGACGCACCGACCATACGAAGTCGCTCGACAAGAAAGCGGCGGTCGGCGATGAGGAGTGTTCGCTCGATGCCGTCTTCCGTGTGTTGAAGCGGTTGTATCGCAATTTGGCCGCGCGCGTGAAAGTCGAGTACGTCCGCGGCCTTCTCAACGTGCAGTTCGCGCGGTTTGCCATCGGCGCCGACGCGGTTCCAGTCGAAGATCCGATAGGTGAGGTCGCTTGTCTGCTGGGTCTCGAAAAGTTGGATGCCCGCGCCGATCGCATGTAATGTCCCGGCGGGGAGATAGAACGCATCGCCCGCAGCGACGGGAACACGGCGTAAGATCTCACCGAGCGTTCCGTCGCCGACGCGGCGTTCGTATTCTTCTCGCGTCGTATCTCGCGTCCAACCTAAGACCAGCTCCGCGCCGGGTTCTGCAGAGAGGATGTACCAGCACTCTGCTTTTCCATTGCGCTGATGCTCGACGCGCTGCGCGTAGGCGTCGTCGGGATGCACTTGCACCGAAAGCGCCTGTTTTGCATCGATGATCTTGGTGAGAATAGGGAACGGTTCGCGCGGATCGAGCGCGCCCATGAGCACCGCTCCCATCCGCACGCGCGCTTGTGCCAGCGTTTCGGTCTGCCCGTCGGTCCGCACCAGACGATTCTCGTCCCAGCATTCCCACGCCTCACCGATAAGAGCGCTGGCGTCACCGGTTTTTCCGTACGTTTTAACGAGCGCATCACCGCCCCAAATCGCGGGCGTCAGCGTCGGTTCAAGGATCAGCGGCTGCACAGAACTCATGGCTGCCGAGGTTCGCGGTGGCGCATCCGGGCCGCCTTCGCTAGCCTTGCGCCGGGTCGCCCTCAGGCATCGTCGGATCGGCGGGCGTTGTCGGGAACGACGGAGCGTCGGGGCCGCTCGGCACGTCCGGGACTTGTTCGGGAATTTGATATTCGGCGAGGAGAGCCATGATGCTCATCAGTACCCACAAACGTGGACGTTCGCACCCGCCCCCCGCGCTCGATGATCTTCCAGCCGGCGTTCGAACAGCTCGAGCGCAGCGCCCTCGAAGCATTGCAGGCAGAGCGTCTCAAGGCGCTCGTGAGCCGACTACGCGAGAACGTACCCCTGTATCGCGAACGACTCGCGGGGGTCGCGGTACCGCTCTCGCTTGCCGATCTCCCCGGCCTTCCGTTCACGATGAAGGGCGATTTGCGCGATGCCTATCCGCTCGGGATGCTTGCCGTACCGCAAGCATCGCTCGCGCGCATACACGCCTCATCCGGCACGACCGGCAACCCGACGATCGGCGCCTACACCAAGCGTGATCTTACGATCTTTGCCGAGGTCAACGCGCGTAGTCTCGCACTTGCGGGCGTCATGCCCGGCGAAATGTTCCAAGTGTCGTGGGGCTACGGGCTCTTCACCGGCGGACTCGGGATGCACGGTGGGGGCGAAGCGCTCGGCGCATGCGTGATCCCCGCATCGAGTGGCAACACGGCGCGGCAAATGCAGTTACTCGAAGCCCTACCGATCGTCGGCATCGGCGCGACGCCGAGCTACGCAATGTTGCTTGCCGAGCGTTTCCGTACCGAGCACCGCACGCCGATGGCCCTGCGGTATGCGATCTGCGGCGCTGAAGCGTGGACCAAAGAAATGCGCGCCGAACTCGAATCGCAGCTCGGCGTGCGGGCGACGAATATCTACGGATTGACCGAAATCATCGGTCCCGGCGTTGCCTCGGAGTGCGTCGATGCGCAAGCGGGAATGCACGTGCAAGAAGATCATTTTCTGGCCGAGATTCTCGATGAGACCACGCACGAGCCCCTTGCAGACGGGATGCGCGGCGAACTCGTCCTTACAACCCTCACGCGCGAAGCGATGCCGGTGCTCCGTTACCGCACCGGCGATCTTACCTCGATCACGCGCGAACCGTGTCGATGCGGCCGCACGACGGCGCGCATCGATTGGCTGACCGGGCGCGTCGACGACATGCTCGTCATTCGGGGCGTCAACGTCTTCCCCACCGCCATCGAAGAAGTGTTGCTCGGCTTCCCCGAACTTTCCTCGAATTATCGGATCTTCGTCGACCGTCCGCATGGCGCGCTCGATGAGATGCTGGTCGAAGTCGAGTATCACGAAGGCGTTGCTATCGACTTTACCGCGCTCTCAAAACGGGTCGCCGAACGGCTAAATGAAAGCCTACTCGTCACATGCGAAGCGCGCGTCGTCGCACCGCACACGATCGAACGCATCGAAGTCGGCAAAGCGAAACGCGTGATCGACCGACGCGTTACATGAGCGATACGCTGCGCATCAGCTTCCCGCGCGCAGGCGTCGCGCTCGTCGAACTCAACCGTCCAAAACGCCTCAACGCCCTGAATAACGAACTGCTGCGCGCGCTCGGTGATGCGCTCGAGACGTTTGCCGCCGACGGCACGGCCCGTGCGGTGGTGATTACGGGCGACGAACGTGCCTTTGCCGCCGGCGCCGACATCGTCGAATTTCAAACCGAAGGACCCGATCTCACGCAGTGGGATCGCCTCTGGGCATCGCCGCTCCCGCGAATCGCCGCCGTGCGCGGTCTGGCACTTGGAGGCGGCCTCGAGCTAGCCATGAGCTGCGATCTCTTCATCGTCGCCGATGACGCGCGGCTCGGTCAGCCCGAGATCAATCTTGGCGTCATGCCGGGCGCGGGAGGCACCCAGCGTCTCATCCGCGCGGTTGGCAAGACCATCGCAATGGAGATGGTCCTCGTCGGTCGCGAACTCAGCGGCCGGGAAGCGTGCGAGCGAGGTCTCGCGAATCGATCCGTTCCATCCGACCAAACGCTTTCGACCGCTCTCGATCTGGCTGCCGAAATCGCCGCCAAAGCGCCGATCGCGATCCGTACTGCAAAACACGCGCTCGACCGTGCCTATGAAGCCTCGCTCGGCGAAAACCTGCAGGCCGAACGCGCCGACTTCCTCGCCTTACTCACCACTGACGACGCGCGCGAAGGGATCGCCGCATTTGTCGAACGCCGTTCGCCGACTTGGAGAAATCAATGACCACCATTCAGCACACGCTCTCAATCGACGGCGCTATCGCCACGATCACGTTCGACCGGCCGGCATCGTACAACGCGCTGACCGCCGATCTGCTCGAATCGCTCATCGCAACGTTCAAGCAGTTAAAGTCGAACGACACCGTGCGCTCGATCATCGTGACGGGTAACGGCAAAGGGTTCTGTGCGGGCCAAGCGCTCGATGACGAACGAACGCTCGGTGAACGCAATGACGGCGCACTTGCAAGCTCCGTGACGGACCGCTTTAACCCGCTGCTCCTAGAAATTCTCACCATCGAAAAGCCCGTTGTTGCTGCGGTTAACGGCGTAGCGGCGGGCGCGGGATTCGGCATCGCGCTTGCGTGCGATTTTCGCATTGTCAGCGAGGCAGCGTCGTTCACGACCGCCTTTGCGAAGATCGGCCTCGTCCCCGATAGCGGCACGTCCTATCTCTTACCGCGCTTCGTCGGCTACGGTCGCGCGATGGAATTCACGATGCTCTCAGAAAAAATCGACGCGAAAAAAGCCGACCTGCTCGGCCTCGCAACCAAACTTGTCGCGCCTGAAAACCTGATGACCGAAGCGCGCGCGCTCGCCGATGCCCTCGCACACGGACCGAAATCCCTCGGCTACATCAAACGGGAACTCGTGCACAACGGGATCGGCGAACTCGCCGACGCTCTTGCATTCGAAGCGGAGATGCAAGGGATCGCCGCGGCGACCAGTGACTTTGCCGAAGGCCTCGACGCATTCCGCAACAAGCGTCCGCCGATGTTCACCGGCGCGTGAACATCGGCGCGCTTCGGCGTGCGTCGCCCGAGGACTGCGCGACGCTGGTCAACTTTCGCGTTCGTCTGCAACGCGAAGTCCACGGCGAAGAATCGGACGTCGAGATTCAAGCCCGTTGGCTAGCGTTCTTTCTCGCGGGAATGCAGACCGGCGAGGTGATCGCGTGGGTCGCCGAATCGAGCGCGAATCCCATCGCTGTCGCGGTTGGGTATCTGCGCCCGTACTTGCCGCGCGAGGGATACCACAACACCTCCGAAGCACGCGTACACAACGTCTTTGTCGACCCCCCTCATCGAAGACGCGGTGTGGGCAAAGCAATGGTCAACGCACTCATCGACGACTTGCGCGCACGCGCTCCGTACCGGATCGTGCTCTCGCCGACCGATGAGGCGAGGCCACTTTACACAGCGCTCGGTTTTCGACCGAGCACCGAGATGGTGCTCAAACTCTAAGCGGGACTACATCGAATGATGGCTGTCGCCGGGATGGTCGACGGCCCACTGTGTTTTGGGATCGGATTCAAGCGGCCAGACGTGGACCATCCAGCCGAAGAGTTGCGGCATCCAACGGCCACCGACGGCGTCGCAGGCGTCTTTCGAGGCGATCGTCCCGCCAAGACCAAATCGCGCATCGCCTTTGGTACCGGCGGGCGGGAAGCAGTAATTCACGTGTTTGTGCCACTGCGCTACGCTCAAGGGGACCATCGCATTGAGTTGATCGTCGCTTGCCGTCCGCGCGGCGGTATACATCACGCCGACTAAGCGGAGCTGGGCGCCTTTCCGCTCGTAGATGAGCGAGGTTGGATGGGCCGGATTCAAATGTCCGCCGTACGCCTCCACGGCATACGCGTCGTTCGTGAAATGCTCCATTGGCAGCTCGATCGTCGGGAGAAACTTCTTATAGCCATCGCGCGTGGCGCTAGCGACATCGGTATACTGCGCCATGACGGCTTTCGCCGAAACGACGATCGCCGCGGCCCGCTCGCGGTCGGCCGCGTTCGAGGCTCGAAGCGTCGTCATCGACATATGCGACATCGGCCCGGATGCCATCGTCATCCCGGGCATTTCGTCTGCACGCGCGGCGCCCGCTAGGGATCCGCTAAGCAAAACAAGGCCGCAAAAGAGCGCGAGTGATTTGTTCATGTCGATCCTCCAACGTACCCGGTGCTGCGATTGTTCGCCGCCAGGACCGCAAAACGCGCTTCCTTCACCAGAATCTCATGAAGCTACGTCGAGACGATACGCCGGCGCCTCCCCGATACTAGAACCGCGCGAGTTTCGAAATACCGATTTCGCCCGCCATCGCATCGAGGTCTTCCCAGATTTTTTCGACGAGTGGAATTCCGTCGCGCTTGTAAGCGATCGTGGTCTCGTGTTCGATTTCACCTGCGACGTAGATGCGGTCCTGGCCGGGTGCCTTCACGCTGTCTTTGAATTGGCGTAGTTCGCGGTCGAGGTCGGCTTTGAATTCGGCGATGTCGCGCATCCGGTCGATGCGCAGCGCGCCGAACCAGTGCGAGGTGATCCCGCCGCGCGACTTCGGCCCCTCGGGGATACTCAAGTCTATTCCAAAGAGGCCGCCGGCGAGTACGCCGGTGAGGATTTCGCTGAGTGCACCTAGGCCGTAGCCTTTGTGACCGCCGTTCTCGGTGCCGATCCCGCCGAGTGGCGTTAGCGCGCCGTGGAAACGCGCTTCCGTCGGATCGTCCGTGCTTTTGCCGTCGCGATCGACTGCCCAACCGGGTTTGAGTTTGAGGCCTTTACGTTCGTACACTTCGAGTTTTCCGTACGTTACGGTTGTCGTTGCAAAATCGAGGACGAACGCGGGCTCTTCGCCCGCTGGGATTGCGAATGCGAATGGGTTCGTGCCCTGCATCTTCTCGCGCCCGTACGTCGGCACCGCGAAATGCGCGGAATCGGTCGACGAAATCCCGATCATATCCTCGGGTAGCGCCATCATGGCATAGTATGCGGCGATGCCGTAGTGATTGGAATTGCGTACGGCCGAGAACGCGATCCCGCTATCGCGCGCTTTCTCGATCGCCGCGCGCATCGCTTGAATCGAAGCCGGGTGCCCGAGACCGTTATCGGCATCGAGCAGATACGACGTCGGCGTATCCTTGAGGACGATGTAGTTCGGATTCGCATTGATCGTACCAAGTCGAATCCGATCCACATAGAACCACCGTAGCCGTGCGATTCCGTGCGATTCGATGCCGCGAATATCGGCGGCAACGAGCACGTCTGCGACCTCGCGTGCCTGCTGAGCGCTCACGCCGATGTGTGTGAGCGCGCGTTCGATATATGCGCGCTCGTCGGCTTCGTGAACGCGCACCGCGTCCTTATTCAATAATGACCCAGGCACCGTGCTCGATACACATTTTGACGGCCTCGATTTTCAAACCGTTGTGGTCGGTCGCGGTGAACTTGAATTCCCCCGTCGTGCCCCGGTACGGATGCATCGTCGTGAGCGCAGCGCTGAGCGAATCGCCGCTGACGTCGCCTTTGGTTTTTCCGATGGCAAACGCCAAGAGGTGCGCGGCGTCCCACGCAAACGAAGCAAAGTTGGAGGGGCGCGCGTTATATGCTTTGCGATAGAGGTCGAGGAATTTGCGCTGACCGGCGTCGGGATGCGTGTAGTTCAGATCGAGATCGGCGTACACGTCGTAACCGTCGCGGCCGGAAACTTTGAGGAAGTTATCCGATGCGATCCCGGTCGAGCCCATTATCGTGCCTTTGAAACCGAATTGTTTTGCCTGGCGTACGAGAATCGGTGCCGCCGGCCCGGCCGTCCAGATCACGAGCGCATCGGCGCCCGCCTTCATCGCCTTCTGCAGTTGGGCCGTCATGTCGGTCGCAGCGACCGGGTACGATTCATCGTCGACTACCTCAAGGCCGAGTGATTTTGCAACCGCGGCCACGATCGGCGCGCCGGTCGTCCCGTACGGTGCCTCATCGTGCATGATCGCAATTTTCGTTCGCTTGAGTTTGTTCTTAAGATAGCCCATGAGCTTCGTTGCTTCGAGTTCGTTGCGCGGCGTTGACTCGAAGAGATACTTCATCACGCCGTTCTTCGTATTCCAGAGCGAATCTGTCGGGTTCATGTAGATCTCGACGATCTTTGCATCATTCGTCACGCGCGTCATGGCAAGGGTCGTCGGCGTGAGCGTGCCACCGATGATCGCCGCCACATGTTCGCCGACGAGTTGCGTTGTGAGCTGCTGCGCCGTATCGGGCTTGCCTTCATCATCGAGGATCTTGATGGAAAGCGGATGACCCGCAACGCCGCCGCTGGCGTTGATCTCGGCTTCGGCGATTTTGAGTGCATTGCGCTCGGGCTCGCCGAGCGGCGCGTAGTTGCCGGTAATCGAGAGCACGGCTCCGATTACGATCGGCGTTCCGGAGGGTGCCGCCGGAGCTGCCGTGACCGGTGGGGCGACGAGCGCGATGAGGGCGGCGGCGGCAAGAGCCGCGCGGGCGATGCGAACCATAAAAACTCCTTAGTCTGTAGCGACAGGAGAAACAAATCCCCATACGGATTCTAGGCCGGGCATGCTCCAACTCCTTGTGGCAGGCGTAACCGTGGGCAGCGGCTACGCCCTCGTCGCACTCGGAATACACATCATCTTGCGCGCCACGCGCATCGTGAACTTCGCGCAGGGCGAGTTCGTGATCGTCGGCGGCCTCTTCGCACTCTCGATCGTTCAGTTGTTCCACGTCAACGCCTGGGTGGCGCTTGCCGGTGCAACGATCCTCGGCTTCGGACTTGGCCTGATCTACGAACGCGTTATTCTGCGACCCGCCGCCCGCTTTGGCGAAATTTCGCTAACCATCGCGACGATCGGCACGATTTTCATCTTACTATACGGTCATGCGCTCGTGCCGGGGTGGGGAAGCCTGCCGCAGCCGCTCCCGGCGTTTACCGGCGAGGCCTCCGATGCGCTCAATCTCGGCGGCCTCTCGATTCCTTATCAATCGATCTGGGTCTTCGTTCTCTTACTCGCGGCGCTCGCCGCAATGTATCTCTTCTTTGAGAAGACATACTACGGAAAAGCAATCCGTGCAGCGGCGAACAATCCACTGGGAGCGCGCCTGGTCGGCATCGATATCACCGGCGCGCGCGCGATTTCGGTCGGGATTGCGATTGCACTTGCGGCATTTGGCGGAACGATCATCGGGCCGATCACGCTCGTGGGAGGCGCGGGCGGCGTCGCAATCTCCATCAAGGGCTTCGTCGGGGCGATTGTTGGTGGTCTCGAATCACCCGTCGGCTGCGTTGTCGGCGGTTTGCTCGTCGGCACTATCGAGAAACTGCTTCAGGGACAGTTTTCGTACGGAGTTGCCGATCCACTGATTTACTCGCTGCTGCTCATCGGGCTCCTCGTGCGACCGCAAGGACTCTTTGGTTCGCGCGCCGCGGTGCGCGATTGATCGCGCGTTTACGCGCGGATGCCCGCGCACTGCCGATCCTCGCGCTGATCGTTGCCATCTTCGGAATAACGCTCGCGCGCAACGCGACCTACGCGCAAGCCGGCACGTATGCGGCGATCTACGCGATTGCAGCGATCGGACTCTCGCTCTTGCTCGGCAACGTCAAACAGATTTCGATCGGGCAGGCGGGCTTCTTCGGGATCGGGGCCTACGTCGTCGGCTATCTCACGTCCACGTTGAACTGGCCGTTTTGGCCGGCCGCAATCGTCGGTGTGTTCGCGGCGACGCTGGTGGGCCTCGGCGTCGGCTTCATCGCGCTCCGTTTTCGCGGCCACTATCTTGCTATGGCAACGCTCAGCTTTGGGCTGATCGTCGTCGGTCTCTTTCATGAGTCCAAACTCTTTGGCGGAGCAAGCGGGATCAGCTCGATTCCGTATGCGACGATCGGTTCGCTTTCGCTCTCCGGTTACGCCGCCTACTGGTTCGCCTGGGCCGTTGCACTGATCGCGGCTTTTCTCACGCTCAACCTGCTACGGGGCCGCACCGGGCGCGCATTTGAAACGATTCGCAACGACGAACTCGCCGCCGACGTCATCGGTGTTGCTACCCGGCGCTATAAGATTCTCGCGTTCGCCTACGCCGGGGCACTGGCGGGACTGAGCGGCGCGATCTATGCCGCGTATCTCGGATTGATCGTACCCGACGCCGTCGGCGCCGCGCTCTCGATCGACATTCTCTTGATGGTGGTGCTCGGCGGACAAGGTGGCGTCAGCGGCGCCCTCATCGGCGCCGCTCTCATCGGCTTTCTCGATATCTCCGGCCACGCATACGAAAATTGGCGCGAAGTCGCCTATGGCGTACTCGTCATCATCGTCGTGATCGCCGCGCCGGGTGGCGTGATCGGTCTCTTCCGTCGCACCAAGCGCGAAGCGCGCGCCGCTCCCGGTCTTACCACGCTCCCGGTTGCTGCAGCTCCCGTTCGTCCGCTAAATTTGGATTCGCCGCTCGTCGTCCACGACGTGACCAAACGCTTCGGTGGACTGACAGCCGTCGATGCGGTAAACTTCACGCTCGAACGGGGATCGCTCACATCGCTCATCGGGCCGAACGGCGCGGGGAAGACCACGCTCTTCAATGCGATTTGTGGGGTCGGCAAGCTCAGCGCAGGCAACGTGAACATCGCCGGTCGCGATGTCACGGGCTGGCAGCCGCACCGGATCGCCTCGCTCGGCGTTGGTCGCACGTTTCAAAACGCGCGTCTCTTCGATGAGATGACGGTCCTCGAAAATGTCGTCGCCGGACTCATTCGCAGCGAGCGGACATCGTTCGGCGCCGATCTGCTCGCGCTCCCTGCATCGCGACACGCGCAACGCGAATCGACGGATCGTGCTCGCGCGACGCTCGCGCGACTGGGGCTCGAATCGATCGCCGGAATGGAAGCGCGCGATTTACCATTTGGCGAACGGCGGCGCGTCGAACTCGCGCGCGCGATTGCCGCCGATCCGTGGATGCTGCTCGTCGACGAACCCGCCGCCGGCCTCAACGCCCGCGAACGCGCAATGTTGCAAGACGATCTTCTCGCGCTGCGCGAGCGCGGTATGACCCTGTTGCTCATCGAGCACGACATGAAACTCGTGATGGCGATCAGCGACCGCGTGATGGTGCTCAAATTCGGCGTGAAGATCGCGGATGGTGATGCAACGAGCGTTCGCAACGATCCCGCCGTGGTCTCCGCCTATTTGGGAACGACCGGATAATGTTGCTTGCGATCGACGACCTGCACGCCGGCTATGGCGCGATCGATGTGTTACGCGGCGTTTCACTGCATGTCGCGGCGGGCGAGATCGTCGCCGTGCTCGGTGCGAACGGTGCCGGCAAGAGCACGCTCCTGCGGACGATCTCGCGGTACGAGACGCGCGTACGGTCCGGGAGCATCAGCTTTGATGGTCACGACCTGATCGCGGCATCGGTTGAGAGCGTCGTGCGCTACGGACTCTCGCACGTCCCCGAAGGTCGTCAGCTCTTCACCGAACTCTCGGTCGACGATAACTTGCGCCTCGGTGCATACGCGCGCGATCGCCGCGACATCGAGGCGGAACTCCGCGCGATGTACGAACGGTTCCCGGCCCTTGCCGCACGCAAGAACGCAACAGCCTTCTCGCTCTCCGGTGGCGAGCAGCAGATGCTCGCGATCGGGCGCGCCCTTATGGCCAAGCCCAAGCTGTTGTGCCTGGACGAACCATCGACCGGCCTTGCGCCGCTCATCGTCGAGCAGCTCTTCGCGCTGATCGCTTCACTCGTCGCCGATGGAACGGCCGTGCTGCTGGTCGAGCAGAACGCGTTTCTCACCCTTAAACACGCCAACCGCGCCTACGTCATGGAGAATGGCGAGATCGCACTCAAGGGCAGCGCCGGAGAACTCGCCGAGGATCCGCGCGTGCGCGCGATTTATCTTGGCGGATCCGTGGACGCCTAGCGATGCAATCGGCCCGCCTCGACTTCGTCCTCGCCGATCTCCCGATTCTCGAATCACTGCTTGCGGGAAAACGTGAAGACGCGCGCCGCCTCATCGGCGCCGATCTGCCCGTCGAGTGGCCCGATGCGATTCTCATCGAACGCGTGTTCCCTATTCAACTCGCGCGGTTGCGGGGCGACCCATCCGTCTTACCGTTTTCAGGACGCATCGTCGTCGACCGCAAGAAACGCATCGTCGTGGGGCTCGTCAATCTCAAAGGCTTCCCAGATGACCGCGGTCGCGTCGAAGTCGGGTACGGGATCGTTGCCTCGATGCGTCGTCGCGGATACGCGGCGGAGGCGATCGGAACGATCCTTACCTGGGCGCTCGCGCAGACGGCCGTGAGCGAAGTGATCGCGCCGATCGAACGCGAGAACCTCGCGTCGATCGCGACGGCCGAGCGCGTTGGCATGCGGCGCGAGCCGCACCCCGATCCGCGGATCGCGTTCTACATCGCGCGTTCGTGAGCGCTCACGCGCTCCATGAGGCGGCGGAGCGCCGAGGTAACGATCGTGGGATGTTCGCGCATCGGCATATGTCCGCAGGCGGGGACTTCGAGGAATTCGCAATCGGCAAGGTGGCCCGCAACCCCGCGCAGATGGGCGACCGGAATCCAGGAATCTTCGCTTGGCGCAAGCACCAGCGCCGGGACGTGAATGTCTTCGAGAAGATCGTCGGCGCTGACGCGTTCGGCCATACCGCGAATCTGCGCGGCGACGCCGAGCGGGTTCTGCTCGCTCATCCAGCGGCGGCCTTCTTCGATCATCTCGGGCTGGTCGCGATAAAAATGTTTGGCGTAGTAACGCGGGAGATACGCATCGATCACCGGCTGCATACCGTCGCGCTCGGCGCGATCCGCAAGCGGTCCGCGCCCGGCGAGAATCGCCGGCGTATCGGCAAACGTGTTTCCCGCAACGAGCGCGAAGCCGCTCACCCGTTCGCTGTACATCCGAAAGAACGCGGCCTGGACGTAACTGCCGATGGAGGGCGCTGCAAACGCGGCGCGTTCGATATGAAGCGCATCGAGCAGATCGAGAAGATCCCCGGCGAGCGTCTCCATCAAATACGGACCCGGCGTGACGGACGAGCGTCCGGAACCGCGCAGATCGGGACAGATCACGCGGTATGTTTTCGAAAGGTCGTCTGCTTGTGCTTGCCACGAGCGATGATCGAGCGGGAATCCGTGGAGTAATACCAGTGCCTCGCCGCTGCCGGCATCGGTGAAGTTTAAGGACCCGCCGTCGATCGGAATGTTCATCAAGCGGCACTTCGCGCGAGGGCGACGGCATCCCATCCACAAAGTTCGCGATATGCCGCAATCCAGTCGAGCCGCTTACATCCCGTTCCCATTCGTTGCAATCGTCGGTCAAGACGAACCCAAACTCGCTCTCACCCTTGCCGCGATCAATCCGCGCGTCGGGGGCGTGCTCTTCTCCGGCCCCAAAGGAACGGGCAAGACGACGCTCGTTCGCAGCGCCGCAGAACTCTTGCCGGTCCTCGAACGCGCGACGTGCGCGTACGGCTGCGACCCCGACGGCGCCAATCTGTGCGAGGCATGCGCGGCGCAGATCGAACGCGGCGAACGGCCGAAGACGCGTAAAACGCGCGGCGAGATCGTCGAACTTCCCGCAAGCGTCCAACTCGACGATCTCGTGGGTGCGATCGACTTGCGCGCGGCGCTCGAGAAGAATGCCGTCGGTTTCCGTCCTGGTCTCCTCGCAGGCGCGAATCGCAACGTGCTCTACGTTGATGAAATCAACTTGCTCGCGGACGTTGCGGTCGATGCGCTGCTCGATGCCGCAGCGCAAGGCGTCGTGCACGTCAAGCGCGGTCAGCACGCGATCGACTACCCCTCGCGCTTCACGCTCATCGGCACGATGAATCCCGAAGAAGGCGAACTGCGTCCGCAGATCACGGACCGTATCGGCCTGCGCGTCTTCATTCGCGCGGCCGGCAGCTATGACGAACGCGTCGAGATTTATCGCCGCAACGCGGCGTTCGCCCGCGACCCACGCGGTTTTGCCGCGCTTTACGAAAGCAAAACAAAAGCGCTGCGCACGCGCCTGGCGCGCGCGATCAAGCTCTTGCCGAACGTGCGCATCAACGAAGACGCAGAGCGCACGGCGATCGAGACGATCGCGCGCCTCGGCATCGATTCGCACCGCACGGAGATCGTCACGCTGGAAGCGGCCGCGGCGTATGCGGCCTGGGAGAACCGCAAAGAAGTAACGCGCGAGGACGTCGCGCGCGTCCTGCCGCTTGCTGCGCGCTTGCGCCGCTCGCGACTCAAAGTCGAAGCGCTCTCGGAGCACATGGCCGAAGATGCAGCGATCGAAGCGGCACTCGATCAAACGATGGGCGAAGGCGAGAGCGATGCCGAGAACGAGCCGCCGCCGCAGGGTCCAACGACGATTGTTTCGCCCGAGTTAACGCAGCGCGCGAGTTTGAAAAAACGACCGCAGTCCGCAATCGAGGGACAAACGATCGCGACGCAGCCGCTCGCGAACGGCCGGCTCGACATCGCCGCTACGCTGGTCGATCGCAGTGTCGCGCGCGCCGCAGCAATGCCGGCCGAGCCGCGCGAACAAGTCGATGCGGCCGTCCCGCCGCGGCTGACGGTACTCGTCGTGGATGCATCGCTCTCCACCAAAAAATCTGCGGAGCTCGTCCGCGCGGCGTGCCGCGAACTCTTGCGACCCATCTATACGGAGCGCGAACGCGCGGCGCTGGTATCGTGTTGGGGGCCGAGCGCCGAGGTCGTCGTTGATGAGAACACGGGCCGAAATATCGATCTCGTCGCTTCGCGTCTGCTCGATTTAGAAGCCGGCGAGGGCAAAGCGCTGACCCCGCTTGCGGGTGCGCTCGAACACGTGCGCCGGATCACGGAACGCTTTTTACGAGCGAATTCCGGCGCGCAAGTCGACGTCGCAATCTTCTCCGACGGCCGCGCGAACGTTCCGCTCGGTGCCGAAAACGAGATTTCCGCAGCGCTCAAAAACGGCGATCCGCGCCAACTCGTCGCCGTTGCGGGCGAACAATGCCGGGCGATTGCGGGCGCGATCGCGGGTCGCGCGGCGATGACATTTGTGAATTTGGACGAGTTCGAAGCCTATCCGTTGATGCGAGAATTGGCCGAAAATTCGCGCGGCCGGTACTACGCAATAACCGACGTTGTTGCGAAAATTTCCTCCGGGTGATATAACATTGGTAACATCCCCGGCACATGCCGGTTTCCATCCGCCTCCATAGCGACGCGGATAGAAAGTTGAGCTACCAAAACAATGGCAGTGAAACGTACCGCCAAGAAGAGCGCGGCCAAGAAAACCTCGACGCGCAAGTCCACCAGCCGTAAGAAGAGCACGGCCCGCAAAGCGGCTCCGCGCAAGAAGACGGCCGCCAAGAAGACCGCTCGTAAGAAGACCTCAACCCGCAAATCGACGAGCGCCAAAAAGACGACCCGCAAGAAAACAGCCAAAAAGAAAACCGCTGGTCGCAAGAAAACCGCCCGTAAAGTAACGGCACGCAAAAAGACTGCCGGTCGTAAAAAGACCGCCGGTCGCAAAAAAGGCGTGAAGAAGGCTGCGCGTAAAGCGTCGCCGCGCCGCAAGGCTTCGGGCAAGAAGACCGTCCGCAAGGCAAAAGCCTCCGCTTAAGGTCGATCGTGTTAGCCCGGCGCAGGCCGGGGTAACACTTTTTCGAAATGCGAGTCGTGAGATATCGACTCGCTTTTTTTTGCCCGGACTCGAGATCGCAGCATGGATAGTTTACCGGTTCTCTCACTCGCCCGGATGGTTCGCGAAAGCGCTCGCGGAATCGCGCTGCGCGACGATGGCCGCGCGGTCGGCGTCGCCTTCAAGAGCGATGGCAGCATCTTTGCCTCGGACTGTATCGTGCGATTCGACATCGCCGACTCCGAGGATCCGGCCCGGCGTCTGGCCGAAGCGTTTGCGGCGCTCGGGGCGCGTAGCATTTGGTTCTATGGGGGCGACCATGCCGCGCGTCGCGGGGCCAGCGATCTGAATCTCGCCTTCGCGCCGACGGGCGCGGCGTTCATCCATCATGCCGAGTCGACGATCGACCGGAGCGATGTGGTGCTGCGACCACCCTCGGCGCTGGACCGGATCTCGATCAATGAAATAGCAAAAGAATACGGCCGCGGTTTTTCCACGCCCGAAGTTTTGCTCGCACAGCGGGGCGATGACGTCGTCGGTGTGGTCATGAGCGAGCCGCTCGACGGTCACTGGACGGAAGTGCGCACCTTCGTGTATCCCGCGCAACGCGGCCGCGGACACGGCGCGGCGATCCTCGCTAAACGCGCGGATCAACTCGAAGCCGGCGGACGGCTCGTGTGCGCGGCAACCGAAACACCTGAAGGTCGCGATCGCAGCGCGCTCGAGCGCGCGGGATTTCGACTAGCGGATTATTACTTTCAAGCAAAGCGGCACGCGCGCGAAAACGGTGGGCCTACTCGGACTTGACCGACGGCGCATACTGTGCGATGCCGCCACCAAAGGACCAGTTCTCACCCGGAATCTCCACAAGCGTAATAAACACATCTTCCGCACGCACTTTGGCTTTGCGCCAGAGCTGCGTTGCGATGAGATGATAGAGTTTGCGCTTCTGATCCTCGGTGCGTCCGGGCCGCAGCGTAATCTGAACGAACACCGTTGCATCGCTGCGATTGATCTCGAAATACGCACGATCGTAGATCAGCTGCGCTGCGGGTACCACGTTGATCACTTGGAAACGATCGTCTTTGGGAATGTCGATCGCTTCGATCAGCGCGGAATGAACGCCGTCACCAATCGCGGTAAGCTCCTCAGCGGATTTTCCCTCAGCAACATCGATACGAACGAACGGCACAAAAACTCCTCGACAGAAAAACGGGTGGGGCGTAGTGTACAACCTCGCACCCAGACGAAAACGATGCATCGCCCGTAACGGTGCCTCAAAGTCGGTCCGGAGGCTGTTGGGTCGCGTCGGTATGCCAAAATTTCTGGCACAGCAGTCGGCTGGGTGATAGCTATCACCGTCCCGGGCCCCCCCGTGGGCGTAGCCTCCTTATATGAAGGTTGTCGGCTATTCCTCATGGGCCCCGGACGAGCGCGCGAATGCTATGCGTCTCGCCTTTCACAATCTGCGCGAGAAGACGGGTCAGCCGTGGGAGCTAGAGCACTATGGTGCGGCCGACTTCAACGACCCCGCCGCCCTCGGGCGCCTGCGGGAGTCGATCAAGGGTGCCGACATCTTCGTCGGCTGGCAGGCGATGACGCACGATACGGTCGAGCGCCTGGCCCAGCTGGTGGTCGAGATGGACCGCGCCGGGGAATTGAACAAGGTCAAATTCCTGTGGTACGACATTCCCGATCCGCGCCTGCAGAACATGATGTTCAAGTCGCTGGGCTTCGAGTTCGACATGAACAAGTCCAACCCAATGCGCGAGATGTCGATGGCGATCAAACGCTATCAGGCAAAAGCAAAGAACGAAGTCATCGACGAGCTCTGGGAAGCGCGCCAAGGTTTCCTCGGGATGCAGAAGATGGTCGGTGCGGCCCCGCTCATGGCCAAGCTTCTCAAGAAGCCGGTCTTCAAAAATCTCGTCATGATCGGTTACTGGAATAACCGCAGCGTCGAGAACGTGGAAAACATGTTCTTGTACCTGATGCAGAACTTCATGAACAACGCCTACAAAGGCGTCGTTCCGCTCCCCGCCAAGGTCGAGAACGAAGGCATCTACCACCCCGCACACAAGGGGCTCTTCCAAACACCGGAAGAGTATCTCGCGTGGTACGAACCGTATTTTGAAAAAACGTACGGCAAGAAGCCCTGGGATCGCATCGGCTTCATTACGCACGATCTCTTCCTCGTTGAGTGGAACCATCCCGTGCTCAACGCCGCAATCGAAGCGTGGGAGAAGCGCGGCCTCGGCGTTATCACCTCGATGACCGCGGTGTTCAACGCGCACATCGTTTCGCGTAAACATTTGCTCGCGACGAAAACGCAGCAACCGCTGGTCAACGCCGTCTATCACAACGTTCCGCTCTATCTTGCGGGTTCGATGTTCGCGGGCGCACCCGAGCCGTCGATCGATCTCATTCACGATCTCGGCGATCCGCGCGTCTACACCTCACCCGTAAACGCCGCGATGTCGCGCGCCGATCTTGCGGCATCGAAATTCGGCGTCGCATCGCTCGAATACATCGGCAACATCGTCACCCCCGAGACCGAAGGCATTCAACCGATGCCGCCGATCTGCTCGCGCGAAGCAACAAACGCCGATATTAGTGCGCTCGAACCGATCCCCGATCGCGTCGAAAACCTCGCTGAGATTTCGACCCGTTGGCTCAAGCTGCGCCACCTCAAAAATGACGAAAAGAAGATCGCGGCGTTTATCTACAACTTCCCGCCGGGACCTGGGAACATCGGCGTCGCGCTCTTCCTCGATATCGCCGGCTCCATTCGTACGATGCTCGAGACGCTGCAAGAGAACGGCTACCGCACGGGCGATATCGACGCGACGGATCTTGAAATCTCCAAAAAACTGCAAGACATGTACGCCGGGTATCACACCGTCGGCGCTGTCTCGAGCGCGGAGATCCGCGACTGGGTGCACGATCTTCCGACGAAGTTCGAATCGTACTTTTACGACGTGTGGGGCCAACCGCCGGCGACGATTCCAATCAAAGGTCTGCGCTTCGGCAACATTCTGGTGCTGCTGCAAGACATGCAGGGCATGGAAGACCTTAGCGCCATCCACGACAAAGGCGCACCGCCTTCGCCGTGGCTGCTCGCATCGTATCGCTACGCTACGCGCCGCTTCAACGCCGATGCGATCGTCCACGTCGGCACGCACGGACTCGTCGAATGGGCGAAAGGCAAAGAGTGGTGCCCTGCTGCGGGCGACTATCCGGAGTTCTTAGTCGACTCGACGCCGCACGCGTACATCTTCAACGTCGTCGATCCGGTCGAAGCCTCGATCGCGCGGCGCCGTTCGTATGCAACGATTCTCTCGCACCTCTGCCCGCCGCTCGTCTCTGTCGACGGCAGCGAAGATTTGCGTAACCTGCATCGCCTCGTGCACGACTACTACAATACGAACTCCAGCGACGTCGAGAAACGCTCGGACATCGCCTCGGAAGTCGTCGAAGTTGTCGAGCGCAGCGGTATTCGGACGGAAGCTGCGGGACAACAGCCGCTTCTTCCGCCGGCCCGCGTTCCGGACGAACGCGGCGGTATCGACGTGCGTTGGGCAAACGAAGACGAACAGCGCAAGTACGTCGCGCGCGTCCACGACGAACTCGTCTCGCTCGAAGGCGAATTTGCGCCCGCGGGTCAGCACGTCTTCGGCCGCAACCTCTCACCCGAAGATCAGCTCTCGACGTTCTACGCTTGCCTCGAATTCTCGGACGTGGACTTCTATCGCTTGATCGCGGGCTGCTACGGCATCCCGTACGACAAACTGATGGCCGATCAACACGGCCGCACGGCAGACGGTCTCTACAACCACGAAATCCTCGATGAGATTAAAGAAGCCGGCAAAGAAATCGTTTCGGCCGAAGTGCTGCGTCCCAGCGGCAAAGTCGGTCAAGCGGCGATTGTCGGCATCTTGAGCACGCGTCCGATCGCCGGACATACGCTTGCGAAAAACCCGTACGAACTCGGTGAGCTCACGACGTTCATCGAACGCGCGCGCACGCTCTATGCGGAGCTCGGTCGCGTCGGCGATGGCGAACGCAAAGGCCTGCTCACGGCCCTTGACGGCAAGTACCTCGAGCCCTCAGCGGGCGGCGAACCGGTCGGCAATTGGAACGTGCTCCCGACCGGCCGCAACATGGCCTCGACCGATGTCCGTATGCTGCCGCGGGAAGCTGCCTGCCGCAAAGCACGCCGCACCGTCGAGCAAATTCTCGAAGCGGCCGTCGCCGAGCGCGGACACTATCCGGCAACCGTCGGCGTCGTCCTCTGGGGCTCGGAAGTCCTCGAAAGCGACGGCGTCGGCATCGCGCAGGCGCTCGATCTTATGGGCGTACGCGTCCAGAAAGACCGCTTCAACCGCGCCGAACGCGTCGAGCTGATTTCTCTCGACGAACTCGGTCGCCCGCGCATCGACATCCTCGCCAACACGTCGACCGTTTTCAAAAATACGTTCCCCGGGGCGATTCGGTTGATCCACGATGCCGCGGTTCTTGCATCAAACGCCGACGAACCGTACGAGTGGAACTTCGTCAAGAAGCATACCGACCACATGATCGCAAACGGCATGGATCCGGAGCTTGCGAAAGCCCGCTGCTTCGGCATGGGTGAAGATGCATTCATGGGTCAGGTCGGCGCGATGCTCGACACCGGCAACTTCACCGATTTCAACGACATCGGTGCAGCCTGGATGAGCGACAATAGCAACGCCTATATCCCCGAGTTTGCGAGCATCCTCATCAAACCGGCCGCAGACATTCAACGCTATCTTGTGGAGACCGTGGAGGTTATCCAACAGCCGCTCGTCCAGATGGCGGCTGGCGGACCGGTCAAGGAAGACATGTTCGCCTCGTTCACCTCGGCGTTCGGCGCGGCCAAACGCACGATGGGACACGAGGATACGATGATCGTCGTCAGCGACCTCACACGTCGCGATCCCAAAGTCAAGAACTTCCGCAACATCGTCGTCAACGGCGTGCTCACGCGCTTCCACTCGCAAGCGTGGCGCGACAAGATGATGGAACACGGCTATTCCGGCGTCATGGAATTCGGCGACATCTTTAAGGCGATGCGTTCCACCGAAGCCGCGCTCGGCAATACGATCTCGCCCGAACTGTGGAAACGCACCGTCGAAGTCACGCTCTCCGAGTGGGACCGCATCTCGGATGCCAACGTCCACAAAACGCGCGATCTCGGCAACATTCTGCTCGATACCCAGCGGCGTGGCATGTGGGCCGATGCCGACCTCGAGCAAGCCCTCAAAGACAAACTCAACGAGCTCGACGCCGATGTGGAACTCACGACCTACCGTCGTCAACTCTCGGGTTCCGCCGGGGATTAACGCCCGCGTAAAGAGGCAGAAGCGGAACGGCCGGGCAGCGATGCCCGGTCGTTTTTCAACTCCAGCGGGAACTTTGTCGTACGATCGCCTATTGCCGGACGACTAGCGCTCGTTCGCTTGCCGGACCATCATCAACTGGAGGCTTCATGTCAGAATACGATTTCTTGCTGACCTACAAACTGGCTGACGCCGACGATGACGACGATGATGACGATGACGACGATGACGACGATGACGACGATGACGACGATGACGACGATGACGACGATGACGACGATGACGACGATGATGACGATGATGACGATGACGACGATGATGACGATGACGACGATGATGACGCTAGCGGAGGTGCCGGGGCTGCCGTAGGCTCCGCTACCGGGGCGGCGGTTGCGGGGGCGACCGGGGCGAAGGCGTACGGCCGTTCCGGGCCGAGCCGCAACAAAGATCAGTTCGCGAAATTTGAACCCAGCGGCGACGCCGACGACTTACCCGACAACGTCTCTTACGAGTACTTGTTTTTCCCGATTCAAAATCAGGGACAAACGCCGTGCTGTGTCACCTTTGCGGTCAGCTCGATCGTCGAAGCGCTCATCCACAAACACACGGGCGAGCACTTCGCGATCAGTAAGCGCGGTCTCTATTCGCTGGCGAAGCACAAGTACGAGCCCAGCCAACTCAACGAAGATGGGCTCGCCGACGACAGCGCGCTCAGCGTCTTACGCGACATCGGCCACGTGCTAGAAGACGATCTGCCGTTTGGCACGCCGTCGATGAAAGACCTCATTGCCGAGGTCCCCGACACCATCATTCGCCGTACCCACGATCTCTCGGGCTTCATGCAAGTGGAGAATGACTCGGACCATATGATGGCCGCGCTCCACGAACACGGCCCACTCGTCGTTGGGATGAAATGGTACAAAGATTGGGAAGATCGCGTTGGCGATGACGGATTCATGCCGGACGACCTGAACGAGGGCGTCGATGGCGGGCACTGTATCGCAATCGTCGGCTACAGCAAGAAAAAAGATGCCTTCCGTCTTCGAAACAGTTGGGGGACGGACTGGGGCGATAAAGGCTACGCCTGGCTACCGATGGACATGGTCGAGCATATCGACGACGTCTATACCCTCAAACTGTAGGCGATAAAAATCCCGGCGCGTGCCGGGATTTTTTTATTCGATTTGGGATTCGGCGAGGTCCAGATCGTATTCGAGGGCACGATACACATCGTCGTTGATTTCGCCGCTCTCACGCATCGCGATCACGGACGAGCGTTCGGCATCGAGCGTCGACCGACGCAACCGGTGATACACCGCGAGCGCTTCTTCATCATCCGAGAGTACGCGCCCGGTATGCGATTGAAAGTGCTCGATTCGCTGCTCGTAGTCGGCGCGAATATTCCCGGCGACTTCCCAGTGATGCGGGGTCGTGAACTCGGGCTCCATGTCGTGGAGACGCCGCATGCCGGCTTCCGCGATACGCGCGCGCGCCTCGGTGATCTCCCGCTCGGGGTCGCCATCGGGTTTGATGCCGAGCGCGCGGATCAGCGGACCGAGCGTCAGCCCTTGGACGATAAGCGTGCCGAAGATGGTGCAGAAGGTCAGGTAGATGACGATTCCGCGCGCCGGAAACGGCGTCGAGCCGCCGATCGTTTCGGGAATGGCGAGGGCCGCGGCAAGGGAAATGATCCCGCGCATCCCGGTCCAGCCAATGAGCGTCGTCGATTGCCAAGCGACGCTTTCCATCGGAGCGCGTCGCACAACTGCGACGGCAAGCCGAGAGAAATACGACGCCGGATAAATCCAGATCAGGCGCGTGATCGCAACCGCCGCAACGACCGCGAGGCCTTCGATGATGAGCAGACTTGGGGTGTATCCGTGGAGGCTTGCGATAATGCGCGGCAGCTGCATTCCCAAAAGAACGAAGAGCGTGGCGTTGATGCAGAACAGCAGCATATCCCAAATCGCGAAGGCGATGAGTCGAGCCTCCGCATTTTGGAATTTCGCACGGTTGCGGCTGGCGTAGATGCCGGCAACGACGGCCGCGAGGACGCCGGAAACGTGAAGTTCCTCGGCCGAAAGATACGCCGCATAGGGAAAGACAAAATACAGAACGTTGTCGATCAGACGGTCGGTCAAATGCTTGCGATTGATGAACCGCAAAAGAGCGACGCTGAGAAAACCGATGAGTAAACCGATTGCGATGCCGCCGACACTCACGAAGACGAACTGGGCTCCGGCTTGCCACCAGGTGAACGTACCCGTCATGACTGCAGCGACGGCGAACCGGTAGAGCACGAGCGCGCTTGAATCGTTGACCAAACTCTCGCCTTCGAGAATGGTTACAATCCGACGTGGGATTTCGAACGATTCAAGAACGGTCAGGGCCGCAATGGTATCGGTCGGCGAGACGATTGCGCCCAGGACGAAGGCGACGGCCCACGGCATTTCCGGAACGACGGCATGCGCGGCGACGGCGACGAGGATCGTCGTGAAGATCACGCATCCGGTTGAGAGCAAGCCGATGGGTCTGAGGTTCGCGCGGAAAGCCCCCCAATCGGTTGCCCATCCGCCGCCATAGAGAAGCGGAGGGAGAAAAATGGTAAAGATCAATTCCGGCTTCAGTTCTATTTTCGGAATGCCGGGGATCATGCCGATCGCGGCACCGCCGAGCGTCAAGACGATCGGATACGGTATCGCAATGCGTTTTGCCAGGAGTGCGAGGACAACGATCGAGGTGAGGAACAGTACGATCAGCGCGGACATGTCCTAGGCCTCGCGCAGTCGTGGGTGCGCAAGATAGAACCAGAGCGCGCAGACAAGCGAGATCGCCCCGCCACCGATCATCGACACGTGTAGATCGAAGATCGAGGCGATGGCGCCGAGGAGCAGCGAGCCGGCCGGCACGAGTCCCAAAAGGATCATCGAGTAGACGGAGATCGCGCGACCGCGCATCTCATCCGGTGCGAGCGTCTGCAAGAGAAAGTTCGCCGTTCCGATGTACGTGAGCGATGCGCTACCCAGCACGACGAGCACGGGCAGCGCGAAGGGGACGTTATCGATCGTCCCGAGCACCGCGAAGAGCAGCGACATCGTCGCGCACGACCAGAACCAAATCGCCGAGCGCCGTTCGCCGCGAATCATCGCCGTTACGAATGCGCCGCCGATCGCGCCGAGGCCGCTTGCTGCAAGCAAAATCCCAAGGCCGCGCGCATCGGTGTGAACGATGTGCGCGGCGTACGCCGGCATCAAGAACGTATACGGCCGGACAAAAAGCGACGTCACGACGAGCGAGAGCACGACCCAACGCAGCACCGGATCGCGTGCAAGAAACCGCACGCCATCGAGAATCTGCCGAACGAACGGCTCGCGCTTGCCTTCGAGTACGCCGACCGGTTTCATCAACAGCAGCGCCGCGACGACGGCAAGCGTGGCCGCGGCGTTGATGAAGGCGCACGTTGCCACGCCCGCCGATGCGATGAGAATACCCGCGATCGGCGGTCCGACGATGCTCGGTGAATTGAACGCAAACGAATTCAGACCGATCGCATTGCCGACGTATTCGCGCCCGACCATCAGGGGAATCCAACTCTGGCGCGCGGGCGAATCGAACGCCTGCGTCCCCGCCTGCAACGTCGAGATCGCCATAAGCACGCCGATCGATGCCTCGTTTCGGGCCATCACTACGGCAAGCAACAGCGCGAGCAGCGCGATGACGACATTGGTGATCAGCAGCACGCGCCGCCGTGGATAACGATCGGCGATGACGCCGGCGATCGGCGAGAGCAGCAACACGGGAATCGCGCGCGAGGCACCGATGAGACCGACGTAGAGCGGCGCGAGCGACGGCGTCGGCGCGATTTTGACAACATAATAACCGAGTGCGGTAAATTGCATCCACGTGCCAAGATTGCTCACGAGCAGCCCGAACCACAAGAGCCGAAAATCGCGAAATTGAAACGCGCCCAGTAACGCCGGCCGTTCTGAGGAAATGCGTGGTTCGGCCGTGCGCGGCGGCGGAAGACTCTTCATCGTGCGCTCTGCGCCAAACGTACGGCGGCAACGATGAGCTCGGCTACGCCGTCGATCCCAAAGCGCGCCGTATCCAGCATGAGATCGTAATTGCGACGATCGCCCCAGGTGAGTTTATATTGGTCGCGCGTGTATGCCCGGCGTGCCTTGTCGATGCGCGCGATCTCGGCGGACGCCCGTGCGGGCGGAATGCCGAGGGATTCTGCGACGTACTGGGTGCGCCACTCGAGCGGCGCGGTCAAAAAGACGCTGAGGATCTCCGGTCGGCGTCCGAGGATAACGTTCGCTGCGCGGCCGACGATGATCGCATCTCCGCGATCCGCTTCTTCGCGGACGAGCTGCTCGATTTCACGCCGATACGCCGTCGTATACGCGTCGGTCGGCGCCGCAAGCGCAATCCCCATCTCGGGCACCGCAACGAGCCCACGCAGCAGACGCTCGCCAAGGGGCGGCGTGGTCGCCTCGATCCCCTCGACCATGCCGGCCGAGGAGCCCAGGCGCTCCGCGATCACGCGCGGGAGCTGGTCGGCGACGACCCGGTAGTCGAGGCGGGCGGCCAGTTCCGCGGCGACGGCGTTTGCCGCCGCACCGTAGGCCCGCGAGATGGTGACGATCACCGCGCGGGCTTCGCGACTACCAGCCCATGATCCCGACTTTGCCGACGCGATCGATCCGATCGAGCAGCGGCGGCATCACGAAAAATCCACCGAGGGCGCCGACAAGAAAGATGCCGAGGATCCAAAAAACGACCGGGACGTTGCTCACGAAGTGGCTCCATTCGAGCGTGATGTGTGGGGTATCGAGGCGTGGACTTCGCCTGGGTGACGTTTATCACCGTCCCCCGAGCCTCAAGAGGTGTACGGTCCACTGTAAGACGCGGCATCGCCGTGTCCGTCGACGGTTGGGAGTCCGGTATGCTGAAAATTGCGGTCTATGGCAAGGGCGGGATCGGGAAGAGCACGTTCTCATCGAACCTCTCGGCCGCGTTCGGAATCTTAGGCAAAAAGACGATCCAAGTCGGTTGCGACCCGAAGCACGACTCGACGTTCACGCTCACGGGAAACCTCATCCCGACGGTCGTCGAAGTCCTCAGCTCCTATAAGTTCAAGAGCGAAGAGATCGAAAAAGACGAGATCATCTTCAAAGGCAAATATGGCGTCGATTGCGTCGAGGCGGGCGGACCGCCGGCGGGCGCCGGTTGCGGCGGCTACGTCGTCGGCGAGACCGTCAAGCTGCTCGAAAAATTCGGCGTCTACAAAGACTACGAAGTGATGATCTTCGATGTTCTCGGTGACGTCGTGTGCGGCGGTTTCTCCGCACCGCTCCAGCATTCGGAGCAAGTCATCATCGTTGCGACCAACGACTTCGACTCGATTTTCGCGGCGAACCGCATCGCTACGGCGATCACCATCAAACAAAAGACCGGTGGCGGAACGCTTGCCGGTATCGTGGCCAACCGCGCCTCGAACGCCGAACTCGTCGGACCGTTCGCCGAGCGCATTGGATCGACGTGCCTGCTGTGTATTCCGGAAAACGACGGCGTACGGAAGTCGCGTCTGACGGCGCAGACGGTGTTCGAACAGGACCCGACAGGCTTCATCGGCGCGCCGTGGATGGATCTGGCGCAGCGCATGCTCGATGGCGTGCCGCTCGTTATTCCGACACCGATCCCCGAGCGCGAACTCTTCACCCAGCTCGGTGCCGACTACGTCCGCTCGCCGGATATTCCGGCACCGGCGATGGCCGTCTAGCCGGTCGTCATCCCTCGGGGGCGCGGACGCGCCTCCATTTTCGGATCGTAGAGCGCAAAATTGTTGCGCCCCGCAGCCTTGACGCAATAGAGTGCCGTGTCGGCATTGCCCAGGAGCGACTCCGAACGTACGCCATCGTGCGGATAGACGGAAATCCCGATGCTGATCGACGGTACGATCGTGACGGTGTCGAAGATCAGCGGTTTGCGCGTGGCCTCGAGGAGGCGCGTGGCAAACTCCGTTGCGCGTTCGGCATCGGTAATCTCCGGCTGGAGAATAACGAACTCGTCGCCGCCGATTCTCGCGACGGTGTCGCTCTCGCGTGCGACGGCGAGGAATCGTTTTGCCATCTCGATGAGAAACGCATCGCCGATCGCATGACCGTAGGTATCGTTGACGGATTTGAAGTGATCGAAATCGACGTAGAGCACGGCAAACGAACGCTTCTGGCGTTTCGCAAAATTCAGTTGCTGTTCGAGCCGGTCCATGAAGAGCAGCCGGTTCGGTAAACCGGTGAGCGTATCGGCAAAAGCGAGCGCATCGAGTCGTTCGTGGTGGAGACTGCGCGCGACCGACGTCGTCGCAAGCGCGACGATTGCGGCGATATAATCGCGGTCGGTTTCCGTGAGCGAGCGCGGCTTCGAGCCGTAGAGCGAAACGACACCGGGTGCGCCATCGTAGTGAATCGGAACGCCGACGAACGAGCTGTATTTTTTTGCACGTCCGGAACGGTCGGTCAACCACGGCGGCTGTGAAAGGTCTTCGATCACCAGCATTTCATCGTTCGCGATCACGTGGCGCGCGAGCGTCTGGCCGATCGGCGCCGTAAAGCCGACTTGAAATTCGTTATCCTTACCGACACTATGCGTAACGGTAAGGACGCCGTCTCCGACCCGTCCGATTTCGCCCCACTCGTATCCAAGCTCTTCGAGACCCAGCTCGAGCGCGCGGGCGATTTGTTCGTCCGGTGTCGCCTTGACCGAGGATGCGATGCGATAGAGTTGGTGGATGCGGCGGCTCTTGGTGGCAATCTCTTCTGCCAAGATCTCGCGTTCGGTTACGTCGCGCGACACGGCGAAGAAGCCCGTGACAACACCGTCGATGATGATCGGGATCGTCTCCCCCTCGACGTCGATGTGCGTTCCGTCTTTGCGCAGCAGCGGCAGCACGTAGCGCGTCGACTCGGTATGGGTTGTGGCGGCAAGAACGCCGGCGGTGACGCCGGGGACGTCCGAATCAAACAACATCGCGACCGGCTGGTGGACGACTTCCTCGTTGAGATAGCCCGTCATCTCTTCCGCCGCGATGTTGATCGCTGCAAAGCGTCCTTTGGAATCAACGATGACGATCGCGTCGGTATGATGTTCGAACAGCGAGCGATACTTCTGCGCGTTGTTTGCAAAGACGCGTTCGATCGAACGCTGGGCGCGCAGGTCGGTGGCGATTCCATAGATGCCAACGATCTCGCCGTCGAAGGTCGCCGGGAGCAGGCGCAGCATGATCTCGACCCGCGTGCCATCGGCGTGGACGAGATGCGTTTCGAACTCGGGAAGTACTTCGCCGCGCAGCGTCGTCTCGAAAATTGACGCGATCCGCTGCTTCTCGACCTCGGCAATGAACCGTCCGAGCTGCTGTCCGATCAGGTCGGCGGACTCGTATCCGACGAGTTGCGCCGCTTTCCGATTGCAAGCCGCCCAGCGACCGTCCGGAGCATACACAACCACACCGTCATTTAAGCCCTCGAAAAGCTCGAACGAAGGGACCAGATTTCCGAGAAGCAGACTCAGCCCATCACGATTGACCGATCGCGAGGACGAAGGACGGACGTCCATACACTGGAGGTATCGGCAGACAGCGCTTGCCGCCCTGGATGCAAGCGACCAAAACGGTGACTTTTTGCTTATTCTCCGTAAAGATTCGGCCTAGACGGGATCGTTTTTGCGCAAGCGCTCGCGGATGAGCGCGGCTTGCGACCGCACCGCGACCTTCCCGGCGTCCGGCCGACGCTGCCAATTTTTCATCACCATTGCCATGCGCATATTTTTGGAGAAGCGCACATCGTTGCGGTCGAGAAAATCCCAGTAGAGGCTGTTGAACGGGCACGCGTCGTCGCCCGTCGTCTGTTTTGGGTCGTAGCGGCACGGGCGGCAATAGTTGGACATCTTGTTGATATAATTGGCCGAGGCCGCGTACGGCTTCGTGCCGACGTAACCGCCATCGGCATGCAAGGTCATCCCGATGACGTTGGGGACCATCACCCAGTCGTAGCCGTCAACGAACATCGCCCAAAACCAGTCGTTGGTTTCTTGCGGTTCGAAACCGGCGATCAGGGCGAAGTTGCCAAGGATCATCAGTCGTAAGATGTGGTGCGCGTAGGCCGTTTCGCGTACGTGCGCGAGCGACTCGCGCAGGCAATTCATGTCGGTCTCGCCGGTCCAAAAGAATCTCGGCAACGGCAACGTGGCGCCGAGGACGTTGCGTGTGCGGTACTCCGGCATCATCTTCCAGTAAATACGCCAGATGTATTCGCGCCAACCGATGACCTGGCGGATGAACCCCTCGACCGACTGCAGCCGCGCATCGCCGCTACGGTAGGCAAGCTCCGCGCGCTCGCAACATTCGAGCGGATGCAGCAAACCGACATTGATCGCGGCGGAAAGCAAGGAGTGATTCATCGTGCGTTCGCCGAGGATCATCGCGTCTTGGTGCGGACCGAATCCGTCGAGCCGGTTGGCGATAAAATCATCGAGCAGCTCGAGCGCATCGCGCCGTGTAACCGGTAGGCTCCACATGCCGATGGTACCGGGGTGGTCGGCAAATTGACGCTCGACCATCGCGATGACATCGCGGGTGATTTCGTCGGGTTTGAAGGCGAGCGCTGCGGGAAATCGCATCCCGGCTTTGGGCGGTTCGCGATTCTCGGCGTCGTAGTTCCACGCCCCTCCAATGGGCGCGCCCCCGTCCATCAGGAAGCCCGTTTTCTTGCGCATGCCGCGATAGAAATTTTCCATCGTCACGCGAGACGATTCCGTTTTGGCCAGGCGGTCGAAGTCGCTTGCCTCCGAGATGAAGTTGCAATGCGGCAGAACCTCGTACGGCAGGCCTCGCTCCGTTGCAAGCGCGAGAAGCCTCTCGGTGACGCCGAATTCGGACTGTGCCATCATTCGCAGCTGCCGGGGCTGCCAGGCGGCAAGGTGCGCATCGAGTGCGCCGAGATAGTCGGCACACTCGGCGTAGTAATCCACCGTCCAGCCAGCCGCACGCAGGTCGCCTGCGAAATGGCGCATCACCGCATAGATGAGCACGAGCTTGCGCTTGTGGTACGGCCGGATGCGAGCGCGGGTCGTCGATTCGATCATCAGCACGCGGGTGCGAGCCGGATCGGCGCCCACCAGAGCCGAGTTGAACGGCGAGCACTGATCGCCCGTGATCCAGACCGTCGTACGAAGCGAATCGCCCTCCGCCGCCGAACTCATGTTGTTCATGCCTACCATCGAGACGCGCGAACGACCCGGGCCGTTCCGCCCACGATTACCGGCATGGCGGCTTGAACCGTACCTCGAGTTTGCGAAGAAAGCGTTCGCGCGCGAAGCGACGTACCGAATGGACGTCTTCACCAACATCGCCTCGGTCCTGGTCCGTGTCTACCTTCTGCGCATGCTTTGGGTCGCGCTGTACGCGCAGAACGCGGCGCCAACCGGCGTCCCGCTGCACGCGATGATTACCTATGCGACCGTCGCACTACTCATGTCGCTCGTCTTGGAAATCGACGGCACGCGTGCGATCCGCGAGAAAGTCCGAGAAGGTACGATCGCAACGGATTTGATGAAGCCGATCAGTCTGCCGTTCTACTTCTTTAGCGACGGCTTCGGCAGCACGGCGTTCCACGCGCTCATGATCTTCCCAACGTTGCTCTTCGCGCTCTTCATCGTTCACGTCGACATCCCATCACCGCTTGCCTTCGCCGTCTTCGTGTTGAGTTTTGCGATCGGATATCTCGTCAATTTCTTGCTGAATTTCTTGATGAATTCGATCGCGTTTTGGACGCTCGAGACGTTCGCGATCCAACTGATGGTGCGCTGGGTCTCCGACCTGCTGAGCGGTCAGATCATCCCGCTCATCTTCTTCCCCGGGATCTTCCAGCGCATCGTACTCGATTTGCCATTTGCCGCGATTTACTCGGCACCGCTACTCATCTACGTCGGCGTGATCAAACCGGCCGACTACGCGCGCACGCTGCTCGTGCAGTGCGTGTGGCTCGCCGTCTTTAGCGTCGTGGCACTCATCGTGTGGCGCGCGGCGTCACGACGCGTCGTGGTGCAGGGCGGCTAAATCTCCCACTGCCGGATATCCCAGGTCTCAACGACGGGATTCGGATCGAAATGTTTGAGATCCGGGTTGATCGCCTGCGGCCAGCGCGGCCACCAGAGAAAATCCTGACCGGCATCCTTCGCAAGCGTCGCCTCAATCGTGCGGTACGCAGCTTTGCGTTTCGCTTGGTCGAACGAGCCCAGCGCAATCGCCTGGGCGTCGTCCATGGCTTTCGCGCAGAAGTAGCTGTGATTAAATCCCGCGGGCGGACGGTTCGCGCACGTGAACTGCGCCGAGTTATCGGGATCGATACCCGCGATCCAGAGGTAGATTGCAAGGTCGTACTTGCCTCGCGCGAGCGTGCCGCCGGCACCGTAGCCGCCGTAGATCACCGAACTCAGTTCCGAACGGAGATTCAGATTGATGTTGAGCGCTTTGAGCGTCGACTGCAACTGAACGGCGAGCGTTTTGTTCGTCGCCGAACTCTGTTCGAAGACCAAATTCAGATCGAGCGGTTTGAGCCCGGGACCGTATCCGGCCTGCGCCAAGAGCGCCTTGGCGCCGACCAAATCGTATTTGATCTCCGGCACCGTCGGATCGTATGCCCACAGGAACGACGGTAAATCTTCCGTCGCTTGCACGGCCGTGCCGAAGGTGATCGTATCGGCGAGCCGCTTCTTGTCGATTGCCATCGTAATCGCGCGCCGGATTCGTGGATCGCTTGCCGGGCCTTTTCCATTGTTGAACATTACCGACTGATAGCCGTTGAACGGCGTGAGCACGATCTTTGTATCTTGGAGCGTTTTGATCGAGCGATACGCGTTCACGGTCGGCTCATAGAACCAGTCGATTTCGTGCGTGCGCAACTGGGTGACCAGCGTATTCTCATCGGGAACCAGGCGCACGACCACCGACTTGAGCTTGGGTTTGCCGAGGAAATAGTCGTCATTGCGCGTGTAGGTGATGCGATCGCCGCGCTGCCAGGAAACGAATTTGAACGGCCCCGTCCCGATCGGCGCAGAATTGTACGGCACGTCGTTGATGCTCTTGTACTTCGCCAGAACATGTTCGGGCAGAATGCCGTACGGTGAATCGCTCTCGCCGAAGATCGTCCCGATCGCGGGCGCAAATGCCGTCTTCAAGTGAAACGTCACGGTGTTCGCATCGGGCGTTAGCACGCGATCGATCAAATCGTAGCCGTGTCGCGATACGACGTCGTTGTTCGGATTCATGATCGCATCGTACGTGAACTTGACGTCTTTACTGGAAAACGGAACGCCGTCGTGCCACCTTACGCCGCTGCGGAGATGATAGGTGATCGTGCGTCCGTCGGCGCTAATGCCGCCGTTCTGCTGCGTCGGCACGACGCTCGCAAGCGTGGGGACGAAGTTGCCTTTGTCATCGACCGAGACGAGGATGTCGGTTGAGAGACGCGAGAGCGACGATTCGATTGTTTGCGTTGCGAGAATGGGGTTGAGCGTACGCGGCACGACGCCCGTTCCAATCCGCAGTGTATCGGGGATCGTCCAGGAGTGACGTCCGCTCGCGCTGGTCGTGGTCGTCGAGACCGCGCTGCACGCGGCAAGCGATGTGAGAAGCCCGAGCGCAACAACGCGCGACATCGTCAAAAACATTCGGCGAGTTGCTCGCTTGCGACGCCTTCTCCCTTGCGCCAATTGGCGAAGGGCCCTATTCCCAGCCGATCTCGTCAACGTAACACCACTTCCACGTCTCGCCGGGCTGGCGCGAGGTGATGATCGGGTGTTTGGATGCGTGGAAGTGTTTGGTCGCGTGCTTGTTCTTACTCGAGTCGCAGCACGCGACGTTACCGCATTCGAGGCACATACGAAGATGCACCCAGGTATCGCCGAGTTTGAGACACTCCGCGCACCCATCCGCGCTCGGCTTCACCTTGTGAATCGTTGCAGTGTGCGTGCAGGCCGAGTTCACGCGGCCGCCGGCGGGACATCCCAGAGCACGAGTTCACCGTTGCCTCTTGCCGTTACCGTCTCGACACCGTGCACGCGCACGCTATCACCAGCCGAGAGTTTCTCGCCGTTGATTTCCACCTCGCCCTCGGCGACAAAGACGAATCCAAAACGGTCCGCACCGTAGTGATAGGTGACATCGCCGTTCTCCAAACGCGTGACGTGCATCGAGGCATCGGCAAGCAACGCGACCGGCGCGAGGACGTCCGGTTGACCGCTTGCGACCGTCAACCACGCATTGAGGCGGTCGGCGCGTTCGAACTGCTGCTGACCGTAGTTGGGTTTGAGACCCGCCGAGCGCGGCAGCACCCACATCTGCACGAAGTGTACGTCGTTATCTTTCGAATGATTGAACTCGCTATGGGTGAGCCCGGTACCGGCGCTCAGATACTGGATGCCGCCCGGCTTCACAACGCCGTGATTGCCCATCGAATCTTTGTGTTCGAGTTCACCGTCGATGACGTAGGTGACGATCTCCATGTCGCGGTGCGGATGGGTCCCAAAGCCCTTGCCTTTGAGCACACGGTCGTCATTGAAGACGCGAAGCGCGCCCCAATTCAGGTTGTTCGGGTCGAAGTAGTCGGCAAAGCTGAACGAATGGTAGGTGCTCAGCCAGCCGTGGTCCCCGTGGTAGCGCTCCGCGCTCCGCTGGACGATAAAAGACGATGCCGTGGTGCTCATGCTCTCTATAACCCGGGCACGGTTGCACCGGTTCTACGGGACGATCTCTCCACGTGCGGCGAGGCGTCCAAGGAGCAAGTGGTAGTAGAGCATGCCGCGCTGGCTGCCGAGCGTCGCCAGAATCCCCGGCGCGTCCACCTCCGCCTCACCCGAGAGCGCTTTGAGGCTGACCGCGACGCCCGAGTCTTTCTCGGGGAAAATATCGAGCCGCCCGAGGCCCCGCAGCGAGATGACCGCCGCGGTCCACGGACCGATTCCGCGGTGGATGATAAGGCGCTCGATCACCTCCGGCGTGCGTAGCGGGGTCAAATCCGCTTCGACGATTGCTCCGTCGATGAGCGCTCGCGCAAGCCCGCGCAGCGCAATGACTTTATTGATCGAGAGACCGAGCGCGCGCAGCTCTTCTGCATCCGCATCGGCGATGATGTGCGGTTCGGGGAACGGGTACAAACGTACCTCGCCGACCAGTGTTGGCGTTTCGTAGCGCTCGATGATGCGGCGCAGAATCGCACCGGCAGCGTGAATCGAGATTTGCTGGAAAACGATCGCGTTCACGATCGCCTCCCAGAGCGTCGGATAGCGCGGCGATTTCACGCCGCGCATTTGCACGACGAGCCGGTGCAGCCACGGATAGGCCGCGCTCGCCGTGTAAAACGGTTCGAGGTCGACGTTGACGCCGAGCATGCGCTGGGCCAGCGCAACGGCATCGACGTGCGCGTCGCCTTCGCATGCGACGACGAGTTCGGTCGGGTTCGGTTGATGCACGGTAACGAGAGAGCGGCCGTGCGTATCGGCGAAGGCGCGCCGGTAGCGGCCGTCCTCGCCGAAGACGTCCACGACATTCGTCGAGAGGCGGCGCAGTGCCGTCGCGGTGAGGTCGAGGCGGTACGGCGGTCGCACGGCGATCCTCGTCGAACTCACCACGTGTGAGCCTCGCCGCCTACATCCAATATTGGCGTATTAACCTCCTGACGATGCTCGAATACCGGGCCAACTTCATCATGTGGTTCGGCTTCTCGATCATCTACCATGCGACGGCCGTGTTCGCGCTGTGGGTGACGCTCCATCAGTTCCCTTCGCTCAACGGTTGGAGCTTTAAAGAGTCGGCGTTCATGTACGGTTTGTGGATGCTCGGGCACTCGCTCAACAACACGCTCTTCGCGAGCGTAAGAAACGTGCCGGAATTCGTGCGCGAGGGACGTTTCGATCGCTTCCTCGTACGCCCGCTCGATACGCTTTTCCAAACGATCACCGTTCCACAACAAATCTTTCCGGACGAGTTGATCTTAGCGATCGTCTATTTCTGCGTCGTCACGGTGTATAGTCAGGTACACGTCGATGCGATCTTTGTCTTGTACGTGCCGCTCGTCGCGCTCGGAGGCGCGCTCATCGATGCCGGTATCGGCGTCGCAATCGCTGCGGCATCGTTTTGGTTTGTGAAGATCGACGCACTCACGTGGGTGATGATGTCACTCGAGCAAGATTTTTCGCGCTATCCGATCTCGATTTACAACCGTGGCGTGCGCGTGGTCATGGCGTTCATCTTCCCGTTTGCCTTCATGAACTATTTCCCGGCAACGTATCTCTTGCACAAAGTCGAATCCGGCTTGCAGCTCAACCCCGCCGTCGGCCTGCTGACACCAATCGTCGGCGCGATCTGGCTTGGGGCCGCATATCTGCTGTGGCGCGTCGGACTCGATAAGTACCAAGGCACGGGAAGCTAAACCGGTTCGACCTCGCCGGGGAGCGCAGCGAACAGCACGCCTGCGGAGTCGGCGGGGACGTCGATTCCCGTGGGCCTCAGATGCCGCAGAAACCAGTGCGCGATCGCCCGCAAGCGCAGGACGCGGTTGCGCGGTTTGCCGGTGCGCGAGAGATTGTGCCCGTCGCCCGTGAAGCGCACGAACTCGACGTTCGAGCGTCCGAACCGGCGAAGCAGCGTGAAGAGTTGCTCGCCTTGATCGATCGGACAGCGATAGTCGCGTTCGGAATGTTCCACCAGGAGCGGAGCGGTAATCTTGTCGGCCGCACGCATCGGTGAATTCTCGAAGAGCTTGCGGCCCATGTCGGCTTCGTACGGCGCACCGACTTCCGGTTCCAAAAACCAACCGAGGTCCGAGGCGCCGACTTCGCTGACAAAATCGTTGACGGCGCGCATTGAGACACCGGCGGCAAAACGATCGCTATGTCCGAGCAACCACGTCGTCATGAAGCCGCCGTACGAGCCGCCGGCGATGCCGATCCGCTTGGGATCGGGGCTCGTGTGGGCGATCGCGGCGTCGAGAATCGTGAGCACGTCGGCAACGTCTATCCCGCCCCAGTCGCCGGTAATCGCATCGGAGAATGCGGCGCCGTAACTCTGTCCACCGCGCGGGTTACCGTATGCCACGACGAATCCCATCGCGGCGAGAATTTGAAATTCTAGGAAGAATGCGTACCCATACGCAGCATGTGGACCACCGTGCACTTCTAGCACGAACGGCGGTGGTGACTCCGCATGTGGCGGTTGGAGAATCCACAAGTCAAGTTTCACGCCGTCGGGCGTCATCGGACGCAGGCGTGTCGGCGCGATCACGCCTTTCTCTTCGAGGAGTGCGTCGTTGACGTGCGTGAGCCGCGTCTCGCGCCCCGCGCGCACGAGCGCAAGATCGCATGGGATCGTCGGCGTCACGTAAGCGAGTGCCACCGATCCGTCATCGGCACATGAAAAAGCCGCCACCGCACGCTCTCCGCCGGCAACGGTCCGATGCGCGCCACCCGCGCGCGGATACGCTTCGATCGCCGTGGTGCCTTCATCGCTGACCAGAACGAAAACCTCGCGGTCATCAGGCGACCAGACGGGAGCCGTCGTTACCGGGCCTGCGCGGAGATCGCTTGCGATCACAAAGCCCATCGTGCGCCCGCGCGAAGGCGAGAGCGACACCGGTTCGCCGCCGGTTGCCGGAACGACATAGAGTTCGGTATCGACCCGACCGCCCGCATCCCCGTGTCGATGCCCGACGAACGCGATCTGCTCGCCGTCGTTCGAAAATGCCGGGTCGGACTGTTGTCCTTCGCCATGCGTGATCGCGACGATCGCTTTGCTCGCGAGCGTTACAACGTGGACGTCGGAGCGGAAACTCCACTCGGGCAGGCCGATCGACGCGCCGAAGGCGATGCGCGTACCATCGGGCGACCACGCCGGTGCGCTAACATCGAAGTCGCCGCTGGTTATGCGTTCGCACGCACCGCTCGCGACGTCGAAGACAAAGAGATGTTTGCGCGTGCCGTCGAGCAACCCATCGTCATCACTCTTAAAGGGTAGCGCGCGAATGTGTCGCGCTCCGGAGACCTCGTCGTGAAAGATCTTGGCGGTCGTCGGTTCGTGTGCGGTCGTCGCGGTGAACGCGAGTTTTGTGCCATCCGGCGACCAGACAAGACTCGTCACCGTCTTGTACGATTCACCGAGCGGACGCGCTTCGCCGCCGCTGGTCGGCATGAGATGGATGCGCGTGCTACCATCGCGTTCGGCGACGAAGGCAAGCGTCGTCCCCGTCGGCGATGGCCGCGGCAGACGATCTTTGGTGCCCGAGGTAAACGCGCGCGCCGTCGATGCATCGTGATCGACGCGCCAGATCGTCGAGAACTGCGCGTCGGCTGCGCGATCGAACGTCGTGCGCGCGTAATACACCGTCGAACCCACGCGCACGATATTCGGATCGGAGACGCCGACGAACGCATAGAGATCGCTTGGTGTGAGAGCCACTAGTGAGCTGCCTCCGGGTGCGCGCCGAAACGCTCGGCGAGCGCGTCCGCGAGCGCCCGCGCTTCGCGCGCTTGAAAAATGGGATCGGTAAGCGTACGTGCTTGCGTTGGGTTGGTAATAAAGCCGAGTTCCACAAGGACCGCCGGCACGGTTGCTTCGCTCGTCACGGCGAGGTCGCGGGCGCGAAACTGGGACTCGCCAAGTGCGAGCGGCGCAAGCCGATGACGGATGGCGTTGGCAAGACCGGCGCCGTTTGACTTAAGCCAAAAGACCGACGTGCCGCGTGCGCGGGGGTCGAGCGATGCATCGCAGTGCACGGCGATGAACGCGGTCGCACCGATTTTGTTCGCCAGTGCCGCACGTGCCCGATTATCGCGATTTTTGTTCGTCGCAATCCGGTACGGCTCCGCGAAGCTGCGCGTGAGCACGACCTTCGCTCCGCGCTCGCGCAGCAATGCCGCAAGCCGTTCGCCAACCGCGAGCGTAACCGCGGCTTCGCGAATCCCACTTTTGGAAACCGCGCCGACGTTCAGCGATCGACCATCGGGGTAGCGCGTGCCGTGCCCCGGATCGACAACGAAGAGCGTGCCGCTTAGGACAAGTGATACAAGTCCGATCATCGAGCACTCGCTTCTGTCTCAAGGACGTGGACCTTCTCGCACGAACGGGCACGCATGCAACGATCGCTCTTCATCGGCGGCACGCTTGCTGCACTGGCCTTCCCCAACCGCGCCGACGCTGCAGCGATTCCGCTCGGGGATCTTATTGCGGAGATCCCGGGTACGACGAGTGTCTACGTGCGAACGATGGACGAAGGCCCGCCGCTCGCAAC
Organism: Vulcanimicrobiales bacterium; assembly: GCA_038231455.1. Lineage (GTDB taxonomy): Bacteria > Vulcanimicrobiota > Vulcanimicrobiia > Vulcanimicrobiales > Vulcanimicrobiaceae > JANLVI01. The sequence goes on along the minus strand of JBBRLI010000008.1, from coordinate 93,271 downwards.
GATTCGCCAAGACGAGCGGTTCTCGGCAGCGTCGACGATCAAACTTGCGATCATGCTCACCGCTTATCACGCGTACGAGAACGGGACGGCGACGCCGCACACGGCGGTACGCGTCAATACCGGCGACCTCGTTGGCGGCTCGCCGTCGCTTGGCTATGCGCGCGTCGGCCAGCATTACCAGATGGCGTTCTTGATCAAAGCCATGATCCAACAGAGCGACAACGGCGCATCGAACATGCTGATTTCCCATTTTGGCTTTACGCGGATCAACCAGGCCATTCAATCAGCCGGAATGACGCGCACCAAACTCGCACGGCATTTTCTCGACTATCTTGCTATCGTGAAACACAATGAAAACGTCACTACCGCCCGCGACCTCGGATCGCTCGTGCACGCGCTCGAACGCGGTGCGCGCGAAGGGATCGACACGGTTGCAAGCGTCGCGTCATGTCGCGCGATGATCGCAACAATGCTCGGACAGGAAGACCGCACGAAGATCCCGCGCGGCGTTCCTCGGGGGATCGCGATTGCGAATAAAACCGGTGAAATCGACGGCGTCCGTAACGACGTTGCGATCGTCGATCCGGCCGGTGAGATTCCGTATATCTTAGTGGTGCTGACAAAAGGTCTGCGCAACGAAGGCGCCGGGAACGCCGGCATCGCTGCGATCTCCCGTCGCGTCTTCGCGCATCTTCACGCTAGCTGAGCGGGGCCGAATTACAGAAATGCAGCCCACGCCGCGGCGTCGGATTGAGGAGCGCGGTAGCTAAAAACTCGGGTGGCCGACAAAACCCTTAACCGTTCGCCGGCGAAACGGTCTTTACGACTTTCCCCTCAGTGTCGAGGAACTCGATCGCCGCGTCGCCTTGGGGCGTAACGGTGAGACGGATGCGAGCGCGTCCCTGATCGTCGCTCAAACCGAGTTGAGAAACGTGGTTGATTTCCCCGAGAACAAATCGTCGGTTTCGATACAAGCCTTTGGCACGCAGCTCTTTAAAGACTGCGTTGCGTTCGTCTTGCGTTGACGCTTTCTTAAGGGCTTCGAGCACCAGCGGCGACGTTTTGACTATTGAAGCTTTCGGCAGATCGTTTCCCGCGATATACGAATCACTTTGCGAAGAGTTGTCGCCATGCTGAATTTCGAGGGCTTGATCTTGGTGCCAAGCATCGAACGAAAGATTGGCGCTCTGGTGACCATCAGACCCCTCGAAAGATATCCCGCCTTGTTCATCACCATGTTCGTTATAGAAGAGTAACCCAGCTCTCGATCGTGGCTCGCCGGGATTTGAAAGAACCTTGCCATCGATCATCCCCTCTGGCTGTGGCTTTCCGCTAAGCAACAAGCGCACGACGCCCGATGCATCGACCACGCGCAAACGCTTTACGGTGAGTTCTTCAATTGGCGCTCGAGACGCCGCCTCCGCGGAATGCGGTACCACGACGACATGAAGAGCAATTGCACTTAAAGCAATGGCGCAAACGGTCAGGGTAATTCGTTCGTATAGTCGATTCATGGGAGCCGCTTCGCGGTGTTCAATCTGTTGCCCGCCAAAGGTGAATCCACTTTCGTTTCGCTCAAGTCTCACACGAACAAAATGCTACGATGTGAGTCGAGAACACATCGACGAAAGAAGCGAAAGCAGTGCCGACAACCGTCAGGAAAGCCCTCAGTATCCTCGCCAAAGACGGCTGGTTCAGAGACCGCCAGAACGGGTCACATCGCCAGTTCCGGCACCCCTCAAAACCCCGCACTGTCACACTCCCCGGTAAAGAGTCCGACGATCTTTCGCCGAAGATGTGGGCTTCAATTCAGAAACAGGCAGGTTTGAAATGAAATACGCGGTTTGTTTCGATCGGACCGGAACCGGATACGGTGCCTCAGTCCCGGATCTTCCCGGCTGCATCGGTGCCGGAGCAACACTTGAAGAGGCTCGCGAAAATATCGAGAGCGCGATCAAATACCATATCGAAAGCCTTCACAAACACGGCGAGCCAGTGCCGCAGCCCGAGACGATCGTTGAATTTCTCGACGTGGAGACCAGCCTCAAAGCGTCGGCTTAAGAAAACAGCGACGTCTGCTCGATCCGCTTTGGCTGGACGTGCGACACGCCAAGCGCCGCGAGCAACTCGCGCACCGTCGCCGGGCTGTGTCCGGAATAGTGGTTGTTAACATATCCGGTCGCGCGGCGAATTCGCGCCGGGGCGCGCTTGATCGCCGTCGCCCACTGTGCGACCTGGTTTGCTCGATCGATCTGCACGGTGTGATATCGTGCAACGGCATCACGCGCACCGAGCCAGCGGAGATACAAAAAATCCGCCGTCGGTTCCGCAATCTCGGCGAGCATCGCGTCAAGCGGAACGAAAATGCCATCGGAGAGCGCAAGCGCAATGCCGCGCGACCCGAGCAGATCGCGTAGCCGTAGCAGCATCGCGGGCTCGAACCACCGCACGTCGCGCACTTCGACGGCGATTCGCATTGCATCGGAGGGGACGATAGCGACGTAGGCCGCTAAGGCCTCGAATTCATCGGGCGAAAAATCGGGGCCGAGCTGCACGAGGACGGCTTCGAGTTTCTCGCCGAACGCAGCCGCGCTAGCGAAGAGCTCGGCCGTCTCGCGCTCGCATCCGCGCAAGTGCCGCTGGTGCGTGATTTCGCGTGGGACTTTGATTGCGAACGTAAAGTCAGCCGGAACGGTCGCGCACCAGCGCACGACGCGTTCGATCGGCGGCGTTCCATAAAACGTCGAGTCGATCTCGACCGTATTGAATTCGCGTGCGTACGCGCGCAGGTAACGATCGGGCTTCGTATCCGCATCGTACATCGGGCCGACCCAGTCGGCGTACGACCACCCTTGCGCGCCGAAGCGGATCGCTCCGGCGCCTAGCACGCAGGCACGCTACTCGGCCGGACCGTCCTCGATCGTGACCGTCTCCATCACATCGTCTTTGCGAATCGAATCGACCACATCTTGGCCTTCGACCGTGTGGCCGAATACCGTGTACTGTTTGTTGAGGAACGACGCTTCCTCGAGGCAGATATAAAACTGCGATCCCGCGGAGTTCGGGTTCGAGCTACGCGCCATCGCAAGTGTGCCTTTGATGTGTTTGTAGTCGCTGAATTCGGCATCGATCTGGTAGCCGGGTCCGCCCGTGCCGTTCCCGCTCGGATCGCCGCCTTGGATCACGAAGCCCGGCTCCACGCGGTGAAATTTGAGGCCATCGTAGAAACCGGCACGCGCCAGCTTGATGAACGCCGCGCTATGTTGCGGCGCGACTTCAGGGTAAAATTTGAGGACGATGTCGCCTTTGGCCGTCTTGATGCGGGCGCGAACGGTTTTCGCTTCCTCCGCAAGGGCCGTGAGTTCGTCGCCGGTTGGTACTGTATTGGTCGCCATAGGCGGGCCCCATTCGCCTCCGCCCGGCGCGTGCCTCGCAAGAGCAGGAACGAAAGTCCGCCGCGTGCGACCTTTATCGCGGACCTATTTGCGTTTGATATGCGTTCATAGATTGGCCCTCCGGCGTCAAACGACATCGGGGCCACGCCCTCATCAACATTTTTTCGGAGGAACTTCCTTGCGTAACCTCATCACCGGACTCGCCGTCGCCGCCGCCCTCGTTGGCGCCGCAACCGTCGCACCGGCCTCGGCCAAAGACATCACCGTCACGGCCAGCTCGACCAACTTCAAGTTTGCGCCCGACACCGTCATGCTCAAAAAGGGCCAGACCACCACGATCCACTTCAAGTCGCTCGCCGGCGCCCACGGCCTCAACGTGCCGGAAATCGGCCTCAATAACGTTGTCATCGCGACGCCCGACACGGCCGTCAAAGTGACCCCGAAGAAGGCCGGAACCTTCGTCGCGCATTGCACGCTCGTGTGCGGCGCGGGCCACGCCAACATGGCGATGAAGTTCATCGTCAAGTAGGCCCCACCCGACCCAATTGAACGGGGACTCGGCAAGCGCCGGGTCCTTTTTCACGTCCGGATGCGAAAGGGTTTACCTCCTGCCGCGCGTGGGCAAACCAACTCGGATTCACCATGAAAAGAAGCACTCATGAGACCCGGATGCGACCGGGCGCTATCCTTCGGCTTCGCGTCCCGCCCGATGCGCGCTACGGCAAATACGTCCGTGAACGCCTCATGAGCTTTGCGAATACCTATGAGCTGCCGGAGGCCGATCTGCGCGAATTCATGATCGCGGTCGGCGAGGCTTTGGCAAACGCCATCGAGCACGCGCAGAGCCGAGAAGCGATCGAAGTCGCGACGTGGTTTTTGGACGGCGATAAGCTGGTGGCGACCGTTGTCGACACCGGCATCGGCTTCGCGCCACCGGATGTTCCGGCAGGACCGGCCTTGCCGCCGACGGATTCGGAGCGCGGTCGCGGACTTCCGATCATGCAGTCGTGCACGGATGTCTTCACCGTACGGAGCCGTCCGGGCAAGGGAACGGCGGTCGTTTTGGGCCGCTACCTGCGCGGCGGCCGTCGCGCCGAGCAGCGCGTTTGAAGCGGGTGATAGTGGTCACCGGAAACCGACTCCCCTAGGGCCCACAATAACCGGAGACGCTATTCGTCTTCTGGAGGCCCTCGTGTTCGAACCCGCTGCCGATCCGATCGAGCGAGACGATTTCTGTTCGCTCGCCCCGATTGGCTGGCTCCACCACAAGATGCAAGACAGCTTCTTTCTTGTGGTTGGCACGCACTCGTGCCAGGGATTTTTGCAGACCGCCCTTGGCGTGATGATCTTCGCCAAGCCGCGCTTTGCGACGGCCGTCTTAGATGAGGACGACCTCTCCGGCCGCGACGCCCTCGAAGGCTTGCTCCCGATCGTCGAGGCGATCGTCTCCGAACACCGACCCGGAGCCATCTTTCTTGGCTCGACGTGCACGCCTGAGATCCTCAAAATGAATATCTCGGGCTGCGCACCGCCGCTGGAAGAGAAGTTCGGCGTCCGTGTCTATCCGTGCCGCTTGGACGGATTCGATGCATCCTACACGCAGGGCGAAGATCACGTCCTCGAATCGATGATCGCGCGCTCGCCGCACACCGATGAGAAGAACCTCGTCATCCTCGGCTGTCTCTCGGCGCTCGAAGAAGCCGAAGTGCGCCTCGAGTGCGAGACGATGGGCTTACCCGTTCCACGTTTTCTCCCCAGCGAAAGCGCGCTCGATCTCCCGCCGATCGGACCGAACACGATCCTCGCGGCGGTTCATCCGTATCTCTTCGGCAGCGTGGCCTACGCCGCGCGCGAACGCGGTTGCGCGATTCACAAGACGATCTTCCCTTACGGCCCCGACGGTTCGCGTGCGTTTTACGAAACGCTCGCGGCCGCATTCGGAAAAACCGTTTCCTACGAAGAACGCGAACGCTCCGCGTGGGGCGCGTGCGAACGCGAAGTGGAAGCGATCCGCGGACGCTCGGTTGCCTTCATCTCCGATGCGATGCTCGAACTGCCGATCGCGCGCACGCTGCGTGCCGCCGGTGCAACCGTGCCGCTCGTCGGCACACCGAACATCTATAAGAAATTCCACGCAGCCGAACTTGCGCGACTCGAAGGCGTGGACGTGATCGAACGCCCCGACCGCTTTGCGATGTACGCGCGCCTCTCCGAACACAAACCCGACCTTGTCGTTGCGAACCTCAACATCGCAAACGCCCTCGAAGGCATGGGCTTCTCGGTGAAGTGGTCGACGGAACTCTCCTTCCAACCGATCCACGGCTTCAACGGCGCACCGTCACTATTCGGGCTTTTCGCAGCCTCACTCCGCCGCCACGATGCAATCGCCGCGACGCGCAATCGCACGCAAACCCAAGCCGCCCCGATCGACCTCGATTTCTTCCGCGACGCTCCAAGCAAAGGATCAGCCACCATGGTCATGGAGCGAGCACAGCAGAAATCTTCCACGTCGGATCAGGAAGCAGCGAGCTCGGACCAGGGGGACCCACGCAACGCGTGGGGGGCGCGTAGCGAGAGCGGAGCGCCTTCAAAATGAAGCTCGCTCTTTGGTCGTACGGCGCGCCCGGACATGTGGGCGTATCGAAAGCTGCCTCGTCGTTCAATGGCATCCATACGATTCTGCGCGCGCCCAAAGGCGACGGCTACGGCACGATCATGCTTGCGATGTTCGAGCGACTCGGCGTCACGCCGCCGCTGTCGGTTTGCGCGATGTCGGAGGCGACGCTTGCCGGATCCCAAGCGAATATTCCGGCCGTCATTCGCGAAGTCGACGAACGCCATAAACCGAGCATGATCGTAATCACGCGCTCCGCGACGGCGGCGGTTCTCCAAGAACCGCTCGACGGCGAGATTGCGATGATGCCCGATAAAGTCAACGCTGAGATTTTCCTTGCCGGCGCGCATCCGCTGCGCGATACCGAAGTCTCCGCATTCAGCCTCACCGTCAAAGAAATCGTCGCGCATTACGCACAGGACGTCGAACGTAGCGCTCGCCCGTCGGTGAACATCGTTGGACCGTCTCTACTCGGCTTCCACGATCACGCCAACGTCGCCTCACTCAAGAAAATGTTCGCCGCACTCGATATCGAGGTGAACGCGGTCGTACCCCTCGGCGCAACGGTCGATGAACTTCGCACGATCGGTCGCGCCTGGGCGAACGTCTCGACCGCGCACGAACTCACCGATCCGCTCTTTGCCTATATGAAAGAACGGTTCGGCACGCCGACGGTCAACGCACTGCCGTACGGCGAAGCCGGCACGACGACGTTCTTACGCGAACTCTGCGCGTTGCTGGAAATACCGGCCGAACGCATTACCGATGCCGCCCACGACGCAAAGCTGCTTTGGTACGCACGCACGGTCGACGCGCATGCGCTTTCGGGGAAACGTGTTGGCGTCTTCGGCACGCCAACGACCGCTGCCGGGATCGCGCGCGTGCTCCACGACGAACTCGATATGAAGATCGACTTCGTTGGCACCTACGTCCTCAAGTACGGCGATTGGTTGCGCGAGCGCGTCGCCGATCTGACAAGCGACGTGATCGTGACCGACGATTACCGCGTCGTCGCCAAACGCATCGACGAATCGCGCCCGGACATCATGTTCGGCTCGCAGATGGAACGTCACTCGGCAAGCGCCTTCGGCGTTCCGTGTGCCGTCATCTCACCGCCCGCGCATATCTTGAATTTCCCGCTGGGCTATTCACCATTCATCGGGTACGACGGCGCCAACCACATCGGCGATGTCGTGAACCAGACGCAGGTGCTCGGCCTCGAACACCACTTGATCGAAACGTTCGGCCCGCGCGACCAGGGTCTCGCGCAAGCGATGCCCGAGGGCAAAGATGCGCCAAGCGTACACGATGCACCGAGCGCCGCACACACGGCGTCCGGGGCCGTTGCCGCCGCCGAACACCTGCTCACGTGGGATCAGAGCGCCGAGAAGCTCGTCGCGCGAATCCCGTTCTTCGTGCGCAAAAAAGCTCGCGCCAATATCGAGAAATACGCCCGCGAAAAATCGATCGCGGTTATCGACGAGCGGACGGTCCTTGCGGCTCGCGAGCACGTCGGTGGCTAAGCGCAGCACGATCTTCGCCGACACGGCTCGCTCCTCGGTGAAAACCGCGGGTGAGTTCGGCGCGATGCTCCTTCCTTTTACCGACAAAACGCGCGGCGCGGCGAACATCAACGCCTCGCTGCGGACATTCGCAAAACCGGGGACGTGGTTCGCTCCGATGTGGGCGATCATGGTCGGCTGCATCGCATCGGGCAACGCCCACTGGGATATCGGATCGATTCTGCGCATCGTTGCGTGCATGGTGCTCGCAGGGCCGCTGCTCTGCGCGTTCTCGCAAGTCATCAACGACTGGTTCGACCGCGAAGTCGACGCCATCAACGAGCCGCTCCGTCCGACGGCGGCAAATCAACTCGCACCGCGCACGATCTTGGTGATTTCGATCGGCCTCGGCGTCGCGGCGCTTGGCCTTGCCTACTTGCTCTCACCGCTCGTTGCCGCGATCTCGGCTTTGGGACTCGTCCTTGCGTGGGCTTACAGCGCCCCGCCCTTCCGCCTCAAAGCGCGCAACGGTTGGATCGCAAATGCCGCGTGCGCGTTCGCCTATGAAGGCTGCGCCTGGGTTGCCGGTGCAGCCGCTTTCGGCCACGTCACGCAAGGCACGATCGTGCTTGCGAGCCTGTATTCGCTCGGCTCGCACGGCCTCATGACGCTCAACGATTTTAAGAGCGTTGAGGGCGATCGGCGCCTCGGCTTGCGCTCGATCCCCGCGATGCTCGGCATCGCCGGCGCGCTCAAGGCCGCGTTCATCTTCATCGACGTCTTCCAGATTGCCGCGATCGCTTATGTTATCGTCAATCGCATGTATATCGCAGCCGCCTTCATGGCGGTTCTCTTCGTGGTGCAACTGCCGATGCAGCGACGCATGAGCACCGACCCCGCCAAACTCGCCCCCTGGTATTGCGCGAGCGGTATTCCGCCGTTCGTGTGGGGCATGCTCGCTGCCGCTCTCGCTATCCGTTCCGGAGGTTTCTAAGACATGCGCGCTTTGGTTGTTGGTGCGAATATCGGTGGTGCAATCGCCGCAGGCGATCTTGCCGCGACCGGTTGGGACGTAACACTGCTCGAGAAAGATCTCAAGCGCAAGAAACCGTGCGGAGGCGCGATCCCTCCCAAGGCCATTACCGAGTTCGGCATTCCGGAATCGATTATCGAACGCCGCACGACGCGGGCTGTCATGATCGGGCCGAACGGCAAAGAAGTCGCAATGGACGTGCGCGGGACGCGCAAACGCGACACCGACTACATCTGCATGGTCACGCGCGAAGTGCTCGACCGCACGATGCGCGCGAAGGCAACCGACGCCGGAGCCGACCTGCGCGAAGCATCGTTTGTCTCCCACGAACAGCAGCCCGACGGAACGGTGCGCGTGAAGATGCGCTATCGTGATGGCCGGGAAGAATACGAAAACTACGATTACCTGATCGGCGCCGACGGAGCGGGTTCGGTCGTCGCAAAATCGTGCGGCCGGACGCCCGTCAAGCACGCATCGGCGATTCAAGAGCGTCTCTCGCTGCCCGACGATGCGATGGAATACTACAAGAACACGGCCGAGCTGTATCTCGGTGATGATATCTCGCCCGATTTTTACGGCTGGGTGTTCCCCAAGAGCGATCATGTCGCCGTCGGCACCGGCTGTCGTCCCGAGCATGCTAACCGCTCGTACGCGTTTCTCGAAGGCGTGAAGGCACGCGCCGGCAACAAGCTGCGCGGCGCACAACGCATTTTACTCGAAGGTCATCCGCTGCCGATGCAGCGCTCGAAGAAACTGGTGTACGGCAACACCATGCTCGTCGGTGACGCCGGTGGACTCGTCACGCACACCTCGGGCGAAGGCATCTACTTCTCCATGGCCTCCGGGCGCATGGCCGCGCAAACGCTCGTGCTGCATGCAACCGACCACCGGACCGCGCTGACCAAGTACGAAAAAACCTGGCAGAAAAAATATGGCGCGATGTTCGACTTCCTGGAATTCCTTGAAGAGTTTTCGTACACGTCGAACTTCAAGCGTGCCCTCTTCGTCGATCTCTGCGCGACGCGCGACGTCCAACAGCTCACCTTCGATAGCTATCTCTTCAAAGAGATGGCGAAGATGGGCCCCGGCGATCACTTACGCATGGGCTTCGAAACGGCTGCCCGCGCGGTGCTCGCCTGGATGAACCCGGTGCAGCCGCTGATGACGGCGCCGCCGGAAATTACCGCAAAGGAAGCCCTCATCGCAACGCGCAACGCGATTGCGGATGGTGTCACAGCGGACGGACTCGCCGCGGTTTGATTTCAAACGGCTGATGACGCCGGCGCTCGTCGCCGGCAGCATCGCGCTGCTCTTGGCCGTTAAATTCGGCCACGTCGAACTCGATTTCACCGAGGCCGTCGGTTTTGTGACCGGCGGCCTTACCGTGTGGCTTCTTGTGAGCCAAAACATCTGGAACTGGCCGATCGGGATCGCAAACAACCTCGTGTACGCTCTGATCTTCTTCCAGGCGCGGCTCTACGCGGACATGACGATCCAACTCGTCTTCGCGCTGATCTCGGTCTATGGTTGGATTTCGTGGCTGCGGGGGAATACGACGGGCGGCGGCTTGCCCGTCACCCGAACGCCGCTCGGCCTTGCGCTTGCGTGCCTTGCGATCGGCGCGGGGGGCACCTGGGCGTGGTCGCTGTATCTTGCGCGCATCAACGATTCAGCTCCGTTCCTCGATGCGCTAACGGCCGTGATGAGCTTGATCGCGCAGTACCTCATGACGAGAAAATTTCTCGAGAATTGGACGATCTGGATCGTGGTCGATATCATTTCCGTCGGACTCTACGTCTCAAAACATCTTTACCTCACCGCCGTACTTTACGCGATCTACATCGCAATGTGTGCGGTGGGTGCGATCGAATGGCGCCGTTCGATGCGAGCCGCGCATGTCTGAACTGCTGCGCGTTTGCGTCGTTGGGGCGGAGTCGACCGGCAAGACGACGCTTTGCGAGCGCCTTGGCAAACACTACGGCGGCGAGTTCGTCGCCGAATACGGTCGCGCGTACACCGAAGCGCGTTACAGCCGCGGCGAGACCGGGCCGTGGGCGCAGCACGAGTTCGAACACATCGCGCGCGAGCAGGCGCGGCTTGAAGAACTTGCCGCAATCGGCGCTGAGAATGTCCTCATCTGCGATACGGACTCGCTTTCGACGGCACTTTGGCACGAGCACTATCTTGGCGAACGCGCACCCGATTGGCAGATCCCCAATCGCATCGGGCTGTATCTGCTGTCCGGACTCGACGTCCCATTCGAACCCGATGCGATCCGCGAGGGCGCAGAGACCCGCGAACACATGCACGCACGCCTGATCGAAGAACTCGAAAAAACCGGCGTGCGCGTGGTCGAAGTTACCGGGAGCCCAGAAGAGCGCGAGAGCGCCGCAATCGCTGCGATCGACGCCGCACGAACCGCGTAACGAGCGCGCCGCAGCGCCTCAAAGAACCCGTCAATCCGTGGCCGCACACGATCGGCTTTGCGCTCGCAACGCTCGGTGCCGTGATTGTCATCGTGCGCTTCCACGCGGACGCCGGCGCCGTTACCGTCATGAGCGTCTATGCATTCGGTTTAGTGCTTGCCTTTGGCGCAAGCGCACTCTACCACTGGATCGGTGGGGCGGGGAAACGGCGAAACGCCGTCTTTCGCCGGATCGACCACGCTGCGATCTTCATCTTGATCGCAAGCACGCTGACGCCGGTGTACTGGTTCGGACTCGGCTTTGCGTGGCGTATCTCCATCTTGGCATCGACGTGGTTTCTTGCGGTCCTCGGCATCATTGCCACGGTCTGGTTCGTCGGCGCGCCGCGCGCCTGGACGACTGCTGCATACATTGCGATTGGCTCGATCGTCATCATCCCGAGCGTCCCGCTTGCCTTCGGCCTGCCGCATCAAACGAGCATTTTACTCCTGGCGGGATCGCTGATCTACATTCTCGGCGGCGTGATCTACGCAACCCGGTCGCTCAACTTCGCACCAGGCCGTTTCGGATTTCACGAAGTTTTCCACCTCATGGTGCTCGGCGGCGCCGCCGTCCATTTCGCAGCGATCGCCTTCACGCTCACGCCGCCGGGGTAATCGCCCGCTTGACCGATGGTTGAGAACGGCGCGCGAAGAGCTCTCAGGGCCTGCGAACAGCGCGTTCACGAAGGGCGGACGTCCGCGCGGTAGCCTTGAGTCTGAGGAGATACCACATGAAAGACAATCGCGGACTCACCCTCGTGAACGAAGTGCTCATGGGAGCGGCACTGCTGAGCGTGGTCGCCGTCCACGGCGTGATGCTCCTAATGATCGCACGCGGAAAAGCAGAACTCGACGGCCTCGCACCTCGCTTGACGCGCAAAGTCGACCGGGATAGCGACACCGACCGCTACGGAACACCGTTGATCACCGCAAGCCACTAGCTGGCACGAACAGGGACGCGCCGCACGCTTGCGAAGGCGCGTCTATGACCACACCGTTCATTTCGCGCGTACTCGGCGCCGCCGCGGCCGCCGCTCTGTTGCTTCCCTCGCTTGCATCGGCGCAGTCTGCCGATCCGCTTCCGGCCGTCACAATCGATCCCGCTATCGCTGCGGCAATCGCAAAGGTGTCGCCCGAACGTCTACGCACGTTCGACACGAAGCTCGTCGCGTTTGGGACGCGCAGTACGTTTTCCGAGGCCATGGGCCCAAAGCGCGGCATCTTTGCCGCGCGCGACTTCATTGCATCGCAGTTCCGCGAGATAGCGAAGAGCTCGGGTGGTCGACTGACGGTCGCATACGACGAACACGTTCAACCAGCCGATGCCAATCGGATCCCGCGCGACGTCCTTATTTCGAGCGTCGTTGCGACGCTCAAAGGCGACGATCCCACCGGGCCGATCTACCTCATGACCTCGCATATGGATTCGCGCAATTCATCGAACGATGACGCGATCAAAGACGCTCCGGGCGCCGATGACAACGGTTCGGGATCCTCCGCGGTCGTCGAGGCCGCACGCGTCCTTGCGCCGCTGCACTTCCGAGGAACGATTCTCTTCTGTACGTTCGATTCCGAAGAACAGGGACTACTCGGTGCGGAGCATCTTGCGCGCTCGCTCTCGGCGGCAAAAACAACGGTCGATGCGGATATCAACAACGACATCATGGGTGCCTCGGTCGGGCACGACGGCATCAAACGCGGCAATCTCGTCCGACTCTTTAGCGAATCGCTTCCGCCCTCAGCCGTACTCAAAGACGTCAATCTCTACGGCTTAGAAAACGACTCGCCATCGCGCCAGGTGGCCCGCTTCTCAAAAGAAATCGGCGAAGCGTACGTGCCGACGATGCACGTGGACATGCAGTACCGAGCCGATCGCTACGGTCGCGGCGGCGATCACGAAGCATTCAACGAGCAGGGCTTTGCCGCCGTGCGCTTCACCGAGGCCGCGGAAAATTTCGATCATCAGCATCAAGACGTTCGCGTCGAAAACGGTATCCAGTACGGTGATTTACTGGAGTTCATGGATTTCGATTACCTCGCGCGCGTCACACAGATCAATGCCTCGATCATGGCATCGCTCGCGTCGGCACCCGCAAAACCGAAACGCGTGACGACCACGAATCCGCCCTACGTGTACGATACGGTTCTGAAGTGGATCGCCAGCAGCGGCGCGGCCAGCTACGAAGTCGTGTGGCGACGTTCGAGTGAATCGCAGTGGACCAACGCCCGCAACGTCGGCAACGTGACGTCATACACCGCTCTGAACCTGACCAAAGACAACTACCAATTCGGCGTTCGTGCCGTTGATACCCAAGGACACAAAAGCATCGTCTCGTTCCCGACGCTCGTTCGCTAGATAGCGAGTTTTTCGATCGTCTTTGCGAGTGCGAAATCACGGTCGGTGACGCCACCGGCGTCGTGCGATGAAAGGATGACCGTCACGTCGTTCCATTCAACGCGCAAGTTCGGGTGATGATCCGCTTCGTTTGACACCTTCGCGATCGCATTCACGAAGGCGATCGAGCCGTCGAAGTTTTTGCAGTCGAACGTCTTCTCCAGCGCCGACTGCTCGCCAAAGACCCAACCGGGAAGTTCGGCTTGTAAACGCGTCGCAATTTCGATCGTGTCGATGAGTTGTGTTTTTTCCATCAGATGAGTCCTTGTGCGCGCAGGGCGTCGAGCGACCCGGCGATTGCGAGCAGCGTTTCTTCGATGTCGGCATCCGAGTGCTCGGTCGAGAGAAACATCACTTCATTTTGCGAGGGTGCCAAGAGAATACCACGCTCGCGCATCGCATGATAGAACGCGGCGAACGCGCGCTTGTCTGCTGCGCGCGCATCATCGTAATTTGCGGTCGGCGGCCCCGGGCGAAATTTGAAGTCGACGATGCTCTCGAGCTGCAGCACGGCATAATCGAGCGAGCGCTCTGCCAGCAGCATGCGAATTCCCGCGGCGAGGCGCGCCGCTCGCGCATTCATCTGCGTGTATGCCGCGGGACGGCTTTCGAGAAAATCCAGAACCCGATGCCCAAGGGCGATGGAGAACGGATTGCCGGCGTGTGTTCCTCCGGTAAAACACGGCCCATCCGGCGCGAGCATCGCCATCACGTCGGCACGACCGCCGAATGCCGCAAGCGGCACACCGCCACCGAGAATTTTGCCAATCGTCGTCATGTCCGGCGCAAGATCCAGTCGACCTTGCGCACCGCCGAGTCCGAGCCGTAGCCAAGTGATGATCTCATCGAAGATGACGAGTGCGCCGCGTGCATGTGCGCGCGCGATGAGACCGGCAAGAAAACCCGCCTGCGGCATGACCAGGCCCATGTTGCCGACGATGGGTTCGACGACGATCGCCGCAAGCCGATCATCGATGAGACCGAGCGCCCGATCGACATCGGCTAGATCGTTGTAGCGCGATACAGCAAGATCGTGCGTGACGGCCTGCGGAATGCCGGACCGCGCCGCGTCGCTCGTGTGTGCCGATGCGCCCGCATCGAGCAGCGCAAGGTCAAAGTGACCGTGATAGTTTCCCGCAAATTTTAGGACCGCATCGCGGCCGGTGAACGCGCGTGCGACGCGGATCGCGCCGCTGACGGCTTCGCTACCCGTCGTCGTAAAGCGCAATCGCTCGAGCGAGGGGAGATGCCCGCGTACGCGCTCGGCGAGTGTGATCTCGCTTTCGTGCGTCGAGCCGAAGACGGCACCCGCGGCGAGCACCGATTCCAGGCCCCGCGTGAGCGCGGGGTGTCCGTGTCCGAGCAAGAGCGGACCATACGCCATGAGATAGTCGATGTACCGTCGGCCAGCCGGGTCGTAGGCATAGGCACCCGAACCGCGCGCTTGGATGAACGGTTCTCCGCCAACGGCCCAACCCGAACGCACCGGCGAATCGACGCCGCCCGCAATAACATCGCGGGCGCGCGCGAAGATCGGTGAGCCGCTTGCGATCATTTACGCCTCCGCGGCGATTTCTTCGGCCGCTTCTGGAGCGTCGGTGCGAATCACGCAGATCGTGCCGAGTTCGTTATCGTTACTGAGGCGCACGAAGACGACGGTGACTTTTTGCGGCCCACGCGAAAACGGAAAGAGAAATTCAAACGGTTCGATGCTCGTATCGGTCGATAAGAGAAATTCTCTGAATCGTCCCTGGAATTCCTGAATCGCCGTGCAGGGAGCGATGTCCCGGAAAAAATTGAGCCCGATCACCGGACGCGTTCCCATGTTCGCCATCTCGCGCTCGTAGGCGTTGTACTCAACGACCGTGCCGTTTTTATCGACGACGATCACGCCAAACGGAAGCACGTCGAGATCGTCGCCATGCAGACGTTTTGCTCGTTCGAGATCGAACGCGTTGAAGCGGGAAGACAAGTCGGACTCCTCTAGTGCGTAGTCTGCGCGATCGCGCGAGCGGCATGGGACGGATCATCGGAGAGCGGGGTCGCGCCGTGAGCGATCGATGCTGCGTTCCCCGCAAATGCGGCATCTCCATTCGACAAAAGCGCAAAACGATTGCGCTTTAGGCGCTCGGCGCTTGCCATTGTATGCATCGCGCCGCCGTCACGTTCGCTCTGGACGAGCACGGTGGCCAGCGCATGCGCGGCCTGCAACCGGTCGCGCCGAACGAATGTCCAAGCCGTCGGGCGTGCCGTGGGTAAGAACTCGCTTGCGATCGCTCCGCCGGCGGAGACGATTTCGGCGGCGAGATCGGCGTGTTCGGGTGGATACGTTTGCCCGATTCCGGTGGCGACATACGCGATGGTTGGCGTGCCCGAGGCAAGCGCTCCACGGTGCGCGGCGGCATCGATCCCAAGCGCAAGACCGCTCACGATCGGCATCCTAAGCTCTCGCGCAAGCCTCTCCGTGTAGACGCGTGCGGCGTCCGTCGGACGGCGTGTTCCGACAACCGCGATCCCGCGCGCGGGCAACGCGCCGCGTACGCATAAGAACGCCGGGGGGTCGGCAAGATCGAGCAAACCGGCGGGGTAGGCGCAATCACGAATCGTCACCACGCGCGCCCCCGCTGCGTAAAGTGCTTCGAGGTCCGATCGCGCGTCACGGCGCGCTTCGGCAAGCCGGAGTGCCGAATCATTCTGAACGAATTCGCGCACCGAAGCGGCATCGCCGTGCGCGAGTGCACGCAAACGTCGCGCACCCACACGCAGGCGTGTCGCGGCAAAGAGAACCAACGCGTCGTCGTCGATGGGCGAGAGAGAGCTAACGCCCGGGAGCGTAGCGCGCGGTGACCTCTTCGATCACCGCAAGATCTACGTCCGTCCCGCGTTCGCGTGCGAGCGATTCGGCCTCGGCACGCAGTTTCTTGTTGACCGAGACGCGTACGAAGAACGGAACGCGCTTGAGCGTCTTCTCGGTGAGGGCTTTTGCCTCATCGGTCCAGCTCAGCACGCTGTTGCGGCCTTTTGCGCCGGCTTCTGCGTCGCTTGCAGACGTCATCAACTGCGCGGTCGGCATCGTCGCTTTTACCGGCGGCGATGCAGAGGTCGGCAAGTTCGCAAAGAGCGTATCGAAGAGAATCTCGCACACGAGCTGCAAGAGCCACACGGCACCTGCATAGCCCATAAACGGCGTTCCCGTCGCGCGACGCACGACGGCGCCGGGGAACGAACACTGCGAAAAACGCGTTGGCATCTTTTCTTGCGCGAGAATCATGCGCTCGTTGATCGAGCCGAACACCATCATTGGCGAAGGGCTTAGCTCGCGAAGAGCGATGCGAACCTCTTCGCTCGGCGTGCTCTCGGGTCCGGTCCGATACGCGCTATACACGATCGGCAGGCCGAGTTCGTCGCCAAGATATTTCGTAAGGCCGTCTTTATACGTTGGCGGCGCGACGATGGCGATCGGGCTGTTCGCGAAGAAATCGCTGTGCGTCGAACGCCAGATATCTTGCCAGGCCGCAAGCGTCGTCTTCTTCTCGTGCGAGATGAACGCCGCGACTTCGGCTTCGAGCCCAAGTGTTTTGCCGAGGCCTTCTAAAAACTCCGTCGTCGCTTCAAGACCGATTGGGCCGCTGAATGTCGGTAGCCCGATCTCGCGTGCGATCGATTTTCCGTACTCTTCGTACATCACGATCGTCGCATCGGCGTCGGAGAGATGCGGCGTGTCGTACGCCTTCGATTCGAACGGGTAGATCAAATTGATCTCGGCGCCGATGCCGGCGATGAGCCGCTTGAGTTCGGCGATATCGCTGTAGGAATTAAAGTTGCCGTACGTCGGCCCGATGATATTGACGCGCGGCTTCGTCTTCGCGGGATGCGGCGCGACGTCGGCCGGCCGCACGAAGTGGTCGCGGTGCTCCCAGAGGAACAAAAGCGCGCGGTCGCGCGATTTCCACTCATCATCATCGAGCGAATGTGAATCAAAGAACAGCGCGGAGCCTTTGATATGGGCTTCCATCGTGGTCCACGACGCGCCAATAAGTTCGGAAACGGGCGTACTGACGATGAAGACCTGCCGGCCTTCTACTTGCGAGCGCGCAACTTTTTCTTTGAGCGCACCGAGCGTTCCGGCGATCGTTACTTCGGTCTCGGAGAGTTCCGAGCACGTAACGTTCTGCAAATACGGAATGCAGTCGGTATAGTTGATGACGGCGACCGCCGGCATGACGTGGCAGCCAACGGGTCCATCGAGCACGACGTTGGCATCGCCGAGCGAGGCGAACACTTGCATCGCACCCGTATCGCCGCCGGCGTGATCGAGGTCGGTGACGCGTTTACGAATCGGGGTATTGATGACATCCGATTGCAGCTCGCTCGATGCGCGCGTGCGGGGCGGGGTGATCGCCACTAAACGCCGGCTTTCGGAACGGCTGCATCGTGAGAGACGATCGCGTCGTTCGCGATGAGGTGCGTCGTGAGATCGATCTTCGGCGCCCACGCGGAGTACGTCTGGACTGGCTTTGCGCCATCGGCAAAGAAGCGCGCGATTTTGTCGTAACGGTCTTTCGCGCGGTACGTCTGCATCACGAGCTGGAGAATGTCGGCGGCGCCTTCGGCAAACATCATCGAGCGCGTCGCAAGGGCGTTCGTGTAGTAAATCGAGGGGATGCCGAGTTCTTTTGCGTGCGCGCAGAGCGGCGTCGTGCCGATGACCACATCGTACGGATGATCGGTGAGGGCACCGATTTCATCGTCGAAGTTTGCGCCGTAAAGCACTTTGCAACCGCGTTCGGCAAGCCAGGCTTCTTCAACACGTGCGAGCGGGTTGGTATTCACGGACGTCGAGAGATACGGAACCTTGGCACCGGCTTCGATCAAGAGGCGTACGAGCAAGAACTCGTGGCCTTCATAGCCCGCGACCATCATCGTGAGGCCTTGCAGCGGATAATCCGCCATCGCGGCTTTTACTTTTTCGCGTTCTTCGGTCGCAACGGACAGAGCAGTCTTCGCATCGAGCTTCATCGCCTCAGCAACGCCCGTGATCCAGGTGTAGGTGCCGTCGATACCAACCGGCGCGCCTTCGATGAAAGGCAGTCCCTGTTTCATCTTCATGCGCTTGACCGATTCGCTGTAAAATGGATGAAGCGGTGCGTTGATCGCGCCGTCGACCATCGCAACGTAGTCCGTCCATTTGGGGCCGGGGACGTGCGTATTGACGTGCGTGCCGATTTTGCGCAGCACTTCATCGATTTTGATCGGATCGCTCGGGAAAACTTCGCCAATCAGGTTCACCCCCGAACGCGCCTTGCGCTGCGCGGGCAGACGCCAGGTGAGCGAATCGACAACGATGTCTTTCGCGCGCGCGTGCGTATGCACGCTATAGGCGGGGAGCGGAACGTAAATAATCTCGGTGTTGCCGATTTGCTTGGGCAGCAAGTCGAACGGCAGACCGACGGTATCGGAGACGCACAGCGAGCAGATCGGAATGATCGAGGGCTGATGTTCCTCGGCCATCTGATGCACCATCGCTTTGAGTTCATCGAACATCGAGCCTTTGGCCCAGATCTCCGAACTCACGCCTGGTGAGAACACCGGCCGGTTGGCAACGTAGAAGTGCGCGACGAACGTGTGTCCGTACAAACAGCCATCGCCGCTCGAAATCACGATCGGCATGGAATCTTCCATGCGCAAGAGATTGCGAATCGCCCCGAACGCGGGGCACATCGACGACGCTTGTTTTGAGATGCTACTTCTCCCAGGCGGCTGCGGGCACGTTGCCGCCGCCGACGCTGACGATGGTCGGGATCAACACTTTGTCTGCATCACCCTCGGCTTCGAGGTAGCGATGATCCGCTGCGCCGCCGTTCGGAATGCCGGCCATTTCCGGCATCTTGATAATTTCGGGAAGGCTCCAGAGTTCATCCGACGTGACGGCGGTCCCGTCCATCTCCGCAGCGTTGCCCGAGAGATGCATCATGAATTGCACGAAGTCGACTTTATTCGGATTGAACGTCGGCGCTTCGTCGATTGCCGTGATCACTTTTGCGACTGCGTCTTGAATCGACTGATGCGGCACGCCGTCGACAAGAACTTTATCTTGATCGATGAGCGGCATGTGCGCGAGGACCGGAATTCCGAGCCACTCGGCCATCTTTGCCGCTTTACCCGAGCCGTCGTCTTTGTTCACGACAAGGCCGAGGCAACGCGTCTTTCCGCCTTGATCGGCGAAGTAGCGCACGGCCGAGGCGATGTTGTTGGCAGCGTACATCGACTGGCCTTCGTTGCTGCAGACGATGATGAGTTTGTCGGCCATCGAACGCGCGATCGGCGTCCCGAAACCGCCGCAGACGACGTCACCTAAGAAGTCGAGCAGCATGTAATCGAAGTTCCACTCCGAGAGTCCCCACTTCTCGAGTAGTTGGAAACCGAAGGTAATTCCGCGACCGCCGCAACCGCGCGCCGACTCGGGTCCACCGAGCTCGATGCAGTACACGCCGCCGCCTTTAAAGATGATGTGTTCGGGTGCGAGCTCTTCTGCTTTACCTTCGGCTTCGTACTGCGCCCACGTGCCGAGCACCGTGGGAATCAGCGCGCCGCCGAAGTGCGTCACGACCGAGTCGTGCTTGGGATCGCAGCCCATCTGCAACACGCGTTTGTCGCGCGCGGTCAGTGCCTTGGCCGTCATGGAGGTGAGGAACGATTTCCCCGCGCCGCCTTTGCCATACACCGCGACTGTCGAATTTTTGCTTACGCCCATTGCAGAATCACCTTTACGGTTGAGGGGTCTCCGAATGCTGCATCGTAGGCCGCTTGGTAGCGTTCTACGGGGTACAGCGTTTCCGCGAGGTCGGCGACGGAGACGTCACCGTTCGCAATCAAATCGCGCGCGCCGAGCAGGTCGACATGCGACCATTCCTTAGCGGTCACGAGCGTCGCTTCTTTGACAAAGAGATCCATGAACGGCGTCTCGAGCGTGTCGTAATACGACAGCAAGACGATCGTGCCGCCCGGCTTGAGGGCCTTTGCACAATTGGCGAGATTCGGACCGTGGCCCGTACCCTCGAAAATCACATCGACGCCACCAGGCGCAGCTTCCGCCAGCGTCTGCACGTTGACGTCAAGGCTTTGAGCACCGGGGATGCGGCCGAGGCGTTGCGGATTTTTGTCGGCCTCGAAGAGCATGCCCGGCTCCATCGTCGCAACGAAGCGCGCAGCGAACTGACCGATCGCGCCCATGCCGACGATGGCAACCGATTTGCCAGCAAGGTCGCCGCCCCGCCGAACGCCGTGCAGCGAGGTCGCCGCGAGTGCGAGCAGCGGCGCATGCGCCAGCGGAATCCCGTGCAGCGGAATAACTTGTGCGGCCTTCTTGATCAGCCGCGAGGACTGGCCGCCGAAAAATGCGCCAACATCGGTGTAGCACATGCTGCCGCCGACAAAGACTTCATCGCCGACGTGGACTTCGGTGACATCATCGCCGCAGTGCGTAACGACGCCCGCCGCTTCGTAGCCCGGCACAAGCGGATAGCCCAGGTGCGGGATCGGCGGCAGTTTGCCATCGAGCAGCACGCGCTCGGTGCCGGCAGAGATCGAGGAATAGCGCGTCTCGACGATCACCTCATCGGGCGCGCAGTCGCGCAGGGTGACCGCGCGAAGATCCAAGCGGCCAGCTTCTGCAAAGACGACGGCGCGCGCGGCGCGGTCGCCGTTCATGCAGCGATCTGCAAAGCGGCGGGGTTCGGCTTCTTGCCCATGTTGGCGGTGCGCACGATGTACTGCGCGACGTTGCCGACATAGACGAAGTACGCCAGGCCCAGGACCCAGAGAATCACACCCAGGTTCTCCGGGTGCGTGTAGGCCATGAGCACGTAGGCGATTTGCAAGATGAAGACGTTGACCGTCATGACATCTTCAACCAAAAACTCGGCGGCAAACCAGTACGAGCCGAAAACGTCTTTTTCCCAAAGGGCGCCGGTGATGACCGCCCCGACCATCAGGCCGATCTTGGTCATGACCGCGTCGTGAACGACGGCAAAGGAGACACGCCCAAAGAAATAGGCGACCAGGAGGCCGACGCTAACAAAAAACGCGAGAAGTTGTCCGAGCGCAAAGATGGGGTGGATCTTGGTCCACACGCTTGCCTTGCGCCGAGCACGGACTTCTTCAATACTGGTGAGCGGCATGACCCCATCATCGTACGGGACCCCCTCTCAGACCACGGTGATAGTCGTCACCCCAGAGGACAAGGGAACGAAAAGCGGCGCCTCTTGGCGCCGCTTCTTCATAGCTACCGGATCGATCGCCGGGTTAGGCGATCAGTTGTTCGAGACTGCTGAGGTTGGTGATTTCCAGCGACTGCTGGCCGTCGCGGACGAGGCCCTGTTGCCGGAAGCGGGCCATGTTGCGCGAGACGGTCTCGCGGGCGGTCCCGATCATGTTGGCGAGGTCCTGGTGGGTTACCGGCAAGTCGATGCGCACGCCGGACTCGGTCTGCACGCCGTACTGCTTGGAGAATTTCACGAGCACGCGAGCGAGGCGTGAGGCAACATCGCGGCCGCGGAAGTCATCGAGCAGGGTCAGTGCGTCGGAGACCTGGCCGGAAATGTTCAACATGAAATCCGCGACCAGCTCAGGGCGGGCGCGGACCATTTTTTCGAAGACGTCGTTATCGACCGAGACGATCTCGGCCGGCTCCATCGCTTCGATGAAGACGTCTTTCCAGTAGCCATTGAGAATGGCGCGGTCACTCCAAAGCGAGCCGCCCTGTAAGATCGTTATGAGGATCTCACGGCCGCTCGCTAAGAGCTTGGTGACTTTGAGGGTGCCCGAGGTGCACGTGAACGTGCGCGCGGGCCGGGTGTCGGGATCCGAGATCGACGCGTCGGATTCAAACCGACGCGACTGACCTTGGCTTACGAACAGCTCCGCGAGCGGTTCATGTAAGCCGCGGAGTTCGCCAACATTGGGTAGGCTCCAAAATACGTCCAATCAGTGTGCTGCTCCAGACGCGAGATGAGCACCGGGATTCTCGTGAACTTCCGGGTGAGATGCATGCGCTTCCACCGGCGTTTGATCGAGTCCCGCTGTCACGAGCGCCTGGGGCCATTTCGCACCCTGGTGACACGTATAGCAGGTGACAGCCTTAACATTTGCTGGCAAATATTCGTGATTGATTTTGTCGACCATCGCCCACATGCGGTGCGCGATTTTGTTCGTCGGGTAGTACTGCAGCGAGACGAAGTCCGCCGTATTGTGGCAGAACAGGCAGTTCACGCCAAGCGACTTTGCCGCAGAGTACATCGAGTTCACAACGTAGCCGGCTTGCTTTGTCGTCTTTGCCTTGTAGTCCAGATAGGCGACGGGGACGATGTTCCACTTCACGCCCATGCGCGGTGCGCCGCGGTGGCAGGTGACGCAGCCGACGGCCCCGCTCACGCTGTAATTGGGGTAGTCGTGTTTGACCGGATCGACCCAGCCTGAGGCGACTTCGTTCGACATGATTTGCATCGTGCGAGCGATCTTTTTCGTGCCCGTATCGTACGCGAAGTTCTGCACGTTGTGGCAGTAGGTGCACTGCACGCCGAGCGACTGCGTGTAGTAGTTCATTTGGTTCAAAAGCGTTGCGTACGTGTACTTTTTGAGCACTTGTACGTTGTAGAGTTTGCCCGGAACGTAGTTCTTCGGCACGTTCGCATTCTGGGTTGAGAAGTCCATCGGCACGGTTTGGTCGACCGGTCCGTAGCCTTTTTCGGCTGCCGCCGGATTACGATCGAAGTGCCCGACACCGAGCGGGCTATTATTGCCCGTAATCGGTTTATCCGGACTTGCGGCGCGCGCCGTATCGAGCAGCGGCTGTGCGATGCCCGCGAGGGCAAGCGTGCAGACGATGACGAGCGGACCGAGCAAACGTTTCATATTCATTCTGTTGTATCCCTAAGGCCGCGGCATGCCCGTGATGACGTTGACATCCATCGGAACCGGCCGTTGATTGACCGCATCGCGCGTCATATCGCCGTACTGTGCAACGATGCCGTGGTCGACACCCCAGACGTACCAATCATTGACGAACGTGCCGGTCGTGATGATGCCGATCGCCGAGCTGACAACCACACCAACGGAGAACCACCAGATCCAATCGTGAATCGTTTTGGGGTTCGCATTGAAGCCCATTACCCAGCGCCAGAAGAGCATCGACTTGTGCGAGCCCGAGTGCATGTCTTTGATCTCGGCGACTTCGTGATGGCTGCCCTCAGCCGACGTTGCAAGAATCGTTGCGCCGTGCATACCCCAGAGCATCGTCGATCCGAACAGGAAGAAGATCGCGAGCATGTGCCAGGGGTTGTAATACAGGTTGCCCCAGAGGACGCTGAAGTTTTGCGCCCAGTCGAGATCGCCGTTGAGGCCCATCGCCGGAGCTTCGGCCCACGTGCCCATGAGCAGCGGACGGAAGACCCAGATCGTGGCCGTCAGCAGAATCGCCGAGAGCCACGCGAAGAAGAGATACGGGCGCCACTGGTAGCGCATGAGGCGCTCGTAACAGCGGCCAGCCCAGCAGAGAACGGATCCCGCCCACAGCAACACGTTGATCTGCCAGAACCCGCCGGCCGAGAGGCTCTTCGCGGGTCCGAGACCATCCGGCGGCAGCAGCTGAATGTTGGCAAAATAGTGCAGGTAGGAAAGAATGTCGCCGTTCATCGCGGTCACGCCGGCGAGGAACTGCACACCGAGTCCCGCGACGAAAAGCATCACCGAGAGAATGCCCCACGTACCGAGCCACAGCGTTCCGAGTTGCGTGTCAACGCCAAACCGTTTTAAGAACGGGACGCGGAACGGTTCGCCGATGCGGACGCCGAGTAAATCGTTGTGATCGAGCGGGCTCGGGTCGGGATGCTGCACCGGCGGCATCTCGATGACCGGACGAGTGATGACGGTTGCCATATCGCGCGCTCTCCTAGTGAAGCCAGAAGGCCGGGAGGTGCTGGAACTGCCAGAACTCGACCCAGTCGTAGAAGATCGTGCCGGAGGTTAGGATGCAGAGGTCCGAGACGACGAGCGTAAAGATCGCAAGCCAGAACCCGAGCCAGTGAATGCCGTACTCGCCGATCGAGTATCCGATATAGTCGCGCCAAAAGTTATCGACGTTGGCTTCTTCTTGCACCGGATTTTTCGAGGTGTTGTACGTGCCCAGAATCGCGCTGCCGTGCATCGCGAGCACCATGGCCGTTAAGAAGAAACCGGTGACGCCGAGCGCGTGGAACGGATTGAGATAAAAGTTTTGATAGCGGAAGCCGGTGTTGCTGACCCACGTTAAGTGGCCGGTGAACGAGAGATCGAATCCCTCACACCAGCAACCCATCCATAGAGGACGGATGATCTGCAGCGTTACCCAGGCGGAAATTGCAAAGCCAAACATGAGCGGGACGTGATAGCCCATCTCAAGCTTGCGGCAGATATCGATTTCGCGCAGCAGCCACGAGACAAACGCTCCGGTCGCACAAATAACCACGACTGCCCAAGCGCCGCCATCAAGGAACGGTGCGAAGCCAAGGCCGTAGGTGCGAAGCGGCGCATGCACGTTCGCGCGCCAGAGATCCCAGTCGCCATACTGTCCGACGGCGGTGAAAAGTACCGCAACGCCGATGAGCGTGAAGAGCATCGAGACGACGCCCCAGAGGCCCACATAATAGCGGCCGGCCCACCAATCAAATGGATCGGTGCCTAAAAGGTGCCGAAAGAGCGTGTTTCCGGGTTTACGATAGACGGCTTCGAACTCAAGCATCGGGATTCTCCATGCGGTTCGTCCGGACGATCGTCATCTCGACAATCGTACGGACGCATCCGCCACGCTCAGACCACGGAGGGTAAGGAATCAGGTGCTACTTAGCGCCCGGTGCCGGATTGACTTGAGTCGATCCCGCGGTCGTCATCCCATTTTGCGGGAAAATCCAGTTGTACTTCGGTGACGAGAGTACTATGAAGTGGATTAAAAAGGCGACAACGACTCCGGCGAGCACGTATGCCCCCAGGGTTGCGCGGAAGTTATACGGTCGACGTGCGATCATATGCTTATCCTCCCGCTACCACGGACGCCAGGCCCACACAAAAATGTGAGCGACGACTGCGACAACGAAAAATACCCAGCTGCCATACACCGTGAAGCGGTGTGCGGTCCAGTCGGCGTTGTTGAAAAAATCGCGGTAGACTTCCGGAACCTGATCGTTTCCGACCTCATAAACCGCGCTCGGATCCATCGTAGCCACGAGAACCCCTCCATTCAGATGTGCGTGTCGGCCGGCCCGTGAGGCGCGGCTCTTTCCCAAGGTTAGCAGTGTCAGGTAAGTCGATGGTGTAGCCACTGCTACTGTTCCGACACCTAGTTTTTGCGCTAGGCGAAAACGACGAGGCGCGGCGACTCCCGACCCTAGTCGACGGAACCGCGAATCGTGAACGGCGGGCACCAAACTCGATTTTGCGAGGTGCGCGATGCCGACCGTTCTGCGAACCGACCCGATCTCGGCGACCCCGACTCCACGTGCAGGCCCCGCGCCCCAGCCGCCGTCGCCGCCGCGGCCGACCCTCGGCGTCGATCGTATCGATCGCGGAGCACCGGAAAATCGCGGGCTTATTACCGGGGCGGTCGTGCTCGGCGCGATCGCCGTGCAATTCGTCCCGGGTCTCGACCTTGCCGTCGATGCGGGGGCGGCAGCGGTCGGCGGCGGCGCGGCGCTCGAAGGCGCGGCCGCAGCCGGTGGTGCGGTCGCAGCCAGAACCGCGGGGGGAGCCGTCGCGACGAGCGCTGCCGCGACGGCCGTTCCTTTTGCAAAGAAAATCGGCGCCTTCTTCTTAGAGCACGGAAAGGGCCTCGCTCGCGAGCTCGCGATCGGCACGATCGCGGATGCCATCATCCATCCGCCCGGCCATAAAAGTGAAGGCGGCGGCGCTGCAGCGCAGGCGGTTGCGGCGTGCGCGAGTGGACACGTTAAATCGGCGCATTTCAAAGACGCGACTAGCGACGTCACGATCGAATGCAAATAGCCGGGGGGAGCGCCGGCCTTACACGGACGCGCATCTTTGCGCTCATCATGGTCAGTATCGAAGACCTGCGGGATACGAGCCGATCGACGCTCGGCCGAATCGCGATCTTCGCGATCACGCTGTTCCTAGCAAGCGTGATCTTCGGGGCGCGCGAGCTTCCGCCGCAGCGGACGATCCTCAAGCGCACGATCACGTGCGGCTTCGTCGCTCTCGCGTTCTGGATAGGCGGTGACCTCAATCCAAACACCTGGACGTCAATGGGATTCATGATTTTCGTGATGCTCACGGCCATCGGCGCGGCGGCATCGCTCCGGCGCTAGCCAGCCGATATCGGCGACGTGCATGCGGCGAATATCGCTCCTAAACGCCGCATTTAATGCGGGGATTATTTGCCACAGCGGTTCATTTGCCCTATAATAGCCGCATAAAGTGCGGAGATTAGGGCATGTACGTCTACGAACGGCCATCATTGCCGCAGTTTGCTTTTGACCGGGACCGATTGTCGGTACCGCTCGCAGCGGCACGCCACCTACAAGGCCGCTTGCTTGGCCGCATGGAGGGGCTCGGCTTTCTGGCACGAGCGGAGGCGACGCTCCTGAGCCTAACGGACGAGGTCCTAACCTCAACGGAAATCGAGGGCGAGACCCTCGACCGGAGCCAAGTACGGTCGTCCATCGCTCGACGCCTTGGCATTGAAATCGGCGCGCTCGTTTCCAGCGATCGCAACGTCGACGGCGTCGTTGCGATGACGCTCGACGCGACCCAAAAGTACGATGAGCCGGTGACTGCCGATCGGCTTTTTGGATGGCATGCCGCGCTCTTCCCGACGGGGCGGAGCGGAGTGAATCGCATTACCGTTGGCGCATGGCGCGACGATCGATTGGGCCCGATGCAGGTCGTTTCCGGTCGAATCGGCAGCGAGTACGTGCACTACCAAGCACCGCCAGCCTCCGAGATCGATCGGGAGATGGAGGCACTTCTTGCCTGGCTCGCCGAGCCGACGGCGGATCTCGATCCCGTTGTGCAAGCCGCGATCGCGCATCTTTGGTTCGTAACGATCCACCCGTTCGACGATGGGAATGGGCGGATCGCTCGCGCGCTCACCGATCTGATCCTCGCGCGTTCCGAAGGGACGGCACAGCGATTTTATAGCATGTCGCGACGTATACGCGATGAGCGATCGGCCTATTACGATCAACTCGAAGCGGCCCAAAAGGGCGACCTCGATGTAACGGCGTGGATCGGCTGGTTCCTACGCTGTTTTCATCGCGCACTAGAAGAAGCCGAAGGTGAACTCAAAACCGTGCTTACCAAGGCAACGTTTTGGGAAACGAATCGCCAAGCGAATTTCAACGAACGACAAAAGCTTATGCTGAACAAATTGCTCGATGGATTCGAGGGAAAGCTCACAACATCGAAGTGGGCGAACATAACGAAGACATCCGCGGACACGGCACTTCGCGACATTCGTGCCTTAGTAGACGTTGGGATCTTGCGCCAAGATGAATCGGGCGGTCGCAGTACGAGCTATTCCCTAACGCGCGTTACCAAGTAGCGAGATTTACGAATGCTCCGACGTCACGATGCGCGAGAGCAAGGTTAGGAACATGTGCCGCTCTTCTTCCGTTAGCGCAGCGAGCGTCTCAGCCCCTGATTCATCGCTTGCAATGGCGACCACACTCGCTCTTTTTTCGCCTTTGGTCGACAACCGAACGAGCAGTTGACGCTGATCGGTTGGATGCGCTTCTACTTCGACGAGCTTCTGCAGTTGTAGGCGCGCGATCAGGCCGTGAATGTTGGCCGGCTCCATCCCAATCGCGCGACCGAGATCGGCCTGCGAAATAGCACCGTCGCGGCGTAGCGCCATGATCGCCGCCGCCTGCATCGGCGTTATGCCAGAGGCTTTGAGGCGCGCTGTGGTGTTCGCTTTCGCAATCGCGTACGCGCGCCGCAGCAGATGTCCGACACGGTGCTGCGGATCGAAATCCGCAGTCACTTCGGGCTCCGGTTCGATTAGCGTACGGCGACGACGGCGTCTTCGAACGCCGCGCGACCCACGGCCGATTCCTCGAAGATTCCGCGCTCTTCAACCCAGCGGTGCGTGTCTTCGTACATCGTTTTCGTATACGGCTCGAACACGAGTCGCTCGCCGGGACCGAATCGCCCGACATCGACGAGATCCGCAAAGCGCTTCGGCAATTCGTTTGCGTAGAAGCGAACGTACTCTTGGTGCATCAGATCGATGTCCGCTTGCGCGCGGCGCAGTGCCGCATAGTATTTTCGGACATCATCCATGTTCGCATCCTTGGAAACCATGCCGGCAATCATGAACGTCGTATCCGTAATCTTGCGAAACCCGAGTTGCTCGAGCACGTAGAGTTGCATTCCGAAGACATCGGCGGCCGGCACGTCGCGCGCGATCATCGCATCGACGCGTTCGTCCGGAACACCGCCAAAGCGCAGCTTGATCTCATCCGGCCGCAGATATTTCTCAAGCGCCTGAATCGTCGCGTAGTGGCTGCCCGAATGGTAGCCGACGGCAACTTCAACGCCAGCGAGATCCGCGGGCGAGCGGAGCGGCGATTCGGGCGGAACCATGATCGCGCCCGGTGTGATGGAATAACAGTCACCCCAAAGCGTGCCGTGATCGGCAGAAGCCGCCATGTTCACGGTCCAGTGGCACGCGCAGCTGACCGTCGCTTCACGGCCCTTCTCGTACGATTCGTAGGCCCCGTAGCGCTTGCCATCATCGGCGAATACCGCCGGATCGACGTCCTTATCGCCTAAATCGTTTTGCTTGAGGACGTAGTCGGTCAGCCCCTCGGCTTCGTAGTAGCCCTTTACCTTGGCGACCCACTCCTGTAACCGACCGTGCGCATGGATGACAAATGTGCCCATGGTGCCCTCAATGTGGTAAGTCGAGCGATTTCGTTATTATAATAACGAAATTCACTTCCGTCAACCGTGAGGCTCGACCAGGACGGCGCTACACCGCGCCCACGGCGTACGATATTCCGGTCACGTATCCGGCTCGAAACACAAACGCCGATTGAAAGCTAATCGGAGAGCAACCCGCGCACGGAATCGTTAGGCGCTCAAAATACGCTGCCTTAAAACCATCGGCGAGTTGGATCAACTTGACGGGCCCAAAGACGCGAGCAACTTGGGCCACCGAGGAACCGATCCGAAGCCCTCGAGCGCTAACGTAGGCAGCAAGATTCATCCCACCGCCGCGCTCGGGAATGTCGCGACTCACGCGTTCGACCGCCCGCTGATACCAAGACGGATCGCCCGTCTCATATGCAAGAATGGCGAGCACGCGGTCGACATTTACATCGTAGCGAACCGGGCCGCCTTTTCCGAGTCCCCACGAAATAGATTTGCCTTGGACACGCGTTATATCGGGAAGCGAATCGACTGCTGTCGTTTTTTGTGATTTTCGAGATCCAAAGAAACCATCGGCTACGTTCGGTTCGAATGCATGGCCAAGCGGCTGACGATGCAGCCATCGAAGCATCGTCGGCGCCCTGCAACCCAGCCATAACCGATCTCCGGTCGCACGCATCTCTTTTGCTTCCGGGCAATCCGACGCGGCCACCGCCCCATGAACGGCCGTTCCACCGGCGAATAAAACGACGACGAGAAGCGCTAGGGCTGCACGCCGCGGACCTAAGCGCGTGAGAATGCGACCGTCATGGCGGCGAGCATTTTCGAGCGGAACGGCACGTACGCGCGTTTTGAATAGACATCGTAGTTGTTCGCTTCGATTGCATTCAAAATTCGGCGATAGAGCGTGAGCGCAAGTCGGACCGTGTAGCGGCTTTCCGGCGCGAGCATCGCGATACCGGGCTCGGCTTCCGTGTACATCTGACGCGTGCGTTCGATTTGGAATTTCATCAGTTCGACGAACGGCTCGTCGATGACGCTCTCGAAAATGCTCGACTCGCTGTAGCCGAAGCGGTGCAGATCTTCAAGCGGCAGATAGATGCGGCCCATGCGCGCGTCTTCGCCGATGTCGCGCAAAATGTTCGTCATCTGCATCGCGCGTCCGAGCGCGACGCCGTATTCGAGCGCTTCTTCTTGCAGATAGCCTAGCACCGGCGAGGTTAAGAGTCCGACGGTCGATGCGACGAGGTAACAATACTCGCGCAGTTCTTCGTTGGTCGCGTAGCGCGAGATCGTGATGTCTTTGCGGGCGCCGCGCAAGAGCGCAAGCGCCGGCTGCATTGGAATTGAGAAACGCTGTGCGGCATCAGCGAACGCCGTGTAGATCGGGTCGCGCGTGTCGCCGTTGTAACTCGCGAGCAGTTGCGTTTCCCACGCATCGATCGCCGCGAGGCGATCGGCTGCGGGGGTCATGCGATCCACGATGTCGTCGCTCGTGCGGCAAAATGCGTAGACCGCCCAAATCGCGCGCCGTTTTTCCGGCGCGAGAAAGAGCGAACTTAAGTAGAACGTCTTGGAGTGGGTCTTTGCGATATCGCGGCAAATGCGGTAGCAATCGTCGAGCTCGGTCGTCTCGACAATTTCTACCGGCTGATGGACGTCGAGGCTAAGCTCGCGCACCAGCGTACTCCAAGACGCCGTCTGCGGCGTGGCGTGCGCTGCGCATGGCGCCCTCGATACTCGCGGGGAACCGGTGATTGGTGTAACAGCCCGCAAGGAACAGATTCCGCACGGGCGTGCGCGCTCCGGGGCGCAGTTTTTCGGCGCCCGGGCTAGCGCGATAGACGCTCTTCGGGACGCGCACGAGCTTCGCTTTGACAAACGATTCCCGCGCGAGCGGATAGAACTTCTGCATGTCGGTGAGGATTCGCTCGACGATGGTCGAGTCATCCAATTTCATCAAATCATCCGCCGGGGCGACGCAGATTTCGATGAACGATTTGCCCGGCCACTCATAACCCGGCGAGGCTTGGCCAAGATCCGCGTGGACCGGCAAGAGCGTGCCGCAGCCGAATATCAAGTTCGAGTAGCGCGAGATCGGCTTATCAAACCAGAGATGTGCGTTGATGACGGGCGAGGAGGTCAGCTTGCCGACGCCATGCACGAGCGGATCGCGCAGCATCTCGGTGGGCAAGAGTTTCGCTGCGTTATGCACGGGTGTTGCGATGATGACGCTATCGGCATTGTACGTGCGGCCATCGCTCGTACGCGCGCCGACACAGCGGTCGCCTTCGAAAAGCAGCTCGGCAATCGGCACGGACGTGTCGATCGTGACGCCGCGCTTGCGCAGATACTCCGCGATCGGTTCGATGAGACGATCACCGGGCGGGCCGTCGAGGAAGCCGGCGCGGCTCGCATCTTTCGATGAGGCAAAGTACGCCATCACGCGCAGCATCGCTTCGGCTGAGATGTCGTCGATGTGCGTGAAGTTGAGAGCGAGTGACATCGGCGCGAAGAACGTGCGCAGCATGTGTTCGGACATTCCGCGTTTGCGATGCCACGTCGAATAGCTGATGTCGTCTTGTCGTTCGGCATACTTATGATCGCCGA
Organism: Vulcanimicrobiales bacterium; assembly: GCA_038231455.1. Lineage (GTDB taxonomy): Bacteria > Vulcanimicrobiota > Vulcanimicrobiia > Vulcanimicrobiales > Vulcanimicrobiaceae > JANLVI01. The sequence goes on along the minus strand of JBBRLI010000008.1, from coordinate 61,337 downwards.
CGAGCACGGGCAACGTACCCGTCGCGAAGAGTAGCTTCTCCACCGTGTTGAACACGTATTTTGCGTTCAGCACCGCGCCGATGCCGTTAAATGGCGAGGGAGCGTCGGTGAAGTGGAACTCCTCAAAAATCGGTCCGCCTTCCCAGCGGTCGCTCCAACCAGGCGGCATCGCGTAGGTCAGCGTGTGGGGCTGCCACAGCACGTGGTGCGAGATGCCGACGTCGCGCAGAAGCGCGTGCACGGTGTCGTAGCCGCCGAAAAACGAATGAAGCCCCGTCTCGAGGATGTCGCCGTCGCGATCTTTCCACGATGAGAGCTTGCCGCCGAGAATATTTCGTTTCTCGACGACCGTGACTTTGCGGCCGGATTCCGTGAGGTATTTCGCTGCAGCAAGACCCGCAGGTCCTCCGCCAATGATCAGGATCTCTTCGTGAGACCCGGTGTTTTTGAGGGGCGGAGATGCTGCGAGCAGACTAGAGACCTCGAAGAGCGACGAGTGTTGGAACGTCCTGGGCGATCAGACCGGCGTGCAGCAAGTGATTGAAAATCACGTACAGGCCACGAGTGACGGGCGGAACCTCAGCAACGAGCCGGTCGCCTTCGATCCGTGCCCCGGAGACTCCGGGTTCGTGATTGATTGCGGCCAACAAATGTGAGACGTCCGAAGGCGCTCCCGGTATCCCGAGACTGCGAACGGGAATCGAAGCCGTGATCGAGCGCGGAAGAGCGAATTTTGCACCCAAGCGCCCCATGAGCGAGGTTATGTTGCCGGGGAACTGATGGTCGAGTCGTAGCTGGTTCGTCGCCCGATCGGCGATGATATTCTTCGAACCGGCTGCCGAGTTCGCGGCCTCCCAAGCATGGAACTCTGCGCCCGTGCCGGAGAGGTTGAGCGGGATTGTCAGCGTTGCGAATGCGCCCATCTGCGTTCTTTCTTCTTAGAGGCGGAGGGTGGATGGCCCACCCCGCCGACCTCATCATAGTGTAATCGTCCCCGAAAGGTTGTAGTCGCCGCTTCATGCCGACAATTGATATTACGCCCGAGACCAATATCCGCGAACTCGTCGCCTCGCTGCCCATCGCGGAGGCCGTGCTCGAGGAGTTCGGTTTGCACTGTGCGGGCTGCGGCGTGAACAAGTACGAGACGATCGCCCAGGGTGCAGCCGCCCACGGCCTGCGCGTCGATCCGATCCTTGCGGCGCTCAGCCAAGCGCGGCTCGCCGGCCGTGTCCCGACGATTTCCAATCCCGATAAGACACCGGCTCGCCGTGCCCCGGGCGACTTCGCCCGCCGCGCCCGCTTCAAGCACGTCATCCCGATCATGTCGGGAAAAGGCGGCGTCGGGAAGTCGCTGACGACGGCGCTGCTCGCCGTTGGGCTTCGGCGCCGCAATCTGAGCGTGGGGATCCTCGATGCAGACATCACGGGCCCCTCGATTCCGCGCCTCTTCGGCCTGCGAACCCCGCTTGGCATCGAGAACGATCAGAGCGTCCCGGCCGGTTCGCCGCCCAAGCCGCTCATGGTTCCGGCCGTCACGCGCTCGGCAATCGAGGTCGTCAGTTCGAACCTGCTCACCGACCAGGAAGATACGGCGATGATCTGGCGCGGCCCGATTCTCTCGGGCGTTATCCGCCAGTTCTACGAACAGGTGCTCTGGTCGGACCATGACTATCTGCTGATCGATCTGCCGCCCGGCACCTCGGATGCGCCGTTGACCGTGCTGCAATCCCTCTCGGTCGATGGCATTGTCCTGGTTACGATGCCGCAAAAGCTCGCGACGATGATCGTTCGCAAAGCCGCAAATCTGATCCACCAACTCAAAAAGCCGATCATCGGCGTGGTGGAAAATATGTCGTACTTCATTGCCCCCGATACTGGGACGCGCTACGACATCTTTGGCCCCTCGTTTGCCGACCAGGTCGCCGAGCTTGCCGGGGCGCCGGTCCTGGCGCGGATGCCGATCGACCCGCGTATGGTCGAACTGGCCGACTCGGGCCGCGTAGAAGAGATCGATTCCCCAATCGTCGACCTGCTCGCAGGAGCGCTTGAAGACGTCGTCGCCAAGCAGCCGAAGCCGCAAGAGACTATCTCAATTATCTAAATCCAAGCATTTTATAAACTTCCTTGTAAAGGTCGGTTGCAGACCATCTTAAGCGTTCGTTGCATCGTTAGTCGAACAACGGGCCCCTCGTTTTTCTCTGGCCGAATGCCGAAGGAACGCTTGTGAATACTTTGTCTCGCTCTGCCCTGCTTGGTGCCGGCTCCGCAATCGCGCTTGTCGGCCTCCCGCTCATGACGTCCTTCGTCGAAGCGGCGGAGAAAGCGGATCCGGGCGATATCGCCACGCTCAACGCCGCAATCGAACTCGAACGCGCCGGCATTAAAGCGTACCAGGATGCTGCGGCTACGGGGATTCTCCCAAAAGACATCCTCGCGATCGCGGGCGGCTTCATGGCCGACCACACCGCCCACCGCGATGCCTTGATCGCCGCTGTCAAAGCCGCGGGCGGCACGCCTTCAACGGCAACCGCGAGACTCACGTATCCGCCGCTCGCAAGCGTCAACGACATCCTTGCATTCGCAATGGTCGTCGAACGCAAAGCGGCAAGCACCTACCTCTCCGTGATCCCCGATCTTAAAGATCCGGCATTCCGTCAGGCTGCCGCCTCCATTCTCGGTGTCGAGACGACGCACGTGGCGCTCCTCGCACAAGCACTGGGCAACGGTCCCGCATACAAGTCGGGCTTTACGTCCTAGGACGTTAAGCCCCCGAGCACGATGCGTCTTCGTCTGACTTTCCTCACTCGCTTCACTCTCGTGACGTTTGCCGTCGCGGTGGTGGCTGCTGTCATTCTGGCGTTCACGTTGGAAGCGGCGCATCAGAAGGCGCTTGAGTCGGACGAAGCCGCGGTGGTCTTGAGTCAAGTTAGCGCGAAGGCAGGACGACCGCTCACGCGTCTTGCCAAATCGCCCGCAGACGCGGGCGCAATCATCGAAATCGGTCAGGCTGTCGCGTCCGCGAAACTCTTCGAATTCGTTTCCGATGTTCGGATTTACTCCGCCGATGGCACGCCCGTCTATCCGCGGATCGCGAGGCCAGACGTCGCGAACGTCAAGCACGCTTTAACGCTCGATGAATTCGAGATTATCCAAACCGGACCTGACATACGCACGCAATATGCAGCGTTTGTGAGCGGCGGGAAAGCCGCGTATGTTTTCGCCATCGACTACTCGCTCAATCAGATGCGACGTCAAAATGACAAAGAGCGCAATCAAGTTTACCTCGTCACGCTCATCGTCGTCGGACTGATCTTCGCGGCACTCGTCACGCTCGCGGCCGGTGCGTCGCGCGAGATCGAACGCCGACGCAAAGAAGCGCAGAACACGTTCCTCGGCGCCCTCAAAGTGATGGCCGAGACGATCGATTTACGCGACACGTATACCGCGGGCCACTCGCGCCGTGTCGCCGAGTATAGCCGCATGATCGCGCACGCGATGAGACTGCCTTCCGAGGATGTCGAAACGATCGAGAGCGCCGCGGCGCTTCATGACTTGGGAAAAATCGGCATTCCCGATATCGTCCTCTTCAAGCCGACGGCGCTCGACGCGCGCGAACGGCGCATTATTGGGACGCACCCTAAAATCGGCGCGACGATCCTCGAAAAGATTCCCTCGATGGAATCCGTCGTGCCCTGCGTGCTGCACCATCACGAACGTGTCGACGGAACCGGATACCCCGATCATCTCACACTCGATGAAATTCCGATCGGAGCACGCATCATCGCGGTCGCCGATTCGTTCGATGCGATGACGACGAACAGACCCTATCGCGACGGCATGTCGGTCGAGCGCGCGATGGCCGAAATCAGTCGCGTGAGCGGGACGCAGCTCGATCCAAAAGTCGTCACGGTGTTTGCAAATTTGGTCGAGCGCGGCGACATCGTCCCGCCCCCCTCAACCGAACGCATCGCATTCGGTTCGTCCTACGTCAACGAACTAGAAGGTCTTCTCTAGCGCAAGGTGCGAGCCGATCGCGGCGACGCGAATCGCAATCTTTTTCTCGCCCGCAGCCGGCGTCCAGGTATGCAATACGTGCGGGCCGGGCGTCACACCGGCGATTGAAAATGTTTCATTCGCGTTCATCGTCCGCGCGTAGGGACCGTCGACAACGACGATGACCGCATACATTCGTGCGTGAACGTGGCAACGCACTTCAACGACACCGGCCTTATCGAACGGGACGACTTTCCCCGGTCCCGTGTCGTAGAAGCCGATGTCAAACGGATCGGGATCCGACTCGGAGTAGATCGAGTGAAAAAACTGGTCGTCATTTGGGAAGCGCACGCTCGAACCCGCGGGGATCACAAGAAAATCCGGGACGAAGGCTTTGTGCGTGTTGCGCATCGAGGCTTCATCCGCGGCTTTGCCACGCTGGCCTTGCGAGACCCACGCAAAACCGGGCTCCGTTAATTGACCCGTCACGGTCGCGGCCGCAGCGGGCAGCGCGCAGAGCGCGGCAAGCGACATTGCGCCGGCAAGGGTTCTAAGCAGCATACACGCGTTCTCCTTGACTCCATGTTTCGACAATCCGTGTCTTCTCAAAGGTTCTATCGGCAATCGGGTCTCCCGCCAGGATAACGAAATCCGCGGCGAATCCGGCAGCAAGCCGCCCGGTTTGCCCTTCAACATGACCGAACCGAGCTGCATCGTAAGCGTACATCGTGAGCGCGTCTTCGATTGCGACGCGTTCGCTTGGTGTCTGGTGCGCCACCGCCGCCTGCATGCCCGCGAGCGGAACGAGCGGGCAGACGGGCGAGTCATCCCCGCCGACGATCGTTGCACCGGCACGTTTTGCCGACGCGAAGGCATTCATCGAGCGCATGCGCTCGGTCCCCAGGCGCACGTCGTACATGCCGCCTTCCCCGCCCCAGAGCGCATCGAACTGCGGCTGCATCGAGAGATAGATGCCGAGGTTCACCGCACGCGCGATCTGATCGGGGCGCGCGACCTCGAAGTGCTCGATAAAGTGACGGTTGCGAGGCGACGGTTTGCCGCCGAGCACGCGTTCCCACCTCGAGAGACACTGTTCGATCGCGCGATCGCCGATCGCGTGCACGCCCGCTGAAATACCCAGCCGTTCGGCTTCCGCAAAGTACCGCTCGACCGTTGCATCGTCGTGCGCGAGCGTGCCGGTTCCCGCGCGGTCGGCGTACGCGTGCGTCATTGCCGCCGTACCGCTGCCGATCGACCCATCGAGAAAGACATCGCCGCCGACGTACGGCAAGCCGAGATCGTGCGCGAGCTGCGGATCGCGTTCGCAAATCTTCGGATACATTTGCACACCCGAGTGCGCGCGCAGCGCCTCAACCTCGGCACGATACGCGTCGTGCGAACCGAATCCGACCAGCTGGACGTGCAGATGGACTGCGCCCTGCGACTGCGCGAGCGCGACAGCACGCTGCTCGGCAGCGCGTTTGGTCGCTTCGGGCAACCCGCCGAAAAATCGCGCTTGCGCCTGCCAGTTTGCATCGGTGAAGAGTTTTCCAGTCGGCTTGCCGTCCGGGTCGCGCTCGATTCCTACAAGAGTCGGGTCGAGGTCAAGGAACGCGAGCGTCTTCGGGTTGACGATGCACGAATGCGAGTCGACGCGCACGAGCATCGCGTAGCTCTCGGAGAGCGCTCCGCCGAGTGGAGCGGCATCCGCAAGTCGGCGATCGTGCCAAAAGCTCTCGTCGTAATTTCCAGCTAGGACGTACCGCTCGGGAACGAGTGCCCGCACGCGCGCGGCAAAATCGTCGTACGACCGAGCGGCGCTCAGATTCCGTTCGTCTAAATAGTAGCCGGTGTCGGTGAGATGCACGTGACAATCGGCGAATGCCGGGTACAACGCCCGTCCACCCAAGTCGATCGTCTGGATACCTGCGCCGATGTCGGCGGCATCGGTCGAAACGATGCGCCCTCCCTCGATGACCAGCGCATCGCTTGCGCGATACGTTCCGCCCGCAGGGTCGTAGCAATAAATCGGACCGTTTACCCACGCTTTCACATTCAAGGAGTTCTCGTATGCGTCGTTTTTACATCGCGCTCGCTACTGGTGCCACGCTCGGCTACGCCGCGGTGCGTATCGGAGATGCGCGGCGCGAACGTTCGAAGCCGAGCACTCCGACGCCCGGAGACGCGCGTGCCTACGGAGCAGAAAAACGCGCGCTCATGCTCGCGGGGATGAGCCGTTCGCTTGCGTCGCTTGCGATGACGGCATTCGTCGTTGCGCCGTTGCTCGACCGCATTCTCCCCGAGCGCCCGCGCGCGCTGAAGCTCGGGCTTGCGATCGGTGCGCTTACACTCCTGGGATCGGTCGCGGAATTGCCGGCCGACTACGTCGAGGGCATCGTGCTGGAACGCCGCTACGGGACTGCGACGCAAACCGACGCCGATTGGCTGAACGACCGAATCAAATCGGTTGCCCTCGGCGGTGTCTTTACCTTTGGTATGGCGCTCGCGGCCGATGCCCTCGTGCGGCGTTTGCCGCGCACGTGGCCGCTCGTCGCCGTCGCTGCAGCGCCGCCGCTGCTGGCCGTCCTCACCGTCGTCGTCCCGACGTTCGTCATGCCGCTGTTCAATAAATTCGTCCCAATCGAGGGCGCTCTTGAAGAGCGTATCCGCTCGCTCGCACGAGCCTACGGTGTCGGCAACGCGGACATTTTGCGCGTGGACATGAGCCGCCGCACGACCAAAGCCAACGCGTACGTCACCGGCGTGCTTGGCACCGAACGCATCGTGCTCGGCGATACGCTCATCGAACACTTCAAGGATGACGAGACGCTCTTCGTCGTCGCGCACGAACTCGGCCACTACGTCGGGCGCGATGCCTGGCGCGGCATCGGAGTCAGCTCCGGACTGCTCGCGGTGACGATCATCGGTGCGCACGCGCTCAACCGCGCGCGGCCGATCTTGACGCTCGAAGACGCTCTGCGGTTCGCCTTCTACGCCTCGCTCATTACGACGCTGCTCGGACCCGTAAGCGCGGCATATTCGCGGCAGATTGAATGGGCCGCAGACCGCTTCGCGCTCGCCGCGACGAACGATGCAGCGAGCGGCATCGCCGCATTCGCACGCTTACGCGACCAGAATCTTGCTGAAGACGAACAGCCCGCGTGGATGGAGACGTTTTTCACCTCGCATCCCTCGCTTAAGGCGCGCATCGCGGCACTTGCCGCGACGATCTAAAGCCGACTTGCGGTGGTTACGTTTCGCGCGACGACCGCATTGTAAACCCACGCGCTGACGCCGCCGACGAATGCGCCGCCGAGAAAGCCCCACATCAACGCGAACGCGAACATGCTCAGGCCACCGCCCATCATCGAACCGCCGCCGTAACCCGAGCCACCGCCCATCATCCAACCACCGTTGCCGAATCCTCCGCCAGTGGAGCCGTGCATCCAGCCGCCGCCCATCGTACCCATCGCGCCGAGAAGGACGGTTGCGAGGACGCCGGCGACACCGAATCCCGACGCTAGTGCGAGCGGGCTCAATCGAGCCTGTACCGGTTGAGCTGTCGTCATTTGATTGTCAATCATGATTCTTTCCATCTCTGCTCTGCAGTTGAGAGCGTGTTAGACCTTGCGATAGGCGAGTGTTGTCATTAAGCCGCCATCCATGTGGAGATCGTTGTGGCAGTGGAGTAAGAACGTCCCCGGATTGTCAGCGACAACATCAAACGCGACTTGTCCCATCATGGGCCGCACAACGATCGTGTCTTTGCGTACGCCGCTCGTCGCAATGCCGTCGACCGATACGAGCTCGAAGATGTGACCGTGTAAATGGATCGGATGCTCCATCATGCTCATGTTGCCGATCGTCAAGCGATACCGTTTACCGCGCTCGACAGCAAGCGGCGTGGTTTCCGGGTAGGAGCGTCCGTTGATCGTCCAGCGATTCGCCATACCCATCGCTTGCCGCAGCACGAGCTCGAAGCGTCCGTCGATTGCGGGCAGGCGAGAATCATTTCCGAAACTCGTATAGTCCCACGGTGAGAAGAGCGACGGATCGCGCCAGACCGCTGCACCTTGCGCTCCCGCGTACTCGATGATGGTGCCCAGGCCGCGACTACGCAACGTCGCATCCGTGCTGCCGAAAATCCAAACGCCCGGAGTGCTCATTTCAACGATCGCATCAACGCGCTCGGCGACGCCGAGCTCCACGGTATCGACCTTCGATCGAAGCGGGCACCATCCGCACGGTGAAATCCGCACGGCCTCCGTCGAGCGCGGCGACGGAATCAGCAGCAGACGCATTTGGTCGAGCAGACGATTCGCCCGGTAAGCCGACGACCCAAGCGGCAGCACCCATCAAGGAAGTCGCGCCCGTAAGCTTGAGTAAGTCGGTACGATTCACATCTGTGCTCTAGGATCGCAGCGAGTGCTGCGAATGCCAACTTCGGCCTCCCGCAGCATGCTAAATCAATGGCGTGAAGGTCTCGTGAACACCGGTTCCCGCGTCTTCACACGTAGCGTGCGATTTCCAAGCGACGGCTTGCCGATCGAAAGCCTACTCACCGTCAACGCGGACGGTGAGGATGTCGGCGATCTTGCGGTGCGGCTTGATGACGGTCTTGCCTTTGTAGAACATTGCAAGCGATGCACCGGCATCGAGGTTCATCGCATCCGTTGCACCCAGATCGTACATGACGCGTGCAAATTTCTGGAACGTAACGGGCGTGCTCGTGGTAACCAGCGCGAGCCGGTGCCCGAGCAACATCGCAACGCCGAGCCGCCGGGTCGAGCGCAAGATGTGCGGATCGTGGAAATGCTCGGCTCGCGGATCGACATCGATGCGCCGGTTGAGCACGAGCGCCGGGCCGCAGGCGAGCACCGTTTCGTAGCCCGTCCAGTCGTATTTTCGATCCCGCCACACGCGCACGATCGAAACTTCGTTATCGCGCGTGATCGCAAGTGCTGTGCCGAAGTTGCCTTCGTGAATTTTGTGGCCCTCGATCACGATGTCACCGACCGGGACGTTCGTTGTCTCGGAGAAAAAATTGCCGTTGACCGCGACCACCGGCTGGACGCGGCGGACCATCGAGAGAAACTCTTCGCTGCGGTGCGGGAAGCCGCACGCGATTTCGACACCGACCCGCACGCGCGGATCGTTCAAGTCGATGACGATCATCCGCAACCGAACGTGATCCACGACACGACTTTGGATCGCACTAACAGCTTGACCGCGGGCGTCGGCGGCCCGCATCTGAGCGGTCAGCCTCGCAATGGTGAGAACGACAAGACAAGAGGCAACAAGACCGCTCTTAAAGGGCCGGTGGCGATGCAGATCCGTCCCGATCGTCACGATAGTCTCCTTACTAAAGACTATCGGCAAGCGGCGAGCGCATCCTTACGGTGCGGTCGGCCTCAGTCCTCGGTCCACTCCGCATCCTCCGCTGCGGGTTCGAGATAAGCAACGAACGGTCGGAGCGCGCGAAACGTCTTGACGGCCTCGGCAAGGAGGTCGAGCGTCGCAAGTTCTTTATCCGCAATGGCGCGGTGCACGGTAAAACGGCGACTGCGAATGAGTTCGATCTCGGGATGATCTTTGGCATACCCGCGCGGCGCCGTAACGAGCGGGTCAAAATCGCGTTCGAACCGTTTGCGAAACGGCGCGGCATCGACGATTTTCTTAAACGGCCGGGCATCGCGCACGAAGCCCGCGCGAAGCGACGCGAGGTGGTCTTTGGTGGGCGTGTAGATGCCGCCGCCGAGAATCGTCCGGCCCGGTTCGATTCCGATGTAGTAACCAGGCGAGGTGCCCACTTTACCGCCGCCCGGCACGTAGGCTGCGAAGCGGGTTTTATACGGCGTCTTCTCTTTGGAGAAGCGCACGTCGCGATAGATCCGGAAGATGCACGCTTTGGGATCGACAAAGGCGAGCGACTCATCGAAGGACGTGCACTCGATCAGGAGTGCCGTAACGAAGTCTTCAAACTGCGCGCGCAGTTCGTCAAAGGTCGCGCGGTGCTCGGTGAACCACGCCCGGTCGTTGTTGCGTTTGAGTCCACGCAAGTACGTGAGCAAGGCGGGAACGTCGAGCAGGTCGCGGGCTTTGCTCATAGCGCTGCGGCAGCCGCGACGATGTCATTCCACATCGACTCGGCGGTGCGATCCCAACTCTGATTCTTTGCCATGACGGCGGCGCGCGCCGTGCGCGCGGGATCGGCAGCGAGCGCCCGTTCAACCGCCGATACGAACCCACTCGGATCGTCACCGGCATCGACGAGATCTCCGTACGGCCCAACGACATCGACGATCGAGGTCGTTGCAACCGGCACGCTTGCCGCGAAATATTCGAGGGTCTTGGTGGGCGAGATGAAGCGCGTGCTCTTATTTTTGGCAAACGGCATCAGCGCGGCGTCGAAACCGGCGAGAAACGACGGCAAGAGTTCGTAGCGCATTTGGCCGGTGTAGTGAACGTTCGTGCGCCGCGGCAGGATCGCCGGGTCGATTTTCACGATCGGACCCACCATCACAATATTTGGGGCAAGCGCACTATCCGCAAGGGCCGCGATCAATCCGATGTCGATTCGCTCGTCGATCACGCCGATGTAGCCGACGACCGGCCGCGCGAGTTCCACGGTGAGCGGATGCGGCGGCGGTCGTTTGGCAAAGCGTTCGAATTCCACGCAGCTCGGATAGCAATACACCTTCGGACCGAGTGCTTTACGCGCTTCATACAGCGACGGTCCGCCGGTAAAGACGACATCGGCGCGCGCGAGCAACTGCCGTTCGCGCTCGACTAACTCCGGCGGTGCAAAATCGAATGCCGAGAGTTCGTCCATGCAGTCGAACACGAGGCGCGCGCGCGGGAATGCATCGGCAAGCTCGAGCATCATCGGCGTATAGAGCCAAACGATCGGGTCGCGATCCCCGACGAGCGCACGCACCGTCGCGATACCGGCCGCGTCGATTAGCGGCGCCCCGTACGGTCGCGCGCGAAGCGGCCGCACGATCGTGACGTTCCCCTCGACGCGGATCTCATCGCGGTCTTCACGTGCTGGAAAAACTTCTTCGATTACGATCACCGGCGTGTGTGCGGCGATGCGCGAGAGCAAATGCTGCGGGCGTTGGCGGACGCCGTCGTATCGCAAATGAAGACCCACGACCAGAACACGATTCATGCCAGAGCCGTATCGACGATCCGCACGTGTTCGCCTTCCGGAACACCCCGGTCTCGCAGGGCGCAGAGTTCTTCGGGCGTGCGCAGGCGCTCTGGCCGTTCCCACCAGCCACGCGTCCCGTCGTCCGCGATCGAAAGACCAGCTGCAAGTTGCTTCACGGCATCGGTGAGGAGCGTTGGCTGCGGAACAGCACCCGGTGCAGCAAACGTGTAAATGCCGTCTTCGATCACACCGGTGCGCGCGCGAAGGAGCGAATGCCAGTCGATCATGCCAAACGCCGCCCACACGCCCACGGCACGGACATCGATCCCCTCCGCGACGAGCACTTGCGCATCGTCGTGATGCTGTGCCAGCCACCGCACGCGTTCGCGCGCCGAGGCGTTGATGTGGACTTCTCCGATGGCAAGCGGCAGACCGAGTCGCGCGGCGGCTTCGCGCAGGAGCGGCTCGACGCGCAGCGCCGGTTCGGCGGCAACATAGACGGCCGGCACATCACCCGTTTCGCCGCTGGTCTGCGTGAAGAGATACCGCTCGGAGTGCGGGTAGTGATTGAACGCGGCAAGATCCGGCGGGGTGGCCCGAGCGGCAAGTTCGCGCAGTTCATTCGTCGAGACGCCGCACTGCTCGGTGAGATACGCATGCATTGCATGGCCCGGCACGATCCGTCCCTGCAAGAGTTCGACCGAAAGCCAGCGGCGTTCACGTAAAAAGTCGACCAACGATCGAGCGCCCGCGTCGGCGGCCGTAAAGCGCTGCAAATCCTCGGTCGTTACGAGTTGCGCGTCCGGGATGATGCGACGGATGCGCTCCATCGCAGCAATCGTCGCGAGCGTTTCATTGACGATTGCCGTTCCGAAAGCGCGGTCATCTTGAGCGTTTGGGTACCACACCCCGTACAGCGTCGAGAAGCGTGCGGTCGTGAGCGCTTCGTTGATCGGCGTCCAGCGCTTGACCCACGGAAACGCGCGCGACGTTGCTTCGGCATAATCCGCGAAGAGCGCAGGGAACTGCGGATCGAGCAAATTTGTGTAGAGTGGGCCGGAGCCGTGGTGCAACAACGTCAGGATCGGTTCGACGCCGCGTGCGCGCAAACGCGCGAGTCGCGCGTGTGCCCACGTATAATCGCGTTCGCGCGGATCGAGCGGTGCGACGCGCTCCCACAGAACGGGGTAGCGGCTAGCCGCTACCCCTAAGTCCGCGAGACGGTCGCAATCCTCGATGCGCGCGTCGTGTCCGGTCTCCGCCAGTTGATCGCGATATGCAGCATCGGTAACACGCGCGACCGTCGGCTCGGGTGAAGCCCAGACTTCGATCAGGCAACCACCGGCGACGGACGCGTGCCAAGCCATGTGGCAAGATCGGTCTTCGTTTCCACGTACGTTCCCGTGCGCAGCTCGTTTCGATATTCACCGAACGTGCCAAACGCCTCGGCAAACGCATCGTGCTTGTGGATCGACTCGTAGTTCACTTGCGTCGAGCTGATGAACGTCTCATCCGGCAGATCCGAATACACGTCGAGCGAACGCGCGAGGATCCCGCGCACGACGTCTTCGACAAATTTCGGATTATGGTGCGCCTTGTTGACGATGAAGAATTCATCGGGGCGCTTGAGCAGATCGTAGGTTTCGCTCGACATCGAATTCTCGACGATCTCGACGAGATCTTCGGCGCGCACCGCCGCATCGTGTTCGCGCGAGGTACCGATGAGCACCGATCCGCGGCCGCGCTGATTGTGCGTCGCGACCGGAAGCGCATCGAGCGCGCGCGTTGCATCGGTTTCACTAAAGCCCGCCTCGACGAGCTCGCGGATCGAGTGTTCGCGAACCATGAGCTGCGCACACGGGCATGCGGTCATGCCTTCGGCTTCGACGCCGATTACGCGTCGAGTCCCGGTTTCGTCCGCATGCGCGATCCCGACGAGGGTGTAGGTTTCCTCGCCACGTTTGCCGCTGACCGGCGTCCAGCGTTCGAGTCCGAATTCGGCGCGCAGGCGCACATCCGCGCGGAGCGCACGCTGCGATCCCACGATCTCGTGCGCGATCTGCTCGACGAGGTCTTCGATTCGACCCGCTTTATCAGTGCGCGAGAGGACGTCGAGCGTCGCTTCTTCGAGCAGTTCGGAGAAGCGCGACATGTGCACGCCGGCTTTGTCGGGGCGCAAGTCGGCGACCATTGTGAATTCGCCGTTGAAGATCTGCTCTTTGCCATCGATATTGAGGCGGATAATGCGCTTGACCGACGACACGCCGACGCGGTTGAGCGAAAGCTTCACATCGGGTTCTTCTTCTTGACGATTCGCGAAGAAGTGCATCGCGCGAGCTTTCTTGACGATGCCGTGCGGCGGCAGCGCGGCGGCCAGTTCGCCGATCGTTTTCTTGTGGCGCGGGTCGACGAGGTCGGCCGCGATTTCCGCGAGCGGAACCAAGTTGAACGGACGCTCCGAGATGTACCGATGCGGCACTTCGAAACGACCGAAATCACTGATGCGGTCATCGAAATACAAGATGTCGATGTCGATCGGACGCGCGGCCAGATCGTGCGAGCGCTGGCGTCCCGTCGCCACCTCGACGCCACGCACGAACGATTCGAACTGCTCGGGGTCGAGCGTGGTCCTTAGGCGTGCCGCAACGTTGAGGAAGTTTGGGCCGCCGACCGAGCCGACCGGGGGCGTTTCATAATATGAAGAAACGGCCTCGATCCGGGCTTCCTTGCGCAGCTTTTGAAGCGCCTGAAGAATATTGCTCTGGCGATCTCCAAGATTGGAGCCCGCGCCGATATAAACCACGTGCATATAGCGCTTAGACCGCCGGTGCGGCTTTTCGGTTGCCTGCCTCCGGCATCTCGGCGGCGACGGCCAAATTGGCGCGGCGACGTGGTTCGACGGCGGCATACATCTTTGCGAGTTGCACGGTTTCGGCGACGTCGTGAACGCGCAGCATCCGTGCGCCGGCGGCAATCCCAAGACCGGCTGTCGCAAGCGAGGGGACGAGCAACTCGCGTGCCGGACGATTGAAAATGCGGCCGATGAAACTCTTGCGCGAACTGGCAAAAAGAATCGGCACGCCGAGCGCCCGCAATTCGCCGAAGCGGTCCAAAATTTCCAAATCCGTGGCGGGTTCTTTGCCGAATTCAAGCCCCGGATCGACGATCAGCGAATCGGCCGCAACGCCGGCGGAGCGGGCACGATGCAATCGTTCGTCGAGAAATTCGAGGATCTCGGCGAGCGCATCCTCATAGACATAATCGCCCGTCGAACGCACGTTGAGTTCGCCTTTGAGATGCATGACGACGAGCGCCGCATCGTAGCGCGCGACGGTCGCGGCAAGATCGGGATCCGAGAGACCGCTACAATCATTGATAAGGTGTGCGCCCGCCGCAAGCGCGGCATCGGCGACGGATGCCTTGAACGTGTCGATCGAAAGTGCGACATCGAGGCCGTCGGCGATGAGCGCCTCGACAACCGGGACCACGCGGCGCATCTCTTCATCGGCGGCGATGCGCGGATTCCAGTGCGCGTAACTCTGACCGCCGATGTCGATGAGCGCTGCGCCTTGCGCGACCATCTCTGCGGCACGGGCGCGCGCGCGGTCGACGCCCGCAAAGCGGCCGTTGTCGTAAAACGAATCCGGTGTGACGTTGAGGACGCCCATCACGAGCGCCTCATCCCGCAGGTCGAGCACGCGGTCGCGCAGCCGCACCATGGGTGCCGGATCGCTGGAACGTTCGTGCGCTTCGCGCAGAGCGCGAACCGCGTCGCGAATTGCTCCCGTCGTTGCGGTTTCGCACGCTTGCAGCGTGGCGTGCGTTGCGCCGACGATGATACGCGCGCCTCGCCGTTCGGCGACGGCTCCAAGCCTTGCGAGTGCGGCGAGAAGTTCGCCCGCGATCGCCGCGCAGTCGTCGAGCGCGAGCACGCGTACGTCGGCGGCATCCGCAAGCCGAGCGGCAGCGACGGGGTCAAGATAGGTTTCAAGACGCGACGTGAGGCCTGCGTGGCTGGTGGCCGCGAGCGTCCGAGCGGTGGGAGTGGACATGGTACCTTTCGCTAGCGAGCCTTTGACGGGACTCGTGCTTGCGATGGTTCCGGGTTAGGCGGTCAACTCTTCGCGCGGCAAAACGAACGATTTACCCGACAGGCGTAGCCGCCCGGCGCGCACCAGGTTCGAGAGTTCGAGCGAGACGGTCTCGCGCGTACTCCCGATCAACGAGGCGATATCCGCATGCGTGAGGCGAACGTCGATCGTTACACCCTCGTCACTCGCATTGCCGTGTTCGACGGCCAGGCGCCGGAAGAGATGCATGAGTCGGTCGGGGATCTTGGCGTAGGCGAGGTCTTCCATCGTCGCCGAGGCGTCGCCGAGCCGCTCGCTCAGGATCTTCGCGACGTTGAGCGCCAGTTGCGGACTGCGGGCCAGCAAGCTGAAAAGATCGTCGGCGCGCGCCGTGCAGACGAGCGCATCTTCCATGGTTACGGCAACCGTCGTTCGCGCGGCGCCATCGAAGAGGGTCTCTTCGCCGAAAATGTCGCCGCCGCCGAGAATCGCAACGGTCACTTCGCGGCCTTCGGGCGTGAGGCGCGCGATCTTCACCGTGCCGGTTTTCACGAGAAACACGACGCGCCCCGAATCGCCCTGATCAAAGATCATGGTCTTCTTGGGCACGACCCGCATCGTGAAGAGATGCGCGCAATTTTCGATGCCCGCATCGCTTGCGTCCGCAAAAAGTCGATTTTGCTTGAGATACCAGACCTTATTTTCCACGATCGCTCCCCCGTGGGCGCGCTTTTCGGCGCGTTTGGCTAAGGTACCGTATTGGACCAGAAGTTCTCCGATGCCGCTCATCCATCAAGCATAGCCGAGACCGAGCCGAGTTGCCGTCGGCTTCCTTACACGTGCTAGATCTGGCGGATCATCGTCGCGTTGAGGGCGCGACTCAGGCGTACGTTCAGATCGGCGAGGTGGGCGCGTGTTGCCGTGTCGCTCGGGCCGCCGGCAAGGGTTCGCGCGATCCGTGACTGGGCGTCGGCGATTTCGTAACGCGCGAGCTCTTGCGTGTCGTGCGAGAGGCTCAGTTGCGCCATGAAGCCCGCCGGCAGTGCGGCGATCTCCATGAGCAAGTCCGCATAACGACGCTGCAACTCGCGGTGCGAGGGCGTGATCGGCGTGCGACCGGCCGACGCGATGTCGTCGAAGACGGCGGTTTGCGTCCAGGTGAAGAGATCGGCGAGCGACATCGTACTACCGGGCTTGCTCTTGAGCGACTGATCGGCGATCCGCTGGAAAGACGGGACGGAGAACATGTCGTCGATCACGAGGTCTTGAATTTGCGCGACAACTTCGTAGTACGGAAAGTCCGTACGGCGAAACGGGTTCGCCGCATCCCAATGGAGATAACGCGACGATCCCAGATCGTTGAGCAACTGCGGCGAGAACAGAAACGCTTTCGATGAAAGCACGTTGCGTGCGATCAGATCGAAGGCACGTTTCTGCTGCGCGCGGGGGATCGAAACGAACGGCGGACTTCCGCCGCGCTGGCCGCGATGCGACCGCGACGTGTAAATACCCCCGATATAGCGCGTCGCGAGCACGGAGACGCCGACTTCGTTGTTGAGGATCGTCAAAAATGCGGCGCGCTCCTGATCGTACGTCCGTCCGGAGCGGTCGAGCTTGCGCGCGAGCTCGGCGTTGACATCGAACTGTTCTTCGGCAAATCGCAGCGGATCGCTCGAGAGATCGAATGCGACGATCCGCGGGTCGCTTCCAAAGGGCGGCGTCGCATCTTCATCCGTCCCATACGCGAGGCCGGGTTCGGTCGAACGGTTGGCGATCTTCGCAAGATACGGCACTTCGGCAGCTGACGTGCGGGCGGTCTCGAATTGCCGGTAGCCGTATTCGATCGCCCAGAAATCATAAGCTCCTAAACGCGTCTGAAAATAGTCTGCTTGCGTTTCGCTCGAGCGCGCGAGGTTCACGGGGTTGTAATCCATGACCGAGGCCGAGATGCCGTTCTTGCGCGTGAAGTTCTTATCGTGGAGCTGGGCGTACGTAAACGCCGAACTGCCTTGAAAATTGTGACGTAAACCGAAGACGTGACCGGCTTCGTGAAGCACGACCGAGTAGAGCCAGTCTTCGGCGAACTTTTCTTTTTGCGCGGGCGTGATGCGGCCGCGCGCCGAGAGCGCCATCATACCGATCGACGCTTGGACGAGCGACTCATCGGCAAACCGGCAGGCGGCAAGGCGGCTGGGGTCGCCGTCGAGAGCGGAAGGCGCGCCGCGCGTTGGGACGACCGTTTCGACGAACCCGCGTTTGATCGCGCGCAGCGACTCGCCTTCGATCACGATCTCACCGCGTAGCGTTTGCCCCGTCCCGGGGTTGACGATCGAGGGCGAGTAGGCCGAGAACTCGGAGCGTTCGCTCGTAATCCAGCGGACGCTCGTGTAGCGGGCGTCGTCGGGATCCCAATTCGGATCGCTCGGCTGATCGCGAACTTCGACCGCATTCGGATACCCGATCTTTGCGAACGCATCGTTCCAGGTCAACAGCGCGCGGCGGATCGTCGGTTTGTACTGCTGCGGAATCTCGTTCGTCAGATAGAACGTGATCGGGCCGTTGCGCAAATTCCAGCGGTTGATGAAGCGCTCGAACGTCGACTCGCGATTATCGTCGCCGAACGTCTTGCGTGCGGTAACGAAGTAGCCGACGCGATCGTCGGAGTAGCGCGGGACGAAGGTTGCATCGTGTTTGGGGACCTCAACGATGCTGTAGTGCACGCGGATCGGAAAGCCGCGTCCATCGGGAACGGTCGAGAGCGCGTTCTGCGGTCCGGTAAACGTGAGCTGCGCGGTAATTTCGTCGTTGTTCGGAAACGCTTTGATCGTCGTGTAATACGACCGCGAAGCATCGAGCGCGAAACCCGGACGCGGA
The DNA here is from genome assembly GCA_038231455.1 of Vulcanimicrobiales bacterium. GTDB lineage: Bacteria > Vulcanimicrobiota > Vulcanimicrobiia > Vulcanimicrobiales > Vulcanimicrobiaceae > JANLVI01. Next base: position 43,247 of record JBBRLI010000008.1, on the reverse strand, counting down.
CCGATGAGGAAGAGGCCGGCGGGCGACGCGGGGGCCGTGCCACGACCGAGATCCGCCCCGATGCCGTTGAAGTCGCTCAGGAAGAGCGTCGGCGCGATGACGACGTGCTTCTTCTCCGGATCCTCAGCGAGAATCGGCGAACTTGCAAAGACGGAGTCCGCAACGCTGATCGCAAGCGATGCTTGCGCGGCAGCGCCGACGGCGGTGAAGTGCGGGTTGGGGAGAATCCAAAGAATCCGCTTGCCGACGCGCTTGAACGTGACGACGAGCGGGTCGTAAATTTTTCCAGCGAAAGCGCCAGGACCGACCCCGGATGCGAGCGACGGCGCGATAATATACGTCTTATCGAGTGCGTCGGTCGAGAGGTCGAAGAAAATCTCTTCGTCTTTGCGCAGCAGATCGATCAAGCCCGTCTGACGCTCGGTCCCGCGCACGAACGTCGCGTACGACGCGATCGCACCCGGTGTCGGAATCACGAACGGCAGCCGGAGAGCTGCGGCTGCGGGGACGCCCGTCGCGCCGGGCAGACTCGCCGGCGTCGCTGCCGGGTCGGGCGCCGTCGTCGGCCCGACGGACGGCGACGCCGCGGGAGTCGAAGGCATGGGCGTCGGGGGCATCGGAGTCATCGTCGCTGCCGGCGTCGGCGTCGCTGCGGGCCCCGGTGCTTTGGCCGGCGGCGCGGCGGAAACGGCAACCGACGATGCGGTCACAAGCAGAGCGAGCGTAGCGATGAGAAACCGACGGGCGATCATCGCTCCCCAATTCGAGTGCGAGCTGTGGGCTCCGCTCTCACTCGCTCGTCGTTTGTGCCGCCCGCGTTAAGAGATTGCCTACAGATCCTTTTCTCCGAACAGCACGCGTACGTTGCGTTTGCCGTGGTCGGGATAGGCGACGCCGGTCGCCATCCAACTCGGCTCCGGAGCGCCTTTGAGGAAGTGATCGAACCACTCGTCCATGTGAACCGTCCAGTATTTCTGCGCTTCGCGGCCGCGCAGGTTGTGCACCTCACCGTTGAACGTGAACATGTAAGCTTGTTTGTTGAGGCGACGCATCGCGGTGAAATACTCGACGCCCTGCGACCACGGCACGGCATCGTCGGCATCGTTGTGGATCGTGAGATACGGCGTCCTCACGTTCTGAACGTGGAAGAGACCCGAATTTTCAAGATACAGATCGGGGCGATCCCATGGGGTCGCGCCGATGCGGCTCTGGCCGTACTCGTACTGACCTTCGCGAACGACGCCGCTCTCGAGACGGATGCCGCCGTAGGCGCTGGTCATATTGGCAACGGCCGCTCCTGCTTCGACCGCGCGGAACCGGTGCGTCTGCGTGATCATGTAGTTGATCTGGTAGGCCGCCCAGCTGTGACCGGCGATCCCAACGCGTTTGTCGTCGATCGAATACTGTTTCTCCGTCGCATCGATCGCCGGAAGAATGCAGTGCAAAGCGCTGCGACCGGGGTGACCGTTTTCATACGCGACGTCGGGCAAGAGCACGACGTAGCCGTTGCTCACGTAGCGGATGAAATTCGGGCTCGTACCGGGTGCCGGCGTACGGTATGCGTTGAGCGTGTCGCTATAGCGTTCGTAGAAATACACGAGCATCGGATATTTCTTAGTCTTGTCGTAGCCATCCGGGAGGAGCGCGACGCCCTCCATCGCTTTTCCGAGCGCGCTCTTGTAGTGAATCAGGTGTGCGGTACCCCAGCGATACTGCGCTTGCTGCGGATTCGCGTCGCTGATTTTCTTTGCTGCGGCAAAGTCGAAGCCTGAGACGTACAGGTTTGGCGTCTCAACGAAGCTCTGCCACGTGAACGCGTAGACCTCGGCGGATTTGGCTTTGAGCGGAACGCCGATCGCGCGCGGCTGCATGACGATCCGCTTCGGCGCGCTCGCTCCCCGAACGTCGGCAGAATAGATCCCCGAGTCTTTCGTGCGTTCGTCGAACGCCGTCGCTACGAGCGGGGCATCGAGCGCAAAACTCGTACGATTGCGATCGAGCGCCAGCGCGCGAAAGACGATATGGTTTTTGCGGCCGACGCTCTTCGTGAGGCTCGTGAGTGCGCCCGTATCGGGATCGGCAAGCCACATATCGTAGCGGTCGTAAACCACGACGCCGCGATCGCCTGCGACCCACCCGCCGATGCCGTACGGCGGTGGCGGATTCGGATGATCGTCGAGTTCGTCGAACCAGCCCGCGCCTTTGGGGGGCGCGACGGTTGCGCGATGTCCGTCGCGGGCGCGGACGATGGTGAAGACGCGCGCCTTTTCGTCGTAGCCGATGACGTAGTTGGCCGCGGGCGAAAGACGGTCGTCTTCGGCGACGCCGCGTAAAGCGAGGCGGCGCGAGCCGTCGGCAAGCGATACGAAATAATCATCGCGCCGATTTGGAGCCCACGACGACGCTCGGTCGTACGCGCGCGAATCGATCCCCAGCACGTAATCGCCCGGTTCGTCGCTCGCAAGAATGGTCCGCATATCGACAGACGCGAGTTGGAGGTACGCTCCCGTCGAGAGATCGACGACGCCGCGCAAGGTGCGCTTTGCGATGAGATCGGCATCGTGCTTCTGCACGGATTGCAGCTGCGCGTCGCGATAACTCCACAGATCGACGCCCACCGGTTCGGGCGTATCGAGCGGTTGCGGCGTCGGCACGGCAGCCGTGCCGACGAACAGTTTTTTTCCGTCCTTCGTAAAGACGAGCGTGCCATTGGAATTCGGCGCGAGCGTACCGGGCAAGCCCGCCGTCGTCGCATCGACGACGGTGCGTACCTTCGCATCGGCGGCTGCGGCATCCACGGCAAACGCCGCGTAACGCGGTGAATCGTTTGCAAAGGTGGCAGCGTCGCTCAAGTAAGCGAGTTGCGCACCTTCGGGGGAGAACGCGAGATTGCTAAAGTGGCCGGGGCCCGTGCCGAGATCGCGCACGGTGCCGTTCGCAAGCGAACGGACGTGCATTCCGTCGGCTTTGCCGTCTTTGGATTGCGTCGCGTAGGCAACGTACGCGTCGTCCGCACTGAGCGCAAAGTCGACGACGTTCCCAACACGAACGTTGGTCGCGGTCTGCAAGTCGCGGATCGTCAACTCCGCGCCGTCGTCCTTTTTCTTCGCGTCCGGCGTCGGAGCAGACGAGGGTGTGGGACTTGCGCTCGCCGCGCCGGTCGGACTCGGAATCGGCGTCCCCGTCGGTACGTCGGTCTTTACCGGCGCAGCTTTTTTTGGCTCGGCAAGAAAAGCGACGAATCGGCCGCCGTGTTTTGCGACTTTAAATTCCTTGATGCGCTCGAACGTAACCGCCGTGCCCGTCGCAAGGTCGAGGAGTCCGACGCCGTTCTTCGGCGAATCTTCGGGCTTCTTCTTCGCTTTTTTCGCCGCGTCGACATCGGCTTTGAGCGGCGCGACGGTGTAGATCACGAACATCCCGTCGCCCGTGTAACTCGGCGCGAGTCCGCGCGGTTCGCGCACCTCCTTGCCGCTCGCAAGCGTACGCACGACGAGCGTCGAGTCGCCGTCTTCGGGCACCAGTGCGTACGCGATTGACGTCCCGTCATCGGCAATGGCAACCGACCGGATCGCAGTCCAGCCGTCGTACGCTTTATAGTCGAGCGGAGCGGGCACGGATTGCGCCAACGCGCCCGCCGGCGTGAGGAGCAGTGAAAGAAGAACGAGTGCGGTAAGCCGACGTTGCATGCGCGTCTGTTCGCATCGGCCTGCGGCAACCCTCGGCATTGCCGGTCAAGGGGGAATTCAAGGCCGCGACGCGTCACCTGGCCCGACATGAATCCCGTAGCGCTCGCGTATCTGCGCGAGACCGTCCTCGCAACGATCGGCATCGCTTGCGGCGCGCTTAGTCTGGCCATGCTCCTCGGCGTCCCGCTCGCGCTCGTGCTCGCGCGCCGCGGCCGGACGGGACGCATTCTTGCCGGGGCGCTGACATTCGTGCGTGCGATCCCGGAACTCGTCCTCGCCATCATCGCCGTCGTCGCGCTGGGCCTCGGACCGATCGCGGGCGTCGCGGCCCTGGGTCTTCACTATACCGCCGTCGTCGCGAAACTCTACGCGGAGATTCTGGGCGCCGTCCGGCGCGACGGAGCCGAGTCGCTGCGCGCGACCGGAGCGACGACGACCACGGCGTTTCTTATCGGCATCGTGCCCTACGCGTGGCCGGGGCTCGTCAGTTTTGGTGCGTATGCGTTCGAGAGCATCATTCGTGCATCGGTAATCGTCGGCGTCGTCGGCGCGGGCGGGATCGGAAGCGTCCTCGTTCAGGATTTGGCCGTCGGCGACTATCGCGGTTTTGGATTTTTTCTGACGGTACTCGCGGCGCTCGTCATCGTCGTCGACGCAATCGCCGAACGTTTACGCACGCGCGCACCGGCTTGGCTTACCCTCAGCGCATTCGGCGCGATCGTGCTTGGCGGGATCGCGGCGTTCGCGTTCACCGATTCGCCTCCGTGGCGCGCGCTTCACAACGCGCCGCAGCATCTCGCGCGCTTTTTCGAAGGCGCGCTCCCGCCGGATTTTGGCGGCGACTTCCTGGGCGTCGCGGCCTTTGGCCTATGGGAATCGCTGATCGTCGCGCTCGTCGGCACGCTCGGCGGCGTGCTCATCGCCGTGCCGATTGCGGTGCTGATCGCCCAACCGATCGCGCGCGGCTGGATGCGCGGAACCGGCTGGCGCCCGTGGTCGCTTGCAAGCGAACTCATCGCGCGCGGCGTAATCGCCGTCGGCCGCGCGATCCCGCCGATTGCCCTCGGTCTCATCGCGATTATCTTCGTTGGACTCGGGCCGAAGGCCGGAGCGCTGGCGCTCGTCGTGCACACCGCCTGCGTTCTTGCGAAACTCATCGCGGAGAGCGTCGAGCTCGGAGATCGCGACGCGGCCGAAGCCCTCATCGCCGGCGGCGCGCGTGCGAGCGCCGCATTCGCGGTCGGCTTCTTACCAGCCGCGCTCCCCGCGATCGCCGCTCACGCGCTGTACCGGTTCGAATGGAATATTCGCGCATCGACGATTCTCGGCATGGTCGGCGCGGGTGGTCTCGGTCAAGCGATCTTCAGCGAACAGCAGCTCCTGCACTATCACGCATTGCTCGCCTACGTGATCGTCGCTATTGCACTCGTCCTCGTCGTCGATCTTGCCAGCGCGCGCGCGCGTGGCCTCTTGCGACTGGAAACGATGACGCTCGGTTAGAGCGGGTCCGAACCCGCGACGTAGTGCTGCGCCACCGCTTCGATCAGCACGCGTTCGTCATCATCAAAACGTGCAAGTTCGGGACTATCGCAGTCGATGACGCCAAAGACGACGCCGTCGCGCACGAGCGGCACGACGAGTTCGGAGCGCGACGCGCTATCGCACGCGATGTGACCCGGGAACGCTTCGACGTCGGCGACGACGAGCGTGCGGCGCTCCGCAACGGCCGTGCCACAAACGCCTTTGCCGACGCCGATACGCGTGCAGGCCGTCTTGCCTTGAAACGGACCGAGCACGAGTTCGCCGCCGCGCATGAAATAGAAGCCAGCCCAATTCAGTCGATCGAGCGAACCGAAGATGAGCGCGGCGACGTTCGCGGCATTGGCGATCGGATCGCGCTCATCTTCGATCAGGGCCTTCGCTTGCGCGACGAGCAGGGCGGGGTCATAGCGAATCGGCGTACTCACGCAAAGAGCTTCTCGCCTGTGGCCAAGCGATCCGGTTGACGCGCGGTACAGCGTTTCATCGCTGAGCCGCCACCGGGTTCTCAAGCGCGCCGATGCCGTCAATCTCGACGCGCACTCGCTCTCCCGCGAGCAAATAGCGCGGCGGCTTTTTGATGAACCCCACGCCCGCGGGCGTTCCGGTCGCGACGATGTCGCCCGGTTCGAGGGTCATGACGGCGCTCAGTTCGGCGATCAAGCGCGGGATGCGGAAGACGAGTTGCTCGGTCGAGGAATTCTGCAGCAGTTCATCCCCAATGCGCAGCCGGATGCCGAGCACATGCGTGTCGGGGATTTCGTCGGGGGTGACGATCCATGGCCCGATCGGTCCGTGCGTGTCGAATGCTTTCCCAAGCGTCCACTGCGACGTGCGCATCTGCACGTCACGCACGCTGACGTCGTTGAAGATCGTATAACCCGCCACGTAATCGTAGGCGTCAGACTCCGCGACGTTGTGCGCGCGACGACCGATGACGAAGGCCAGTTCGGCTTCATAATCGACTTGATCGCTTTGCTTGGGGATCACGATCGCTGCGTTAGCACCCACAAGCGTGCTTGCGAACTTTGCAAAAACCGTCGGCGACGTCGGCAAATCGAGCTTCACTTCGGCGGCATGGTCGCGGTAGTTGAGGCCGATGCAGAGCACTTTGGATGGGCGGGCGACGGGCGGCAACAGCCGGACCGACTCGAGCCCTAGCAGTGGCACATCGGACCGGGCTAGCACTCCCTCGATGAGCGGGCGTGCGGCGCACTCGGCGGCAAGATAGGCGTCCAACGTCGCCGGGAGACGCGAATCTGCGGCGACCAGGTCGATAACCCCCATATGACCCTCCCGCTCGACCGCGGCTCCGAAGCGGGGTTCCGTTCCGGCAGTAAATGTAAGGAGTTTCACGGGTGGAGCCTTTCGCGTGGAGACGCGCACGAAGTGCCGGGGATGTGAAGCAGAAGGCCGAAGCACTACGCGTGGCTCCGTCCCCCGTGCGCTTGTTCGCGCGGATGCGTCGGCTTCTTGCGATTTCGGCGGCTTTAATAGCGGCCGGTATCGTCGTCGTTGCCGTCGTCCCTGCGCCGTACAAACTCGTCACATCCATCTTGGTTTTGCTCGCGGCGAATCTCGTCGCGCTCACCTCGATTGCCCGCGCGCGGACGCGCGCCTTCCGGGGTCTCGCACAATCGCGTGCCGAGTATCTGGCGACCGGCGACTCGATCCCCTTCGGCGTGTGGGCGGGACTACCGACGGGCGAACTCACCGAGGTGAGCGCGTCGTACGCCGCACTCTTCGGCAAAACGCCCGACGACCTGCGCGGCTTCGGCTGGACCTCGACATACGGCGCGTCCGCCGACCGGGTTCTCAACCAATACCTCAAGCGCACCAAGTCCGGCAACCCGTTCGAATTCGAGAGCGAGATCGCCGCGTCTGACGGAAGACGCTATACGATTCTCACGCGGGGGGCGCCGGTCATTCGCGACGGCGCGATTACCGGCTGGGCGGGCATCAATCTCGATATCACCGAGCGCACGCGGACGCAGCGCGATGCGATCACCGCCGAATCGCGCTACCGGTATCTTGCGGACTCGATTCCGCAAATTGTCTGGATCTGCAATTCCGCCGGGGTCGTCGAATACTTCAACGACCGGTGGTTCGAATTCAGCGGGACCGATCGCGAAGGTGTGATCTCCGGCCGCTTCTCCGAACGCATTCATCCCGACGACGTGAACAATTCGTTTTTGAGTTGGCTCCACACGAGCCCGCCGCCGGGCGCCGAATACGAGCGCGAATATCGTCTGCGCCGCGCCGACGGCGCGTACCGCTGGTTTCTCGGCCGCGCGATCGCACAACGCGACGTCGACGGAAAGATCTTGCGCTGGTTCGGCACGTCGACGGATATCGACGAGCAGAAACGGGCACTCGCGCAGTTGCGTTTCTTGGCGGAGGCGACCGATACGCTGGGCGCGTCGCTTGACGTGACGACGACATGCCGGTCCCTCGCACGCCTGGCGGTCCCCTCGATCGCCGATTGGTGCGGCGTATTTTTGCTCGGAGAAGACGACTCGATCGTCACGATGGCACTCGAACACGAAGATCCCGAACAAGTCGAGATCTTGAGTTCGATCGAGCGACGTCATCCGCGGACGCTCGATTCGAAAAGCAAAGTCTCCGAGACGATGCGGACACGCACGCCGATTCTCATCACGTATAGTCCCGAGGTCGTTCGCGAGATTACGGCGAGCGAAGAGTACGCTGCGGCAATCGCGACGTTCGGCTGGCGCTCGGCGATCTACGCGCCGATGATCGCAGGCGGCCGCACGATCGGCGCGATCTGTCTCATCTACGCAAATTCTGGACGGCGCTACGAAGCCGACGACGTGCTCGTCGCGCAAGAACTCGCGCGGCGCGCGGCAAGTGCGATCGAGAACGCGCTCGCCTTCGATCGGGAACACCGCGTCGCCGACGCCCTCCAAGCGGCGTTTTTACCGCCGACCCTGCCGCGCGTGCCCGGTCTCTCGTTCGATGCGGTCTACCGCCCCGGCATGCTCGACGCGTCGATCGGCGGCGACTGGTACGACGCGTTCCAGCTCAACGACGGCCGCATCGTGCTCTCGATCGGCGACGTCGCAGGCCGCGGTCTCAAAGCGGCCGTCGTGATGGGCAAAGTTCGCGAAGCGTTTCGCGCCTTTGCGCTCCAGGATCTCGCGCCCGATGAGATCCTCATGGCCGCCGAACGCGTGCTGCGTCTCTCGGAAAACACGACCATGGTGACTGCGGTCGTCGGCATCCTCGATCCGATCGGCGGTTCGTTTACGTTTGCGAGCGCCGGCCATCCGCCGCCACTCCTCGCGCACGCCGACGGCACCGTCGAGACGCTCGATCTCGAAGGCATTCCGCTCGGACTCTTCGACGAACACGAACCGAAGATGCGCACCGTCGCAATCGAAGACGATGCGCTCCTGGTCCTCTATACCGACGGTCTCATCGAATACGGGCGCGACGTGATCGAAGGGATCGCCAAACTCAAAGAGGCGGCGATCTCGGTCGTCTCGCGGCGCGCAAATCAAGCGCACGCGATCGAATCTCATGTCCTTGCAAGCCCCGCGAACGATGATGTTGCTATCCTCACCGTCGCCCGCCTACGCGTGCGAAGGGAGCCACTCGAAATCGAACTGCCAGCACTGCCGGAAAGCGCTCGACTCGTTCGTGCCGGCCTCGAACGCTACGCCGTCGCCTACGGTCTGGACCGCGACGAACACTTTGCCCTCGAAGTCGCCGTCGGCGAAGCCGTCGCCAATGTCATCGAACACGCCTACGGGATCGACTCGGGGCGATTGCACGTCCGTGCCGAAGAGAATGAGGCGGGGCTCCATGTTATCGTTCGCGATACGGGGCACTGGCGTCCAGAGCGGGAGGAAGGACGCGGCCGGGGGCTTCCCTTGATGAAGGCCCTAGGAACCGAGGTCGACGTCGACACCGGTCCAAGCGGCACGACGGTCCGGCTGACCTTCCCGCGCAAAGCCCAAGCAGCGCCGGCCCGCGAAACGCTGGAGACCACACGATGACCGACCAAGCTCGATTCGAGCTTCACTTGAACGACGAAATTCCGATCATCGAGGCGTTCGGCGAACTCGACATGTCAAACGTCCACGGGTTCGAAGCGCTCTTCGGCGAGGCGGCCGGTCATAACAAAGGCGTCGTCGTCGTCTCGCTCGCCAACGTCCGCTATTTCGATAGTCGCACGATTCATGCGCTCGGATCGCTTGCTTCACGCCTGGCGAAAAACCGGCAGAAACTCGCGGTCGTTATTCCGAACCTGCCCTCTGCACGCGTGATTCTCGAGATGTCGGGGCTCAAATCGAGACTCGATGTCTTCGATCATCTTGAGGACGCAATGGTCTTCGCGCGCGCGAACAAAACGGAACCCCGGTAGCCTATTTTTCTAGCGAGGTAAGGCTTTCGCGAGTCCGAACGTAGCAAGCCCCATGGCTGTTGAGACGGATGCCGTCATCACCGACCAGCAACGGCGCGCAGCGTTCGCTTTTGGCGCAGCGCTGCTTGGCATTGTCGCTACGGGACTGTTCCTTCGCAACGTCTCGCTACCGCGCTACGACGCGACGGCTGTGCTCGAGACCGTCATCGCCGGGATCGGCGGTCTGCTGACCGCGCTGATTCTCTTCAATCTTGCCATGCAGGGCCGCTCGGCCCGCATCGGCGTTCTCGCCAGCGGCTACCTGTTCGCTGGCTTGATCTCGGCATTCGAACAGCCGATCTACGCGTACGCGCGGACGTTTCTTCCACCCGGGAACACGTTTCAAGCCGGCGGCTTCCTCTTCTGCTTTACGTACGCCGGCTTTGCCATATCGATTTTCGTCTCAGCGTTCATGCTGGATCGGCGGATCGAACGCGCGCCACGTGTGCGACGCTTCATCGTCGCAACGGTCGCGGCGACAATCGTTGCTGCATTCGTAGCTGTCCGCTTCCAGTTCGTCTTACCCGCGCTCTTCATGCCGAACGGCGGCCTTACCGGAACGTGGAGCGCACTGTTGCTGTCGATTGCGTTGATCGACTTGGCGGCATGCGTGCTTCTTGTCCGCAATTGGTCGCGCTTGTCGGCGGTTGACACGTGGCTCGCGGTCGTGGCGCTCTGCAATACCCTCGTGACGGCGCTTGCAGCATTGCCATATCAGCCCGACAGTATCGGAGATCACCTCAACGAACTTCCCGAAATCGCAGGCTGGCTGATCCTCTTGATCGTCGGTACCTACGAAATTGGTTGGCTTCGTGAGGCGGTCACGCGATCGCGCGAAGGCGTCCGCCAGCGTGACGAGCGGCTCGCGTTTTTGCTCGGGCAGATGCCCGCAATTCTTTGGACGATGGACCGGCAGCTGAAATTCACCTCGGGCCTTGGAGCGGGACTGACGAAGCTCGGCTTACAACCAAATCAGTTAGCCGGTGTGCCGATCGGCTCGTTCATTGTCGCACCGGATCACCCCGCACACGATGCGCACCGCCGCGCGCTTAAGGGCCAGGAAGTCCGTTTCGAATCCGAGTTTGGCGGTTTGCTGCATGAGTGTTGTGTGCGACCGCTGACGGCGGCTGATGGCGCGATCGAGGGCGTCATCGGCTTTGCGTTTGACGTCACGGAGCGCAAAACGGCCGAGGCGCAGATCGAACGACTGTTGCACTTCGATGAATTGACCGGGTTACCGAATCGCGTGCTGCTACGTGACCGGATCGACAATGCGATCGCGCGTTCGGAACGGGACAGCGAACTCGTCGCCGTTGTCTCACTTACAATCGACGGATTCAAAACGATCTCCGAAGCCGCGGGCAACTCCGTTGGGGATCGTCTACTGTGCACGATCGCCGCGCGACTCGCAGCGAGTTTGCACGATTCTAATACCCTCTCGCGACCGGCCGGCGACATCTTCACCGTCGTCCTCGCCGCCCGGACGATTGAAGAAGTCGCGGCTTCCGCAAAGCGCCTGCTTTCCGCCTTTGACGAACCGGTTACGGTCGGCAGTGGCGAGCGTTTCCTCCGCGCCCGAATGGGCATTGCGCTTGCCGGAAACGACGGCCGGGATGCTGAGACCTTGATCAATGCTTCGCTCATTGCGATGGAGCGCGCGCGCAATAACGACTTGTCGCGCTTCGCGTTTTACCGCGCAGAGATGCAGGCGGCGGTCTCCGAGCGGCTCGACCGTGAAAACGATCTACACCGCGGCCTGCGTAACCGCGAGTTCACGGTGTACTATCAACCGATCGTGAACTGCCGGACGGGACTTGTCGTCGGCGCTGAGGCACTCAGTCGCTGGCGGCACCCGGATCATGGCGTGTTGCCCGCCGATCAGTGGGTGGGTCTTGCTGAGGAGATCGGATTGATCTCCGAGATTAGCGAACTCGCGCTGCACGCGGCGTGTCGTCAGGGGCAGATGTGGAACGAGGGCGGGCATGCGTTCGGGATCACCGTCAACCTCGCTGCTGCGCAGTGCCAAAATCCGAAGTTGCCGGAGATTATCGCGGGAGCCTTACGCGAGTCCCGACTCGCTCCACACCTCTTGCAACTCGAAATCACCGAAAGCGGCGTGATGCAAGAGCCCGCCGTCGCGGCAGAAATTTTGAGCGTCGTCAAGCAACTTGATGTACGCCTCTCGATCGACGACTTCGGAACCGGATACAGCTCGCTGAGCTACCTCAAACGTTTCCCGTTCGACACGCTGAAAATCGACAAGTCGTTCATTAGCGATATCGTTACCGACCGCCACTTCGACGCGATCGTCGGCGCGGTTATCTCGCTTGCACGCCGGCTCGGCCTCGAGACGATCGCCGAGGGCGTCGAACATCAATCGCAGCTCGACCACCTGCGGATGCTCGAGTGCGAAAGCTATCAGGGGTACCTTTTCGGACCACCGGTCGATCCGGCGATGTTCATCGACTTAGCGCAACAGGCGAAAGCATCGTGAGATAACGCCATACTCCTCGCAGGTCACACGACGCGCCGAATCGGTAGCACCGTGCGCGCGTGCGTGCCGTAACCTGGCGTATCCGAGAGCGAAAAATCCTCGGTAAGCGTGCGGATGAGCCACAACCCGCGGCCGAATTCGCTCAAAGGATCGGTCGGTAATTCCGCACCACGATCGAAACCGTCGCCGCGATCGAGCACGTGCAAGACGGGCGCGGCGTTATTCCATTCGAGTTCGATTTCAATCGGACCGGGTGCGTGACGCACGACGTTGCTGACCAGTTCGCCAAAGACGATCTCGGCGGCGTCGTAGTCGCTGGTCGCGTCGCCGCGCGCGCGCAAGTAGTTCATGTAGACGGAGCGGACTTCATGCGCTAACCGCGCGTCGCGCGCATCAAACGCCCAGCGCATCGTCCAATCGCTTGTATGTCGCACGAGTCCGCCGGAGGCCTCGCCGTCGCCGGTGAGCGCAATCGTGAGGATTGCGATGTCGTCTTGCGATGCCGCGCCGACCACGCTCTCTTGAAGAAATTCCGCGATGTTACTTGCATCGAGCAGCGATGCTTCGCCCAGGGCCACCGCGACGCGTCGTTCGCCTTCGTTGACATCGCGTGTCGATTCGGTCAAACCGTCGGTATATAAGACGACGACCGAACCCGTCGGGAGCCGCACCGTCGATGTCGGCGTTTCGATGAGCCCGCGCAAACCTAGCGGAAGTCCGCGCGCCGGCAGCATCTCGACAATACCATCGGGATAGCGCACGAACGGCGGCGGATGTCCGGCCGTCGCATACGAGAGCGACATTTGGGCGGGATCGAAGATTCCAAAGAGCGCCGTCACGATCGCTTCGGGATCGGTTCGCTTGAGTTCGCGGTCGACGATGTCGAGCAGGCGTGAGGGGTCGGACTCGTAGAGCGAGAGCGTCTTGAGCGCTTGGCGCATCTTGCCCATGATCACTGCCGCCTGAAGCCCGCGTCCGGTCACATCGCCAATCGAAACCGCCACGCGGCCATCCTCAAGCGTGAACGCGTCGTACCAGTCGCCGCCGACTTGCGCTTCCGAAAGTCCGGGGGTATATGTTGCCGAGAACGTCAGCCCCGGTACGGCAGGAAGTGAAGTCGGCAAGAGCGCGCGCTGCAACGTATCGGAGACACGCCGCTCGCGATGGTATATCGAGGCACGTTCGATTGCGAGCGCCGCCTGACGCGCGATCTCCTCAAAAAGCACGGCGTCGTTGTCGCTATAATTTTTCTCGTGCGACCAGACCGCCGAGAGAACGCCGCGCATCCGGCCTTCGGCAATCAGCGGAACGATAATCGCGGAGTGGTAGCCCATACGCCGAGCGGCTTCAGCGGCTTCCGGCGTCATTTTCATCGCCCGGATAATCGATTCGAACTGCTCGGGATCGACGTTGCGGTTGATCTGGGTCTTCCCCAGCTTGAGCACGCCCGCGCGTCCTTCGCGATACTCCGGCGAGATGAACTGGCGGCTTGCCAGCATGCGAGCCGCCGAATCCATCTGCGGATCGCGATGATAGATATACGAATCTTCGATTTCGCCGTCATCGTTGATCCAGTTGACCGAAGACCAATCGGCGAATTCCGGGACGACAATCCGAACGAGCTTGCGCAGCGTATCGTTTAAATCAAGCGATCCGGCGAGCGCCGAATTGACCTCGGCGAGAAAACGCAAGCGCCGCTCGCTGCGAGCCTGCTGATCGAACAAGCGTGCATTTTCGATCGCGACTGCGGCGCGTTTCGCAAGCACGTTTGCGAGTTGAAAGTCCTCGTCGGTAAACGTCTTTTTGCTTTCCGCACTGATGAGTTGCAGTGCGCCGAATGGACCCTTACGTCCAACGAGCGGAACGATGATCACCGAGTGAAGCTGAAGATCGTTGATCAGCGCGCGATGCCGTTCGTCACGCGCCGCTGCATCGATCAGCTCCTGGGGTATTTCGGGAATGAACAGCGGCGTACCGGTACGCACCACTTCGGCAAGCGGATCACCCGGACGCACGGGGTACTCGTCGATGAACGGCGCGACGGCGACTACGCGCGCCGGATCCTGATGCGCGTAGGCAACCGGCCGAAGTCCGCCGCGGTCGTCGGCAAGATACAGGCTACACCAGTCGCAAACCCGCTCGACGGCGAGTTTCGCGACGGAGTCGAGGACGATCTCGATGTCCAAACTCGAGGCGAGCAATTCGCTCGAATCCGCGATGAAGCGCAGAGCTTCCTCGCCGTGTTTTTGTGCGTCGACGTCGGTCGAGGTACCGAACCAACGGACGATCCGTTCGTCTGCGTCGCGCAGCGCATAAGCGCGCGTCCGAAACCACTGGTAATTGCCGTCGTATCGGCGCAAACGGTAGTCGATGTCGTATGGCGCGCCCGCTACGTTCGCCGCGGTCCACGCAGCGGCGGTGCGAGAGCGGTCGTTGGGATGAACGGCGTTCTGCCAAGCCATGCCAAGCTGATCGGACTCGGGTATTCCCGTATATGCGATCCAACGCGAGCTGAGGTAATCGCAGGAGCCGAAGGCATCGCACGTCCAGACGAAATGCGGCATGGTATCGAGAACGGCGCGTGTCGATGCGTCGGGTCGCTGGGCAAGACTCGTGAGAATATCGGTCATCGGGGTTGCGCTCAGAGGTACCCGCTCAAGCAATCGCTCAACCCGGCTCCCGCGATCGCGAGAGAATGAGCTTATGGGCAAATGCCGCGGCGCCGAAACCGTTGTCGATATTGACGACGGCGATCCCCGGGGCGCAGGACGCGAGCATGGCGTGCAACGCCGTAAACCCGCCCGCACTCACACCGTAGCCGATACTCGTCGGAACTGCGACGATCGGCGGATGAGCGAGGCCCGCGACGACGCTGGGAAGCGCGCCTTCCATCCCGGCGACGACGATGAGCACGTCACATGTTTGCAGTTCGTTGAAATCGGCGAGTAGACGATGCAGGCCCGCAACGCCGACGTCGGTGCGGCGAATCGCGCGATGCCCGAACGCCTCGAGCGTGAACGCCGCCTCGTCGGCGACCGGTAAATCCGATGTACCGGCGCAGAGAACGCCGACCACGCCGCGCGTTTGCGGTAAACGACCCATGCGCATCGCCCGCGCACGTTCGTCGAAGACCGCCATCGGCAACGCCTCAAGCAGCGTGGTCGCAAAGGCGGGCGGCACCCGAGTCGCAAGCGCAAACCCGTCGCGCGCGTGAAGCTCGCGCATGATGGCGACGATCTGCTCGATCGTTTTCGACTCAGCGAAAACGACTTCGGGAATACCGGTGCGATCCGCGCGCCGCACGTCGACGCGCGCATCACCGAGGTCGATATATTGATCGCGCATCGTTAAAACGTCCCCGGGTACGCGCCGCCGTCAATCAGCACGTTTTGTGCGGTGATATAACCAGCATGCGCGCTACATAAGAAGGCGCACGTCGCACCGAATTCTGCCGGCGTGCCAAAACGCTTCGCCGGAATTCCGGCGCGGCGGGCGGCGATCGATTCATCGAGGGAACGGCCGCGCTTCTGCGCGTCGCTTGCGATCGTCGCCTGCAAGCGATCCGTATCGAAGGCGCCTGGCAAGAGGTTGTTGATCGTGACGCCTGCGTCGGCGTTCGTGCGCGCGATTCCCGCGATGAATCCGGTTAAGCCACTGCGCGCGCCGTTGCTAAGTCCGAGTGTGTCGAGCGGCGCCTTCACCGAACTCGACGTGATGTTGATGATCCGCCCAAATCCGCGCGCAACCATCCCATCGAGCGTTGCTTTAATGAGTTCGATCGGCGCGAGCATGTTTGCATCGACGGCACGAATCCACGTGTCGCGATCCCACTTGCGAAAGTCACCCGGCGGTGGGCCGCCCGCATTGGTGATGATGATGTCGGGGTCCGGACACGCGGCAAGCGCCGCGATGCGACCGGCATCGGTTGTGATGTCAGCGACGACCATCCTCACGGGAGCCGTCGCGATCGCCGCCAACCGGTCTCGCGCACGGGCGAGCGCATCTGGTGTGCGCGCAACGATCGTCACGGCAACCCCTTCCCGTGCGAGGGCCTCGGCACAGCCATATCCGAGTCCACGACTCGCCCCGCACACCAGCGCCCGACGGCCGGCAATCCCCAAATCCACGCCTTACTGCCCAAAAATCGCTTGTAATGCGCGTACGGTAACGATACCGGTCGCAATCCACGTCGCAAGAACGATCGCGCCGAAGGCACACCAGCGGCGAAAATTCGCGACGCAACGCGTCGAGCGACGCTCGGGGAGCGAGCGATCCGCGGCGAGCATGCCTTCGCCGGCGACGACCGTGATGAGCGCGCGTGAATCGTACACCGCAATACAACGGCCGCTTGCGAGCCGCAAGATCGACGTTGGAGCGTGGGATATCTGTTCGCGAATCGACGGGTCGATCATCAAAAGGCCTCCGGACGTGCGCCTTTCGCCGGGCGGCGGACTGAAGCCGTCTTTCACGCTACACCCGGTTCACCGCCGAAACCGGCACCTCGCCGCCCAATACCGCGCACACTGCCCGTGCTTGTGCGACCGCCAGAGCGACACGGTCCGCCTCGACGGCCGTCCCGAGGTGCGGCGTGAAGACCGTCCGCCGGCGATCGTCGACCAAGGACCGCAAAAGTCGTGTGGGACGAGACGCGTATTGGCGGTCTTCATGTTCGAAAACGTCGGCCGCATAGCCGCCGAGCTCGCCGCGTTCGAGCGCAAGCGCGATCGCCGCTTCATTGACGATCGAACCGCGCGCCGGATTAACGAGCATCGCGCTCGGTTTCATCTGCGCGAGTGCCGCAGCGTCGATCAATTTGTACGTCGCCTCGATAAGCGGAAGGGCCAGCACGACGAAGTCGGCTTGCGCGAGCAGCGTCGCGGAATCGACTCGGCGCGCGCGTAATCGCTCTTCGACCTCCCGAGGCGGAGCAACCGGATCGCAGTACAGCACGTTCATCCGAAATCCCAGACTCCGCTCGGCGATCGCGCGACCGACGAGGCCGAAGCCATAAACGCCGAGTGTCGCGCCGCTCACGCTTCGGCCGAGGTCGGCAGCGACGTCCCAGCCGCTATCGGGCTGCTCGCGCACGCGCGCATCCCCACGCACTACACCGCGCGCATTCGCCAAGAGCAGCCCCCACGCAAGATCGGCGGTGGCATCGGTGAGGGCCGTGGCCACGTTCGTCACCCAAATGCCGCGCTCGGTCGCAGCGGGGACGTCGACATTGTCGAAGCCTTTGCCGAACCCCGCAAGGATGCGCAGCGCCGGCAGACGGTCCATCAGGGCTCCATCGATTCGATCGGGGACGAAAAAACACAGCGCTATCGCGTCGCGCGCGTGCACGGCCAACTCATCGGGCGTCGGCGAGCGGTCGAGCGCCCAAATACGAACGTCGGCGCGGTCGGCGAGCAAGGCGGGTCCTTCGGGAGGCGGACGGTGCGAGTACGCAACGATCGGTCGAGCCATCGCGAGCGCGTTTGACAAATGACCTTCTGCGGCCCGCGAACATGAATTTTCGTACGCGAGGGCGCATGAACCCGAATGATTTTGGCTCTGCGGTCTTTCGTTCTCACGGCGTTCTTCATCGCTGCCCCAACGCTCACACTCGCCGCGGAAACGCCCGCTTCGCCCGCACCTGCGCCGAGCGCGAAGCCCACGGCGGGTCCATCGCTTGCCTGGCGCAGCATCGGACCGGCTGTCTCGGGTGGCCGCGTGACCTCGGTGATGGGCAGCGATCTCGATCCCTCACTCTTCTTCGCCGGCGCCGCCGGCGGCGGACTCTGGCAGAGCACCAATGGCGGCGCGGATTTCCGTTCCGTCACGATCCCCAGCGCATCGCAATCGATCGGTGCGATCGCGATCGCCCCCAAAGACGTTAAAGATGTGTGGGTCGGGACGGGTGAAGGCTGGCCGCGCAACGATGTCATTGCGGGCAACGGCATTTTTCATTCAATCGACGGCGGCAAAACGTGGACGGCTGCGGGCCTTGCGAAGACATCGCAGATCGTACGCATCTTGATCGATCCGCGCGACGCAAAGCATCTGATCGTCGCGGCACTTGGCGATCCGTTCAAAGATTCTGCCGACCGCGGCGTCTTCGCAACACGCGACGGAGGTACGACCTGGCAGAACGTGCTTGCACCTTCGCTCTCGACCGGCGCATCCGACGTCGCGTTCGACCCGGCAAATCCCGACACGCTCTACGCGGGCATGTGGGATTTCCGTCGCTCGTCCTGGCAGTTGCGCAGCGGCGGTCCGACCGATGGGCTGTACCGCTCGATCGACGGTGGCGCGACGTGGACGAAACTCACCGGCAACGGCTTGCCGAGTGGCATCACCGGGCGCATTGCGGTTGCAATCGCACCAAGCGACCCCAAACGCATCTACGCGCTGATCGAATCGCCCGAAGGGTTGCTTTGGCGCTCCGATGACGGCGGCACGACATGGGCCAAAACCTCGTCGAACACACTCATTAACGAACGTCCATTTTACTACTCGCGCATCGCCGTCGATCCGCGCGACCGCGATCATCTCTTCTCCGTCTCCGTCAAACTCGCCGAGAGTAATACGGGCGGGAAAACGTGGCATCTGAGCGGCCGCCGCATTCATGGCGACCATCACGACGTGTGGTTCGCACACGACGGCCGAACGATCTACGAAGCCAATGACGGCGGCGCCGTCGTGTCGCGCGACAATGGCAAAACGTGGGATTGGCGCAACGTCATGCCGGTCTCGCAGTTCTATCACATCAGCGTGAGCGCCGGACGCGACTACACGATTTGCGGCGGCCTGCAAGACAACGGATCGTGGTGCGCACCCTCGGATTCGCACGACAGTCGCGGCATCTTACCCAACCACTGGATGTCGGTTTCTGGCGGGGACGGCACGTGGACCGCGCAAGATCCAAGCGATCCGACCGAAATCTTCTCATCAAACGGCGGCGGCGATAACCAAGGCGAACTCACGCGCTACTCGACGCGCACGGGACAAGTGACCGACGTCTCGGCGTACAAACGCAATCAAAACGTCACGCCCGTTCGCGACCTCAAATATCGCTTCAATTGGGAAGCACCGATCGTGTTTTCACCGCACGACGCGCACATCGCCTATTATGGCGGCAACGTGCTCTTCCGCAGCACGGATCGCGGCATGACGTGGACGCCGGTCAGCCCGGATCTTACGCGCAACCTGCCCGAACGGCAAGGACTCTCCGGCGGGCCGATCACGCTCGACGTAACCGGTGCGGAAACGTTCGATACGCTGCTCGATGTCGCACCCTCACCGCTCGACGCGCGTACGATCTGGACCGCAAGCGACGACGGCCTCGTGCATCTTACGCGCGACGGCGGTGCGCACTGGTCGAACCTCACCGTACCGGGTGTCGATATCGATACGCGTCTACCGACGATCGAGGCCTCGCACGCAAGTCCTGCGCGCGCCTATCTCATTGGCGACCGGCACTACGTGGGCGACAACAAACCGTACGTTTTCGTGACGGACGACTACGGCGCGCATTGGCGCAGTATCGCAAGCAACCTGCGCGGTGATGCGTTCGTGCGCGTGGTACGCGAAGATCCGAAAAATGCGAACATTCTCTACCTCGGCGGCGAAGACGGCGTTGTGTGGTCGCGCGACCGCGGCGTAACGTGGGAAAAATTCCCGGCCGAGTTGCCACCGGTTTCCGTGCGCGACCTGCGCGTGCAGCCCGACGCAAACGACCTCGTTGCAGCAACGCATGGCCGCGGCATCTACGTCCTTGACGATCTGCGTCCGCTTCAGGAGCGCGCCCGCGGCCTCGCGCTCTTCACACCGCGCGATGCGATCGTCTTCGAACGCCGTTCGACGACGGTGAATGCAAAAGCGCCCGGCGCGAATCCCGCCGGCCCCGCCCTCATCTCGTTCACGCAAGATACGCCCGCAGCACAGACGCCCGCGATCGAGATTCTCGATGCACAAGGTAACGTCGTGCGGCATATCAGCGGCACGCACGCCGTGGATGGTGCCGACGAACCGCTCGTGCCCAATCGCACCGGTCTCAATCGCGTCGCGTGGGATGGAACGAGTGATCCGCCGACGCCGTGGCGCCGCGCCCCGGCGTGGGAAGCCGGACCCGATAGCGGAACGCCCGTGCCCTCGGGGACGTACACGGTCGTGTTGCATCGCGACGGCCAAACCAAACGCGCGACGTTGAAGCTCGTCAACGATCCGCGCATGGTGGGAACGCCGGCAAGCGAACGCGCGGGGATCGCCATGATGGCCTCACTGAACGCCGAGCTTTCGTCGATCGATGACGCGCTCAACGTGCTCGACAACCTCAAACTTCAATTGCCCGAGCGCATCACGACGCTCAAAAAATCTCCAGCCAACGATGCCATCGTCGCCCGCTCCACGGCGACTCTTGCGAAAATCGATTCGGTCGTGCACACGCTGACCTCGAGCCCGGTCAACGACCAGGACAACGACTTTCTGCAAGACTTACTACGCGAACGAATCATGTCGTTGATGGGATCGGCCCGCATCGCGACGCCGCCCCAGGCGCAAGTCATCGAAGCCCGTGCACTCGCGCGCGAGTACGATACGGCAATGGCAACCTATCGCGCCTTCATCACAGCCGAGGTCACGCCGCTTGCGCAATCGCTGGGTGGAGCCGGTCTCGCGCTCGATCTGAATGCGCGACCGAAAACCACTCCGATCGACCCGAACGCTGATGAACATGCGCGGCGGGGCGACCAGTAGTTTCGTCTACAACCAAGCATGGGTAACCCAGTTGGGACGTAACCAACCGCACAGGAGTATCACGAGTTCGATGAACGCCGACGTCCACCAGAAAAAAATCGACGCCATCTACGATCTGCGCGCCGCGGTTGAGACCAAGGTTCGCGCAGAACAAGTCGTTGATGAAGTGCACACGGCCGAGGCCAAAGACGCCTATCTGGATGCAATCGTCATGGTCGAAGAAAAAACCCAGGACGCGATCAACGCCTGCGGCGAGTGCGGTCATCCGCACCCCGAGACGGAGCCCCACAAGAGCCACATCGCTGGGATTCGGGATAACGTCATCGACGTCGACTTCCGACCCGAGCCGGAAGAAGAAAGCGAAACCGGTTAAGCCTCCTGCGAGTTCTCCGCCTTGGCCGGGCTGAGCCGCTTCATTAGACGCAGCCGCGAGCCGTGCTCGCTAAACTCGACGACGTCCATCAGCTCACGCATGATAAAAATTCCAAAACCCCGGGGCGATTCACCGAGAACCCGCGGCTGTAACTGTCGCACGGCGGGAGCGAACCCGCGTCCGCTGTCTTTGATCTCAACGATCAGCAGGCCATCGGAGAGGCTCGCACGGACGTCAATCGTCCCGCCATCGGCGTGGCCATGCTCGGCTGCATTCGCGAGCGCTTCACCGACTGCACTCTCGACGTCATTGAGGCTCTCACCCAAGAAGCCGCGGCAGGCCGCATACTGCACCACGGCGTGTCGCGCAAGCGAAACGGAGGCGTACGTGCTTGGAAACGTACCACGATACTCGGGCATAACATCGTCCGCTCTACCCGCCACCGCGTCCCGGCAAACCCGTTTCTCGCGATTTTCTAGGGACGATCCAGACGCAACGCGGTAACTTCAATTTCGATTTTCATACGGGGGTCGAGCAGCCCGGCACTGATCATGGTTGCAGCGGGTCGCGCCTGCCCGAGGTACGCGCGAATCGTCGGCCAGCAGCGTTCAAAATCGAGGCCGTTTGGCAGAATGTAGCGGACGCGAACGACCGCATCGAGCGAAGACCCGGCCTCGGCGAGCGTCTCGGCAATCGTGCGGAAGCACCGATCGGTCTGCTCGACCACATCCTCAGAAATCTGCATCGTCGCGTAGTCGAAACCCGTGGTTCCCGAAACGTGGACGTACGTATCGTCGACGACCGCACGCGAGTAGCCGACCTCGTCTTCGTACCGAGAACCCGATGAGATGAATGTCCGCATATGGATTCCCCTAGGCAAAGAGTTGGTTTAATTCATCGAACGGGATGGCCGGTTCGCGCGCGTAGGCGAAATCGTCGCCTTCGCGGAGCGAGCTTGCGAGTTCGCGCAAGACGTAGAGGATGCGCCGGGCGGGCGAACTGCCGATACTTACGCGTGCGACGCCAACTGCTGCGAGCGCCGAACGGGGCGGCGTCTGCGGTCCCGCAAGAATATTGAGCGGCGCATCAACGCTCTTGACGATGCGCTCGATCGCGCCAAGGTCGCTCGAGCCCGGAGCGAAGACGCCATCGGCACCCGCCGCAACGTACGCACGCAGCCGCTCGATCGTGCGCTCGACGCGCGTCGATACATCGCCTAGCGCATGCAGCATCAGATCTGTGCGCGCATTGATGAAGAATCGCACGCCCAGAGCCGTCGCGCGCTCGCGCACGGCGCGCACGCGCTCAACCATCGTTGCGACCGGAATGACATCGCGCTGCACGTTATCGAAATCCTCGAAGTTGCCGCCGACTGCGCCAGCGGCAAGGGCACGTTCGAACGAGCGCACGACCCCCGCGGTATCGGCACCGAAGCCGCCTTCAAGATCCGCGCTCACCGGAACGTCGACGACTCGCACGACACGTGCGATAGCGCCGAAGAGTGCGTCGAGATCGACACTCTCCCCATCGGCGTAGCCGAGCGACCACGCCATCGATGCGCTCGATGTTGCGATTGCGGAAAAGCCCTGGGCCGCGAACACCCGAGCGCTTGCAGCATCCCAAACATTGGGGATGACGAACGCTGCGCCCGGCTTGTGGAGCGCAAAGAACGCGGCGGCGCGCTCATTGTGTGTCATACGCGGCGTCTCGAATGCTCACGAACACCGGCGCGACTTTGGGTTGTCGGCAATTCCATATTGACGGGCTCCGATTCGAGAGCGCGCATAATGGATTCGACGTATTGTGACTCAGCCCGGTTGACCGGTTCCCAGTCGACGTGGCCGTGCGTGCGGACCGACACGGATGCGCGGTCAAACGATTCGTGGGTACTGCGATGGCCGCGATCGATCGCACTCCCTTCTAAGCCCATCGCGCGAATTGCACGCCCGATATCGCACGAATCAGGATCGTTGGTCAATTCTACGGCCCCCGTATTGGCCGCCTCGTGCAGCATCATGCGGCGAATTTTCGACAAGCGGAGGTTGCGCGCATAGAGACCCAGCACCGTTGTCGGTTGTTCCCAGGCCTGCGGCCGATGCGACGCAGCCCACGCGAGGAGATCCTGAAGCGCCAGGGGCCGGGCGATGGCGTACCCCTGAACGAGCGGTACGCGCAGTGCTGCAAGCGCGTCGGCAATTTGCGGCGATTCGACGCCTTCGGCAACGAAATCCACACGCAGATCGCGCGCGAGTTCGAGCAGAACGGAAACGAAGTGCAGGGCCTCAGGTGATTGCCCGAGCGAATTGACGAATTCTCGGTCGAGTTTGAACGTATCGATCGGAAGATCTTTGAGACGCAGCAAGGAAGAATACGCGCTTCCAACATCGTCGAGGGCGAGTCGGACGCCGAGTTCTTTAAGCGCGACTAACCGTTCCCGCGTTGCCCGCATCGATTCCACCGGCAAGAAATCGCTTTGTTCGAGCAATTCGAACGTGAGGCGGTGCGCAGAAAACGGCAGCGTCGCGACGTGCGCGGCGAGCATCGAGCGAAAGCGCTCCGACGTTGCGATCTCGGGCGCGACGTTGATCGAAACCCAAACATCCAGTCCGCCCGCGTCGAGCGCGACGAGATCGGCGATCGCCTGCGCGAGCACGCCCCGCGTGAGTGCGAACTGCTCTTCCATTCCGAAGTGACGCAGGAACGACGCGGGGGCGAGCAGACCGGCATCGGGATCGGCTAGTCGCGCGAGCGCCTCGATCCCGACGAGTCTGCCGGAGGGAAGAGCCACGATCGGTTGATAGACAACGCGCAACGCACCTTGTGCGAGCAAATGACTGACGTGCGACGCGTGACCGCTTCGCGCCGGCGCAATCCCCTCGATGTAGAGAGACCAATACGATTCGCGGCTGTTTTTTACCGATTTGAGTTGATGCAATGCGCGGTCCGCCTGCCGCAGAAACGTACTCGGCCGTCGTTCTCCATCGGGAAGGTCGCGTTCAACGATGACCATTCCCAGGCTTCCGCTCACGATCACTTCAACGTTGTCCCCAATCGTGATCGGCGCACTGACCGCGCGCCGGATACGTTCCAGTCGTTCGGCAAGTTCGATCTGATCGAAAACATCTTCGAAGATGAAGACGAATTCGTCTCCTCCCAAACGGGCTACGAAATCGGATGATTCGAGCGCATCGCTGAGGCGCTTCGCGACGCTCTGCAAGATAAAGTCGCCGACTTCATGCCCGAATTTGTCGTTGAGCGCCTTGAAATCGTCGAGATCGAAGATGCCGACCGCCAGCAGCGCCTCGGAACGCGCGCGGCGATCGATCGCGCGATCCAAACGTGGATCGAGCGCGCGGCGATTCGGAAGCCCCGTTAGCGCATCATGTCCAGCGAGCCACGCCTCTTTTTCCGCTTCGTCGATGAGCCGTTTTTTCAGGTCCAGTTCGTCGAGCGCGTGGCCGACATGCTGCGCGACGTGCACGAGCAATGTTGCGAACTCGCCTTTGACGACGTGACGTTCCGGACAAGCGAAGAGCAACACACCCCAGCACACGCCGCCGCGAGCGATCGGGATTGCGACCGCCGAGCCGACGCCGCCATCGGAGCGCTCGTGCCAGGGGTCGCGTTCTTCGGCCGGACGCTCGTCGTAAAAATATTGCGCTTCACCGCTGGCACATGCACGCCCGCCGAGTTCTTCCCGCAGCGCCGCAAGGTGGTTGTGAGCGACGGACGCGTCGCGCGTTGCCTGCGCTACTTCGATGAGACGACCATCCGCGAGCTTCGCGATCGACGCTGCGACAAACAGATCGCTCTTGACAAGCCGCGAACAACTTTGGGCGAGTAGCGTCGCTTCGTCGCTCAAATCGAGGATCAGCGAGCCTTCGTCCAATAACGCGCGGTAAATCGAACGCGTCCTAGCAAGGTCGCGTTCGCTCGCACGCCGACCGAGAAACGTGGCCACGTCCTGCGCTAACTGTTCCATCAGATCGCTCACGCCCGACGGGAAGTGATGTTCCCGCTTGCGATAGAGCGCGATTCCGCCGCGCAAACCGGGAATCGCGAAGGGAGCGATGGCACAGCCGCCGATACCGAATTCGCGCGCGCGCTCACGCCACGGCAGACAACGCGGATCGGTTTCCATGTCGAAGAACAGCACCTCGGTTCCGCGAACCGCCGTCGCCGCAGGGCCTCGACCCTCAGGGATATTCGGATCGATGGAGATGCGCAATTTGAGGGCGTACCCAGCGGCTTCCCCGGCAACCGCTTTGACATAAAACTGCTCCTCGCCATCGGGCAAGACCCCAATGAACGCGAGCCCCACTTCGAGTCGGTCGACCAGGATGCGCGTGAAGCGTTTCATCGTCTCGTCGATGTCACCGTGCAGCGATTCCGCGAAGAGCCGATTACTCTCGAGGAGTGCGCGGTAGAACCGCTTACGCAGGCCATCACCGCCGTCAGTCGGCAGGGCGACAGTTGATCTGGTCAAGCGATTGCCGAACCTTGTTCGAAGGCCATGATAGTTGATCATCGGCTGGTCGGGCCATCTTCCCTATGCTGACACGCCACCAATCCGGAGCGATGAAGCCAGCGGGTCTCGAGGCGATGCGGGCAAGGTCCGGGGGATCAAGACGGATCGGAGACCCCATGTGCCGCCAGCAGCGTTCGCACGGCACGTCGTGCCGCTTCAATGTAAGCGCGGTCCCGCCGGGTCCGCGAAGCGACGAGACAGCCGTCGAAGATGAGCATCAATGCCTCACCCAGGTCCGTTGGAGAGCGCGCATCGAGCGAAACGCAAGCCGCAATAAACCACGTGCGCAGAGCGCGTTTATGGCGCATCGTGATCGCACCCGCGAAGACGACCGTCTCCGCTTCGCCGAGCGCTGCGTTCGTGAGCGCGCAGCCTTTGAAATCACTGCGCCGAATAAGTCCCTCGAGCCGATCGAACACCCCAAGGACCGTTCCTGCGCTTGTGACGAGCGCGCGGGAACGCATGTCACGCGCGCGCAGATATTCTCCGACGAGCACGTCTTTGGATGCGAAATGATAATAGAGCGTGCGCCGTGTGACGCCCGCCGATTCGGCGACGGCTTCGAGGCTCGTCGTCGCGACGCCGCGCTCGTAGAAGAGTCGATCGGCTGCGGCAACGATGGCCGCGCGGGCCGCACCGCGCTCGAGCGGACGGCCCGCTACGCGCATCGCTATCCCTGCGCCTGGACGAGCTGACGAACGAGCGCGCCGGTTTCGGCGGTCGTGTAGCCTTGACCGGCAATTCCCCATCCGCCGTCCGCCGCCTCACTGACGATAACGGTGACGTACGGACGCAGCACGGCCGGGGCTTCTTCCGCTTCGAGGATGGCGTTCGTAACGAGTTCAACCATCTTCTTCCGTTTGGCGATATCGAGAACGCCGGGCGGAACGATGACGTGAGCAAAGGGCATGTGAATCTCCTCGGTAATTGGTGTGATGCCGTAAGTATGCAGACCTGTATAATTATGTGTCTATCTGTCACAATGTGAGGCATGATGATCGACCGCGAGCGCACCATCCGTTGGGACGACCCGCACGCCAAAGCCGCCGAATTGCGTGCCCTCGCTGGGATCGATGCGCTGCGTGCGATCGTAAAAGGGGACTTCCCACCGCCACCGATCGCTTTAGCGCTAGGCTTCACCCTGGCCGAAGTCGAGGACGGCCGCGTCGTTTTCACGTGTGTGCCGGCCGAATATCACTACAATCCGATCGGCAGCGTCCACGGCGGGCTCGCGGCGACACTGCTCGACTCGGCAATGGGATGCGCAATTCACACCAAGCTTCCGGCGGGCGCGGGGTATGCAACGACCGACTTGCAGATCCGTTATATCCGTGGAATCGGGATAACGACGGGCCCGATTGCCGCGACCGGAACGGTCGTCCACGTCGGGCGCCAGATTGCGGTCGCCGAAGGCCGGATCGTTGATGGGAATGGCCGCTTGCTCGCCACCGGGACGACGGGGTGCGCCATCTTGACGGCGTAAGAGCGAGGCATGGCGACCGATCAGCAGATGCTCCACCTGACCTCGGATGAGGCGACCCTCGCGGATTTTCCCCGCATCCACGGTACCTTGGGATTCGACGGCGTCGACGTGCGCACGCTGCTCGCGCGCACCAACATGGTGACGTACGATCCGAGCTTTGGAAGCACGGCGAGCTGTCGTTCGTCCATTACGTACGTCGATGGCGAAAACGGCGTGCTGCTGCATCGCGGGTATCCGATCGACGAGCTCGCCGAGCGCGCGACGTATTTAGAAGTCGCGCACCTGCTGCTCTTCGGCGATCTGCCCGACGAAGGTGAGTTCAAGCAGTTCAATCACGACATCACCTATCACACGATGGTGCACGAACAACTGCTGCGTTTCTTCAGCGGCTTTCCGCGCGACGCACACCCGATGGCCGTGCTGCTCGGTGTCGTGGGCGCGCTCTCGGCGTTCTATCCCGATAGTACCGACGTCTTCGACGCCGAACATCGCCTCATTTCAATCCACCGTCTGCTCGCTAAAATGCCGACCCTTGCGGCGATGGCGTACAAACATTCCGTCGGCCAGCCGATGGTCTATCCGCAGAACCGCTTCAACTACACCGAAAATTTTCTCTACATGATGTTCTCGGTGCCGGCCGAGGAATACACGATCAATCCGATTTTCGCGCGTGCGCTCAACGCGCTGATGATCGTGCAGGCCGACCACGAACAAAATGCCTCGACCTCGACCGTCCGCACGGTCGGGTCGACCCTCGCCAATCCGTTCGCTTGCATTGCGGGCGGTATCGCCTCGCTCTGGGGACCCATTCACGGCGGTGCAAACGAAGCGGTCGTTTCGATGCTCGGCCACATCGGCAGCAAAGAAAACATCCCGGCGTTCGTCGCGCGCGCCAAAGACCCAAACGACGAATTCCGTCTGATGGGTTTCGGCCACCGCGTCTACAAAAGCTACGACCCGCGCGCAAAAGTTATGCAAAAAATTTGCGAGGATGTCTTAGGCGAGACGAGCGGCAACGATCCGCAACTCGAGCTTGCGCGCGAACTCGAACGGATCGTGCTCGCGGATGACTACTTCATCAAACGCAAGCTCTATCCGAATGTCGACTTCTATTCGGGAATTGTGATGCGCGCGATCGGCATCCCGCTCAAAATGTTCACACCGATTTTCGCCGTCGCGCGCACGGCAGGTTGGCTCGCGCAGTGGAAAGAGATGATCGAGGACCCCGATCAGCGCATCTCACGCCCGCGTCAAGTGTACACCGGCAAGACGCAGCGGACGTTCGTCCCACGGCCCGAGCGGCCCGCCGGTGCGAGCAAGACGCTCTCGACCGAGCGTCCGATGCCGGGCGAAGCGGTGATCGTCGGCTCGTAGGTTCTCGGCTTGCGGCGAACCAATAGCGGTTCATGCGTCGCTTCATCGGTTTGACTTTTGCATGGCTTCTCTTTAGCATCGCTCCACTTTCCGCAGCGGAGTCCGCACCAAGACCGGTGGACTACCACGACTACTCGTCGTGGAAATCCATTCGTGATGTAACGATCGATCGTAGCGGCGGCTGGGCGGCCTTCGCGCTCGTACCGGCGATGGGTGATAGCGAACTTCACGTTCGCGCCTTGCGCGCTGCGACGGAGTACCACGAGTCGCGAGGGCGCGATCCCGTTTTTTCTGCTGACGGCGCGTACGTCGCATTTCGGATTGCGCCGCCCGACGCGGAGGTACGCGTGGCCGATCGCGCAGAGACGCCCGATGCCAAACGACCGAAGTCCGGGCTCGGCATCGTGAACCTTGCGACGGGAGGCACGACCCGAATCGAGCGCGTTCGGTCGTTCAGCGTCGCCCGCGAAGCAAACGTCGTCGCCATGCTGCTCGAACCAACACCGGCGCCGGCAGCATCGCCGGCAGCAAAGGCAGCCGCACCCGCTTCGACGGCCGCGGCATCGCCAGCAGCGACGACTTCACCGCACGGCCCCGGCAAAGCGGGCGACGGCACGTTGATCGTTCAGCTGCTCGGCGGCGTCGCGAGCGCGCCGATCGAAAACGTCACCGCCTATTCCATCGCCGATGACGGCTCACGCGTTGCGTACGTCGTGCAATCGATCGCCGACGAACGACTCGTCGTGCGCGATGTGGCGAGCGGGCACGATGTCGTCGTGGCAAGCGGCGTCGCGCACCTGCAATCGCCGGTGTTCTCACCCGACGCCCGCACGATTGCGTATCTTCGCGACCCCGACGCTTACGATGAGTCCATCAAACGCGAAGCCGGCGCGCGGCATCCCAATCAACTCATCCTGGCAGATGCGGCGACGGGTACGACGACTGACGTGCCGCTCGGAACGCTCTTTGCATCCGACGCACAGCCGCCTCAGTTTTCCGATGACGGCAAGAAGATCGCGTTCTTGACTAGCGCAGTGCCGAGTCCGCTTGCGTCAGGCGCTCCCAAGCGCATCGATCTTGACATGTGGAACGCTCGATCCGGCAAATTGCCGACGCAACTGCGCCGTGAAGCAACGAGCCCCTTGAACGCAACGTATCGTGCGCTTTACGACCGAACATCCGGTAAGACGACACCGCTTGCCACGCCGGGCGTGCCGGACGTCGCGCTCTCCGGCGATGCATCCGCGGCATTTGGATTCACTAGCGTTCCGTACGAAAAAGAAGCTACGTGGGCAGAGCCCCGGATCGACGTGTACCGAATCGAGGTCGCGAGTGGCGCACGCACGATCGTCGCCCGCAACATCCGAGAAACCGCGCGCTTCATTTCCCCCGACGGCGCGTACGTTGCAACGTACGACCCACGGCAGCGGAACTGGTTTAGTCTGCGCCTCGCGGACGGCATGCGAGCCGAAATCGGCGCGAAGCGCGTTCGAGCGGCACGCGACGACGACGACCATCCAAGCGAACCTCCGGCATACGGCGCGGCCGGGTGGACGGCTGCGGGACGTTTTGTTTTCTACGACCGGTACGATGTTTGGTCGGCGGCCGCCGACGGATCGTCGCTCACCAACCTCACGCGCGGCGAGGGACGGGCAACAAAGAGAGTATTCCGTCTCCTCGATGCGCGGTCGGATCGACCGACCACGGCGTTTTCGAAAACCCAGCCGGTCACACTCTCGCTCTCGGTGTTCGACGAACGGACCAAGGACGCAGGCTTTGCGACGTTCGAGTGTTCGCACATTGTCGTGGGAACGCTCGAACCGGTCCGAATTGGACGCCCGTTTATCTCTCGCGATCGTTCTCAAGTCGTCTTCAGCAAAGAAGGTTTTGGCGTCCCGACAGACCTCTTCACGAGCGGTTCCAACTTGACTTCCGTGCAGCGCATCAGCCAGGCCAATCCGCAGTTCGCAGCGTTTGCCTGGGGGCGCGCCCGCTTGATCGACTACACCAACGCCCGCGGTGAAAAGCTTCGGGCGACCGTAGTCGTGCCAGCGAATTTCAATCCGAAATCGCACTACCCGATGCTCGTCTACGTGTACGAGAAACTCTCGGATGACCTCAACGCATTTTACCCGCCCGCGACGGGCACCATTCCGACGCTCTCGCGCTACGCGAGTAACGGCTACGTCGTACTCATGCCCGATATTCGCTACCAAGTGGGGCATACGAGCGCGAGCGCCGTCGACTGCGTAACCTCCGCGATCGTAACCGTCGAGAAGCTCGGCTTCGTCGATCGCAAACGCATCGGGATGGCGGGACATAGTTACGGCGGCTATGAGGTCAACGCGCTCGTCACCCATTCGAACGTCTTTCGGGCGGTCGAATCGGGCGCATCCGATTCGAATCTGGTCAGCCTGTACGGCGGCTTTTGGGAATCGGGCGACGTGCAACAATCATACTATGAAATCAGCCAAGGGCGCATCGGTGCCACGCCGTGGGCGCGGCCCGATCTCTACACGGAAAATTCACCGATCTATTTTGTGAACCGCGTGAAGACGCCGTATCTACGTTTGCAAAATACAAACGACGGCGCCGTGCCGTATGGTCAGGGCGTCGAATTCTTTACGGCGCTGCGTCGAGCCGGAAAAGAAGCGTACATGTTCAGCTTCATCGGCGAACAGCACGGCCTAGTCAATCAGCGCAACAAAGACTACTGGACCGTGCACATGGATGAATACTTCGATTATTTCTTGCGTGGCGCCGCACGTCCGAGTTGGCTGGACGAGCCATCCAACTTCGAACATCGCGGCGAGCGCAACATCGAGGCGTTGTTTACACCGCGCTGATGAACCCGGGAGCTAGCGCGGTTTTGCTTGATGCAGCCAGATTCGGTTCCCGTCGGGATCTTTGACCTCCGAGATAAAGCAGACCGGCGTTTCGTGGGGTTCGCTCGATTCAATCCCGTGCGATTTGAGATGTGCGCGAAGAGCGCTCATATCGGTATATTCAAGCGAGAGCGACTGCGCCGAACCGGCCGTGCCGACTTGTTCGAAAGTGCCTACGCCGAAGGTTCCATCGCCAACCGCAAACTCGACCCAATAGTCCATCGCAACCTCGGTCGGCTTGAGTCCGAGCGCGTCGCGGTAAAACGCGACGGCTCGCGGCACATCGGTGACGGGATACATGGTGAAGGCGATGGCGCTTGGGGTCGTACTCACGGGCAGCTCCAATTCTTAAGAGAGAGTGACGCGCTTCTCTTAAAGAAAAAAGCACGCCTTCGCAGGCGTGCTTTCGCTCGACGAAGCGTACGCTTCGCGGTTACTTGCCGTTAATGACCGGGGCGTAGTTGGCGGGGATCCACATGTAGCCCGTGCCGCTCTTGACGACGTGCCCGATGCCCGGGAACGACATGTGTGCGGCGGCGACCCAATCGCCATGCGCGGCGGCATCGGCAAAGGCGCGTTTGCGCTGGGCGATGGCGGATTTGTTATCAGAGTCGAATGCGATCGACACATCGGGATCCGGGAACTGCAGCGCGGCGACGTGCACGAGGTCGCCCCAGATGACCATACGCTGGCCCTTGCTGCTCACGATATACGTCGAGTGACCCGGTGTATGTCCGATCGTGCTGATTTCGCTGATGCCCGGGACGAGTGCGTTGCTCGCGCCGGTAAACGATTTGAAGTGTCCGGAGGCGACATAGGGAGCCATGCTCTTGCGAGCACCGGCGAAGAAGTCTTGCATAGCTTTCGGGGCTTTCGCCGCAGTCGCTTCGCTCAGCCAGAAATCCGATTCGCGCTTGTCCGTGCGCACGATCGCGTTTGGGAAAACCGCGACGCCATCGGGCGTTGTCAGTCCGCCGACGTGATCGGGATGGAGATGCGTGATGTAGATTTCGTCGACTTGTTCGGGCTTGTAGCCCGCCGCCGCGAGATTGTCGGCGAGTTTGCCGAGGGTGGGACCGAAGAGATTCCCGCTGCCGGTATCGATCAGCACGAGTTTCGATCCGGTGTTCACGAGAAACGCGTTGACGGACGTCGGGACCGGATCTTTGATGAAGACTTTGCCGAGCGTCGCATCGATGCGCGCCGGAGTTGCGTTCTTGAGCAGTTGTTTTGCGGGAAGCGAAAACGAACCGTCGGAGAGCGCCGTGATTTCGAAATCACCGAGAATCAAGCGCTGGAAGCCGGGGGCGGGCGTTCCGAGAGCAGGCGCCGCAGCGCCTACCGGAAGTGACGAGACCGAGAGGGTCAGAGCGAGCCCGACAAGCGCGGTCGCACGTGAAAGGAAACGTGTTGCAATCATACGCGACTAGGACGAGCCAAGCGTCTTATTAGTTGCAGACCCCGGTTCAGTTTGACGTATACGGGTTGGCCGTTCCGACCGCATCGAGCGTGAACGAGCCGACAGCAGCATTTTGCCCGCGGAGTTGATTCGGAGTAAATGTCACGCCGCGAAGGCGATACGTTGCCGCGCCGTTGCCGACATTTTCAAAAGTCACCGTGCCGCCGGTGGCAATCCAGTACCGACCGTTGGCACTCGCTCCAAGATCTTCTGCGTAGTACGCGAGCACTTTGAAGCCATTGAAATCTGCCGACGTGTAGGTGGAGCTGTTCGATATCCGCGTGTTGTCATTGATCTCTAAGGTGATCAGGCGATTGGGGCTCGCTGCGTTTCCGCTGCCGGTTTGGCCGTGCGGAATCGAATCAAACTGAACGTTGCCCGTCCCGCCGGCCTCAACGGTATCGAGGATCGCGATCGAACTAGCCAGACCATTGTATCCCGAACCACCGGTAAATTTCGCAGCCACGGTCGGGGTCGGCGTCGGGGTGCTCGTAGGAGCGGGCGTGACCGTTGGGGTGCTCGTTGGCGCGGGGGTAACCGTCGGCGTGCTCGTTGGTACGGGGGTGTTCGTTGGCGCGGGGCTGTTTGTCGGCACGGCTGTGCCGGTCGGCGCGGGCGTTGGCGTCGAAGTACTCGTGGGCACCGGCGTCACCGTCGGCGCGGCGGTCGCCGGCGACGATGAACCGTTTCCACCGGAGCATGCGGTGACGGACGCGATGGTAAGAGCGGCGGCGACGAGGCGGAGGCGGGCGAAATTCATGGATGTTCCTTTTTGTCCGTTGCTCGATCAGGTTCAGCAAGATGGCGCCGCTTGGTGGCCCATCTGAAGACACGATTGAGAGGGAGTTACGTTATGGCTACGTGCGTCAGTTCGACGTGTACGGGTTGGCGGTACCGACGGCGTCCAGTGTGAACGTGCCGGTTGCCGGATTGGACGTGTAGGAGGCGTCCGGGATGAATGTCACACCGCGGAGGCGATAGGTCGCCGCGCCGTTTGCTACATTCTCAAAGGTCACCGTTCCGCCGCTCGCAATCCAATTGCGGCTCGTGCCGGTTCCTCCAGCGGTGTAGTACTCGGAGTACGTGAGCAAGACTTTGAAGTTGGTCAAGTCAGACCCCGAGTACGTTGTGCTATTTGATATCCGCGTATTGTCGTTGACTTCAAGGACGATTTGGCGAAGTGGGTTTGCTGAGCTTCCCGAGAAAAAACTCGGGGCTCCTTGTTGGTTCGACTCAAATGTGGCGTTTCCAACGACGCCACTTTCGCTTGTGACCAACGGCACGATCGAACTTGTCAGACCGTTGTAGCCCGCACCAGCGGTGAAGGTCGCGGACCCGCCGGCAAAACCGATCGGCGTTGGCACCGGCGTCGGTGATGCGCTAGCAACGGTCGTCGGGGTCGGCGTTGGTGATGCAGTCGGCGTTGCGGTTGGCGTCGCGCGCGCGGTCGTCGTTGCGGTAGGCGATGGCGATGGCGATGAGGTCGGCGTTGGGTTGGTCGTCGCCGTTGGCGTTGGCGTTACCGTCGGCGTCGCGGTTGCGGTCGCTACGGATTCGAAATAGAAAGCAAAAATGTATGCTTTGCCCGCAAGCAATTTCGGAGCGGTAGCGGTGCTCGTAAACGTTGCACCGCTCGGACCGAAGGAAATGTCGTACGTGAAGACCGGCTGCGCGGTCCCAGCGTCGAGGAATGCTTCTTTTATCGTGGTCCCAGCGGGTAAGAGCGAGGTCGGGTAGCTCACGGTGAAGCTCGGGAAACTTACAAGTTGAATATCGACACTGGGGACGAACGTATAATAAGCAAGGGGAATCCGCGAACCGGTGAGCGTTTTGCGTCCCACCGCAGCGATCGCAATTGCGCCGCTTGGCGGCGTACTTGAAACCGTGACGGCGACCGTCGCGTTTGCCGGCGTGCCGGCAACTGCCGCAAGCGACACAGATGCCGTTCCGCCGCCGATCGTCGGCAGCGATTGCGCGGACGCACTCGCCACGGTTACGCTTGTGAACGATGGCGCGGCGGTCGGTGCCGCGGTAGGCGCGGGAAGAAGGCGTGCATTATCCGTACCACCACAAGCGCTAACGGTGGCAACTGCGATGAGCACGGCGACGAGACGAAGACGAGGGCGATCCATGGATTCTCCTTGGCGGACGGACGGAGTCGACCTCATACTATCTGCAACCGCAAGCCGCGCCCATGGGGGAAATCCCTACATTGTCATTTGGTCGATGACCAAGAGTTTGGCGTGCCGACTTCGCGAGACGAACGACAAACCGTACGATCGATCTTCTAATCGTAGGGATTTACCCCATAGAGGATCGTCCGCGACTCAGCCTATCCTTATCTCACATGGAAGCGCAGGAATTCCTGACCGCGCTCGCTGCGGATATCGACGCGCTGCAGGGAGCAGGCATCCTTGACCCGATTCACGCAAGCGCGTACGGCTTGCTCTTGACTCTTGGGACGGCCACTCTTGTCGATCGCGCCCACCTCGCCGAACGCGCGGTCATGACCGCCGACTCTTCGGACGCCTTACACCTGCGAATCGTGGCGCGGATGATCGCCCTCTCGCACGTCCCCGAATTCCAGCGGAGACTCGCAACGGAAATCTCCGCGCTGTTGCGGACCGTCGAATCACCGTGATCGATGTAGTCGCGCTGGCGGCCGCCTCCGAGGCGGCGCCGGCCGACGAGGAACTTGCCGTGCGCGCCGTGCGCGCGTTTTCGGATGCAGACCGTCGCGGTGAAGCGATTCACTGCTACCAACGCTGCGAACGCGCACTGCGCGAGATCGGGCGTGAACCCGGTGATACGCTACTTGCGGCATTTCGCGTTGCTCTCTGGCAGTCCACGCCGCAAACGCCGAAGCAGGACGAAATCCCGCATCCCATTACGCGTTTCATCGGTCGCGAACGTGAGCGCGCCGAGATCGCAGCGGAGATCGTCTCCGGCGCAACGGTCGTGCTCACCGGCCCGCCGGGCGTCGGGAAGACGCGCCTCGCAATCGAGATCGCGCGCGCGACGGCGAGCGGGCTTCCCGGGGGCGTCTGTTACATTGAAGCCGCGTCGCTCGATGCCAACGGAATCGCGCGTGCGATCGCGGGGGCTGTAGCCGAATCGGCAAGCGACGATGGTCTCCTCGTCATCGATAACGTCGAGCACGTTGCCGATGCGGTCGCGACGGCAATCACCGAAACGCGCGTGACGCATCGACAGCTAACCATGCTTGTCACGAGCCGCGTTCGTTTAACCGTCGAAGGCCGTGTCTTCGTGATCGCACCGTTAGAATTGCCGCTGGTCGTCCAAGCGCCGGCGTACGTCGCGCGTGCGCCCGCAATCGCATTCTTCGTCGAGCGCGCGATCTTCGCGCGACCGGCCTTTCGCGTAACGGAAGACAACGTCGCGGAGCTCTCGGCACTGTGCACCCTGCTCGACGGCATGCCACTCGCGCTCGAACTCGCGGCCGCGCAGATCCGGTTCTTTTCCATCGGCGAGCTTCTCGCACACCTTCGCGCAAATCCGACGGTCCACGGAGAAGCACTCTTACGCGAGCAGATCGCGGCGAGCTTTGCGCTCATGGAGCCGCGCGAGCGGCAACTTGCGCTGCGGCTTTCGGTCTTCGATCGACGGTGGTCGATGGATACGGCTCGGATGGTGGGCGGCGATGAAGCGCTCGAACTCATGCCGCGCCTGGTCGACCGTTCGATCGTCCAAGCCGAAGAAATCGCCGGCGAAACGATCTTCCGGTATCTCGAAAGCACGTACGCCTACGCCCGCGCAGAATGCGAATCGGCGTACGACATCGCGATGCTCGAGCGTGAAACGCTGCGCGCCGTGCGTGACGCACTTCTTGTCCGAACGGCGTCGGTCGAAGAATATTACACACCCGAGGACAAGCGGTATCTCCGCCTGCGGCTTCCGACGATTCGTCGCGCTGTGACCGCATGGGCGGCGCGAGATCCCATCGCTTCGCTTGAGATCATGGAAGCGTTGCGTTATTTTTGGAAAGACGAAGGGCTGGATCGCGAGGCGGCCGACATCCTCATTGCCCTCGGCGCGCTGTTCGAACCGAACGCCCCGCCCGAACGCGTCCTCGCGTATCTCCGCTCGCTAGGGACCCATCTCGTACAACTCCACGAACTAGAGCTTGCGGAGGCGATTCTCATGGAAGCCGTGGAGCGCGCGCGTGCGCTCGGCGATGATTCCGCGCTCGTCGCCTGCTCGCTCGATCTCGGCGTTGTTTACTACGAAAGCGCCGAATACGATAAGGCGTTCAAACTCAACGAGCAACTCGCAGGTAGCGCCGCGCCAAATACGCAGGCGTGGTATCTCGCAAACCGCAACTGGGGCAACGTCGCGATCGCGACGGGCGACCTCGAACGCGCAAAAACCCAGTACGATCTCATTGAAACCTTTCCTCGACAACCATCGGGCGACGCGAACTACTGGCGCAATCGTGCGTGCCTTGCGACGAAGGCGACGGAACACGAGCGGGCGATGTCCTACATCGCACGCGCACTCGAAGTCGCCGAGAGCGACGGCGTCGGGACCTGGAATCGCGTCGCCGTATATTCCGCGGCGGGGTTCTGTTCGACACAGGCTGGCGATCCTCGCGCTGCGCTGCGTTGGTTTGCGCGCGGTATCATCGAACTCGGCGGGCGTGACGCGCCCGTTCACATGAAAGAGATGATCGAGGACGCCGCTTGCGCCCTCGATGCGCTCGACCGGTGCGACGATGCGGTCGTACTCCTGTGCGTCGTCGATCGCGAGCGCGAACGCTCGAAAGTACCGACAGATCTCTCCGCGGTTTCGATCCTCGATGCGGTGCGCTCGCATGCCCGCCGCGTGCTCGGCGAAGAAACGTATCGAGATGCGCAGAGCCGCGGTCGGATGATGCCCCCTCGCATGGCAGCGGAACTTATCGTCCGCCGCGCAAGCGAACTTCCCGATGTCGTCTCCCCCTGCGCGCGGTTGAGCGGCCGCGAGGTCGACGTTGCCTACCTCATTGGCATGGGGGCGACGAATCGCGAGATCGCCGCGCGCCTGTTCGTGAGCGCAAAGACCGTGGAGAAACACCTCGCGGCAATTTTTGACAAACTATCCGTGAATCGGCGCTCGCACGTCGCGGCGATCGTTTCGCAGGATCCGGCTTTGCGCAAACGAGCGGAACAAAGTGTCGCGCTCGCGCGCTAGCAGCGGACGACAGTCGCGGGATCGGAACGATAGACATTCGACGCCCCTTGCAGCGATTTGCTCGCTCTCACTGGTGGTGTCGGTGTTGTTCTTACTCCAAAATTCGCCTGCGCTCGCGGATTCTCCGGCAGACAAGGCCGCGTCGCTACAGAAAGCCTCGTGCGATTTGGTCGACGCAAGCTCTCGCAACATTCATTACGACCTGCTCGATCTCGAATACCGAGTAAGTAAGCCCCAACGAACCAACGATTCGCCGGACCAATTTCGCGGCGCGTTGAATCGCGAAGCACGCTCGATCAGATTGATGCAGAAGAGTTCCCCCGGATGCAAGGATGGGAAAATTCTGAACCTCGCAGCGGCGCGAATTATGGACGCGGAGGTTCTCATTGCACGCTATAAGCGCGCCGATTGGGAGGCAAAGATAGACCGCGCGATTCAGCAGTACACGTTTTGCCTCGTGCAATTTTTCGGCGACGAACGCGGAGCTGAATGTCAGGCGCGTCAGGAGCAACTCATGAGATACAAGTCTGCATGGGAAGCAGCAGACCTGCGATAGCGCAGGAGGTCGCAGGGCGTTCGCGCACGCTACTTTACGTGGAACATTCGCTCGCGAACCTCGTAACTCGGTCGGCTCCCGGGGGACGTCCGCAACCACTCTGTCTCAATGACGGCCGACTCTATGTTGGATGTTGGGACGATAAAGCGATCTACGCGATTGATGTCGCGTCCTGGACGGTCGCCGAGCGAATCGAGACGCCGGGTATCCCGTATGGTATCGCGTTCTTCGACCGAGCGTTTCACGTAGTCGTATCGGTCAACGAAGACGACGATCGATACATCTACCGGTTCGCCTCCGGATCGCCCGTTCGTGAGGAAGCCCGGATCCCATGTCCCGACTTGACTGGGTCACACCTCACGACCGACGGCCATTCGCTTTACCTCGTGCAGCAAACGCATCGGCAGATGCTCGAACTCGGTCCCGATGGTTCAATCGTACGAACGATCCCGTTCACCACGCGCTGCGCCGGCGCAGCGTTTACCGGTGGCATCTTCTACATGATTACCGCGGATAAAGAATTCGACGTGCTCGAGTTCGCGACGCTGGATCTCAATCGCGAAGGTGCGACGCCTCAAATAGTCGCCGCGATGGATGTCGACGCACGAGGACTGGCAACCGATGGCGCGGCATGGTGGACGTGTTATCGAGAGCGGAACCTGATTGCCTCATTCACCGCGTAATTCGCAACACGATCGGCACTACATCGAGTCAAGAACGGGATTGGTCCGCCAACCCCTCCGATCCGATCGTCAAACTGAGGACCGGTCGATTCGGCGCGAGTTGAACTCATCCAAGGCGGTCTTGGGCGCGCTCCAGATTCGTAAGCGGTCATGCGTCTGATGCCCTTTGCGTGCCGTGTTTTTGCCGTGTTCCTCGTTCTCAGCGCGGTTGGCTCGATCTGGGCGCCGTTCTTTATCCCAGCACGCGTGCCGATCAGAATCGAGCTGACGACGGAGCGCGTGCGTGCGGTGAATAGCCACGATCCGGCGGTCACACGCGTGCGCATCGGTGACCGATTCGATATGCGGGGACTTTCGCGTGTTGGGTATTTCGATCAATTGTTCGGCAGCGTTTACCGACCGGTGCGGTACTCGCTGATCGACGCTTCGGGCCGGCCTTATTTGGTTACGGCGGCTCCTGTCGTTCTTGGCCGGGCGGCCGGATTCAATTATATTCCGTTACTGTTCGTCTGTTTCGAGATGCTGATCGCTTTGACGGTGGCGATCGTTCTTCTCCTCCGGCGTCCAAGCGCGATGGCGCTTACGTTCGCCATGTACTGTGCTTACGCAATCCCCGGAACCCCGCTCGTCATTGGCCTTGGGTGGATTGATAACGAGACTTTACGCGGCTTGCTGCAACAGGCGTCGTACATCCTCACGAACGCCCTGCCTGCCGTGGCCATCATCACCTTCGCCATCCGGTTTCCGACGCCGCCGACAGCCCCGCTCGGCGTCATCGCCATGCACGTCGCGGATGCGGTGCTCGTCCTGGCCGTCATCGGTGGCCTCATCGTTCCCCCCCACATCCTCAAGACGCTGATCGTGCCGCTTGGCGTGATCGGAACGATCGTCCTTATCGTCATCGTTTCTCTTCGCTACGCGGCCGCCGGTGGAGCAACGCGCCGTCAGCTCTCGTGGGTGCTCGTCGGGTCCGTCGTATCGGCGGGCGCGGCGGTCATGGTCCTTTTCGTTCATGACTTTTATGCATCAGCCGCATTGCAAGTCATCGGCACCGCGGCACTGACTCTTTCGGTCGCGTATACGGTGTTGCGACATCGTGTGATTGATATCGGATTCGCGATCAATCGGACGCTCGTGTACGGTATTCTCACGACGACCATCGTCGTTGGCGTCGCAGTCGTCGATTGGCTCGCGAGCCGACTCCTCAGTCAAACGCGTCTGGCGACGGCACTCGAAGCGCTGGTGACGATCGCCTTCGGTGTTGGGCTCAATTCGTTGCACGAACGCGTGGGACGATTCGTCGAACGCACACTCTTTCGCGAACGACACCGCGCGATGCAGCGCGTCGCAGAGCTAATCGTCGCCCTCGACTACGCAGAATCGCCGGCAACCGTCGATGACATCATCACACGTGAATGGTGCGCGATCCTTGGTCT
Organism: Vulcanimicrobiales bacterium; assembly: GCA_038231455.1. Lineage (GTDB taxonomy): Bacteria > Vulcanimicrobiota > Vulcanimicrobiia > Vulcanimicrobiales > Vulcanimicrobiaceae > JANLVI01. The sequence goes on along the minus strand of JBBRLI010000008.1, from coordinate 2,396 downwards.
GCGCTCCGCGGCACTCTTTCGCTCGTTCAACGATGCGGGATTGACGCGTACATCGGCGATCGGATGGGAAAACGCTGCGATCGACCTTCCGCGCGATCACGTGCTGGCGCTTACGATGCGTGCGCACGAGCGGACCGTGATGCTCGCGGCGGCCGGAATCGATTGCGCGGATTTTCCGCACGGCGATTTGCGACCGGATATCGCGATTCCGATCGTGCGGCGACATCGCGTGATGGGGATCGTCTTCTACGGTCATCGACCGGGCGACCTCACGATCGACCCGCAAGAACGCGCACTGCTCGAACGCGGCGCCGTCGCTGCCGCGAATGCCTATGATTCAATCGAAGCGGCCGAATGGCGCCACGAACTCCGGCCCGACAGCGTCCTCGGTGCCGCCACGTAACCATCGACGAGTTCTTCCGAGACAGCGAGTCCGGAGCCCACGCATTCACTCAAAAGGGCAGCAATCGAATGATCGCGCGCGGAATCGCCGCAACGCACAAATAAGCGACAATCCTGCCGAGTGCATGGGCCGACCTGGTGGTATAAAATGAAAAACCCCGCTTGTGCGGGGTCTTAAACTGGAGCCGACGAGCGGATTTGAACCGCTGACCTGCTGATTACGAATCAGCACCGAGGCCGCACGGAAGTCCTGTTCCTCGTGAAACTTGTGCGTCCTGTTGCTCATAGCGAACACATTTACCGCGCTATTGTACGCGAATTGACCACAACGAAATGCCACCCAGTGGGCACTCCCGCATGCGAAGATAGTCGTGTCGAGGGGAGTCCTCTGGTGAGGTAGCTCGACTGTCAATCTTGCTAGACGGGTTCGATCCCCGTACTCTCCACACCACAGCCTCGGGAGTGACGCCCCGGGGCTGTTTTCTTGATCGGGGTCGTCTCTCGTGTTATCATGAGCCCGACAGTCGAGCTACCACTCCCAGGGCGGGGCGTTCTAACGAGCGCCCTTTTCCTATTCGTGGCAGCGGTCGAAAACGCAAAAAGCCCGCGCCCCGGGTGAGGTCCGGAGAGCGGGCTTTCGTAGGTGGTCTAGGCTGTCGCTGAAACGGATTCCCTTACAGGTAAGCTTCTTCTTTTTCGAGGAACGCGACCGCCTCATCGTACAGTGCCGGAACGGTATTCGTTCCTTTTTGCACGAGACCGGCGACGTACCCGAGCAGCGGGCCCTCGAAGAACGGGACAACGATCGCGAGCGGACCGGCCGACGCCGACTTCGCCAGAAACGCCGTGGCGGCGCCTTCGACGGTGTTCGTGCCGGAGCTGACGGCCGCTTCGATCGAGGCGATGTTCGCGTCGCGATTCGCTTTTGAGTTGCGCGATTTCGGCTTCGACTACCGGCTTGAAAAAGTCGAGGAAGAACTTGAGGTACTTGTTCACTGATGGTCCGTTTCTGCGTATGTTATTTCGCCGTTTTTCAACCATCGTGGTTGAAAATTTCTCACGTTGCATTGTGAGACTTTGAAAGCGAATTCGCAGAATCTGCTAGGCAGATTCTGCAAGCCCTAACCGGGCTCGTTCTAAAATATTCCTCGCAGCATTTATATCGGCATGATCACGATGACCACACTTCGTACACAGGAAATCGCTTTGCGATTTCCTGTTCTCTTTCGATACAAACTTGCAATCAAAACACATCTGCGATGTGTTTTTTGGATTCACAAACACAACTTGCCTACCAGCCTCTTCCGCTTTGTAAACGAGCATATTCGCGAATTTTCCCCACGAAGCATCTTGAATCGAACGATTCAAACCGGCTTTTTGGGAAACTTTTTTGCCTGGTTCGGCAATCGTGCCTTTCGCACTACGAACCATGTTCAAAATCTTCAGATCTTCTAACGCGATGAAATCGTACGAATTCACAAGCAATCGAGATTGCTTGTGAGAAAAATCAAGTCTGCGATTTCGCTCGCGTGCGTACGATTTTTGAAGCAAAAGAACGGCCTTGCGGCGACGTTTTGATTTTTTCTTTGTACGTGATACGCGCTGATGATGAAACTCGGTATTTCCTTTTCGATTGAAGAATTGCGACGGCACGAATGTGCCGTCGCTCAATGCCGCAAAATTTGATACACCAACATCAACGCCAACTTCTTTTGAAGTTGGCGTGAGAATTTTTGCTTCAATTACATGCTCGAAACAGGCATACCACTTGCCACACGATCTCGATATGCGAACAACACCAAACTTTTCGGGCATCGCACGGCCAGATTTTTTGTACTTCACATAACCAATATCTTTTGGGAATTTTAACGTCTTCTCGAAAATTTTGATTGCACGAGAACCGTGCGGATATGAAAATGTATCGTACCTTTTTGATGCACGAAATCTTGGATATCCTGGCGTATCGCCGCGCAAAGCGCGGCTCATAAATGCAG
>JBBRLI010000007.1:0-151656 GCA_038231455.1 Vulcanimicrobiales bacterium | reverse complement strand
GGGGCAACCCGTAGCTCGCCGACGAAGCCTCACGTAACGAGCGCCATTATTGATGGCGTGTTGTAACTTGTATTCTCTTGCTGCGGGGTGTTATGAGCGAAACTGTTTTTGTCCGATACACGTGCGTCCCGGTTGGAATAACAATCGGACTTGCCTCCGTGATCGTGCCAACGCGCATTCTGGCCTCGGGTGTCGGCGACGCGGCAGGAGCGACGTTCGGATCGCTTATTTTTATCGGATTCTTCGTTCTTTTGTGTCTCGCCGCGTTTTGGTTTTTCCGTGGCCCCGCAAAACACGCCGAAGATCATCTCAACGCCCTAGCTGGTCAGATTACCGATCCGAACGATCGCGTTCTTTTCTTGCAAATGTACAACTCGAAAAGTCCCAAAAGCGTCGTTCTCGCGTGGGTCTTGACCGCAATTCTCTCGCCCACGATTTCGTATCTGTATCAAGGTAAGTGGGGACTGGCCGCGATTGCATTCTTCACGCTTCAAGGTCTTGGTATCTGGTGGATCGTCTCGATTTTTTCGATGCCGTCTGAAGTCATGGGTTCGAATAAGAGGCTTGCGGATCAGGCCTTCAACGAATTGCGCCTTGCGCGGCCGAATGCGCTATTCGTCGCTGCAACAGCAAATGGGCCGATCGCAACCTCAATTGCATCGTATTCGCCTACGGAGCTGCCTGGTACGTAATAGTCTGCGGAAAAACTGATGCGCCCGACAAGCGCATCACGGCTTACGACTTGACGTGAATTCCCGAGCCGCTTTCCACCGTGCCGATAATCGCGGCGAGGTCGCCGCCTGCTAGCAGCGTCTTCACGAGGTGTTCTGTGACGTCGGCGCCGCAAGCGATGAGCAGTCCGCCCGACGTCGTTGCATCGGAGAGTCCCAGGCGAATCGATGGTGAAACGTCCGCATCGTATGACGTGAATTTCGCATGCTCGATGGCATTGTCGCGCGTTCCGCCTGGAACGCATCCGCTTTCGATGAATTCAATTGCGCGGTCGTGAAACGGCACGCGCGATGCGCGCAGTTCGATCCGCACACCCGACCCGTGAGCCATCTCGCTGGCGTGGCCGAGTAAGCCAAAGCCGGTGACATCGGTCGCCGCGTGCACGCCGACGGCGATCATCGCCGCGGAAGCCTTCGCATTCAGCCGCGCCATCCAACCGACGGCCGAGGCGATCCCCGCATCATCGATCAGGCCGCGTTTGAGGGCGGTGGAAAGGATACCCGTCCCGAGGGGCTTGGTCAGAATCAGGGAGTCACCGGGACGGGCTCCCGCATTGGTAACGATCCGATCGGGGTGAATTGTTCCCGTCACGGCCATGCCATATTTAGGCTCCGGGTCTTTGACCGTATGGCCGCCCAAAATGACGATGCCGGCCTCTTTTGCCACCGCCGCGCCCCCCTCGAGAATGCGGGCGAGGATCTCAAGATCGAGGTCGCCGACCGGGAACGTCGCGATGTTGAGCGCGGTGAGCGGCTTTGCGCCCATCGCGTAAATGTCGGAGAGACTGTTTGCCGCCGCGATGCGTCCGAAGTCGTACGGATCGTCGACGATGGGCGTGAAGAAATCGACGGTCTGAACCAGTGCCAGATCGTCGGAGAGGCGGTAAACTCCGGCGTCGTCGCTCGTGGCGATCCCGACCAGAACGTTGGGGTCCGTTACGGGTGGCAAGCGGCGCAGAACCTGCGCCAGGTCGGCAGCGCCGACTTTACTCGCTCAACCCGCGCCAGACGCGAGTTCTGTCAGGCGCACGCGCTCGGGGGACTGCATGGACATCGTACTAAATCACCACCCAACTGCCCGCGTGTGAGTTGCAATGAAGCGAGATTTACTGTTCATCCCCGGCCCCGTAACGTGTGCCCAACCCGTGCTTGCCGCCATGGCAAAACCGATGATCGATCATCGCGGCGCGGCCTTCCACGATTTGCTCGAACGCATCGCCGCGGGTATGAAACCGATCTTCGGCACGGACAACGAAGTGCTCGTCTTGGGCAGCTCGGGAACGGGCGGACTCGAAGCCGCCGTCGGCAGCATGTTCGGTCCGGGTGAGACGATTCTCGCATGCCCGGTTGGTGTGTTCGGCGATCGCATTATCGCAATCGCGCGTCAGTTCGGCTGTACGGTGGACGTGCTGGAGACGACGTGGGGCGACCGCGTCGATGCACGTGCGCTCGAAGCGCGACTGCAGGCGGATACCGAGAAGAAGATCGTCGGCGTGCTGCTCACGCATAATGAAACCTCGACCGGCGTACAAAATGCGCTCGCGGATCTTGCACCGTCGATCCAGCGTCATGGCGCGTACTCGATTGTCGATTCCGTTAGCGGGCTTGGCGCAAGTGCATTTCACATGGATGCCTGGCAATTCGATATTGTTGTCACGGCCTCACAAAAAGCGCTTGCGGTTCCACCGGGACTTGCGATGATCGCGGTGAGTCCGCGTGCGTGGGAGAAGATGGCGCACAACACAACGCAGCGCTACTACTTCGATTTACTTAAAGCACGCGAGTTTGCACATCTCGGTCAAACGCCGTGGACACCGCCGATTTCCATTGCGTATGCGCTCGATACCGCAATCGATCTCTACAATGCAGAAGGCGCATCAAACGTGTGGGCGCGTCACGCGCGCTACGCGCGTGCAATTCGCGCCGCTGCAAAGGCAATTGGCCTCAAGTCGTTCTCAAGCGAAGACGCCCATTCGGTCACGGTATGCGCGTTCCACGCACCTGAGGGCATCGACGTTCCGAAGCTGCGCAAGAGCATCCAGGCCGCGCAAGGCATCGTGATCGGCGGCGGTCAGGCACGTCTCAAAGGCAAAGTCATGCGTATCGGCACGATGGGTGACCTCACGCAAACCGACGTCGCGGGCGCCATCGGCGCGCTCGAAATCAGCCTACTCGAACAAGACTACAAACTGCAGATTGGCACCGGCGTGCAAGCCACACTCAAAGTGTTCCTGGAAGACGCCGCCCTCGTCGGGTAGCGAGGCGAATGAACTCTCGCTTTTCGACGGAGACGGATCGGCTCGAAGCATTTAGCGACGGCGTGATGGCGGTGATTATCACGATCATGGTGCTCGATCTGAAGCCTCCGCACGAGGCCACGCTTGGAGCGCTGCGGGCGGTACTGCCGACATTCACGGCGTACGTCGTGAGTTTTATTTTTATCGGGATCTATTGGAACAATCATCACCACATGTTGCGCGCCGCAAAGGGCATCGACGGGAAGGTGATGTGGGCGAATTTGCATTTGCTGTTCTGGCTCTCACTCGCACCATTTATGACGGCATGGGTTGGCGAGCATCCAACGGAGTCTGTCCCCACCGCGCTCTACGCTCTCGTGCTCTTTCTTGATGCAGTCGCGTACACGATCTTACAAAATCTGCTCGTCGCCGTTAATGGCCGCGACACGGCGTTTGGAAAAGCCGTCAACAGCGATTTGAAAGGCAAGATCTCACCCGCGCTCTACCTCCTCGCGATCGGGCTTGCATTCGTCTCACCGATCGTATCGGACGTGCTCATCGTCATCGTCGCGGTCATCTGGATCGTCCCTGACCGCCGCTTCGAGCCGGTCATCACCGGGCGCGCGTAACAAAAAAAGCCGCTTTTGCGAGCGGCTTTCTCTTGGACGATATGCGAAGCTAGTTCGGGCTTGAGCGGCGGGCTTCGCCGGCGCGGTAGCGGTACACGATCCGGCCTTTGGTCAGATCGTACGGGGACATTTCGAGATCCACGCGGTCGCCCGGCAGAATCTTGATGCGGTGGCGGCGGAGCCGGCCCGCGATGTGCGCGAGGATCTCGTGGCCGTTTTCGAGCTCGACCGAGAACGTCGTCGACGGGAAGACCTGTTTGATCGTCCCGAAAATTTCAATCGAGCCCTCTTTATCGGGCTCTTTGGGGGCCGCTTTGGCCGTTTCGACCCGGCGGGCGCGTTTGTACGAGCCGCGGGAAGCTATGACTTCACCTGTTTCAACTGCATACACCTAGTATATCGTACCCGGCAAGGTCCGGCCAAGACCTTAGACCCGATGGCGCTTGAAAAACGGCTCGGCGAATGGCTTCACAAACCACGGCATGTTGCCGCGGATCGTCCCGTCGAGCTGCTCGTTTGGGCTCGTGAGCATCCCGACGAGAGGCGAGCGGTGGAAATCGGCCCGTAAATCGGGGGTCAGCGGGAAGAAGAGGCAGACGTACAAGAGCGCCCACAGGCCGACGGCGGCCTTCACGATCCCCACGCCTGCGCCCGCGATGCTGTTGCCGATCCCGAGGATCGGGAGCTTGGCGATCGTCCCTAAGAGGAGCGATGCGCCCATGAAGACCGCGTAGACCAGCAGCGCAAAGGCGATCAGCCCGATGACGTGCGAACTTCCGGCCCCCACATGCATGATGGACTCGATCGACTGATCGAGCACCCCGTTATAGAGAAAGCCGGCCGTGACGGCGGCCGCGAGCGCCAGCGCCCCGCCCAGTTCCGCAACGAAGCCGCGCTTGAAGCCCTTGAGGGCCGCGATCAGCGCGATCCCCACGATCACGACGTCCGGCCAGCCCACGTTCACCCGCGGATCGTGGCCTCGAAGCGGTCCCGCAGCACGGCCAGGATCGCCGCGATCGCCCCATCGGCTTCCGCGTCGGTCATGGTCGCATCGTCGCGCTGGAGGGTCACGCGCATCGCAAGGCTCTTCTTGTTCTCGCCGATCTGCGCTCCACGATACTCATCAAACACGCGAACGTCCCGCACGAGCGGCGAGTTCCCGCGCACCGCATCGCTCAGGTCGCCGGCGCTCACCTCCGGTGCGACGATCAGCGCGAGATCGCGTTCGATTGCGGGGAATCGCGACGCAGAACGATACGACGCTGCCGTCGCATGCGGCAGCGCATCGAGGAACAAGACCGCGGCGCTCACCGGTCCGCCGAGTTCATACGCGAATGCAAGACGCGGATCGAGGACGCCGACATAGCCGACCACGACATCGCCGATGTGCAGTGCTGCCGTTTTGCCGGGGTGGAGTGCCGGATAGGTCGCGCGCACGGCCGTCGGCTCGCTACCGCACGCGGCACGCACGAGTGCGTTCATCTTGCTTTTGAGTGCGAGGAACGTTGGGTCGGTGTATGCGGGATGGTCCGACTTCGTTTGCGCGAGCACGAATGTCGCGACGCTTTGTTCGATCGGATCGCTTGCACCCTCGGAGAAGAGATGACCGAGTTCGAAGAGCGCGCGCGGTGCGCCGTCGCGTGCGATGAATTCGAGGAGCGAGGGCACGAGCGAGAAGCGCATGTAGCGCTGATCTTCCGAGAGCGGGTTCCGAATCTCGACGGGCTTGGGCACATCGATGCCGGCATCGCGCCAGCGCGTCTCGACGGCCTTTGCTTGCAACGCGAGCGAGAACACCTCGGCGAACCCGAGCGCCGCGCCGGTCGATGCGATGAGACGTTCGCGATGGAATTCATCGCTCGTCACCGTTTGTTCGGGGACGGCGGGGATAACGGTTGGCACGCGGCCGTAGCCGACGATGCGAGCGATTTCTTCTACGATGTCCGCCGCGATCGTGACATCGCCGCGCCACATCGGAACGGTTGCATGGAGCATCATGCCGTTGACCGTTGCTTCAAAACCGAGCGCGTTCAAGGCGTCGATCATTTCTTTATCGCTGACGGTGAAGCCGAGCAGTCGGTCAACTTCCGTTGTTGGGAGCTTGACGACGGTTAGCTCCCCGGGCGTCTTGCCGAAGCCGCGCGGAATGTGGATGATCCCGCCCTCTTGTTCGAGCAGACGCGCCGCGCGTGCCGCGCCGAGGTCCGCAAGCCCGATCGCTAAATTCTTTTCATTGCGCGTCGAGGCGTCGGTGCGCAGGCCGAGTGCGACGCTCATGCGGCGAATGCGGGGGCCTACCCAATTGGCGCTCTCGATCACAAGCTCACGCGTCGTTTCGGACACTTCGCTGACTTGGCCGCCTTTGAGTCCGGCAAGTCCAGTTGCTTGCGATTCATCGGCGATGAGGAGCGAGGTCGAATCGAGCGTGCGCTCCTCGCCATCGAGCGTAACGATCTGCTCGCCGGGTTTCGCGTCGCGCACGATGATGTGCTTACCGCCGATTTTTGCAAAGTCGAAGAAGTGCAGCGGCTGGCCGACTTCGAGCATCACGAAATTCGAGATGTCGACCAAATTGTTGATCGGGCGCTGCCCCGCAAGGGCCAGACGCACGCGCATCCACGATTTTGCCGGACGCACGCGCAGGCTCGACACGCGCTGCGCGACATAGCGGCGGCAATCGAGGCTCTCGAGCGTCACGCGTACGTCGAGCGAATCGAACGACACATCGACGATTGCGCCGTCATCGTCGACGCGCTGTCCGCCATAAGACACCGATGTTTCCGGCACTTTTGTTGGTTTGCCGAGCGCCGCGCCGAGTTCGCGCGCAAGACCCATCATGCACATCGCATCGACGCGGTTCGGCGTGATGTCGACGTCGAGCACGTCGTACTGTAAGCCGAACATCTGCACGACGTCTGCGCCCAGGCGACAGCTCACATCGAGTTGCATGATGCCCTCTTCGAACCACTCGCCGGGCAACCCGAGTTCTTCGGCGGAACACAGCATGCCCTCGGAGTCGATCCCGCGCATCTTGCGAGGTTCGATCTTCATCGTCGGCAGCTGCGCGCCGATCGTCGCAACGGGGATCACCTGACCTTCGGCTACGTTCGTCGCGGCCGTCGCGATCGTAAGCATCTGTTCGCGCGCGACGTCAATCGTGCAGACTTGCAGTCGGTCGGCGTTCGGATGCTTTTCAAGTTTCACGATTTTGCCGACGACGACGCCGGAGATGTGCGGACGCGTCTCAACCGCGTCGACCGGGAATCCGATCGCAGCGAGTTGTTCGACGATGGCGTTCGTATCGAGATTGAGTTCGACGTAGTCGCGCAGCCACGCGATCGGGGTCCGCATTATCCGAGTTGCTCCAAGAAGGCCGGCGTATTTTCGTAGAAGTCGCGAATGTCACTCATCTCGTAGCGCACCATCGCAATGCGCTCGATGCCGAATCCGAACGCCCAGCCGGTAACGAGGCTTGGATCGTATCCGACGCTGCGCAGCACGTTCGGGTGTACCATGCCGGAGCCGCCGAGTTCGATCCAACCCGATCCACCGCATGTCCGGCAGCCCGAACCACCGCAGCCCGGGCACGTCGTGTCGACTTCGGCACTGGGTTCGGTAAACGGAAAAAACGAGGGCCGGAACCGAACGGCTTGCGCGGGCCCGAAGAGCGCGCGGCACATTCCGGTAAGCATGCCTTTGAGATGGCCGAAGTGCACGCCCTCGCCGACAAGTAGGCCTTCACACTGGTGGAACATATACGAGTGGCGCGCGTCGATTGCATCGCGGCGATACGCTTTACCGGGCACGATCACCGCGACCGGCGGCTGATGCTCGCGCATCGTACGCACTTGCATTGGTGACGTGTGCGTGCGCAGCAAGAGATCGGGACGCAGATAGAAGGAGTCGAGGCCCTCGCGCGCCGGATGATCGGGCGGGATGTTGAGCGCATCGAAATTGTTCGCGTCGGTCTCGATCTCGGGGCCGAGTACCACGGCAAAACCATGGCGTTCAAAATAGTCCGCCAGTTCGTTCATGATGCGGCGAATCGGATGCAAGGTCCCGAGCGCCGCGCGCGGGGCGGGGAACGTGACGTCGATCGTCTCATCGAGCGCAGCGTCGAGATGACGGCGTTCGAGCGATGCAAGCGCGCTCTGCAGTTGTGCTTCGAGCGCCTCCACGGCAGCGTTGATCGTCTTGCCGGCCTCCGGCCGTTCGGGCGGCGGCAATTCACCGATCGAGCGGCGGATCAGCGTGATCTCGCCGCTGCGGCCGAGAAACGCGACGCGCACCTCATCGAGTGCTTTTTCATCGGGCGCGCCGGTAAGCGCAGCGTCAAAACGTGATGCGAGTGCAGAGAGTTTTTGATCGAGGTCGGACATCACTCGTTGTATCGAAAAAATAAACGTCCGGACCTTTCGGACGGACCTTTATTTACTAGTCATTGGCGCCACCCTGGCGCACGAAGGGACTAGGACGTAGCTTGGACCGGATGGAGATGGCGGTACATCAAGTAGGACTTGATGGATCCGGTTTTGGCGAACATTTTCCAGAATAGTTCCGAAGTGCGCATCGTCGTCGATACCCTTCTCTTCACGTTCCGAGTGGTGTAGTCGCGGGGAGAATATAGCATAGGGATACTGCTCCGCCAAGTCTTGACAACGAACACTATTTCGGCGGCTTGACAGGACTTGACAAGATGCGCGAATCCCGGCGGTTATTGGCGTTTTGCATACTCGTAGAAGAGGATGCCGCCGGCCACCGCCGCGTTTAAACTCTCCGTCGGGCCTGCTTGCGGAATCGTGACGGTCAAGTCGGCGTGGGGCAACCACGAACGCACGCCGTGCCGCTCGTTTCCGATGGCGTAAATACCCCGTTTCGGCAAATCGGCATCCGCGAGCAGCACGCCGTTCAGCTCGGTTGCGACGATCGGACGGTTGCTTGTGCGGGCACCCGCGATCAGCTCCTCGACGCTCGCCCGCGCGACGGCCAGCCGAAAGAGCGAACCCATCGCCGCGCGCACCACTTTTGGCGAGAACGGGTCCACGCTGCCCGTGCCAAAAATCGCGCCGGCAAAGCCAAAGGCCTCGGCCGCCCGGAGCAGCGTCCCGGCGTTGCCTGGATCTCCGAGGCCGGCGAAGAGCACGAGCGGGCCGGGCAGGGCAAGCACGGCCTCGAGCGGCTCCTCGCCAAGCTCGATTGTGGCCAGCACGCCCGTCGGGGTCTCCAGGTCCGAGATTTTCGCGAAGAGCCGGTCGTTTAAAAGAAAGGCCGGGATCTCGGCCGATTCCAGGTCTGCGACGTAGGGATGGTTGAAACGACCGCCCTCCGTGAGGTAGAGGGCGGTGATGCGTACTCCGCTGCGCTCGGCTTCCTCGATGAGCGTCGGACCTTCGATTGCAATGATTCCGCTCTCGCGCCGCCCTTTTGGGGCCGATAGGGCGCGCAAGTCGTCGATGCGCTGGCTGTGGGCTCCGAGTTCAGTAGGCACTTCGCGCTCTTGGCGCTGGACTTTGGCGGGCCTTGCCGAAGGCTCATCCGAGATGGAATCCCGGTCGACTCGGTTCACGGAAATCGGCTTCATGGCCGCAATCGCACTGCTCGTTGCAATCGGCGGTCAGGTGCTGCTGCACAACCTCCAGCAGTATAAAATCGCGGCGGCCGTGGTGATCGCGGTGCTGATCCTCGCCACGCTCGCCAACGTGCGCCGCGCGTTCGTGGGCGATCCCGCGCAAATGCGGCTGTCCGTGACCAAACATCTGGCCTATCTTGCGGCGGCGGCGCTTGCGCTCTTCGCGGTGCTCGCTCCGGCGAAATGGGTCTACGGGTCGACCATCGCGGCGATGGAAGTCGCGCTCGTCTTCGATATCATTACGATCTTTGCGGCGCGCCCGGCAGCGGGACGTTCATAGGAGTGACATGCGGATTTTTGTGACCGGTGCGACCGGCTATATCGGGCACGCGGTATGCTTGCGCGCAAAGAAACACGGTCATGACGTGATCGGTCTTGCGCGCAGCGAATCGGCGAAAGAGAAACTACTGCGTTCGGACATTCATCCGGTGATGGGCGATCTGAGTAACGTCGCCGTGCTTGCAGAAATGGCGCACGATGCCGACGCGGTGGTGCACACCGCGTTTGCGATGGACATGAGCGGTGTCGAACTCGAACGCAAGGCGCTGGAGGCAATGCTCGGCGCACTCGATACGGATCACGAAGCGTTCGTGTACACGAGCGGCATTTGGGTGTACGGAAGTCGCGGCGATGCAGTCATCGCCGAGGACGCGCCGCTTGCACCGCTTGATTTAGTTGCATGGCGACCGGCGCACGAAACGCTCGTGCTCGACTCGGCCAAACACCACTTGCGACCGATCGTGATTCGTCCGGGCATCGTGTACGGCGATGGAGGCGGTATCCCGGGCGATATGGTCGAGCGCGCGAAGAAGGGCGAACTGCGTATCGTCGGCGACGGGAACAATCACTTTAGCTGCGTGCGCGTCGACGCGCTTGCCGAACTCTACGTGCTCGCGCTCGAGGAAGCCGCCGCCGGAAGTATCTACAACGCCGTGACGGGCGCCGCACCGACCTACGCTCAGATCGCACACGCCGCATCGCGCGCCGCCGGCGGCGACGGTCAGGTCGAGCACATTTCGCTCGAGGACGCACGGAAGGTGATGGGCCCCTTTGCCGACGCGATGACGTGCGATCTTCAAGCGACCTCACAGAAAGCGAAGCGCGAACTCGGTTGGGATCCGCACCGCCCGACGATTCTTGAGGAACTCTCGAATACGACCGTCGTCTGATCGCGGCATGAAGGCGATTGCATCGAAGCGGATGTACGATGGACGCGTAGTCAATCTGCGCGTCGATACGCTGGAAACGGACGGCCGACGGCACGACGTCGAGGTGGTCGAACATCGCGGCGCGGTCGTGGTGATCGCGCAACCGACCGCGGACTCCATCGTCCTCGTGCGGCAATACCGTCATCCGATGGAGGCGATGCTGTGGGAAGTCCCGGCGGGCGGCATGGACGACGGCGAGTCGCCATCCGATGCGGCGGTGCGGGAACTGCGCGAAGAAACGGGCCACCGTGCAACCGACATGCGGGCGCTCTTCTCCGCGTATTCGGCGCCCGGCTTTTGCGATGAATTGCTGCATTTTTTCAGCTGTTCCAACTGGACCGAAGGCGAAACGGATTTCGATGAGGGCGAAGACATCACGATGCGAACGTTCCGGCTCGATGAGGCGTGGTCGATGATCGAGCGCGGCGAGATTCGCGACGCGAAGACGACGATCGGGATTCTCTGGGCCTTGCGCGAGCGCGCCGGATGAGGCCAACGCGCGAAACGATCCTCGCCTTACAGCGCATGCTCATGGATGGCGTGCGGACATACGATGATATCGACTCGATCGGCGACCACGCACAACGCTTTCTCGCAACGGCCGCGGCGCTCGACTACGTGCTCATGCTCGTCACCGAAACCGCCGGCGTGCGCATCGCTGCCGACGATGCGAAGCGCGCGATCGACGATGGCCTGGCACGCGCGCTTGACGATACGCTCGCGTTGATCTCGCTGCTGCTCGATGCCAAGGCCACGGACGCGCACGCGTTTTGCAGCGCGCACGGGACGGGCGAGGGCATGCTCACGATGCTCACCAGCTTCATGCGCGATCCCCAGCTTGCGACGAGCGAACGGCGATTTACGCTCATCGCGATCGCAAACGACCTCTCGACGGCGTGAGCGCGCAGAGCTACCTCACCGATTTCCTGGCCGCCCACGACGACGCCGAAGACAACGTCGATCGCGCGATGCGCTCGCGGCTGCTGTACCGCAGCGATGCAACGCGGGTGGTCGTCCTCATGCACGGCCTGACCGCATCGCCGCGCTCCTGGAAAGATTTTGCTCACGAACTTCGCGACGCGGGTGTGACCGTCGTCGTTCCGCGACTTCCGCTGCACGGTCGTGCCGAGCGCATGACGGATGCGCTGCTCGAACTCTCCGAGTTGCAGCTACACGATTTCACGGACGCGTTGCTCGACGCCATGCTCGCACTCGATCGGCCGATCACCTTCGTCGGTCATTCGCTCGGGGGCACGCTGACGCTGGCGCTCGCGCAGCGCCGCGCGGAATTGGAACGCGCCATCGCCGTCGCACCGTTTCTTGGGATCGCGCAGCTTCCGCACCAACTGCACAAACCGGCGTTTACCGTCGTGCGCCGGCTCCCGAATGTCTTTCTTTTCTGGAACCCGATCGACCGAGAGAAACTGCAACCCGCTTGGGGCTACCCGCGGTATACCTCGCATGCGCTTGCAGTCGGAATCGCAATCGCCGATAAATTGCGCGCCGATGCAAGCGAACGCGCGCACGCCGCGCAGCACATCGACCTCGTTCTCAACCGAAGTGAATCGTCGGTCAACAATCGCACGGTCGTCGAACTCGCGCGGCGCTGGCGGACGCATCCTGAGTCACGTGTGTCGCTGCACCACCTCAGCGGTCTGCCACGCTCGCACGACGTGATCGAGCCGGAACGCCGTCGGCCGACGGCATCGCGCGTGCTGCCAATCTTGCGCAAACTCATTCTCGAGCCGCTGCCGCAAAGCGAGCGGCGCGTCCACCGAATTTGAGCGAGGGCATCGATCTGCAAAAGCCGCTACCGACGATCTTCATCGGACATGGGAGTCCGATGAATGCGATTGAGACCAACGCGTACACCGCGGGCTGGGCGTCGCTCGGCGCGCGCATTCCGCGGCCAAAAGCGATTCTCTGCATTTCGGCGCACTGGTACGTTGAGGGGACGTCCGTGACGGCGATGGCGCAGCCGCGCACCATTCACGACTTCGGCGGATTTCCGCGCGAACTGCGCGAGGTTGTGTATCCGGCGCCGGGCGATACGTCGATTGCCGAGCGCGTTTGCGATCTGCTTGCGCCGATCTCCGTCGGTCTCGATCGCCAGTGGGGACTCGATCACGGAACGTGGTCCGTTCTCGTCCACATGTATCCGAAAGCCGATATCCCGGTGCTCCAACTGAGCATCGATGAGACGCAGCCTGCGGCGTTCCACTACGAACTTGGCCGCCGCCTCTCGCAATTGCGCGCCGAAGGCGTCCTCGTGATCGGCAGCGGCAACATCGTACACAATTTAGAAACGCTCGCGTGGGGAACGCCATCGGCTACGCCGTTTCCGTGGGCACAACGGTTCGAAAGCCGGGCGCGAGCGCTGCTCGATGCAGACGAGCACGAGCCGCTCGTCAACTTTGCCGAGCTCGGCGAGGATGCGCTGCTCTCGATTCCCACGCCGGAACACTACCTGCCGCTCTTGTACGTGCTGGGTGCCCGTCGCGCGGGCGAACACGTTCGCTATCCGGTTGAGGGAATCGATCTTGGTTCGATTTCAATGCTCGCCGTGCAGTTCGGCGAGATCGACTAGTCCAGGCGCGACTCCGCAAGATCGATTTGGAATTCGACCCGACGGTACGCCTCATCGGTGATCGCACCCGCGCCGCGCAATTCGAGTAGCGCGCGCCGCTCGGTGCGATAAGCTTCGCGCCGTAACCGCATTTCAATGTCGTGATGCGGCATGCTTAGCCCGGAATCTAAGTTGCCATCGGCTTGCGCGCTGTAATGGGCGATACGCTGTTCGTAGTCGCTGGTGATGCGCCCAACGACTTCCCACTCCGCTTGCGATGCAAAGCCGGCTTCGAGTTCGACCATGCGCTTCTTGACGGCCTCGGCCATCCGCGCCCGTGCGAGCGCGACGCCGCGTCCCATCTCATCATCGGTCTCAACGATGTTCCAGCGGCGGATTAAGATGGGCATGATGAGGCCTTCGCCGACGAGCGTTACCACGATGACCACGAACACGATGAACAAGATGAGATCGCGCTGTGGAACCTGGCGCGGGAGGGCGAGTGCCGCAGCGAGCGAGACAACGCCGCGCATTCCGGCGGTACCCGTGATAAAGAGGATCCGCCACGACGCCAGGGGACCTTCGGCAGCGACGGCTTTGGGCTGGATCAACCGGCGCAGTTGCGGTACCACGAACACCCACACGTACCGCGCGATGATCACGACGGCAGCGGTTCCAAGCGACCAGGCCGCGAGTGTGGCACCGGAAAATGCGTTGAGTGCACCGAGAATCGAACGCAACTGCAGACCGATGAGCACGAACGCCGCGCCGTTGAACGTAAAGAAGAGCAGATTCCAAACCGAGCTTGCGGCGATACGACTGTCGGCATCGAAGATGCGGCTCGATTTCCGGCTGAGCGTCATGCCGCCGCTCAGCGCGGCAAGCACGCCCGATGCATGCAGCGCGTCAGCGGGGACGTAGAGAAGAAACGGCGTGAGCAGCGAGATCGAGACCGCGAGCAGCTCGTCCGAGAGGCCGGTCGAGCGGATCCATTCGATGACGCGCGCGATGAGCAGTCCGCCGCCGATCCCAATCGCGAGTCCTACGATCACCACGTACACGAATTGCAAGAGTGCGAGGCCAAGCGAAAACGCGCCGGTCATGACGGCGGTGACGGCAAATCCATAGATAACCAGGCCCGAGGCGTCGTTGACGAGTGACTCGCCGTTGACGATTGCCGCAAGACGCCGCGGAAGATTGAGTTCTTCTGCGATCGCGTCGGTCGCAACCGCATCGGTCGGCGAGAGAATCGCGCCGAGCACGAAGCCGAGCGCGAGTGGAAATCCAAAGAACCAATGCGCGGTATACGCAACGCAGACCGAGGTGAAAATCACAAGGCCGATCGCGAGAAAGAAAATCGGTTGACGGTACCGCAAGAACGTGCGAACGTCCGTCGTCCAACCGTCGCCGAAAATGAGCGGCGGTAAGAACAAGAGGAAGATGATATCCGGCTCGAGCGTCACGGTTGGGACGCCCGGAATGATCGCGATCAGCGCTCCGCCGATCACGAACACGATCGGATACGGAATCCGAAGGCGTCTCGCGATGAGCGCGAAAGCGATGATTGCCCCGAGGAACGTGGTGATGATGGCGCCGGAACTCACGCGTGCCTCGTGCGCGGCCCCCAACGGGGAGTCCTGCGGGGGACGAACGACGGGGCTCGAGCTGCCCGAATGGGTAGTTCACTTCGACCGACACCGGTGAGAAGCTCAGACCTGATACGATCCACCCCCACCTTCGAAGGACCCGCATGTCACTTCTCGATCCACCCGTACGCGATCGTTCGCACATCGCGCCTGTCACCACACGCGAAGAGTTGATCTATCTGCTCTCGCGCGCAAGCGAACTCGAACACAATCTCGCCTGCGTCTACTTGTACGCCGCGCATTCGCTGAAAAGCGACGTCGAGGAGGGCGGCCTCACCGTCGATCAAGCGCGGATGGTGCGCGATTGGAAGCGGCGCCTGGCGGGCGTCGCGATCGAGGAGATGCTCCATCTCGCGCAAGTGACGAACATGCTCACGGCCATCGGCGGCGCTCCACACTTTCGCCGATCGAACTTTCCGCAGGGCGCGAGTGCCTTTCCGTTCGGCATCAAGCTCGCGCTCGAACCGTTCTCGCGCGAACTCATCGAGCGTTTGGTCTGTTACGAAATGCCCGAGGACGGCGTCCTCCCGGCCGAGCGTCAGCCCACGTACGACGCGATCCGCTCGCGCATCGTTCTTCCGCCGGAGCCGACCGACGATAACATGCCGGTGCACTGCGCCGTCGAGCCGTTCGATATCGACTTTCGCACCGTTGGTGAGTTCTACCACAAAATCGCAACCGGATTTCAATCGATCGATGAGGCGACACTCTTCATTGGACCGCCCGAAGCGCAGGCAAACGCGCGCTTTGTCGATCTCGATGGGCAACTGACGGCGGTCGCCGATTGCAAATCGGCGCTTGCCGCAATCGAGATGATCGTCACGCAAGGCGAGGCGCCGACGGCCGATCATCCCGACGCGCATTTTTTCGTCTTCGATAAGATCCGGATCGAATTCGAAGACGAACTCGCGCGTGCCGAAGCGACTCGGACCTCCTTCGATCCCGTGCGGCCGACCGTCGTCAATCCGATGACGCACTTTTACGGCGATGCGCAGGGCGGCGCGATCATCCGCGACGAGCTCACGCACAACGTTGCCGATCTCTACAATGTCGCCTACGATACGATGTTGCTGATGTTGCTCCGGTTCTTCGCGCACACGGACGAAACCGAGGCGGAACTCGAAGTGCTCTCGCGCGGGACGATTCGCATGATGGCCTCGGCTCTGCGACCGCTTGGCGAAGCACTTACGAAAATGCCGGCCGGAGCGCCGTATCCGGGACTAAATGCGGGGCCGGGCTTCGGTTACAATCGCGACGTGCATCTCTTACCGCACAAGAATTCGGCCTGGATTTTCTTTGCCGAACGGCTCGGTGAACTCGCTATCAAAGCATCGTACATCCGCACGCACTTCGACGTTCCGCCCGAGATTGAAGAAGCAGCGGCGGCCCTGCAAGACATCGCCGAGAAGATCGGCGAACTCGCACCGCGCGGCGATGCGGGATCAATGGAGAGAATCGCGGAGATTGAGAAGCCGCTCGGAATCTCGATCAAGCCCGAACATAACGGGCCCTATCTTGTGAGCAACGTCTCGCTCTTGACCAACTCCAAAGGCGAGACGCTCGCGCCGCGCGTGGAGATGGCCCTTTGTCGATGCGGGCATTCGCGCATGAAACCGTTCTGCGACGGTTCGCATGCCGACGCGCGCTTCCGCAGCGGAAAGTCGCCGGATCGTACGCCGGACAAACGCGATACCTACCTCGCGGGAGCGTTAACCGTGTACGACAACCGCGGGACGTGCTGCCACGCGGGCAATTGCACGACGAAGCTCCCCGCAGTTTTCCGACAAGCGAAGGAGCCGTTCGTCGATCCAACCGGCGCCGACGCGAAAGAAATCATCGACATCGTGCAGCAGTGCCCGTCGGGAGCACTCGGCTACGCTTTCGCGGACGGAACACAACACGACCTCGAGCGACCCGCAGAAATCTACGTCTCCAAGGACGGCCCGTACCACGTGCGGGGCGGCATCGACCTCAAAGGGGAGCAACGCAACGAAGGCGCATCGACCGAGCACTACGCGCTCTGTCGCTGCGGTCAGTCAAAGAACAAACCGTTCTGCGACGGTTCGCACTGGTACGCAAAGTTTACTGACGATCGCAATTGACAAAAAAAAGCGAGCATCGCATCGATGCTCGCTTTTTGTACGGGGTAGACCGGCAGCTTACGCGGCGGTCGTCTTTCCGAGCGAATCTTTCGCAACCGTCAGGAGCTGGTTGAACGCTGCTGCATCGTGCACCGCGAGATCCGCGAGCGCTTTGCGATTCACGTTGATGCCGCTGATCTTCAATCCAGCCATCAGACGCGAGTAGTTCATGCCTTCGCGACGCGCTGCCGCGTTGATACGCGAGATCCAGAGCGAACGGAATTCACGCTTGCGGACGCGGCGATCGCGGAACGCATACGAGAGCGAATGAAGCAGCGCTTCATTCGCAACGCGGTAGTTGCGGCTGCGAGCGGCGCGGAAGCCCTTAACGAGCTTCATCACCTTGCGTTTGTGTTTGGCTCCGTGGAGACCACGTTTAATGCGCGACATGGATCAGACTCCTAGAGAAGATAAGGGATCTGCGGCGCAAAGCGCTTGAGATCACCTTTGAAAACGGGCTGGTCCTTACGGAAATTCCGCTTGCGTTTGCGCGTCTTCTTGGACAGAATGTGGCCGCAGCCGCTGAACTGGTGGCGATGGCTGACTTTGCCATTGGCGCTCACCTTGACGCGCTTTGCGGTACCGCGGTGGGTCTTGATCTTAGGCACTGGTGGCACTCCCGACGTTGGTGGTTTCTTCTGCTGCGACCGGCGCCTGGGCAACCGGACTTTCTGCTACCGAATTTTCCGCTACGACCGCGCCGTCCTCATGAATTTCGTGTTCGTCTTCATGCTCGTCGTGATCGGGTTCTTCGTCTTGTGCCTTGGCGGCCGCATCGACGACCGCGTCTTTCACGTGCGTGAATTTCGGCGGTCCCAGCGGTACGGCGCGTGGGGCCAGGATCATGAACATGTTCTTGCCTTCGAGTTTGGGTTCACGTTCCATAATCGCGATGTTCGTCATATCGACGGCCATGCGGTCGAGGAGGCGCCGGCCGAAGCTGGCATACGTGATCTCTCGTCCGCGAAACATAATCGTGACTTTGACTTTTCCGCCGTCGGTGAGCAGGCGTTCGGCCATGCGCGCTTTGACTTCGTAGTCGTGGGTCTCGATTTTGGGTCGCAGTTTGACCTCGCGCAGTTCCCAGTTTTTCTGTTTCTTGCGCGCGTCTTTATCTTTTTTCGACTGCTCGTATTTGAGGCGACCGTAATCGCTGATCCGGCAGACCGGCGGCACCGCCGTCGGACTGACCTCGATCAGATCGAGGCCCTTGTTGCGTGCGAGCGCTAAGGCATTTTCCGTCGGCATCACGCCGAGTTGCGCACCCTCATCGTCGATGACGCGGACGGTACGAATACGGATCTGGTCGTTGATACGAAGCGGTCGAGCTATGGGCGTCCTCCGGCAAGAAAACAAAAAATGGGGTTGCCCAAGCAACTCCCACTCAATTTCTGCCACACAAGGTGGCTTCTCTGAATAGTAACCGGATCGCCCGAGGGCATCCGGTGAGGTCTTGCGACCTGCTTCGGCTCAGGGATCATACCAGTATTGGGGTCTTCTCGTCAAACCCCGTGGTCCAGGTCACACTCTGCGACAAAACAAGCAGGCGGTGGGCGGAAATGCCGAATACTCGACTATGGGATACGTGTCGCCGTTTGCTTACAACCATTTCCCGCCTCAGCAACAGCTGACGGACGGGGCAGCAATCTCGCGCAGTTTCTTGCAAACCGTGCTCCCCTCGACCGTCCCGACGCCGCCCCAAGTCGGCTTCGGCGCCGCGCCGGTCCCATCGCACGGGAGGACGGATTCGTTCACCGCTAACTACGCGCCGGAGATCTACGCGATCGCCTTGCAGACCCAGAGCATCTCGGCGCTTCTCCTAGGTGGCGGATTTAGCGGCTACGGGAAACACTAGACCGTACCGAGGTTCGGGCGAGCGCTGAATTCCGGCCGTCCGGAGGCTTGCTTCCGTGCGTCGGCCATAAGTTCGAGCGCTTTCTCCAGTTGCGGGTCGCGGCCGGCGTGGCTATCCTGCGGCGCGATGTCCACCTCGAAGTCGGGATCCGTCCCGTAATTCTCGACGCCCCAGCCGACATCGACGAACCAGAACGAGTACTCGGGCTGGGTCGTGAGGGTGCCGTCGACGAGCCGGTGGTACGGGTTGATGCCGATGACGCCGCCCCACGTTCGTTTTCCCACGAGCGGCCCGAGCTTGTAAATTTTGAAGCAGTGGCTGAAAATATCGCCGTCGCTGCCTGCGAATTGGTTGGTGAGCGCGACGATCGGACCACCGACGGATTCCGGTGGGTACGGCATCGGGGGCCCGTAGCGCGAGACGTCGTAGCCGACGCGTTTGCGGGTGAGCTTTTCGAGCAGCAAGGGCGAGACGTGGCCGCCGCGGTTGTAGCGCACGTCCACGATGAGGCCGGCGCGATCGAACTCCGAGAGATAGCCGCGGTGAAATTCGGAAAAACCCCACGGGCCCATATCCGGTATGTGCAGGTAGCCGACGGCGCCGTCCGTACGCTCGTGCACGATCGCGCGATTGCGTTCGACCCACGCGCGGTAACGCAGCAGTCGCTCATCGCGTAAGGCATGCACGAGGACGCGGCGCGTCTCGCCGTCGCGCGCGATACTGAGCACCACATCGCGTCCGGCTTGATTGACAAGCAGCTCGTCGGGTGTTTTGAATCGGTCGAGCGGACGTCCGCCGATCGCGACGATGCAGTCGCCGACGCGCACGTCGAGTCCGGGTTCGGCAAGCGGTGAATCGAGATCCCGATCCCACGAATCGCCGCGCAGAATCGCGTTGATGCGATAGCCGCCTTCGCCCCAGGCGATGTCGGCGCCAAGAAAACCGCGGCGATATTGCGGCGTCTGGCGATAGTCGCCGCCGATTTCGTAGGCGTGCGAAGTGCCGAGTTCGCCTTGCATCTCCCAGATAAGATCGGAGAGTTCGCCACGCGTGCGCACGCGTGGAACGAGTCGTTCGTAACGCGCGAAGACCTTGTCCCAATCGATGCCCGACATTGCGGCATCCCAAAATTGTTCGCGCTGCAGACGCCACGCTTCGCGATACATCTGGTGCCACTCGTCGATCGGTTCCACCAGCACGCTTGCACGCGCGAGATCGAGCCAGCCCGAACGGCGGTTCATTTCCGCCGGGGGTTTCGGCTCGTCACCGTCGTCTTCGGGTAAGTCCCCGCCCGCATCGATCACGCGCAGTTTGTCGTGTGCGGCATAGATGAGCGTGCGGCGGTCGATCGAGAGACGGACGTCATCGATGTCGCTTGCAAGCGTCGCGGTTCGCTGCGTCTCGAAGTCATACGCCATGAGCACACCGTGCTCGTCCTCGTCGCCCTCGCGGCCCTGCGGCGGAATGCCGCGCACGGGGAAGAGCGTGAAGAGCGCGCGGTTCTTCACCGCAAGGAGATGTTCGTAGTCGCCTTCTTCGACGGGGAAACCCAACACGCGGCGCGTGAGCCCCTCAAAGTCGATCGCGATCGGCGGCGGTTCGTCGTTCTTCTCGTCGTCTTTTTCGTCACCGTCGCTCTTGTCATCATCTTTATCGGCGCGATGGAGCGGTGCGGGTTTTGCGACGAACGGGTTGGCAACATCGGCGCGCAGCGTGATGAGAAAGGGTCGCGCGGCTTGTGGAAAACTCAAGTCGAATTGCAGCGCGTCGTATACCGGGTTGAAATCGCGCGTCGAGATGAAGTACAGATATTTGCCGTCGGGATCCCAGGCCGGCGCGCGGTCGACGCGCAGCAGCGGCGTCGCATCGTGAACGCCGCTTCCGTCGAGCGCGGCAATGCGAATGATCGAGGCACCTTCGGCTGCGGAATACGTGTACGCGACCCAGCGGCCGTCAGGTGCGATTGTCACGTCCATGATGCGCGCGGCGCGACCGGTGTCGATCAAGCGGCTCTCGCCGTTCGTCAGATCGATTGCGTGAAGTTCGTGACGATGATTGGCAATGGCAATAACCTCAGAAACGGGAGAGACGGCAAGCTCCGTGATGCGGCCGTAGTCTTGTGTCGTGACGTAGGTCGGCGCGTCGCGTTGATCGAGCGGAACGACGGCGACGCGTTCGAATCCGTCGGCGTCGTCGATGTAGATGAGGCGTTTGCCGTCGTGCATCCAGTCGATCGCACGTGCGCGAATGCGCGAGGTCGTACCGAAATCAGTAACCGCTTCTTCCCAGAGCGGCATCGCGAACGGTCGCCCGCGCGAGATCAGCGCAAGCGACGTGCCGTCCGGTGATGGGACGAAGCGTTCGAGATAGTCGCTCGCCTCGATAAAGCGCCGCGCAAGCTGCGGTGAACTCGAGGGGGCTTCGATCGCGACGCGTTGCGCGGTGCGCGAGGCGGGATCGTACACCACGATCTCGCCGCCGCACGCGTAGACGATCCGTTTTCCGTCGGTCGCCGGAAAGCGCACGAAATACTCGGTCTCGTTCGTTTCCGCGCGCAGGTCGCTGCCCTCAGGGAGTGAGGAAAAGAGATTGCCGATTCCGGTGTGATCGGAGAGAAAGTACACGCGTTCGCCGAGCCACATCGGCCAGACGAGATTGCCGTCGATCGTCTCGTGCAAACGTGTGAATGCGCTTTCACCGTGCGGGTCGATCCAGAGTTGTCCGGCCGTGCCGCCGCGATAGCGTTTCCAGCGCGCCGGATCGAGGTTATTGCGACCGATGAGCATCCCGCCGCCCGCTCGCGTTGCAAACGACATTGCGTGACCGAGTTCCAGCGCGCGCACGGGGCCGCCGTCTGCGGGGACGGCGAAGGCTGCTGTCTCCTTTGCAAACGGCGTGCGCGCGTCGCTGCAAAAATAAATTTCGCTTCCGTCCGGCGACCAGCCCGAACAGTGGAGCACGTCGGCGCCGAGAAACGTCAGGCGACGGGCGGGGCCGCCGCTGGCGAGCATGACGGAGATTTCCGGATGGCCTTCATCGCGTCCGACGAAAGCAATTCGCGTGCCATCGGGCGAAAGACGCGGCAGGGAACACTCACTCGCATTCGTCGTCAAGCGTCGAGCCACACCGCCGCTCGCCGCGACGGACCACACGTCGTCTTCCGTTATGAATACGATGGTCTCGCCATTGATCGACGGTGCGCGGTAGTAGCCGGTGTTCATCCGTCCACCCTACGGCACCAAGCGCGAGCGTCCTCGCAAAGGTAAGCAAATACCGTGACGATCGAATACTTCATCGACACCTGCTCATCGTGGGTGTACCTCGCGCGCGAAACGATCACGCGGTTGCGCGTCGCGTTCGGCGATCGCGCGGAATTTACGTGGCGCATCGCGCTGCTTGACCGCGCCGATGCCCTCGGCTATACGCCCGATTCGATGGATTGGTACTATCGCCGAACGCATGCGCTCACTGGTGAGAAGCTCGATCCGAATTGGATCGTCAATCGCGAGACGGGGTCGCTCGAGGCGAATCTCGTGGTCGAGGCGGCGCGTGAGCTGGGTATTCACGACGATCGCGCGTGGCTTGCGGTTGCGCGCGAAACGATGGGCAAAGGTCAACAAATCGCCTCGTTCGTGGGTGCCGCCGACACCGTTGCCGCCGCGTGCGGTATCGACGCCGATCGGCTCGTTGACACCGCACAGTCTGCGGTCGTGCGCGACCGTGTCGAGGCATCGACCAAACGCTTCCAAGAACTTGCGTTGCCGCAGCGGCCCGCGTTTGTGCTGCGTAATGCGATCAACGATGAAGCACGCTTTTCCGGACTCATCGACTACGACCCGATCGCCCTCACGATCGAGGCAATGCTGCGCGACGAAGAGGGCTCTGCAGCGTACGCGCGCGCACACGGTGTGGGACCCTAATGTTCCGATATGTTGTACGCGTGCTCGCACTCGCGATCGTTTGCACGGGTGAATCCGGTGCGCAATCCGCCCCCGAGCCGGCGACCGCGCTCACGCCAATGCAAATTTTCATCAAGGCTCGACAGACGTGGAAAGCGCGCCCGCTGCCGCCGTTCATCAAATACCGAGTGGCCGGTGAGTTCAACCGAAAACGCAAACACCTGACGGCAGACTACGAAGTTACCTATCGTACCTCCGATCGTGAAGCGATGACGGTAAGCGTTCCGCACTCTTCCAAAGAGAAAATCGAGCGGACGTTCGGACCGCCGCGCATTTCCCCCGATGCCACGTTCGGCGTTGCGCCGCGGCCGGCGTACGCGAGCGATACGATGACGACCGATCCCTCCGTGAGCGCGACGCCCGCGCCATCGGTGATCGGTCGCGTGAGCGTGATCGTAAAGATTCCGTACGACATGTCACTCGATGTCGACGACGTGTACGAAGGACATCCGGTCTATCATCTCTTGCTCAGCCCGCAACGCGAACCGGACATCTATCGTCTCCGCGAACTTTGGATTGACAAGCAGACCTTCGATGTCTGGCACATCCGCGCGATCGCGATCGCGCAGGTCGG
Source organism: Vulcanimicrobiales bacterium (assembly GCA_038231455.1). Classification (GTDB taxonomy): domain Bacteria; phylum Vulcanimicrobiota; class Vulcanimicrobiia; order Vulcanimicrobiales; family Vulcanimicrobiaceae; genus JANLVI01. Next base: position 128,481 of record JBBRLI010000007.1, on the reverse strand, counting down.
CATGATCCGGCAGCCGTTCATCTATCACGCGTATTTCAAGCCGGTCGATTCCTACTGGATGCTCGACAAGGTCCTGGCGTCGGGTCGTCTCCGTGTCTTTCTCTTTCAATACGGCGGTTCGGGCGACATCACGTTCCCCGCGATCGAGTTCCCGGCGAGCGTTCCGTCGTGGACCTTTGATAAGAAGCTCCTCGAGGAGCACGAGAAGGCCACAAAAGCCGCAAACTAAAATGGTTTGCCGCCGATGGGTACGCTTCTAGAAGACTTCCGCACGGGCAGCATGCGTGCGCTCGCGCAGGCAATTTCGGCGGTCGAATCCGGCCGCGGCGCAGCGCTGATTCGCGAGGTCTTTCCGCAGAGCGGACGCGCGCTCACGATCGGTCTGACGGGACCGCCGGGCGTCGGGAAATCGACCTTGTGTTCGGCGATCGTCACCCACGCGCGCAAAGCCGGCAAAACCGTCGGCGTGATTTCGGTCGATCCGAGTTCGCCGTTCTCGCACGGCGCGCTCCTCGGCGACCGCATTCGCCTCACCGAGCACTTCGTCGATCCCGACGTTTTCATTCGTTCGATGGCCTCGCGCGGCCATCTCGGCGGCCTCTCCGGCGCGACCGCCGATGCCGTGACGTTGATGGACGCCTTCGGCAAAGACGTCGTGATCGTGGAAACGGTCGGCGTCGGTCAGTCGGAGATCGAAATCGCCGAAGTCGCGGATACCACACTCGTCGCATTGCAGCCCGGCAGCGGCGATTCGGTGCAAGTCCTCAAAGCCGGTATTCTTGAAGTTGCCGATATTTTTGTCGTTAACAAAGCCGATCATCCGATGGCGCTTCAGTTGCAGCGCGAGATTCGCTCGATGATGGAGATGTTGCATTTCCACGGCTGGAATCCCGAACTCGTGCTCACCCAGGCGCTCGAAGGCAAAGGCATCGCCGAACTCTGGGATGCGATCCTCGCGCACGACGCGTATCTCAAATCGACGGGCGAGATCGCCGTGAAGCGACGCGCGGCGTTCGATCATCAAGTGCGTCAGCTCGCGCTCGGCACGCTCGAACGCAAACTCGAAGAACAAATCGCCGCGCTCGAACCGGGCGGCGATCCGTATGCGGCGGCTGAAACCATTCTTGCGTTCTACGGGATTTCTGGCGGCGTCGAACGAGGCGGGCACGCGCGCTCGCGCTCGGATGTCCGCGCCACCGTCAAAGGCCTTTAGTTTATGGAGATACACCGATGAGTACCACTGTCGCCGTCGTCGGCGTGGGGCGTATGGGCGCCAATATAGCGCGCCGCTTGAAAGACGTCGACTACACCGTGACCGCGGTTTACGACGTCGACCGCGTTCGCGCCGAAGCGCTCGCGCAAGAACTCGGCGCACAAGCGCCCGCAACGCTGGCCGAAGTCGCGGCACTGAGCGACGCGATCGTGACGGTCGTAACGGATGATGCTGCGATGCGAACGATCTTCAGCACGTCCGGCGACACGCTGCTCGCTCCCGGGAAGATGTACATCAACTGCGCGACGATCACGCCGTCGGTCCACGTCGACGTTCACGCGCTGACCAAATCGCACGGATCGGCGAGCGTGGAAGCGTGCATGGCAAGTTCCATTCCGCAAGCGCGCGACGGCTCGCTCTACCTGATCTGTGCGGGCGATGAGACGGCGTTCCTCACCGTGCGACCGATGCTCGAAAAATTGAGTAAAGCCCTCAAATACGTCGGTGGTCCAGGGTCGGCGGCGCAGGTTAAAGCGCTCGTCAACATGCTCATGAATATCAATACCGCCGGCCTTGCCGAAGCGCTCGCTCTGGGCGATGCGCTCGGTCTCGATCTGACGCTACTACGCGAGATCTTTTCGCAGACCGGCGCGAATTCGCGCGTGCTCGAAACCGACGGTGCCGACATGCAGGCACGCGATCACGAAGCGTATTTCATGGCGGCGCATGCGGCAAAGGATTCCGGCATCGCACTCGCGCTCGCGCACGACGAGGGACTCGAGTTGCCGCTCGCGTCGGCTACGCTCGCGCAATATAGCGCCATGGTGAGTGCCGGCCTCGGCGAACTCGATAAGAGCGGCGTCTCGGAATTGACGTTCAAAGATCGGCGACCGGTGTGAGCGTCGAACGGATCGTTGCTTTTGATGACGGCGCCGCAACGACACTCGAACAGTGGGGGACGCGCGGCCCGGTATTGCTTGGCGTCCACGGCATTACGAGTTCGCGCAAGTCGTGGGAGCGTATGGCGCTGCACTTCGCGCCGACGCACCGCGTGTTCGCGTACGATCAGCGCGGGCACGGCGATTCGGCGCATGTCCGCGGTCCGATGGCGCTCGAACGAAGTCTGCTCGATCTCGAAACCGTCGCAGGCACGATCGGCGAACCGATCGCGGGCTTTTTTGGACACTCATGGGGCGGCGCCGTCGCGTTACGCGGCGGCAAGCGCATCGACGCCCAGCGCGTGATCGCGATCGATCCAATGATCCATCAGGCGCCGGGAACGTGGTACGGTGATTTCGTCGACGATCTGCGCGCAGTATTCGATTTGCCGATCGCCGATCGCGAGGCGAAGATTCGCGACTTCTATAAATCGCTCGCGCCGATCGAGATCGACGCGAAGATCCACGCGATGCGCAACATGTCGATCGAGCCGATCGTCGAGCTCGGCGCGATCAATCGCGTCGACCATGGCGATTGGGATTTGCGGCCCGACCTGGTCGACTATCCGCTGCCCCTCTTGCTGCTGCTCGCAGATCAAGTCGACTCCGTTGTTGCCGTACCGGATGCGGCGTTCGTTCGGGAACGCGGCGGCCCGAACGTTGCAATCGAAGTGTTCGAAGGCGAAGGCCACAGCCTCCAGCGGACGGCGTTCGAGCGCTTCATCAAATCCGTCGAGGCGTTTCTCCAACGATAGCTCTGCGAGGCAAAGTAGGTCGCACATGGCCTCCTTTTAGGGAAAGCGGGGGTGGCAGTCGAAACGATGTGGGCTTTCGATTTCTTGGGGGTTTCCGTGGCTAAAATGATCGAGCGTCCTTCGGGTCTTGGACCCGCCGAGACGCCGGAGTTCGTCGAGCAGCAAGCGCTCTGGAAAGACCGGTCGGCCAAGTCCAAAGGCCGCACGGGTCCGGGATCGGGTGCCGGCGACCGCACGATCTCCGATCTGCCGCTCAAACCCCTGTACGGCCCAAGCGATGTCGCGCACCTCGACGTTGCACGCGATCTCTCGACCCCCGGCGAATTTCCGTATACGCGCGGCATCCACGCCAACATGTATCGCGACCGGCTCTGGACGATGCGCCAATTCGCCGGCTTTGGTAATGCGCGTCAGACGAACGAACGCTACCACTTTTTGCTCTCGCAAGGACAAGCGGGGCTCTCGGTTGCCTTCGACATGCCCACGCTCATGGGCTACGATTCGGACGCCCCGAAGTCGCGCGGCGAAGTTGGCAAGTGCGGCGTAGCGATCGACTCGGTCCGGGATATGGAGATTCTCTTTGAGGGAATCGACATGGGCACGATTACGACGTCGATGACGATCAATGGCCCGGCCGCAATTGCGCTCGCGCAGTACATCGTCGCGGCGGAAAACAAAGGCATCCCGCGCGTCAAACTCGGCGGCACGCTGCAGGCCGACATCCTCAAAGAGTATATCGCACAGAAAGAGTGGATCTTTCCGCCGCGTCCGCACGTGCGCGTGATCGTCGACATGATGAAGTTCTGTCGCGATGAGATGCCCCTGTGGAACACCATCTCGATCTCCGGTTACCATATCCGCGAAGCCGGCTCGACGGCCGTGCAAGAACTCGCCTTCACACTCGCCGACGGCTTCGCGTACGTCGAGGCGGCGATGAAGGCCGGCATGGATATCGACTCGTTTGCGCCGCGCCTCTCGTTTTTCTTCAATTCGCATATCGATTTCTTCGAGGAGATCTGCAAGTTTCGCGCCGCTCGTCGCATCTACGCCCGCCGCATGCGCGACGTCTACGGTGCAAAAGATCCCAAATCGTGGCAGCTGCGCTTTCACACGCAGACTGCCGGCTGCAGCGCAACCGCTCAGCAGCCCGAAAATAATATCGTACGCGTCGCGTTCGAAGCGATGGCCGCGGTGCTCGGCGGCACGCAGTCGTTGCACACGAATTCCATGGACGAAGTGCTCGCACTGCCGAGCGAAAAATCGGTCGAGATCGCGCTTCGCACGCAGCAGGTCCTCGCCTACGAGACCAACGTCACAAACGTCGTCGATCCACTCGGTGGCTCGTACTTCATTGAAGCGCTCACCGATGAGATGGAACGCGGCGCGCAAGCGTACTTCGACCAGATCGCGGAGTTCGGCGGCGTGATCGAAGCGATCGAAGCCGGTTTCTTCCAGCGCGAAATCGCCGATGCATCGTATCGCTACCAACGCTCGCTCGAGACCAAAGACCGCGTGATCGTGGGCGTCAACGCGTTCGAAAAAGAAGAGTCGCAGGCGACGATGGACCTGCTGAAGATCGGCCGCGAGATCGAAGAGGGTCAAGCGCGCGCCGTGCAGTCGGTACGCGACTCGCGCGACGGCACGGCCGTCGCCGAGGCACTGGGCGCACTCACGCGTGCCTGCCGCGACGAATCGGACAACGTCATGCCGCGCATCATCGCGGCAGTCAAGGCCCTTGCGACCGAAGGCGAGATCGTCGATGCGATGGTCGAAGTCTACGGACGCTACACGGAGAGAGCAGCATTTTAATCGCTATGGGAAAACGCCGCAAAGATACCGAGCGTCGCACACGCGACGTCCGCCGAACGCTCTTAGTCGTTCGCGCGAAGCTGCGCGAGGCGCTCGAACTCAGCCGCGCGCGTGAGGACGGACGCTAGTGGCCGACCGACCGCTGCGTATCATCGTCGCCAAAGCCGGTCTCGACGGCCACGACCGCGGTGCGAAAGTCATCGCGCGGGCGCTGCGCGACGCGGGCATGGAAGTGATTTATACCGGCCTCTTCCAAACACCCGAGCAAATCGTGCAAACGGCGATCCAAGAAGACGCCGACGGGATCGGGCTCTCGATTCTCTCGGGCGCGCACATGACGCTCTTCCCACTCATCGTCGAGCAGCTCAAAGCGCAAGGCGCCTCCGACATCGTGTTCTTCGGCGGGGGGACGATCCCGGCGGACGATGCAGCCGAACTCAAGGCGCTTGGCGTTCGCGAGATTTTTACGCCAGGGGCTCCGCTCTCGCAGATCATCACGTTCGTCGAGCGTGAATGCGGCAAGCGCCGCGAGCTGGTCGGCTAAACTGATGGCAGTTCGCGTTCGCTTCGCCCCGTCACCGACGGGGTTTCTTCACGTGGGCGGTGCACGCACCGCGCTCTTCAACTGGCTCTACGCGCGTCGACACGGCGGCACGTTCGTTCTGCGCGTTGAGGACACCGACGTCGCGCGCGAGCGACCAGAGTATCGCGAAGAGATCTTCCGCGCGCTTTCGTGGCTCGGTCTCGAACACGATGAAGGTCCGACCAAAGGCGGACCCTTCGGGCCGTATTCACAGCGCGAGCGACTGCATCTCTATCGAGAAGCAGCGGAGAAACTCGCAGCGCTCGGAGCGACCTATCCCTGTTTCTGCGGCACGCGAATCGATGAAAATTACGAGACGAGCGACGACGAACCGGAAGATCCGAAGACCTCGAAACGCTGCCCGTGCAGCCAACTTTCGGCTGCCGAAGTCGCCTCGAAAACATCGTCCCTCGATACATCGCCTGCCATGCGCATGCGGGTGGATCAAACGGCCACGCATCACGTGCACGATCTCATTCGCGGCGACGTCGCCTTTCCGCCGGGCGAAGTCGAAGATTTCATCATCACCAAAGCCGGTGGCGACCCGCTCTACAACTTCACCAACGTTGTCGACGACGCGGCAATGCAGATCACACATGTGATTCGCGGCGAAGAACACCTTGCGAATACGCCAAAGCAAATCGTGCTGTACCGGACTCTCGGGCTTCCGATCCCGAACTTCGCGCATTTGCCGATTATTCTGAATGCGGAGCGCAAGAAGCTCTCCAAGCGCGACGGCGCCACGGCCGTGTTCGAATACCGTAAGCTCGGTTATCTTCCGCAGGGGCTCGTCAACTTTCTCGCACTGCTCGGCTGGTCGCCGGGTGAGGATCGCGAGCTCCTGACCCTCGATCAGATGGTCGAACTCTTCGAATTCGATCGCGTCCAGAAACACGGCGCCGTCTTCGATACGGTTAAGCTGACGTGGATGAACGGCGAGTATCTTAAAACCGCTCCGATCGATGTGCTTGTGGATGAAGTCACAGCGCTTTTGGCGGACGCACCGGATGCTGCAAGGCTTCGCACGGACCGGGCACACGTAGCGGGTGTCTGCGAACTCTTGCGCGAGCGGGCGAAAACGATTGCAGAAATCACCGCGGCCTCGCACTATTTCTTCACAACCGAGACGAATATCGGCTGGCAGCACGAAGCCGTTGCGAAGCGCGTCGGCACGTCTGAGTCGCGCTCGCGACTGCGCGAAGTCGGCGATGCTCTTGGGGCCTATACCGGCGCGTGGAATCGCGTTGATCTCGAAGCAGCGATCCGCGCCGCTGCAGCCGCGCACAATACCAAAGCCGGCGATATGATCGGTCCCCTGCGCGTCGCCGTTACCGGGGTTGCCGTATCGGCCGGAATCTTCGAGACGATCGAGCTTTTAGGTCCCAAGATCACGCTCGGCCGGATCGAGGCGTTCTTCGCCGCGCATGCGGAGGCGCTCGCATGAGCGTACGCGCGATCGTGCTCGCTGCGGGCAAAGGTACGCGGATGAAAAGTGCTCTGCCGAAGGTGATGCACGGAATCTGCGGGCGACCGATGCTGTGGTACACGTTGCGCGCGCTCCGCGAAGCCGGGGTCGACGATATCGTCGTCGTCACGAATCGCGAAGTCGAGCCGGCACTTGCCGCCCTCGGCGTTCGCGGCGTTCTGCAAGAGCCGCAGCACGGTACCGGTCACGCGGTGCAAGTCGGACTTGCGGCGCTCGAAAAATCCAGTGGGAGCATCGTCGTCGCATACGGCGATATGCCGCTCATCGATCCGCCGACGTTTCGTTCGGTCATCGCGGCAATCGACGACGGCGCAGCGTTGGCACTCGTCACCGCGCACATGCCGCTCCCCTCGAATTTTGGTCGGATCGTGCGCAGCGGCGGCGGCGTCGCCAAAATCGTCGAGGCGCGCGACTGCACGCCGGACGAGCTGATTCTGGATGAGATGAACGCCGGTATCTATGCCTATGATGAGGCGAAACTTCGCGCCGTCATCGGCGAACTGCGCGATGACAACGCGCAAAGAGAACTCTATCTTACCGATACCGTCGAGCTGCTGCTCGGCCGTGGCGAGCGGGTCGTGCCGGTTGTTGCCGCCGATCACCGGCTCGTGCTCGGCATCAACGACCGCGTCGAACTCGCTGCCGCACGCGCGATCCTCAATGCCCGCCTGTGCGAGGGTCACATGCGCGCCGGTGTGACGATCGTCGATCCGGCGACGACGTATTTAGAACCGGATCTCACGATTGGCGCCGACACGACGATCTTTCCGAACACGACGATCGGCGGCGAAACAACGATCGGCGCCGGTTCGAGTATCGGACCCAACACGCGAATCGCCTGGTCGAAGATCGCGGAGAGCGTGCGGATCACCGAGAGCGTCGTGACGGAAACCACGATCGGCGCGCGTACGACGATCGGACCCTTCGCGCACTTGCGCGGGGGGAACGATATCGGTGCAGGCGTCCATATCGGCAACTTCGTCGAGTTAAAAAAGACCGCGATGCACGCGGGTGCCAAAGCCGGACATCTCGCCTACCTCGGCGACGCCGCGGTCGGCGAGCGCGCAAATATCGGAGCGGGAACGATCACGTGCAATTACGATGGAAAAAACAAGCACCGCACCGAGATCGGTGCGGATGCGTTCATCGGCAGTAATTCATCGCTCGTCGCGCCGGTATCGATCGGCGATGGCGGCATGACCGGCGCTGGCGCCGTTGTTATTCGCGATGTCGCAAACGGCGAGCGTGTCGTCGGTAACCCGGCGCGCACGCTGCCACCAAAACCGTCCGGTTAGTCCGTGTCGGGTGCGAGTCCGGAGGGACGCTGCATCTGGAAGTCGCGAATAGACTTCGTCGTGCGAACCGCAGCGAGCGGCTTCACCGTCTGCGTGAAGTCGAACATATCGACAGGACTGTGCGCGGTTGCATCGCGCTGGCCCATATTTCCCAGGCCGAAGACATCTTCAACGAAGCGCGTGAGGCTGGCCGTTTCGTAAATCGTGTGCGAGATATAGCCGTGTTTTGCATACGGCGAGATCGCCAGAAGCGGGACGCGCATTCCCGGTCCCTCCGCATCGATCGCAATCGGCGGAACGTGATCGTACCAGCCGCCCCAGTCGTCCCACGTTACGAAGATCGCCGTATCGTTCCAGTATTTCGAATTGCCGACCGCACTCACGATCGAACTTACCCAAGCCGGGCCGTTTACGGCGCTAAAGCGCGCGTGATCCGAATTCGCGGAATCCGGTATGACGATCGAAACGCTCGGCAACGTTCCGCCGGTGATATCGCCCAGGACGTTCGTTTCGGGTGAATGGATGTTGCGCGTCCAGTCGGCGCCGAAGCGCACCGGTGAAATCGCATCGAACGCACTCCAGATATTTCCGGCGACATCGCCGCTGCTAACCGCCGGTGCATAATAGCCCCAGGAGATGCCTTTGGCATCGAGGGAGTCGGCGATCGTCTTATACGAGAAGCACGGAAAGGGTCCGGTGCCGAGCGATCCGTCGGGGTTGATGGTGACGGTCGTCGTGCCGGCCGGTGCGTCGCATCCCCAAGGCAATGCCGAGGGAACATCGGTCAACCCAGCGGATTGGCCGGCAATCAGATATTGATGTTGCGTGAAACTCGCGCTCGTCGATGATTGGAACATCCGGTCCGCGATACCGTAATTCTTCGCGTAATCCCAATACGGTTGAACTTCGCTTTGCGGCACTTTTGCGTAGACGTACGTGGAGGGTCGCGACGGTCCGAAGACGCCGACTTTATCGAAGCCGTCCATCTTGCCGCCATCAAACGAATTAACGAAATCCGACCGGCGATGATTGGGATCGGCGCCGTCTTCGAGGCCGACCGTCGCGAGCGGAATGTACGCGCCGGTCGACGTCGTGCCGCCTTGCGCCGTATCGGCTCCCGGAAATCCGTTGAAGAGGTTATCGAACGAACGATTTTCTTGCACGATGATAACGACATGTTTGATAACGGAGCTTGCTGATACGGGTGGACGCGCCGGTGTGCTCGGCATCACACTGGGCAGCGACATCGGCGAAGTCGAGCCGCCGCCACCGCCACAGGCGGACATCACCGCCGTCGTTGCGGTGAGGAGAAAGATAAACCGTCCCGTCCGTTTCATCAGGGCTTGGTTGTATCACGCCAACCAGAAAGGGGCTAGAAGGTTTAAGAGACCTCTAATCCCATTGTACCTTCTTCTTTATTTTTAGTCGTCGGGCGCGCGATTTACGCGGGCCTGTTCGCGCCGGAAGTACTGCGCGGAATGCGTCGTTGCAATCGGGACGAAAGCGCGCGCCGGCGCAGCGAAATTGAAGAGCTCGATCGGCGTCGCGGCGCGCGCATCGGAACTACTGAGCGTCGGCAGATGGAAGTCTTCCTCAATAAAGCGTAGGAGGCTTCCGAATTCGTACTGCGTGTGCGAGACGTATTGGGCGCGCGAATAGGCGGAGATCGCAATCATCGGTACGCGGAAGCCAAGTCCCATCGAGTCGAGCTGCGGCGGGGCCACGTGATCGTACCAGCCGCCCCAGTCATCCCAGGTGACGAAGATCGCCGTATCTTGCCAGTACGCGCTCGTCCCAACGGCGTTGACGACCGCTGCGACCCAATCGGGTCCGGTCGAACTGCCGAAGCCCGCATGATCGCTGTTCGAAAAATTCGGCACGACCCAACTGACGGTCGGGAGACGTTTTGCAGCGATATCGTCGAGAACGGTCGTTTCCGGGGTGATGACGTTCCTCGCCCAATCGGCGCCGAAGCGAATGTGCGGAATACTGGCATAAGCCGACCAGATTCCGCCGGTGGACGTCGCATCGCTGGTCGGCGCGTAATAACGCCAGGAAAGATTGGCGGTATCGAGTTCGTCACCGAGCGTTTGCGCCTCGCTACACGGTTTGGTCGCGCCGGTATACAGCTCGGTATTCACCGAGTCCAACACGTCGGCCGTTGCGCCTGCAGTCGAATTGCAGTTCCATTTGGAGTCGGTCGGGTTTTCGGCGACCAGTTTCGATCCGCCGGCGATCAAATACAAATGCGCGGGGAAGCTCGGTCCACTGTTGCTTTGGAAGAATCGATCGGAAAACGTGTATTGCGAGGCCATGTCCCAGTACGGCGCCGATTCGCTTCGGGGAACCATGCCATACGCGGGGGCCGGATGTTCGGGGACGTTCGGGAAGAACGTGCCGCTCGTCGTCGCATCGAAGCCGTTCATCTTGCCTTTGTTGTACTGTCGGAGCCAACCGCGATGGCTGTGGTCGACATCGCCGCCGGCGCCAAGCCCGATCGGCACGAGCGGGACTTTGGCGCCCGTGTGGTTGATGCCGTACGGGACGGTATCCGCGCCCGGGAAGCCATTAAAGAGGTTGTCGACCGAGCGGTTTTCTTGAACGATCATGATGACGTGTTTGAACGTCGACTGGAGCGTGCGCGGGGGCGCAATTGGAGGCGCGACCGGCGCGGGTACATATGTTGACGCAGCGCCGCCGCCCCCGCCGGAACATCCGGCGAGGAGAAAAAGAAACACCAGCGCGCTAGTACGGCGTACCATGAATCCCCCAAAAAAACCGGGCAGACCGCCCCGTTTCTTTCAAAATTGTAACCAAAGGCACACTAGGGTGCTAGGGGCGGGCCGTAAAGATTACGCTTTCCGCGCCGCGGCTCCATGAAGAAGAATGGGCCGTCGCCGGGCGAATCCACTTCGCTTCTCAAAGTCCGGCCGGAGGATCGCTTGGCGCTCAAAGTCGTCCTGCTCTCGCATAGCCCCGAACCCGAAAAAGCCGTCGCGACGGCAGCTCGAAACTGCTATAGCCCGCGCGATATCGAATCGATCGACGAGAACTGGACCGACGACGAAGTCAAAAAAATGGTCTCACGCGTTCGGGACGCGGGCCATCTCTCGACGTTCGAGCATACGATGTTCACCTTCGGCGTCGCCGGTGTCTCGCGGGCACTCACCCACCAACTGGTCCGGCACCGGCACATGTCGTACGAGCAGAAGAGCCAGCGTTACATTAAGGTCAAAGGCCAGTTCGATTTCATCACGCCCCCCTCGATTGCGGCGCGGCCGGAAATCAAGGCGAAGTACGACGTGCTCATGGCGCAGATCGCCGATTTTTACCAGGAAGCGCTCGCGGCGGGGACGCCGCCGGAAGACGCCCGGTTTGCGCTTCCGAACGCAGCCGAGACGCAGATCGTCATTACGGCAAATGCTCGCGCGCTGCTGGACTTCTTCACGCTGCGCACGTGCAATAACGCGCAGTGGGAGATTCGCGAACTCGGCTTTGCGATGTTGCGACTTGCGAAAAAAGCGGCTCCGACGTTGTTTATTCGCGCGGGTGCGAGTTGCGTTCGCGGGTACTGTAATGAACCCAACGGTCCCGAATGCCCGCGCTACATCCTCGTTGCAAATCCCATCGCTGCAAAACGGCGCGCGACGATCGACGAAAACGGCCCGGAACGCTCGAGTACCGAAATCATTGCAGATCACCAAACGGCGGCAACATCGTAAATGCGTAATTTCTTCTTCGGCTTCTTCGTTGCGATCATCGCGCTTGTCGCCGGCGGCTACTATGCCGCTTCAAACGGTTACGTTCCGGCGCGCGCCGACGTGCCGCCGGGTGCCCTCGAAAAAAATCTTGCGGTGCGAAGCCTGCACAAGTCGATCAATCGCGATGCCGCCGGGCTCGCGAGCCCGCTCAAACCGACGGATGCGGATCTCGTCGCGGGTGTCAAACTCTACGGCGCAAATTGCGCCGTCTGTCACGGCGCAGAAAACGGCAAACCGTCGCTGCTCGCGCAAGGCTTCGCGGTCGAATCGCCGATGCTCGCGACGAAAGACGGCAGCGTTGTTGACGATCCGGAAAACGTGACGTACTTCAAGGTGACGCACGGCATCCGCTTCACTGCGATGCCCGCATTCTCAAAAACGCTCGACGACACGCAGCGCTGGCAGATCGCCGCGTTTGTCAAGCGGATGGATAAACTGCCGCCGACGGCCGAGGCGGTTTGGAAAGCCGTTCCGAGCGCCGCTGTCGGAAACCTCGCAGGCGCGGAACCTGCAATGCAGCCCGCGTCGGAACCAACTCCGTCCGAGCTGCAACGCTCCTCGCCTTCGCCGGGTCCGATGTAGCCGTATGGAACTCGCCCGCCGCGCCATCCCCTATACGCCGTTTGAACGCGACCTGAGCGACACGACGATCGCTCTCGTGTCGACGGCCGGTGTGCATCTCAAGACGCAAGAACCGTATAACGTGGACGGTGACGGCTCGTATCGCGTCATTCCATCTGATACAAGCGTCGCCGACCTGATGGTAACCCACACGCACTACGATCACACGGCAGCGGATCGGGATATCAATGTGGTCTTCCCGATCGAACGTCTGCGCGAACTCGTCGCCGACGGGACGATCAAAGGGCTGAACACCGAGTTCTTCGGCATGATGGGCTACACGCTCAAGATGAAACAAGTGCTCGACGAAACCGGTCCCGAAATCGCCAAGAAGATCGAACGAAGCGCGACGGATCTCGTCCTCTTGACCGGCGGTTGACCGCTCTGTCATCGCACGGTCGTGCATGTCCAACGAGCCATCGAAGCCGCCGGAATTCCGACGATCCTCATCACCGTCGAACCGGCGCAAACGGCGTCGGCGCGTCCGCCGCGCGCCGTTCACCCGATCCACCACAGCATCGGGACGCCGATGGGCGGGCCAAACGATGTGACCGAGCAGCGCAAAACACTCCTCGCCGCGCTCAACGCCGTCCTCGATCCGATCGAACCCGGTTCGATTCGAACGATCGCGTAACACCAAAAGCATTCCGACCGCCGCATACGCGATTCCCAGCATCATCTCTGGGGATTTGCGAACAATGAGGCGAGTCGGGATATTCCCACTCTGACCGAACCCAGGAGAATCTCACTAGAATGGCCATCACCAAAGGGCGCGCGTCGACTTCAAATTCGACGTCAACGCTCAAGATCGGTGACGTTGCGCCGGAGATCGAGCTTGGCAGCCACAACTCGCAAGACAAGTGGAAGCTCTCGAGCCTCAAAGGCAAAAACGTCGTCCTCGCGTTTTACCCGTTCGCATTTACCGCCGTTTGAGCCAGCCAAATGCCTTCGTACGAGGAGAACCTCGAACGTTTCGAAGGCTATGATGCCCAAGTTGTGGGCATCTCGATCGACAGCCAGCACGCGAATCGCGCGTGGGCGAAAACCCTCGGAGAGATCACCTATCCGTTACTGAGCGATTTCTGGCCGCATGGCGAAGTCGCAAAGAAATACGGCGTCCTGCGTGCCGAAGGCATGTCGGAACGGGCGATCTTCATCATCGACAAACAAGGTATCATCCGCTACATCGATGTCCACGACATCGCTGAGCAACCCGACGAAGAGCAGATTTTCGACGAACTGCGTAAACTCGGTTAGGTCCACAAAAGCACGGTTGGTCGGGCGCACCTGCGCCTGGCTAACGGTGCTTTTTCTTCTCTTGTTCGGAGCGGCTCCTACGCTTGCGGCGACGCCGGTTGCGATCGACCACCACGTCTCGGCGATGAGCGACCGTACGCTGCTCACGCAGAGCGTCGTGCATCTTGTGAACGTGAACCGTCAGCATGCAGCGCGCGCGATTACCGGGATCCGGCGGCCGCTCTTTTTCGCATGGGCGATCGCGCAAGTGCTTGCTTTTGCGTGGCTGTGGCGTTCGGGGAATGCCGCGCGGATTCGCAATTGGCTGCGCCGCCGAACGCGAATGCTTGCGCTCCAGCGCTTGTTCTTCGGCGCACTGTTGGCGCTGACGGGAGCGCTTGCGGGGCTACCGTTTTCATTTGCGTCCTATCGTCTGCTGTTCAACGTCGGCCTGACGGAGCAGCACATCGGCTCGTGGCTGATCGATTTTTCCGTCGGAACGATCGTCGGAATGATCGTTGTCGGATTGCTCGTCGCGATCGTGCTCGCACTCGTCGATCGAACGCATCTGTGGTATGTCGCGGTCTTTTTCGGTCTCTTTGTCCTCGCATCGCTCGGCGCTGCGATGCGGCCAGTCGTCCTCGATCCGTTTTTCGGACCGGAACGCGCGCTGCAAACGCGCACGCTTCGGGCGCGTATCGTCGCGATCGAAGCCACGATGAAAACCACGACACCGATCGTCGTTACGGCAAGCGCGCAGCGCCGTACGATCGACGAACCGGCCGTCGAGGGCCTCGGTCCGACGACGCGCGTGCTGTTGCCCGATTCGCTGCTCTCCGTTGCGAGCGACGATGAAATCGCCTATTTGATCGCCGAGAGTCTCTCGGAGGCCGCGGATTCGTTTCGGCGCACGTGCATCGGCACGTTTTTGCTTGCCGTTGCGGCGGCACTCGCGGTTCTTGCAAGCGACCGCATCGGATTCCGACGCGACGACGATCCGCTCGTCCGGCTCTCGCTTGTCGCCGCGTTTCTTGGTGTGTTCTGTCTTGCGCTCTATCCGGTCTATAATGCATATTCGCGTGAGGTGACGACGCGCGCCGACATTGCCGCGCTCGCGCTGACGCACGATCGCGCCGGCGGCATACGAGCGCTCGTGCGGATCGTCGATGACGGTGCGCGGCAGTTGTGTTTCCCGCGTTCCGCACGGATATATTTTGGCGCGCGCCCATCGTACGGCACGCGTATCGCGGCCTTACAAGGCGTACCCGACCCGTGCCGTTAGTGAGCGGGACGAAGAATTTCTTGGAGGCTCGTCACGCGCGTGAATCCGCTTGGAATCGCAAACGAACCGCTCGGCGGAGCCGCACGCTGCACGTTGGTCAGATCCAGACGCAAGGCACCGGCGAAGTCGGACGATTTTACGCCGACCGAATCGAGCGCGATTTGTATGGGAAAGCCGTCGAGATCGTCGGCGAGAGCGAGATGCGCGCGGTAGTCTTGTAACGCACCGGCCGTTTTCTGCTGTTTGAATTCGAAGTTCACGTTCGTTGCGGGATGGCCGTTGGTCGTGCCGTGCCCGGCAAGATCCAGCGTCGCCGAAAACGTTTTGTCATCGCGCAGCATGCGGCCGTACATTGCGATGAGCGAGAGCGGATCGCCGCCGTTTGTCGGTGCGGCGGGTGCGGGGGTAGCGGTCGTGCCGGATGCTTTCTTTGTTTCCTGATAGTACGTGTGGTTGTCGTTCGAGTACGCGCTCGTGGTGCCGGTCGCTCCGTCATACATGAACGTGAACGAATGAATCGGTAGGGCGCCTGCAAGGAACGCGGCCACAGTCGGGTCGACGCCGACCGGCGCGAGTTGCGTGACGTCCAAACGATAACTCGAGCCCGAACGCAACAGCGCAATCGGGCTTCCAACGTTGATTTTCTGACCGGAGAGCACGGCTTGGATCACGATCGAGCCGCTGGAGGTGAGCCCATCATCGGCCCGTGCGACAAGCGGCGCGCACATCAAGAGAGCGGCGGCGGCCGCGCCGGCGAGTCGGCGGAACTGGAGCATGGAATTACCTCAGGAAGACGGTGCCGGCGACTTGGGTTCCCAAGTGCCTTGCCGTAAGGAATTCCACAATTGCGGCGTGGGCAATCCGCCCATCGACGATTTGTGCCGCGCGGACGCCGCCGCGCACGCCCAGAGCCGCCGCACGCACGGCTGCTCGCAGGTCCGGATCGAGCGTTTCGTTCTCGCTCAAGGTGAGGGCTTCGGCGGGGGTCAGCTCATCGATGAGCCGTTCGCCATCGGCGATCCCGCCGGCATCGTGAAAGAAGATCGCCCGCGCGGCTTCGGTTGCCGAGGCGATCGCCCCGGCCAGATCGTCCGCGTTCACCGCGATATCGCCTCCGAAGAGTCCAAACGCCGTCGGCTCGATGACGGGGATGTACCCGGCGCTTGCGAGCGTCAGCAGCAGCCGCGATTGGATCGCACCGATCCCGCCGCCGCCCGCCGAGGGCACGAGGCCCGCATCCGCGCCCGAGAGACCGACGGCCGTATCGCCCGTGCGGTTCATCGTACGCACCACGGCGCGCGCTACGTCACTCGAGGGAGCGACGACGATCGGCGAGACTTGACGCTCGACCAAGAACGCAAGATCGCTCAGGAACGTCGAGCCGCCGGCGGTGAGGGTTCCCTCATCGATGCGAACCACCATCGTGCGTCCGGCGAAGTCGTTCAAAGGCATTTGGTTACTGTTCGGCACGAACCGCCGGATCTTCAGCTTTGGGAGGCTTCGGGGGCGGATTCGCGCTCCACGGGTTAGCAAAATTCATCGCTGCACTCCGGTTCCCGGCCAGCCACATTTCGATCGTTTCGATGCACGCATCAACGATCTTGTCCATGTCGCGCTCTTCGTCAGCGTCGAACGTGCCGAGGACCTGGTCGATCGCCTCGGCGCCGTTTCGCCCGCGTCCGATCCCGATGCGGAGGCGCGGAAAATCGGGGCCGAAGTGCGCGATGATGGACTTGAGGCCGTTGTGTCCGCCGGCGCTGCCGTTCACGCGAACCCGTAGGCGTCCGAATGGTAAATCGAGATCGTCGACCACGACGAGGACGTCGGGTGCTTCGATCTTATAAAAGGACGCGGCGATCCGCATCGGCTCGCCACTCGCATTCATAAACGTCTGCGGCTCGATGAGGATCGCGTTTTTTTCGCGCACCAGCGACTGGAACGCGCCGTCCTTTTTCTTCCACGCGGGCGCGTTCCAGCGCCGCGCGAGTTCGTCCAGGACGATGAATCCGATGTTGTGGCGCGTTCGCGCGTACTGCTTGCCCGGATTTCCCAGGCCCGCGATGAGGCGCAGAGCCTAGGTGGCGGGCGCTGCTGCGGGTTCTGCCGCGGCGACCGGCGCTTCGGCCGCAACGGTCGGTTCGACCACGGTACGCGGCGCCGAGATCGTGACGATCGTCTGGTCCGGCGGCGTGTGGAGCGTGAAGCCCTTCGGCAGCGGGACGTCCTTGGCGGTGATGTGGCCGTGGATGCCAAGCGAACTCACATCGACCGTCACATACTCGGGGAAGTCCGAGGCGGGGCCGCTGATGTCGATCTCGTGGGCCACAACGTCCATGACGCCGCCGCCGTCTTTCACGCCGGCGGCTGTGCCGCTGGTGTGAACGGCGATCTTGTTGCGGACGCTTTCCGTGCGCGACATGCGCTGGAAGTCGGCATGGATCGGGCGATGCGTGACCGGATGGCGGGCAACGCCGCGCAGCATCACGGTATCGGCTTTGCCGTCGATCTTGGCATCGAGCAAGTGGTTCGCACCGGCCGCGAGCAGTTCGTCGAGGATCTTCACCGGCACGGAGACCGAGAGCGGATCGCCGTGACCGTAGACAACGGCGGGGATCATCCCGGCGTGGCGGGCGGCTTTGGATCCGGTCGTTCCGGTATTCGGGCGTGAAGCAAGTTCAACTTTGGTGAGTGTGGTGGATTTCGACACGATAATCTTTCGTTTTAGCTGATGGCGATCGGTTCGAGCGCCGCCGCTTCGGGGGCGTGCGACGCGTCGCTAGGGTGGGCCGAACCGTCGTCCTCGAGTTCGTCCGGCATGAACAGCTCGGAGACCGAGCGGTTCGTGGTGATCCGTTTGATCGCATCAGCGAGGATCTGAGCGATCGAGAGCACTTCGATTTTGGAGGCGGTATCGCCGCCATCGGCGAGCCAGGAGCCCCGCGCAATGGTATTGGTGACGATGACCTTTTCGATCGGCGAGTTCTGGAGCTGCTTGATCGCCTCGCCGGCAAAGATGCCGTGCGTGGCGAGCGTGTAGACTTTGGTCGCGCCGCGCGCGATGAGGGCCTCGGCCGCTTTGACCAGCGTCCCACCGGTCGATATCATATCATCCACGACAACCGCGATCTTACCGCTTACATCGCCAACGATGTGAGTGACCTCGGAGACATCGGGCTCCGGGCGGCGCTTCATAATGACCGCGACCTGCGATTTGAGCCGTTTTGCGAAGAGTTCCGCCCGCGGCACGCCGCCGGCATCCGGGGACACGACGACGATCGAATCGCCCTGTAAATTGTTGTGTTTGAGGTAGTTACAGAGCGTCGGGGCGGCCATCAGGTTGTCGACTGGGATATTAAAGAAGCCCTGGATTTGCGCGGCGTGGAGGTCGAGGGTGACCAGGCGCTCGCAGCCGGCGGTCTCGAGCATGTTCGCGACCAGCTTAGCGGAGATGGGCTCGCGGCCTTTGGTCTTCTTGTCTTGCTTTGCGTATCCGTAATATGGGACGACCGCGGTGATGCGGTTCGCCGAGGCGCGGCGCAGGGCATCGATCATGAGCAGCAGTTCCATGAGCGAGTCGTTGACGCTCATTCCGCCCGGCGACGTGCAGATCGATTGCAGAACGAAAACCTCGGCGCCACGAACGTTTTCGCGAATCTCGATCCGGCATTCTTCGTTTTTGAAACGGTCCACGAGGGCGGAGCCGACGCGGCCCTGCATTTTTTTGACGATCTCTTCGGCGAGCTCGCGATTCGAGTTCCCGCTAAAGAGAAGCGGCGCTTGGATCAAAGACGGATTCTCCGGGAAAGGCGCAGGGCCCGATAGCTTCTAGTTTCAGGCGTGGTGGCCTGTAAACGTGGTTGCTTTGTGGCTTTGCTCCTGGGCTTTGCCGCATCGCGTATGCTAGCGGCTTTGCCGCGCCGGTGGGTTTGATGGTGGCTTGTCGGTTCTGGCCTGAGGGCGTGGTTGTGTGGCATGCCGGTTGCTGGCCTGAGGGCGGAGCTTGTGGCTTGCCGGTTGCTTGCCTGAGGGCAGAGTTCGTGGCGTGCGGGTTTGAAGGCGCTGCGCTCCGCTCCGCGCCCCCCACGCCTGCGGCGCGGGGCCCCCGGGTCTTGGCGCGCCTGAACAGGGTGGCTGGGCGCGATTCCCCGTGGGCGCGCCTTGCATCGTTGTCGTAGAGTAATCGTTGCGCGTGCCACCATGGTGGCTGCGCGGCGTGTTAGAACGGTTCCATGCCGCAATTTAAATTGGAATCGCCTTACGAGCTGGCGGGCGATCAGCCCAAGGCGACCGCCGCCCTTGCCGACGGAATCAAACGTGGGCTCCGTGCACAGACGTTGCTTGGCGTTTCGGGCTCGGGCAAGACGATGGCGATGGCCAAGGTCGTTGAGTCGGTTCAGAAGCCGACGCTTGTGCTTTGCCATAACAAGACGCTGGCTGCGCAGCTGTGTGCTGAGTTTCGGGAGTTTTTTCCGAATAATGCGGTTGAGTATTTTGTTTCGTACTTCGACTACTATCAGCCTGAGGCGTATATCGCGCATACCGATACGTATATCGCTAAGGATAGTTCGATCAATGATGAGGTCGAGCGTTTGCGGCATTCGGCGACGCAGTCACTGCTTACACGTAAAGATACGCTAATCGTAGCTTCTGTTTCGTGTATTTACGGTTTGGGCTCGCCCGCCGACTACATGGAGCTTTCCGCGGACATCAAAGTTGGCGATCGGGTCGATCGCGATGATTTTTTGCGCAAGCTTGTTGGCATGCAATACCGTCGCAACGATCTGAATTTGGTTCGCGGGACGTTCCGTGTGCGCGGCGATACGCTCGAATATGTCGGTGTTGAAGACGAACTCGTTCACCGGATCGAGTTTTTTGGCGATGAGGTCGAGGCGATCAACGTCGTCAACATTCTTACGGGTGAATACGTCGAGTCAAAAGCCGAGCTAAAAATTTTTCCGGCCAAACATTACATCACGCCCGAAGAGAAGCTCGGTCGTGCGATCATCGCGATCGAAGAAGAACTTCAAGAACGATTGGCATTTTTCAAGCGCGAAGGCAAATTGCTCGAAGCGCAGCGCCTCGAGCAGCGCACGCGCTACGATTTGGACATGCTGCGCGAAGTCGGCTACTGCAACGGCGTCGAGAATTATTCGCGTCACTTGGCCGGTCGCGAATCGGGTTCGACTCCCTGGTGTCTGCTCGACTTCTTCCCGCAGGATGATTGGCTGATTTTCGTCGACGAGTCGCACGTGTCGATCCCGCAAGTGCACGGCATGTACGGCGGCGATCGCTCGCGCAAAGAATCACTTGTCGAACACGGTTTCCGCTTGCCTTCCGCACTCGACAATCGTCCGCTGACCTTTGAAGAATTCGACAAACACATCAAGCAGATCGTTTACGTCTCGGCGACACCGGCAACGTACGAACTTGGCAAGTCGGCGCAAGTCGTCGAGATGGTGATCCGTCCGACGGGTCTGGTCGATCCCGAAGTCGAGGTGCGGCCGACGCGCCATCAGGTCGACGATTTGATGGACGAGATTCGCAAGCGCACCGAAAAAGACGAACGCGTGCTCGTTACGACGCTCACAAAAAAAATGGCCGAAGACCTCACCGACTATCTGCTCGAAAACGGCATCAAAGTGCGCTATTTGCATAGCGAAGTCGAGACACTCGAGCGCATCGCGATTCTGCGCGACCTGCGCAAAGGCGAGTTCGACGTGCTCGTGGGCATCAATCTCTTACGCGAAGGGCTCGATCTTCCCGAAGTCTCTCTCGTCGGCATTCTCGATGCCGATAAAGAAGGCTACCTGCGCTCGGGCACCTCGCTCATCCAAACGATCGGGCGCGCCGCGCGCAACGTCGAGGGCAAAGTGATCATGTATGCCGACGTCATCACCGAATCAATGGCGCGGGCTCTGGGCGAAACCAAACGCCGTCGCGAGACGCAAGTCGCCTACAACCTCGAGCATGGAATCGAACCGAAATCCGTGCGCAAAGAAGTACGCGACATTCTCGCGCTCGTCGGTGCGCCCGGAACCGATGCCCAAGCGCTACGCGCGGAGAAAATTCCGCGCGATGTCGCAATGGCAATGGCGGCGGAGATCGAGAAAAAAATGCGCGAGTTCGCCGGCAACCTGGAGTTCGAAAAAGCTGCCGCGCTGCGCGACGAACTCGTCGAACTGCGCAAGCAAATCGGCGGCAATGAGAGCCTGCTCTTCCAAGGCAAAGCCCCAAAGATTCTCAGCCACGCTCTGCGCGAACTCGTCGGCACCTAACGTGTTCGCCGGGGGTAGGCCGGGCAACACGGTGTGACGGCGGGCGCTTGCTCTTGGGTTGGCAGGCAAGTAAGATGATGGGACACGTCACTTCGAGGAGTCTGTTTTGAGCACGATCGCCCCGGCCGCCCCCGCGGCCTATGTCCCGCCCGAGACGACATCGACGACCCCGGTCTCGACGGCTCCGCCACCGTCCAACCCCTCGATTTCGAACGTGGCCAATTCATCCGAAGAAGCCGGCGCCGACCAGGGCACAGACGAAATCGGCGAAGGCGCCAATTCGACCGCTGTCGGGACAACAGCCGGGCAATCTTCCTCGCAGACACTCTTTGCAAGTTCGGTCCCAGCCGCGTTCACGGGTCTTGCCTGATGAGCGTCGGACCGGTCTCCGGACCTATCGATACCGCGGTCGTGCAGAGCACGCCGCTCCCGCCGTCGTCCGCCCCCGCCGACGCCGACGCGTCGGCACCGCCAACCGCCGTCGAACAATTTGCTCAGCCGGTTGCCGCGCCCATCGACATTAACTTACCCCCAGCCGTCGACGCCTCGGCATAGGGCCGGAAGTAAGCAAGCACTGACGAACGACGTCGTATGCCCTACGCCGTCACCCCGGTTCTCGAGATCGCCTATGAAGTGCGCGGTCCTCGTCATGGACCGCCGGTCGTTCTCGTCCACGGCTTCCCCGATAGCATTCGCACGTGGGATCATTTAGCCGAAGCGTTGGCCGCCGATGGGATGCGTGTTTTCGTGCCATCGGTCCGCGGTTTTGGCGAAACGAAAATCCGCGACGCCTGGCATACGACCGGTGAGACAGCGGCGCTCGGCCGCGACATCCTCGAATTCGCCGATGCCGTCGGGGTCGAGCGCTTTGCGCTGGTCGGCCACGATTGGGGCGCACGCGCCGCCTACGTTGCCGCCGCGCTCGAGCCGCATCGCATCGCCTCGATGGTCGCGATCGCCGTTGGCTACGGTACGAATCTTGCCGATCAGCGGCTATCGCCCGAGCAAAATCGGGCCTACTGGTACCAGTGGTATTTCGGCACGGACCGCGGCGTCGAAGCGCTAGAGAACGATCGTTACGCGTTTTGCGAATCGCTCTGGAAATTGTGGTCGCCGAGTTGGGCATTCACGGCCGAAGAATACGAGCGGACCGCCGCCGCCTTCGACAATCCCGAATTTGTGAAGATCGTCGTCCATTCGTACCGGCAACGCTGGGGCTTTGTCCCCGGTCACACGCGTTACGCGCTCGACCGCTCCTATCTTGATGGCTTGCCGCCGCTCGATGTCGCAACGCTCGTTCTGCACGGCGATGAAGACGGGGCCACCCTCCCGGAAACGACCCAGAACAAAGACGCCTTCTTTCGCGGGCCGTATCGCCGCGCGACGTTTTCCGGGTGCGGACATTTCGTCCAGCGCGAACGCCCGCTCGAGACGATCGGGGTGATCCGCGAATGGTTCGCGCGGCATGCATCGTTCGCGACGCCGCCGCGGTTACGCTAAACGTGAACCATCTTCTGCTCGCCCTCGCACTCTTCTTGGCCAGCCCCGCGCCGGCGCCGCCGCCGTCGCCTTGCCCGGCCGCCGATGCGTCGCTTGGAAACTTGCGCATCAAGGTGATCGCCGAACGCGGCAAAGCCGATCACATCATCGTCACGGGGACCCTCACCAATGTCGGTCAGCGCGATCAAGTAGCCGATGTGAAACAGTCGGTCGTCCTGCTGCGCAATCGCATCAAAGTCGGAACGCAGATTGTGCCCGCGCTGCCGGCCGGCGGAACGCTCGACGTCGCCTTCACGGTCGATCGGCCACATGAAGAGCGTGCGCTCCCGCTTCCCCTGGGTATGCAACTGATTTCGAGCGATCAAGCGCGCAATGATTGCGCGCGCGCCAATAGCACGATCGAAAAGACGTTCTAGCTTCCGTGCGCGTGACACTCGAGCGCGTTGATTCGCGTGAGGGCGTCGCGCGTTTGCGCGGCCGCGCGGATTTTGACGGCTCGCCCGTCGCGCTCACGTATGCGACCCGCACGGGCGCACTCTTGCGCATCGATGATGTTGTCGTGTGCGCGTTCGATCGCGAACATCAGACGTGTACCGTGACCCCGCCGCGCGGTTCGTGCGCGCTCGATATCGCGGTGGAAGAACGGTCGCTGCCGACATCGGGCCTGCCGGCGGGTGATGGTATCGCGTGGCGCTGGATGCTCGCGCGCGCCGAACAAACGCCACCGCTGGAACTCGAGCTATCCGTGCCAAACGCGATGGCCGGTACCGTGCCGAAGGGCGTCGAGGGTCTGCCCGCGGTCGGTCACGCGCATCTTGACGTCGCGTGGCTGTGGACGTTTTCCGAGACCAAACGCAAGATCGCGCGCACGCTTGCGACGGCGCTGCGTCAGATCGACGGCGGCTACGTCTTTGCCCAGTCGCAACCGCAACTCTACGCGTACCTCGAAAAAAGCGAACCCGCGTTGTTCGAGCGCGTGCGGGGTGCAATCGAGCGCGGCGGAATCGACGCGAGCGTCGCTGCGCTGTGGGTCGAATCGGATTGCAACATCCCCTCAGGCGAATCGCTGCTCCGACAATTCTTACATGGCATTCGGTACGCGCAAAGCGCGCTCGGGCTCACGCCGACCGTTGCGTGGTTGCCGGATTCATTCGGCTTTTGCGCGACATTTCCGACGCTTGCCGCGCACGCCGGTATTCACCGCTTCGCAACGACGAAACTCATGTGGAACGACACGACCGTCTTTCCGTATCCGCAGTTTGCTTGGCACGGACCCGATGGAAGCCGCGTCGTCGCAGCGCTCCTTGCCTCGTACGACGGCGGCATCGATCGAAAACGCGTCGCGGCGAGTCGGACGCGGGACGAACTCTTCGTGCTCGGTTTTGGCGATGGCGGAGGCGGAGCGCGCGACGCCGATCTTGCCACGCTCGCCGGACACGTACGTTGGACCAGCGTTGGGGCTTGGCTCGACGAGATCGCAACGCACGAGCTTCCTTCGCACACGGGGGAACTCTATCTCGAATATCATCGCGGCGTCTTCACGACGCACCGCGCGCTCAAGGTACGAAACGCCGGGCTCGAACGAGCGCTCGAAGCTGCAGAAGAAGCGGCAGCCTGGTGCGTTGCCGTTCGCGCGCCATCGACGGTGATCGCGACCTTGCGCGAAGATTTGAAGCGCGCGTGGACGATCGTGCTGCGCAATCAGTTTCACGACGTCATCACCGGAACGGCGATCGCCAAAGTGTATTCCGAGGTCCACGAAGATTACGACAAAGCCGAGCGAATCGCCGCGCGCACACTCGAGAGCGCGCAGTCGATCTTGCCGCGGGTGAAGCTGCATCCGCCCGCGGCGCGACTCGTCACACCGCGCGCCGACGGCGAAGAGTTCGATCTTGCAAACGACTACGTGCGCACGCGTATCCGGCGCGACGGGACGATTATCGATTTTGGTACGGCGAGCGGGCCGAACGTTGCAAGCGTGATCAACGGCTTGCGCGCCTATGTCGATAAACCCAAGAAATGGGATGCCTGGAATATCGACCGCACCTATACGCGTAAACAGGTCCGTATTCGGTGTGAGGGTGCGACGGTCGAAGATGAGGCGCTCGTCGTGCGTCTGCGATGCGGCGATTCGCCGATTGCGATGCGCCTCTGGCTTGCAGCCGACGAACCGTGGCTGCGCGTGGAGCTTGCAATTGCTTGGAACGCCGAGCACGTGCTGCTGCGGAACGAACATTGGATCGCAACGGACGCGCGCGACGTGCGCTACGGTGCGCCGCACGGGACGGTCGTTCGCAGCGCGTATCCGCAGACCGCTGCCGAGCGCGCAAAATTCGAAGCGCCCGGACACCGCTATGCAGCGCTGGAGACGGCGGGTTTTGGATTCGCGCAGTTCGTCACCGACTCGTACGGCTGGTCGGCACGCGGCCTCGAACCCGGTATTGCGCTCGGTCATTCGCTGTTGCGCTCGACCAACTGGCCCTCGCCGCACGCCGATCGCGGCGAACAGCACATTTCCTACGCGCTCGTGCCGACCGATGGCGTGACGATCTCGGGACTCGAGCAGGCGTGGCTTGACTACGCGCATGCGCCACGCGTACGGCTCTTCAGCTGCGATGACCCGGCCGTCCTCATTGTCGCGGCAAAGCCGGCCGAGGACGGCGACGGCGTCATCGTGCGCGTGCGCGAATGCAATGGCCAAACGCGCCCGGTCGAACTGCGCAGCGGCGGCCGCGCGCGCGCCGTGTATTCAGTCGATGCCGTCGAACGGTCGGTCGCGGGCGACGTCCGACTCGTCGACGAATCCTTACACTTCACGCTTCCGGCCTTCGGGCTGCGCTCGTTTCGGGTAACCTTTTGAGAATCATCGATACCGTTCTGTTCGATCTGGACGACACGCTCCACGACGATTCGGCAGCGTATAAGAATGCGGCGCGACGCGTCGCTCAGGAAGTCGCCGCAGCGCACGGGGTCGACGGCACGACCATCTTCGATGCGTACGTCGTGCAGGCGTCGAATTTCTGGAAGGCGCTCTCGGCGGACGCTCTGGCAAATCGCATGATCGATACGCGTTTCGAACTGTGGCTCGAAGCGCTCCGCGCGGCGGGACTCGATCGCGCCGAGCTCGCGGTTGAATGCGCGGCAGCGTACACCGAATACCGGAAGCACGAGCTCGAACTCTCGCCCGGTTCGATGGACCTGATCCTCGCGCTGCGGAAGCGCGGTGTGAAGCTCGGGATCGTCACGAACGGTTTCGCCGAGACGCATCACGAGAAGATCGCGCTCCTTGGGCTCACCCCGCTCTTCGATGCGCTCTTCATCGCCGATGAGATGGGCATGGTCAAACCCGATCCGCGCGTCTTCGCGCTTGCGTGCGAGACGCTCGGCTCCACGCCCGAGCGCACGGCGATGGTCGGCGACCGGTACGACCGCGATGTCGCGGGCGCGCTCGAACTCGGCCTCTTTACGGTCCTTGTGGACGTGCATCGCATTCCGCTCATCCCAAACGCCCCGCCTCCGGATGCCATCGTGCCGACGATCGCGGGTGTGCTCGGCGTGCTTCCGCTCGCGCCCGCCGCAGGACGCGAAGTCCACGAGCAGAACCGCTCGCGCTAACCGCGCTACCGACCAAAGGGGATTCGCGTGCAGTCGCAGCCCGTCGGCCACATCTTTTCACGCTCGTGGCATTTGCTTACGAACAACTGGATCTTACTCGTTCCCGGACTGCTCATCGGCGTCGTTTCGGGGATGTTCTCATGGCTGCTCGTTCCGGCCGACAACCCGGAGACGGTCCCCGGCATCGTGCGCCAACTCGGACTTCAATTGCTCTCGGGCGTCATCGTGCTCGTCGCGCAAATCGCGACGACCGCGTACACCACTGGCATGGCGGGCGCCGCGTGGGCGCGTGAAAAAACGTCGCTTGCCGATGGGCGCGATGCCTTCGCTCGTGACGGCGTGAACGTCTTCGTTGCGATGCTCGGCCTCGGTATCGTCGGCGTCCTCGCAATCTTCCTCGCACCGCCGACGCTCGGCATCTCGGTGCTGGCGTACTATCTGCTCTCGCTCTACACGATGCCCTCGGCCGTCGTCGGAGAACGTCCGGGACTGCGTGCGCTGCAAGAGTCGTTTGCGATTGCGATCGAACGCTTTTTCCCGACGCTCTTGATCGCAATCTTACTGGGTGTCGTGTATCTGGTCGTCGGTTTACTCGCCGGCCTCGTCGCAGCTGCGCCGCTGATCGGCTTGGTCGGATCCGCCGTTATCATTCAATGTGTCACCGCCTTCGCGACCTTAGTTATCGTGGGTGAGTATCTCGAGCTGCGCGCCTCATCGCGCCGGGTGGTTTAATACGTGTTCGTTTTCCAGATCGCCATCGTTGTTTTCGGTTTCATCTTGATCGCTGTCGGCGAAGTACTCCAAATCCGCAACGACCGGACGCCCTTTGCGACGGGTCGCCAGCAGAGCGAGACCTTCCAGCGCGACGCTGCCGTCTTTATGCTCCGCATCTTCGGTGCGGTAGCCGTGGTCGCGGGGCTCGGCAGCTTCGTCCTCGGCAACCATATGCCGCCTCGCTAATCGTCGCGCGCAACGAACGCCCGTTCGATGAGGTCTAAGAGCGGCATGCCTCACCAGCCTTCACGCACCCTCGACTCGATCGTCATCAAGGGCGCCCGCGAACACAACCTCAAGAACGTCGACCTCGTCCTTCCGCGCAACAATTTGATTGTGATTACCGGGCTCTCCGGGTCGGGCAAGTCGTCGCTTGCCTTCGATACGATCTATGCCGAGGGCCAGCGTCGCTATGTCGAGTCGCTCTCGTCGTACGCCCGCCAGTTCTTGGGTCAAATGGAAAAGCCGGACGTCGATTATATCGAGGGTCTTTCGCCCGCGATCTCGATCGACCAAAAATCGACCTCGCGCAATCCGCGCTCGACGGTCGGCACCGTCACCGAGATTTACGATTATTTACGCTTGCTCTATGCGCGGGTCGGGAAGCCGCACTGTTACAACTGCGGCAAAGAAGTGAGCGCCCAGTCGAGCGAGCAGATCGTCGACCTGATTATGGCGTATCCCGAAGGCACGCGGATTCAGCTGCTTGCGCCGGTGATTCGCGGGCGCAAAGGTGAGTACGCCAAACTCTTTGAGGAAATCGGCAAAGAGGGCTTCGCACGCGTGCGCGTCGACGGCGAGATCAAAGAGCTGCGCGAGAAGATCGAGCTCGACAAGAAAAAGAAACACACCGTCGAGGTCGTGGTCGATCGTCTGGTGATGAAGTCCGATATTCGCAAACGCTTGGCCGATTCGGTCGAAACGACGCTGCGTCTCGCGACCGGCATCGTGACGGTGTTATCGGAGACGGGCAAAGGTGCAAAATCGAAGGAAGAAACCTTTAGCGAATCGTTTGCTTGCGTCGATTGCGGTCTCTCGTTCCAAGAACTCGAACCGCGCTTGTTCTCGTTCAACTCGCCCTTTGGCGCGTGTCCGTCGTGCAGCGGGCTTGGCGTGAAGATCGAAATCGATCCGTGGAAAGTGATCCCGGATCGTTCGCTTTCAATTAAAGAAGGCGCGATCGTGCCGTGGAGCAAGTCGCTCGGCGGCGGTCGCTATCCCTCGATGAATCCCTACTACTTGCAGCAAGTCGAACGGCTGCTGCGTTCGCGTCGGGTTAAGACCACGACGGCAATCGATAAGATGCCCGAAGACCTGCTCGATCTGCTGCTCTACGGCACGGATACGAAGCAGCGCTTCTCGTACGAGTCTCGCGCCGGGCATACGTGGGAGTACGACGCGGTCTTTGAGGGCGTCTGTAACAATCTGCAGCGCCGCTACACCGAGACGACGAGCGACTACGTCAAAGAAGAAATCGAAAAATTCATGTCGGCCTCGACCTGTAAGGTCTGCAGCGGCGCGCGACTGAAACCCGAAGCGCTCGCGGTGACGGTCGCGGGACAAAATATCGCGCAAGTCTCGACGATGTCGGTTGAAAAGGCCGAAACGTTCTTCGCCGAATTCAAAACGACGCAGCGCGAAGAACTGATCGCCGCGCAGATCTTGAAAGAAATCCGCGCTCGACTTGGCTTTCTTACGAATGTTGGTTTGGGGTATCTGAATATATCGCGCACGGCGACGACGCTCTCGGGCGGTGAATCGCAGCGCATCCGTTTGGCGACGCAGATCGGCAGTTCGCTTGTCGGTGTGTTGTATATCTTGGACGAACCGTCGATCGGTTTGCATCAGCGTGACAACGACCGGCTCTTGGCCACGCTCAAAACACTACGCGACATCGGCAACACGCTGATCGTGATCGAACACGACGAAGACACGATGCGCGAAGCCGACGTGATCGTCGACATCGGTCCGGGTGCCGGCGCCGAAGGCGGCCGAATTCTCTCCGTCGGGTCGCTCGAAGACATTCTCGCCAATCCCGAATCGCTCACCGGCGCGTATCTCTCGGGGCGGCAGTTCATCGCCATCCCGAAAATCCGCCGCGAAGCGCGTTCGTGGCTGAGCGTCAAGAACGCCAAAGCTAATAACCTCAAGAATCTCGAGGTGCAATTCCCGATCGGTACGTTTGCGTGCGTTACGGGCGTGAGCGGCAGCGGGAAGTCATCGCTCGTCAATGAGGTGCTGGTCAAAGCACTCAACCAGCATCTGCACGGACAGCCTTCGGGCGGAACGTACGGCACCGTCAAAGGCGCCGACGTGCTCGACAAGATGGTCGTGATCGATCAGTCGCCGATCGGGCGCACGCCGCGCTCGAACCCTGCGACGTACACCGGTGCGTTCGATCAGATTCGCGAACTCTTTTCGCTGACGGCCGAGTCGAAGATGCGCGGGTACACGCCCGGCCGCTTCTCGTTCAACGTCAAGGGCGGCCGCTGCGAGGCGTGCCAAGGCGACGGCATCATCAAGATCGAGATGCACTTCCTGCCCGACGTGTACGTGCCGTGCGAGGTCTGCAAAGGCAAACGGTACAACGCGCAGACGCTCGAGGTGAAGTATAAAAACAAGTCGATTAGCGACATTCTCGAGATGCGCGTCGACGAAGCAGCCGAGGTCTTCAGCGCGATTCCGAAAATCGCAAACAAACTCAAGACGATCGCAGAAGTGGGCCTCGGCTACATCAAAATGGGTCAGCCGGCGACGACGCTCTCCGGCGGCGAAGCGCAACGCATTAAACTTGCGACCGAACTCTCGCGGCGCGCGACGGGTCGCACGTTTTACGTGCTTGACGAGCCCACGACGGGGCTCCACTTCGCCGACATCCATAAGCTCCTCGACGTGTTGCAACGCTTGGTTCAGGTCGGCAATACGGTCCTCGTGATCGAACACAATCTCGACGTCATCAAAACCGCGGACTATCTCATCGACCTCGGTCCCGAAGGCGGGGATCGCGGCGGCACGATCGTCGCGACCGGTACGCCCGAGCAAGTTGCGGCAAACAAGGCCTCGTTTACCGGTGCGTACCTCAAGGCGGTGCTTGCCGACGAGCGCGCGCACGGCACCATTCGTCCGAACGCCTCGCGTATGGCGAAAATGGAACGCGAAAATATTGCGGCGCTCGATGACTTGGCGAAGGGAGAACGCGTCCCCGTCGAAGCGTAGAACGATGACCTCGTTCGCTATGGCGATGCTCGTGTGCCGCGATCTGACCGCATCCCGCAATTTCTACCGGAACATTCTCGGACTCACGATCGGGACGGACGCGATGCCGCATTGGGTCGACTTCGATTTGGGCGACGGTCATCTGCTCGGGTTGCATCCCGCCACGCCGTCGACCGGCGTGCATCCGGGAACGCTGCAACTCGGCTTCTATGTCGATGACGTCGATGGGTTCGTGATGGACGCCCAGGTGGCGGGCGTGACGATCTTACAAGAACCGTTCGATGAAAAATTTGCGCGCATGGCCGTGATTGCCGATCCGGATGGCTACCCGGTCCAAATCGCCACGCGCCGCTAAGGTGGGCGCGCCGAAAGCGCGTGCGGCGGAGCTGCGCGCGAACATCGAGGAAGCGAACTATCGCTATCACGTGCTCGACGATCCGACGATCGCCGATGCCACCTACGATGCCTTGCTGCGCGAACTCATCGATCTCGAAGAAGAGCATCCGGACTTGCGAACGCCGGATTCACCGACCCAGCGCGTGGGCGGCCTCGCAGTCGGCGGTTTTGGGCCGTACGTGCACCGCAAACCGATGCTCAGTCTTGCGAATGCGTTCGATGAAGAGGAACTGCGTGCGTTCGACGCGCGCGTGCGCAAGCTCGCTGCAATCGACACGGTTACGTACGTCTGCGAACTCAAGATCGACGGACTTTCCGCTTCGCTTCGCTACGACGACGGTGTGCTCTCGGCAGGCGGCACGCGCGGAGACGGTTCGAGCGGTGAGGACGTCACGAGCAACGTGCGCACGATCCGCACGATTCCGCTCACTCTGCGGGCCGGCGCCCCTCCCAAGCACATCGACGTGCGCGGCGAAATTTATATCAAGAAGACGGACTTCGCCGTCCTCAATGCACGGCGGGAAGCGGCCGGCCAGCCGACGTTTGCCAATCCCCGCAATACCGCATCCGGCGGCATACGGCAGCTCGATCCAAAGCTAACGGCCGAGCGTGGGCTGTCGTTCTACGCCTACGCGATCGGCGAACTGGACGTCAGCCCAATGCCAACAACGCAGTGGGAGCTGCTCGCGTATCTACGCGAGCTGGGCTTTGCGACCAATCGAAATACGGCGCGCTGCGCGAGTATCGAAGAGATTCTCGCGTTCGTCGGACGCTGGGAGCGCGAGCGCGACGAGTTGGACTACGAAATCGACGGCATCGTGATCAAAGTCGATGACCTCGAGGTGCAAGCGAGGCTCGGCGCCGTCGGCAAAGACCCGCGCTGGGCCGTTGCGTACAAATTTCGCGCGCGCGAAGCACAGACGCATCTGATCGACATCGGCGTGAACGTCGGACGCACGGGGACGCTCAATCCGTATGCGATTCTCGAACCGGTGCAAATCGGCGGCGTCACCGTGAAGATGGCGACCTTACATAACGAATTCGATATACGTCGGAAAGACATCCGCATCGGCGATCTGGTGCTCGTACGCCGTGCTGGCGACGTGATCCCTGAGGTCGTCGGACCGATCATGGGCGAGCGCAAAGGCGATCCGCCGGAATATTCGCTGCCGACATCGTGCCCCGTGTGCGGTTTTGCCGTCGATCGTCCGGAGGGCGAGGCGATGGCGCGCTGCACGAATGCAACCTGCCCCGCACAACGTCGCGAACGCGTGCGGCACTTCTGTTCGCGCGGCGCGATGGACATCGAAGGGATCGGCGACGTGCTCGCCTTCGCCCTGGTCGATGCGGAACTCGTGCACGATGTCGCCGATCTCTACACGCTCGATGCCGCGCAACTGGCAACGCTTCCGCGCATGGGTGAGAAGACGATTGCCAACGTTCTTGAGGCGATCGCGAGTTCGAAGACGCGCGGGCTCGCGCGCCTACTCTTCGGGCTTGGAATTCGCTTTGTCGGCGCGCAAAACGCGGCGATACTGGCCGGTGATTTCGGCACGATCGACGCGCTCGCCGCGGCAACCGAAGAAGACCTCATGCGCAGTGACGGTATCGGCGAAGAGATCGCACGCAGTGCGACACTCTTTTTCGCGCAAGAACCGAATATCGCCATGGTGCGGCGTCTACAAGCCGCAGGCGTCGACACCACGGCGCCGCTCCGACCGCGCGAACCGGTTGGCATGTTCGCCGGGAAGACGTTCGTCCTGACCGGTACGCTGCCGTCGATGTCGCGCGAAGAAGCGAGCGCCGCGATCGTCGAGGCCGGCGGCAAAGTGACCAACTCCGTGAGCAAGAAAACCGACTACGTCGTCGCGGGCGATGAGGCCGGCAGCAAACTTGCCAAGGCTGAGACGCTCGGTATTCCCGTGGTTGATGAACGCGAGCTACGCCGCATGCTGCAAGGCGAAGCGACACCCGCCTAAGGAGTCCTAAAACAACCGTTCGATGCGGTCGCCGGCGAGCCGGTGATCGGCGTTTTTCGCCGCCGCGGCGAGCATGTCGGGGAGGTCGCCGGCAATAACGCCGTACGGTCGTGCATCGTGCGCGAGATGACCGGCACGTCCGTGCCAGTATGCCCCGATGCGCGCTGCATCGAGTGGTGAGAGACCTTGAGAGAGCAGCGTTGCGATTACGCCGGTCAAGACGTCTCCCGTGCCGGCGGTCGCGAGAACGGCACTCCCGGTCGGGTTGATGTGCGTTGCATGGCGCTCGGCGATCAGTGTCGTGCGGCCTTTGAGGAGTGTCGTGACGCCGTGCGCGTCGACGAAGTCGCGGATGCGCGCGACGCGGTCCCGTTCTTCGAGCGTGCCTTTGCCGGAGAGCCGCGCGAATTCACCCGCGTGCGGCGTAATCACGATCGGCTTCGAACGAAGCTTGTCGAGTTGTTTGCTCAAGTGGAAAAGCGCGCTCGCATCGGCAACGACGGGCAGCGTCGTTCCTTCGATGACGCCGCGAACGATTTTCCCCATCCCCTCGCTCAGTCCAACGCCGGGGCCGATTGCAATCGAAGAACAGTGGTTGCCAAGATCGAGGAGCGTTTCGATCGCGGCGTCGGGGTCGCGCTCGTCATACGTCACGACGACCTGTTCGATGAGATGGAGACGCAGCGCCGGAGCCGCGGCCTGCGTGGTTGCGACCGTCACGTAACCCGCGCCCGCGCGAGCTGCGCCGCGCGCGCAAAGAATCGCTGCGCCGGGAAATTGCTCGGACCCCGCAATAATGAGCGGCGCTCCCGCGCTGCGTTTGTCGGCCGTGGCCGCGCGCACGGGCAAGAGTTCGCAGAATTCCGCATCGTCGAGCGCATAGAAGACGGGGTCGCCGGGCGGAATATCGGCATCGGCCATTTCGATGCGGGCGAGATATGCATGCCCGGCGTGTCCGCGTCCGGGATCGAGATACAGCCCGAGCTTTGGTGCGCCGAATGTGATCGTCGCGATGGCTTTGATCGCGGGACCGTTGACCGCGCCCGTGGACGGGTCGACGCCGGTTGGAATATCGCACGCGAGCACGCGCGCGCCACTACGCACGATCGCTGCGACAATCTGCGCCATGTCATCACCGAGCGGGACGCGCGCGTTCACGCCGAGCAGCCCGTCGATGACGAGTCCCGCTTTGCGGCAGATCGCCTCGATGTGCGCGGGGTCGGTGGGGAACGGCTCGATTCGCACGCCGCTCGCACGCGCGCGGGCAATCGCGTCTTTACGCGCGGGCGAATCGGCCTCAGATGCATCGCCGTACACCGTGCGCGTCATGTTCAGATCGGCCGCTGCGAGCGCGGAGAATGCATCGCCGCCGTTGTTGCCGCCGCCGGCAAAGGCGACTACTGTCCCCGGTCGCGCGTAACGCGGGATCACCGTTGCGATCGCATCCCCGGCCGCGCGCATCAGCGCGATTTCGCCGAGCTTCGCGACCGATGCGGCATCGAGCGCGCGCATCTGCGCGGCATCGAGAACGCGCATCAGCCTTCGAGGACGACGACGGCCGCGGCCGTCTGTGCCGTGTGCGTGATCGTGAGGTGAATCGACTTCACGCCGCGCGCCGCAATGAGACGTTCGGCCTTGCCCAAAAGCACGATCGTCGGTTTCCCCGATGCTTCGTGCGTCACGCCGACCAAGCGCCACGGGATCGCATGGCCGAACGCTTTGCGCGTGGCCTCTTTGGCGGCATAGAATCCGGCGAGGCGTTCGGGCCAGTGGCGCTTGCGCATCGCGTAAGCCCACTCTTCGGGGGTGTAGACTTTGCGCGCGAACCGTTCGCGTGCGGCTTCATCGAAGCGATAGCGCTCGACTTCAGCAAGATCGATTCCAAGTCCGAGGATCATCATTCGGGCGTTCCGCGCATCCATCCCCAGGACCGTTTCCGCGCTCGGGCGAACGCGATTTGCGTGAGCGAGATCAGCATCGTCCCGATCAATACGATCGATCCGGCCCTGCTCACCCGGCTTGCGCTCTGTCTGGAAGAACGCTTCCTCTCAACGGCGCTCGTTCGCGTCCCGCTGCGAATTCCGAAGACGGCCCTCAACAGCGCGCGCAACCAGCTTTTCTTCGGCTCGGTCGTCGGGAAACTTACGTCGGTCCACGACCGCGTCGATGAGTTCGTCTTGGGGATCACCGAGTACGATCTCTACAAGACCTCGCAGCACTTCATCTTTGGGAGTTCGAGCGAGGCGCAGCGCTGCGCGGTTGTCTCGACCCATCGCCTGCGTTCTGAGTTCTACGGCGAGCCGCCGGATGAGAACATGCTCTTCCAGCGGCTGCTCAAAGAGTCGGTCCATGAACTCGGACACGCGCTCGGCCTCAAGCACTGCTTCAATGCCCGCTGTGCGATGTATTTCTCGAATTCGATCTACGACACCGATAACAAGTACCCGAATTTCTGCGAACACTGCGAGAAGCGGAGCAAAGCGGGCCGTTCATCTTAAGAACCGGAGCGGAACGGCCGAAGTGTTAGGAAAAGCTTCCGAACGTGCCTAACGGCGCGTTTTCAATCGTTTTAAAGACGGGATGCCATGACCGGGCCTTCACCCTCGCCCCTTCGGATGAACGCGGCACCGCGAATCGTCAGTGCCTTGGTGGGCGTCCTGCTCGTTGGATTCGCGATCTGGATGGCGACGATACCGGGCTTGCTCTGGTATTCGCTTGTGGCCGCCCTCCTAGCCGGACCCGCCCTCACGCTTGCGGCCTTCGCGACCGCCCCCTCCGGCGAGAACCCCGCTCTCGAGGCACTCGGCAAGACGAAGACCGTTGCCCTGCCACGCGGCCAAAACGGTGCGGTCGCCGGAAGTAGCGCGACGATCGCGGCGTTGACTGCGGGAATTCGCGAAGTCTCGCAAGGCGATTTCACGAAGAATCTAGCGGTCACCGACGGACCGCTCTCGGAGCTGGGAATCGCCCTCAATAAATTGATTTTCAGTACGCGCGATTTTCTGTCCGCGATGAAAGGCAACGTCGAACGGCTCGCGGTCGCAGGTTCGGAGCTCACCGATACGGCCGGTAATTCGCTTGCGGTGATCGAGGGCAGTTCGGTTGCCCAACAGCAACTCGAAGAAGGCATCCTCGAACAATCCTCAATCGTCTCCGCCGCGCAGGCAAAAATCACGTCCTTGACCGACGCCATCGTGACGATTGCGGGTTCGGCCGAACAGCAGACGCGCACCCTCGATGAAACGGCACTATCGGTAACGGCGATGTCCTCATCGATCGAGGAAGTCGCCGAACAAGTCGATTCCCTCTTAACGATTAGTTCGGAGACGTCGCTCACGGCCGACCGCGGCGGTTCGGCGATCCACACGATCGTCGGTTCGTTCGACACCATCCGCGCGACGATCGGCGAATTGGCAAGCGATATCCGTCAACTCGGCGACAACTCATCGCAGATCGGCGACATCGTCAAAGTGATCGACCGGATCGCCGAACAGACGAACCTGCTTGCGCTCAACGCCGCGATCGAAGCGGCGCGTGCAGGCGAACACGGACGCGGATTCGCGGTCGTCGCATCGGAGATCCGCAAACTTGCCGACGGCAGCGTGGCGGCTACCAAAGAAATCGCCGGACACATCGGCTCGACGCAAGGCGTCATCGCCGAGGTGACCCACGCAATGCAGCGTCTCACCGAGCGCGTCGAAGAGAGTGTTTCATCGACGGATAACGCGTCGCTTGCCTTACGCGAGATCGTCGAGGCGGTTCTCAAATCGAACAATCAGATCACGCAAATCTCGAACGTGACGCGCTCGATGAGTCAGAATTCCATTTCCGTCATACGGGCGCTCGATGAGATCACGCGATCGGTCGCAGCCAATCTCGCGGCAACGCAGCAGATGGCCGCACACTCAAACGAAGTCTCGAGTGCGTTCGAAGGGATCGCCGGAATCTCCGGACAGAACGCCTCGTCGGTCGAAGTCCTCAGCTACGTCAACGCTGAGGTCACCTCGGCCGCGCAGCGCATCTTGAGTTCGGCTGAAGAAATGAACGCCCAAGCAACGGTGATTACCGGCGAACTCGGCCGCTACCGCATTGCCGATGCCGCCCAAGAGGGGACCAACGTATGAAGCTCGGTCTGCGTGCCCGACTGATCGGGACAATTGTCGGCGCGATCCTCGTCTTCTTCATCGTGAGTGCGCTCGCGGCGCGTTCGACGATGTCGAACGACTTGAGTTCGCTTGGACGTAAGAACGTGCAGAGCGGGTCGCTCGGCTTCAACGGCTATTGGGAGCAGAAGCGCGATCAGGTTCGCCTGCTCACGCAGCAAGTTGCGATTCAAGAAGCGATTCGCAAGAACGTCGGAGCAAAAGCGACCAAAGCCCTCGA
Source organism: Vulcanimicrobiales bacterium (assembly GCA_038231455.1). Taxonomy (GTDB): domain Bacteria; phylum Vulcanimicrobiota; class Vulcanimicrobiia; order Vulcanimicrobiales; family Vulcanimicrobiaceae; genus JANLVI01. Next base: position 91,364 of record JBBRLI010000007.1, on the reverse strand, counting down.
GACGGCGCTCACCAGTGTCGCCCGCAACGCCGGGCTCTCGTTTCTGACCATCGTCGATCGGAACGGCAAAGTTATCGCGCGCGCGAACGGAGGCGGGGCTGGGCTCGAGCTCAAGAGCGCGTACATCAAACGCGCGCTGCAAGGCGAGAGCGTCAACACCGCAACGCGCCTTTCGCTCGACGAACTCACCCCCGAAGCGCTCGCGCCGCAAATTAGCGCCGACATCAAAAACGAAAGCGGCGCCGTTACCGGCAAGATGACCGAAGGACTCGCGCTCGTCTCCGCAGCGCCCATCAGCGATACGAACGAACGCACCGTCGGTGCTGTGTACGGCGGCATTCTCATCAACCACTACTACGATATCGTCGATCAGGCCTCACGCGCGCTCGGCGGCAGATCGGCCCTCATCATCGACAATGCGATCGTTTCGAGCACGATCTCGCGTCCCAACGGCACGCGGCTCGTCGATTCTGCGACGACGACCGGGATGTCCGAGATCAAAGCCGGCAAGTCCTATAGTGGCGTCGATACGCAAGCCGGCGTGCAGTATCTTGCCCAGATCGATCCCATTCTCAACGATCAAAACGAAGTCGTAGCCGCGCGCTGGTACGGCGTGCCGCTCGCGCAGTTCAACGACATCCAAAATCATACGACGCAGTCGCTCCTGCTATGGGGCCTCATCGGCCTTGTGATCGCACTCGCGCTTGCGATCCCGGTCGTCGAGGCGGTGTCGCGCGCGATCATCAAACGCTCAAAACAAGTGAGCGAGTCGGCAAAAGAACTGGCCGTTATCGTTGTGGGGACCGAGGTTTCGGGCGACCATGTCGCGCAGACGAAAGCCGCAGTCGAGCGCCAAGGCGAATTGCTCATGCAGATCGCGACGACTGCACCGATGTCATCCGAGGGAACCATCGCAACGAACACCGGCGTCAAAAACACCGTGCTTGCAGCATCCGAGCTCAACGCGGAAATTCTTGGCGACGTCGTGGTCATCGACATGCTTGCGCAAGAGATGAACGGCCGCATGCAACACGCGGTAACGCGGGTGAACGAACTCAACGACGTCGCACGGGGTCTCGACGAACTCGTCAGTGGCAAGTCCGCGGCGTAGACGATGCCCGATGTCATACTCTTTTTCTCATCGAACGCCGACACGATGATCGCGACCAAAGCGCTCAAAGATTCCGGCGTCACGGCGAAGATGATCCCGAAACCCGCGAGCGTCACAACACCGGCAAACCTCTGTTTGTCGATCGACGGGGGTGCGGAGTCAAGCGCGGTCGCCGCACTTGGTAAAGCAAACATCGCCCTCGGCGGGGTCGTAAAATAAACTAGCGCAGGACGTGTGCGTCCGCGAGGTGGGTCTCCCTCTCGCCGCCGTCGCTTGTCGTGATGCGTAGCGCACCGTCGCGGCCAAGTCCGCGTGCGATGCCCTCGAGGATCGAGCCGTCGCGGTCGAGTTTGAGTCGATAAGGCGTGCCATCGATCTGCGCGCGGGATTCCCAGGCGCGGGCGATCGCTTCCGGCTCTCCGAGAAGCGGCAGTAGACGTTCGAATGCAAGGAGCACTTCGCCGAGCAGACGCGAGCGGTCGATCTTTGGCGCATCATCGGAGAGAAACGCGGGCCGCGGTTCGATTGCTGCAATCGACTGCGCATCCGCGGGACGATGGACGTTGAGGCCGACACCGCAGCCGACCCACGCCCGCTCGCCGCTGACGCGCGAGATGCACAAAATCCCGCACAGTTTACGACCTGCGAGCAAGAGGTCGTTCGGCCATTTGAGATCGACCCGGATTCCGCTCGCACGCTCGATGCCATCGGCGACGGCAAGCGCCGTCCAAAACGTCACCGCCCACAGATCCGGAACGCGGATGGGCTCCGGCAAGAGCGTCGTAAAGAGCAGGCTCGATGAACGCGGCGCATGCCACGTCCGCCCCGTGCGACCGATACCGGCGGTCTGCATCTCTGCGAGGATTGTCGTCCCGGGCGCTTCTCCGAGGAGCGCGGTCGCATCGGTATTCGTGCTCGCGGTCTCGTCGAGGACGCGGACGTCGGCGAATGCTGTTCCTGCGGTCATCGCCTCGAGTAGCGCAAGGTCGAGTGGGGACAGAGGGGCGGCGTCACTTGGCACGTATGTCCCTCCCGCTATGGCTAACGAACAAACACTCATCCTTTTGAAAGCCGACGCCGTCGTGCGCGGTCTTGTCGGCGAATGCGTCGCGCGCTTCGAGCGTCGCGGTTATCAAATCGTCGGCATGAAACTTCTGATGGTCGATGAGGCACGTGCGAAAAAGCACTACGCCGAACACGATGGTAAGGGCTTCTTCAAGGGGCTCATTGACTATATTACCTCGGCTCCCATCGTGGCGCTCGTCGTCGAAGGCAACGACGCGATCGAAGGCTGCCGCTCGACGATCGGCGCGACGAACCCGATCAAATCGGCCCCCGGTTCGATCCGCGGCGACTACGGTCAAACGATCGGCCGCAATCTGGTGCACGGCAGCGACTCACCCGAGAGCGCCGCACGCGAAATCGCGATCTGGTTCGAGAAGAACGAACTGTTCCCGCGCAAGTCCGACCTCGAGTCGTGGCTGGTAAGCAATTAGTTCATGTCGATCGAATCGCTGCGCGGCGGTGGCCGCCCCCTCATCGAGAGCGTTCGCGCACGTGAAGTGCTCGACTCGCGTGGGAACCCGACGGTTGCCGTCGCCGTAGCGACGAGCTTCGGCGCAGTTGAAGAAGCGATGGTGCCTTCGGGCGCATCGACCGGAAAATACGAAGCCGTCGAATTGCGCGACGGCGACAAATCGCGCTACGGCGGCAAAGGCGTGCTCAAAGCCGTCGCGGCCGTGAACGAGATGCTCGGGCCGGCGCTCGAAGGGCTCGACGTGACCGCGCAGCGCGAGATCGACGAGCAACTAATCGATCTCGACGGGACCGAAAATAAATCGAACTTCGGCGCAAACGCGCTGCTCGGCGTGTCGCTTGCGTGCGCGCGTGCAGCGGCCGTGAGCTTGGGCGTTCCGCTCTATCGCTATCTTGGCGGGCCGACGGCATCGACGATGCCGGTGCCGATGATGAACGTCATCAACGGCGGAAAACACGCCGAGGGCGCGCTCCAATTCCAAGAAATCATGATCGTGCCCATCGGCGCGCCGACGATGCAAGACGCCGTCCGTTACGGATCGGAAGTCTTTCACGCGCTGGGGAAAATCTTGCACGATCAAGGCCAGCCGACGCTCGTGGGGGATGAAGGCGGGTACGCGCCCCGACTCGCCTCCATCGACGATGCGCTCAAACTCCTCATTGCCGCAATCGAGAAAGCCGGCTACAAACCCGGTGACGATATTGCAATCGCACTCGATTCCGCCGCGCAAGAATTCATGCACGACGGGAAATATTTTCCGCATCTTCCCGATCACGCAATGAACTCAGCGGAGATGGTCGCGATGTACGAAGGACTCGTGCACAACTATCCGATTATCTCACTCGAAGATCCGCTCGGTGAAGATGACTGGGACGGTTGGAATCTGCTCACGCAGCGCATCGGTGCACGGGTGCAACTCGTCGGCGACGATCTCTTCGTCACCAACCTCAAGCGTCTCGAACGCGGTATCAAAGAACACACCGCAAACGCCATCCTGATCAAGGTCAACCAGATCGGGACGCTGACTGAAACGCTCGATGCCGTCCAGATGGCGCATCGCGCGGGGTACCGCAGCGTGATCTCGCACCGCTCGGGTGAGACCGGCGATACGACGATCGCAGACATCGCCGTTGCCACCGGCGCCGGACAAATTAAAACCGGATCGCTCTCGCGCAGCGACCGGATCGAGAAGTACAACCGGCTGATGGGAATCGCCGACGATCTCGGCACGGTCGCCACATATCCCGGCCGGTCGGCCTTCCGGGCCCTCTAGCCGCGCCGTCCGCACGTGGCGGCCCCGCGGGGGTCGCTTGGCCTGTGGCGAAATCGCCGCGTGCGTGGGCTCGTAGCTCAGCGGTAGAGCAGCCGGCTCATAACTGGTAGCGCGCTGGTTCGAATCCAGCCGGGCCCACCACGCTTTTTTTATGTAGCCCCCAAGCGGTTCTGTCCGGTCCGCCCCAAGTTAAAATGTCCGGTTTTCGGCCTGGCTCGGGCGTTCGATTTTGAGGTATGCCGAGGCGTTTGGCGGGAGCGGTGGCGCTTTCTTGCGGTTCTTTTACGAGCCGATCTTGGAACGTTCGGTTAGCTCGCTCGACGCGACCCTTTGCCTGCGGTGAATTCGCGCAGATCAATTCGACATCTAGTTCCCGCATTGCTCGTCCGAATTGCGTGTCGACGTTGAGTTCCATTGGTCGCGTTGTGTGAAAATCCGAGAGTTTATCGACGTAGAGCGCTCGTGGCTTACCGTGCAGGCAGATATACTGCTCGATCAGATCGAAATAGGATTGCGTGCTCTCCGCTCGCGCAAAGAGTGCAGCGCCTACCGAAATCGGCGTAGCGATCCGCCACGAGCGCGACGGCCCGATCGATGATATCGGGATGCAATCGGTTGTTGCTTTGCCTACCACGTTTTCGCGAAAAGATCCCGGCCGCGCCCTCGCGCTGGAACCGGAGCCAAAGTCGCCGGACTTGGCGTTCCGAGATTCGGAGCTGCAGGGCGACTTGGACCTGGGTGAGAGCTTTGGTTTTGAGGCTGGCCATTGCCTCAAGGCGCTTGGTTTCGGACCGGCTCATGGTGAGGAGCTCCAGAACCATCCAACCGGACATTTCTATTGGGGCCAAAACCGGACGTCTCTACTTGGGGGCTATACACCACGCTTTTTTTAGTTGACGGACGCCCGCACTTATGGAACAATCACACCTTGTGCGGCCGTCTATCGGCTGGACCCTACGGCGCCATAGTCTATCGGTTAGGACGTTGCCCTTTCAAGGCGAAGAGACGGGTTCGACTCCCGTTGGCGCTACCAAGTCAAACCTCGCCTCGGCGAGGTTTTTTCTCGCCGGTCGTGATTCCCACGATCGCTCCCGCTGGAAAGGATTCAACGTTGTCAAAAGTTATCGCATCCCTCATGTTCGGCGCGCTGCTCCTTGCCGGGTGCCCGGCGAGCGCGCAGACGTTAACTAAACTCGATTCTCCGGTCGGCACCATGCAGTCCGACCGCGTCTCCTCGAAATGTTTGGATATCGTCCCCGGCGGCGGAGCGCGCGCCGACGTGATGCTGAAAAAATGCAACGGATCCGCGACGCAAAAGTGGTTCGAGCAAACCGTTGGCCCGAATTACTACAAGATCATCAGCGCGAACAAGACCGTCTGCTTCGCCGTTAAGGCAACCGACCCGTCGCAACTTGCTGCGGAGACCTGCGCGGACCGAAAAAACCAATTCTTCAGTTTTAATGCGGTGAAGAAGCAGTTTCGCGCAGCGATTTCAAGTGAAGTCGCGGGTTCTGGCAAGTGCCTGAGCGTCAAGAATTCGGCGAAACTCGACCGACTGACCATGAGCAAATGCAGCGCTTCCACCAGCCAGTCGTGGAAGTTGCCGGGCTAAGAACTCCGCAAAAAGAACGTACTCTTGGGCCTCCACGTCGACTCATGTGCCTCTTTTTTGGCACAGAGTCAGGGCTATGGAGCGAGTGTCGAGAGGTGCAGTGTTTCATGTAGAGATAATGCCATCTCCCCTGTGTCTAGCTCACCGTGGATGTGGCGGCGTTTAGCGATCGCAGGACCGGAGAACTCGTTTCGATCTCCGAGGGCGGGTTCGCATTTGTCCCCAGGCTCTTGTCGCTGGGCGCCAAGGTCCTAACGGCTGAGGTCGTGCTAGCCCTCTCGAAGCCATTCATCCATTCTTCGATGGAAACGGTCGTTGAGGTAGGCTACTACCGCCGCTATTTTTGGTTAAAGAATCGGCAATATCGGCCCCCATGCTTTTTCTGTCGGCGTACTTTGAACGGCGACGGATTCAATATAACGATCTCATGTTTTCTGTACGTGCCGATGGAAAATGGGACGATTAGATTTTGTTTTTTTTTGCGCGGCGTTGCAACGCAGGCACGAGATGCGACGGCCCGAGTTCGCGAACTGAACATCTTGCGTGGTTTCTATTATCAAAAGGCAGCGAAAGCTCGTTCTGCGGGCGCGTTACGCCGCCTTATCGACTTCCTTTTTCCGAATCCGATCATTTCCGTGCGGATAGCGCGACGAATCTTGAATCAATCGACTCAGACCGCTTCGGCAAACCTACTGAAGCTCGTAGAATAGAAGCTCGTAGAATACGAAATAGTAACGCCGTTGACGAATATCAATCGGACACAGTACTACGTGGCAAGAGATATCATGCAAACGATCGATCGAGTTGGTTCGGAAGTCGCTGCCGGCTCCTGACATTCCGTCGATTAGGAAATCGACATCATCCACTCGGTGCCAAACTTGTCGGTTACCATGCCGAAGCGGCCGCCCCAGAACGCATCGCTCAGCGGCATGTCCACCGTGCCGCCTGAGGCAAGGGCCGTGAAGAGCCGCTCGCCTTCGGCTGCGTCTGCGGTCGTAACCGAGAGCGAAATGTTGCCTAAGGCGGGATCGAATGTCTTCTCTTCTTGCCCGTCTGAGGCCATAAACGTCATACCGGCCCCTTTGAAGGTTGCATGCATAATCTTCTGCTGTGCGGCGGGCGGCAGATCTTTCCCCATCGGTGAGTCGGCCATGCGCATTGCTTCGTACGTGCCTCCAAGCGCCGCCTTATAAAATTCGAGCGCCTCTTCGCAGCGACCGTGGAAGAAAATATACGGTGCGAGTTCCATTTTTGCGTCCACCTTATTGCAGCATCGTGACTGGTTGCGCTGGTCTTACGCGCGGGTGGTTTACTCGGTGGTCAGAGTGGGGTATTCCTGGAGGATGAAGAGTAAGGAAGCAGCGGCTTGATCAAACGAACCATCCTCATCGTCGTCGTTCTCGCGGCGATCTCGGGGATTGTCTACTGGTTCCTCCGCCCCACGAACACGCGGTTGACGCGTCTTCCGGCGGCCCTGCCCATGGTCGGCGATGCGATCGCGCATAGCAAACTCCCGAAGCGGCCGCGCTCGATCGTCGTCGTCATCGAAGAGAACAAGTCGTACAAGCAAATCGTCAAGGATGCAGACTCCGCGCCGTATCTCCACGTCCTCTCGCAGCGCGGCGCGATCTTCACCAATTCGCACGGACTCGCGCACCCGAGTCAGCCGAATTACTATGCGCTTTTCTCCGGACAAACGACGCGGAACGGCGATGGCTGTCCGCCGGTCGGCGTCGCGCCCGATGCGCCGAATCTTGGATCGGAACTCATCGCCGCGCATCGCACGTTTCGCGCGTACTCCGAGGACCAGCCCACGGTCGGCTACACCGGCTGTACGGCCGGACAATACGCGGCCAAACACGCGCCGTGGACGCATTTCACGAATATTCCCAAAACGTCGTGGGTTTCGTACGCGGCGCTTGGATCGTACGATTCGCTGCCCGATGTTGCATTCATCATCCCGAACCTCGTGCACGATATGCACAGTGCGAGCATCGAGTCCGGCGACGCCTGGTTCAAGGCGCACCTCGATCCGCTCGTTTCATGGGCGTATTCGCACGATGCTCTCGTGATCGTCACGTGGGACGAAGACAGCTCGCCGCGTACCAACCACATCCCGACGTTCTTTCTTGGGCCGATGGTCAAGCCGGGCCGGTACGACGAGCCGATCACGCACTACGACGTTCTGCGCACGATCGAAGATCTCGAGGGAACCGCTCACGCCGGGCAGGCAGCGAACGTCGCGCCGATCCTCGACGTCTGGCAAAGCGGTAAATAACGCGTCATCCGGTCGCTGGGGAAAGCTCTGCTGTGCGCTGAACCGCAGACCGGGTGAAGACGCAAGACGTAACCGTTCGCCGCGCACGATCTGAGGACGCCGCATTCGTCGTCGGCTTGTCCGTTCGATTCGCCGATGCGGGGACGGCGTGGCGTTCGCGCACGGAGGTCATCGCCGGAACCGAACGCGCATTGCAAGCGGCGTTCGATGACCCGCAGCCGCGCGATCTGGTCTTGATTGCGGAGAACGGCCACGAGCGGCTTGGATTTGCGTTCGTTTCGTGGCACGACGATTTTTTTACGAACGAACGGTATCCGCATCTCTCAGAAATCGCAACGGTTCGCGACGGCGAGGGCATCGGCTCGGCTCTGCTCGAATATGTGGAACAATGGGCACGGGAGAGCGATGCACGCTATCTCTCGCTCAACGTCGTACGCGAGAACGAACGAGGCCGGGCGTTCTATGAAACTCGCGGATTCGAGCTCGAGTACCGGCACTTCGCAAAAGTTTTGAGGTGAGCCGTTGGACTACGCGATCGAGATCGACGATCTCGTCTGCCGCTTCGATGAGACGACGGCGGTCGACGGGCTTTCGCTACGCGTTCCACGCGGGATCGTCTTCGGTTTCCTCGGTCCCAACGGTGCCGGCAAGACCACGACGATTAAGACGCTCGTCGGGTTGTCGAAAGCCACGTCTGGCCGGATGCGCGTGCTCGGCTATGATATTCCGCGCGAGATGCGCGCGATGCGTCGCGAGGTAACGCTGCTGCTCGAATCGCCGGGCGTGTACGGCAAACTCGACGCGCTTACCAACCTCGAGATCTTCGGCGAGTTTTATGGCATGACGCCGTACGATGCGACACAGCGCGCAAAGGCATTGCTCGACAAGTTAGGACTCGGCGCGATGATGAAGCGCCGGGTGAGCAAACTTTCGACCGGCGAGCGTCGCAAGCTCGGCATCGCGCGGACGCTGCTCTCGAAACCAAAACTCGTCTTCTTGGACGAGCCGACTGCCGGACTTGACGCGCAGGCCGCCGCCGCGCTTCGCGACGATATCGCGCAGCTCGTTCGCGAGGACGGTCTAACGGTTTTCCTTACGACGCATCATTTGGAAGAAGTCGAGCGGCTGTGCGACACGGTCGCCGTCATTCGCGCGGGAAAACTCGTTGCCGAGGGATCGCCGCGTGAACTTGCGGAGCGGACGAGTCGGCCCGAGGTCACTGTCGTCGCAACGAATGTCTCCGATACGGCCCTCGTTGCCGTTCGTGCGCTTCCGGGCGTGAGCGCGGTCGAACGGAACCCGCGCGGTCTGCTCGTGACGTTCTCGGAGGAACCCAACTCCGCAGCGCTCAACCGAGCACTCGTCGGCGAAGGTGCTGAGGTGAGCGAGATCGTTCGTGACCACGGAGGTTTCGAGCGCGCGTTCCTCGACCTGGTGCGGGAGACGACATGATCGCAATCATGCGCAAAGACTTGCGCGAGTGGTTTTCGGGCGGCGCAACCGGCCGCTACGGACAGTACGAATTTCTCATCTACATCGCGCTCTTCGGAATTGTCTTTCCGCTGTTTTTCGCGTATGTGGGAAGTTCGGGCGCAAAGCGCGGCGGCGGCCTCCCTCCCGTCGGGCCATTGATCGGGGCAGCCCTGCCGATCTTTCTTTTGATTTATGCGATGGCTGATGCGTTCGCCGGCGAAAAAGAACGCGGGACGTTTGAGACCCTCCTCGTCACGCCGCTACGGAGTAGCGAGATCGTGCTTGGAAAGTGGTTTGCCGGTCTTGCGTACGCCGCGAGCATCATGCTCGCGACGACGATTACGGCGTCGATTGTCTCGCGTGTAATGGGATCCTCGACGATCGCATTCGGACAGCTAGCCCTCGTCATGGCGATCGCTCTGACGCTCGGCGGATTGCTTGGCGCGATCGAGATCATCATCGCCTTACGTGCACCAACGGTGAAGGCGGCCGTATTCGCGCTCAATATCACCTTTGTCGTGCTAGCGATCGGCGGCACGCAACTGATCGGAAAAAACATCCAAGTCATTGCGCCGTTCTTCTCGCGGTTCGCCGACATGGGCGCGGGCGGATTGATCGCCCTTGGCGGTTTGGCGCTGCTCTCCATTTTCGCCGCGATGGCCATCCTCTTATGGATTGCGACGCGCCAAGTCAGTGCAATGAGGCTCGAATGATCGCTCGTGTTCTCGCGGCTTTCGCCGCAATCATGATCGCCGGTGTGACGCCGGCGCTGGCGCAAGAGGCGCCCGACGCCGATTTGATTTTCGCGCACGCGCGTACGCTCTTCCGATTTTATTCCTATCCGCCCGAGCTGACGTTCGCGTTCCGCCAGCAATTTACGATCAAGGATCACGCGTACACGAAGACCTACGACGGGACGCTCGATGGCGGAACCGATCTCAAACTCAAGAAGTTTTCACGCGAAGAACTTGCGAACCCGTTCTTACCCAAGGGTTTCGGGTTTAACTTTATGGGGTTGCCGATCGGCGCACACGATCGCGGCGATCCCGAACCGTTCTTGGGCTTGCAGATCGCTCCGAACGAGACGTACGGGCTCGCGCCGATCGCGTTGAAGAATCCAGCTATGGCGGCACTGCCTTCGCAAACGGAAGCGCCATCGACGTTACGTGAGATCGGCCGCGTTCGGTCGGTCGTGAAAGACTACGATGTCCATTACGTCGGTACCGAGACGATTGCCGCGCACCAGGTGTACCATTTAACACTCGCTCCGCTGCACGATGTCGAGCACTTGCGTTTACGCGATTTATGGGTCGACACCGCTCGCTACACCGTCGTCAAGGCGAGCGTTCTTGGAGCGATCGCCGGTGGGCCGGCAAGTACGGTTCCGTGGACGTTGACGTTCGCGCAGTACGATGGCGGTTGGTATATCGACTCCGAGCGCGCCGATGTGCCGATCGTCGTTTCCAAAAAAGTCACGTTGCTTAACGTCAGCTTCCGCTTCATCGAGATGCAAGCCAAGCACAAGACGTCGCTCTACCTCGGCAATTTTGGACGGACGACGCCGGTCGATCAACCGACCCCGCTGCCCGCGCCCTCGCCCTAGGCGCCCGTCATCAGATAGGGCCGCTCGGCGACCCGGCGAATGCACTGGGGCTTAGGGGCGATTAGCTCAGCGGGAGAGCAGCTCGTTTACACCGAGTTGGTCGGCGGTTCGAATCCGTCATCGCCCAAATTTTATTTCGTCGCAGCGCGCGGCTCGAGCGACATGCGTGCGATCATCCCGGGCGTCGGGAGCTTGATGTCGTGCGCGAGTTTGAGCGCCTTCATCAGTTTGATCGTGATCCAGGTGCCGTCAATCTCATACCACCGTAAACCGTGTCGTGCCGAGGACGGGAACGCGTGGTGGTTGTTGTGCCAGCCTTCGCCCCAGGTCAGCAGCGCAACCCACCAATTGTTGGTTGATTTGTCACCGGTTTTGTAGCTTTGATAGCCGACCTCGTGTGCGGCGCTATTGACGAGCCACGTGATGTGGTACGTCACGACGATGCGCACGAAGATGCCCCACACGACCCACGGCAAACCCCCGATCGCAAAGAACACGAGTCCCAGGGCCACGGTCCACCAGACGTACGTCTTCTCGAGAAATTCGTAGAACGGCACGCTAGCGAGATCCGGTGCGAGGCGGCGCAGATTTTGGCCGACGGGTTTTGCCGTATTATAGCGATAGAGCCACGCGATGTGACTCCAAAACATACCGCGATTCGCGTCGTGCGGATCGCCGTCGGCGTCGGTATGCGCGTGATGCGCGCGGTGCGTTCCGATCCAGTCGATCGGGCCGCCCTGCAGCGCGAGCGCTCCGAGGATCGCGAGCCCGTATTCGATCGGCTTCGACGTGCGCAGCGAGCGATGCGTCAGCAGGCGATGATAGCCAAGCCCGACGCCAAGCGCGATCGTCAGATAGTAAAACAAAAAGCCGACGCCGACTGCTGTCCAGGAGAACATCTGCGGAAGAAATGCGGCAAGCGCTCCCAGATGCAAGACGAGTAAGCCGATGCCGGTAATCCGGCCGGCGCGGCTTACGCCGCGATCCTTGGTTGTCATAGAAACGTTCATGTACTACGGTGACGCCGGAGAACCGCCGAGGGACGTCCTCTTCTTCAAAGAATTAATCTCGATGATCAACGCCGATCGTTACCTTCTCGTCGATACCCAGGATGGCGTCACGCGCGTCACCATGAACCGGGCGGAAAAGCGCAACGCGCTCTCACTCGGCGTCATGCTCGAACTCATTGAGGCATTCAACGAGATCGAGCGCGATCGAGCGCAGCGTGTTGTCATTCTGAGCGGGCTTGGGCCCGCGTTTTCGGCCGGTCACGACCTTCGGGAGATGCTCGCTCGGTCGGTCGAGGAGTACCGCGAGACCTTCGATGTGTGCGTGCGGCTCATGGAGACGATCCAACGCATCCCGCAGCCGGTGATCGCCGAGGTCGCCGGCATTGCGACGGCGGCCGGTTGTCAACTCGTTGCGACGTGCGATCTTGCCGTTGCTTCGAGCGACGCAAAGTTCGCGACCCCCGGAGTGAAAATCGGGCTCTTCTGTACGACGCCGATGGTGGCACTCACGCGCGCGATCGGACGGAAGCGCGCGATGGAGATGCTCCTCACCGGCGCCTTTATCGATGCGCAAACCGCAACTGCCTGGGGACTCATCAATCGCGTCGTCGCTCCGGAGGCTCTCGAAGCCGAGACGCGTGCGCTTGCTGCCAGCGTCGCCCATGCGAGCCGCTTCGTCGTCGGTCTCGGAAAAGCGGCATTTTACGCGCAAGTCGACCTCGACCAACCCAAAGCGTACGCATACGCAAAAGAAGTGATGAGTATGAATGCGCTTGCTAACGACGCGCAAGAAGGCATGCATGCATTCGTCGAAAAGCGCACACCGCAGTGGGAACCGTAAGATTCTGCGAAGCGCAATTGGATCGCTTCGTAAATCGTATTGGCGTGCGGGAATGGGCTTACCATTTTGACGTGCTCCCGAGAATCGTTGTTAAGTTCAGAAATTCCTGACGTTAAATTTACTATTGAGGGTTGGAAAGCTGCTACGAAGCCGCTATACTTGCCTAAAGCGCAAGCGGTGTGGGCTATGCGAACGTTTCGCATATTTTGAACGTCGCCCACACCCGGTAGCGGGGCAACCTGCTACGCGACGACAGTGCAAGGCCCGCCCCCCGGCGGGCTTTCCTGTTTCTAGTGGCGGGTTAGTGCCGCACCGAGATGCGGTTCGAGCAGAGCGGCGAGCGCCTGCGTTTCCGCAAGGAACGCGTCATGACCGTGGTCGCTTGGAAGTTCGAGATAGGTCGCGTCGACGCCGCGCGCACGCAGACGATCGGCAGCAGCGCGAACGTACGTGGGCGGAAAGAGCCAATCGTTTTCGATCCCGACAAACGTCGTCCGTGCCGGATGCACGATCGGGGTTGCGCGCACGTCGAAAAGATCCATCGCGCGCGTCAGCGCAAGATAGGCGTTGGCGTCCATGCGATGCGCGAAGAGATCGGCTTGATACGCAAGATAGCCTTCGACATCGAATCGGTCTGCGCTAAACCGCGTCGGATCGCCGCCGCTGCGGTTGGGCCGGTTCGCAAACCGATCCTCGAGCAGAACGTCGCTCTTGTACGAAAGCATTGCGATCATACGCGCGAGTTTCATGCCATCGAGCGGCGCCGACTCGGCATACGCGCCGCCATTAAAGTTTGCGTCGTTCATGATCGCCGTGCGCGCACAAAAATTCAGACCGATGCCGAGCGCTGAAAACGCATCGTGCGCGCCGACGACGACCGCTTCGCCGACACGCGCGCCGTAACGCACGGACCACTGGAGCGCCTGCATGCCGCCGAGCGAACCCCCGATGATGAGCGCGGCACGATCGATTCCAATCGCCGTGAGCGCGAGCGCTTGTGCGTCGACCATATCAGCGACGGTCACGATCGGAAAGCGCGTGGCGTAGCGTTTGCCGTCGGGCGCAAGTGAGGCAGGTCCGGTGGAGCCGTAGCACCCGCCGAGCACGTTGATCCCAATCAAACACGCGCGCTCGAGATCGACAAGTGAATCGACCAGGCCGCTCCACCACTCGACGACGCGGCTCGAACCCGTGAGCGCGTGCAGCACGAGAACGACGTTGCTCCCATCAGCGAGCGGTTCTGCGCCGTAGCGCGTGACGCGCTGCACCACCTCATCGAGGCACGCGCCGTTTGCGAGGGTGAGTGCGCCGATGCGCACGTCGCCCTCGAAAACCGGTGCTAGACTAGACGGCAACGGCGTCGGTCTGCTCGGCACGTTCGCCCGGCGCGTCGTGCGTATCATCTTCCCAAAGCGGATGCATGCTTGCCGCGCGTAAGCCGTCTGTCGCAAGCGCGCTGTGAAGATCGGGATCGCGATCGAGTGCGAGCGCAGCAGTAATGACGGCGGGTACGTCCGCTGCGGCGCGCGCAGAAATCCCGGCATGCGCGAGCGCCGTTACTGCCGGGCGCACGTCGCGCAGCGACGCGAGTCGTACGATGCGTGGGAGCACGATTGGCGGCAGCATTGCATCGTCGATCGGTGCGAGTTTGACCGCGTCGTGAATACCGCCGGCAAGCCGCCGCAGCGCGGCGATGACATCGCCGATGACGGCGGAGGCGGTGGGTTCGCGCCCCGCGCCGCTTCCCGCAAAGGTGAGCGAACCGGAGGACGTGCCGATCACGCGAATGCAGTTGTGAGCCCCCGTCGGCTCGGCAAATGGATGACCGATCGGAACGTATGCCGGCGTGACCGACGCGCTGATCGTGCCGCTGCGGCGCGCACAGGCGATGAGTTTCACCCGCATGCCGAGCCGTGAGGCGAGGACGACGTCATCGCGCGAGACGCCGGTAATCCCACGTCGCGTAATGCGATCGGAGGTGACAGCGTGTTTGAACGAGAGCTGCGCGAGGATTGCAAGTTTGTGCGCAGCATCGATGCCCTCGACGTCGCTTGTCGGATCGGCCTCAGCAAATCCGAGGCGCTGGGCCTCCGCGAGCGCTCCCGCGTACGTGGCGCCGCCACCCATCGCGCTCAAGATGAAGTTGGTCGTGCCGTTGAGCACACCGCCGACTTCGAGTACGTCTTCGCCCGCGAGCGAATCGGTCAGCGCACGCACGATCGGAATGGCGCCGCCCACCGCTGCTTCATACTGAAGCGTGACGCCGCGAGCCGCAGCGAGCGCCGCGAGGCGCGGGCCTTCGGTCGCGAGGAGATCTTTATTGGCGGTCACGACGTGCTTGCCGTGTTCGAGTGCGCGTTCGACAAGTGTGCCCGCGATGCCGACGCCACCGATACATTCGATGATCAGGTCGATCTCGGGATCGTCCACGACCGAATTGGGATCGCCCGTAAGCAAGTCAAGCGGTAGTGTGACATTGCGTGGCTTGTGCAGATCGCGCACGGCGACGCGGCGCAAAACGAATTCTGCGCCCGCGACACGCGTAATTGCTGAGGGGTTGGCGATGAGCAGCTGCGCGACGCCGCCGCCGACCGTCCCGCATCCCAGCAGGCCGATCCCGACCGCGCGCGCCGGTTGCGAGAGCGACAAGCGATATTCCCGGGGTGAAGTGAAGTCCGTACAGTCTAACGAACCCCGCGCTCGTGCGTCAAGCCGAACTGCAGCTTCCCTCCGGCGGTGCCTTGCACGACGGCGGTACGTCCACCGAAGCCACCCCGGTGCTCTTTCTCCACGGTGTCGGCGGCGGCGCTTGGTCGTGGGCGCCCCAGCGCGAGGCCCTCGCAGCAACGCGTCGTGTCTATGTGTGGGAGGGGCGCGGGCACGGTGCGGCCGCCCGCGTTGATGATGCGGGACTCGGTGATTATTTCATCGATGCTCGCGAAGCGCTTGGCTCGGTCATCGCATCGGAACGTCGGCCGGTCGCAATCGTCGGTCATTCAATGGGCGGATTGCTCGCACTCGCCCTCGCGGCAGAGAACGCGGCCGGCGTCGCCGGTCTTGGGCTGATCGATCCCGTCTATCCCGAAGACGGCAAGTCCGGGCACGACGTCGGACCGCTCAAACCGCTCGTGCGGTTTGCGCTCGGACCGCTCGCGCGGTCGTTCGCGCACGACGGCCGCATCGCGCGAAGTATCGCACGTTGGACCTTCGAACAAAGTTTTGAAGATCGCGCAAATATGGAGGAAGCGTGGCAACAACAGCGCACGCAGATTCCGATTGAATATCCGCGCATGATCTTCGAGGCATTCGAAGGCGTCGTCGGGTTTCCGACGCGCCCGTTCGCGCGCGAACTCTCTTCGCCGACCCTCTTGCTCTACGGCAGTGCGGCGATCAAGAAACCACGTTCGCCCGAACTCGTGGCCTCGCTGCGTGAGCGGCTGGCGGATGAATTTGTGTACGACGTGATCCCCGGAGGACATTACCTGCAGCTCGATCGCCCGGACGCCGTGACCGCGCGTCTCCAGTCGTTTCTTCGCGAGTTCGTCGACCGGTGAATCCGCGCATGCGCAACGGGCTCATCGTCCTTGCAATCGGACTGCTGGCCTGCGCCTACGTCGCCGTCGCCCGTCTCCATTACGAACGTGCCTCGCATCGCGTCGAGATCGTGATGGACTTTACGGACTTTACATCGCTTGCGCGTTCGTATAACTACGATCAAACCGCGTTCCTGGTTGCGCTACGTCGCGCCGGTCTGACGTCGCTTGCGGTGCAAGAACAGCTCGGCGGAAGCATTAACGCATCGCAGAATGCCGTCGTCTATCCGGGCCAAGCGCTGATCGATCAGGCGCGCCTCGCACCGCTGGGTGATCCGCTCCTTGCGGCGCTTGCCAAAGGCAATCATCTCTCGCCTGACGAGCTGTATCTGGTCGTCTACAATGCCGGGACGTGGCAGCGTTTCAAGGCGCATCTCGCGATCGATTTTGAACCGCGCGCGGTGCGCGTGCTGCGCACGCAACTACCGTACGTGGTCGCGATCCGCACGCAGTCCGATTTCTTCGCGAACGTCAGTCTTGGAATTCCCATCGAGACGATGGATCTGGCGAAGCACCTCGGGTTCTTCCTTGTGCCGCGCGTCCAGAACGACGAACGCTTCAACGCCGCGCAAATCGATGCGACGTTCGATGCCTTCCTTGGAAAACGCAAAGTGAGCACGGTGATCTTCTTCGGGTTGCGCAATGCGGTGCTCGGATTTCCCAAGGCCATCGACGGCACGGCCGATGCGTTCAAACGCACGCGGTTGAACTTCGGTACGATCGAGACCTACGATGCAAAGCAAGTTCAGGACGGCAACGACGAGCTCGCGCGGAAGATTCCCGGTCAAACAACGCGCGTCCAAGCGATCGCCAAACTCGAACTCGATAAACTCAAGCCCGAGAACGTCATCGCGCGCTATTTGCTCGGGGCGCGCGAACGCAACGTGCGCGTCGTCTACCTGCGGCCCTTTGCGCACGCCTGGGGCGATCGCTCGATCGAGGCGACCAACGTCGAGATGGTTCGGCAGATCGCCGAGGGCCTGAATACGCGCGGCTTCACGCTCGGCCGCGCGACGCCGATTCCGCCCTTCCGCATCAACCCCGCAATCGTCGCACTCGCCTCGCTTGCCGTGCCCGGCATCCTGCTCGTGATCTGCGCGCTCTTCGGCGTCGGCAGCGCGCGTTTCGCAATTGCCCTCATCGCGCTTGACCTCGTCTTCTACGGCGGCACGCTCGCGATCCATCACGACATGCTCGCGCGTAAGGCGCTCGCACTCGCCGGCGGAATCGCGTTTGCCGTCGCCGGCGTGTGTCTGACGGCGCCGATCTTCCGCTCGCGTGCGTCGGCCCTGTCGACGCCCGCGGCGATGCTTGCGGGTTTGCGAATCCTTGGATTGGCCGTTGCCACCACGCTCGGCGGCGCGCTCGTTATTGTCGGCCTCCTCAGTACACCGCTTTTGATGGAGGAGATCGACCGGTTCACCGGCGTCAAACTGGTGCTCTTGCTGCCGCCGATCGTTGCGCTTGCGCTGTATTTGCTTACGCCGCTTTTCAATGCGCGCCTAGACGACCCGCGCGAAGCGGCAAACGCTCCGATCCGCATCTATCAACTCATCGCGGGAGCCGCCCTGCTCGGCGTCGCGTACGTGGTGCTCGTGCGCAGTGGCAATCAGAGTGACATCGCTCCGAGTTCGTTCGAACTTGCGCTCCGCTCCAATCTCACCGCGGTGCTCTCGGTTCGGCCGCGCTTCAAAGAATTTCTCGTCGGGTTTCCGTTCTTGATGCTCCTGCCTGCGCTCTTGCCGATCGATCGCAAACGGTTCGGCTGGTTGCTGGTGCTCGGCATCGGCGTGGGTCTCGCCGACTGCGTCGACACGTTCTCGCACTTGCACACGGCGCTCGACGTCTCGCTCTTGCGCATCGTTAACGGCGCGGTCCTCGGCGTCGTCATCGGCGCGCTTGCCATCGTGGTCTACCGCGCGCTGCGCGCACGTTTCGCTTCGAATGCGTGAACCGCGGATCGTTCTCTCCGGCTATTACGGCTTCGGAAACTTGGGCGATGAGGCGCTCCTCGCGATTATCATCACGCAGTTGCGCGCGCGTTTTGCGGGCTGCACGATCGACGTCTTGAGCGCGACGCCCGAGGAGACGGAGCGGACCTATTCCGTCGAGGCGACCGCGCGTATGGATCTGGGCGCGGTGCGCCGCGCGATCGAAAAGGCCGACGTCGTGCTCTCGGGCGGCGGCGGGCTCTTGCAGAACGTGACCAGCCTCAAGAGCTTGCTGTATTATGCCGGGGTCATCCGCACGGCGATTCGCGCGAAGAAAGCCACGATGATCTTCGCGCAATCGATCGGTCCGCTCGACTTCTGGGGCAAGTCGGTGGTGCGTGAATTCTGCCGTGGCGCCTCGCTTGCCACGGTCCGAGACGAACGCTCTCGCGCGCTACTCGGGCCGCTCTTGCCGGGGACGAAGGTCGAACGGACGGCCGATCCGGTCTTTCTCTTCGAGCCGGGGGCTGCGCCGCTGGATCTTGCGGCCGAGGGTTTAGGGCCGAGCGACGCGCCACTGGTCGTCGTGTCCGTCCGCCGCTGGACCGGCGGCGATGCGACGGCGACGGCAATCGCGAATGCCGTCGACCACCTCGGCGAACGCTACGGTGCGCGCGTTGCGTTCTTGCCGCTCGGCGGTGCCGCCGATGCCGAAGCCTCGACCGTCGTAATCCGGCGCTGCCGAACCTCGCCCGTGCTCTTACCGGACTATCCGCTCGCGCAGGCAGCGCAAGTGATCGGCTCGGCGCAACTGGTGATCGGCATGCGGCTTCACGCGCTGATCATCGCAGCGCGCCTTGGCGTTCCGTTTCTTGCCGTCCCCTACGATCCAAAAATCGACGCGCTCTGCGATGACCTTGCCTATCCGCTTCCGCCACTTTGGGTGCCCGCATCGAAGAGCACGCCCGATCCCATAGCGATCGAGCGGGCCGTCGATCATGCGTGGTCCCAGCGCGCATCGGTCGCCGGTCATCTCAGCGCGAAAATGCCAGCAATGACGGCGCTCGCGGAACGCAACTTCGTCGCGCTCGACGAACTCGTAAAAAAACTCCCGTAACCGATTGCGTGCGCGCACGACGCGTGCAATACTAAATGGACTGATGCGCCAAACGCTTCGACTCGGAAAGCTGTTTGCAATCGCCGTCGATGTCCACGTTTCGTGGATCGTCGTCTATGCGCTCGTCACGTCGTCGCTCGTCGGCGAATTACGTGATGTGCCGCACAACTTGGGCTTGTTGCTCGCGGCGATCGGCGCGCTCTTGCTCTTTGCAAGCGTTATCGCCCATGAGTTCGGACATGCGCTCGTCGCGCGCCGCTTCGGCGTTCGCACGCATTCGATCACGCTCTTCATGTTCGGCGGCGTCGCAACGCTCGAGACCGAGCCGCCCACGCCGCGAGCAGAAGTCGCCGTCGCCTTAGCCGGTCCGGCCGTGAGTTTTGCGCTCGCGGGCCTGTTTTATGTAGCGACGATGGGCGCCGCACTCGTCCTGCGCGGGGCGTTCGGCGAATCCGTCGCGACGGTCCTTGCCTACGGCGCAATCGCAAACGCGGGCCTCGGCGCGTTTAACTTAATCCCCGCCTTTCCGATGGACGGCGGCCGGGTGCTGCGCGCCATCCTGTGGCGGCTGCGTCACAGCCAGGCCTCGGGGACGGCGATCGCCTCGCTTGCAGGCTTGGTTCTCGCGATCAGTTTGGTCATCACCGGCATCGTTTTGGTCGCAAGCACGCGTGAGTGGCAATACGGCTGGTACGTCCTCATGGGCGGCTTTCTGATCCGCAACGGCTGGGGCGCGTACCGCGGCGCGCGGCTCGTGGAACGGCTCGAACGCGTGACCGTCGGCGACCTGATGGAGCCGCACGGCGCGGAGATCCTCGCCTCCGAAGCCGGCCCAACCTTGCCGCGCACGGCAACGGGTCTCGAAGCACTGGCCGCGTTCCGCGCGAGCGACCGCCCCTTCATCGATGTCGTTGAGGAAGGCCGGATTACCGGCCGGCTGATGCGCACGCGGGCCCTTGCGCTAGCCGGGTAGCGACCCAAGAGGCCCGACTTCCCGGCGCACGTAAATGTGCGCGTTCTATGTCGGACTTAACCACCGTGCGCGACTACCGCGATTCTCTCAATCTTCCGAAAACAGATTTCCCGATGCGAGCCGGGCTGGCCAAGAGCGAGCCGACGCGCGTCGCGTGGTGGAAAGAGAACGGCACCTACGAGCGGCGCCTTGCCGCCAATCGCAAGAACGAGCCGTGGATTCTGCACGATGGACCGCCGTACGCGAACGGCGATCTGCACATGGGGCACTTCCTCAACCGCGTGCTCAAAGACGCGTTCATCAAGATCAACCTCCTCGATGGACGCTGGGCGGATTTCATCCCGGGTTGGGACATGCACGGCTTGCCGATCGAGCGCGAAACGCTCAAGCATCTGGGCATCGACTTCCATAAGATCGATCCGATCGAACTGCGCGCCGCCTGTCGCGAACGTGCGCTCTATTGGCTCGACCGTCAACGATCGACGATCTTGCGCATGGGCGTCTTCGGTCATTACGATCGCCCGTACATGACGATCGCCCCCGAGTTCGAAGCGACGATCGTCGAGACGCTCGCCGACCTTGCCGAATCGAAGCAACTCTACAAGGGCTTGCGCTCGACGCTGTGGTGCGTTCATGACGAGACGGCGCTCGCCGAGGCGGAGATCGAGTACGCCGACCGGGTCTCGCCCTCGATCTACGTGCGCTTCACCGCAAACGATGCGCAGCGCGCCGCTCTGCTCGCGAAGTTCGGCGTAGCCGACGACGGCAAACCGGTCTCGGTTGCGATCTGGACCACCACGCCGTGGACCTTGCCCGCGAACGTCGCAATCGCGCTCAAGCCGGATGCGGCGTACGGACTCTATGAAGTCGGTAACGAACGTGTGATCGTCGCCGATGCCCTGGCTGCATCGCTGATCAAGCGCATCGCGCATGAAATGGATCTTGGCAAGCAACTCGCCTCGGTTGCAGGGGCAGCGCTTGTGGGGACGAGCGTGCGCCATCCATTCCTCGATCGCGATTCGCTCATCGTTGGCGCCGAATACGTGGAGCTTGAAACCGGAACGGGCGCCGTTCATACCGCGCCCGGACACGGGACCGATGACTTCAACACCGGCGTCCAGTACGGGTTGCCGATCCTCAATCCGGTCGACGGCGCGGGCAAATTCACGCCCGAGGCGGGACCGTATGCGGGGCTGTTCATCTTCGATGCACAGCAGCAGATCATCGATGATTTGCGCGCCTCGGGACATTTGATCGCCCACGAGAAATACAACCACAGCTATCCGCACTGCTGGCGCTGCAAGAACCCGGTCGTCTTTCGTGCGACCGCGCAGTGGTTTATCGCGATGGACGTCAACCGGTTGCGCGCCAAGATCGAAGACAAGATCGGCGATGTCAAATGGTTGCCGACGTGGGGCGAAGGCCGCATGGAACAGATGATCGCGAACCATCCGGAGTGGTGTGTCTCGCGTCAACGCACGTGGGGCACGCCGATCCCGGCATTCGTCTGCAATAGCTGTCAGAATTCGATCGTCGATCCCGCGGTCGCGCGCAATCTTGCCAAAGCCTTCCGCGAACGCGGCAGCGCCTACACCAACGCCTCGGACATGTGGTGGAAAGAAGACCTCACCGCTTTCATCCCGGCCGACTTCACGTGCCCGCACTGCCACAACGCGACGTTCACGAAAGAAATGAATATCGTCGATATCTGGTTCGAATCGGGCGTCACGCACCGGGCGGTGCTCAAGAACGGCGGCCTGCCGTGGCCGGCCAACCTGTATCTGGAAGGCAGCGATCAGTATCGCGGCTGGTTCCGCTCGAATCTGATCACGGCCGTGGCGACGATGGGCGCGCCGCCGTATAAAGAAGTCGTCTCGACGGGCTGGGTCGTCGATGCCGACGGGCGTGCGATGCACAAGTCCGCGGGCAACTACATCGCCGCGCAAGACGGCATGGAGAAGTACGGCGCCGACGTCCTGCGCCTCTGGGTCGCATCGGTCGATTATACCGCTGACGTACGTTTGGGCGACAAACTGCTCGACAATGTCGCGAACGTCTACAAGAATTTTCGCTTCCGGCTACGCTACATGCTGAGCTTGCTCTACGACCTGAACGCGGCTGCCGTCGTGCCGCGCAGCGCGATGGAGCCAATCGACAAACTCGCGCTCGCGGCGCTCGATGCACTCGCCAAAGACGTCGTCGACCACTACCGTCACTATCGTCTGCACGATGCGTATCTTGCGCTGATGAAGTTCGACTCCGAAGATCTTTCGTCGTTTTACCTCGATGCGCTTAAAGACCGGCTGTACTCGGGCGGGCCGAACTCCTCACGCCGGCGTAGTGCGCAGAGCGCGGTCCTCGAAATCTTCCGGACGCTCGGC
Organism: Vulcanimicrobiales bacterium; assembly: GCA_038231455.1. Lineage (GTDB taxonomy): Bacteria > Vulcanimicrobiota > Vulcanimicrobiia > Vulcanimicrobiales > Vulcanimicrobiaceae > JANLVI01. The sequence goes on along the minus strand of JBBRLI010000007.1, from coordinate 68,631 downwards.
GTGCTGTTCGCACCGGTGCTTTCGTTCACCGCCGAAGAAGCGTGGCAGCATTTGTCCGCCACGCTGCGCGGCGATCACGCAAGCATCTTCGACGTTGCCTTCCCGAAGGTTCACGAGATCGATGCCGATGCGCTTGCAAAGTGGACGCTGCTCAAGAATCTGCGTTCGCAGGTCGCATCGAGCGAGAGCCCACGCGACTTCGAAGCCGACGCCCGCGTATTCGTCGACCCCGCTCATTTTGATGCGCTCGTTGCGCTCGGTGACAACTTGCGCGAAGCGCTGATCGTCTCGCAGGTCGCAAGTCTGGAGAAGAGTCCGTCGACGGAGTCGACGGTGATTCTGCAGCCGGCTACCGGTGAGAAGTGTGCGCGCTGCTGGAAGCTGCTGCCGCTTGGAGCGGACCTCGATCACCCGACGATCTGCGCTTCGTGCGCCGCGATCGTCCGGGAGATCGACGCGGGTCGTTCGTGCCGCGCTTAACGCGCAGCTAGCAGCACCGCTCCCACAAACGCGCCTGCGAGCAGAACGAACATCAGCGCCGCAAGGGCCCACGGCGGTGCGACGAGGGTCGGGCCGGTTTTGACGAGCGGGTGGGCGTGCGCGAGAGTTGATTCCATCGGGTGTTCTCCTAGATGAGCGCGGTGTGACTCGCATCAGCATACGGGAGCACACTTACCGATCGCTTACGATCGGGTGTTTGCAACCGGAGTGGTTCGAAGGTGTGATTGGCGACGCCCAATCGTAATCGAAACGTTACGCGGGTGTTCGGAGCGTTTCGAGATATTGATGGACGTATGCGATGACCATACTGCCTTCGCCGACGCCGGAGGCAACACGCTTGACCGAGTTGCTGCGCACGTCTCCCGCGGCAAAGATTCCGGGGATGCTCGTTTCGAGCGAAAACGGATACCGCTCGTCGCTCCACCCCGCGATGTCGCGACCGGTTTTGATGTAGCCGCGTGCGTCCCGTTCGAGCGTTTTTGGCAGCCACGTCGTGACGGCGTCTGCACCGATGAAGACGAAAAGCCCATCGGCCTTCCGCGCCGAGCTGGTCTGCATTCCATTTTGCGTGACGATCGATTCGAGGTGACCGTCGCCACCTAGGCCGATCACCTGGGTGCTGACCTCGACGTGGACGTTGTCTTTGCTGCCGAGCTGCTCGATCAAATAGTGCGACATACTCTTTGCGAGATCGTCGCTCCGCACGAGAAGCCTCACCGAATGCGCGTAGTTGGCAAAAAACATCGCCGCTTGACCTGCGGAGTTGCCCCCGCCGATCAAAAAAATCTCTTTGCCGCGCATGCCGAGCGCCTCGGTGCGCGCCGCGCCGTAGTAGACCCCCCGCCCGACAAGGCGATCGGCATTTTCGATCTCAAGCGTCCGCCACGTCACGCCCGTTGCGATGACGATCGCGCGCGTTCGCACGATGTCGCCGCCATCGAGTGCAATCGAAAAGCCCTCGTTGCAACGCTCCATCGACTGCACTTCGCGTGTGACGAGGATCTCGGTGCCGAAGCGCTTTGCTTGCATGAGTGCGCGATTTGCCAACTCATCGCCCGAAATACCGCCGGGAAATCCGAGATAGTTTTCGATACGCGAGGATGTGCCCGCTTGGCCACCCGGCGCTTCGCGCTCGATCATAATCGTACGCAAGCCCTCGGAGCCACCGTACACCGCCGCCGCAAGTCCCGCGGGACCACCGCCGATAATTGCGACGTCGTACTCTTCGTTATCGGGTTTGGTTTGCAGACCCAGATGAACGGCGATGTCGCGGTCGCTTGGTTCCACAAGTGTCGAGCCATCGTCGACGATGACCGTGGGATAATCGCGCTCGCGAGAATCTCCGGTGCGATACACGTGCGATCCGCATCGTTATTGGGATCGAGCCACTCGAACGGAATGTGGTTGCGATACAGAAAGTCGCGGACGTCGTGACAGGCAAGATCGTACCGGTCGCCGACGATCGTCGCCCGCGTGACCTCGGCCTCGCGGAAGATCTCCTGAATCGCGTTGACGCGCCGGACCAGCGTTTGCGCGAGAATGGCACTTGCCTGGGGCGATTCGATCACGAGGTTGTGAAAGTCGTTCGCATCGAGTCGAAGCAGCCGCGAATCGCGTAGCGCCCGGCAGCCCGAGAAGGTCGCAGCGCCGAGCATCAGCGGCACTTCGCCGAAAAATTCGCCGGGATCGAACGTCGTCGTCTGGCGTTGCACGCCGCCGATCACCTTGATCATCTCGACTTCACCCGCAATCACGGCCCAGAACGCGGCGGGATCGCTCTCTTGGAAGATCCACTCATTTTTCTTGACGCGGATATCGGCGACGCGCGATGCGATGCGCGCGAGTAGCCTCGCATCGACGTCGGCAAAGAGTGAGACGGTCTTGAGATCTTCGGTCGTAATCATGGGCTAGAGGCGGGTTCGCAGTCCGAAAGTCGGGAGGATGCCCACGTTGCGGTCGGAGAGGCTGCCGTTTGCCGTATAAATCGCGGTGAAGTTGATGTAGCGGATTCCGTAGATCGTCTCGAGCTTACCGCGCCGTCGCACGTAGCGCACCGACGTATCGATTTGCTTGCCTTTTTCCGGGTCGAAGAGGGTCGTCGATCCGGGACCGACATCGAACGTCGTCGTCTGCGTACCGTAGAGCGTCGGCGCGTACGCAAACGATGCCTCGATTCGGCCGATCCCCGCCGGTTTGACGTAGTGCAGTTCGTAGTGGGCGCCGACGATTTTCGAATATTGACGCTCGCCGCCGCCGCTGACCGGAATCGATACCGAGTAGTGCGTGGTCTGGTTATAGATCGTTTCGCCGATGCCAAGCGAAAAATTGCGCGTGAGGTACAAGCGTGCCGTGCCGTCGAGAATCGAGAGTGTCGTCGAAGTGTGGCTCTGCTTTGCGTCTTGGTACGGGACGCTCACCGATGCGGGTAATCCGGTGAAATAGAATTCCGCGCGTCCGCGTCGCGCGGTTACATCGAGTAGCGGCGCTGGAATCGGCGGCGGGTTGACTTTATCGTTAAAGCTCTGGTGCTCGCCGAAGAGTGGGTTGAGCGTAATCCCGGCATAAACGGAGTCCGCGCGCGCAACGCTCGGCGCCGCGATTGCAAGCAATGCGGCGAGTAGCCAAAGCCGGCGAATCACCGCGAAATGGGACGCTGGCGCGGGCGCTTGAGCGGACGATCTTCCGCAAGCATGACGGTTAGCGGTTTGCCGTCGATCTCAAAACCATTGAACATCTCAATCGCCGAATCGGCCGAACCGCGGCTTGGCAAATCGATATACGCCATGCCTTTGCGGCGGCGCGTGCGGCGGTCGCGCGGGAGCACGACGCTCTCGTCAGTCGCGCCGAACTGGCGGAACAGCCGAGTGACTTCTTCTTTGGTTGCCGTGCGCGGCAGCCCGCCAACATATAATCTCACGTGTTTTCCTCAGCCATGCGCGCTCGAAAGGCCTGCCACTCGTTCCGCTCGATCGCCACGCGGGCCTCGCTCATGAGGTGGTCGAGTGCAAAGAGATTATGATACGAAAGCAAGCGCGGTCCCAGTAGCTCGTTTGCCCGGAAGAGATGCGATAGGTACGCTCGTGAAAACTGCGTGCAGACATCACACGTACACGCCGGATCGAGCGGCCCGAAATCGCGCGTGAATGCCGCATTGCGAATATTGAGTTCGCCGACCGAAGTCATCGCGCGGCCGTGCCGCCCGCTGCGCGTCGGATAGACGCAGTCGAACATGTCGATCCCGCAGTCGATAGCCGCAAGCAAATCGCGCACCGTTCCGACGCCCATGAGATAGCGTGGTTTGCGCTCGGGGAGCAGGCTTGCGCTGAATCGAGCGAGGCGCACCATCTCCTCGCGCGTCTCACCAACGGAGAGTCCGCCGATGGCATAGCCGGGCAAATCGAGTTCGATCAGCTCCGCGGCACTCTGCGCGCGCGCGCGTTCGTCAAGCCCGCCTTGCACGATCGCAAAGAGCGCGGTATTGCCGCGTCGCCAGGAGGCGGCCGCCCGCCGCGCCCACGCGGTCGTGCGGCGAACCGATTCGGCGACCGCCTCGGGGGTGGCGGGGAGCTTGATGCACTCATCGAGCACCATCGCGACGTCGACGCCGAGATCTTCTTGGAACGCGACGACGTTTTCGGGTGTGAAGCGGTGCTGCGAACCGTCGATATGCGAGCGAAACGTGACGCCGTCGTCGTCGAGCTTGCGCTGCGACTCGAGGCTGAAGACCTGAAATCCGCCGCTATCGGTAAGGATCGGGCGATCCCAATTCATGAACCGGTGCAGGCCGCCCGCCTCGACGATCGTGTCGTGCCCCGGTCGTAACCACAGGTGATACGTATTGGAGAGGATGATCTGCGCGCCGATCTCCTTGAGATCGCGTGGTGCGAGGCCTTTGACCGTTGCGACGGTGCCGACGGGCATGAAGGCCGGCGTCTCGAGCTTTCCATGAGCGAGTTCGAGCGTGCCGCGCCGCGCCGCGCCGGAGGTTGCGTGCAGCGTGTAGGTGCCGACCGCGCTCACGCGCGCAGCATCGCCAACGTAACGAGATACTCACGCGGCGGATCCACCTCGAACTGCAGCATCTCTTTTGTTTTGGGATGCTTAAAACCCAGGCGCCAGGCGTGCAGCGCTTGACCCGGGATCGGGAAGCGCGTATCGGAACGGCCGTAAAGCGGATCGCAGAGCAGCGGATGTCCGAGTGCCGCGAGATGTACGCGAATCTGGTGCGTGCGTCCGGTTTCGAGACGAAAAACGCACTCGGCAGCCTGGATAAGTTCTTCGCGCACCGTGTAGTGCGTGACGGCGGGTTTGCCGTCGGTGCGAATCGCGTACCGTAAACGGTTTCGAGCATCCCGGCCGATCGCGCCCGTGATCGTGCCTTCGGGATCGCGCGGGATGCCGCTTACGATGCCGCGATACTCGCGCTTGATGTAGCGCGCCTGCATCGCGCGGCCGAGCGTGGCCAGCGCCTCCGGAGTCTTTGCAACGACGAGCAAACCGCTCGTATCGCGATCCAGTCGATGAACCAGTCCCGCGCGCACCGTTTCGCCCGGCAGTTCCATGACGTGTCCGAGGAGCGCGTTGACGAGCGTACCATCGGTCGTGCCGTGCGCGGGATGCGTGACCATCCCGGCGGCCTTATTGACCACCAGCAGCGTGTCGTCTTCGAAGATGATGTCCAGCGGAATGTTCTGCGGCTTTGCATCGAGGGCGACGGCTTCGTAGACTTCGCATTCGACGATGTCGCCGAGTTCGAGCGGATGGCTCGGTTTGATCTTGTGGCCGTTGACGGTGACGGCGCCGTCTTTGATCGCAAGCGTCACGCGCGAACGGGAAATGCCTTCGGCATGGCGCGTCACGAAGACGTCGATGCGCGTGCCGACATCGACTTCGTCGATGGTGAAGTTGCCGCGCATCAGGTGCGAGCGCGCGACGAGCGGCGCATGTAGGCGATGACGAGTAAGACGGCGGCCACGTTTACCGCCGTATCGGCGACGTTGAAAACGTACTGCCAAATTTTGAAGTCGATGAAGTCGACGACGAAGTGCAGGCGGAAGCGGTCGACGATGTTCCCAATTGCGCCGCCGGCGATGAGGCCGAGGGCGATTTGCGCGAGTCGCGATTTTGCGGCGAGATCGCGGAACATGACGTTGATCGCGACGAGCACCGCGGCGGCGACGAGTGCAAAGATCCACGTGGAGCTCGGCCCGATGCCAAACGCCCCGTGCGTATTCTGCACGTAGGTGAACGAGAGGACGTGCGGGATGACGACGGTGGATCCAATCGGCGCGAGGCGCTGAAGGACAATGAGCTTGGTTATCTGATCGAGAGTGAGTGCGACGATTGCGGCAAGAAGTTCGATCACGCGGTCACCGGGCGGCGCTTTGCGCTTGCAAGCAACAGCAGTCCTACCCCGATCGTAATGAACGAATCGGCGACGTTAAAGACCGGCCAGACGCGCACGTCGATGAAATCGACGACGAAGTGCCGCTGGAGGCGATCGATCATGTTGCCGAGCGCCCCGCCGAGGATCGCGCCGAATGCCAGCCGTACGAGCAGCGACTGTGCCGCGGCTTCACGGAACGCAAAATAGAAAACGCCGAGGACGACCATGCCGAGGGCGATCAAGAGCCACGTTCGGTCGCCGAAGAGGCCGAACGCGCCGTGCGTGTTTTGGACGTAGGTCAAATAGAGTAGATGGGGCACGATGAGGCGGCTTTCTCCGGGCATGAACGTCGATGCGATCTGGGCTTTGGTGAGGCGGTCAATGAGAAAAACGGCAGCGGCGACGAGCACGCTGCTCACAATGATGGCGGCTTCACGTATTGATAGAAGATGCCCGCAATACGCGTGAACGTGCCGGTAAAGATCACGATACCGGTCGCAACCAGAAACGCGCCGGCGCCGATTTCGATTGCGCCAAGGTAGCGCTTCACGCGGTTGAGCACGCCGAGCGCTTGTGAAACGGCTGCGGCCGTGAGCATCAGCGGCAGCGCGAGTCCCGCAGAATAGACCAGCAAGAACAGCGTCGCCTCACCGTACTTCTGTTGCGATGCCTGCAGTAAGATAAATCCGAGGATCGGACCGATACATGGCGACCAGCCCGCAGCAAACCCGATGCCGACCAGAAACGACGCGGAATAGGAGCGCGTGGCCGAGCGAAACTGCGGGCGTTTGTCCATCGCGAGAAACGGAATCTTGAAGAGACCGACCATGTTGAGACCGAGCACGATCACGATCGCGCCGCCGATGCGCGCGACCCAGTCCTTGTAGTTGAGGAAGACCGAACCGATGGCGCTGGCGGAAAGGCCGAGCAGCAAGAAAATCACGGTGAAACCGGCGACGAAGCTGAGGGCGTGCAAGAGCACGCGGCGCTTCTCATCGGCCGTCTGCGTGGTCTTGAGTTCTTCTAAACTCGAACCAGTCAGGAACGAGAGATAGGCGGGGATCAGCGGGAGGACGCATGGCGAGACGAAGGAAACGAGGCCTGCCAGAAACGCCGTCGCGATATTCAAAGTCGGGTGCATCGCAACCCGAATTCTACGACGGATGCATCTCCATGCCTGTAAGCGGCGGCACATGACCCACTGGTTTACCTATCCGAACATCGACCCGATCGCGTTTCGCCTTGGGCCGCTCGCCATCCATTGGTACGGGCTTTCTTACCTTTTTGGCTTCATCTGCGTCTTTTTGTGGATGAACCGGCCGGCCGGCCGCCGCCGGCTTGGTTTGACAACCGACGAAATCCAGGACTTCCTCGTCTACGCGCTCGTCGGCGTGCTCTTGGGCGGGCGCATCGGCTTCCTCATCGCCGACGTCATCACGAGACACAACCTCGCCGACTACCTCGCCCATCCGCTCGATTTCATCGCCGTGTGGAACGGCGGCATGGCATTCCACGGTGCGCTCGTCGGCGTGATTCTGGCGATTCTTGCGTTCTTGCGCAAACATCGCGGGCTCACGTTCGGGACGCTGGCCGATGAAGTCGTCGTGCTGCTGCCAATTCCGATCGCGCTCACGCGCATCGTCAACTTTATCAACGACGAGCTGCCGGGGACGGTCTGCAATCCCGATCATCCCTACTGCATCCAATTTCCGAATTTCTCGGGCTACCGCTACCCCTCGCAAATCTTCGAGGGCATTCTCGACATCGTCGCGCTTCCGATCGTGCTCTACGTCTATCGCCGCCATCCGGCGCCTGGCGTCGTCGCGTGGACGTGGTTTACGATTTACGGGATCGGACGCACGATCGCGGAGATCTGGCGCGATCCGGGCTTCACGTTTCTCGGCCTTACGAACGGTCAGCTCTTAACCGTTCCGCAAATTATCATCGGCATCGTTCTCATCGTCTACGCGGTGCGACGCGGGAGGACCGTTCCTGCGTCTTGAAGACGTCGGTCCATGGAGCTCGCGTCACTGACGATCGGCGAGCGCGTGAAGAATTTTCGAGCGCGCGTCGATGCCGTCGCCGCCGCCGCAGGGCGGCCGTCGGATTCTGTGAGGATTCTCGGCGTCACGAAAATGCAGCCGCGAGAATCGGTTCTCGCGGCGCTTGATGCTGGGCTCGTGGACATCGGCGAGAACTACTTGCAAGAGGCGCGCGAGAAGCTTGCGGCGCTGCCGACGGTACGCACGCACTTCATCGGTCACATGCAAACGAACAAGGCAAAGCCGATCGCGGCGCTCTTCGATGTGGTGCAAAGCGTCGACCGACTCGATGCCGGCCTGGCGCTTGCAAAGGCCGCGCGCGCTTCGGGCAAGCCGCTTTCCGTGCTCGTGCAAGTGAATATCTCGCCGAGCGAACGCTTCGGCGTTGCACCGGATGAAGCACCGGCGCTTGCCGCGCGGTTGCGCGATGAGGGTCTGCACGTCGACGGCGTGATGGCAATCGGCCCGATCACCGAAAACGGAGCGGAAACCGATGCGGCGTTTGCCTGCGCCCAGGATGTTTTCGCCGCCGTCGGCGGTGCTACGCTTTCACTTGGAATGTCGGGTGACTGGGAGCGTGCGATCGCGCACGGCTCGACTATGATTCGTCTTGGCACGGCGATCTTCGGGCCGCGTCCCGGGCGAGAGAGGATACCCGCATGAGTCTGTTTCAGAAGCTCGGTTCGTTTTTCTCATTGCATGAGGAAGAAGACGGAGATTACGACGGGATGGACGCCCCGGCGCCCAAACGCAACGTGGTCAACCTGTCCGATGCAAACCGGCGCCCGGTAGCGGGCGGAGCTTCCGTCGGTGTTTTTGCGCCGCGCAGTTTTGCCGAGGTCACCGAGATTGCCGATGCCCTGCGCGGACGCCAAGTCGTGATCGTGAACTTGCAAGGTGCGGACCGCGGTCTCTTGCAGCGCGTCGTCGACTTCACCTCAGGCGTCGCGTACACGATTGACGGGCGCATTCAAAAACTGGCCGACGCCATTTATCTGATCGTCCCGGCGGGCGTGAGCGTGAGCGCGGCGGGCCTGCGCGATTCGCTCGATAACGACGGGATGCTTGACTTGGGCGCGAAAGTCACGTTTGGAACGAATCGAGGTTGATGATGAAGATTACCGTCGTCGACATTCAGCACAAGACATTCAAGAAGCAGCTCCAAGGCTACGACCGCACCGAAGTCGACCAGTTTCTCGATGAGGTCATCGAGACGCTCGAGGACGGCGCTGAAGCGCGCGCCGCGCTCGAAGCGGAGAATGGCGATCTGCGCGAGCGCATCAGCCACTTCAAGGCGATGGAAGAGTCGCTGCAGTCGACCTTGCTGCTCGCGCAGCGCACGGCCGATGAAGTAAAAGCGGCCGCGCACAAAGAGGCCGACCTGATCAAGACCGAAGCGCGGCTCTCGGGCGAAAAAGAATACGGCCATCTCGTCGCGCAAACCGAAGACGCTAAACGTGAACTCCAGCGTTGGCACGAGAACGTGGAGAAAGCCAAGAGCGAACTGCGCAGCCTGCTGTACACGCATCTCTCGCTGCTCGAAGGCAAATCCGGCCCGAGCGTGCAGAGCGCTCCGTCCGCGCCCGCGATGCTTTTCGACTCCGTGCATCAGAACGGTGCCGCTCGGACGAGCAGCACGCCGTGAGCTCGGCGCAGGCGCGGCTTCGCCCCTCGCGTCCGTTACAGTTTTTCGGCGTGGGCGATGCTGCGCTTGCCGGTCGGCGCTTCGTGATCGACGGTTCGCGCGCGACCGCCGTGCCTTATCAGCGCGTCGCTCTCTTGGTGCGGTACGTCGATGAAGAAGCATGGTCAAACGATGCGATCGCGCGTCAGCGCTCGGATCCGCAGTGGCTCGTCGGGCAAGCACACGTGCACGAAACGGTCCTCGATCGCGCGATGGCGCGCGGTGCCGTCGTACCCGCGCCGTTTCTGACGTTTTACGAAAGCATGGCCGAACTGAACGAACGCGCGCAGCAGTCGTACGACCGCTGGCGCCGGGCGCTTGCGCGCATCAGCGGAAAAGACGAGTGGGCGATTCACGCCTACCTCGGCCCGCATGCCGTACCGCGTGCAAATCCGTACGTTTTGCGCTCGGCGCATTCGCGCTCGAAGACGCCCTCGATCGCCGCGTACGCGACTGCCGAGGCGACGGAGACCATCGGAAAACTCTGGCGCGCCTGCGGTCTGTTCGCGAACGCTTCGCGACCGCTCGATCCAAGCGCGCTCCCGCAACATCTGCTCTCTGGTGCGTTTCTCGTGCAGCGTTCGCGCGTCGAGGGGTTTCGCGCGGTGCTCGAACGTTTTTCCGCGAACGCGCAAAGCGCCGGACTGACCGTCTACCTCGAAGGCCCGCGCCCCCCATACAGCTTCGTCTAATCGATGCTACTCGGGATTAACGTCGGTGGGACGACGACGAGCGTTGTCGTGGGCGATCGCACGGGCGCGATATTCGAACGGATCGCATTCGCCACGGATTCGCCGCGCGGCCCGGAGCCGCTCATCGCGCAGATCGTGAGCGCCGGCCAAACATACATCCACCGCTTTCCGCAGATCGAACGCATCGGTGTTGCAATCGGCGGACCGATGGACGCGCAAGCCGGCATCATTTACGATCCCCCGAATTTACCGGGGTGGACGGCGCTTCCGTTACGCGCGCGGCTCGAACGGGCACTCGATCGTCCGGTGCAAGTCGAGCACGATGCAGGCGCATGCGCATGGGCGGAGTTTTGCTTCGGCGAGCACGGCGCCGTCACACATCTGGCCTACCTCACGTGCGGCACGGGCTTCTTAACGGGTCTGGTGCTCGCGGGCAAGCTTTACCGCGGCGCTCGCGGCCGTTCACCCGAGATCGGACACGTTCGTTACGTCGATGACGGTCCGGCGTTTTTCGAAAAGCCCGGGTGCTTTGAAGCCCTCGGTCCGGGCCGTGCCCTCAGTTCGATTGCGGCGTGGCGGCATCCGGCGCGCTGGGGTGTCCGTACGCCGACGCCCCCGGAACTTGGTGCGCTTGCCGCGAGTGGCGATGCCGACGCGCGAGACGTGCTGGGCTATAACGCACGCGTCGTCGGCGATGCGTGTGCGCTGCTTGCGGATTTGCTCGTCGTCGAGCGCATCGTGCTCGGCAGCGCCGCGATGTATCTTGGCGCGGGCTGGGTCGCGGACGTGGGGTCGCGCTTTCGCTCGCAAGTCTTGCCGTCGGTCGCCGCCGCGTGTCACGTCGTGCCGGCATCGCTTGGCGAGCGTCTGCAAGATTGTTCCGGAATCGCAGCGGGCCTGGCATGAGCCGACCGTTCGCACCGATTCTCACCGAACGACTGCAAATCGTTTTGCCCGACATCGAAGATGCAGCGCGCCAGCTCGCGTATTACGAGGCCAATCGCGAACACTTCGCACCGTGGGATCCCACGCGCGATGCCTCGTTCTACACCCTCGATCGCATGGAACGTTGGATTCGCGATAACCGCGATGCTGCGATGCGCGGTGCGGGATTTCATTTCATCTTGCAGATGCGCGGCGATTCGAGCGGACCGTTTGTCGGTACGATCGGTCTCTCCAACGTCGTGTACAGCGCTTTTCGCGCCGCGCATCTGGGCTATTCGCTCGATCGGAACGGGGTTGGCTCGGGCTACATGCATGAAGCCCTCACGGCCGTCATCGCCTATGCCTTCGGCACGCTCGATCTGCACCGATTGATGGCGAACTACCAGCCGCACAACGAGCGTAGTGCGAGCGTGCTGCGCAAGCTCGGCTTTTCGGTCGAAGGCTTCGCACGGGACTACTTATTCTTAGCGGGGCAGTGGCGCGATCACGTGTTGACCTCACTCGTGCGCGATGAGACCGGACGTTAACGAAACGATCACCGTGCAGTAACATCGGCCTGTCATACTGGCGCTATGGATGGTATGCAGTGGATGACCAGCGCCATGCGCGCCGCGCGAGCCCAACTCGATTCGGCAACGCACAACCTTGCGAACGTCTCGAGCGACGGGTATCGCCGCTTTGATTCGCACGTCGAACTTGCAGCGGGCGGTCTCATCGCGCGCGAAACCACATCGACCGAACAGGGCGCCCTGCGGCATACGGGCCGTGCGCTCGACGTTGCGATTTTGGGACCCGGTTCGTTCCGCATCGGCGACCATCAAACGCGCAGCGGCGCTTTCGTGCGCGATCGCTTCGGGTACCTGAGTGACGATCGCGGCGAACGCTTGCGTGACGCACACGGTCGCGCCATCCGCGTCTCGGACGTAGCGACAATCGAACGCGACGGGACCGTGCGCGAGGGTGGACGCATCGCCGGGCGCATTCCACTCGCCGCGGGCGCATCGCTTCAAACCGGGTTCCTGGAGACGGCTAACGTCAACGCGGTCGGCGAAACACTCGCGATCCTAAGCGCTCAGCGCGCCTTCGAAACCGCGCAAAAAACGTTCTCGGCGATCGACGAGACGCGCCAGAAAACGGCGAGTGAAGTCGCCCGGCTAAAATAGGTCGAGCGGCAACAGGACCAACGTACGGATTAAGAGCATCTTATGAAAACTTAAGATTATCTTAAGGTACGGGGGTCGGCCGTGCTGCGTTTTCTGGGTTTGGCGAGTGCACTGTGCCTCGCGGTTCTCCCAACCGTGTCGATTGCCTCAACCGCTCCGGCCGATCGCGCGCACACGCTTACCGTGGTCGTCGAGGCAATGCTCGACGCGCGCCGCGCAGCAATCGGCACGGGTGTGATCATCGCGCAGAGCGGCGACATCGTAACCGTGGCGACTGCCGCACATATCATCGCGCCGGGTCATGTCCGTGTCATCGACGACCGGCGCGACGAGATGACCGTGCTGAGCACGCGCGTGATCGGGAACGATCTTGCGACGATCACCGCGCGAATTGCGAACCGCCGCCAATTCGAGATCGCCCCACTCGGACGAGCCGAACGCGACGGTGCGGTCTTTCTCTACGGACATCCGGCGAGCGGCTTTTGGCAGATCGCCGACGCGACGATCATCGATGCGCCGCCGAACGTGCCCGATGGCTCGGGCATCGATGGATTCATGATCCAGTGCACGACGTGCGAACACGGGAATTCGGGCTCGGGAATCTTCACTTCCGATGGCGTGCTGCTCGGAATCCTTACCGCAGCCTGGCGCGATTCATCGGGCGCGATTCACGCCATCGAAGCGGTGTCCATCGCTCCGCGACTAGCTCAGCTCTAAGCCCGCGGCATGAACGTGCGGCCGTCGCGCCGCACAAGCCGGAGTTGAATCAATCCGTCGATCGCAATGAGCGCCTGGGTTTATGGGCGGTGACCATCGGAGCAATCGCCTTTGGATCGCTTGGCCTCTTTGGCCAGGCAGCGTTCGCGCGTGGCATCGCGATCCCCACCTTGCTCTTGTGGCGTTTCGCGGGCGGAGCGCTCATCGTGTATCTCGCGGCGCTTGCCCTTCGCGAAGGACCGATTCCGCGGAATCGGCTGCTCGCGCTCTGCGGCCTGGGCGTGATTTACACGCTGCAAGCCGGCCTCTTTCTTGGCAGCGTCGCCGATGCGGGTCCGCCGATTGCAATCATGTTACTCTTCACGTTTCCGGTAATTATCGAAATCGCCGAACGGCTTGCGGGACGCGGTGGTGGAAAACGGAGCATCCTCTCTGTGGCGCTTGCATGCGGCGGTGTGTGGTTAATGGTTGCCGCTCCGGGTTCTGGTTTGCACGCGAGCGGTCTTGCGTTCGGACTCTCCGCAGCCGCCGTGTACGCATCGTACATTCTGATCGCCGTTCGCGTGCTTGCCGGCCTGCCGCCGCTGCGCTCGACGGCGACGTTGCTGGCGTCCGCGGCCGTCGTCTACGGCATCATCACGCTCGTTCGCGGACTTCCCGTGCTTCCGCTCGACCGCGACCAACTGGTGCTCGGCGGTTCGATGGCGCTCGTCGCAACGGCGATTCCGATCCTCGGTCTCTCGATCGGTTTGCCGCGCATCGGCGCGCAGCGGAGCTCGATTCTCGGCACGCTCGAACCGCTCTCGACGGTCGTCTTATCGGTCGTGCTGCTGCACGCAACACTCACGCCGCGTTCGATCGCTGGGATGGCGTGCGTCCTTGCGGCCGGCATTTTGCGCGTCGTCCTCTAGGACGGGACCAAGCCGCACTTCAAGGCCGGCCTTCGAGCGTGGCGATTCGCGTTTCGTGCCGTTCGATTCGACGCGCGATCGTCGAGACGTCAACTGCCGTCGCGATCGCGTCGAGCAATTCGTCACTCACCAGTCGTTCCAATCCGTTCGCGGTTCCGTGTTTTCGATGTGTGGTTCGTTAGTCTAGCATATCGCACAAGGTAGAGCACCGCTGCCAAGCGCGATTTTCCGGACATGCACCGGTTGTTTACCGGTAACATTCACCGCGTACCATCGCGACATGAATCGAGCGATGTATGCGGCCGCCTCGGGGATGGCGGCGCAGCAGACCAATCTTGAAATCGTAGCAGACAATCTCGCCAACGCCGATGTCGCGGGCTTCAAGGGCATGGCAGCGTCTTTTGCCGACGTGCGCGCCGGCGGATCGCTCGGGCTTGGAACGACGACGCTCGGACGTCATACGCTTTTCGAACAAGGCAAACTGATGAAGACCGGCGGCCCCTTTGATGTTGCAATCGACGGAGCCGGTTTTTTCATCGTTCACCGAGGCGCCGAACGCGCATATACACGGGCCGGCGAATTCACGCGGGCGCCGGATGGAACCTTACGCAACAGCAAAGGCTGGCAGCTCGAGGGCGTGCGTTTGCCCAGTGATGCGCTTACGGTGCGGGTCGAACGCAGCGGTCGCGTCTCGATCGATACGCCGACGGCGAAGAATCGCATCGTTGGAACACTGCAACTCGCATCGTTTCCCTCACCCGAGAATCTACGTCCGCTCGGCGCAACTCTCTTTGCCGCGACAACACAATCGGGGACGGCGCACCGCTTTTCTCCCGGTGGTGAGGGCGGTCCGGCGATTCAGTTCGGCATGCTCGAGAAATCGAACGTCTCGATCGTCGAGGCGATGATGCAGATCCTCGGCGCCCAGCGCGCGTACGAGGCAAACGCGAAAGGAGTGCAAGCCGCGGATGAAATGCTGCGCATCGCAAACAACCTCCACCGCAGTTAGTGCCGACCGTGCCCTCGTCGCCGAGCGTGTGAATGCGCTGCTCTTCGCGCAAGTACTCAAGCCGCTGGCAAAGTCGCTCGGCCCCCTCGGCGATCTTGCGATTGATGCCGTTGTCGAGAAGACGTTCGTGCGTGAAGCGCGATGATCGACCGCGAAGAACATATCCGTCTTCTCTTTCCGCTCGTTCGCACGATCGCGCGGCGCACCGCGCGTCTGCTGGGCACGAGCGATCTTGACGATCTGATCGGTGATGGTTCGGTCGGGCTCATTCGTGCCGTCGACTCGTTCGATCCGACACGCGGCCCTTCGCTCGAACAATACGCTCGACGTTTGATCGCCGGGGCCATGCTCAACGGCATTCGTCGGATGGACTTTGTTTCCGAACGCATACGCCGCACGATCCGCTATGCCGAACGCGATCGGTTCGCGCTTGCAAGCGAGCGGGGTTCGCTGCCCGGTCAGCGCGAAATGGAAAAGCGTCATCCGGCACTTGCGCAAGCACGCGCGATGGTGTATCGCGCTGTACCGCTCTCGATCGACGCTCCGCTTCCCGGCGACGAACACCTCGATGTCGATCCATCACTCAACCCGCAGTTGCTCGTCGAAACGCGTATTGCGCGCACCGCGATGTACGGCGCGCTTGAACGGCTCCCGCATCGGGAGCGGCGCGTCATCACGCAGCATTACTTTGCGGATCGGTCGCTGCGCCAGCTTAGCGCGGACCTTGCCATCTCGCCGCAGCGCGTCTCGCAGTTGCATTTGCTTGGTATCAAACGCTTACGCGGCGTGCTGGCTGCGACACGATGAACGAACCAAGCGCCGCGCGGGTCAGCCTCGATCCGATCGCATATGCGTCGGTTCTCCCAGTTGCGGTGGACCCGGAGATTGAAGCGTCAGTTCTGCCACGCGATCATCCCGCTTGGCAACGCGACGTGCTCTCAATCTCCGCCCGCGCACGGGCCGTTATCGCGAATCTCAAACCGCTAGCGTTTCGCGTGTTTGGATTCTGGGACCATCAGTTGCGCGAACTGCGAATTGGGGGCCGGATGCTCGGGATCGATCCGAGCGGCTCGTATCGGCTGCGCTAGCAGGCAACGGAGTTCGGTCGCAAACGTGCGAAGCGCAAACGATGCTTCCGATCCTCGACCGGTTTGTTTTGTTGCGGTTTCCGGTCCCATTTGGAACGCTCGTTGTGGCGCTACTCGTCGTTCGCTTCGCAACGGGCGCGGTTTTGGCAAGCGCCGATGGGCTACTCTTCGGACTGTTCTTGCTCCCCGACGGCGTGCTCGCGGCGACGGCGGGCCTGCTATTCCGTCGTG
This sequence comes from Vulcanimicrobiales bacterium, assembly GCA_038231455.1. GTDB lineage: Bacteria > Vulcanimicrobiota > Vulcanimicrobiia > Vulcanimicrobiales > Vulcanimicrobiaceae > JANLVI01. The sequence continues at coordinate 52,262 of JBBRLI010000007.1, read as the reverse complement.
CGAATCTCACGCGTTAGCCCGCCGGATCCGTTGACTAGGGTTCGGATTTCGAACAACGCGTGATCGCCAAGGCCATGACGCGCAAACCCTCGGCAGCAGCGATACCGCCGACGGTGACGTCCGGTCTCGTCCGATGCATCGGAGAGCGTGAGAGCTAGATGCTACGCGGATTCCTGGAGCGCGCGAGGCACCTGCTCGGTTGGGACGATTGCTGACTGCGGCCCGCCCGAATGTTCGATCAAACTCAGGAGTTGCTCGGCGCTTTGATGGAGTTTGCTCGTGACCGCAACGATGCGTTTCGTTTCCGCTGCGATTCCATCCGTCGAACGCGCGACACGACCGGCGACTTCGGACTGCTGAGACGCCGATCCGTCGACCTCCCCGATCGTTTCGTCAACGGATTTCCCGGAGGCTTCGAGTTGCCGAGCGGCAGCAGCGTTCTCCTCGACGACCGCTGAAACGTTGCCCATGTGGTTTGCGACGCGTGCGCTCATCGATTTCATCGTTGAGGTTGCCTCGGAAACCTCAACGGAGATACGGCGCGTTTCATCGATGGCGCTCGCGATCTGATCGAGCGATGCGCTCGCACGTTCCGCAATCACAATGCCGGAATCCATCGATTTCGACGAGTCGCGCATCGCGCCGGCAGCGCGTACGGTCTCGGTTCGGATACTGTTGAGGATCGACCCGATCTCGCGGGTTGACGATGCCGAACGCTCCGCGAGCTTGCGAACCTCGTCCGCCACGACGGAAAAGCCGCGACCATGGGCACCCGCACGTGCGGCTTCGATCGCCGCGTTGAGCGCGAGAAGATTCGTCTGATCGGCGATGTCCTCGATGACGGAGACGATCTCGACGACCGCGTGCGAGCGCTCTTCGAGCGAAAGCATGATCGTTTGCAGAACTTCCGACTCAGCACGCAGTCGCGTGACCGTTTGCGCGGTTTCGCGGACCGACTTTGCTCCGTTGATCGACTCTTCTGCAGATCGGAGGGCCGAGGTCGCAAGGGACGTGCCAAGCGAACTGACATGACCGATTTGAACGTCGAGTCCCTCGACGCCAACGGAGGCTTCGATGACGGCCCTCGATTGCTGATCGGCGCCGTCGGCGATTTGCGATGCGGTCCGCGAAATTTCCGTGACGGCGATGCGCGCTTCACGCAGGCGAAGTGACTGGTGGCGCGTATCCTCCGCGACGCCATCCGATGCAACGGCGATTTCTCGGATTTCGTTATCGACAGACAAAATCGCACCGGTCATATCGACGGTGACATCGACGAGACGTGAGGCGGCCTCGCTGACTCCGGTGATGAGCGAGGAGAGGAAGAGCGTCATGCGATTGAAATCGGCGCTGACCGTTTCGACACGCTCGACGAGGACGTTGTAGCTTCGCGCGAGTTTTGCAACTTCATCGGATCCCGTTGCTTCCAGCAATTCCGGTTTGAGGAACGTGCGGGTCCGAATGTCGCCATTCGAGACCGCGCTCGCGAGTTCAGCGAGGTGCCGCATATCCTCCTCGGCAACGCGGTGCATCGCCGCGGTAACGTCGCCGAGTCGTTTTGCAAGAGAACGCGTGGTCACGAGCATCATGATTGCAGCACCGAGGATGAGTGCAAGAACGACCGAAAAAATGATCGCCTCACGGCGGACGAGGCCGTCGATGCGCATTTGCAAAACATCGCGCATTCCGTTGATGCTCGCATCGTAGAGTGCGACGGCCGCATCGTCGGAATCGCCCGCTTGACTCGAAAACGTCTTCGGATCGGCCGTAAATCGTTGAACGGTCAGGAGTCGTGATTGAATGGTGCCAACGTACGCCGTGGCGCTCGTATGAACGCGATCCCCGGCGGCGCCGAGACTTGATTTAAGCGTGGGTGCGGCACCAACGGCGATTGGGACGTTGTGCGCGATGCCGTCAATATTCCCCGAAAGTTGCCCTGAGAGCACGGCAAGGGTAATGCGATCGTCCTGGCCGAGCGCTTTGGAACGCAGGGCCTCAGCACCGAGGATGCGCGACTGGGCGATACCGTCGATTAAGCCCGGCCCCTTGTTCACCATCGTGTCGCCCACATAGTAGCCGTCGAGGATCGGGTCGAGCGTAATTTTCGAATTGTCCGAAATGGTCGAGAGAAACGCGATTGCGCTCCCGATCACGGTTCCGATCGGTTGTTTATCGGTCCATGATTTCTGAAGCTCTTGTAAGGGCTTTGCTACGTCGAGAGCGGCTCCGACCGTCCGATCGAGGCCGTGCAATGTTGCAAAATCAGCCTGAACGCGCTGATCGACCGCATCGCGATCGGCCTTGGAGACCGAGCGAAGGGCTTCAAGATCGAGCAAGAGCGGCTTAAAACGCCCGGGTGTAGCTGACGCCCAACTGCTCTTGGCTTGCAAAATCGACATCGCCCTTGATTTGACCGTAGAGGACGATGACAAGAAGCAAAATTGGCAACGTAAAGAGTGCCGCGATGAGAAGCATCTTCCGCGCGACAGAAATTCGTCTCATTATCTAGCGGTAATCGGCACGAATCGTGCCACTATTTAGGCGAGAATTTTACACGATTTCTCCGCCATCCGGCAGGAACGCGTCGCGGGCACCGATGGTGCCGGTCTTTTTAAACGGTGGTGGAGGCAATGGCGAGGTTCGCTACGATGCCTTCGATGAGTTTCGCGATACTCTCCGCGCCGCGTTGTGAGACGGCGAGCACCTCTTCGTGGGTCGTTGGCGCGCCGCTAAGAATGTTCGTGATCAAACTAAATGCAGCAACATCGCAGCCGAGCGCGCGGGCCGCAATCGTCTCGAGAACCGTCGACATCCCGACGGCATCCGCGCCAAGAGAACGCAGCGCCTTTGCTTCAGCTTGCGTTTCATACGAAGGGCCCGGTACGGCAACGTAGGTGCCGGTGTGCATAATGATCGCGTATTCGCTCGCGATATGCCGCGCGAGTTCGCGCAAGTGCACGTTGTAGCAATCGATCATGTCGACGAAGCGCGTTTGCGTGCCGTGCAACAGCGGGCCCGCGAGCGGGTTCGTCCCGGTCAAGTTGATGTGGTCGTCGAGCATCATCAAATCGCCCGGACTGAAATCGCGGTTGAGTCCGCCCGCGGCGTTGGTGAGTACGACCGTTCGCGCGCCGGCATGGGCGGCGACCGCGATCGGATAGATCACCTCGCGGGCATCGTACCCCTCGTAAAGATGAAAGCGGCCTGAGAAGACCGCTATCATTCGTCCATGGAGTTCGCCGATCGTGACTTCGCCCGCATGACCGGGTACGCTCGGCTCGGGCATGCCCGCAAGCTTCTTGTACGCGATCGGCTTCGCATCGATCCGTCCGGCAAAGACGTTGCCCATCCCCGAGCCGAGCACCACCGCGCAATCGATGGCCCCACCCGCGCGATCGCGCAGAAGTGCCGCGGCTTCATCCAGTAACTTCCGTTTCATTATGCTCCCCCTACAGGTGCGAGCAAATTGGTTCCGGTCATTTCACGCGGCGTTTCAAGACCGAGCAGCGGGAGAAGTGTCGGGGCGACATCGCCAAGTTTTCCGCCGGCGGCGAGCGTTCCCAGCGGCTGCTCCGCGATGAGGACAAAAGGCACGAGATTCGTCGTATGGGCTGTGAGCGGGTTGCCGTCCGGGTCGAGTTTCTCCTCGGCGTTCCCATGGTCGGCCGTGATCGCAAGGATGCCGCCGGCGGATCGCACGGCGTGTTCGAGTCGGCCGAGTGCAACGTCGAGCGTTTCGAGCGCCGAGACGGTCGCGTTCCACACGCCGGTATGGCCGACCATGTCGGCATTGGCGTAGTTCATCACGATCACGTCGTGGTGATGGTGCGCGAGATCCTCGATCGCGGCGGCCGTGATGTCTTGGGCCGACATTTCCGGAGCGAGATCGTACGTTGCGACGCGACGATTGCTCGGGATGAGCACGCGGTCTTCGTTTGCGAATACTTCTTCGCGTCCGCCGTTGAAGAAGTACGTGACGTGCGCGTACTTCTCGGTTTCAGCAAGGCGCAGTTGTTTGAGCCCGGCGCGCGCGATGATCTCACCGAAGGTATCCGACTGTGGCCGAGGGCCAAAGAGAATGGGATTGGTGAAGTTCTCCTCGTAGCGGGTCATCGTTGCGAACACGAAGTCGCTAAAATTGCGCACGGGGAACTCGTGGAAATCGACGCCCGAGAACGCCATCGTCAGTTGACGCGCGCGGTCGGGACGGAAGTTGAAGAAGATGACCGCGTCGCCGTCTTGAATCGGCCGCGCCTCGCCAACGATCGTGGGAACGACAAACTCGTCGTTCTCGCCCCGCGCATAGGCAGCGTGGAGTGCCTCGAGAGCGTTTGCTGCGTGCTGATCGGCTTTGCCGTTAACCAGCACTTCGTAGGCTTTGTGCGTTCGATCCCAACGCTTATCGCGATCCATCGCGTAAAAACGCCCGCCGATCGTGGCAATTGCGTTCGGTCGCCCGTGTGCGATTAAGTACGCATCGAGATTGGTGAGATATTTTTCGGCCGAACGCGGCGGCACGTCGCGGCCGTCGAGAAACGCATCCACGAGTAGCGGCACGTCGGCTGGAACGGCGGCAACGAGCGCTTCGAGGTGCGTTTGCGCAGAGTGGACGTTGCCCTCGGAGACAAGACCGATGAAGCGGACCGTCCCGTGATTTTTTCGCGCGTGAGCGATGACGTCGGCAAGGACGCCGTTTTTTGCAAACGATCCGTCCTCGACGCTCTCGTTGATCACGACAAGGCCCTGCGGAACCACGCGCCCCGAGCCAATATTGATGTGCCCGACTTCACTATTGCCCATGACACCTGCGGGCAGACCCACGGCCTCACCGCTTGCATCGATATCCGTGACCGCCGCGGTACTAAGGATACGATGCCAGTTCGGTAAGTCGGCGGCGGCGATGGCGTTGCCGTAGGTTTCGGATCGCGTTCCCCACCCATCGAGGATGCAGAGCACGAGGGGCGGACGTCGATTAGGCAAGGATTCTCCGTGCGTGGCGAACGAGCGGCACAAACGAATCGACGGTGAGGCTGGCACCGCCGACGAGGCCGCCATCGACGTTCGGTTGCGCCATGAGTGAGGCGATATTTTCGGGTTTGACGCTGCCGCCGTAAAGAATGCGCGCGTCGGCAAGTCCCGCAACGCAGTTGCGGATCGTGCCCATCACGGCGTTGGCGCTTGCGGGGCTGTCGGCATGACCGGTCCCGATCGCCCAGATGGGTTCGTAGGCGACGACGCACTGCGCGATGTCGCCCGGTGCGATATCGTCAAAAGCTGCGCGCGTCTGCGCCACCACGCGTTCGTGTGCTAGACCCGAATGATGTTCGGCGGCGGTCTCGCCGACCGCGACGATCGGGGTAAGGCCGTGTGCGAGCGCGGACTTTACCTTGAGGTTGATGTCGTCGTCCATCTCACCGTACATCGCGCGCCGTTCGCTGTGTCCGAGGATCACGTATTTCACGCCGATGTCGCTGAGCATGAGCGGGGAAATTTCGCCGGTGAACGCGCCTTGTTGGGCCCAGTGCATGGTTTGCGCGGCGAGTGCGATCGTCGAACCTTCGACGGCCGTCGCGAGCGCGTAGAGCGCGGTAAACGGCGGCGCGATCACGACGTCGACATGTTCGCCGCCCGCATCGCCACTGGCGAGAAACGCACCGACGAACGCGAGTGCGTCGGCGATCGTCTTGTGCATTTTCCAGTTGCCGGCGATTAAGGGTTTGCGCACCTAGCGCGCGGCTTTCGTCGCGTCGATGAGTGCCTGGACGCCCGGCAACGTCTTGCCCTCGAGAAATTCGAGCGTCGCGCCGCCGCCGGTGCTGACGTGCGTCATGGCGTCGGCAAAACCGAGTTCGTGCGCGGCTGCTGCTGCATCGCCGCCGCCGACGACGCTTGTTGCGCCGGCGCTGGTCGCAGCAGCTATCGCCTCACCGATCGTGCGCGTGCCGCCTTGATAGGGCGTCTTCTCGTAGACGCCCATCGGGCCGTTGAAGACGATGGTCTTTGCCGCGCGCAAAACGTCGGCATACCGCGCCGCGCTCTTCGGACCGATATCCAAAATCATCCGCGATCCGAGGTCGGCAAGGTCGACCGTTTTGGCGCTGCCGTCAGCATCGAACGCATCGGCGACGACGGCATCCGTCGGCAGATGCAAGGCGACGTTTCGCGCTTTGGCAAGCGCGATAATTTTCGTCGCGGGATCCAAGTCTTTGTCGCGCAGCGACGTGCCGACGTCGATCCCCTGTGCGGCAAGAAACGTGTTCGCCATTCCGCCACCCACCACGAAGGCATCGACGCGATCCATCAGATGCGTGAAGACGCCGACCTTGTCGGCGACTTTCGAGCCCCCGATCGCGCACACGAACGGATGCGCGGGGTGGTCGATGAGCGCGCCGAGTGCGTGGAGTTCCGACTCCATCAACAAACCGGCGGCTGCGGGGAGGTCCGCTGCGACGCCGGCGGTCGATGCGTGTGCGCGGTGCGCCGTGCCGAATGCATCGTTGACATAGCAATCGCCGCTGGCGGCGAGTTCACGCGCGAAGAGCGGGTCGTTCGCTTCTTCTTCGGGATGAAAGCGTACGTTTTCGAAGACGACGATGCCGCCCGGCGCAAGCGCGTTGCTCGCATCGACGCATGCCTCACCGATGCAGTCGGGGACAAATCCAACGGCGACGCCGAGCCGCTCGCCAAGCCGTTTTGCGATCGGAGCAAGAGTAAGCGCGGGGACGACGTGGCCGTCGGGGCGCCCGAGATGCGAAAGCACGATGACGCGCGCGCCGCCGTCCATCAGGTAGCGCAGCGTCGGCAAGGCGGCGGTGATCCGTGTTTCGTCGCCGACCGCGCCGTTCTTCATTGGCACGTTGAGATCTTCACGCACGAGTACGCGTTTGCCGCGAACGTCGAGATCGCGCAAGGTAAGGAAGTTCATCGTGTCCTTATTTGAACGACGCCGCGAAGTAGTCGACCCAGCGGCCGTACAGATCGTCGATGTGGACCGGATCGCGGGGGAAGTGGCCCGCGATCGGGTACGCATACATCTGCACGGGTTTATGCATGTCGCGCAGCGCGTGGAAGAGCTCGTAGCCCTCAACGATCGGCACCCGCGCGTCGCCGACATCGGAGAGAATCAAGAGCGGCGTCGTGACGTCTTTTGCAAAGGTCAGCGGCGACTGCGCGAGATACTCGGCGCGGTTGTTGCCGACGAAGGGCGAGCCGTGGAAGAGTTCGCGGTCACCATTGAGATCGTCGGCGACGGCGTAGTCGAGAATCCAGTCGTGCACGCCCGCACCCGACATCGCCGCGCGCCACACGTGATAGTGCGTTATCATCCAGCCGGTCATGATTCCACCGTACGACCAGCCTGAGACGCCGATGCGCTTGGGATCGACGCTGACTTTTTTCTGAGCCGCAGCGAGCGCCGCCATGATGTCGCGGCCGGGACCGTCGGCAGCGTGATAGAGAATCGCGCGCTGGTACGCAAGCCCCAGGTTATTACTGCCGCGATAATTCGGCTGCAAGACAAACCACCCGCGCGCGGCCATGAGTTGACCGAGGCGATCGAACGTCTGCAGTGAGGCCGCCGTCGGACCGCCATGAATGAGTACCATGAGCGGATACGACTTGCCCGCGGTGTAGCCGACCGGATACGTCAGCGTCGCATCGCTTTGCATACCGTCGTCGGTCGTGAAGTCAAGCGGTTCGACGCTGCCCAGTGCGAGCGCGGCCGTTGCATCGTTATAGTGCGTGAGTTGACGCGGCGTCCCGCCGGGAGCGAGCACGTAGACTTCGCTTGGCCGACTGGGAGTCGTGCCGCTAAAGACGATCGTCCCGTCTTTGCCGATCTCGCCTTCGAGCTGCGAGCCGACGCTGATGTTTCCCGTGTCGATTTTCTTCGGCGTGCCGTTCAACGGCGCATCGACCAGCACGCGCTGGGTATGATCGGCGGTCGCAAAGACGATGCCGCTTGAGTCGGGACGCCACGCAAAGTCGCCGACCGGACGATCGTAGGCGTGCGAGACGGCGGTGCCGTTCCCGCTTCCGGGTGAGGTGATGAATGCTTCGTTCAGATTGATTTGGTTGTCGCCGTCGGAATAGGTATAGGCGACCTTTGTCCCATCGGGGGAGTAGAGCGGATCGCGTTCGTGCTGCGTGTGCGCGGAAATCGGCGCGAGCGTCCCGGTTGCGACATCGACCGTCTGCACGGTCGCGCCGTCAGCGTCATTGAGAATCGCGTTCGGGGCTTTCGTGAAGGCGATCTTCGAACCGTCGGCCGACCACGAAATGCTCGAAGTGGCCTCGCCGGTTGCGACACTCCACGTGCCGCGAGTCAGGCGTTTTGCGTTCCCACCGGCAGCATCGACGGTGTAGAGATGCGCGGGCCGCACGGCCGCTTTTTTAAGATAGTCGTTGTTCGTGACGACGAAGGCATCGCGATTTTTATCGGGCAGTTTTTTCTTGGGTGCGGCGTCGGTTACGACGATGGCAAAACCATTGCCATCGGGACGCCACGCGTACTGGTCGACGCCTTCGGCCTCGCTTGTCACTTTGCGCGCTTCGCCGCCGCGCAGGTCGAGAACGAAGAGCTGCGTTGCGTCGTTGTCGTCGGCGAGGAACGCGATCCGGTCGCCGCTCGGCGACCAGGTCGGATCGCTGATGCCTTTGCGGTCGTACGTGAGGGGGCGCCGCGCGCCGGTCGCGATATCGAGCAGTTCGATCTGCGTCTTATTTTTGTTCGCTTTGAAGTCGACGTGCGAGACGGTGACGATCGCGCTCTTGCCATCGGGCGAGAGCTTGGGCGATCCGACGCCGACGATGTCGCGCAAGCCCGCAAGTGTGAGCGGGGATGACGCAGCACTCGCGCCGACATGCGGCGCGAGTGTGAGCGATGCGAAGAATACGAGCGCCGGCAGCGCGCGGCGCACGATCATACGCCCGCCGGCATCTTCGCGAGCACCATCGCCGTCACGTCGGCGAGGCGGCACGAGTAACCCCACTCGTTGTCGTACCAGGCGCCGATCTGAATGAGATCGCCGTTTGCGCCCGTGAGGTGACCGTCGAGAATGGAACTCGAGGAATTGCGCTTGTAGTCGCTCGAGACGAGTTCTTCCTCGGTGTAGGTCATGACGTGTTTCATCGAGCCGTTTGCGGCATTCTTGAGAATCGCGTTGAGTTCGTCTTTGGTCGTTTCTTTTTTCGTCTGCGCGACGAGGTAGACCATCGAGACGGTCGCCGTCGGCACGCGCAAGGCAAAGCCGTCGAAGGTGCCTTTGATCTCGGGAATCGTCAGGTACAACGCCTTGGCAGCGCCGGTCGAGGTCGGAATGATGTTCGTTGCGGCGTTGCGAGCGCGACGCAAATCTTTGTGCGGCGCATCCAAAATGTTTTGGTCGTTCGTGTACGAGTGAATGGTGGACATGAAGCCCTTTTTCCATCCGAGTGCATCGACGATCGGCTTGACGGCCGTCGCAAGACAGTTGGTCGTGCACGAGGCGTTGGAGATGATATGGTGCTTGCCGGGATCGTAGTTCTGATCGTTTACGCCCAGGACCAGCGTGATATCCTCGCCTTTGGCGGGCGCGGAGATGATGACTTTCTTTGCGCCGCCGCCGTCGATGTGCGCGCGCGCTTTATCGGCGTCGGTAAAGAGGCCGGTTGATTCGATCACCACGTCGACACCGAAGCTCGACCATTGGATCTTGGCTGGATCGCGTTCGGCGGTCACGGCGATTTGCCGACCGTCGATCGTGATGCCGTTTCCCGCGGCCCGAACCTCGCCCGGGAACGTCCCGTAATTCGAATCGTACTTGAAGAGATGCGCGCATTCGGCGGCACTCGTGAGGTCGTTGACCGCGGCGACTTCGAGCGAGGGGTGCCGCTCCATGAGTGCCTTCATATAATTACGGCCGATGCGGCCGAATCCGTTGATGCCGATGCGCACGTGCGCTGTCCTCCGAAGATGCGTTAGGAAGTTTTTTCCGTTAGCCGGGCGATTGCGAGGCTCCCTTTTGTTTCGGGCTCGCGGAGCCGTTTGACCAGGCGTAGGAGCGCGGCGATACGCCCGTTGATCGTCGCTTTGCCGACCGGCGGCTGGGCCCGCCGGCCCAGCTCCGCGAGCGTCTCATCGGGATAGCTGAGGCGCAGATGTGCGGCCTCGCGCAGCGGCGGGGAGAGATTGCGCAAGCCATAGGCATCCGCAAGGTAGGTAATCGCGTCGCGCTGGGCAGCTGCAGCGCTCGCCGCCCGGACGACATTGGCCGTCTCGGTGTTCACCAGACGATGGATGCGGTTTTTGGTCTCTTTCATCGCCCGCACGTCTTCGAGGTGCAGCACCGCCGAATGCGCACCGATCGCGACGAGCGCGGCGACGATCGGATCGAGGCCTTTGAAATAGACGACGATCCGGCCTTTGCGCGTCGTGCGCTTGGCGTCCAGCCCCTCCGTTGCAAAGAGCGCTTCCAGGCGCGCGGCGCGATCGGCGTCGGCAAGGACGAATTCGAGATGGTAGCCGTGGGCCGGCGCCGCGAGCGACCCGACCGCAAGAAACGCCGCACGCAGTTCCATCCGCCGATCGCAGCGCGCGCGCGCTTTCGGCGGCACGGCAGCGTCCGGCAGATCGATCTCATAGTTGGTCGTGCGGTAGAGCCGCAAATCCGCACCTTTGCGAATGCCGCCGCTCGCACCGTCATCCAGGAGCGTGCGGAAGAGCCGTGCCACGGCGAGCCGTCGCGTCCGAAAGACGGGACCGTGGGCGGATTTCGTCGCGCCGTAGTATGCCAGACCCGCCAGCAGTGCAGCGCGGCAGTGGACGGCGTCCGGCAAGAGCCGCGTCAGCCCGTCTTTGGCATCCGCGGAGAGGTTCGTGCGCGCCACTTACATCCAGTCGACCGGGTCGTCTTTGCGTTCGTCTACGATCTCGTACATGTCGAGCGGTTTGAGCGACGGTAGCACGCGCTCGGGGACGAGCTTGACGCGGACGGTCAAGAACTTCGTGCGATAGTGGATGACGAGCACGTCGTCCACCTTCACGTCGTAGCCGGGCTTGAGCGCGCGCTCGTTCTTCGTGACTCGGCCCGCTTCGATCCCGTCTTTTGCTTCGGCCCGACGTTTCGAAAGTCGCGAAACTTTGAGGAACTTATCGAGTCTCAGCGGGGCCTCGCTGTTGCGCTTTTGGGGTAACGCACGTACCGCGCGCGCGAACGACCAGCACCGGCACCTCGAGAACGTCGGCGGCGCTCGGCGAGAGGTCGGGTCGTGGTGAAATCACTTTATACGCTTCGAATTCCATCGTGCGCGACGTCGTGCCGGTTTTCGTGATCCAACCGCGCGCTTCGATGTAATCGCCCGCATACACCGGCGCTTTAAACTCGACCAGATCGTAGGCAGCAAAGAGCCCCTCATCGCCGTCCGCGCGGATCAGGAGTTCGGTTGCGACGTCGCCGAACAGTCCGAGAATACGTGCGCCATCAACGAGATTGCCGCCGTAGTGTGCGTCGTGCGCGCTCATTCGCACGCGCAAGGTCACCGCTACGCCGCGCGTTTGGCTTGCTGCCACAAATCCTCGAGTTCATTAAGTGACAGATCGCCGAGTTTGCGGCCTTGCGAGAGCGCGAGCGTCTCCATGAAGCCGAAGCGGCGGTAGAATTTCTCGTTTGCTTCGCGCAGCGCGCCCTCTGCATCGATGCCGAGCTGTCGCGAGAAGTTCACAACAGAGAAGAGTACATCACCGAGTTCTTCACGGATGTGCGCGTCCTCCGAGGGCTTGCCTTTGGCATTTGCGCGCGCTTCGGCAAGCTCGGCGAGTTCTTCATCGATTTTGTCGATGACCGCGCGCGCATCGGGCCAATCGAAGCCGACCCGCGAGGCTTTATCTTGCATTTTTTGTGAGCGCTGCAACGCACCGAGGGCTTTTGGAATGCCATCGAGTTTCGACTCGCGTTTTGCGGCCGATGCTTCTTTGGATTTGAGTTCTTCCCAATTCGTCCACACTTCGGCAACGCTGTTCGCGGCTTGGTCGCCGAACACGTGCGGATGACGGCGGATCATCTTGTTCGCAAGTCCATCGATCACATCGGCGACGGAGAATTTACCCGTCTCCGTTGCGAGCTGCGAGTGAAAGACGATCTGCAGTAAGAGATCGCCGAGTTCTTCACAGAGTTCGGCTTCACTATTGTTTTCGATCGCCTCGGTGACTTCGTACGACTCTTCGAGGAGATACGGAACGAGCGAACGATGCGTCTGCTCGCGATCCCACGGACACGAGCGGCGCAGGCGCGCCATCACTTCGACCAGATCGTCCCACGAGTGGTGGATCGATCCCGGCGGCAGCGGGACGAGCGGCATGGTAATCGCGGCTTGGAGCGTTGCCCGCGGCATGCCGGGGACGATTTCCACGCTGACGCCGCGACGTTCGAGCGCGCGCAGCAACTGCGGCAGACCGGGAAAATCCGAGAGTGGGTTGCCGAGAATGGCAAGGCCTAGATCCGCCTCGTCGACGCGTTCGACGAAGTGGTCGATCACTTCGCTCGAGCCGCGGATGAAAAGCTGCTGATCGGTAACCCGGTCGCGTACGAGCGCTACGCCCTGCGTCTCCAGGAACAGCGTGAGTTCGGGCGGGGTCAGCACGGTGACCGCGCGGCCGACGGCCCGTAGCGATTCGAGACTGCCCAGGGTGAGGAGCCCTGGGTCTCCGGGCCCGAGGCCGACGATCCGGATCATAGCGCCTAGAGATTCCGCCGCCCGGGGTGGGGCGACCTATGACAAAGCGCCGACGGCGAACCGTCGGCGCTTGGAGTTCCGCTCGCGGCGGGGTGCGGTCGTTACTTCGCGGGGGTCGCCTTGGCCGCGGGGGTCGCAGCGGGAGCGGCGGCGGGCGGTGCGGTCGCTGCCGCAGGCACGGCCGGCGGGAACGCGTCCTTAAGACGGTCGTCGTAAACTTCGATCTTGGCTTTCGCCTTCAGACCCTGGAGGAAGACCGGGAACTGCTGCGCGTTCTGCTGCTGCTTGAGCTGATCGGCAATCGTATCGTGCTGGTTGGCCAGCGTCGCCTTGACCGCGGCTTTCTTCTCTTCGACCTGGATGATGTGGAAGCCGAACGGCGATTTCACGGGCGCCGTGATTTTGCCGATGGGCGATGAGAACGCGGCATCCTGGAACGCCGGGACCATCTGACCTTTTCCGAAGAAGCCGAGCTCGCCGCCTTTATCTTTCGATGAGGGATCGGTCGAATATTGTTTGGCCAGATCTTCGAACTTGGCACCGGATTTAAGCTTGGCTTCGACGTCGTTTGCCGTTTTGAGATCGGCAACGAGGATGTGGCGCGCGCGCACCTGCTCGGGTTTATCGAGCGTCGCGTGATTCTTATCGAAGTACGCTTTGATGTCGGTATCCGAAACGTGGACGTCTTTGCTGACGGCCTTCTCGATCACGATCTGCTGGCGCAGAATCGTGCGTACATCGGGTTCGGTAAGACCCTGTTGTTTGAGGATCTGATCGAACTGACCGGCGGGGTACTTCGCTTTGATGTCGTTCTCGCGTTTGTCGATTTCGGAGTCCGCGACCGTGATTTTGTTGTCGTTTGCATACTGGTCGACAAGCGACTGCTGCACGAGTTGCGTGAGCGTCGACTTTCCGGCCGGGCCTGCTTCGAGCTTCTTGTCGAAGTCGGCGCGTGAGATTTTCTGTCCGTTCACCGCGGCGATGTCGCCGCCACCGCCGCCCGAACCGCAAGCGGCCAGACCAAGACACAGCGTCGCTGTCGCGAAACCCGCGAGAGCGCGGTTACCAATCGAAAACATGTCAACTCCAAGCCAAACTGCTAGACAGCCGGCGGCGTAAAGAACGGAGCTCAAGGGCTCCGCAAACGTCCCGTGAATTCGGGCCGCACGGCGGCCATCCCCTCCTAGGGCTCGGTGGGTACGTTCCGCTCCATCGCCTCGACGACCGCCGTCGGATCGGGCGATTTTTGCATTTCCGCGGCTACCGGGTCGTAGCGATTGGCAATGGTCGGATCGTCGCGCCGGAGCGATTCGAGCAGTTCGATGAGTTTCGAGACCTTTTTTTCGGTCAGCAGGCTGATTTGCAGTGCCAACCGCGCACGCTGTTCCGAGAGCGCACTCGCTCGGTTCTGCGTTGTAAGGATCAGCATGGTCATGACCAGGGCGCCGAGGCCAACCGCCCCCTGCATCCAGTAGAACGGCGGGGGATCGAGCGGATGCTTGAGCGCGAGATTGGTTGCCGTCCAGATCGCGACGAGGACCAGGAGGGCGTCGATCGCCCGCGGTCGGCCGAGGTTCGCGGTGACGCGCTCGATCGCACGTTGACGGGCCGAGAGGTCGGCCTCGGCGCGCTGTTCGATCTCGACCATCGATGAGACCGTTTCCGCAACGGTGTCGGTGACGTTTTTGCCTTCGATGCTAGAGGGCCTCGAGCAGCGCGCGAAGGATCGGCATTTGCTCGGCCGGTTTGCGCGGCGGCAAGTCGACGAGAATCTTTCCTTCGGCAAAGCGGAATTTGTTGCGCGTGAGCGACTGGAGTTTCGGGATCGCCGCGGGATCGATCGAGAACGCCGAACCGACGCCCAGCGTCAGACGTGTTTCCGCGATCACGACGCGCGTGACGCCTTTGCGCAAGGCGGTGGTCCGAAGTTTGGTGATTTCGACGAGATTCTGCAGCGGTTCGGGAAGCGGACCGAAGCGGTCGATGACGCCGCTGACGATTTCCTCCACTTGCGCTTCGCTGCGCGCGCTTGCGAGTTCCTGATAGACCGCGATTTTCTGCGAGACTTGCGGGATGTAATCCGCGGGGACAAACGCGTCGAGCTTGATATCGATGACGGCTTCCCGCTTCTCTTCGAAGTCGGCCGGGCGACCTTTGCGCTCGGCGATCGCGTCGGCCAGGAGCGAGACGTACGTCTCGAAACCCACCGCGCCGATGAAACCCGACTGCGCGGAACCGAGCAGATTCCCCGACCCGCGGATCTCGAGATCGCGCATCGCAATCTGTAATCCGGAACCTAAGTGCGTGAATTCGCGAATCGCCTCGAGCCGTGCCTTGGCGTCCTCGGAGAGCGTCTTGTGGGCCTGGTAGAGTAAATATGCGTAGGCTTGGTGGTTCGAGCGCCCGACGCGTCCGCGGAGTTGATAGAGTTGCGCGAGGCCGAACTTATCGGCGTCGTTGACGATGATCGTATTGACATTGGGGATGTCGATGCCGTTCTCGATGATCGTTGTCGAGACGAACACGTCGAGCTCGCCCTCGATGAATTGGCCCATGACGGGCTCGAGTTCGGATTCGGTCATCTGACCGTGACCGACGCCGATGCGGGCTTTGGGGACGAGCTGCTGTAAGGCGCGCGCGACCGCGTGGATCGATTCGATCCGGTTGTGGACGTAGTAGACTTGACCGCCGCGATCGAGTTCGTTTGCGATCGCGCGCTGCACGACGGCATCGGATGCGGGCACGACGACCGTTTTGATCGACATGCGATTTTTAGGCGCGGTTTGAATGAGCGAGAGATCGCGCACGCCCATCAGCGACATCTGCAGCGTGCGTGGGATCGGCGTTGCCGAGAGCGTGAGCACGTCGACCGAAGCGCGCATTTGCTTGAGACGTTCCTTGTGCATTACGCCAAAACGTTGTTCTTCGTCGACGACGATGAGGCCGAGGTCGCGGAAGACGACGTCTTTCTGCAGTAAACGATGCGTGCCGACGACGACGTCGACCTGACCCGCTGCGAGCGCCGCGAGCGTCGCCTGCTGTTCTTTCTTGGTTTTGAAACGTGAGAGTTCATCGACGCGCGTCGGAAAACTCGCGAAGCGGCCGGTGAGCGTGCGGTGATGTTGCGCGGCGAGCAGGGTCGTTGGTACGAGGAACGCGACTTGCTTCTTGTCGGCGATCGCTTTGAAGATCGCGCGTACGGCGACTTCTGTTTTGCCGTACCCGACATCGCCGCACACGAGGCGATCCATCGGCCGCGCGCGTTCCATGTCGGCTTTTGCATCGGTGATGGCTTTTGCTTGGTCGACGGTCGGTTCGTACGGAAATGATTCTTCGAGCTCGGCTTGCCACGGCGTATCGGGGCCGAACGTATGGCCTTGCGCCATCTCGCGCTGGGCGTAGAGTGCGACGAGATCGTCGGCGATTTTCCCGAGCGCCTCGGATACACGGCCTTTGGTGCGCGCCCAATCGGCGCCGCCCATCTTGCTGAGTTTGGGCGCGACGCCTTCGTTCGCGCTGTACTTCGTGACCATGTGCATTTGCAACACCGGCACGAGCATGCGGTCTGTTCCCGCGTATTTCAAATCGAGATAGTCGCTCGTTGCGCCGAGAATCGTCTCCGCGCGCAAGCCCAAGTACTGGCCGATGCCGTGCACCGCGTGCACGACGTAGTCGCCGACTTTGAGATCGGCAAGCGTGATCGGCACGCCCTCTTTGACCGCGCGCAGCTTGACGCGCTTCGCCTGCTGACCGTAGATCTCGCGGTCGCCGAGCACATGCAGTCGAAGGCCCGGAATCGAAAAGCCGGCTTCGAGCGAACCCTGATCGACGTAAACGGTGCCGCGCGTCTGCGTCGTACCCATCGCGAGCCCATCGTTCCCCGCGACGCCCAGCGGGCCGGCGGCGCGCAAGTGAATCGCGTTTGCGCTGCGTTCGACACTCACGCCCGCAGCGCGTAAGAGTTCCGCTAGACGCGATGCACCCGAGGCGACCAGCCAGACCGTTTCACCGGCCGCAAGCCACTCGTTGACCGAGGTGACGAAGAGTTCGATACGGCGGTTGAAGTGTTCGGCCGGGCGCGTTTCGAGAACGAAATCATCGAGCGAGCGCGGTAGCCAAGCAAGATCGCCTGCCGCTTCGATGCCGCCGGTAATCGTGAGCACGCGGCGCGCCGCAAGTGCTTCGCGTAAATCATCGAGGCGCGGGAACGGTGCGACAAGATCGGCGAGTAGCGCTTCGCCGACTTCCTCGGCACGCACGTCGAGTTCGCCGGATTCGACGCCCGCAAGCAGCACTTGTTCTTCGCGCGAGCGTTCTTCATCGAGGCTGCGATCGATCGTTGCGAGCATTCCCGGCTCGTCGATGACGATCACGGCGTTCGGGTCGAGATAGTCAAGGATCGTGGCGCGCGAATCGAAGGCAAGCGAGAGCCACGGATCGGGAACCTCAGCGCCGGTTGCAAGATAAGAACGCAGCGCGGAGACCATCGCAGGCTCGCCCGTTGCGCGCTCGATCACGCGCTCGCGGTAGATGTCGTCGCGCGGGATCTCAAGCCACGGCGTGATGTGGATAAGTTCGCGTTCGCCGTCGCTGCGCTGCGATTGCAGGTCGAAGGGGCGAATCGATTCGAGCGTGTCGCCGAAGAATTCTAAACGAACCGGTGCGTCGCTCGTTGCGGGATAGAGGTCGATGATGCCGCCGCGCACCGCGTATTCACCGGCGGCGCTCACCACGTCAGCACGCGAATAGCCGAGGCGATACAGGCGGTTTTGGATGTCGTCCCAGCCGGGTTCATCGCCGACGGCGAGCGTGAGGCTGAGTTCATCGAACATCGCGCGGGGAATGACGTATTGGCGGAGTGCGGCGACCGGAGCGACGATGATGCGCGCTTTGCGCGCGCAGAGATCCGCGAGCAGCGTCATACGTGCGCTGCGTTCGCTTGGGCTTTCGATCGCGCCGACGGTTTCGTCCCGCGCACGCAAAAGCGCGACGGTGTCGGATTCGCCCTCGCCCAAAAAGTAGAGCAGATCGGCAAAGGTGCGTTCAGCGACGTCTGTGGTCGGCGTCGCGATGAATAGCTGCCCGCCGAGAGCGCGAAAGAGACCGGCGATGAGGTACGGCCGGGCCGATGCGGTTGTCTCGTGCAGGGCGAAAGCGAGGCCACGGTTGCCTTCAAGTGGCGTGCGGAGCCGCTCGATCAAGCCCGCAAGCGATCGACTGGAACTGGGAAGAGCACGAACAAGAGTCGGGGCCAGGGTCGCGATGGTAGACATCCTCGGGTTTTGCGCGGATTGCTATCGTACCACGCAAGATCAAAGCCGAGAACAGGCTAGGCGCGCACCTCGATAGACACGATAACGCCCCTTAGGGCCCCCCGCGGGGAATCGCGAACGTGCCACCATGTCGGCGGGGCCCACGACAATGGGGGCCCCACGCAAAGCGTGGGGGGCGCGGAGCCAGGGGCGGAGCGCCTTTCCAACCGGCATGCGGGGACGGTGGCAAGCGCAACGCACCGGCACGCCTGGATCGTGCCGAACGCAACGCACCGGCATGCCGGGATGGTGGCTTGACTTAGCCCTGGCGCCCGAGCGCGCGCTGGGCGGTGCGCCGGTGCGTTGCGTTCAGCACGATCGAGGCGTGCCGTTGTAAAGGCGCTCCGCCCCGGGCTGCGCGCCCCCCACGCTTTGCGTGGGGCCCCCATGTCGCTGGGCCCCGCCGACACGGGGGCGCGGTCGCGATTCCCCTTGGGGGGCCCGAAGGGGCTCTTTTGCTTTTAGCGGAGGGTTACTGGGACTGTGGCTTTTGCTGTTTTGCCGGCCGCGTTAGCGGCGATGATTTCTACTTCGTAGCTTCTTCGCATGAAGGCTGGCACACGTGGGATGTCTTCGCCGCCGGAAAAAATTCCTGGCGAGGCTTGTTGGATTGTTATTTCGCGGCCGAGGGCTTTGGCTATTACGTTGACTACGTCGGTCGTTGTTGTTATGCGGACGAGGACCGGACCCGGTGAAATCAGCGTTTGCGCGTTCAGTGCTATTTCTAGGATGCGCGGGCTGCCGGCTGGGGCGTTTGCTTCGGCTGGTGGAGTTAGCACGTAGCCGAATTGTGCTGAGGGCGTACTCACGACGGTTGACTGCGCCGATTGCGCTGGCGGCGCCGTCGCTTGCGTGTTCTGCGCGCCGGGTTCGGGTTTTGCGCAGCCCATTAGCGTAGCGGCGATGGCAACGAGAGACGCTACGACGGCGCTTTTCTTTTGTAGACGGGCTGCGGCGATGATGGCGAGCGGCGGCAGAAACTGCATGAAAACGATATTACTCCGGAGGGCGGGGTCGTTCCCGATCGTGGCGTCAGGAATGTACCGGACGATCGAGACGGTGGCGGCCCAGACGAGCGCGCTTGCGGTTGATGTTCCCCAAAAATACGCTGCGAACGGTAAAATCCAGAGCGCGTACCACGGGTAGGCGTTCGGTAGCAAGCACCACGCGAGGAGAACGTAGCGCGCGATCCGTTCGTCGCGCGGCGCTCGGACGAGCAAGAAGCCGCCGAGTAATATCGCGACGCCTGCTTGCGCGATGAGATGTGGTAGCGGCAGCAGGCTTGCGATATCGTACGCTGTCGTCGTCGAGGCTCGCACGCCACCGCTGGAATCGACGGCAAGCAACAGTGGGAGATAGCACGCAACGGTTGCCGCCAGGACGACGACTCGCGCCCCCCACTTGCGCTCGATCCAAAGCGCCGGGACGAGGGCGATCCCTTTGACCGCGATTGCAGCGATCCAAAAAAGCGACCGAGCCCGGTTCGTAACGCCGAACGCGAACGCGGCAAAAAGGAGCATCAGCGCGTCGTTGTGGCCTTCGCCGACCGTCCAGAGCGCGACCGGGTTTGCGCCAACGATAATCGCTGCACGCATGCCGCTTGCTTGCGCGATGCGAGCGATTGCGCCGAGAAAGGCAAGGCACATCGCGATCCGCCAGGCGAGAACTGCGGCGCGCGGATCGATCGCACCGAGCGGCGCGACTAGCGCCGCTACGATGACGAACGCCGGACCGTAGACGAGTCGCGGCGGGTCGTGATGCCACGCGATGCGCGCGAGTTCCGCGAGCGGACCGGCATTGCACGTCGCCGTCGACCCCCACGGATTGCAGCCGTGGGCTGCGCGTTCGCCGTATGCGAGATACGCGTAGAGATCGCTTGAAAAAATCGCCGGTGCGACGAGCGCGATCGTGAGCGCAGCGCCGATCGCAGGCAAAACTACCCGAAGCGGAAGCCGCGCCGCAACGCGTATCGCAGCGCCGTATGCTCCTGCGGCGAGCGCTACGATTCCCAGGAGCCACGCGAGCGGAACGATGGCGGCCGTGCCCCAGGCGTCGACGACCGGGATCGGCAGCGTTCCCATTGCACCGGGGTTCGCTTGCGGTGCCGCGAACCCCGGCGCTGTGGATCATCTCGAAATGCGCCGCGCCATCGAACGCAAACGCGACGGCGAACCGCTCGAAGTCGCGACGTGGACCCGCATCATTGCGGCGTATTCGCGGGGCGACATCGACGATGCGCAGATGGCGGCGCTTGCGATGGCGGTGGTGATTCGCGGGATCGACGATGCAGAGATTCTCGCGCTCACGCGGGCGATGATCGACTCGGGCGATACGATCGTCTTTCCGCCCGGCTCGACGCCGCGCGTCGACAAACATTCCAGCGGCGGCGTCGGTGATGCCGTCTCGCTCGTGGTCGTTCCGCTGGTTGCCGCGTGCGGCGTTCCGGTGGCAAAGCTCTCGGGCCGCGCGCTCGGGCATACCGGCGGCACGCTCGATAAACTCGAGTCGATCGCCGGCGTGCGCACGGATCTTGCGGCGGATGCGTTCATCGCGCAAGTCGATCGCATCGGTTGCGCGATCGCCGCGCAAAGCGCGCGCTTGGTGCCCGCCGACAAGAAACTCTACGCCCTGCGCGACCGCACCGGAACGATCCCGAGTATCGGCTTGATCGCAGCGTCGATCGTCTCGAAGAAGATCGCCGGCGGCGCCGAGGCCATCGTGTACGACGTCAAGACCGGACGCGGCGCGTTCATGCGATCGAATGTCGATGCGCGTTCGCTCGCGGAAAAACTTGTTGCGCTAAGCGTGCACTTCGAACGTCGCGCAAGCGCCCTCGTCACGGATATGGACGAACCGCTCGCGGCGTACGTCGGGACAGGACTCGAGGTCATTGAGGCACGCGATTATTTGCGCGGCACGATGCGCGATGGGCGACTGCACGCGCTCGTTCACGCGATTGCCGGTGAGATGCTCGCGACATGCGGGGTCGCGGATCCCGGTGCGAGTATCGATTCCGCGCTAGCCGACGGTCGCGCCGCCGAGAAATTCGTCGAACTCATCGAGGCGCAAGGCGGTTCGCGTGCAGCGCTCGATGCGCTCGCACCGGGTGCAAGCCTCAGCGTGCGCGCACTCGAAGATGGATTTGTTTGCGAAGTGGACGCGGTCGGTATCGGCGAGCTAGCGCGCGATTTAGGAATCGCGGGTGGGAGACTTGCGGGCGTTCGCGTTCGCGCCCGCGTCGGCGATCGCGTTGTTGCCGGCGATCCGCTGCTCGATCTCTACGGCGGCGGACCTTACGAATGCGAACGCGCGGCGACGCTCGTACGCATCGGTCCGGCTCAGGTCGCGCTGCGGCCGCTGGTGTTTGCGACGGTGCGCTCGTCCGACCGCTCGATATCGGCAACTAAGTAAAGCGGACGCGCTTTGATCTCATCGTAGATACGGCCGATGTATTCGCCGAGAATGCCAAGTGAGATCAGCTGCACGCCGCCGAGAAACAGAATCGCCAAAATCGTCGAGGTGAAGCCCGGCTGGTTGCGGTGCAAGAATTTTAAGACGAGCACGATGACGGCGTAGATGAACGCAAACCCGCTGGTCGCAAAACCCAAGTAGGACGCAAGCCGCAGCGGGACCTGACTGAACGAGGTGATGCCGTCGATTGCGAACGTCAGCATCTTCGAAAACGGATACTTCGTCGTGCCCGACATCCGCTCGTCGCGGTCGTACTCGACGCCGATTTGGTTGTAGCCGACCCAGCTGACGAGGCCGCGAATGAAGCGGTGCGTCTCGCGCGTGCGTTTGAGCGCGTCGACGACGCGGCGGCTCATCAGGCGGAAGTCTCCGGTGTCGACGGGGATCGAGACGTTCGTCAGACGGCGCGTGATACGGTAGAAGAGCCGCGCGGTAAAAACTTTGAACATGCTCTCGCCACGACGCGAGCGGCGCGTCGCATAGACGACGTCGTATCCCGCGCGCCACTTCTCGACGAAGGCCGCGATCAGTTCGGGCGGGTCCTGCAGATCGCCGTCCATGAGCACGATCGCATCGCCGAGCGCGGTGTCGAGGCCGGCCGTCGCCGCCAGCTGGTGACCGAAGTTGCGCGAGAGATTGACGATGACGAGATGCCGATTCGTCTGCGCGAGTTCGCGCAAAATCGGTAAGGTGGCATCTTTGCTGCCGTCGTTGATACAGACGAGTTCGTAATCCGGCGTGATTCCCTCCATGATTGCACCGATCCGCGCGACGAGCGTGCGGACGTTCCCCTCTTCGTTGTAGAGCGGAACGACGATGCTAATGAAGTCGGTCACGACGCGAGCCGTTCGCGAACGGCCTGCCAGAAGAGCGGGAACATCAGCTCATGATGCCCGGTAAATGCATAGCCGCGTCCCGCGTTGCCCAGATGCGGTCGCCGAACGACGTTGGTCGCCGCGCGGTATTGACGGATAAAATCGAAGTCTGCCGTAGTGAACGAACCGCTGAAGCCAAGATTGCGTGCGGTACTCACCGCTTTGAGAAACGCTTCGGGCAGCAGCACGGCCGAACCAAAATTCAGATAGACGCCGCCATCGAGCAAGTCGCCGACGACGGCGCACAGCGTGCGAAAATCGTAAAGCGAACCCGCTCCGAGCGCCGCACCGTCGGCTTGCGGATGCGCATGAACGATATCGGTGCCGACCGCGATGACGACGTTCATCGGAATTTTCTCGCGGGCGCAGGTCGCGAGAACCGAGGTTGACGCGTACGGTGCGCCGGCGAGCGCATCGCCAAGCGCGCGTCCAACGCCGACGCTCGCACCTCGCGCATTGATCGTGCCTAAGATGAAGTCGGCGGTCTCGCCGGACATCCCGAACGATCCGTCTTGCAAGGCGACGTCAACGTCTTCGGAGGTCTTGCCGACGAGCGCAAGCTCGACGTCGTGAATGGTGACCGAACCGTTGGAGACTACCGCCGAAATCAGTCCTTCGCGAACGAGATCGCACACGAGCGGCGCGAGGCCGACTTTGATCACGTGTCCGCCCATGCCGAAGAGAATCGGGCGGCGACTTCGGATTGCCGTGACCGTGCGCTCGATCAGTTCGCGCAGCGACGCACCGGCGAGGACGTCGGGGAGCGCATCGAACCAGCCGCGAAAGCTAGCTGGAGCCGGCGTCGTTGTCCCAAGCGCCGCGCGCGACACTTTGGATGGGCGAGCGTCGAGCGATGTCACCCGCATCGCCGAGAGATCGAGGGGTTGATAATCCACAGCGTGCGGTTTTGGTCGATGCTCCTAGCGGCCCTCTTCGGTGCGGGCTCGGTTGCGTTTGCCCAGGCGACGCCGCCGCCCCACGGTATGCCCGCGATCCACACCTACGATATCTCCGAGCGCGTGATTCATTCGTTCGACACCGTGCGCGGACGCGTCGAGACCTCGGAGAACGTCGGCTACGTCGAAGCGCGCATCACGAACTACGCGTTGCCGATGAAGCACGATGGCGTCGGCCGTTTTTCGCTTGCCTACAAGGTTCCGTGGATTCCGTTTTGGCTGCACCGCTCGTATACGCTCCAGATTATCGCGCGCAGCGTCGACGGTGTCGAAGTGAAAGAGTCCATCCCGATCCAACTTCGCTAGAGATGACGCGCGAGCGCTACCGCAGACCACTCACCCCAGGCCGTCCCGCTGTCCTCGAATGTTACCGTAAAACGATCGGGCAGAACCGGACTCGAAAACTCCAAGATCGTCCAATCCGGCGTAATGGCGACGGGGAGATGCCGTTTCCAGGTGGTCGTCTCGGCGGCGATTTCGATGTATTGTCCTCCATCGCTTGGGCCGGTGCGGAAGAGCACGCGATCGCCGCGGTGCAGGTGCAATTGGAGAATGCCAGTATTCGCGTCGCTAGTTTGCCACGACCCGATCACGGTCAATCCCAAAAAGCGCGATTTTTGGAAATCGCTGCCGCCCCATGAATTCTTCTGGACTGCCGCGGTCGAGGCAATCGTCGTTCGATCGATGTGCTCCGTTTGGATCGGGATGACCACAAAGAGCGCTTGCGGACGAAGCGATGGGAGAAGGCTTACGATTGCATCGCGTGCGACAAGCTGCCGACAGTGCACGCCGGTGATCGCAAGGGACCATGCTGACGACAATTTACCATCGGATTCAACAGGCAAGCGGGATGACTGCTTATCACTCAGTTGCGCGCACTGCTCGAGGCTCGAGGTCCAATTGAGATCGTCATGCGATCGGCTTAAAATGGGTAACGTCGTTACGAAGCCGAGCGCAAGAAACGCGACCGCAAGAATGCGGATTGTGGGCCGCCGCGCGGTGCAAACGAGGTGGACGAGAAACCAGCCCTCGAGGACAAACGGATAGAAAAAATATCTCGGACCCCGGATGGCAGGCTCCAGTATCGCAACGTGGATGCGAGCCGCAGAGAGCGCGATCGAACCAAACCAAAGGTAGAGCAGGCAGAGGAGATCCTCGCGGGATTGCCGCTCCGCGCGAAGCGTATAGGCGATGAACGCAAGTGTCACAAGACCGGCGAGCGTAAGAACGATCGACTGTATTCCGGCATTGGCGCGGGCGAGATCGCCGAGGATGTAATTGCCCAGAAACGTCGCTTGGGCTAAGAGGACGTTGCCTATATCCAGTAGGCTTTTTTCGGGCGCAACGCTCTGCGAACGGAGCACGGCAATTTGGATCGCGACACAAATCGACGCGCATGTGAACGTCGAGCGTTCGGCACGACTCGTGCGGTCGACGATGAGCCGGTATGCGAAGAGCGGCCATGCGAGAAGAATGACCGGGGACGAAAGTCCGCCGATAACGACAAACGCGTTGCGCCAGCCCTGTGCCCCCGCGCCGCGCTGCCAGAGCGTCGCGAGTAGGATCAGCAGCCCCGCCCACCAGAAGGCGTACAACGGCAATCCAAAAACTTCGGGATCGGACGGCACGAGCAATGTTGCCAAGGCCAGTAATGGTCCGCCCCGAATGCGAATCGGCGCGAGCGAAATCGCAACGGCGACGAGGACGACGAATATCCAAGCGAAGATCGTACTCAGGATCGGATAGTAGACCGGCGTGATTGCGAATGCGGCGAGCGAGATGAATCGCGATACGCCGACCAGGTAGCCGTTGAGTGGATCGATGACGGTCGAGTAGCCGACCTCGATGAAGCCCCGGAGAACGACCGATCCGTCTTCGCCCCAAACTTGCGGCGAACGAAGGAGCTGCCAGCGGCGCGCGAAGAGGACGACGAAAAAGGCGAGCGCCCAGAGTGCGGTTCGTGTTTTGCGAGTCAAAACGATAGCGTCATTCGAACGGCGGGCGCGAAGGTCCCGCGCATGGCGTTATGGCACGTCGGCCCATGAAGCGACGTTGTCCTTCGTGCGCTTAGGCGCATCGGCAAGGACCAGATGAGCGTGCACGCCGCCGCCGGCGGCGTCGCGTTCACCGTTCGCGGAGCTGCCGCGCGTGAAACGATACACGAGAGTCGAGCCGCGCGCGATCGGCACGTCGATTGCCCAGTGCAGCGGATCGATGCGGTTCATCCGCAGTTCGGCTGCTGCAAAGCCGGTGCGATCCGTACTCAGATAAACGTCATCGCCGCTGGGAGTGCGGGGCGGAACGGCGACCACGATCGTCAGCGTGATGTGGTCTGCTGCTTGCTGCGCGGCGGAGCGAGCGGCGATTGCGAACGTCGCCTGCGGCAGATCGGCAAGCGGCAAGAGTTGCGCGTGTCGGGGTAACACGAGCGCAAGCGCGGTGACGGTCCCGTCGTCGTCGAGCTGCACGTAGACGGTGTGGCCAAGTGCCCGGGTGAAGTCGCGTGCGCCGAGTGCCGGAGAACGACGCAGTGTCGCTCCTCCTTCGAGCGTGATGGCCGTCGTACTGATACCCAGGAGCGTGCTGCGGTAGACCTGCGGCTCGTCTGCGCGCGCCGAAGTGCCAAAGGCGACGAGCGCAAACGCGAGCGCACCGATACGTTTCAAGGCGTCACGCTCAGCGACCAGCGCGAGAACCTCACACCGCCCCACCCGAACTGGTCGCTGCGTCCGATTGCGATGCCAAGATTTGGGATCGGGCGGAAGCGGACGTCGACCCGCGCGACGGTAATGGGTCGTCCGTAGCCATTGAACTGCGGGAAGTCGTTCGTCCGCGTGATATTTAGACGCACGTCGGTCGAGGGCCGCGGCGTGAGATAGAGATCGAGTGAGTAGGTGCGCGAGGTTGTGAACCCACGAAAGGCATCCGCACCGAACCAAGTGCTGCCGTCCGAAAGAACGACTGGCGTTGGCGGAAAGAATTTTAGCTGCGCGCGCCCGTAATCGTCGGCAAAGAAATTCGTCGAGACACTTGCGTTGCCGAAGAGTGCGCTGCTAAATCGTTTGGAGATCGTCGCCGTACTGCCGAGCGAACTACGCGTGCGCGGGTAGGCGTACCACGTTTGCGCATCCGAGAGTGTGGCGCTGACGCTCGTTCCAAACGGGCCGTGGAACAACGGCGAGGCGAGATCGGCTTGGATTGACGTACGAAAAAGAAGCGGATAGTTCAGCGGATCGGCCGCGCGATTCAATTCGCCGAACGGATTGTGATCGAGACCGTATGCGGCTCGGAGTCGATACGTCGCACCGCCGAAGAGCGGACGTTCGCGCGTACGCAGACTCGTCTCGATCGTGCCGCTCGCGCCCGCCTGCCCGACATCGAGCCGCCCGTAAAGCCGGCCGACTTCGGCGTTGAATGCATAGTGTGCTACGGTTAGGCCGAACGACCGGCTCGTATCAAACGACTGCGTGAGTTTATCGCTCATACGCTGGTACGCGGAGAGGCCTAGCGTCTGTGCTGCCCGCGCTGGGGCATCGAGCGACGCGACGGCGTACGCACGATCCTCGTCAACGAGATGCTCGTCGAACGCAATCACGCCGCCGGTGCCTTCGAGATACCGCAGATGCGCTGCAAGGAGTGCGTTCTTTCCGCCTGCGAGGTTGAGCGGTTGGTCGAACGTCGCGGCCGGAAGCGTCGATGTCGTCAGATTCGGATTGGCTGCGAGCGAATAGAGAAACGTCGGCGCGGGCGGCGCGAACAGATTGCTCGGGAACGCTGCAGGTGTGAGTCGTACACTTGCGTGTGCGTTCAGCACGGCATGGCGTGCGCGAATGTAGGGAGCGCGGCCATCGAAGGCCGTTACGGTAAATGCGTCACCCGTCGGCAATGCATCGAGCACGTCCTCATCGCGCGGATCGAGCTTCGCGAGAGCGAGGATGCGCGGCGTTTCATCGGCCGTGATGCCGGTGCCGCAGATCGCATCGATGTCCACCGCGAGCGTTGCAAAGGCGCGATCGCTCGCGCCCTCGCGCAGATGCACGTCGCCGCCGAACACCGCGCGGTCGTGATAGACGTCGATGTAGGCATAGTCGGCAGCGATCGTTTTTCCGCCGATCGTTGCGACGACGCGATCGTGCGCGACGAGCGCGAGCACGTCGCTGTAGAAGTCGAGCGTCCCCGCCCGCACGTCGAGCGTCGTGCGCGCGTCGGCACGTGCGCTCAAGGCACACATCACGAGGGCGCACACCGCAAACGCCCGTTTCAAGTTAGTGCGGTTTCGACGTCGCCCGGGGCGGGAGTGATGGGAAGGGGTTCACTTGGAACGGCGTTGGGATATTCCCCGGGCCGACGTTGCGCTGACCGGGGTTGAGCGGGTTGTCGTCTGACCAGCGGTACACATGCGAGCGTTCGGCTTGCGAGTCCACTTCGTTGACGCTCACGACATGCGGCGGCGGTTCGAGACTATCGGCGCCGCGCTCGACCGAGTTCCACGAACCGCGCGTTACGCGGTAAGCAAACTTCGTACCTGACGCGAGTTTCCTCGTGACGCGGTAGTGCAGCGCATCGAAGCGATCCAGGTGGATCGAGCGCGGATCCCAGTTGCTGTAATCGGTTGCGATATAGACTTGATCGTTGTACGGTGTCGACGCCGGAACTTCGACGGTAAAGACGACCAGAACCGGTTTGCCGGTAAGACCTTTGCGGCCGATCAATTCGGGATTTTCCACCGGCTTGGAGACGGCAACCACAAATGCTTTGACCTGTTCGAAGCTCTTCTCACCAGTAATCGGCTTCTTCGAGAGCGCAAGTTCGGTCACGACCCCGGCCACCGGATCGAAATCGAGCCGTACGTACATGCGCGTCTGCGGCGTCGCCGTCGTCGGCTGATTCGTAGCCGCTTCCACGATGCGCGCGCTCGGGGCGAGCTTGAACGCATCGCCCGTCGTGAGGAAGATATATCCGTTTTGCACGTCGAGCAGTTGGCCGGAGAAGCGCAACAGCCCGCCGGTCAGTAGCGTTGGCGCGAGCGTGCTCGCGGCGGAGGGCACCGGTGCCGGAGTACTTTGTGCGTGGACCGGCGCCGCGAGCGCGACGGCTGCGGCGATGGCGAGAAGCGCGAGGCGCGAGCGAAGCGTCATCATGGTGCGAATTGTACCGTCGTTTGAGGTGAGAGGCGTTGATTTGCAAAATTGAAGAAGTACGAGCGACCGACATCCATCAGGACGTGCTGCGAGAGTCGAACACGCACGTCGCCCGTCAGTGAGTACGGCGCAACTCCATACACGAATGGCACCTGCTTGGGAAAATCCGTCTCGTGTCGCAACTGCAAGTTGAGCGCGAAGTCGGGTGTCGGTGTAAAAACGAATCCGCCGGTGAGCGATCGACTCGTGGTCTGACCGCGAAACGCTGCGAACCCGTGATCGGCCGGGATATCGTTCGCGGGGAAAAATTCGCTTTGGCGATCGCCGTAGTAGAGTCCGAGGTTGTTGACGCTGTAGGTCAGCGAGAGATTGAGTTTTGTCGAGTAGGGTTTGTTCGCGGAAATCGTCGTCAAGGCGCTGTCCTGATAGAACGGCAGCGAATAGTGCTGACGCGACCGGTCGAACGATGCATTGATGTTGATGTTGGCGGGCAATTTGATGTTCGGCGAGGTGAGCGTGAAGCCCGCGACGTTGTACCAGAGGGTCGTGATGGGCGTCTGCTGGTTCCCGAACGTTTCGATCGTGTAGCTGTTGTGCGCCATCCCAGCGCCGATCCGATATGCAAATTGAAACGGCGTCCCGTTAATCGGTGTGTTCGAATGCGTGAGTCCGGCCTGAAACTCGACGGGATGCTGATCTGAGAGCGGGTTGAAGTCGTGATGCGAGTCCGCCGGAATTAAGCTCGTATTGAACTGATTGACGTTGAGCGAGAGGGACGTATGGTTCTTGCCCAGCGTCGCCTGCAGATTGGAGAACAGCGTCGCGACGTCGGGCTTACTGATGACGTGCTGATACACGCTCTCTTGCAGGAAGAGGCGGCTCTCGAAGTTCGGGGAGAACTTTTTGAACCCGATGGCATTGTACTGGCGCTGCGGGCGATTGAGCGGATCGGCCGAGAGCACGATGTAGTCTTTGTCCCACACGAAGTGCTGGTCGAACGCGAGGTACGCGCCGTAGGTCTGATCGTAGCGAACGTGTATTGCCGAGACGCTCGTGCGCGAGCCGTGATATGGAAGGCCGACATCGCTGAGCGCGCCCGCAAATGCGTTCTGCACGAAATTCGGATTCGCCGAGAACACCAGATCGTATCCCGGTATCGGCACGTACACCCCGAGGGCAAGGATGCTGCCCGGACTGAACTGCACCATTTGACGCGGGATGATCGTCGCGGCATTCGCGCGGATGAACGCCCGATCGCCGCTGAGATCCGGCAAGAAAAATGCATCGCCGGGTTGGACGCGGCCCTTTTGCGGGTGGGCGTAGTCACTCCCAAAGAGCGTCCAGCGATCCGGCCGGTCGAACGCCGGCAAGAAGAACGATTCGTCAAGATCCGGATAGCCGGACCAGGCCGCGCCCCGCTCGTCGATCCCCGGTCCCACCACGTGCACGCCGCCCGCGATCACGAAGCGGTTCAGCTTCAAATCCATCGCAAACGTGCTGCCGGTAATCACGGTGCCGTCCGAGAGTCGCGCCCGCACGTTTCCGTCGGCCGTGACGATAAAGCGGTTGCTAAAGTAGCGGACCGAGGTCGCATTCAGATCGACCGTCCGCGTGACGGCCGCTGCGGGACGGACGCCCCCCGCGAATACCAGAACGAGCGCGATTGCGGCAAAAAATTCACGGCGAATGGGCATTCTGCTTTCTGAACGATGACCGGCGCGGTTTCATCGCCGCGGGAGAACGGTCCCGCCCCCGGGAGGCGCGCTTCGCCGGCCATGCGAACCGCAAACGCTGTATGCCTCGCGTGATCGTGTGTGTTTTGGACTCCGGCGGAGTTGGCGCTCTGCCCGATGCCGGAGCCTATGGCGATACGGGCCGCGCCAACACCCTGGCCAACGTCGCCGAGCGGCTTGGCGGTTTGCGCCTGCCGCATTTTGCCGAACTGGGCCTTGGGCGGATCACGCCGGTGCGCGGCGTCGGCATCCCCGAGCGCCCGCGCGGCACGTTTGGGCGACTTGCGGAGCGGTCCAAAGGCAAAGATACGATAACGGGTCACTGGGAGATGGCGGGCATCATTACCGACATCCCCTTCCCCACGTATCCGCAGGGTTTTCCGGTCGAAGTCATCGATGCGTTTACGGCGATCGTCGGGAAGCCGCCGCTTGCGAACGTGCCGGCTTCGGGGACCGAGATCATCGCCGAACTCGGCGAAGAGCATCAGCGCACGGGACGGCCGATTCTTTACACCTCGGCAGACTCGGTCTTTCAAGTCGCGGCGCACGAATCGACCGTGCCGCTCGAACGTCTTTACGCGTGGTGCGAAGCCGCTCGCGCGATGCTCGTCGCACCGCACAACGTCAACCGCGTGATCGCGCGACCATTCACCGGGGTTCCCGGCGCGTACGAACGCACGCCCAATCGGCGCGATTACGCGATCGAACCGCCGCCGTGCGTGCTGGACCGCATGGCTGCGCACGGGATTCCCGTGCACGCCATCGGAAAAATCTGCGACATCTACTGCGGTCACGGCATCACGACCTCCGATCGCGTCCCCGACAACGCGGAGGCGATCGCAAAGACGCTCGAACGTCTTGCCGCGCTCGAATCGGGTTTCGTGTTCGTCAATCTCAACGACTTCGATTCCAAATACGGTCACCGTCGCGACGTGCGCGGGTACGGTGCCGCTCTCGAAGCGCTCGACGCGCGCGTCCCCGACCTGCTCGCAGCGCTACGCCCGGGCGACCGTTTGATTTTTACGGCCGATCACGGATGCGATCCGACGCAGCCGGGGACCGACCACACGCGCGAGTACGTCCCGTTTCTCGAATACGGGTCGGATTTGCGCGGCGAGGATCTCGGGATCGTGACGGGTCTAGACTACGTCGGCGCGCGCGTCGAAGCAACGCTGCTGGGATCGCGCGTATGAACGTCGTTCCTTTGACTGCGCGCGCGACCGCTCGGCGTGCGCGCGTCGTTCCCGCCCACTGGCATACGCTCAAACGTGCCCTCGATCTCATCGTCGGCGGCAGCGTCGCCGTCGCCACCGCTCCGATCGTTGCCGTCGCGGCACTCGGCATCGCGATCGTCTCGCCGGGTTCGCCGTTTTTCTTGCAAGAACGCGTTGGGCTAAACGGCCGGCGCTTCAAAATGGTGAAGCTGCGTACGATGATCGTCGATGCGGAGCGCTACGCAAAAGACATCGAGCATCTCAACGAAGTTCCAGGTCCCGTTTTCAAGATCAAGCGCGACCCGCGGCTGCATGCGCTCGGGTCGCTGTTGCGCCGCACGAGCATCGATGAACTGCCGAACTTCTTCAACGTCTTATGCGGAGAGATGGCGATCGTTGGCCCCCGCCCGCCGCTTCCGAGTGAAGTCGAAAATTACGCTCCGGATGCGCTCGTGCGCCTGACCGTAAAACCCGGCATCACCTGTCTCTGGCAAATCTCCGGACGATCGAACGTGCCCTTTCACGCGTGGGTCGAACTCGACCGCACGTACATTCAAACGTGGACGCCGCTTGGGGATCTCGGGATTATTTTGCGGACGATTCCCGCGGTACTGCGCGGAATCGGCGCGCACTGAAGCTCGCCGCGGCGATCGGGCTGTTCGGCCCGGTCGTCATCGAACCGATGCGTCGGCTCGATATCGACCCGCTGTCCAGTGCTTTTTTCGCCACGATCACGATTGCGGCGTTCGTCTTGGCACGCGCGCGGCCGACGTGGGCGGTAGCGCTGCTGTTTTTCACCGATGAGATCGAATGGACGCACGTCCACGGGGGCTTCTCGCTCAGCGTCTCCGTGCTCGTCTCATCCGCCGTCGGCATCGCCTTCCTCACGCAACCAAAACTGTTGCGGACATTACGCCGACCCGCGGTGCGTATCGTGGGCATTGGATTCGGTGCGATGGCCATCGCAATGGCGCTTTCGGCGTTCGGCGCGCACGATCGCGGACTCGTCTTCCAAGAACTGCTCAAATTGCTCGAGTATGCGATCACGTTTCTGATGGCGCACGCGGCCTTCGCGGCCGAACGGAACGACCGTCTCGTGTTCACGAGCGTTGCGCTGGTCGCGGCATTCGTTTCGATCGGTGCGCTCGCGCAGCTCTTCACCGGCGCGCCGTCGGGATTTCCGCTCGGTTCGACCGTGGTGCCGCGCATTGCGGGTCTCCTGGCGGGTCCCAATCAACTTGCCGGATATCTCGGTCTGCTCTTGCCGGTCTTGCTTTTGGGCGTTCTCGAATGGCGATCGCGGCTCGCGATTGTATCGCTCGTCGTGCTCGGTCTTGCACTCCTTGCGACCCTCTCGCGCGGCGGCGCGATCGGTGCTGCCGTCGCGTCGCTCGTCGTGCTGCAGGCGCGTCCGCTCTCCGCGCGGTTGCGCGGGGCGCTTTTCGCCTGCATCGGCGCAGTCGCGGCGCTCGGCGTGCTCGCGTTTGTTTCCGGAACGTTCGCGCGTATCGTTTCGGCCGATGAGGTCGCGCGCCCCGATGGCCTTGGGACACGAACGCAACTCTGGCATGCGGCGATCGCCCTCTTTCGCAGCAGCCCGCTCGTTGGCGTCGGTGCGGGCAACTTCGAAGTGCGCCTTGCATCGGTTGGGTATCCCGAACTGCGCACGCACGCCAACAGCTGGCTCTTCGAAACGCTGGCTGACGGCGGGATCGTGCTGCTTGCGGCAACGGCGTTTTTGATTCGCCAAGCCGTCGTCGCGGTCGGCGACCTTCGCTCTTCACCGCTCGCGCTCGCGGCGAGCGCCGCAACGGCCGGATTTGTCGCGCATGGGCTCTTCGACGATTTGGTCTTCTACCCAACGGTCGCCGGCACGTGGTGGTTGATCGTCGGCGTCGCTGCCGGGTCGCGCGCGGACGGGGAGAATCGCCCACGATCCGAAAACCCGACCGCAGCGTGATCGTGACGACGAACCCGGGGATCGACCCCGATGAGTTGATGCTCCGCGTCGACGAAGAACTTGCGCGTCGTCGTCGCTCCGTCACGCGTCCGCCGACCGCGAATCTGCGGCTCCTCATGACGGCGAGCGCCGCGAGCCTCGCCTCAATCGAAACGCTCCTCAACATCGCCGAGCACGCCTCGCAGGTCCGCACGAAGTGGCCGAGCCACCTCCGGCTCTTTCCGCTCGACCGCAGCGCGCGGCTGCAGCGGGCGGTGCTCGCTCTGCTGGCGTTCCTCTTTAAAGATCAGCGCAACGTCAATGAGTCGCTGATCCGTGCGCTTCGCGAGAATGCAACGGTCAATCGCCGCCTGATCGAGCAAGTCGAGTTGCTACGCTCGCAGGTCGATGGGCTCGAGCGCGAACTCGATCGCGACGGTCGATCGATCTGAAGCGAACGATCGCCTTTCTGACGCCGTGGTTCGGTGCCGATTTGCGCGGCGGGGCGGAGCGGACGGCGTTTGAATTCGCTCGCGGACTCGCTGCACGCGGCCACGATGTCGACGTGCTCGCGACGTGTTGTCGGTCCTTTGAGGATGATTGGGCGCGGAACGCTCTGCGGGCAGGCGTGGAAGAGATCGATGGGATGCGCGTCCATCGCTATCCGGTCGATGCGCGCGATCGCCGCGCGTTCACGCGGGTCAACACGACGCTTCTTCGCGCGGCGGGGTCGCTCAAACGCGGTGTCTCCCCGCTCGAACCGGAGGAAGCACAAACGTTTTTTCGCGAAGGCATTCGGTCGCGGGCGCTTGCCGATGCCTTGCGCGAACGCATCGACCGCTACGATGCCGTCGTCCTGTTGCCGTATCTCTACGGACCCGTCGTCGACGCCGTCGCCGGCGCAGGACGCAAGGCGCTCTTTCAGCCGTGTCTGCACGACGAACCATATGCGTATCTCGATCGCGTCGCCGAAGCGCACTACCAGGCGCGGCGTTTGCTGTTCAACAGTGCCGGAGAGGCCGAACTCGCGCGCCGACTCTACGGTCCGGGAATTGCCGCAAAGTCGCGGGTGTTGGGCCTCGGAATCGACGCACCGCCGACCGTGCCGCAAGAACACGTGCAAGGTTTTATTCCCAAGCGTGAGCGTTACGTGCTCTACGTCGGCCGACAAGACGCGACAAAAAATATCAATCTGGCCGTTGCTGCCTTCGATGCCTATCGCCGCCGCTACCGCACATCCGAACTCAAGCTCGTGCTCGTCGGCGATCGCAGTGCGTCGTTTGCGCGGCACGATGGGATCGTCGATCTTGGGTACGTGAGCGAGGACGCGAAGTGGACGCTCCTCGCGAACGCGCGTGCACTCGTGCAGCCATCGCTCAATGAAAGCTACAGCCGCGCGATCTTCGAGGCGTGGCTCGTCGGGCGTCCCGCGATCGTCCATACCGCGTGCCTTGCGACCTCGACGGCCGTCGTGCAATCCGGCGGCGGGTGGACGGCCGGTTCGGCAACGGAGTGGGAAGCGGCGTTTGCGCGGATCGACGGCGACGATCGCGATTTGCAGGCTCTCGGCGAAAAGGGACGTGACTACGCCGCGCGTTTTGCCGCGTGGGACGGCGTGCTCGAGCGTTTCGAGGAGATCGTCGATGAAATTGCGGAACCGAAAACGCGGCCACCGCGTGCGATCCGCATCAGCGCAGATCCGGAGCATCGCGCGATACGTGCATACGTTGATGCGCTCGACGTGCGGCTCGGGCGCGCCGGCATTTCCGTCGCCGCGGATGCCGCCCGGGCGCTCGAGCACGTCGCAAGCGACGATGAGATCCGCTCGGCGCCGCCCGGCGCCGCAGTCGTCGTTCACCACGCACTCTCGGCGGTTGGGAGCGCGCTTCTTCGCGACCGACGCGCCCCTATTTTCGCCACATCGCGTTTGCTTTGCGACGATTTACGTGCGGCCGGCATCGATGCGATCTTCTTGCCGCATCCGCTCGACGAGCGGCGGTGGGAGCAATTGCCAGACACCGAGCTCAATGCCAACCTGCAAGACGGCAACACGAACCTGGTCTTTAGCGGGCCCTTTCGCGAACTCGTGCCGCTCGACGCGCTGCTCGAAGCGTTTCTCGACTACGTTCGGCTCGACGGATCGGTGCGGTTATGCTTGATTGCAACGGGCGACATTGACGAAGACGTTTACGGACGCGTTCGCGATCTGATCTATCAATTGAATCTGGTGGACAACGTCGTGCTCGTCCACGAGCCGAGCGACGCCGAACGTTTGGCGATGTTTCGCAACGCATCGCTGTTTTGGTCGATGGGTGATAACGATCGCCTCGGAGTGGAACTGCGCACCGCGATGCACTTCGATGCACCGGTCCTCGCCTATGACGAGCCGATCGCGCGCGAACTGGTCGAACCGGCGGGGATCGTTTTTACCTCGCGCGAGGAACTCGTGCGCGTTGCCGCGCTCGCCAAAGTCATCGCCGATGATGAGGTTCTACGCCGGACGATCACCTCCGCGCAGCGCGGTCTGCTGGCGACCATCTCCGATCGTGATGCGATCGCACGTTTGCAGCAGTGGCTCGACGCCGAGTAGCGCTCGTCGTCCATCGCTGTGGCGAGGACGTCATCGGAGGCGCCGAGCGTTTTTGTCTCGAGCTTGCTAAACGGTTGTACGAGCACGTCGATGTCGAGATCCTCACGACGTGCGCGAGCGACCATCGCACGTGGAAGAACGTCTATCCGGCGGGGCCGACGACGATCGGTGCGGTGCCCGCCATTCGTTTTCCGGTTGCGCGCGAGCGCCGTACGTCCGCCTTCGATCGTGCGTCGCGAGCGCTGCGGTACACGATCCATCCTTCAGCAAAGCGGCTCGACGGCTGGATGCGCGAACAGGGTCCAGACGTTCCGCAATTGACCGCAGCGCTTCGTGCACGCAACGACGATGCCGTGCTGTTTCTGCCGTATCTTTATGCGAGCACGTACTTCGGACTGCCGGACGTCGCGCGCCGCTCGATTCTTATTCCGCTCGCGCACGATGAGTGGATGATCCATCTGCCGATGTGGGATCCATTTTTTGCCTTGCCGAGCGCCATCGTGACGACGAGTCACGGCGAACGCGCGGTGCTTCGCTCGCGCTTCCCCGATCTCGCGCTCGACGAACCGCCCGTCGGATTTGGAATCGAGCCGCCTGCGAACATCGATGAGGGCGCCTTCGCGGCGCGGCACGGAATCGACGAACCGTATTTGCTCTACGTCGGCCGTATCGATCCGGCGAAGAACATCGATGCGCTCTTGGCGAGTTTTCTTGCCGGAGCCGATCGCACGCAGACCCTCGTCCTTGCCGGACCCCAGACGATGCCGCTTCCGGATCATCCAAAAATTCGCGTGGTCGGAACGCTCGACGAGCGGGCGAAATTCGAGGCCTTGGCGGGCGCTCGGATGCTCGTGCACCCGTCCTTGTTCGAGAGCCTCTCGATCGTGCTGCTCGAAGCGTGGTCCGTCGGCACCCCGGTTCTGGTGAATGCCCAGAGTGAGGTGCTGGTCGATCAGTGCCGCCGGGCGCGCGGCGGCGCGTGGTATCGGAGCGATGTCGACTTCACGCTGCTGGCCGAATCCGATTTCCTCGGTGAGGGAACGGCTTTAGGCGGGCAAGGGAGGGAATACGTCCGCGCCGAGCATAGCTGGCGCGATGTCACCGCGGCGTATCTTGCCGTGATCGAACGCGTCGCAGCGGCCGTTTCTTAGCTAAGCGAGGTCCCCCATTCCCGCACGTCTGCGGGCGCTCCCGGAGCCGGGTCCGCCCTCCCGCGGCCGTTTCGCCTCAGCCGCGATCGTTGCGAGCGCGACCCTCGGATCGAGCATCCTTGGGTTCGGTCGTGAAGTCGTCAACGCCCGGTTCTACGGAACGAGTCGCGAACTCGACACGTTCATCGCTGCCACAACAATTCCGACGATCGTCTTCGGCCTCTTCAATGGTGCCCTGGTCAGCGCGCTCGTGCCGCTTTTCACGCGCTGGTTTGCAGCGGGCGACCGCGCATCGGCCTGGCGGCTGGCCTCAACGATTCTCAACGTGTTGGCGGTGTTGCTGGGCGTGCTCTCGGTTGCCGGTTGGTACCTCGCGCCATATTACGTGCCGGCGATCGCAAGCGGATTCACGCACGAGCAGGCTGCCTCGGCGGTCGAGATGACGCGGGCGATCATCCCCGGCGTCGTCACCACGAGTCTTGCCGGCGCGCTCAGTGCGCTGCTCAACGCGCAAGGCCGGTTTACTTCGGCCGCGCTGCAAGGCGTCGCGATCAATATCTGCACGATCGCCGCGGTCGTCGTTCTCGCGCCGCACTGGGGAATTAACGCGCTCGTGTTCGGCACGCTGCTCGGTCTGATCGCGCAGCTTGTCGTACAGCTGCCTGCGCTGCTTATGCTTGGCGGCTACCGGCCAATCGTTGCGCTGGATCACCCGGGACTGCGCGAATTGCTGCTCGTGATCGGACCGATCGTCCTTGGATCGCTCGGCGGCCAGGCGGGAATTTTTCTGGATCGCCATTTCGCCTCGGGATTGCCCGTCGGCGCGATTTCCGGGATGAACTACGCAATCAAACTCACGAGTTTTCCGCAGACGGTCTTCACAACGGCGCTTGCGACCGTGCTCTTTCCGCTGCTCGCCTCGGAGTTCGCGCGTGCGAACCGGGCAGCCGTGCGGCGTGCGGTCGAAGCGAGTCTGCAGATCGTCAACGTCATCACGATTCCCGCTACTGTCGGTCTGATCGTGATCGCGGGTCCGCTCGTGCGCGTGCTTTTCGAACGCGGTGCCTTCGATCCGCACGCAACGCTTTTCACGGCATCGCTCGTTCCGTTTGCCGCCGTCGGTCTTGCCGCGATCGCTATCAACGTCGTCCTCTCGCGCTGCACGTTTGCTTGCAGTGCGGTGTGGCCGACGGTTGCAATCTCGCTTGGATCTGTCGTGCTCAACGTGGTGCTCGTGCTCGCGTTTCTGCCGTCGCTAGGCGCGCGCGGGCTGCTGCTCGCGGGGTCGCTCTCACAGGTCGCACAAGCGATCGCGCTGAGCGTCGTCGTGCGCGGTTTGATCGGCTCGATCGGTTGGCGTGGTGTTGCCTGGCAAGCGCTGCGCGTCGGCGTCGCATCGGCCGTGATGGCCGGCGTGATCGCCTACCTTGAATATGTGGCGGAACCGCGCGTCACAACCGTCACGCAAGATGCGATCTTCGTGCTCGTTGCGCTGGCGCTCGGCGGCGTCGTTTTCGTGGTTACGGCAAGAGCGCTCGGCGTGCGT
Source organism: Vulcanimicrobiales bacterium (assembly GCA_038231455.1). Lineage (GTDB taxonomy): Bacteria > Vulcanimicrobiota > Vulcanimicrobiia > Vulcanimicrobiales > Vulcanimicrobiaceae > JANLVI01. The sequence goes on along the minus strand of JBBRLI010000007.1, from coordinate 13,623 downwards.
GAGATCGACCGTGTCGCGGCGATGCTGCGCGCGAAGTTCAGCGGCGGCGGCGCATGATCGAGCGCCTTCGCAAGAACGATTTTCTGCGGCATGGCGCCGTCGTATTCGCGGGTCTCATGCTTGCGAATATCTTTCACTATCTTTGGTATTTCGAAGTCAGCCGGCTCGTGGGTGTCGCCGGATACGCGGTCGTCACCTCGCTCTTCGCGGCGGTAACGATTTGTTCGCTGCCCGGTTTGATCGTGCAAACCGCGATCGCCAAAGTTTCTGCCGACTTACACGCTGCGGGAGATCGCCCGCACTTGCGCAAGCTTGCGAACCGCGTCACGCTCTGGGCGCTCGGAGGCGGTGCGTTCGCGCTTGCGCTCACGCTTTTATTTTCGAACGCGATCGCCGACTATCTGCACATCGCCGATTTGCGTCTGATCGTCGCATCGGGCGTCGCGCTTGCGCTCACGCTCATCCTCGTCGTGCAACGCGGGATTTATTCCGGCGCGCAGCGATTTGGAACGTTCACCCTCTCGAACGTCATCGAAGCCGTTGGGAAGGCGCTCTTGGGCGCGGTGTTGCCGCTCGCGGGATTCGGCGCGCTCGGCGCAATCGTCGGCCTCGACGTCGCGCTCGTACTATCGTTTGTGTATACAACGTGGCGTTTCGTGCAATTCGGAGCTCCGGCAACGGCGCTCGTCTTGCCGTGGCGCCGCATCCTTGCGACCTCCTCGAACATCGCGCTTTCGGTCAGCGCGATCACCGTGATGACGCTCTTCGATGTCATTTTGGTCAAGCATTATTTCCCCGCCGAAATCGCCGGACTCTACAGCGCCTCATCGCTTGCCGGTCGCGCGCTCTTCACCGTGCTCGCATTTGTCCCAACGATCATCATGCCCAAAGCTGCCGAGCGACTAGCGGCGGGGCGTTCGCCGCGATCGTTGCTTGGCCAGGCGGGCATTCTCGTTCTGCTGATCGGCGGCACGGCACTTGCGATTTTTGCGTTCGCCCCGCGATTCGTCATCGCGATCATCGCCGGAAAAGCCTATCTCGACGCGGCGCCGCTCGTTTTTCTGTACGGATGCGCCCTGGTGATGTTGGCTTCAGCGAACATTGCCGCGATGTATAAAATCGGGCTCCAGCGATTCGATTTTACCGTCCCGCTGATCGCGGTCATGGCGGGCGAAATCGTCGCCGTCTCCTTCCACCATGCCTCGCTCGTCGCGGTCATCCAAACGCTCGTTCTCGGGCACGGAATGGCCCTGGCGGTCACGCTGTTTCGGATCACCTCGCGCGATGCCCATGCCGTCCAGGAAACGAGCCCGCCACCCGTAATGGAGACACTTGCATGAAGGATATTGCGATCATCGGGACCGGCTACGTCGGACTCGTAACGGGGACTTGTTTTGCCGAACTCGGACATAAAGTCGTTTGTATCGACAACGATCGTTCGAAAATCGACCGTCTCGGCCGAGGCGAACTGCCGTTTTTCGAGCCGTCCCTCTTGGAGATGGTGCAGCGCAACCAGCACTCGGGCCGACTTGCGTTCTCGAGCGACATAAGCGCTGGAATCAAGGCTTCCGAGATTATTTTCATCGCCGTCGGTACACCGATGCGAGAGGACGGCCATGCTGACCTGAGTGCCGTACGCGCGGTTGCACGAGAGATCGGACGAGCACTCAACGGCCCGAAGATCGTTGTTTCGAAATCAACCGTACCGGTGGAAACCGGCGAGTTGATTTCCTCGATCATCAAGGAACATAGCATCGCGAAACACGCCGTAATGGTGGTCAGTAATCCAGAATTCTTACGCGAAGGTTCGGCGGTTGCCGATTTCATGCAGCCCGATCGCATCGTTATCGGGACGGGCGATCCGGAAGCGGAACTCGTGATGCGCGATCTCTACGCCGCGCTTGACGCCCCGGTCGTCGTGACCGACGTGCGTACCTCGGAGATGATTAAGTACGCAGCGAACGCGTTTCTCGCAACAAAGATTTCGTTCATCAATGAGATCGCGAACATTTGCGAACTCGTCGGCGTCGACGTGAAGGCAGTCGGTCGCGGGATCGGGTTCGATCACCGCATCGGGACGCAGTTTCTCAATCCGGGAATTGGCTACGGCGGATCGTGCTTTCCCAAAGACGTCCGCGCGCTCGAACAGATCGCAGCCGAGCGCAATTACGATGCGCCGCTGTTGCGAGCCGTCGAAACGGTCAATCGTCGCCAAGTTCCGCGCACGCTCGAGAAAATGCGCGCGGCGCTCGGGACGCTCGAGGGGCGCACGATCGCGATGCTCGGTCTTGCGTTCAAACCCAACACCGACGATCTGCGCGATTCGCCGGCTGTCGCCCTTATCAACGAATTGCGTGATGCCGGCGCCCAGGTACGCGCGCACGACCCGATCGCGATGTCGGCGGCCGGCGGACTCTTTGCCGAGGGCGTCACCTTCCACGATGAAGTGTACGAAACGATGAGTGGCGCGGACGCTTTGGTTTTGGCGACCGAGTGGAACGAGTTCAAGAGCATCGATTTTGCGAAAGTCGCAGCGCAGATGCGCGGAAACATCGTGATCGACGGCCGCAACGTGTTCGATCCGTTGAAAGTCAACGCGGCGGGGCTGGACTATTACGGCGTCGGCCGCCCGATGAAAATCGCGCGCGTCGCCGCGTCGGCGAACGGTCGTTAAGGCAAAACGGGGAGCGCGTACCGGCGGACGGATTCGAATCGTTCGCTGCCGACGCGTAAGCCGAGGCGTGCGCGATGCTCGCCCGGTGCGAGCACGCCGGGCGCAATCGTGACGCGAAATCCGACCCGCTCTGCGGTCGCGGTATGAAACGCCGCCGCGACGTCGGCGCGCGCTTCGCCGTAGGTGCCCTCGATGCGCGTCACGCCGTCCACGTCGAGGTACATTGCATCTCCCGCCCCGTGCGTGCGTTCATCGAATATCCAGCCGGAAACAACAACGCCGCCGGGGCTCTTGGTCGCAGCGTCGAGGCTGCTCGTGCCTTGCAGTCCGCTGACATCCGCCGGTACGGAAAAATCCGGAACGGTCATCTCGATCGTCGCCAGGCGTTCGTCCGGCGCGACTAGCGTATGCACGATCGAGCCGCATACGATCGCCGCGACGAGCGACCAACCGAGGACGATCGAGCGATCGAGTCGCGCTCGATACGAAACACCGGCGGTTGCCAATCCGGCAAGAAGTGCAGCGGCGATCGCCACTAACGCGATGTTTCGAGTACGAGGTCCCGGAAATACGCGATCGTTCGCTCGAGACCGGTCGCTAAATCGATTCGCGGTTCCCACCCTAAACGCTCGCGCGCGACGCTGATATCGGGCTTGCGTCGCGTGGGATCGTCCGGCGGGAGCGACTGTTGCTCGAAAGAGAGTGGGACGCCTACGGATTGCGCGACGATCTTGGCAAGTTCGGCGATCGTAAACTCGCCGGGGTTGCCGATATTGATCACGGCGCCAGCCAGATCCGGTGCGAGCGCGAAGCGCACGATGCCGTCGATCAAATCATCGACGTAACAGAAACTCCGTGTTTGCGAACCGTCGCCGTAGATCGTCAGTGGTTTTCCGTGCAGTGCCGACATGCAGAAGTTTGGGATGACGCGTCCATCGCCGGGTTGCATTCGCGGGCCGTACGTATTGAAGATCCGGACGACCCGTCCGTCGATGCCGAGCGCTCGAACGGCCGAGGTGACGTAGGCTTCGGCAAAGCGTTTGGCTTCGTCGTAACACGCGCGAACGCCGACGGGATTGACATTGCCCCAGTACGTTTCTCGCTGCGGATGTTCGAGGGGATCGCCATACGACTCGGAGGTCGAGGCCATAAAGAGACGGGCGTTGGTTTGTGCGGCGAGCGTGCAGAGATGTGCGATCCCAAACGCGTTCACGCGAAGCGTTCCAATCGGATCGCGCCCATAGTCGACCGGGCTTGCCGGCGACGCAAAATGCAAAATGATATCTGGCTTGCGCAGATCGGGCGAAAGTACCATAAGGTCAAGCGGCTCGCTGACGTCGGTTTCGACGAGCGTGCAGTTGCCGGTCGCCAGGGCTCCGGTTAAGTTCCGCTTCGCCCCGGTTATGAGGTTATCGAATACGACGACGATGTACCCGTCGGCAAGGAGGCGGTCGCAGAGGTGGGAGCCGAGAAATCCAGCTCCTCCGGTGACGTAGGCGATCATATGCAGCGGAGTTTTCCCTCGCCGAACGGTCCTCGCCTGGGGCAAGCGCGGGAAACCCGCTGGTGGTTCCGAAGTTTTGCTCTCGATGCCCGGACCGAAATCAACCGCTGCTTCGTATTCTGAAATTCTGGTCACCGGGGGCGCGGGATTCGTTGGCTCGAATCTTGCTATTCGTCTTAAAGCCCGCTTTCCGAGCGCGCGCGTGACGTCGCTGGATAATTTACGGCGGCGGGGCTCCGAGTTGAATTTGCCTCGCCTCGTAGCAGCGGGCGTTGATTTTGCGCATGGCGATATTCGTAATGCCGAAGATCTCGCGATCCCGGGCCGACGGTTCGATTTGATCGTCGAGTGCTCGGCCGAGCCCTCCGTGTTGGCCGGCATAGGCGGCGATACCGACTACATCATAAACACCAATCTTGCCGGAACGATTCGGTGCCTGGAACTCGCCCGACGTTGCGGCTCGGATTTCGTGTTTCTCTCGACGAGTCGGGTGTATCCGGTCGCCTCCGTGAATGCAATCGCGACGGTGGAACGCGAGATGCGCTTAGAAATCGCTCCCGATCAATCGCTGTTGGGCGTATCGGAAAGCGGTATCGGCGAGGGCTTTACGACCTCCGGCGCGCGCTCGCTTTACGGGGCAACGAAGCTCGCCTCGGAGCTCTTTATCGAGGAATATGCGGAGTCGTTTGGCCTTCGGTACGTCATCAATCGCTGCGGCGTGATCACCGGCCCCTGGCAAATGGGGAAAGTCGATCAAGGCGTCTTCGCCTTGTGGATGGCGATGCACTATTTTCACCAACCCCTAAAATACATTGGGTGGAACGGTACGGGAAAGCAAGTACGCGACCTCGTATCGATTGACGACTTAGGCGCTCTCATCGAGCTGCAGCTCGAAGCCTTCGATCGCTTGCCGCACCGCCTCTTTAACGTCGGCGGCGGTGAGGGGTCGAGTCTCTCGTTACTGGAGACGACGGCTCTCTGCGCCGAAATCACCGGCAATAGCGTTCCCGTTACGTCCGTTCGTGAAAATCGGCCGGCGGATCTAAAATTGTACGTTACCGATAATTCTCGCGTATCCGGGGCGCTCGGCTGGCGTCCGCGCAAGAGCGCAAAAGAAACCCTCGTCGATATTTTTAACTGGATTCACGAATCGGAAGACCTCGTGCGCCGCATCTGGGCAAACTGAAGAAGCCCAAAGGAATTCTACGTGTCTGTTGTTCTCGTCACCGGCTCTGCCGGACTCATCGGATCCGAAACCGTCAGCTACTTTTGCGATCGGGGATTCGATGTCGTTGGTATCGACAACAACTTTCGGCAGCGCTTCTTCGGGGCGGATGCATCGACCACGTGGAATCGCGATTCGCTCGTAGCGAAATATCCGAAGGCCTACACGCATCACGATGCAGATATCCGCGACCAGAGCGCGATCGATGCGCTGTTCGTAAAGTATGGCAAATCGATCACGCTTGTGGTACACGCGGCGGCACAACCTTCTCACGATTGGGCCGCAAGCGATCCGTTCATGGATTTCACGGTGAACGCAAACGGCACGCTCGTGATGCTCGAAATGACACGAAAGCACGCCCCCGACGCAGTATTCATTTTTACGTCTACGAACAAAGTCTATGGCGATGCACCTAACGAGTTGCCGCTGGTCGAACAAGAAAAACGGTGGGAGCTGCCGGAATCTGCGGGCATCGACGAAACGATGCGCATCGACCAGACGAAGCACTCGCTCTTTGGCGCCTCGAAAGTTGCGGCCGACGTTCTGGTTCAAGAATACGGTCGCTACTTCGGAATGAAGACGGGCGTGTTTCGGGGCGGCTGTTTGACCGGTCCTAATCATTCGGGCACGAAATTGCACGGTTTCCTTGCGTACCTGATGAAATGTACGGCCGTCGGTCTACCGTATACCGTTTTTGGATATAAAGGCAAACAAGTTCGCGACAACATTCATAGTTTCGATTTGGTCTCGGCGCTCGATGAGTTCTATCGAGCACCGCGCATCGGCGAAGTCTACAACATGGGCGGTTCTCGTTTCAGCAATTGTTCGATGATCGAGGCGATCGAACTCTGCGAAGCCGCGGCTGGCCGCCGGTTGCAGTGGACGTATACGGAAGACAACCGTATCGGCGACCACATTTGGTATATCAGTGACACATCGAAATTTCAAGCGCACTTCCCCGCCTGGAAGCAGCGTTACGACATGACCGCGCTCATCAAGGACATGTACGAGAAGAACAGCGAGCGTTGGGAAGCCGAATCGAAGAAAACGATTAGCGCGTAATCAAGGCTGCGCGTTTGACGGATGCGCGATGCCGGTTGGAAAGCGAGATCGTAAGGTCGCTGGAAAAGGTCGTTGGTTCGTCGGTCGAGACAGAGATTGCCTCGACGTTGGGGCGTAGTGTCGTAGCAAAGAATGACTGAGCGTCGCCTTGCGAACGGGGGCTGGGCTCGACGATCATCCCGAGCGCCGCTGCTTCGGGCACGATGCGATAGATAACGGTCGTCTTGTCATCGAAATACAGCGTGAGGTACAAGTAACCGATTCGGAAAAGACTCTTGCGGAGTCGACCGAGGAACGAATAGTGCGTCTCGATTGCTAGCGTCTCGATAAGCGTCGAATCTTGCGGGTCGTGATCGATCGTGACGATTTGACCGAAGCGGATGCGCTGCGTCATCGTTGGTGCGGCGGGCGTGCACCGGTCACGGGTGGGGCCCGCTAGGACGGAGACGACCGTCCCACCAAGGGTCGTTGCCGGTGGCCCATCGATGGCGTAGCGGCAGGCGAGTGCGAGCATCATCTGCGGCGAGTCGCCGAATGCGTAGCGTGAGTCGATCGCATCCCACGTGTATAGCACATGCCCAAGGGGCCGATCGCGGATACTTGCGAGGTTAAGATCGTCGAGAAGGCGGTCGTAAGCCGCATACGCCTGAAGCGTCGGCACCGGGGACCAATTTAAGCCGCTGGCGATGGCGATGGTGGCCTCGACCGGTTCGATGTCGACCGGTGCCGCGCCAAGCTTTGCCACGATCGCAGGCGGTAATCGGTCCGGCTCCAGGGCCGCGGCATTGTCTGCTGACAGCCGAGCGCGACGTGCGAAAAGATCGGTGAACAACAAGCTGTTTTGTGTGAGATTTACGGGGGCGAGGCCACTAAGAATCGGCGTGTGGGTAGCGGAGTAAGGAGACACGATAACGAGTCCGAACGACGCGGCGACGACGGCGCCGAGTCCCAAGCGACGAGCCCAAAGCGATCGCACCGCGAAGAACGCAATTGCTGCAACCGCGAGCGCAGTCACCGCAAAATAGAGAATGTGAAAAAGGTCCTGACGAACGAACGCGTGCTTGAATCCGCCGAAAAGCGCGAATGCGAGCGCCGCGCTGAGTCCAATGTTGCCCTCGAGCATCAGCCCGAGGAGCGGAATCGCGATGAGAGCCATGAGCGCGAGTGCCAGCAGTGTGTGTTCGGCTGGACCTTGATAAGACATGGCACTCGAATAGTCACCGGCGACGGCAAGCGATACGCGGACGTAGTCCACGATGGCGGGTGAGAGCACCAAGATTCCAGCAAGGGCGACCGAGGAACTCGCGAGGGTCGCTAGCACGGCTAGCCGCGGCGATACAAAGTACGAGCTGATGGCAAGCGCGATCGCGGTGAAAGCGACGACAATCTGATGTGTGCCCGGCGCGAACGTCGTAAGAGCCAGGGCCAAGAAACCCGTTGAGAAGGCCAGGGATGCGCGCACCCAGAGCGCGCGTCGCTCCGGAGATGCAAGCGCGATGTTACCGATTAGGAAGAGTGTCGCCGCTCCTCCGCAATCGATCGCGAGCGTGAACTTTGTCAGGGCGGCAACGCCGCACAGCGACCCAAGACCCACCGCCGTCGGAACGAGTCGCTGCGGCGCGAACCACCATGACGTTCCAAGCGCAATGAGGAAGCCAAAGAGAAAGAGATAGTCCTCACCGATCGGGGTTGCCGCGATCGCAATGAACGCTAGGCCAAGAGCGACGCGGGATCCGAGCGTCGTGCTCGTTGCGACCGCGACGCTCACGGCCGTTGCGAATAGAAGCGCGACACCGCCCGACCAGAGGGCCATCGAGACGAGCGTCCCCGGGGTGGCAATACCGCTGATCAAATATCCGAGCGGACCGAACGTGAAAGCAATGTCACGCCCAAAGATCAGGTGTTTATCGTGAGCAATCGTGAGCGCGAGTGCCCAGGCAGAGTCAAGTGAGGGACGGGCCGTCTGCGGGATTCGAATTGCTACCAGAGCAATGAAGAGGGCAGCAATGACTTGGGCAATACGGCGATTCGTGATCGTTTTCAACGAAGCGAACAACCTTTGGTCTACACGCCCGAAGGAATCAAACGGATCTCTAGATGCATGACGGTCGATTGCCTTTCGCGTCGGGGCTGAAAACCTTGTCGCCGCTTCGCCTTGAACCCCGAAGTGCGCTCCGCGGAGCGTCGCTATTCGTTGTGCTGCTGCTTTCGCTTGCGCTTGCGATGAAGTGGGCGTTCGTCGTTCCGATCTTTCAGAATCCGGACGAAGGCACGCACGCCGATTACGCGTTTTCCTTGATGGACACTCGACGACTCCTGCCGGTCGCGCCCGATCCGAACCTACGTTTCGTCGATCCGCTAACATCCTATATCCAGACGGCGGTGTCGAGTCCCGCGATAGCGTTTCATCCTGGTGAAATTGTCGAGCCGGCCTACGGGACGCCCGAGATGTTCCGCGCGATCGATAACGGTCTCCCTATCGCTGCCGAGCGAGCCTACCAGGCACGACCGGAGTCGACTCACCTGCGATATCCAGTGCTCTACTACGGAATGATCGCTGCGACGGCGAGTGTCGTTCGTTCCGCGACGCATTCGATGGTCGCGTCATTCTTTGCAATGCGGCTTTTCGGTGTCGCCTTACTTGCGATCACGCTAGCCTGCGGTTTCGCACTGCTGCGTCTATCCGGATTCGACTGGTTCCGAGCGATCGCCGTGACCGCGATCGTTGGCCTCCTGCCCGAACAATCGTTTCTAGCCGCATCGATTCAACCCGATAATTTAGCAGAGACCGCGGTTACGGCGACTCTCCTCTTAGCGGCACTCTTTCGGCGCAAACCGAGCTGGAAATGGTTCATGCTCACAGCTCTCGGTTTCGGCGTGTTATACATGACGAAGATTCAATATTTCGTAGCCGTCGCTATACCGGTCGCGCTGCTCTTTCTTTCGATCGCCATGCGACGCCGAATGCGACCAACGACAATCGCGTTTGCCAGCGTGGCATTCGCATTTCCAACCATCGGATGGTTCATCCTTAAGACGTGGATGTCGCGGAACGTCACGATCGCCGTTCTCGATCCGTTCTCGGCACCCGCAGCCCACGTCGCATGGGCGACCGCCTCGCAAGCTGGTCCGCTTGCGATCGTCGCGCATGCGGCCGACGAGACGTTGCGCGCGTTGCGGTCGTTTTATTTCGACGGTGCTGCTGCTCGGAGCTTTTGGGGGATATTTGGATGGATGGATACGCCGCTCTCGATTGGGAACGAGACGTGGACAACGTTGATTACGTCGACGATCCGTTATGCGACGGTCGTCATCATGGCGGCGGTCTGCGTCTCCTCGATCGTCCTGCTCGTTCGCATCATTCGCCGCGTCGTGCAGAGGCGATTCGGTCGCGCGTTTGCGATATTCGTCAGAGATCCAATGATTTTTGCTGTCGTGCTCTTCAGCGCGATTATGCTGATGCTGTGGCTTCGGTGGGATGATTTCGGCTTTCAAGGCCGTTACTGGCTCCCGCTTTCGTTTCCAATTTGGTACGTCGTATTCACTTACGCGCCTGCGCTCCTTCGATCGCCAAGACTCGCCTCTCGCGTTTCCACGATCGGGCTTGTTGGCGTCCTCCTCGTTGTCAATATCGAGGCGAGTTTTGCACTCCCGACCATCGTGCAGCGGTATTATCTCGCGAGCCATTTCGCCGTTCCGTATCGGAATTATTTCCGAGGCGAGGGTCAAATAGCTCACACGATTGAAATTGCGACGATCGATTCGTGCCCACTGCTTCCGGATAAGGTCGTCACCTGCCCATCGGGCACGCTGTATGTTGGAGGTTGGGCGATTCCCGGTGGACGGCTCGATTCAATACTGCTCACGCTCGATGGTAATCGATCCGAGGTTCGACAGATCGAACGACGTGAAGACGTCGCCCATTTCAAAGGGGTCGATCCCCAAGTCGGTTTCGAGCTTCGGCGCGTATTGACGCCGGGACGTCACCGCTTCTTCCTGTCCGCAGTTAGCGCGGACGGCCTCACCGCCTATCGAATTCCTGAAAGATACGAAGTCGTTGTTACGCCTCAACCGTAGTCGCCGTGAAATAGTCGGAATCACAGCAATCGCGATTCTCGCTATCGTCGCGGTCGCAGTTTCGATTCTTCTCACGCGTGAGTCCGTTCGCAGCGTCGCGCCGCAGATCACGGTTGCCGATGAGCTTGAGCGCGTACCCGGTGGAAGCGTCGCGATCGATTCCATTCAGATTAATGGTAAGGAAATTGGTGCCCACGGTTTTACTGGTATCGTTCCACTTGGGGCAACGATTGATGTCAGCGGTTGGGCTGTTGACGCGCACGAAGGAAATGTCGCTGCTGGGATCGTGCTCTTTCTCGACAGTGGAGTCGTCCGCGCGAGCTACGGGACCTTGCGGCCGGATGTTGCGAAAGCGTTTCACAACCCGGAGCTCGCCAAGAGCGGCTTTCACATTCGCGTCGAAACCGACGTGCTGAAACCAGGGCGCCATCAATTCGCCTGGGGCGTCGTGGCGCATTCGGGGATTCGCGTCTATGTATCCAAAATCGCCACATTTCAGGTTCGTTGATGGTTAGCGGCGGCCCGTTGTTGACGTTTGCCATTCCAGTGTACAATCAATCTGAAGCTTACGTGCAAATCGCGATTGAGAGCGTTCTTGCCCAAAGCGGATTGTGGTCGCTTGTCGTCGTCGACGACTCGCGCGACAATTCGACTCGGTACAAGTCGCTCGTCTTGCGTTTTCGTGACGAACGAATCCGATACGTTCGAAATACTGATGCGCATGGAATTGGGAACGCATGGAATCGTTGCCTTGCGGAAGCGACGACGACGTTCGTGACGATCGTTCATGCCGACGATCAGTTGCGAAAAGACTACTCCATGCGCATGCTCGACCTTGCCGAGCGAAATCCGTCAGGATCGTTATACTTCTGTTTCGCGGATATCATCGACGCTGCCGGGCGCCCGACGTTTTCGCTACCCGATCTCGTAAAGACCGCGCTCGCTCCAGTTACAAACGAGTTCGTGCTTGCAGGCGAAGCCGGCATCGTTCGACTGTGTATCGGCGATTTTATTATGTGCCCAACTGTCATGTACCGGCGATCCGACTTACGATCCCCGGCGTTTTCGACAGTGCTGAGACAGGTCGTCGACCTAGATTTGTACTTGGACGTGCTCTTCGCCGGACGTGAAATCGTTGGAACCAGACGTGCGGCATACCGCTATCGACGGCACGCGTCATCGACGACGAAGACGCTCACTGACGACGGCGCTCGTTTTCTTGAAGAAATGACGCTCTATTTACGCACGGCCGGTCGGGCAGCAGAACACGCGCTGCACCGGGCGGAATTCGTTGCACGTGCGATGCCACTCGTGCGGATCAATCTCTTGCTCGCTGCGGCAAGTGATTTTTTTCGCGGTCGTTTTTCAGCCGGAAGGGCAAAATTGCGTCTGCTGCTCGCCCGCTCGGAGGCCAGCCTTCAGCCCCCGCAAAAGAGCCGCGCATGAGCCTTTTGGCCGTCATTCCAGCGTACCGGGCCTCGAAGACGATCATTAGCGTCATCGAACGCGCGTTGCATTTCGTGGACGCGGTCGTCGTGGTTGACGACGCTTGCCCAGAGCATTCAGCCGAGGTTGTGACGGCGGCATTTGTTTCCGACCCCCGCGTGCACGTCGTCCGGCTGCCGGAAAATCGCGGAGTTGGCGGAGCGACGAAAGCTGGCTTCGCCGCGGCGTTGGAAGCCGGAGCCGAAATTGTCGTCAAACTCGACTCGGACGATCAAATGGACGCGTCGTTTATCCCATACATGGTTAACCTCTTGCGAGATCATCCGTATCTCTCGCTCGTAAAGGGAAATCGATTCGGCTCGAGCGCCTTGCTCGCGACGATGCCGATCGTCAGGCTCGTCGGCAACTCCGGACTTTCCTTTCTCGTAAAGATAGCGAGCGGATATTGGAATTTGATCGATCCGACGAATGGCTATATCGCTGTACGTTCCGAAGCGCTGCGGGATCTCGATCTTAAGCGGCTGGCAGATCGGTATTTCTTCGAGATCGATCTCTTGTGTGCGCTCGGGATACGGCGAGCACCGATCGCAGAACTTGAAATGGATCCGATCTACTCTGGTGAGAATAGCAGTCTTTCAATCGCCAAAACGCTCGTCTCATTCCCTGGCCCGTTGTTTCGGCGAACGGTTCGTCGGCTCTTCACGCAGTACGTCATCGCGGACATCAACGTCGCGACGCTCTATGCGGCGCTCGGCATCCCGCTTTTTGCAATCGGGGCGATTTTCGGTCTTTACCAATGGCACGAGTCGCACGTGACCGACCTTCCGCGGACGTCGGGGACCGTCGTTCTCGCTTTGCTGTTTTTCATTATCGGGTTTCAGCTAATGCTGCAGGCCGTCGCTTACGATGTGTCCGAGGCGAGTAGGACGCTCAAGGTGAGAATCAGCCGCGGGACGCTTGAAAAGCGTTCGCGGAACGAACGCCAGGCGCTCGTCCTCGACGAGAATTCTTCGCTTGCGCGTAACTGAGGACACATGAAAGAAGCCCCAACGTCGACTGATGACTACGCAGCCTTTCTCGAGAGTCAACAGCGCGGATGGAAACGTTTCATCGATGTCCAGATTCCGTATCGTTTCAACATCCGGCGGATTTGCACCGGAGCCGTACTCGAAGTCGGCTCGGGCTTAGGGCGTCACCTCAAGACGCTTGCCGGCCGTGCCGTCGGCGTCGAACACAACGATCGCGCGATCGCGATCTGTCGTGCGCAGGGACTCGAAGTATTCTCATCCACGACGTTCGCAGCAGAGTGGGAAAAGACTGGGCGCGGTCTTTTCGACACGCTCTTGTTTTCACATGTTCTCGAACACTTGAGCGCGATCGAAGCTCGGACGATCGTAAAGGACTATGCGCGCTTCCTACGTCCCGGCGGGAGACTCGTGGCAATCACGCCGCAGGAACGCGGGTTCGCATCCGATCCAACGCACGTAGCGTTCTGTGATTTCGCCGCACTTGCAGAAATCATGAAAGCGACCGGTTTTGCACTCGATACATCATATTCGTTCCCGTTCCCGCGCTGGGTCGGCCGATATTTTCAACACAACGAGTTTGTCGTCGTTGCAAGCATGGATACTCTAG
>JBBRLI010000006.1:0-175403 GCA_038231455.1 Vulcanimicrobiales bacterium | reverse complement strand
CCCCAATTCCACTGGCCGATGTACCGCTCGCCCGGACGGCTAGCGGCTCCCGCGTACGGCGGCGCGCCGCCAGCGTAGCCCGTGTACGGCGGTACTGCCGTGAGTTGGGGCGCACCGCACTTCAGACAGCCGTCGCCGACGATCGGCTGGCCGCAATTGGAACAGAAATGATTGACCGCCATGCCGTTTAGACCCCGTTTACCGACGCGTGGATTTTGAGGATTTGTCTTGGCCGCTCCGCCTGCTTTGATGCATCGAGTGCAAAGCACGTAAGTCCCCGGCCGTGCGACCACGATTCCGACCACGGTAGCGCTTGCGGATCCTTGACTTCGGACTCTTGCGCAAAGACCGCGCATAGGCGGTAGCGCGTCGCGCTTTCGCGGCGGTACGGATAGCGTGCACCAGACTCCGGGTCGACCAAGTCGAGCGCTTCGCTCGCGCGCGCATGAAGGCGGTCGGGTATCTTCCGATCGCTCGTGTACATGTCGCTCAAACGTATCCGGATCCGATTGAGGTCGTCTATACGACGTTGATCCAGCGCCGCTTGATGCGCCTGTGTCGGCGTACCGACGATCGAGAGGGCGAGTGCCACGCCCAGTGCGACGAGCACGAGTACGGCGATCGTAAACGCCCGCGTTACACCGGTGCTCATGATTCGCGGCGCGGTCCGTCGATCGTTGCGAGATAGTACGCGAACACGCCACCGCCGAGTACGAGCAATACCAGCGAATCCAAGATGAAGCGCAGCGTCAACTGTCCGCGGAACAGACTATCGAGGAACCAAATCGCATCGAGAACAACGACGAGCGCGGCGATGACGAGTGCGATGTACGTGAGCCACTTACGAACACCCGAATCGTACCCGTCGGTGCGCTGTGCGAGTTGCTGTGCGATGAGTCGATGCACGAACGCGAAGATTGGAAAAGTGACGAGCACCGTGGCTAACTGCCACGCGATCTGATCGCGCAGCGAGGGATAGCCGTTCCCGATCCCGGTTGCATCGGGAATCACGTGCGCGATATACGTATAAAAAATCGAGCCGAGGGCCGTCGTCCAGAACCCCAGCGTAACAAAATTCAACAGGTAGAAAAACGCATCGCGCGCGTTTTCACCCTGCCCGCTTTTTGCCGGAATCGCGACCCCGATGTGTGCCGTATAGTAGGTCGAGAACGCCTTGTACACGCGTTGCTCGGACCAGCCGTTCTTCCGCAACAGCGCGACGATGAACGAGTCGGCGATGCCGCTCGCCTTTGCCGCGGCGATGAATGCGGTGAGTTCTTCACTCGCGGGCGATGATGCGCTCATGACCCAATTCTAGCACGGTCACCGGACGGGCCGGGTTGCCCGCGACCAAAAGGCCGGGTCGAACGGAACGCATCACCACCGCCCCGCTTGCGATGCGCGCCCCGGCGCCAATACGCAGCGGTCGATCGGGCTGTCCGTTCGCAATGACGGCGCCGAGGCCGATCGTCACGTCATCTTCGATGATGACGTACCCGGAGATCGCCGCCGACGGGAAGATCGTGACGAAATTTCCAATCACGACATCATGGCCAAGACTCGCCGGCGTCATGACGATCGTGTGCCGGCCCACCGTCGTCAGACTGCCCACGTAGAGCGCGCCGCGACCGACGAGCGTCGCCTCACCGAAGCTCGTTTTGCGGGAGATCGCATCGCCGATCACATCCACGTGCGCGATCGTTCCGCCGGCTTTGTGAACGCGCTCGACCTGTGCGTGCCGCTCGCGCGGATCGAGCGCAACGAAGGCGCTTGGAACCGCGCGCAAGTGCTCGTGCCACTCGGCGAACGAGACGGGCGGCATTTCGCCTGCGCAATCGAGATCGGCGTCCGCTACACAAGCGATGACCGTCCACTCGCCGCGATCGATAAAATCGTCGAACGCGGCGTTTCGTCCCGGTCCGTAGTGGAGCACGATCGGTCGCGGAACGCTCGCCATCAGCGGGTCGATTCGGCCCCGTCGCGACCGTCTACTGCGCGGTCGTCGCGGTGAGCGCTCCAGCGCTTGTGATCTACGGTGCTTCAGGCTATGCCAGCGCCGCCGCCGATGTGTTTGAATCGTGGGTACCCGAACCGCTCGCAACGGTCGTTGCATACATCGATGACGGGCGTGGGGATACAGGATTAGCGATCGGCGCAGCACCGGTGATCTCGTTCGAGACGTGGGTGGCGCGGTATCGCGACACGCCGATTTTTGTAACCATCGGAGATCCCGTGGGCCGTCGCAAACTCGTCGAACGTATCAACGCGGCGGGCGGCCGATTTTCGTCGTTTTATCGCGCCGCGGGACCGGTAGCGCGCGACGTCGTCGTCGGCACCGACACGATGATTCTTGCGTATTCGTCGGTCGGCGCGGGCACGGTGATCGGCAACCACGTGCACGTCATGCCGCTCTGCTCGGTCGACGCCGGTTGCACGATCGGCGACTTTACGACGCTGTGCCCGATGGCGGCCATTGGCGGCCGCGTTGATATCGGTGAGGGTGTGTTCATCGGCGTCGGCGCGCGCATTGCCAACGAGTCCGACGACATCATGACGATCGGCGCCGGTGCAACGATTGCCGCCGGCGCCGTCGTGCTGCGATCGGTGCAGCCGGGTGAGACGCTCGCCGGAAACCCCGCGACGGATTATCGCACGCTAGCAAAGCGCCGTACGACATGAGCGAGCACATTCCCATTCCAGTCTATCGGGCGCTCTTGCCGCGCACCGCTGAGATCGTGCCGTATCTCGATCGCATGGATGCCAACCGCTGGTATACGAATCGCGGCGAGCTCGTGCAAGAACTCGAAGCGCGACTTGGCGAACGTATCGGCACGCCCGTGATGAGCGCGGCAAACGGAACGGTCGCAATCGAAGCAGCAATCCTGGCGACGGCAGGCCGCGCGACGGCGGAACGACCACTCGCGCTGCTTCCGGCATACACGTTCGTCGCGACGGCGTCGGCCGTCGAAGCCTGCGGGTACCGGCCGTATTTGCTCGATGTCGATGCGACGACATGGTCGCTTGCGAGCGGCACGCTGGACAACCATCCCTCACTCGCGCGGGCCGGGATCGTCATTCCCGTATCGCCTTATGGCCGCGCAATCGCGCAAGCGGAATGGTCCGCGTTTTCAGAACGCACGAAGATCCCCGTCGTCATCGACGCAGCAGCGGCATTTGAATCGTTGATCGCGCATCCGGAAATCTGCACGGGCAGCGTCCCGGTCACGCTGAGTTTTCAATCGACCAAAGCGTTTAGCAGCGGCGAAGGCGGTGCCGTCGTGTGGTCGGATGCCGCGGGGCTTAAACGAATCGCGCAAGCGCTGAACTTCGGATTTCTCTACAAGCGCGAGAGCACCAGCGCCGGGACGAATGGGAAGATGAGCGAGTATCACGCGGCGGTGGGTCTTGCGGCACTCGACGCATGGGATTCGACGTGCGTGGCTAACCGCGCCGTTGCCGATACATACCGCAATGCAGCGAACGCGCACGGCATCAGCCAACGGCTTTATGTTGCCCCCGATGTGGCTTCAAATTATGCCATCGTCGATGCGGGGAACGCGACCCTTGCCGTTGAGCTGAGTGCGGCCCTCGGTGCCGAGCGGATCGAGTCGCGCCTGTGGTACGGCACCGGCGTGAAAACAGAACCGTACTGGCGAAATGCGGAGGCGGATTCGCTTGACATCACCGCGCGGATCGCGCCATCACTTGTCGGATTACCGATGGCTCCCGATCTCGACGACATCGATGTCGAACGCGTCGTTAAAATTGCCGCGCGGACACTCAGCGTCTTGCGACGCTAGAGAAAAAAAAGACCCCGCCGAAACGGGATCTTTTTTTGGGATACGTGGCGGTTAGTTGATGACGCCGCCAATGCCCGGGCTGCAATTCACTGCAGGCAGGTTAATCGCATAGGCGGTGCTCGAAGGGTAGTTCGTACCCGGCGTCAGCGTATAACCGACGACGGACCCGACGGGTGTTGCGGACTGGATGGTCGCGGTCCACGTGACGGCGGCATTGTTCACGCCGCAGACGACGTTGAGGCCGGTACCGGCGAATTGACCCGCGAGATTCGATGCCTGCGTGATGGAGTTCGGTGTGGACCCGATGATGTCGGCGAAGAGTACGCCCACGATGTTTGCAAAATCCGAGCCACCGAGGCCGAGCGTGAAGACGTTTGCAACGGCGGTCGGTGCGATGGCAACCGTATTCGGCGGAGCAAACGTGTATGGCAGTCCGGGACTACCGGTGATAAACGACGGCTGGGTCGGGTATTTCTTGAACGAGAGCGCGGTCGCCGATGTGGTCGGCGCAATCGTAATCATCGGCGCAGCGGCCGGGGCGTTGTCCGGATTCGATCCACCGATCGACGGGATGACATAACCGAGTTCATCCGTTGCAAAGACCGTCGTTTCGTACGTTCCGAGTGCGGCGGCGGGCGGATTGGCCGCATTGCCGAGCTGGCGCGGAACGACAAACCCCGGCGCCGCTACGAAAACGCCGGCGACGACGGGTCGAAGAGTGAACGCGGCGACCGACGATCCACCGGCGGCCGGAGTTGAAATCACTTGCTGCGCTTCCGAGAGCACAAAGTTGTTGTGTGCCGTATCGTTCGTGACCACGCCAAGCGTGTACGCCTTGCCGGCCGTGATCTTGTCGATTGTCACGTTGAACGTGTAGTAGCCATAAGCGAAATTGCCGCTAACGCCGACCGCTACCGTTGGCGTGAAGCTATACGAAATCGTCGAGCTTGACGTCGCGCCGAAAATCGTCGACGGGATCGGTGCATTGACGAGCGGCGTCGGTGTCAGCGGTGCGGCCGTGTTTTGATTGCCGACGATGAACTGCTGACCAGTCGTGCTCGGGCCTGTTGCCGTGAACGTGATGAGATCGCCAGCGAGGAAGTTGTAACCCGCGGGCTGGCCGCCGCCGGCAGCATTGCCCGCGGCACCGGCACTTGCCGCGAACGTGCCTTGCACGATGGTCGGGCTCAGGATCGCCGTAATTGTGAAAATCGCCGAGTTCGTTCCCGAGGGCGTGTTGCCCGCACTATTCAAGTGTGTCAGTTGGAGCGTCTGGCCGACGACTGGCGTCGTCGAGTTCGAGGCCGACAAGAATGACACGTTAGCCGATTGTGCCGCTGCGCCCGTTTCGTTGACCGACCCGGTGAGCTGCGCTGTGCCGCTGAGGCCGGCAGACCCCGTGACGGTACTGCCATCACCCAAGAGGATGCTGATACCGTTCGTTCCGGGCGAAAGATACTTCGCGCTGCGGCCGGCGGAAAGTGCCGCTGCTTGCGATGACGACACCGGAATTTGGAAGCTGACAGAAATGGATGCCGTGCCGTTCGCTGCGATGTGCGCGACGGGGACGCCGGGGGCAAGGCCGGACGATGCCGTTCCGGCACCGCCGCCGCTGCAGCCCGTGGCCGCAAGCAACGCCGCGACTGCGGTGAGCGATAGAATTGACTTCATAAAACCTTTCACGAAAAGCTACGCACGAACATGAGCGTAGCGGCACATTACTAGACGTACCGTACGCTCGATGTTCTCGATCTCAACTCGCAGCCGAGCAAAGAGCTTCACTCGGCGAATCGAACTTGCTGTTCTTTTGTGCGACGTGCCACCGTGTCCATGCAAATCGATACAAGCGATGACAAAAACTTGACGTTCTATCGCGTGCGAGGGCTCGGTTCTCTTGTGAAGCGATCAGTCGATTACGTCGCTGCGAATCGCGCGAGTAGTGCAACGCGTTCGCGGAGTTGCGCCGTGGATGAAAATAGCTCGCGGCTGCGCCGCTGGCCGGCCTTGGCAAGAGACTGCAGGCGTTTGGGATTTGCCTTGAGATCGGCGACAGCACGGAAGAGTGCATCGACTTCAGGCGGAGCAATGACGATCTGCGCTCCTTCGCGATACCGGTCGTTCATTTTGAGGACGTCGCTGCAAATCATCGCGGCGCCCTGCAGCGATGCCTCGGCGATCCCCATTGTCGGCAGGGAATCAAAGTTGCCCGGATAGAGCAAAAACGGTTGCTGCGGCGAGACCACGATATCGATGCCGAGGAGAAAGTCGTACAGCGTCGTCGTCGATTCGAGTAAGCCGTGAAACGTAAACGCTTGCGGTCGCGCGAGTTCCGTTGGCCAGTCGCCCTCGTCGAAATCGTGTCCGACCACGTGCCATGCGATCGTCCGATCGTCCACAAAGCGCGATGCGAGCGCACAGAATTCCGGGAAGCCTTTGTTGGCGCCGTTCGGCATGTACTTGTGGGCGATGAAAGCGATGTCGAACAGCGGCTTTTGTGGATAGTACGGGCGCGATGGAGCGGGCGCATCGACATACCGTGCGTTCATCACGCCGCCGTAGATCAGCGTGATTTTTTCCGACGGTACACCGCGGTCGCGCAGGTACGTGCGGGTGATGTTTTGCGTCACGATGACATGACGGAAAAGCGGCGATGCGATCACGGGATCGAGCATGGAATCGCTCTTGGCGTCGTTCAAGCCAAAGCTGCCGCCGGGATTCAAGGTGAAGACAAACGGCAGTTGCGCTTGGGTTAGGAACGGCAAAAACGCGTGCGCATTGTGGAGAAACATGAAATAGGCGAGCCGCGCGTGATCGAGAGCCGCGGGATCGAACGGCAAAACCCGCGACGCAAAGTGCGGATACCGCCGCGCGTAGATCGCGTGTGCAGTCGAAAAATCCGGACTCGATGAGCGCACGACGAGGTGCGGAAAGCGCTCGAGATATGCGTTGTATTCGGCGACGCGAAAGCCGCTGTAGAGATTCGGAAAAAAATCATCGAGGACGACGATCGGACCGGTCGGTTGCGGAGCGTGCGCGCGTGCGAACGGGCGTGCGAGATCGCGCAAGATGTTGGATACCACGTTCGAGCGATTCGGACACAAAAAAAAGAGACCCCGTCGAAACGGGGCCTCTTCTGTGGTCCGATGACCGAGACTAGTTGATGACTGCGCCGATACCCGGTGAGCAGTTGAGTGCCGGAAGAGCCGTGGTGAAGGCGGTGTTCGACGGGTAGTTCGTACCCGGTGTGAGCACATAGCCAACAACCGAAGCTGCCGGAGCGGCCGATTGGATGGTGACGCCCCATGCGACAGCGGCCTTGTTTGCATTACAAACAATGTTGACCGGCGTGCCAGCGGGGTTTGCTGCGCCGCCGAGTGTCGGGCTGTTCGGAGCCGAGTTGAGGAGGTTGGTGTAGTAGAAGCCGGTGACGTTCACGTAGTCAGACGCGGTCTTGCCGAATGTGACTTGGCCTGCCACTGCATCAGCAGCAGTTGCGCCAGTTGTCGGAGCGATCGTGAGCGACGGACCGGTAGCCGTACCAGGAACCGTGTAGTTTCTGAAGAGCAGGTCGGTTGCGGTCGTCGCGGCGACCGTCACCATCGGGTTAGCTGCGGCTTCGTTGTCGATGCCCGCGGCTTCAGCGTTGATGTTCGGGATGATGTAGCCGAGTTCGTCGACCGCGAAGACGGTCGTCTCATACGTACCAAGGACGGCGACGGGGTTTGCTGCCGGATTGCCAAGCTGGACCGGCTTGACAAAGGTCGGGGCGGGCACGAATGCACCATTGATAACCGGCTTCAGCGTGAAGGCGGTATACGCGGCGGTGTCGCCGGAAGTAGCGGTCGTGTAGGTCTGCTGTGCTTCCGAGAGGACGAAGTTGTTGTGGTTCGTGTCGTTCGTCACGACGCCAAGCGTCAGGGCTGACGACGGCAACAGACCAGTGAGCGTCAAGTTGAACACGTAGTAACCGGCCACGGTCGACGGGGCGAAGTTATACGAGTAGGTTGACGTTGCGGTCGCCGGATAAACCGAAGCCGGAATCGTAGCGTTCACAACCGGGGTCGGCGTGAGCGGCGCGGCCGTATTCTGGTTGCCGATGATGAACTGCTGACCGTTGGACGAAGCACCGGTAGCGGTGAACGTGATCAAGTCTCCAGCAAGGAAGTTATAACCGGCCGGCTGGCCGCCGCCAGCCGCGTTAGCGGCTGCACCGGGGCTCGCGGCAAAGGTGCCTTGAACGATGGTGGGGCTGAGAATCGCGGTAATCGTGAGAACAGCCGAGGACGTGCCCGATGGGGTATTACCGGCGTTGTTCAAATGCTGAATCTTCAGCGTCTGTCCGACAACGGGTGTCGTCGAGTTCGAAGCCGAGAGGAACGAAACGTTCGCACTCTGAGCAGCGGCACCGGTTTCGTTAACCGAACCGGTGAGCTGTGCTGTACCGCTTAGGCCGGTTGAACCGACGACAAGCGTGCCGTTGCCCATGAGAACGGTGATGCCGTTCGTACCGGGCGAGAGGTAGGACGCTTTACGTCCTGCGGACATCGCGGATGCTTGCACGCCCGAAATCGGGATCAGGAAGCTCGCGGTAAGCGATGAGGTGCCTTTGGTGGAGCCAGTGGTAACGGGGGCTTTCGGCGCGAGGCCGTTAGCTGCCGTACCTGTGCCGCCACCGCTGCAACCGGCTGCTCCAAGCAGACCGATAACCGCGGCGAGCGAGAGAATACGTGACGTCATTTGATCCTTTCAATAGACGGACGATCAGGAGAACTACAAGATGAGAACTTCGACGTCTCGGAAAGGGGCTTCATAAGGCACCACCCTCGCGATGTCGTCACTATAAAAGCCGAATTTACGGCTTTCCACGGTGAACTTCCAAAAGATACGTGACTTACCCTGCGAGTGTCAAGCGCAAGTGCGCCACGGATGCAGGATACTCCCCGCCCGTGATTAGCCTCAATTATTCGTTCGGACGTACTTTATACCCTGGCTCACTTGGTTTGGATGAGAATCGTGCAAAGTTCGCTTTACGGAGATTGCTTTTTCCGGTAGGCAGATAAATGGCCGTCTGCCACATTATGTTGGGGTTTTTTGGCGACGCGCGTGCTCGCTCCACCAATCCTGGTGGATGTGCTGTGCAGCAAGGTGGTACGTTCCGACGGCCTGCGGCAAGAACGAAAATCGGACTCCCGCCGCGAGCATCCGGCGCGCCAGGTTCCAATCTCCGGGCTCGCCGATCGTATGCGCGTCGATATCGACCTGGAATTCGCGCAGGTCGCCGTGATAGATCGCGGCTTGATAGGCGAACTCGCCGAGCTGCGGCGGCCAACTGCCAAACGCGCTCTCCTCACCCGTCCCGTGAATAGCCACGCGCATGCGACCGTAGACGAGCTCTGCATGCGTGCGCTTCGCCTCTTTAATGAGAGCGGAGAGATGATCGGGCGACCAGTCGTCGTCGTCGTTGTTGATCGCGATCCACCGACCGCGCGACCGGGAGAAGGCTTCGTTTGCCGCATACGTGCCCGCGACGAGGGAGCGCGCGTGCGGATCGGCCGGGTACGGGCCGTTCGTCGCGCGGTTGTAAAAAAGGATGCGATCGTCACCGAGACCCGCGATTCGTTCGGCGGTGTCATCGTCGCAGCCGTCGCCGACCACGATCGCCTCCCAGTTGGTGTAGGTCTGAGCGAGGACGCTTGGCAGCGACCGTTCGCAGAGCATCTGCGCGCGGTTGTATGTATAGATACAGACCGAGACAAGCGGTTCGCCGCGGTAGGCATCCTCGTAGTGGGGGTTCGCGCGAATTGCGGCAAGGTCGGGGTCGGTGAGCGGCACGCTCCGAGCGTTCAACACCGCATCGTCTTCCGCTTTTTGCCGGCCCGGCCGCTTGCGAGCGCCTTCGCGATCCGCTCCGATGCGACGGGGATTTCGCAGGCCGTTTGGCCGACATCGACTGCGACCGTGCCGAGCGCCTTTGCGATTGCCGTGGCTTCGGGGCGCAAGGCAGACACGTACGTTCCGGCGGAAATGACGAAGCTGGTCATCGCCGCCCGCGCGCGGTTCGGAGCGCTGTTAATGTTCAAAGGAACGCCCTGCAAGAGCGATCGGAACAAGACCAGGTCGATTTGCTCGTCGGGTTCGGTTGCGAGGATCCCCGAGTACACGTGCCACCCGGCTGCTGCGATGTGTTCTTTTTTTGACTTCGTCCAGGCGGCGGCAAAGGCCAGACGCTCGGGGTGTTCGAGTGCGATCCAGGGGACCGTGTAATCGTAGATCATCGGCATCCCCGCAGCGGATTCTGCCCACGCGACAACCTGGCTTTTGGAGAACGTCGCGCCATTGCAAATCAACCCGGCCACGTACATTGCCTCGAATGTGCCGGTGTCGTAGAGAGCGAGGCCAAGCGACGGTTCGTTCTTGATTGTCTTCGCGATGAGCTTCATGTCCGCGTTACTCACCCCAAGCGTTCGCTCCGCCGGCGCGCCATGGCGGATGTAGATCGCGCGAGTCTTCTCGGCGCCCTTAGCTTTCAAGGCCGCCATAACCGATGTCAACGTAGGCATGTTCCTCACTTCCGACACAGGCGCGCACAGCGTGTTAGCCGAGGCTCGTTTCGAGCCCCGGTGTCCGCGTTTTCTTTCTCAGAATGCCGGCCGATATCAGCACGGCCAGAACCCCAACGGGAAATGGCTCGATAAATGTGAGCGCGGCGTTGGTCCATGGGTTCGCGTACATGGCCCGGTACTGCTCGAGCTGCCGCACCTGCGCATCGATCGCCGCGGGAGTCGCACCCGCCGCGTGCGCTTTCGCCAGCATGTAGGCGGCGTATTTGTCCATGAAATCCGGCATGAAGTTGTAGTAGACAAACTCCCACACGACGACATAGCACAGGCATGAGATGAGCATGATCGCCGAGCCGACCGCGAAGGCCGCTCCGAAACCGATCGTTCCGCCCTTGACCGTATCGCGGTACGCGCGGATGCCAAAGTACACAAGCGTGAACGAAAGAACGATTCCGGTATATCCGAGGATCCAGCCTTTATCGAAGCCGATGCGATCGGCGAAGGGGACCGTGATCAGTAACATGCACGACGATACCGCGCCGCTGAGCAAACCGAAGACGAGAACGATCTTCTTCAAAATTGGCCTCCAGAGTTAGGAGTGAACTCCGAACGACTGTGCCTCACCAGCGCATGTTCTGTCGTCACCCGTTCGGGTGATGCTAGCGTAAGAGTCCCGCTTCTCTGCCCATCTGCACCGCTTGGATGCGCCGGCTAACGCCAAGCTTTCCGAGCACGCGGCTGATGTGCGTCTTGACCGTGTTTTCACTAACGACGAGTCGTTCGGCAATTTCGCGGTTGCTCAGACCTTGTGCCAGGAGTTCCAAAGTCTCAAGCTCCCTTGGCGTGAGGCCGAGTTCCTCGAGCCGCTCGGCATTGCGAACGAACGCCTGCGCGACGGGCACTTCGATCTCTTTGACGATCACGCTTCCGGGGCGACTCAACTTGATTCCAAACCAAATGCCCAGCCCCGCGAAGATGAGCGCGACAAGACCGCCGTAGATCTCGAGAGAATTCTCGACCACAAGAAATCGATATTCGGTCAGCCTCAGCACGGCGATGAGCACGCCGCCGATTAGGCCGATGAGCAGAATGCGTTTCATGGGGCACTCCCCGGCCTACGAGCGTTGAACGCGTGTCGGAAGCGGCCCTGCGCGGCGCACCGGCACCATCATCAGCACGACGCCCGCGATGATAATGACGCCCGCCAGCGCTTCGACCGGCGCGAAGGCTTCGTGGAAGAGCGCGATTCCAAGCGCCACGGCGATAAGCGGATTGATGTAGGCGTACGACGAGCCCAGCGCCGTCGGCGCGTGCTGCATCGTGTAGAGGTAGGCTACGTAGCCGCCGAGGCTACCAAAGACCACGAGGTACGCCCACCCAAGTGCCGCACCCGCGGTGACGGCGTGCAGATTGAAGCCGTGCAATTCGCCGAGCGCAAGTGAGACGATGCCGGTAAGCAATCCGCCGACGATCATCTGGAGCGCGGTTGCCATTAGCAGACTGCGCGCAGCACCCGCGCGGCGCTGATAGATCGAACCGAACGCCCACGAGACGCTGCCGAGCAGAATCACGATCGTCGGTAGCAGCGGCAAGTGTCCCGACGCCTTTGGGATCGCAAAGAGAATCATGCCCGCAAAGCCGAGCGCCATGCCGACGATCGCGAGCAGCGATGGCCGATTGCCATAGAGCGCGTAATCGAAGAACGTCATGTAGACAGGCGAGAGACTCACGAGCAGCGATGCGACGCCCGTTGGGATGAACTGCACGCACCAGGTCGAGAGGCTATTCCCGAGCAGCAAGAGCGTCGTGCCGGTGATGAGCGCGCGGATGAGATCATCGCGCGTAACGCGCGTTGCGCGTCCCGTGGCCGCGGTGAATGCCAAGAGGATTAGCCCCGCGACGAAGAAGCGCGAGGACACCATCGCAAAGACGGGGATCGATGCGAGCGCAAGGTGCATGCCCGCAAATGTCGAGCCCCAGAACACCCACACGGCAAAGAGCGCGATCGCAAGTTTGATTGCATCGCCCCGTTTGGGCGCCAGCGCGACGGAGGCAACGGCGACATTTTGGGCGTTTGCCTCGATTGTATTCATCCCACTTCTTCAAAGCGTGCGGAGCGCAGTGGGTTGCGCCCCTTGTTCATCTGCGCCAGCGCGTGATCGGTCGCACGACCGTTCCCTTTGCTTTGGAGATGACCATGCGTACGACCGATGCTACCCTACCACGTCCCATCGCCGTCGATTCGACGATTCAGTACGGCTCGCTTAGCGTTCCGAAATCCGCGACGAGCGTCTTCGATGCCGCGGTGCACTACCTACAAGGCGATGCGATCGAGCGCGGCCTCATCGACAAGCTCGAACATGGCACGACGAACTACCGGCTCAAGATCATTCACGATGGCAACGACTCGTACGATCCGATGCGCCACCAGATCAATTGGGATCCGTATAGCGCGTTACGCACGACGTGCGGCGGCCATCAATCGGCCGCGATGGGTCTCGGGCATGAAATCGATCATGCGACGTTCGATCCGCGCAAAGCCGAGCAGCTCGCAAACTCCTACGATCCGAACTACGACAACCTCGAAGAGAAACGCGTGATCACGGGATCGGAGACGCATGCCGCGCACACGCTCGGCGAAGACGTCCGTCACGATCATCGCGGCTCGGTGTACGCCGTGGCCTCGCCGGTCACGCGATGATTCCGTTTACCATGCAACGTCCGCCATTTGTGACAACCGCTATTGCACGGCGTCGCGAATTCTCCGAGCTTACGATCGTGCACGTCGACGACGATCTGCGCACCCGAACGGCCCTCACCTCCGAAGATGTACAAAATTTCGCCGACGAACACTTTCTCACAACCGACATCTGGATCATCAACGAAGTCGCAACCGCGTTCGCGCGCACGCCAATCGTCGAATCACCCGGCCACATCGACGCGCGCTGGATCGTCAACTTCCGCGACTCCGCCGAACGCGACCGCCTCACGATCATCATCGACCGCTTCGGACGCCGCGCAATAGTTGAAGGCCGCTCTGTCGCAATCGACGGAGCGGCCTTGGTTCGACTCTTACGCCAGGTAATGACCGCGCGTTAGCGTTTGCGGGTTTGTACGCCTGAGCGTGTGACGGGGCGTT
Source organism: Vulcanimicrobiales bacterium (assembly GCA_038231455.1). Taxonomy (GTDB): domain Bacteria; phylum Vulcanimicrobiota; class Vulcanimicrobiia; order Vulcanimicrobiales; family Vulcanimicrobiaceae; genus JANLVI01. The sequence continues at coordinate 161,904 of JBBRLI010000006.1, read as the reverse complement.
TGCGTTCGCGCTGTTGCTTTGTTGTTGCCGATGGGCGCATCGGGACGACGTTACTTGCGCGGCGCGTTTCATCCGGGCCTAAGAGCACCGGGGTGATGATACGCTTGCCAAGTGCGTGTTGCAGCACTTCGCTGAGTTCCTCGACGAAGTGGAACTCGATGGTGTCGCGGACTTCCTTCGGCACATCTTCGAGATCCATCTCGTTGCGTTTGGGCAGCAAGATCTTCTTGATTCCGGCGCGTTTTGCACCGAGCACTTTTTCTTTCACGCCGCCAATCGGCAACACTTGACCCGTGAGCGTGATCTCGCCCGTCATCGCAAGGTCGGAGTCGACTTTGAGATTGGTGAGATACGAGGTGATCGAGGTTGCCATCGCAATGCCCGCCGACGGTCCGTCTTTGGGAATGGCGCCGGCCGGCACGTGGATGTGCAGATCGTGTTTTGCAAACCAGTCATCGGCAAGACCAAGTTCCGATGAGCGCGAGCGGATAAACGAGAGCGCCGCAGTTGCGGATTCTTTCATCACATCGCCGAGCTGTCCGGTGAGCGTTAACTTGCCGCTACCCGGCATCGCAGTCGTTTCGATGAAGAGAATGTCGCCGCCGACCGGCGTGTAGGCAAGTCCGGTCGAGACGCCAACGGAGGCGACCCGTTTCTTGACTTCGTTGTAAAAGCGCGGCTTCTGCAGATACTCGACGAGCGAGTCGGGTTTAATCCGGCCTTTGTAGCGCGAATCCTCGGCGATCTTGCGAGCGGTTTTGCGGAAGATGGTGCCGATCTCACGTTCGAGATTACGCACCCCGGCTTCGCGCGTGTAGTCGCCGATGACCGCTTTGATGGCGGCATCGTTGATCTGCACTTGCACTTCGCGCAGGCCATTGGCTTTGCGCTGCTTCGGCACAAGGTAGCGTTTCGCGATCTGAATTTTCTCAAGCTCGGTGTAACCCGAGAGCGTGATGATCTCCATACGATCGCGCAGCGGGCCGCTGATCGAGTCGAGCTGGTTTGCCGTACACACGAAGAGCACTTGCGAGAGATCGAAGGGCAGATCGAGGTAGTGATCGCGGAACGAATTATTTTGTTCGGGATCGAGCACTTCGAGCAGCGCCGATTGCGGGTCGCCGCGATAGTCGCCGCCGACCTTGTCGATTTCATCGATCATCATGACGGGATTTTTCGTTCCGGCATCGCGCAGTGCGCGCACGATCGTCCCCGGCATCGCGCCGATGTACGTGCGGCGATGCCCGCGGATCTCGGCTTCATCGCGCACGCCGCCAACGGAGAGGCGCACGAACTTGCGGCCCATCGCCTTTGCGATCGACTGTCCGAGCGACGTTTTACCGACGCCCGGCGGGCCGACGAAGCACAGGATCGGGCCCGTAAGTTTGTTCTTGAGTTTACCGACGGCTAAATACTCGACGATGCGTTCTTTGATCTTATCGAGACCGTAGTGATCCTCATCGAGCACGCGACGCGCTTGCGCGATGTCGATCTGGTCGCTCGTCGTCTTGCCCCACGGCAGTTGTACGAGCCAATCCAGATACGTGCGGATGACGCTGTACTCGGGCGATGCGGTCGGCACTTTCGAGAGCCGGTCGAGTTCGCGGTCGGCCGACTTCTTTGCATCCTCGGGCATCTGCGCTTCGTCGATCTTCTTACGCAGTTCGTTGACTTCGGCTTGCTGCGGATCGGTCTCGCCGAGTTCTTCCTGAATCGCGCGCAGTTGCTGGCGCAGGTAGAAGTCGCGTTGGTTTTTTTCCATCTCGCGCTGAATGTCGCCCTGGATCTTGTGACCCAGTTCCACCACTTCAAGCTCTTTGGTAATGAGCATGGTGAGCTTACGCAGGCGTTTTTCGGTGTTGCGTTCTTCGAGTAGCGCTTGGCGGTCGTTCGTATCCAGACGCATCGAGCTTGCGACGAAATACGTCAGCAGGTTCGGGTCGTTGATATTGTTGACTTCCATCTCCATCTCGCGCGGAGCTTGGGGAAGGTAGCCGAGCAACTTCTGAAAGAGCGTGCCGAGATTGCGCTGCATCGCAACGAGATCGTCGGATTCTTTGGTGATATCCGGCATCGTCGTGTAGGTGGCCGCAAGATAGGGCTCGGTCTGCACGTAGTCATCGATGCGGAATACATCGCCACCCGCAACGATGCAGCGCAGCGTGCCGTCCGGCACCTTGAGCATTTTCTGAATCGTGCCGATCGTGCCGTAACGACGGATGTCGCCCGGTCCCGGATCGTCGGTCTCTTTATCTTTAAGAACGACGAGGCCGATCTGCTTGCCTTCGCGCAGCGCTTCTTCAACGAGCGCGATGCCCGGCCGCTTCACGACGGCGAGCGGAATCACGGTATTCGGGAAGAGCACCGCTTCTTGCAGCGGCAGAATTCCGATGATGTCAGGCGTTTTTATACGGGATGCCATTAGGCGGGGGTCCTTCTGACGATCATCCGGATTTCGGTCCGGTGCGTCGGGAAATGACTGGCGGCAGAGACCGGCAATTCGATTGTGAGGATGCCGTCGCGGTAGAGGGCGCTTGCATCTCCGTATGAGATGGGCACCGGCAGGCGAATTTTTTTCACGAATTCGCCGTATTGAATTTCTTTTTGGAGGATCGAGCCGTTGCGTGCGGTCGAACTTTGGGAGCGAGACCCGACGATCACCAAGTGGCGCTCGTCCACCCCCACGCGTAAGCTATCCGAATCGATGCCCGCAAGTTCCACGTGGACCACGATCCGCTCGCCGGCATCATCGAAGAAGACGTCGGTGTTGGGTTCGTAGCGCCCGCTCCACGACCGTGTCGCGAATTCGGCGAAGGCTAGGTCGAACTCGTCGCCGCCTTGTCTCACGTTGCTTCGATCCTTTCAAGAGATATTAGCACTCTCATGAACACACTGCTAGTCTAGGGGGATGCACCCCCGGCGGCCCGCTTGGCAAGCGCCCGCAGGTCGGCTTCGAACGCCTCGGGCGCCTCTTCGAACGGCATATGCCCGACGCCCGGGTAGATCCTCAGGGTTGTTCCCGGGATGACCTCCGCATGGTCCTCGGCGGATGCAGGCAACACGATCCGGTCCTCGGCGCCGTGCACGACGGTCACGGGGATCGTCAGCTTGGAGAGCACGTCGTCGTTGTCGACGGTCGGGCGGTCGAAAAGCGCGGCGCGTACGTCGACCGGCACGAGCGCCATCTCGTCGATCAAGAATTCGGCCCGGGCGGACGGCAGCGGATCAAAGGTGCAGAGCCGCAGAAAATCGCGCGCCGCCTCCCGGTCGTTTCCGCCCGGGGTCGTTGCGGCTTTGAACCGCGCACCGCTCTCGCCGTTGCGGTAACGCTTCGTTTTCTCGGTCGCCCGCTGGGTGATCGCGCCTGCAAAGAGGACGCCCCCGACGTTGCCCTCGCCATAGTGGCGGAGGTAGTCGGCGATCACGTAGCCGCCGTACGACCAGCCGACGAGAATCGGCTTTGTGAGATCGTGCGCGGCGATCACGGCGGCGACGTCGTCTGCCCACAGCAAACTCTCTCGGTACGATCCGACCGGCTCTGGACGATCGCTGCGCCCATGACCGCGCATGTCCAGAGCGACAAGGCGATAGTCGTTCGCAAGCGAGGACTGCAACAAACCGTCCCAGGCGTGCATCGACTGCGACCAGCCGTGGATGAAAACAATCGGCCGAGCATCGAGAGGGCCGGTCGCGACAGTCGCAAGCGCCGTTTGTGCGCCGCCGATCACGCGACGTTCTTCGAGTGTACGCATCCGGCGCTTTGCGCCTACTGGTTCGAGAGCGCCTCCATCGCGACGTTGACCGACATCACGCTTTGCGCGAGGCCTTTGTACACGCCGCGCACCGGGCTTACGTCGCGATAGTCGCGGCCGACGCCGATTTTCACAAACTCATCGTTGATAAGCTTGTCGTTGGTGGGATCGAGACCCACCCAACCGTGCGGCGGGAAGTACGCCTCGCACCAGGCGTGTGAGGCGTCGGCACCGAGAATCGAGCTTCCGCCAAAGATATAGCCGCTCACATAGCGCGCGGGGATGCGATTGTAGCGGCACAGCGCGACGAGGATGTGCGCGAAGTCTTGGCAGACACCGGCCCGGCGATCGATTGATTCTTCGACCGTTGCATGAACGGTCGTTGCTTCCTTATCGTAGGTGAATCGTTCGCGAATGAATTTTCCAGCGTGCAGATACCAGGCGACAAGATCCTCACCGGGCGTGCCGATCTCCGCGTTGAGCGCGTGAAGCGCCGTACCGAATTCGACGTACCGACTCTCGTGCAGAAAATCGTACAAGGTATCGACCACGGAATCGCCCGCGAGCATCGCTCGCGTGACGGGTGTGGGAATCGGCGTCTCGTGCGGACGCACCGTCATCACGTTGGAGCGCGCCGTCACCGTGAGAACGTCGTGATCCGGAAGCACGGCGAAATGCTGCACGTCGTTTGCGAAGCGATCCAAGTACGAGAAGACCCGCGTGCGCGGTGCAACGATCAATTCGAACTTCGTGCAATACTGAAACTGATCGCTCCGCGGCTGCAGATGCACGATCGAATACGATTCGTGGATTTTCTTCGGATAGCGATACATTGTGGAGTGGAGGATCGTGTAGTCCATTTACATCACCGGGACGCGGGGGAAATAAGCGGTTTCGATCGCCGCACCAACGCCATCGAAGCGCTCGCCGACGCGAGTGGCAAAGCGCGTACTGCCTTCCTCGAGTATTTCGTCGAGCTGCACGAAGTCGAGCATTGCCGCGAGGCGCCCCGTCATCCGCTCGGCCTCGTTGCTGAAGTTCGCCTTCGGCGTCTCCGAGAGGCGGTGGAGAGCGTTATCGACTTCGTGCACGCAGAAGCGCGTCGAGCGCGGAAAGCTTGGGTGTAAGAACAGGAAGCCCAGGACTTCGCTCGGCTCGGATGTGAGGCGCTGCGACTTCGCAAACGGTTCGCTTGCGCAGCACATTTCGAGCAGACGTTGCCACTCGTGCGCGGATTGGTCGCTGACGTCTTGCGCGCGGATGATCCGCGTCGTCATCGCGGCACGTTCGGCAAACCGGCCGACCTGCAAGAAATTCCACTCATCATCGTGCATGATCGTCGCATCGACGACGCCGCCGAAAGCTTGCGATGTGTCGCGCAGCGAACGCAGAAACGACGATGGCCCCTCGCGCGCAATCGAGCGCGGCGATTGCGCCTCAACGAAAAGGTAGAGGCTATTGATCGTCTCCCACACTTCGGTTGAGAGTTCCGCGCGGACGCTCAGCGCATTTGCGCGTGCGATGCGGATGCACGAGAGGATCGAGGTGCGGTTCTCCGTTGAGAACGTGCAGAATTCAAACGCATTGGTCGCGATTTTCTCCGGATCCCAGAGATCGACTTCGACCGTGGCGCCGCAGATTTCAAGGACGCTCTCCCAAATGCGACGCGTGCCGGCTTGGTTTGCGCCACTCCGGTCCATCGTGCGGTTGTAATTGACATCGAGAATACGCGCGAGCGTTTCGGCGCGCTCGATATTGCGGCTAAGCCAGTACATCGATTCGGCAACACGGCTGAGCATCGGCTAGTCTTCCAAGATCCAGGTATCTTTGCTGCCGCCGCCTTGCGAGGAGTTCACGACGAGCGACCCCTCCGTCAGCGCGACGCGCGTGAGCGCTGCCGGCGGCACGTCGACATCCTCACCGAAGAGCACGAACGGACGCAAGTCTAAATGCCGCGGCGCGATAGATTCGCCGCACACCGTTGGGTGGCACGAGAGCGGGATGATCGGCTGCGCGATGAACTCGCGCGGGTTGTCCGTGATGGCCTTGGCAAATTTGTCGCGCTCGCTGCCGGTCGACTGCGGACCCATCAGCATGCCGTATCCGCCGGACTGGTTCGTATTCTTCACGACGAGTTCATCGAGGTGCTCGAGCACGTACGAGCGGTCGAGCGGATCGGTGCAATCGTACGTTGGGACGTTCGGCAGAATCGGCTCCTCGCGCAGATAGTAGCGAATCATCGCCGGGACGAACGGATACACCGCTTTATCATCGGCGACACCGGTGCCAACGGCATTGGCGACCGTGACGTTACCCGCGCGATAGGCGTTCATCAGACCCGCGACGCCGAGCGTGGAGTCGGCGCGGAAGTAAAGTGGGTCGAGAAAATCATCGTCGATGCGGCGGTAGATCACATCGACGCGTGTGAGCCCTTTGGTCGTCTTCATATACACGACGTTGTCGCGCACGAGCAGATCGGGGCCCTCGACGAGTTCCACGCCCATCCGCCGCGCGAGCATCGTGTGTTCGAAATACGCCGAGTTGTAGATGCCGGGCGTGAGGAGCACGATCGTCGGATCGCTCACGCCGATAGGCGCCGAATAGCGCAGCGCATCGCGTAGGCGGCGCGGATAGTCGTCAACCGGCCGGGGCGAATAATGCTCGAAGAGCTGCGGGAACGAACGTTTGAGCACTTCGCGATTCTCGAGCACGTACGAAATGCCCGAGGGCGTGCGCAAGTTATCTTCGAGCACGTACGCCGTGCCGTCGCGACCGCGAATCAGATCGACGCCCGAGACGTGAATGTACACGCCATGCGGCGGCACGATGCCAATCATCTCGCGGTTGAAGAAGCGCGATGAATAGATCAACTGCCACGGGATCTTGCCGTCGTGGAGGATGCGCTGCTCGCCGTAGACGTCGCGCAAAAATTCGTTAAGCGCGCGCACGCGTTGCGCGATCCCGGCTTTGATCGGCGACCACTCGTCTTTGGAGACGATCCGCGGGATGAGATCGAACGGCAAAATGCGCTCGGTACCGCGCGAATCGGCATACACGGTGAACGTCACGCCGCGTTGCAGCAAAACATTATTGACGACTTGCACGCGGTGCTGAAAATCCGCCCAATCGATCCCGGCGAGCGTTTGCGCGAGCTGCCGGTAGTGCGGCCGCGGGACGCCCCGATCGTCGGTGAATTCGTCGTAATAGTCGACGCGTGCGTAGTGTTCCAGAAGAGACTGCATCGTGTCGCTCACGTTCCGTCGCTTCGCCTGAGGTTCACTTGGCCCATTGGCTAGACGTTCGTGCAAGGGACGCTGTGCGACGCCGCCTCCTGCGGACGACCGTCACACCTTAAGCGACAAGGGAGCGAGCCCCCTAACGCTCTGGCCCTCAAGCGCCGATATCTGATAAGCTAGCAGAAGCGAGCAACCGGGGCCCGGTCGCCCCCGCACGGAGGACGTCAATGTCATTTGGAATCGGAGCGGCAAACGCCGCCCTTACACCCCTCGCCCAGTATCAGCAGCGCCTGCTCGATCAGAGCAATCAGCTCTCGAGCGGTAAGCGGATCACGTCGGCCGCCTCGGACCCCTCGGGTATCGCGATCGCCGCTTCCCTTCAAGCGCAAGTCAACGGCTTTGACCAGGCCGCATCGAATGCGCAAGACGCCGGCAACGCCGCCGCCGTCGCTGAAGGCGGGCTGTCCTCAACGAGCGATTCGCTGCAGCGCCTCTCGCAGCTCGCGATTCAAGCCTCGAACGATTTCCTGAGCCCCACCCAGCGCGGGAGCCTCCAGACCGAAGCCAACCAGCTCGTCCAGCAGATCAACACGAACGCCCAGAACACGCAGTTCAACGGCAACAACCTGCTCGACGGAAGCTTCCAAGGCACGACTCCGGCGACGCCGGCTGCGGCTGCGGTTACCGCAAACGCCTCGCTCTCGGGCGGCGGACAACTTGCCAATGCCGTCAGCGCCGCTCCGGCAGCGACGGCCCAGACGATTGGTCTGAGCGTCGTGGACAGCGGCGGCGGCGTGATTCAGGCCCAGGTCACCACCACCGACACCGCGACCGGCACGGTCACGGCCGGCCCGTTGCTTTCCTCGGGCGCGACGACCACCGTCAACGGCACGACGTTCACCGTCGGCACCCTGAGTTCACTTGACGTCGGCACCAGCTCGACCATCCAGGTCACTGGCGCTACGGCCGGCACGACCGGCACCGGCGCGACGGTTCAGACCGGCGCAAACCAAGGCGCGACGACTCAGCTCACGCTCCCCAACGGCAGCTCGAGCGCACTCGGCCTGGTCAATATCGACTTCTCTTCGAGCCAGACGGCCACCAACGCCCAAGGCCAGATCAACTCGGCACTGCAGAATCTCTCGAGCGCACGCGCCCAGGTCGGCGCCCAAGAAGTCTCGATCCAAAATGACATCAACAACAGCAACATCGCCTCGGTGAACTTGCAGCAGTCCGCCTCGAACATCACCGATCTGAACGTCGGTCAGGCCGCTACGCAGTTCGCCGCAACGCAACTCCAGCAGCAGATTACGCTCAACGTGCTGCACAACGCGAACAACAATTTCGGCTTCCTGAACGCGTTCTTCAACCACGCTCAGTAAGCGCGCGTAGCGTTTCGCTGGCGCCAGGCACGGGTACGCCGACGTCATGGATGTGACGTCGGCGTATTTACGTGCTTTCGGCATTGGTGTTGTTGCGGGGCTGCGCTCGATGGCTGCACCGGCGATTGCGCGCGCAAAGACCAAAGACAATATTTCGGCCGTGCTGACAATGGCGATGCTCGGTGAGATGCTTGTCGATAAGTTGCCGTTTACACCCTCACGCACGATGATCGCACCGCTCGTGGTACGCGCGATCTCCGGGGGCGTCAGCGGTGCGATTGTCACACAGGGGGTCGAGGATGTCGACCGCCGGATCGCGATTGGCCTTGGGGCTCTTGGGGCCATCGCCGGGTCGTTTGTGGGCGAGCGCATCCGCGTTTCGGCGGCGGAAAAAATCCCCGACACGGTTGTCGCCGTGATCGAGGATCTGGTGGCTTTTACGCTCGGTTCGAATCTCGCGCCGGACGCCTAAGACAAGAATCCATCCACATCATCCACAATTCGTTGTGAATGGTAATGTTGCTTTAACATGACGTTAAGCTGACGCGATCAGCGCGCGATGCGCGCGACCATCGATGCAACCCCGAGCGAATGCTTATTGACCGCGGCGAGGAGATCGGTGCGCGTCATGTCGGCACCAAACGTCGGCGGTAGATCGAGCGCGTAGACCGTCAACACGTAATGATGCGCTGCATCGGTCTTCAGCGGGCAGAAGCCACGATAGCCGGTGAAGCCGCTTGCGAGCTTCCCCTGCGCAAATGGCAACGTCGGTTGACGCCATGCATTCTCGGCGATCGACATCTGGGTTGGCGGAATGTTGTAGGTCACCCAATGAATCGACGTCTGGCCCATACCGCCATCGACATCGATGATCGTGAGCGCAAAACTCAGCGTCCCAGCAGGCGGATTCGCCCACGCGACCGGCGGTGAAACGTCGGAACCACCGCACTGCGAGCCATCACTCAACACGCGATTACCAAGATACGATTTCGTCTGCACGAGATCGCCGTCTTTAAACGCGGGCGATGAAATATTGAAGACATCAGCGGCCGATGCGATGCTCGTCGAACAAACGGCGAGCATCGCGGCGAGGGCGGTAACGGAAAGCAAACGCATGAGCGCGCGCTTCTTCACCGCTCGGTCAGTTACTCTTTGCGCATGACCGCATCGCGGCTCGTCATGATGAGGATTTTATCCGCATGGCGCATGCCGAGAAACTTCTGGTCGAAGTAGATTTTGACGTACTGGCCAGCCTTGATCTTGTCCATCTGCGCCGTCGTTTTGCCGTCGCTGGAGAAGACTTGATTGAACTTCGGCAAGATCTCAAAGGACAGCGTTTGTTTCGTCTTGGGGTTTTCGACCTTAATGTTGTTGGTCGAGACGTGCCGGGTGATGCCCTCGAAAATCGAGGTTTTCGCGAACGCGGGCTGGCTTGAGACAATGACGCCGCCGGCAATCGCCGCGACGGTCACGATGCGTGAGAGTGACATGATCGGTACTCCAAAGAAGTGCGAATAGTGCCTCCTACCCACGAATCGCTCGCTCGCACGCGGTACGGGTCAGCGCCGCCTTATGCCGCGAGGGCGATCGTTGGATTTGGTCCCGAAGAGGCGATAGAATACAGTGGTAAGGAGGCTCGTAAGGAAATGGCTCGTACAACGCTTACGTCGAAAGGGCAGTTAACGCTGCCAAAAGAGATCCGGGACCGCTTAGGCTGGCACGAGGGCGATCGATTCACCGTTGAAATCAAAGACGGCGGTGCCGTGCTAACCCGAGCGAAAGCGACGCTCGAGGACCTGATGAATGTTTGTCCGCAAGCGAGCCGTAAGCGGACGATCGAGGAAATGGATACGGCCGTGCGTTTGCGTGCGCGCAAGCGTTCATGATTGGCCTCGATACCAACGTTTTGGTCCGACTTATTACGCGCGACGACGAACAGCAGGCCGCTCTCGCGCGAAGTACTCTCGGTACGAACGCGAAGGAAGTCGCTTTCGTAAATCGTGCGACAGTTCTCGAACTCGTCTGGGTTCTTGAGAGTGCGTATAGCTATGAGGCGACAATAATAGCGGATGCGATCGACGTTCTCCTCGACCTTGAGACCATCACGGTCGAAGACGCTTCCGTCGTTCGACGAGCAACGCGCTTGTATCGTGCTGGTGCAGACTTTGCAGACGCTCTCGTTACCGAGAGTAACCTCGCGCAAACGTGTCGGTCAACGCTGACATTCGATCGAAGGGCTGCAAAAACGGCGCCCGGCATGCAGTTGCTTCGGTAGGCGACGAGAAAAAGACGCCGACGCAGACGTAGCCGGACCAGGTGCGCGGGCCGCTCGCTTGCAAGACGGATGACGTGAGTCGCGACGTTCATCTTCATTCTCATCTCGTACGGTGTACGATACGGTTCGAGGGAGACGCCGTATCTGAAATATCCCGCCAGCGGGATCATCGAGTCCGGAGATGCGATGGTCGCCGAGCCGCAACATTTGCTTTCGGCGTTCGTCAACGAATGGCAATCATTCGGAACGGACAAGAGCCTGATTCTCCCACCGGCCGGCACATTCGAAGAGTCAGTCGGCTTTGTGATCGATCGGCAACGCTACGATGCGCTCAAACCGCGCTGGCGGATCTGTTGGTCGCACCCGACGAAAAATGTCCGCGACCCAAAACTCAAACGGAATGCGGACGGCTCGTATGCGTTCACGGCCACGAATCAGTCAGGAGATTTGCCCGGCTTTGATTGTTTTGGCGTACGACGCGGAGATCCGTTCCCGCCATAATCACCCGCAGTGAAATAGAAAGACCCCAGCATTTCTGCCGGGGTCTTTCTTGATTCATTCGCTTGCGCGAATTACATCATGTCGTAGCCGCCGCCCATGCCGCCCATGCCGCCGCCGCCCATGCCGTTGTCTTTTTTCGGCTCGGGTTTGTCAGCAATGAGGGTTTCGGTCGTGAGCACGAGTGCACCGATCGACGCTGCGTTTTGCAGAGCCGAGCGCGTGACTTTGAACGGCTCGACGATGCCGGCTTTGACCATGTCGACGAGGTTGCCGGTCATGGCATCGAAGCCTTCGCCAAGCTTTGCGAGCTTGACGCGGTTGACTTCAACGGAGCCTTCGAAGCCCGCGTTTTCCGCGATCTGGCGGAGCGGTTCTTCGAGAGCGCGACGGATGATGTCGATACCGATCTTCTCATCCGCGGTGCCCTTGTGGTCGAGCTTTTCGAGGGCCTTGATCGCGTGGACCAGCGAGCTTCCGCCGCCGGGGATCATGCCTTCTTGCACGGCAGCGCGGGTCGCCGAGAGGGCGTCCTCGATGCGATGCTTCTTCTCTTTGAGTTCGGTTTCGGTGGCCGCACCGACTTGGATGACGGCAACGCCGCCCGAGAGCTTGGCAAGACGTTCTTGCAGCTTCTCGCGGTCGAAGTCCGAGTCGGTCTCTTCGATCTGGCGCTTGATCATCTCGATGCGGCCCTTGATCGCGTCTTCTTTACCACGGCCGTCGACGATGGTCGTCTCTTCCTTGGTAACTTTGACGGTCTTGGCTTGGCCGAGCAGATCCGGCGTTACTTTGTCGAGCTTGAGGCCGAGCTCTTCGCTCACGACGGTCGCGCCGGTGAGGGTCGCGATGTCCTTGAGCATTTCTTTACGGCGGTCGCCGAAGCCCGGTGCCTTGACGGCGACGGTCGTGAACGTTCCGCGCAGCTTGTTGACGACGAGCGTCGCGAGGGCTTCGCCTTCGACGTCTTCGGCAATGATCAAGAGCGGCTTTTGAACTTGAACGATCTTCTCGAGCAGCGGAAGAATGTCGGCGATCGCCGAGATCTTGCGTTCCGTGACGAGAATGTAGGGGTCCGTCAGGACGGCTTCCATACGTTCGCTATCGGAAACCATGTACGGCGAAATGTAGCCCTTATCGAAGAGCATGCCGTCTTTGGTCTCGACGTCGGTCTTCATTGACTTTGATTCTTCAACGGTGATGACGCCGTCTTTGCCGACCGCCTGCATCGCCTCGGAGATCAATCCGCCGATTTCTTTATCGTTTGCAGAGATCGACGCGACTTGCGCGATCTTCTCGGTCGTATCGACGATGACGACCATTTTCTTCATCTCTTCAACCGCAACTTCGACGGCCTTTTCGATGCCGCGCTTGATCAGCAGCGGGTTCGAACCGGCGGTCACGTTGCGCAGACCTTCGCGGATGATCGCTTGCGCGAGAACCGTTGCCGTGGTCGTGCCGTCGCCAGCGATGTCGTTCGTTTTCGATGCGACTTCTTTGACGAGCTGTGCGCCCATGTTTTCGAAGGCGTTGGGAAGTTCGATTTCTTTTGCGATCGTCACGCCGTCATTGGTGATCGTCGGCGAGCCGAATTTCTTGTCGAGGACGACGTTGCGACCCTTCGGACCGAGCGTGACCTTCACGGCGTCGGCAAGGATGTTCGCTCCGCGCTCGAGAGCGCGACGTGCTTGCTCGTCAAAAATAAGTTCTTTAGCAGCCATTGTTGTTTACTTCACTCCTGCGAGTTCTTCGCTCATAATCGCGAGCACGTCTTTTTCTGAAATGATCAGAACTTCTTTGCCGTCGACTTTTACTTCGCTACCCGAGTATTTCGAGTAGATGATCTTGTCGCCGACCTTGACGTCCATGGCGAGCTTCGTGCCATTGTCGAGCGTGCGGCCGGAGCCGACGGCGAGAACGCGACCTTCTTGCGGCTTTTCTTTGGCCGTGTCGGGGAGAAACACGCCGCCGGCGGTTTTCTCGGCCTGTTCCACGTGCTCGACGACCACACGATCGCCCAGTGGCTTCAAATTCACTTGATTAGCTCCTCAAAAATAGATAAGACTGGCACTCGTGGCAGATGACTGCCAGCAACGCCTAGATTAGCAGACTCCGGCGACGAGTGCAAGGGGGAATCCCGCCCTCGGAGGACCGCATCAGAGCAGCGGGCGCCAGTATTCTTCGAGCCGGTCCACTGCATTGCGCTCGGCAACGAGTCCAAGATAGCCATCGGGGCGCACGAGGTAGATCGCCGCGGGCGAGAGTGGGGTTCGAGTGCCGCGCCGCAGGCGGAATTCGTGCACGGGCACGCCGTGGCCATCGCAAAAGGCGCGCACGTCCGGGGTAACCGGGGCGTAGGCTTGGAGATGCCAGCGACGCGCGGCAAGCGGAGCGTAGTTATCGCCCGGCCCATCCAAATCGTCCGCGGCGAGCCACGGGAGGCGATCGCCGCCGTGGACGCTGAGGAACTCGCCCGTGCTGATCGCACTCATCCGATAATTGACCGCAGTCTGCGAGATCGCCCGAAAGAGCTGCCGCCGGATCGGCCGCAGCCGCGATGCAAATGCCGCCAGGCGTGGGAGGATCGCTCGCGCCGTACGGGCGCCATCCTCGGGGCTTGCGATGACGGCGAACGCGCGGTCCGTCGTCTCAACGAGTCGGCGCGCGAAGGCGATCCGCTCGGTCTCGTAACTTGCCAACACGCGCTCGTGTGAGCGTTCGTGAATCACGTCGGCAAGACGCCAGCCGAGGTCGACGGCATCGGCGATGCCCGTATTCATGCCTTGTCCGCCAAGCGGACTGTGCACGTGTGCCGCATCGCCGAGCAAGAAAACGCGTCGGTCGCGAAACGCGGCGGCGACGCGGTGGTGCACCCGGTAGGACGCGAACCAGGCAACGCGATCGACTTTGAGATCGAGCAAGGCGAGCGTTGCCCGATCGACGTCATCCCAGGTTGGCTCGTGGCCGAGTGTCGATGTCGGCTCGACCGTTCCAACTAAACGCGCGTGTCCCGCTTCTTTCATTGGGAATGCCGCGATGAAGTCGTTGCTGCCGAGGCCGACGTTGACTTCACCGTTGATCGCACCGCCGCTGCCGGCAATATCGGCGACATAAAAAAGCCGCTCGTACGTCCCGCCTTCAAAACCGATACCAAGCTCTGTACGAATTGGCGAATGCGCGCCGTCGCACGCCGCGACATAGTCGGGCTCGACGCTTTCCAGCGTGCCGTCCGCATGGCGGAGGGTTACGTCCACGCCACGGGCACCTTGCGCGAGCCCGATGCACTCGACGGAACGCTCGATGCGCGTGCCCGCGCGCTCCAATTCGTCGACCAGCAGCCGTTCGTGCTCGTTTTGCGGATAGACGAGTGCGAAGGGATACGGGCTAATTCCACCGCCGATATCGCCGAAGGAGACGTGCGCCGCACGTCCACGTTCGTTCCAGACGTTGGCTCCGTGAAACGGCGCACCCGCTGCAATGACGCGCGCGGCGATTCCGAGTTGATCGTAGTATTCGAGTGTTCGCGCCGCGATTGCAAGTGCACGCGACTCCAACGCGGGCGTTGCATTTTTGTCAACGATGCGCACGGGCACGCCGGCTTTGGTCAGCCAGAGCGCGAGCACGAGTCCCGTCGGACCGGCGCCGACGATGAGCACGGGCACGCGCGGTATCAACCATCGCCAAAGATCGCGCGCTCGACCGCGCTCACTAAGCCATCGCGTTCATCGGCATCGAGCGGCGTATCCTCGAGCGCCAGCCGCCGCATCGACGAATCGATCGAACACCACAAGAGCGCTGCCGTCCCGGCCGGATGCGCCGTCGTGCGACCGTCTTGCTGCAGACGCACAAGATACGCCTCGATTTCCGCGCGCGCCAGACACTGTTTTTTTGCTCGCAGCGCCGCAACGTTCGGATCGTTCGCGGCGATCGTGTAGAGCGCGCGCAATACGCCGGACATTTGGCGCGGTTGGTCGAGGATGCCGCCGAGCCAGCCGCGCAAACGCGCGCGTTCGTCCGCGACCGTTGGCAGCGTCTCCGCAAAGACGGCAGCCGGCGATCCGATCGCCTCGCGCACGCGTTCCGCCGCTGCGCGCAGGGCTTCGTCTTTATTTTTAAAGTGAACGTAAAACGTGCCGTGCGCGACGCCCGCCGCATCGGCAATCGCTGAGGCCGTAAGCTTCGACCAGTCGGCTTGCAGCGCGAGCGTTTCGAGCGCGGTGAGTAAACGCTCGCGAGTCGCCGCGCCGCGTGCGGCGCGCGGCTCCGGCTTCGGCTCGGCGCTGGGCGCGACCCGATCGGCCGGGCCGAGATAGGTCCACTTACCGCGCGCCTTGCCGGTCTCGGCATCGCGGAAACTCTCCACCCGATAGCGATACGGCCGGCCACGAACGAGCTTCGTTACTTCATATGCCATGTTGCGATTCCAACGGAGACGGGGTAAGATGACGTGAGCGTCATTTAAGAATTACCTACGACACCGACACTTTCCTGGAGCTTCGTCATCGCAACTCTCTCGCTGCCTCGCATTACGGGGCGCTCAGTCGCCCCCGTCGCGCGCGCGCCGGTTGCGAAAAAAGACCCGCCGGTTGCCCTGGTCACGGCGACCGTCATGCTCGGGCTCATCATGGCGATCATCGATACGTCGATCGTCAACGTCGCCCTCAACAATATGGCGGGCAACCTCGGCTCCACGATCGATGAGATCTCGTGGGTCGCGACGGGTTACATTCTCGCGAACGTCGTTATCATGCCGCTCAACGGCTGGCTGACCGCGTACTTCGGGCGCAAGCGCTACTACGCAACGTGCATCGCCGTCTTTACGATTACATCGTTCTTATGCGGTACCGCGACGAACGTGTGGGTGCTCGTGCTCTGGCGCGTGCTGCAAGGACTCGGCGGCGGCGCGCTGCAGCCGACGGCCCAGTCGATTCTCTTCGAATCATATCCGCCGGAAAAGCGCGGCCAGGCGATGACGATTTTCGGTCTTGGCGCGATGGTGGGTCCGGCGATCGGACCGACGCTCGGTGGCTACATCGTCGATAACTTCTCGTGGCCGATCATCTTTTACATCAATATCCCAATTGGGATCGTCGCGTTTTTCATGACGATGGCGTTCATTCGCGATCCCGCGTACATCAAAAAGCCCGAAGGCTCGATCGATTGGTTCGGCCTCGGCATGATGACGGTCGGACTCTCCGCGATGCAGTATGTGTTCGAACGCGGGCAACGGGACGATTGGTTCAGCTCCGGCACGATCGATCTGATGCTCGTCGTGGGCATCGGCGGCATCGCCACGTTTATTTGGCGCTCGCTGCACGATAAAGCGCCGTTCGTCGACTTGCGTGTTTTCAAGTCGCCCTCGTTTACAGCCGGCAACATCATCGGCGTCGTGAGCGGCTTCGGACTCTTTGGACTCAATTTAGTGCTGCCGCTCTTTTTCCAAGGCGTCCTGCACTTCGATGCGTGGCAGACCGGCGTCGCGCTGTTGCCGGGTGCGATCGCGACGGCGCTGAGCATGCCGATCGCCGGACGCCTCACCGCCTTCGTGGATGCACGCGTGTCGATCGCGATCGGTCTTGGGATGTTCGGCGTTGGCTCGTACCTGATGAGTTATCTCAATATGAATGCCGGCTTCTGGGATATCTTCTGGCCGCGCACGATTCAGGGATTCGCACTCGGCTTTCTCTTCGTGCCCCTCACCACGGCGACGCTCAGCGGCATCTCGCGCGCGGCGATGGGAAACGCGACGGGCCTCTATACGCTCGTGCGTCAACTCGGCGGGAGCTTTGGGATCGCGCTCTTGCAAGTGATCCAGCAGCGCGATCAAGCCACGGCGTATGCGAATTTAGCCGCAGCGGTGACGCTTGCAAATCCGGCGGTGAATTCCATGGTCGGCACGACCGTCAAGCCGGATGCGGTGCAACAGATCATGAGCATCGTTCAAGCCAATGCCGATGCGATTTCGTACAACGACCTCTTCCGGTTTTGCGGGATTCTCTTCATCCTCGCGATTCCAACGGTGTTTCTTCTGAACGGAAAAGACACCGGGAGGGGCGGAGCGGCCGCGGTGCACGTGGAGTAATCGCCTCGCCGCGGTGAGAACGAGTCGACATCGTGACCGCACTCAATCGCGCCGTTCTGAGCGCCGGAATTCTTGCCGGGATCGCCGGCCTCATCGTCATCTCGCTCTACGGGCTCATCGTCGGCATCGCCCACGGCCTCGCACCGGGCGCTTCTTCGGCATTGACACTCGCATACGCCGCGCGCGCGATCGTCGGCCCCGGCACGCCGCTTGAGACCGGGAGCATCTCGCTTGTTGCCTTCGTCACGCTGCTCGTTGCCGCCGGGTGGGGAATTGGCTTTGCGTTCGTCGCGCAGTCGCAGCGCCAACTCATCGCGCGACCCATCACCTCGGGCATCGGGTTCGGTGTCATCATCTTTTTCTTCATGCAGTTGATCTTCGTTGCGGTCAATGCATTCGTACAGCCGGGCCCAAATAACGCGGTACTCGGGCTCATCGGTTGTTCGTTTTTCTTCGGCGTCCCCGTCGCGACCATCGTCGCGCGTCTCGCGAAGCGCACGTAAATGCTTGCGCGCGCGATCGTCGACCGCGCGGCAATTCGCGCAAACGCCGCCGCCATGCGCATGTTGGTCGTTCCCGCGCGGCTGGCCGCGGTCATCAAATCGAATGCGTATGGACACGGACTCATCGAAGTCGGACGAACGCTCGCTGAAGATGTCGATCGCCTGTGCGTGTATGAATTGGATGAAGCCCTCGCGTTACGCGCGGCGTCGATCCGTGCGCGCATCCACGTCCTTGGACCGGTGCCGGCGGCGCGCATTGGCGAAGCACTCGCGCATGCCGTCGAACTGACGCTGTGGGATGATGGTGCCTATCTTGCCGATTTGGAACGCGCCGCGCGCGCACACGGCGATCCCGCGATCGTCCACGCGAAGGTCGATACCGGCGTCACGCGCCTGGGCATGTCGATTGCGAATGCGCCCACGGTGCTCAAGCGCTACCACGATAGCGATGCGATCACGCTTGCGGGCGTGTTCTCGCATTTAGCGGCAGCAGAAGAACTCGACGCTTCTTTCACCGACATTCAAATCGAACGGTTTCTTCGGATCACAAGACCGCTCGGTGCGGAGATCGATCGACATATCGCCGCGTCTGCCGCTGCGATGCTCTTCACGCGTACGCGACTCACGAGCGTCCGCGCCGGGATCGCGCTCTACGGACTGTGGCCCTCGGCGCAAACAAAAACGGTGATGGAAGAGCGCGGCTTTACGCTGCAGCCGGCTCTACGCTGGGAAAGCGAACTCGTTCTCGTGCACGACATCAAGCCCGAGACGTCCGTCGGGTACGGCCGCACCTATCGTGCCAATAGCACATCGCGTATCGGCGTGCTCCCCATCGGCTATGCCGAAGGCATCCCGCGGGCTGCATCGAACCGCGGCTTCGTGCTCGTCGGTGGCGTCCAATGCCCGATTGCGGGACGCGTGTGTATGAATATGACCATGGTCGATGTGACCGATGTGCCGGGCGCCCATCCGGGAATGACGGTAACGCTGGTCGGCACCGACGGCGATGCGCAGATCACACTCGATGACTGGGGTACGTGGTCGAATACGATCAACTACGAAATGGCCGCGCGTCTGCCCGCACAGTTACCGCGAACGTACGTGAACTAACTCGCGAGCGCCGCGAGCGCTTCGCGGAGGTCGAGCGTGCCTTCATAGAGCGCACGGCCGACAATCGCGTGATCGACGCTTGCCGGGGTTTGCTCTGCGAGCGCGCGCAGATCGTCGAGTGATTTTGCGCCGCCGCTAGCCGTAACGCGCATCGGCGAGAGTCCGGCGACGTGTGCGAGCGCGGCGAGATCGTATCCGCTGCCCATACCGTCGCGCGCGATTTCCGTGTAAATCACGCGATCGATTCCCCACGCTGCCACGTCCCGAACGAGTTCATCGCGCGAACGCTCGGCATCCGCAAGCCAGCCGCGCGTCGCGACGCGGTCGCCGCGCGCGTCGATGCCCGCGATGATGCGGCCGGGATGCATCGCGATGAGTTCGCGGACGACATCCGGCGCTTCGACGAGCAGCGTCCCCACGATCACCGCGGTTGCGCCCGCGTCGATCTTCGTCTGCACGTCTTCGGCACGACGAATACCGCCGCCGGTTTGCACCGGAACGTCGACTGCAGCGCAGATCGCGCGCAACGCTTCGAGATTTTCACCCGTACCGAATGCGCCGTCGAGATCGACGACGTGCAGCCGCTGCGCTCCCGCGTCGATGAAGGTGCGAGCACGGGCGACCGGATCGTCGCCGTAGCTGCGCTCGCGGTTGGGATCGCCGCGTTCGAGACGCACGCAGCGGCCGCCGCGCAGGTCGATCGCGGGCACGATCGTGAGCGCTCTCAAGCCGCGATCCGAATGAAGTTATCGAGCAAGATCGCCCCCGTTGTCTGACTTTTCTCGGGATGAAATTGCGTTGCCATCACGTTGTCGCGCGCGACGATTGCCGCGAAACGCTCCCCGTATTCGCACGAGGCAAGCGTCACATCGCTTTCCACCACACGATACGAATGCAAGAAATACGCATAGTCGCCGCTTGCGACGCCGGTGACGAACGGATGCGAACGGTCGACGCGCAGATCGTTCCAGCCCATGTGCGGCACGCGCGGCGCATCGACGAAGCGGCGAACGACACCCGGAAAAATGTTCAGTCCCGCATGTCCACCGTACTCGTCACTCTCGGCAAAGAGCACTTGCATGCCAACGCAGATACCGAGGAACGGTTTCCCCCTCGCGATGTGCGCGACGATCGCGCGATCGAGACCGCGCTCCGCCAAGGCCGCCATCGTCGCACCGAAGGCGCCATCGCCCGGGAGGATCGCCGCGCGTGCGTGCGCGAGTTGCGCCGGATCCTCGGTGATGAAAAATTGCGCCTGCCGGCGCGCTAGCGCAGAACGCAGCGAGCCCATGTTCCCGCCGCCATAGTCGATGACAGCAATCCGATCGTCGTTCACGCTCGACTTTTTCGCCACCGAGCGAGGAGTTCCGGGGCATCTTTCGGGTACATTCAGTGCATGCGTCGACTTCTTACACTTGTAGCCCTTACCGCGCTTGCCGCGACCCTCGGCCCGCAACGCCCCGCACTCGCGCAGGAGCAATTTCCGAAAGTTCCGGCGGGATTCACGATCACCGCGATCGCGAACGTCCCAAACGCACGCGAACTCAGCGTTGCACCCAACGGCGACCTGTTCGTCGGGACGTACAAGAACAGCGTCTACGTCGTGCCCAGCGCCGACGAGACGCCGGGTGAGGCAAAAGAGTTCACGACGATCGAGGATAGCCCGACCGCGGGCGTGCTCGTGCACGGCGATTGGCTCTACATCGGCGGTCAGTTCGGCGTCTATCGGCTTCCGTATAAAGTCGGCGACCGCACGCCGCGCGGTCCGGCGGTAAAGATCGCGTCGGTTCGCACGAATGGCGTGTCGAGCGATCACGTGACCACGACGCTTGCATTTACCGGCGGCAATCTCTTTGCGAGCGTTGGCTCGTCGTGCAACGTATGCGATCCCGAACTCGACGCAACGCGCGCAACCATTCAAGAGATGAAACCGGATGGTTCGGGGATTCATCCGCGCGCCGAACACATTCGCAACGCGATCGCACTTGCGGTCAATCCGGATTCGGGGATGCTCTGGGCGGGCGTTGCCGGACAAGACGAGATTCAGCCGCACGGCCATCCGTATGAAATCGTCGATGCCGTGACCGCGCATCCGGGAACGGCCGACTACGGCTGGCCCTACTGTTACGAAGATCGCAAGAGCGTACCAAATGCAAAACGCGCGTGTGGCGATGTCGTCGTGCCGCGCGTCGTGCTTCCGGCGTACGACACGCCGATCGGCGCGACGTTCTATCCCGCGAAGATGGATGGTCCGCATGCATTTCCCAAAGCCTATCGCGGCGGACTTTTCGTTGCACTGCACGGCTCGTGGCACAAACCCGCCGTACCGCCGCGCGTAGCGTTCATCGCGATGCACGGCGACGAACCGAGTAAAGCGGTGGACTGGTCGAATCCCGACACGCAGTGGACGGAATTCGTCGGCGGTTTGCAGATGAGCGATGGCTCCCGTGCGATGCGCCCGACGGGCGTTGCGGTCGGACCCAAAGGCGACCTCTTCGTCTCCGATGATAAAGGCGGCAAAATCTACCGCATCCGACCGACCTCAGCGAAGTAGCGACGTTGCCGCGAGCGTCTACTCCAGCAGGCCTTTGGTGGAGAGAACCTCACCGGTACCGGTGAGTGCCTTTGCCTGCGCGAACGCGCGGGCAAAGGCTTTGAAGCTGGCCTCGCATAGATGGTGCGCAACGTCGCCGTTCATCTGCACGAGGTGCAGATTGAACCGGCCGTTATCGGTGAGGGCGCGGAAAAACTCGCGAATCATCTCGGTTTTGAGATCGCCGAGATTCTCAACGCCGGTGAACTTCACGTTGAAATTCAGGTAGGCGCGGCCGGAAAGATCGATACTCGCTGCGACGAGCGCATCGTCGAGCGGCACAAGGCAGGAGCCAAATCGTGCGATGCCGCGCTTCTCGCCGAGCGCATCGTAGATCGCTTTGCCAAGCGCGATGCCGACGTCCTCAATCACGTGGTGATGGTCCATGCCGTCGCCGCGCGCCGTGATCGTCAGACCGCAGCCACTGTGTTTGGCAAACGCATCGAGCATGTGATTGAGAAATGACACGTCCGTGTCGATGGCGATGGGGCCGCCGTCGAGCGCGAGGCGCAGCGTAATCTGCGTCTCTTTGGTGGCGCGTTCGATAGTGGCGGTGCGTGAATCGATCAGGACGCGACCTCGGCTTTCGCATGGCCATTTCCGTTGCCCGCACCGACCGAGGCCGGCGTGCCGGTAAAGGTCGAGCGGCCGCGGTTTTCGATCGGAACCCACGGCATGAGCGGCGGGCCGACGTACGTTGCTTGGGGACGGATCAGGCGGTTGTCGCCAAGTTGTTCGAGGATGTGGGCCGTCCAGCCCGCCATGCGGCCGCAGGCAAACATACACGTGAATTCATCGGCCGGGATGCCCAGGCTAAAGAGTGTCGGCGCGGTGTAGAATTCGACGTTTGCGTAAATGCGGCGGCCCGGTTTGACTTCTTGCAGCACTTTATTCGAGGCATCTTCGAGTGCACGCGCGATTTCGAACCAGCGCGGATCGGTCGCCTCTCCAAGGGCCTTGGCCATCACTTCGAGATGCTGCGCACGGGGGTCACGAATTTTGTACTCGCGGTGGCCCATGCCCATGATTTTCTCGCCGCGCGCGAGCAAATCGCGCACGTAGATTTCAGCACGTTCGGGCTTGCCGATTTCGAGAAGCATGCTCATCACTTTGCCCGGCGCACCACCGTGCAGATCGCCTTCGAGCGTTGCGACGGCACTGGTTGCAGCGGCAAAAATGTCAGCACGGGTCGAGGCACACACGCGCGCTGCGAAGGTCGAGGCGTTGTACGAGTGATCGGCAAGCAGCACGAAATACGTGTCGAGCGCGCGCTCGGCGGCCTTCAGCGGCACTTCACCCGTGCGCATGTAGAGGAAGTTCGCGGCGGTCGAGAGCTCGAGACGCGGTTCGATCGGCTCGAGTCCGCGACGGATACGATCCCAAGCAGCGACGATCGTCGGCGTCTTCGCGATTAGGTGAATGGCCTGACGCGGGTTGGAGGCGTGCGAACCGTCTTCGAGATGCGGAACGAAGTGCGCGATCGAGGAGATCATCGAGCGCAGAACGTCCATCGGCCAGGCCGACTTCGGAATTGCGTGCATCATATCGATCAGCGGTTGCGGCAACATGCGGTTGGCCGCCAGGCGCACTTTGAGATCTTCGAGTTGGAACTTGTTCGGCAGCTGACCGAAGAGCAGCAAATAGGCGACTTCTTCGAAGCTGGCGCTCGGGGCGAGATCGTGAATATCGAACCCGCGATAGGTGAGGCGACCCTCGATACCCTCGACGTTCGAGAGCTCCGTATTTCCAACGATGACGCCTTCAAGACCACGATCGACGATTGTACCTGGCATAACGTGCGGAAAATTCGGTGCCCGGTAGGGAATCCATCCAATTTCAGCTACCCTGCCTGCCAATTGAAGCAGGCGGCTCGGACAGTGTATCCGCCGCTCGCCGGTTAGATCTGCGGCAAACCCGGGACGATCCGCTGCGCGATGAGATACGCACCAAGCGCCCCGAAGCATACCGCTGCGGCCAGCGTTGCGATTTTGCCGGCACGCTTACCGAAGGCCTCACCGATTTTCTTCCCGATCGCAATACCGATGAACGTAACCGTGAACGCTTGGGCGGCGATCGCCGCCAGCGTGAGTGCGATCGGAACGCCGATCGTGCCCATGGGGAAACCGATCGCAAGCTCGTCGAGCGAAATGCCAACCCCGGCGAGCATCGCTCCCCGGACCGAGTCAAACGACATCGCTTCGGACTCATCGTCATCATCAAGAAACTCTTTGAACACATACGCGGCGACCCCGAGCAGCACGACGCCGCCGGCGATTGTTGCGATCGATTCGAATCGTGCCCCAACGAAATACCCCAGGATCAATCCGACGAGCGGCATGAATGCCTCGAAAAATGCGAACGCAATCGCAGGGCGAAGCGGCGGCACCCGCCGCAGACCCAACGCAATTGCAACCGCCAGCGTATCGAATCCAAGCGGGATGACGAAAGCCGCGATCTTGAAAATCACATTAGGTCGTTAGCGCGATGCTTCTCCGGCCGTCGGCATATCCGACGAGGCGATCGATGAGCGCTTCGTATGAAATGCCGATCGCGTTGCACTCATCGGGCAAGAGGCTCGAGGGCGTCAGGCCCGGCAGTGCGTTGATCTCCAAAATATACGGGCGGCCTTCTTTGGTCACGATGAAATCGGTGCGTGAATAGTCACGCAGGCCGATGAGGCGATGCACCGAGAGCGCGAGCATCTGCAAGCGCGATGCGAGATCCGGATCGATCGGCGCGGGAACGTAATGGCGGCTGCCGCCGGGCTTGTATTTTGCGTCGTACGTATAAAACTCGTCGCTCGCGGCAATCTCGACGACCGGCAGCGCTTCTTCGCCCAAAATCCCGCACGAGAATTCGCGGCCCGGAATATATTCTTCCGCGAGCACGTCGTTCGTGCGCGCGGCAGCGCCGATCATCGCGGCCGTCCACTGTTCGTGCGTCTTCACCATCGTAACGCCGACGCTCGATCCATCCGCGCGCGGTTTTACGACGAGCGGCAAATTCAGCGAACCCGGCAGCAACGGCAGCGTACCGCCGCGCAAGTCATAGGTGTCCCAAGCCGGCGTCGGCAGACCTTCGGCGGCGAGTAACTTCTTGGTGTTGTGCTTGTCCATTGCAAGGGCGCAGCCCGCAAGGTCACTGCCGGTGTAGGCAAGTCCCATCCACTCGAGGATGCCTTGCAGTTGACCGTCTTCGCCGCCTTTGCCGTGCAACGCGTTAAAGACGACATCGGGTTCGAGTTCGCGCAGCGCTTCGATGAAGCGCGCATCGAAGTCGAGCGAACGCGCATCGTACCCGAGTTTATCGAGCGCGCGCATAACGCCGTTCCCCGTTGCGATCGAGACTTCACGTTCGGCACTCGGACCGCCCATGACGACGGCGATCTTACGTTTCGGCAACGAATTCTCCGACAAGATGCACTTCGAGTTGTAAGTCGATGCCGAACTTATCGCCGACGGCGCGGCGCACGCGCGCGAGGAGCGTGGTCACATCCAAGGCCGAAGCGCCACCGGTGTTGACGATGAAGTTGGCGTGCACACCGGAGACTTCCGACCCACCGACGCGCCAGCCCTTTGCCCCGACGGCCTCAATGAGCCGCCCGGCCTTATCGCCTGCCGGATTTCGAAAACACGACCCGGCATTGGGCCACTGCAGCGGCTGCGTGGCCTTGCGGCGGATCAGCCGGTCTTGTAGACGCTCGCGAACCTCCGCGACCTCGCCGCGATCGAAGGCGAGCACCACGCGCGAGACGATCGCGTCGCGTTCGAGCGTGGTGTGGCGGTAGTAATACTGCACGCTCACCGGATGTGCGTCGGGTTTATTGAGCGTATGCACGTGCACTTCGCGCACGAACTCGCCGATCTCGCGATCCGTCCCGGCGTTCATGAAGAGCGAGCCGCCAACCGTGCCGGGCACGCCCGCGAGTCCATCGATGCCGATCGCGCCGCGCGAGGCCGCTTGCGCGACGAGCTGCGGCAACGAGGCGGATGCACCGGCGGTCACGACGACCTTGGCGTCATCGCCGTCCGCAAAATCGATCGCGCCAAAGTCGCCGCCTAGTCGCAAGACCAGACCCCGCATCCCACCGTCGCCGACGAGCACGTTCGAACCGTTTCCGAGCACGAACCACGGCAGCCGACGACGCAGGCATAGGCGCATGACGAACGCGAGATCGTCGCTGGTTTCAACGCTGATGTAGGCATCGGCAGGGCCGCCGATTTTCCACCAGGTGTAGGCTGCGAGCGGTTCGTCGAATCGCGCGCGATCGCCGAAGTACGCGCGGAGTTCGTCGCGGTCGCGCGGCTCGAGCACGCTCGGGTTTGCCGTCGTTGCAGCGGTCACGGAGCCACGGCTCGCGGCGCATCGATCGCCTCACCGAGTCGGTGTGCGACGTTCGAAATCGAACCGGCGCCGAGCATGAGTACGAGTGCGCCCGACGGCGCTTCGGCCCTCAACGTCGGAATAAGGGCTTCGACATCCTCGACGTACCGAACATCGGTCCCAGCCGCTGCAAGCGGATCGCCGATCGAGCGTTCGCTCACGCCGGGAATCGGATCTTCCGCCGCGGCGTAGACCGGCGCGAGATAGACGCAGTCGGCGCCGGAAAGCGCGCGCGCGAAATCAGCGGCCAGATACTTCGTGCGCGTATAGCGGTGCGGCTGAAATGCGACGACGATTTTCGCCGTCGTCACCCGGCGCGCGGCGGCAATCGTCTGTTCGACGGCCGTCGGATGGTGCGCGTAATCATCGATGACGGTCATGCGCTCCGAGCGTCCGACGACCTCAAAGCGCCGCCGCACACCGCCAAAACCCGCGAGGGCGCGCGCGATACTCGCAAAATCCACACCGGCCGCGCGGGACACGGCCGCGGCTGCAAGCGCATTCATCACGTTGATCTCGCCGGGGACGCGCAGGTCGATCTCACCGAGCAATTCGCCGCGCTCGATAAGCTCGAAGCGCGAACCGAGTCCATCGTATCGAATGTTTCGCGCAAAATAGGTCGCTGCCGAATCGCGCGTTGCGAACGTCCGCACGTTGGGCGCTTTCAGCTTTGCGGCAAGTGCGGCGGAATGGCGGTTATCGATCCCGACGACCGCCGAGCCCGCTTCCGGAACTTTGCCAAGAAACGTCATGAACTGATCGATCAGTCCGGCCATCTCGGTATCGTTTGCGATATGGTCGTTCTCGATATTCGTGACGACGGCGATCGTCGGGGAAAGCGCGAGAAACGTTCCGTCGCTCTCATCGGCTTCGGTGATGAACCACACACCGGCACCGGCGCGCGCGTTGTTCTGTGTATCGATGCGTTCGCCCCCGACGGCGATCGTCGGATCGAATCCGGCGTCTTCAAAAATCGAGGCGGCCATGGCGGTCGTCGTCGTCTTGCCGTGCGTTCCGGCGATGGCGAGCGTCTGTCGCGGGCCGATGATCCGCGCGAGCATTTCGCCCCGTACGACGATCGGAATCTGGCGCTGCTGTGCGGCCATATACTCCGGGTTGTCCGGCCGAATCGCCGAACTGACGACGAGTAAACGTACGTCGCCGACGTTCTCCGCGCGGTGACCGATCGCAATCTTGGCACCTTCGCGTTCGAGCGCCTCGATTAGCGGCGTGCGTCGCACATCCGAACCGTACACGCGCTCGCCCGTTGCGAGTAGCAGGCGCGCGATCGCGCTCATGCCGATCCCGCCGATTCCGACGAGATGGACCCCTCCGTTAACCACGGGATGTCTCGTTCGAAGGGGTCTTCTCGATCACCCGCGCGGGAATTAAGGTTTGAATCCGGCTCACAATCGCGGCTCCCGCATCCGCCGGCGCAAGCGCGCGCATCGCCGCACGCATCGTGCGCTGTTCTTCCGGCGCGAGCACCTCAAGGAGCGCCCACCACAGTTTGTCGCCATCGAGCTTGCCATCATCAACGATCGTTGCGGCACCGGCTGCCGCAAAAAGTTCGGCGTTTTTCTGCTGGTGCGCCTCAGCGGCGAACGGATAGGGGATAAGGATGGCGGGCGTACCCGTCACGGCAAGTTCGGCGAGCGTCGAGGCACCCGCGCGCGCGATCACAACATCGGCGGCTGCATACGCATCGGTCGGGTCGGCGAGATACTCGACGAGCCGCACGGTGTTGCCCTCGGCAAGCTCGCGTTCTTCCGCCTGCATGTAAGCATAATCGCGCGCACCGCTGACGTGCAGCACTTGCCAATTCGATTGAAGACTACGGCGCGTCACAAGGGCCGCGATCGCTTCGTTGATCGAGCGCGCGCCTTGGCTTCCGCCCATCGCAACGATCGTGGTCTTCGTCGGACTCAAACCAAGCCGCGCGCGCGCTTCGGAGGCGACGTGACGCCGGCGCAGCGACGCGCGCGTAGGCGTTCCGGTGAGGACCGCTTTCTTGCCGAAAAGCGCGGCCGATGCTGCATACGTGATCCACACTTCATCGACCAGCGGCGCGAGCAGTCGATTCGTCAAGCCGGGAGTCGCGTTGATTTCAAGCAGCGCAATACCACAGCGTACGACGCGCAACGTCCGTAATATCCGCGCGGCTACGACGACAGGGAAACAGACATATCCACCCGTTGCGATGACCATGAGTGGTTTGAAACGCGCAAGCTGTGCCATCGCTGCAACAACGCCTGCGGCGTTCAGCGCGATCGTGCGTAGCGTGCCGAACGAAAACTTGCGCTGCAACGGCGCGCTCGGAACGAACGCAAGCGGGATGAAGCTCGGCACGAGATCGCGTTCGAGGCCGCCCGCGTTTCCGAAAAATTCCGCCTCGTACGCCTCCGGTGCGAACTGGGCGCGTATGGCATCGTCGATCCCAAGCGCCGGATAGATATGGCCGCCCGTTCCGCCGCCCGCAAAGGCCACACGCAGTTTCATCGGGTGGAGCGGTGTCGGCCGACGTTGATGATGAGGGCGACGGCGATCATCGAAACGATGAGCGACGTCCCGCCCTCAGAAATGAACGGGAGCGGCACGCCGGTGACCGGCCACGATGACGTTACCACCCCGATATTGATGAAGGCCTGAATGATGATGATGCACGTGCAGCCGATCGTGAGGAAAAATCCGAAACGATCCGGCGCATTCAGGGCGATCCGCACGGCGCGATATGCAAGCAACAGGAAAAGAATGACCACCGAGATCGTTCCGAGCAGTCCGAGTTCCTCGCCGATGATCGCAAAGATGAAGTCGTTGAACTGCTCGGGCAGATAGAAAAACTTTTGACGCGAGGCGCCGAGACCAACGCCAAGTGCCCCGCCGCTGCCAAGCGCCAAAAGCGATTGAACGATGTGGAAGCCGGCGTTCTGCGCGTCTTTCCAAGGATCGAGAAAAGCAAGGATGCGCGCGCGTTTGTACGCGCTCGCACCAATCGTGATCGCAACGGCGGGCAGCATTGCAAGGACCACCATGAGGATGTGCTCGACGCGTGCGCCCGCAACGAAGAGCATCACGAACGTCGTGAAGATGAGCAGCGAGGCCGTTCCCATATCGGGTTCGACGAGAATCGGAAGTGCGAGCGCGAGCGCGACGCACATGATCGGAAAGACACCGCGCGAGAGCGACCGCACGCGCTCGCCCCAGTTTCCGAGCGCCGTTGCAAGATAGAGAACGAGAGCCAGCTTCGCAAACTCCGAGGGCTGAAAGCTGAGCGGGCCGATCCCAAGCCAGCGCCGTGCGCCGCCGACCGAAAAGCCGATGTGCGGGATCAGCGTGAGCAGTAGCGCGACGACGGTTACGCCGACGGCAAATGGCGCGAGCGCCTTGAGTTTGCGGTAGTCGCAGCGATACGCGGCAAACGACACCACAAGGCCGACGACGAGCCACATCGATTGGCGCTTGAGATAGTGCGCGGTGTCGTGGAAATCGGCATACGCCGTCGCACTCGACGCGCTGTAGATCATCACAAGACCAATACCGATGAGCGCCGCGACGACGGCGAACAACAGCGCATCGGGCGGCCCAAGCGCGCTTTGATGCAGCTTCGCGGCAGGCTCGCGGTCTCGGCCTGCGACCCGGCCTGCTCGCGCGCTAGGGTACACGAACACCGACGCGATCGCGCACGGCAGCGGCGAACTGTTCGCCGCGGTCTTCCGCCGAACGGAACATATCGAATGACGCGCAGCCCGGTGAGAGCAGCACGACATCGCCCGATGTTGCGATCTTCATCGCCTGCTCGACGGCGTCTGCCATCGAGTCGGCAAACGACACCGCCGCACGCTTGACCGACTTTGCGATCTCGGGGCCCGCCTCGCCGATGAGGACGACGGCTTTCGTGCGCGAGCTTGCGACGCGGCCGAGTTCGGCAAAGTCCGTGCCTTTGGCTTTGCCGCCGGCGATGAGCACGATCGGACGCCCGAACGAACGCAGCGCCGCGATCACGCTCCCGGGATTGGTGGCCTTCGAATCGTCGACGTAGAGTACGCCGCCCGCATCGGCGACGGTTTCGAGCCGGTGCGAGAGCGCTTGAAAGTCGCGCACGGCCGAAGCGATCGCTTCGCGCTCGAGACCCGCGGAGAGACCGACGAGAATCGCGGCCATCACGTTTTCGATATTGTGGTTGCCGAGCAGCGGGATCTCGGCGACGTCCATGATCTCAACCGGACGCGGATCGCCCGTCGGCGGCGCGTAGACGATCGTGTGCTCGTTGCGCAGATAGAGCGCCGTCTCACGGTGCGGTTCGCGCGCGAACCAGCGTGCTTGCGTATGGATACGCGAGCGTTCGTCTTCGCCGCCGGCCAGGAGCGCAGCGATGCGCTCGTCATCGAAATTGCCGACGAACGTGTCGCCCGGGCCTTGATTTGCAAAGATGCGAAACTTTGCTTCCGCGTACTCGTCCATCGAGTGGTAGCGATCGAGATGGTCGGGTGAGAGGTTGGTGATCGCCGAAATTTTCGGTTTGAACGAACGAATCGTTTCGAGTTGGAACGAACTCACCTCGGCGATGATCCAGTCGTTTGCCGTCGCAATCGCCGTCTCGTGAATGAGCGCATTGCCAATATTGCCGCCGACAAAGGTGGTCTTGCCGGCGCGTTTGAAAATTTCGCCGATCAGCGTTGTCGTCGTCGTCTTTCCTTTGGTGCCGGTAACCGCGACGATCGGCGCTTTGCAAATGCGATAGGCCACTTCAACTTCGCTGAAGACCGGGATACCCGCGCTCTGAATTCGGCGCACGAGTTCGCCGTTGAGCGGGATACCCGGCGAGAGCACGGCGGCGGTGATCGACGCAAGCTCGGGGCCGAGTTGGTCGGGTGCGAAGAAACGCACGCCGAGCGCTGCTAGGTCGGCAATTGCCTCGCGCAGCTCGCTTTCGGGTTTTTCATCCGTAATGATCAGCGAGCCGACGCGTTCGCGCAGCACTTCGGCGCTCGCGCGTCCGCTGCGGCCAAGACCGATGACCAGGACGTGCTCGTCGCGATCGAACGTTCCGGTTGGACGATCGTTCATGCGCTCCTCACCGCAAAGGCAAGGACGAGTGCGAGCGCCGAGACGGCGACCGATGCCGTCCAGAAGCGGCGCGTGACTTTCGTCTCCGGCCAGCCGCCGAGTTCGAAGTGATGGTGAAGCGGGCTCATACGGAAAACGCGACGTTTGGTCATTTTGAACGATGCCACTTGTATCATAACGGAGAGTGCTTCGGCAACGAACACCGCGCCGATGATGGGAACGATCAACGTCGCCCCGCTGACGATTGCCGTCCCGGCGAGCAAGCCGCCGAGCGCGAGCGATCCGGTATCGCCCATGAAGACGCGCGCAGGGTGACGATTAAAAATCAGGAACGCGCCGATCGCGCCCAAACTTGCCGCACATAGCGTCGCCGCGCTCGTCGTACCCGCGAAGAACTGCGCGAAGAGAAACAGAACGATCAGCGGCGGCACGATCGTTCCCGCCGCGAGTCCGTCCAGACCGTCGGTCAAATTCACGGCGTGTGTCGAGCCCGTGATCGCAAGGATGCCGAGCGCCCACCAGAGCCAGAGGGGCACCGCAAGTCCGCACGCGTGTCCGAACCAATACAGGCCGCTCGCTTGCAGCGGCCGCAGACCGCACGCGCCGGTAAAGGCTTCACCGCCGACGATCCAGAGAAACGCGGCAGCAATAACAGCGGTCGCAAGAAACTTTTCGCGCGCGCGCAAACCGCGGTTGCGTCCCGCTTTGATCGACGCGTAGTCATCGAGGAAGCCGATCGTCGCCATTCCGATTACCAGCACCGCAAGGCCGATGGCGCTACGGCTCCGATCGAAAACGAGCAGCACGAGCGGCGCGATGAGGAAGAGCAACCCGCCCATCGTCGGCGTGCCGGATTTCTTTAGGTGCGTCTTCGGCGCATCTTCGTAGGCAAGCTGTCCGTATTTGAGCGCATGCAGCCGTTCGATCAGCAGTGGCGCGAGCGCGTATGCGATGCCGAAGGTGATGAGCAAGGCGGCGAGCGCGGCGACATTCATGCGCAGAGCGGATTCTTTCCCGCGCCGCGCCACGTCAAGACGACGAGCGGCGTTTGCTCGTCGGAATTGCCGTGCGGGTTGCCGAGCAGTGCCAGTTCCACGTGCGTGCGCACGAGGTTCGGCGAGACGCCTAAGGCTTTGGCCTTACGCAGATCGTTGGCATCAACGATCGCAACGCCCATGTCGAGCGCTGCGGCAAACTCCGCGCAGACGCGATCGGGTTCGAGCGGACCGAAGACAATCGCGCGTTCGTACGGCGGAAGCGTGCCGGTGTAGCCGTCGATTGCCGCAATCGCCTCGCCCAGAATTTCATAAAACATCCCGTGCTTGCCGAGCAGTCGACCCACGACGTGCGCGGCGGCGGCGTACACCACGCGCCACGTGCCGACTTGATCGATCACAATCTGCAGCGATTCCGGTTGGCTCACGGTCGCAAGCGCCCCGGCTCGGCGCGAGAGCTGATATGCAAGCATCGAGGGTCGCACGAATTCGGCAGGCACGAAGCGGCGCTGGGCGATCGCAACAGCGGTTTCCGCGATCGCCACGACGTCGCCGGGTTTGGCGATGCCGCGCAGCGCTTCGCGCACGAGTGCGAGCAAATCGTCGCCGGCGCCGACAAGGCGCGTGCGCACGGGGATCGCGACGAGGCCATCGGGTAGCGGCGGTTCGTGAACGGCCAGCGGCATCATCGGACGCTCACCCCAAACGCCTCCGCGATTTGCTCCATCTTGTACATCCGGGAGCCTTTAAGCAGCACGATATCACCGGGCCGGGCGAGCTCGCGCAGAAGCTTTGCTGCATGGATGTTGTCTTCGTACGAGTGAATGGCATCTGAGGAAAAACCGCTCCGACGCGCGCCGCGAGCGATCGCATCCGCAAAAGCACCGCCGACGATCAGCGCGTCGAGGTTGCTGTGCGCGGCCGCTTCACCGACGAGTTCGTGCATGGAGGCGGCATCCGGACCGAGCTCGGCCATCGAGCCGAGGACCGCGATCCGCCGCTCCGCAGACTCCGCAGCGAATGCCGAAAGCGTCGCAAGCGTACCGCTCATCGAGGCGTTGTACGCATCGAAAACGATCGTCACATCACCGGCGATGAATTTCTCGTAACGGCCGTGCGGGAGTTCGAGTGCGCCAACATGCGGCGCGAGCTGCGCCGGATCGATGCCGACCGCGATCGCGCCCGCGATCGCCGCAGCGATGTTGGCACGATTGTGATCGCCCGGTACGCGCACGTCGATCGGATAGCGCGTCGTGCTGCCGCGTTCGTGGACGACGAGTTCATGCGTGCCATTGACGATTGCGGCATGTTCGGTTGCCGGGACGCTTTCATCGTCGATGCCGAACCACTGCGGCACCTGGGGCAGACTGGCCGCACGCGCGCGCGACGCCGCATCGGCAAGGCCGATGACCGCGCGCGCACCACTTGCGAAGAGGCCCCACTTCGTTTCGGCAATTGCTTCGCGCGAGCCCATAATCTCCAAGTGCGCCTCGCCGATATTGGTAAGGATACCGACGTGCGGTCGAGCCATCTGTGCCAGCGGCGCGATGTCGCCCGCGTGACGCGCACCCATCTCGACGATGGCAACCGACTCGTCTTCGCCCGGTGACAGACTCAGGAGAAACTTGCTCACACCGATCTCGTTGTTTTCATTTTCCGGCGTCGCTTGAACGTCGTGGCCGCAGCGGGCGATGAGATCGCGCAAGAACGACTTCGTCGTCGTCTTACCCGTGCTGCCGGTAATCGCGATCACCGTTCCGTGCCGCTGACCGCGGGCGAGCGCCGCAAGCGTCATGTACGCCACGAGCGTGTCGGCAACGAGCAAACCACACGCCTCGGGCGGGATGACGCTTGCATCGGAAACGATCGCGCAGGCAGCGCCCGCGGCCAGTGCCTGCGCGACAAAGTCGTGTCCGTTGAAGCGTTCGCCGCGTAAGGCAAGAAATGTTTGACCCGGTATGACGGCGCGCGTATCGGTCGTGATTTCGAGTGAACGCGGCGGCACGCCGGCGCCAAGAATGCGCGCATCGAGCGCCGAGATCGCCTCGGCAAAACGCACGATCATACGGCACCCGCCGAACGTGCGACCAACGCGGCGCGCACTTCTTCTCGATCGTCGAAGTGACGCGTCTGATCGCCGATGATCTGGTATGTTTCATGACCTTTGCCCGCGATCACCACGACGTCGCCCGCACGCGCATCGGCGATCGCGCGACGGATCGCCGCGCCGCGGTCGAGTTCGACCTCGCCTTTGCCACCGACGAGGATCGCATCGGCGATCGCTTGCGGATTTTCGCTGCGTGGATTATCCGAGGTCACGATGGCGCGATCGGCAAGCCGCGCGGCAATCGCGCCCATTTGCGGGCGCTTGCCCGGATCGCGGTCGCCGCCGCAACCGAAGACGACGACCAGGCGCCCGCGCGTGCCCTCGCGTGCGGCTTGCAGCACGTTACTCAGGGCATCGGGCGTATGGGCATAGTCGACGATAACATCGATGCCGTCGCTTGCGATGCGTTCCATGCGCCCAGGCGGCGCAGCGACATCGGCAAGTGCTTCGATCGCAACCGAACGCGCGATCCCGAGCGCATCGGCGATGCCGATTGCGGCGAGCGCATTCTCAACGTTGAACCGGCCGGGAAGCGAGAGTTTCACGAAACGGTCATCGAGCGTGAAGGTCGAGCCTTCGCTCCGAACGACAACGTCGCGCGCGATGAGATCCGCATTCTTCGCACGGATAGCGTACGCAATCGTCTGCGTGCCGCGCGCGCGCAGGTCTTCGGCCAGCCGCACGCCCGCGGCGTCATCGACGTTGACGACGGCAATCGGTGCGAGGTCGAACAAACGCCGCTTCGCAGCTTCGTAGGCTTCGGGCGTCGCGTGGAAGTCGAGATGATCGCGCGTGAGATTCGTGAATGCCGCGACGGCGAAATGCACGTCATCGACGCGGTGCAGCGCGAGCGCGTGCGAAGAGACTTCCATTGCGACCGCCGACGCGCCGCCGTCGCGCATCGTCGCCAGGAGACCCTGGAGTTCGAGCGCGAGCGGCGTCGTGTTTTCAAGCGACCACGCGCGACCGCCGAGCGAAGCGCCAAGCGTTCCGATCACGCCGCACGAACGGCCGGCCGCCTCGAGAATTGCTCGAACGAGGTGCGTCGTCGTTGTCTTGCCGTTGGTTCCGGTAATGCCCACGACGTGCATGCGCGCCGAGGGATCGCCAAAGAATTTTGCACTCAAGGTTGAGAGCGCGAGCGTTGCATCCGGTACGATCAGTTGCGGGACGGCGAGCGCTTGCTCTTGTTCGAGAACGACACCGACGGCACCGCGCTCGATTGCCTGACCGACGAACGCATGCGAATCCACATGCGCGCCGCGCAGCGCAACGAACACCGTTCCCGGCGTAACGCGGCGCGAGTCCGTCGCCAGCGCCGAGATGGCGATATCGGGAGAACCGACGAGACGACCCTCGGGAACGAACGCAGCAAGCGTCCCCATGTCGAGCATTACGGCGCTTTCGCCGCGAGCCGCGATTTTGCCGCCGCCGTCGGCAAGACGCCCGCATGCAGCATTGCAATGCGCGCGAGTTGCGCGAACACCGGTGCTGCGACCGTGCCGCCGTAGTACACGCCGCGCGGCCGCTCGATCTTCACAAAAATCACGAACTTCGGACGTTCCGCCGGGACATACCCGATAAACGAGGCGATGTATTCGCCCGGTTCGTAGCGTCCGTTTTCGACCACTTGCGCGGTGCCGGTTTTCCCAGCCGTCGTATACCCGGGAATTTGCGCGTTGTCTTTCCCGGTGCCGCGCATGACGACGGCCCGGAGATAGCGGCGCAAGGTCGCCGCGGTCTGCACAGAGATCGCGCGGTGTTCGATTTCCGTTGGGTAGGTGAAGAACGGGGCGCCGTCTTCACCGATGAGTGCGTGTACGATACGCGGGCGCAGCAGCAAACCGCCGTTGGCGATTGCGGCATACGCGCGCACGAGCGCGATCGGCGTCGTCGAGATCCCATGGCCAAACGAAATCGTCGCGGTGGAGCTGCCGCTCCACTGATCGGGCGGCGGCACGATGCCCGGATTTTCACCGGGAAGTTCGATGTTGGTGGGGTCGCCGAAGCCAAACGCGCGGATCGTTTTATAAAGATCGCGCGGACCTGTCGCGATGCCGATCTCGGCCGCGCCGACATTGTGCGAGAGCGCGATGATCTGCTCGAGCGATTCGCTTCCGCCGCCGCCCGCCATCAGGCCGTCCTCGGCATTGTGAATGACCCGGCCGCCGACTTCAAGCGAATCGAGCGCTGGAAACATGGCATTGGGTCCGATATGGTGCGACTCGAGCGCGGCGGCCGCCGTTATCAATTTAAACGTCGAACCCGGCTCGTAGGCATCCATCACTGCGCGGTCGCGCCTGGCGTCGGCCGAAAAGCGGTAGAAGTGCGCGGGCTCGTAATCGGGCGCGTTTGCAAGCGCGAGAATCTCGCCCGTGTTCGGATCCATGACGATCGCCGTGCCGCTGCGCGCGTGCGATTCGTGCACGCGGTCGCGCAGCGCGCGTTCCGTTGCGAACTGCAAGTACGAATCGAGCGCGAGTTGGATGTGGCGACCGGGGTGCGCTTTTTCGATGATCCGCGTCTCGGCAAATGGAATCGCACGGCCGAACTGATCGGCCTCGATTTTCATCTTTCCGGTCGTGCCTCTCAGATACGTATCGAATGCCGACTCGAGCCCCTCGAGCCCGGATTCATCGACGCCGACAAAGCCAAGCACGGTCGATGCGAGATGACCGGCAGGCGTAAAGCGCGTGCCCGTCTCTTCCCGAACGATCGCGATACCGGTAACATTGAGCGCGGCGACGCGAAGCGCG
Source organism: Vulcanimicrobiales bacterium (assembly GCA_038231455.1). Taxonomy (GTDB): domain Bacteria; phylum Vulcanimicrobiota; class Vulcanimicrobiia; order Vulcanimicrobiales; family Vulcanimicrobiaceae; genus JANLVI01. The sequence goes on along the minus strand of JBBRLI010000006.1, from coordinate 125,165 downwards.
ACGTCGTGCGAGATTTTTCGCGCTAGCCAGCGGAACTGCGAACGATCGCGCAGCGCAAGCTCGATATCGTGCGCTTTCATGCCGAGGATCGGCGCGAGTTCCGTTGCGGTCTTGAGCGGATCGACGATATTCGTCGGGACGGCGGAGACGCTCTCGGAGGGCATCGAGCGCACGAGCACGTTGCCCTCGCGATCGGTGATGGTGCCGCGCTTGGCAAAGAGTTCGACCGTATCGGAACGCTGGCTTTGGGCGATCGCCGCTAAATGCGGACCTTGACGGATCTGGACGTCATAGAGCCGCCAAGAAAGAAAAAGCGCGATCCCGACGATCGCGTAGAACGTGATCTTCGCGCGCCCGGGAGCGACGCGCGAAAACGAACGTGCGGCCACCTACTGCCGACTGAACCAGTCGCCCATGCTCCCGAGAAACGCAATGCCTTTGGGTTTCGGCTTCGCGGCGGGATTCGGTAAGGCGACGACCGCGTACTCGCGCGGATCGTGCATATGGAGTTTTGCGGCGACGGCCGAGAGGCGTTCGCGCGATTCGAGCTGCGCAATTTTATCGTCGAGGCGCTGCGTTTCATCCGTGAGCGTCGTACGCTGCGTCTCCGCGCGCGCGACCGCATAGTGCATGCCCGTGAGGTTCGCCGTGAGCATCACATACACCATGAGCGGAACGACGATGAGGCCGACGGCAACCGCGATACGCCCAAGACCGACGTACGCACGCGCTTTGGCGCGCGTCGACCGTCGGCGGGTAGCCTGTTTTGCGCGTTCGCGCGAACGCGGGATCTCGTATTGGGGAACTCGCTGCGGGGCAATCATGCGTCGGACTCCTGAGCAAGAACGGCGGCAACGCGGAGCTTCGCGCTACGCGAACGGGGATTGGCGGCGGTTTCTTCACCTGTGGGCACGATCGGTTTGCGCGTCACCCGCGCGACGCGCGGATCGTCACGGAAGGTCGTCTTCACGATGCGGTCTTCGAGGGAGTGAAAGCTGATGACGGCGATCCGACCATCGGGTTTCACGACGCCCATCGCTGCATCGAGCGAGTCGCGTAACGCGCCGAGTTCGTCGTTGACCGCAATACGGAGCGCCTGAAAGGTGCGCGTTGCGGGATGCGTGCGTTCGCGCTTGCCCGCTTGATGCACGACGCCCGAGACGAGCGAAGCGAGTTCTCCCGTCGTCGTCGGCACGCGGCCAATCGTACGCTTCTGGACGATCGCGCGCGCGATGCGGCGCGCTGCGCGTTCGTCGCCGAATTCAAAGATGATGTCGGCGATTTCTTTTTCTTCGCGCTCGGCAAGAAGTTCGGCGACCGATTCGCCTTGCGTCGGATCCATGCGCATATCGAGCGGCGCGTCTTCGCGAAACGAGAAGCCGCGATCGGCGCTATCGAGTTGCATCGAACTCGTCCCCAAGTCGTAGAGAATCCCATCGATCTGTGAGATCCCACGCGCTTCCAATTCCGAGCGCAACGCGCGAAAGTTTGCATGCACGAGCGTCACGCGCGGGTCCCGCAGATCGCGCTCGCGCGCGTCGGGATCCGCATCGAAGGCAACGATCCGCCCCGCGGGCGAGAGTGCCGCGAGCATCAACGCCGTATGACCGCCCGCTCCGAACGTCGCATCGACATACGTGCCGTCCGGGACGAGAGCAAGCGCCGCGATTGACTCGGCGGGCAATACGGAGACGTGCCCCACGCACTAATACAGCCCAAGCTCGGTGGCGAAGTCGAACAACTCCGTCGCCGCAGCCTTGGCTTGCTCTTTATAGCGTTCGCGACCCCAGACTTCGATACGCGTGAGCGAACCAACGGAGACAACGTCTTTTTCGATTTTCGCGTGGGCACGCAGATGACCGGGGATGACGAGGCGTCCCTGGTTATCGCACGAGAGTTCTTCCGTATTCGCGAAGACGTGCCGGACGAAGCTCCGGTAGCGCGCGTCCTTAGTCGGCGCGGCTTCGAGCTTGGCGCAGAACTCGGCCCACGTCGGGGCCGGGTAGAGGGCGAGGCACGGGTCGGGCTCGGCGATCGTTAAGAAGAAGCCGGCGCCGAGGCGTTCGCGGAAGCGGGCGGGCACGACGAGGCGACCCTTGTCGTCAAGGCTGTGTTCGACTGACCCGGTAAAGAGCGGTCGATCGGCGGCCAAAAAATATCCCCACTAGCTCCCACTAGACACCACTTTCACCCACTATACGCCCTCGGGCCTCCCCAGGGCAAGTGTTGTGTCCACCGCGGAGCCGCCATCGAGCGACGCGACAAATGAACTCAGGAAGCTGCCGACACCGACGTGCTGCGCCTGAATCAGAATATGGCGAAGCCGCGATTTACATCAGTGAGCGAACCGGTTCTGGATTTGCCTCGCCATTCGCGATGCGGCTTATCGCGCGAGCGTCAGAAGCTCATCGATTCGGTGGTTGGACTCGAGCGGGTGTCGCAAACGGACCTCTTTATTGATCCGGTAGGTGTTCCGGCGGCCCTCGCGCAGGCGCTCGATCACGCCGCCCGCTTCGAGGTCGGAAAGGATTTGCAAAATCGCTCGCTCGGTGATGCCAACCGAGAGCGCGAGGTCTCGAACACGCGCTAACGGGTCGCGCGTAAGCGCGATCAAGACATGCGCGTGATTGGTCAAAAACGTCCAGCCGGTTCGCGCCTCGGATCCGACGGCGCGCTTCTTGACGACACTCACGCGACTATGGTATCAAAACATGCAATAGAGTTCATGTTATGCGATTCGTGTGTCCAGTCCCTGCAGGGCTCGTTCGAGTGATCGTCGCCTCCCTTTTAGGCGGCCTCGCTTTGATTAACTCCATCACGAGTGTTTTAAACGAAAGGCGTGGCGTACGTTGACTTGGGTGAATAGCTTGTGGCTGGCCGCTGCGGGGCCAATTGGTTTGCTCTTGGTCGGACTGCTACCCGGAGAACGGAAATTGCGCGCCGCCGTACGGTATAATCGGCTCGCGATTGCGGCCGCCGGCGTCGCGCTACTTACCGCCGTTTCGGCGGCGGTCGCGGTTGTTGCGAAGGGGCCGCTCCACACCGAGACACTCGGTGCGAATGGGGTCGGCTTGGCACTCTACCTCGACTCGCTTAGCGCCACGATGTATTGCCTCGTTGCTTTCGTCGGCGTCATCGTCACGCTGTACAGCAAGAACTACCTCGACGGCGATCCGGCGCATGTACGTTTCACGCGATTCCTCTGCCTCACGCTCGCCTCGATTCTGATCGCAATTATTGCCGGAAACGTAGCGCTGCTCGCCTTCGCCTGGATCGCGACGGCGCTCTGCCTGCAGCAATTACTCTTGTTCTATCCCGGCCGTCCCGCAGCCGTGCTCGCCGGACGCAAGAAGTTTATTGTCAGCCGGCTTGCTGAGACGTGCATCGTCGCAGCCGCCGTGCTCATCTACTTCAATTTCGGGAGCCTCGATTACGGTGTGGTATTCGCCGGCGTCGCCGCGTTGCACGGTGCAACGGTGCCCGGCGGCATCTCGGTTGCCGCGATGTTGCTGGTGCTAGCGGCACTGCTCACCTCGGCCCAATTCCCGACACACGGTTGGCTGATCGAAGTGATGGAAACGCCGACACCCGTTTCTTCGCTGCTGCACGCCGGCATCATCAATGCCGGTGGTTTTCTTGTCTTGCGCTTTGCCGGTTTAATCGTGCTCTCGCTGCCTGCGCTCGACACGCTGGTCATCGTGGGCGGCTTCACCGCGCTCTTTGGCTCGGTGGTGATGCTAACCCAGAGTTCCATCAAGGTGACACTCGCGTACTCGACGGTGGCGCAGATGGGATTTATGCTCTTCGAGTGCGGAATCGGAGCGTTTCCCGCAGCGCTCCTGCACATCGTCGCGCACTCATGCTACAAAGCACACGCGTTCTTATCCTCGGGTAGCGTGATCGACATCTCCCGCGCTTCGTACACGCCAAAGCCCGAAGGCAAACCGAACGCGGGGCGTTTGATTTTCGTCATCATCATGGTCATTGCTGCGGTCGCGATCGTCGGGCGCCTCTTCGGCGCGGACATCGCCGAAAAGCCGGGCGTGTTCGCGCTCGGCGCAACGCTGCTGCTCAGCATCGTCCACCTGCTCGCGCGCAGCATTGAAAACCGGCCCAACTTCTACGTTGTCGGCCGGACCGTGCTGACGGCCATCGCGATCGCAGCGGCGTATTTTGGCCTCCAGTACACGATGGAATTTCTGCTTGCCGGCGCGGTGCCGGCGGCGCCTGCCCGCGGCCCGCTCGACATCGCCCTGGTCGGAGCGGTCATCGTGGCCTTTGCCGTTATCGTGTTTTTGCAAAACTGGGTGCCGGGCCGCTTTACTTCGCCCCGATGGCGCGCGATGTATGCCCACGTTGCAAACGGCCTGTATGTCAACACGCTAGCGAACCGTATCGTCGTGCGCCTCTGGCCGGCGCCCGCGCCAAAACCGCTCTCATCCACCGCGAGGCCGTTGTAGCAAATGACCCTCAACGTTCCCGAAACGCTCAAGACAATCGATCTCGAATCGGTGATCGCACAAGCCTGCAATCGCATTGCGCCGCTCTGGCCGCTCAAACACTTTGTCGCCGTCAATCCATTTCTTGGATTCACGCACCAAAGCTTTCACGCGACGTGCGCCACGATGTACCGGGTGGCGCGTGCCGATATGCTGATGCCGCGCTCGTTCTACCGCGAAGCGCTCGCGAGCGGACGAATCGAAGACGCCGATATCGCGACGGCGCTCTTCGCTGCGCCGCACGAATGGCAGGCACCCAAGACGGTAGCGGAATTCAAAGAGTCGCTCGCGCTGGAGGAAGGTGCACGCAGAAAGCACCCCGCGCACGTCGCTAGTGTCGCGGAGATCATCGACGCGCTCGCCGAGGGCAATCGCCAGGTCTCGGGCACCGCGTTCATGATCGATGAGATTTCACGATTCAGCGCGGCGTATTTTGATGAAGGACAGACGGTCTGGCAATTACCCGAGCGCGAACTACGACCGTTTGCCGCGTGGCGCGCAGCAATGCAGTACGATCGCAATCCCGAAGTCATGGGCATCGCCGGCTTCCGCCGGATCGTGGCAAGCATGCCGGCTGATCCCGTCGCAGCTATCGCGGAAGTCGTCGAGAAGCTCGGCGTCCCACCGCGTGCACTCGTCGAGTACTTGCATCAAACGCTCCTCGACATCGCGGGTTGGGCATCGTACGCGCGGTATCTCGTCTGGGAGAGCGAACTCTACGGCGGCACCAACGATGCACTGGTTCAGTTGCTCGCGATCCGCGTGGTTTGGGGATACGCGCTTTTCATGCAACGCTCCGATACGGAATTCCGTTCTGCTTGGGAGCGCGCGATGCACGACGCTGCCTCAATTCCGCTGGACGAGCGACTCGGGGATGATCCCGAACTGAGCATCGATATTCTTGCGCAAGAAGCATACGAGGCGGCGTACGAGCGGCGGCTTCTCGCGAAGCTCGGATCCCCCGCCGTCGTTGCAGTTGCTGCGCGCCCGCAGTTGCAAGCGGCTTTCTGCATCGACGTTCGTTCCGAAGTGTACCGGCGGGCCTTAGAGAGCGTAGCGCCGGGTGTGCAAACGATTGGATTTGCGGGTTTCTTTGGCTACCCGATCGAGTACGTGCCGATCGGACACCTGCGCGGAGGTGCGCAGTGTCCCGTCCTGCTCACGCCCGCATTTACGGTACGACAAGTCGTTCAAAGCGTCTCGCGCGATGATAACGCCGAGATCCTCGGTCTGCGGCTCTTGCGACGACGCGCGTATAAGGCCTGGAAGTCGTTTAAACTCTCGGCTGTTTCATCGTTCATTTTCGTCAAAACCGGCGGCATCTTGTTCGCGGGTAAAATTCTGACCGATAGCCTTGCACTCACGCGACCGACCACCGACCCCAATACGGACGGTCTTGACGCGACGACGATTCAAAAGCTCGGTCCCGAAATCGAGGCGCGTAACGATGGCGGAAGCCCGACCGGATTTACCGATGAAAAAAAGATCGACATGGCGGAAGCCGTGCTCGGCGCGATGTCAATGAAAGGAAACTTCGCGCCGCTGGTCATGATGGTCGGTCACGGTAGCACGACCGTCAACAACCCGCACGCATCGGGACTCGATTGCGGAGCATGTGGCGGGCATACCGGCGAGGCCAACGCGCGCGTGGCAGCGGACATCTGCAACGATCCGGGTGTTCGCGTCGGCCTGCGTAGCCGCGGAATCGATATTCCAGATGATACATGGTTCCTAGGCTGCCTGCACGACACAACGACCGATGAAATTACGATCTACGATGAGGATCGGTTGCCAAGCTCGCATCGCCCGCTAATTACCGACGTTCACGGGTGGCTTCGAACCTCGAGCGCGATCACGCGGCGCGAACGCGCGCCGCTCATGGGTATCCCGGTCGATGAGAACACGGACCGTCGCGTGCTGGTGCGTAGCCGCGATTGGGCGCAAGTGCGGCCCGAATGGGCACTGGCAAACAACGCGGCATTCATCGCCGCGCCGCGTGAGTTCACGCGCGGCATCGATTTCGAAGGCCGCGCCTTTTTGCACGATTACCGCTTCGATCTCGACACGACCCGCGGCGTCCTCGAACTGATCATGGTGGCGCCGATGGTCGTTGCAAGCTGGATCAATCTTCAATATTACGGTTCGGTCGTGAACAATCGACTCTTCGGCGCCGGCAATAAGGTCTTACACAACGTCACCGGGTGTCTTGGGGTGCTCGAAGGGAACGCTGGCGATCTTCGGGTTGGGCTTCCCTGGCAATCGGTGCACGATGGGGAGCGGTTCATGCACGAGCCGCAACGTCTCAATGTGATCATCGCTGCTCCAACGGCCGCGATGGATGCCGTTATCGCGAAGCACGATTCGGTCCGCAACCTGGTCGATAATCGCTGGCTACGACTCTACGCCATGGATCACGAGACGGGCGTCGTGACCCACCGGTACGAGCCGGGCCTCGTCTGGCACGCGATCCGTCTACATCTCCCGTAGCGGGCGCCGTTGATGTCTATTCGGTTCTCGGTATCCGGCAGCCCGACTCGCCCGGCTACCGACAGGCGTCCTCCCCCGGAAGATTTTTTCCGGTTCAGGCAGACCCCGCCAAAGATTCTACCATTGGATGGGTTGCTATTCATCAATGGTTGGGTATTATAAGGGGGCTTCTGGCGACCAACGGCTTCTTCTCTTGTGGGGATCACGTTCAGGATGGCTTCAGTCGACTCGGTCCGGTCTCTCCCCGTTTTGCGACTTGCGGGCAAGGTCGCGGTCATCACGGGAGCCGCGGGCAATATTGGCGGCGAAATATCGCGCCGTTACCTTGCTGAGGGAGCACGGATTGCCATGGTCGGGCGTGACGGCGACAAACTTGCCAACGCCCGAATCAAGCTGATCGCCGAGACCGACGTTGATGCCGATCGCATCTTCGTGAGCCCATTTGACGCAGGCGATCCCGTGCAAGCGCGTGCGGGTATTGCACGCATCCTCGAGCACTTCGGCCGAATTGACGTCCTGGTGAATAATGCCGGGTCCGCCGGACCACGCCAACAACTCGAAAACGTGCCGATATCGAACGCGGATCTCGAGCGTCTGCGAGCGGGTGGTGCAAGCGACACCGAGACGGTCGGCGATGCCGCTCGAAACCTTTTCGGCGTGGCATGGAATGTCGTACGCGCCGCAGCTCCACATTTGGCGCCGGGTGCCTCGATCATTAATATTTCCACAATTTTTTCGCGCACGGCCTATTTCGGACGCGCGGGGTACGTCGTACCAAAGGCTGCACTCAATGCGTGGTCGCGGCGCCTGGCATACGAACTTGGCGAGCGCGGCATTCGCGTGAATACCGTCTTTCCCGGCCCGATCGAGAGCGAGCGCATCCATAGCGTATTTGCTTCGATGGACGCCCTCCGCAGCGCGCCTTCCGGCACCACGGCAAACGAGATCACCGATATGATGACGCTCTCACGGAACGGCGGCACGGACGCCATTCCTGCCACACCGTTTCCGACGATTGGCGATGTGGCATCCACGACGGTTTTTCTCGGCAGTGACGATTCGGGCGCGATCAGCGGACACAACTTCGAGATCACGCACGGCATGCTTGTGCGACAGGAAAGTCGCAGCACGTTTACCGCACGTCCCGGTCTACGCATCGTCGATGCGTCGGGACGTACCGTGCTTGTCGTCTCAGGCGAAGATGTCGAAGCCGGCATCGCCGTTGCACGAGCGCACGCGGAATGCGGAGCTACGGTCTTGCTTAGCGTCCCAAACGACGCGGCGCTCACGAGCGCATCTTCGAAGCTCGGAGACTTGGAACTCGATCGCAACATTCGCACGCTCGCACTCGACCGGCGCGATCCCGACGCGGTCGCAACGATGTTGCGGCGCACATCGGGTGCCGTGCACGGCGCCGTCATTTTGCCCGCGTTCGGTCCCAAGCATTTCACCAAGCCGCTGGCCGACGCCAGCGATGAGGACGTCGACGCGTTCTTGGACGGCGAGATCGTGGGCGCGATCGTGATTGCGCGCGAACTCGGACGGTATTGGAGTACCGCCCGCATCGGCGCTAACCCGCGCGTCGTTTTTCTCGGGAACGGAGACGACGGTCGCGGCAACGTCTATGGCGATATCTGGCGCGCCGCGGTAGAACAGCTCGTGCGCGTTTGGCGTGACGAATCGGAACTCGACGCGTCGGCTGGTAAACGGCCCTTTGCCGACTGGTCAAATCAAATCGTGCGCTGGACGAATACCGAAGACGAAGGGCTGCGGTTCGCAGCGGCGTGGACAGCGAAACTTCTTTACACCAACCGGCGCACGAAGCCCGTGAATCTGTACTTACCCGATTCGCTTGGCGAAGGCACGGGCGCGACCCGCGCTACGTTTGGCGCAAGCGAGAGCCTCATCGGCCTCCATCGCGGCAAAGTCGCCTTCATTACGGGAGGTTCCGCCGGTATTGGCGGCCAGATCGCTCGACTGCTGGCAATCGCGGGCGCGCGGGTGATCATCGCTGCGCGTCGTGCGGATCAACTCGCAACGATGCGCAAGAATATCGTTAGCGAACTCACGGCCATCGGCTACGACGACGCCGCGGCGCGAATCGAAACACTCGACGGCGTCGATGTCGCAGACGACGCGACGCTCGCCCTTGCGATCGATCGTGGTCTTTCCCGGTTCGGTTCGATCGACTATCTCATTAACAATGCCGGGATAGCGGGGGCCGAACAAATGGTCGTCGATATGCCGCTCGAGAGCTGGCGCCGAACGCTCAAAGCCAACCTGATCTCGAACTTTGCGCTGATGGCGCGCGTCGTTCCAGAGATGAAAAAGCGCGGCAGCGGCTACATTCTTAACGTTAGCTCGTACTTCGGCGGAGAGAAATACGTTGCCGTCGCCTATCCCAATCGAAGCGACTATGCCGTATCCAAAGCCGGGCAGCGCGCAATCGTCGAGACGCTCGCGCAATTCGTCGGTCCCGAAATTCAAATCAACGCAATCGCCCCAGGACCGGTTGCGGGCGACCGTCTCGCCGGCACGGGCGGCGGACCGGGTCTCTTCGAACGCCGCGGCAAGCTGATTTTAGCCGCAAAGAGACTGAATGCAATCTACGCCGCGGCGATCGCGCACGTGCGCACGGGCGGCGAAACGCATCTGTTCCTGCAGGCGGCAATGCGGAACGACATTGCGGAGATCATCGCTGATCCTTCAACGCCCGCGACGCTGCGCAATCTCTGCGATGCAATCGTGAAGGGGGCGGCCGCAAGCGAAGGTTCATCATTCGCTACGGCGCTGATGGACGAAGATATCTCACGAAAGCTTTGCGAGCGTTTGCAGCGCAGCCATCGTCTCTCAGATGACGTCAAATGCGGCATCGCACAACGTCCCGCCGAACCATTCTTTGCACCGCGCGAGGTCGAACGCGAAGCGGAAAAAGTGCGGTCGGGGGTGCTAAAAATGCTGCATTTGCAGCATATGCCGAGCGAACTCGAAGTCGCGCTTGCGACGGTGTACTTCCTTGCCGATCGCGCCGTCTCGGGCGAAACGTTTCAACCCTCGGGCGGTCTGCGCCAAGAACGCTCGATTACCGAGCGAGAACTCTTCGGTCGCTCGAAGGACGAGCGCGTGGCGCAACTGCGCGGGCGAAACGTCTGGATCGTCGGCGAGCATCCGATCGAACACATGGTGCGCGCGGCCCGTGCGTATGTCGAAGAGTGCGGCGTCGATCGCGTGGTGCTAATCACGTGCACGCAACAAGCAGTAAAACACGTCCGTCAACGCGTCGGATCGACGATCGCGGAACGCATCGTCGACATCGTCATCGGCGCGGACCTCGAGACCGGGCTCGATCGCGCACTGAGCGAATATCCGAACCCGGCGGCTGTCGTCTCCATGCCGCTCGGTCTCTTACCGAACGCGCTTTTCGAAGGCGATCACGCTCTCGATGGACCCGGATTCGAAGCGATGATCGAGGAGAATATCACCAATCACTTTCGCGTCGCACGAACGGTGTCACTGCTCGAAGACGTGCGACTGGTCTTCGTCTCCCCCGACGTTCCATTTGGCGGCAACCCGGTGGAATTTGCGCTGGCGAATTTCATCAAGACCACACTGCACGCCCTTACCGCAACGATTGCCGTCGAGAACGAACGTCTCGTGCATGAAGTGCCGGTCAATCAGATCAACGTCACGCGCCGTGTGCAAAGCGAAGAACCGCGTAATACGAGCGAGCAACAAGAAGAACTCGACCGTTTCGCGCGCGCGCTCGTCCTTGAATCCGGCCCACTACCCGCCGCCGACGACAGTCGCTATCGTTCGCGTATTTATCGCGGAATGGCGATCACCGTTTAAAGGTGATGCACGGTCCTTGCAAGTCGGCGTCGGGGCAGACCCCACCGAGTCTAAGCTTTGTTCGTTCCAAGTAGGGCGGCCGCTAACTCGCGGGCTTTTTCTTTGATCGTGTTCCGAATCTCGCGAACGGCCTCAGGCGGCTGACCTTTGGGATCGGCAAGACCCCAATCTGCATCGATCCGAGGCACGCCTTCAACATCGCAACCCATCGTTATAATGCGATCGGCGATCTTGGCTTTCTCCGCGTCGAGCAGTTTTGGCCGCGCAGCACTGATATCGATACCATCCTCCGCCATGATCGCGACAACGCGCGGATCGGGGACCGCGGCGGCGATCGTTCCCGCTGAGGCGACTTCGATTTTATCGCCCGCGAAGTGCCGCAGATACGCTTCCGCCATCTGCGAACGGCCGGTGTTGTGCCGACAAACGAACAACACGAATGGCGTCTGGTTAGCGGCTGACAAGTTCACGGCTCTCCTTCGAATGTGGGACGACAACGGCTTTTGCCGTGGCCGAAGAGATCGGGGCTAGCCAGGCGAAGAGCGCGGTCGCCGCGATTGCACCGGCGAACTGAACGATGATAAAACCCGGGGCATCTTGCGGCCGAATCCCCGCGAACGTATCGGTGAGTGAACGAGCGATCGTCACAGCGGGATTTGCGAACGAGGTGGACGGCGTGAACCAGTATGCCCCAACGATATATGCGGCGACGGCAAACGGAGTTACCGATGGGCGCGAGCGTACGCAGCCCCAGATGACGGCGAGCAGCCCAAAGGTCGCGACGAACTCACTAACGAGCAGGACCGCGCCCGAGCGCGAGTGGTGCGAAGCAAAAAAAACCGGCAGGCCGAACAGCGTGTTCGCAAGCGCCGTCCCAAGTATTGCGCCAGCGATCTGAGCGATAAAATACGGCATGACCATCGACCAAGCGAGTCCGCGTTGCCACGCATCGGCCAGGGTCACGGCTGGATTGAAGTGCGCGCCGGATACGGGTCCGAAAGCTAAAATAAGCGCGATGAGGGCTCCACCGGTCGCGATGGTGTTCGCAAGGAGCGCGACGCCGACGTTTCCGCCGCTAAGCCGTTCCGCCATAATTCCCGACCCGACGACGGCCAAGAGCAAGAAGACCGAGCCAAAAAATTCGGCGGCGACTGCGCGATAATTCACACCTTCTCCAAATCGAGACCTAGGTGCAGCATGATGTCTGATCGTCGTCGCGCGCCTCGGTTTCTTCGTGAACGAAGTAGGTCTCCCAACGTCGCCCTTCCGGGTCACTCGCCCAAACTTTCGTTTGATTTGCATAGCAGCACGTCTCGCCACGTTCGATATCGACTGCGTAGCCGGCATTCCGCAATCGCTCGATCTGAGCATCGACTTCGTGCGGCGAATCGACAACGATACCGAAATGCTCACTGACACCGATTCGAGCGCCGAGGTCGAGATCGAGCGCCAATTCGAGTCCCGGGTGCTCGGTGATAAAGAGCGCGTAATCGGGGAGTTGCTTGGACGGCTTGGCGGCAAAGAGCGTTGAGTAAAATGCGATGCTGCCTTCGAGGTCGCGCGTCGCGAGGTTCAGATGCATCTTCATGCAAGAACTTTCTGCGGAAGTACCGAGCGTAGTGCGGCGTCAATGCGTTCAGACGCATCGCTTGCCAGGCGATAGTACACCCATGTACCGCGTCGCTCGGACGTAACCAAGCGTGCGTCGCGAAGCAATCGGAGGTGGTGTGATATCGTCGGTTGCTCTAAGGGCAAGGCGCTGGTGAAGTCGCAAACGCAGACCTCGTCATCCGTCCGCGCTAGCGTCGCGAGCATGGCCAGGCGATGGGGATCTCCGAGCGCCTTAAAAAGGCTGGACTGCTCCGAGCGATCCGAGTCATCGACGACGGCCGGCGGGCAACAACGTTGTATCGACATATTTCGATTCTATGCCTTGTATCCAATTAAGTCAATACAGGACTGCGGAACGTACGCTGCATGATATCCGATTGACCGGCTGCGAGGCATATGCTAGCGTCCTTAGCAGATGAGTTTGCGTACGATCCGCATCGGTGGCGCCGACGATACGGCCAGCGCCCTTGGCCCACTCGAATCTCGCGTGATCGAGATCATGTGGGCATATGGCGATTGGATGGCCGTCAGCGATGTGATGACCGAAATCGAGAAGTCCGGTGAGGGTAAGACGCTCGCCTATTCGACGGTCAAGACGATCATGCAGAATCTCGTAAATAAGCTCCACCTGAACAAAAAGTCGGCCGGGCGAGCGAACCTGTTTATCCCGGCGATTTCGCGTGAAGCGTTCCAAGCATCGGTGATCGGCGACGTGCTTCGCCCTCTCTATAGAAGCCAGCGCAATCCGCTCCTCGCGCATATTGCGGGCGAACTCGCAAACGATGATGAGAGCTACGAAGAATTTGCCAAGCTCTTAGCCGCCAAACGCGCCGAGGCACGCCGTGCCTGACTTCGGCTTATTTTTTGCCGACTGCTTTCGCAGCGGCGTGCTGCTCTCGTCCGCCTGCGCGCTCCTCGTGGTTCCGCTTGCCGCGTGGGCGGCATTGCGGCTCGCGCTTGGTTCGCTACGTAAGATGTCCGGCGACGCGACTTGGCAAGCGGCGCTCGCATCGATTGCGGCGATTCTTCCCGGAACGCTCGTCCTCGCGCTCGCGGTCGCTGCTTTGATCGGTGGCGTGCATGCGGCATGTTTCCAAACTGAGGCCGGACGCGTGCTTTACGCCATCATCGCGACCGTTCTCGTCCTCTCCCTCCTCCGAGCAACCGTTCTCGCGCGTCGGCGCGCGGCGGAATCGAGCGCACTTCTGCGCATCACCGTTGCACCGTCGGATCGACTCGCCAAGATCGCTTTGCAGATTGCCGTCTCCGTGCGCGAGTTACCGCTCGACGAGCCATTCTGCGCGCTCGCTCGTGTCCACCGCCCGGCGGTCATCGTCTCGTCGCGCACGCTACGCGATATGAACGATGCGGAGCTTGCGGCGGCACTTCTTCACGAACGCGGTCACGCACGGCGTGGCGATCAAGCCGTCGCAGCGGCGATCGCCTTTCTTGTCGATCTTTTTCCGATGCCATCGTCGGCGTTCGTTTCGATCTACCGCGACGCACGCGAATTCGCTGCTGACGCACACGCTCTGCGTCACGCATCGCCCGAAGATCTCGCCGGGGCATTGTTGACCTTTACCTGCACTCGCAGCCGCGTAGCAAACATGGCGGCCCTGCATGGAAACTCCAGCTTTCGCCGACGTCTGCGCGCTTTGCTCGTGCAAGGCGATCGGCCGGTCGCATTGTCCGCATGGAATCGCGTGTATGTCTCGACGATCATCGTCGCCGTCATGCTCTTCGGCATCGCACCGGCAGCAGCGTCGCTCATCAACCCGACGCCGTGCGATCATGCCGCCTCATCGCACATGGTCATGTAATTTTTTTGAACGCATCTGCTAAGGAACGTAGCACTTTGAATCGACTTGTCTCCAGCCAATTCGTCGTTGCGATCTTCGCTTTGGTACTCGCGCTCGTGCCGAGTTCTGCGATGGCATCGACAATGGTTGTGTCGGTCGGCGCTGCGCAGGCGACGCTCGAATTGTTTCCCGATCCGCCGACTACGGGACACATCACCGGGACGCTCCAACTCATCGGCGCGCCGGCCGACGCAATCGCACGAACGACCGCGTCGTTCTCCTCGGCGATGCCCACGATGTCGATGAATGGTCCAAGCGGCGATCTTCATAAAACGGGTCCCGGGCAGTGGACAATCGGGATGTCCGTGGCGATGGCGACGACGTGGGCCATTACCGTCCACTTTTCCGGCGGCGTAACCGGCACGGCGACGTATCGATTCGCCGTTGCCGGAGAAGGCGCCGGCGCGACGGCTGCGATGGGCAGCATGTCATCATCTCCCGGAAATCCCGATGCGTGGCGCGTTGCAGCGATCGCCCTCGCCGTCGTTCTTCTCGCTGGCATCATCCTTGTGGTCATGCGGCGCGATCGTCGACCGCTCACCCTTGGCATCCTCGGCGGCGCGACGGTCCTCATCGGGGTTCTCGCACTCGTCTCCGCGCGCTATGCCGCACCGGCGATGGATATGGCCGCGATGTCGACGATCAGCGGGAATGCGGCGACTCCCGTGACGCTTGCCCCCGTGCAATCAAGCGATGCATCCGCTGACATTCATGTGACCGGTTCGATTGCACCGTACTTGATACAAGATATCGTCACGCGTGCACCCGGTATTCTCCGCGACTTCTCCGTGTATGCCGGCGACGACGTTCGCGCGGGGCAAGTGATCGCGCGACTCGATGCGCCCGATCTGCAAAGCCGCGCAATCGCAGCGGCAGCCGACGCCGCCAGTCAAGCCGCCGTTGCGCGGGCCGCAGACGTTGAGGCAAATCACCATGCACCAAACGGCGTGGTAATCGCGCAAGCAGATCGCGCGGCGATGACGCACGATCTTGTAGCCGCCCGGTCCGAGCGCGTGGCAAAGGCCGAATCCCGCTCCTACTGGGAGAACGAACTCCTTCGTGAAAAGTCGCTGCTCGATCAAGGCGCCGTATCGATGCAAGACTATCAAGACGAGCGCGCCCAACGAGCCGCTGCCGACGCTGCGTATCGCACGGCGACAGAAAAAGTTGCCTCACTCGAACAACAAGTGATCGTCTCTTCGAGAAAACTAGCCGATGCGGGTGCCGGTGTCGAGCAGATGCGCGCGCAAGCGAGTGCCGCACACGCGGCCGCAGATCGAGCTGCGGCGCAAGCGTTGACCGAACGGACCTTGGCCGGATTTACATCGGTCGTCAGTCCCGACGATGCGATCGTCGTCAAAAGACTGGTCGATCCCGGTGTGTTCGTGCAAGCGGGAACAACGATCGCACGAATCGCCGTCGTTCGCCGGCTCCGCGTCCAGGCAAACGTCGCGCAGCAAGATCTTCCGGACATCGTTGTCGGGACGCCGATCGAAGCGCGCCGTGCGGACGATACGCTCGTTCGCGGTCGGGTGACGTCGATCTCCCCGATCGCCGATGCGACATCGCATACGGCACTCGTCGAGGCAATCGTGGAAAACGGCGCGCACGGATTCGTGCCGGGCGGATTCGTCCGCGTGACAATTCATGCACGCCGCCGAGCGTTTTCGGGCACGACCGCCGTCCCGAGCGCGGCGATCATCGGCTCCGGTTCCGATGCGGCGGTCTGGACGGATGTTAACGGAACGGCGCATCGCGTTCCCGTGCGCGTCCGTTCCGATGACGGCAGTAGCGCTACGGTGAGCGGCGACCTCGATCGGAAAGCGCGCGTCGTCGTCGAAGGCGCCGCTACGCTCCAAGAAGGTCAGACCATTACCGAGAGTCGCACGTGAAATCGTTTGACGTCCCCGCCTGGTCGCTCAAGAATCCGTTCGCCGTCATCGCGATATACGTTGCGCTCGTCATCGCGGCAATTGCAGCCGTCATCTTCTTGCTTCCGACCCGTATGATGCCGTACGTGCCAAGCCCGATCGTCGCCGTCGTCACGATGACGCCCGGCTACTCGGCAGAAGAAACCGAGACGTACTTTTCCAAACCGATCGAAGAACGCATGACCGACCTCAAAGGCGTCCGCTTCGTTCGATCGATTTCGCAAGACGGTCTCTCAACGGTCACCTTACAATTTCCCTATGGCGCCGACATGCAACGCGCGCTCGTGGACGTTCAGCAACTCGTCAAACAAGCCGAAGGCGATCTGCCGTACGATCGCGCGAATCTCAAACCGTCCTACGTCGTACCGGTCGACCCGCTCAACACGCCGGTCCTGCAACTCGCCGTGAGCGGCATCGGCTGGGATCCCGTTCGCCTGCGCGAATTCATCGCAAACGATGTCGTGCGTGAGTTGAAAGGCGTCGAGGGCGTGCAGAACGTGTACCCCTTCGGCGGGCTGCAACGTCAACTGCAAGTGATCGCCGATCGTGCAGCGCTCGGCGCATCGGGTCTCTCGATGGTCGATCTTCGCGATGCCATCGACAAGCAAAACATCAGCCGCTCTGGTGGAACGCTCACCGGCAAGAACCGTGAGACGATCGTCCGCGACGATCAGCGCATCCGCTCGGCCCAAGACGTGCTGGACTTGCCCGTGATGACGAGTGGCGATCGAACGATATTCGTGCGCGACCTCGCCGCCGTTCGCGACGGCGCAGCAGAACAGCGTGCAGCTTATCGCTTTAACGGCAAAGAGAGCGTCGAAGTCTCGATCGTCGAAAACCCCGACGCGAGTTCGCCGCAGGTGATCGCAGCGGTCAACGAACGACTCAGAACGATCGAAGCAGAAAACCCCGGTCTCTCCTTCACGCCGGCTTACGACAACGCACGGTTTGTGTCCGACCTCAATCGCAACATGCTCGAGGAGCTGATCGTCAGCGTCGTGCTCGCAGGCTTCGTGCTCCTGATCTTTCTCGAAGATGTCAGCGCGACGGCAATCGTCATGACCTCGATCCCGACGTGCTTGGGCCTGGCCGTGTTGCTGTTCGTCCCGATGCATCTCTCGATCAATAGCTCGACACTCATCGGTTTGCTGCTTGCAATCGGTCGGCTAGTCGATGACTCGATCGTCGTCATCCACTCCGTGCATCGCAAGCTCGGCGAAGGTCGCACATCACGCGAGGCGGCAATCGAAGGCACACGCGAAGTGATCTTGCCAATCGCTGCTGCCACCGGAGTAATGGTCCTCGCGCTCGTGCCATTACTCCTCAGCGGCGGCATCACCCAGATCATGTTTATGGGGCTCGTGTGGCCGATCGTCTTCGCACTTATCGCCTCGCTCATCGTGTCGGTAACACTCACGCCGCTCCTTGCGGCATATCTCTTCAACGGTGAAGGTGAGCATGCACCGCACTGGCGTTCGCGCATCGATGACGGCGTGCGCAGACTCCTCGCACCCACGCGGCGTGGGCTTGTCAAACTCGAGGGGAGCTACCGCTCGAGCCTGCAGTGGAGTTTACGCAATACAACGGCGGTCTTGGCGATTGCGGCGATTCTCACGTACGCAGCAATCCAATTTGCGCCGCTGATCGGCAGCGAGATGATGCCGCTTGCCGATACGGGCCAAGCATCGGCTTATTTCGAGACGACAGCGGGGACGTCGTTTG
The DNA here is from genome assembly GCA_038231455.1 of Vulcanimicrobiales bacterium. Taxonomy (GTDB): domain Bacteria; phylum Vulcanimicrobiota; class Vulcanimicrobiia; order Vulcanimicrobiales; family Vulcanimicrobiaceae; genus JANLVI01. The sequence continues at coordinate 107,207 of JBBRLI010000006.1, read as the reverse complement.
CGGCGACCTCGGAGAAGGCCAAACGTTTCGAGCAGATTCTGCTCGCCCAACCGGACGTGCAGCGCGTCTCGGGCGAGATCGGTGAGGCGACCGCCGGTGGTTACGCCACCGGAACGGCAATGGGCACCGTCAATTCGGCTTCTTATTTGATAACGTTTAAGCCGAAAGAAGAGCGCAAGCGGAGTATTTGGTCGATCATGGACGGGGTGTACGCACAAACGTTGCGAACCATCCCGGGCCTGCGTCGCGTGGCGCTCAAAGAAATGGGAAGCGACGTGATGGCGAGTAACGACGCGCCTGTCGAATTACTGGTCACGGGACCCGACGTCGCCGTCGTCGAGCGTCTCGCCGCGCAGGTCGCGGGCGTCGCAAAGAGCGTTCCCGGTATGGTGCAAGTCTCGACATCCTCAAGTATGCTGCAGCCGCAGCGCGTTATAACGGTCGACCGCGCCCGTGCAGCCCAACTCGGTCTTACGCCCGACGAGGTGACGCAGCAAGCGTACTATGCAACGCACGGCGGGCTCACGACGGAGTACTTCAATCAGCAAAACCTCCGTCACAGCACGATTTTGCTGCGCTACGACGCGAGCGATCGAGCGACGAGCGCCGATCTTGCGGCCGTTCAGATCGTCGGCAAGAACGGAACGAGTGTCGCGCTCTCCACGATTGCCCAAATCGACCGTCACGACGGCCCGACGCTCATCGAACACGACGGGCTTCGCCCGAGCGTTGCGGTTCTCGGCTACTATCGCAAAGGTGCACGTGGCGAGATGGCGCTCGACATGGATACGATCATGGGGTCAATCGCACAAGTCACCTTTCCGAAAGGCTACGCGATCGCGATGCGCGGCGACATGACTGAGATGACGCAATCGTTCGACCGGCTTCTGGGTGCGATGAAAGTCGCGATTGTCTTTGTGTTTCTTTTACTGGTCGCGCAGTTTCGTTCGGTTACCCACCCGCTCGTGATGCTGCTTGCGATCCCGCTCGAACTTCTCGGCGTTTTTGGCGGCTTGATGCTCGCGCATCAAAACCTCTCGACGGTCTCAATCCTCGGAATCGTCGTTGCGAATGGCATGGCGGTCAGCAATGCCATTCTGCTGCTCGATCTGATCATTCACAACCGCGCGAAGGGGCTCTCGCGAATCGAGGCCATCCTCCAAGCCGGTCCCGTACGTCTGCGACCGATCCTCATGACGACGATTGTTAGCCTGGTCGTCCTCATTCCGGTTGCGTTCTTCCCGAAGACGGGCATCGATGCATACGCACCGCTCGCGACCGTGATAATCGGCGGCTTGTCGATCTCAACGGTCCTCACGCTTTTTGTCGTGCCGGTACTCTACGCCGGGTTCGACGAACTGGGTCTGCGGATTCGGTCGCGGAATGAACGGAGTGCCCATGCGTAGGATTGCCTTCACGTGCGTCTTTGTTCTCGTTTGCGCGTTGCCGGCGTTCTCAGCGCAGACACCGCATACTTTTACGCTCGAAGAGGCCCTCACGCGCGTTCGCTCCGCCGGCTTCGACATTCGCATGGCGCGTGCCGATGCGGCATCGGCCCGAGCGGACGCCAACGCTGCGGCTGCAACGCTGCGTCCGCAAATCGGCATCAGCGCGAATCTGTTAGCGGGGAACGAGCCGCAACTTGGATTACCGATCGCGCGACAAGCTTACGGCGCAGCAACGCTCTCGGTCCCGCTCTTTACACCGGCGACAGCGCTTGCAGCGCGTGCGGCCGTACAGAATGCACGCGCCGCCGAAGCAAGTGTTGACGCATCGACGAATGACGCGGTATTCACGACGATTGCCGCCTATCGCCGCATTCAACTTGCCGATGCGATCGTTCTTAGCCGGACGGCTTCACTCACCGATCAAGAAGCGCAACTTCGCCTTACCGAGCAACGCGTCGCAGCGGGGAAGTCCGCAAAATTCGCCACCCTTCGCAGCCGGGCAGCCTTGGCGACAGCGCGGCAAGGACTCGAAGATGCGCGCGCGGAGCGCGATCAAGCATCATTCGACCTGGCCGCCGTGCTCGATCTCGACCGAACGGATTTTTCCGTCGATCCGCTTGCCCGCGTCGTGTTTGACCAAACGCGCGCGGCGGTGCTCGACCGTGCGCTTGCACGACGGCCGGGAATCCTCGTCGCGGAGCAGCGGATACGCGCGCTTCAAAGTTCGATTGCATCCGCCCACGCCGCATACACACCGAACGCGACGCTTACGGTGCAAACGTATAACGGGCGGTCCGTTCCGAACCTCGGCCCAAGCGGTAGTCAACTCCAACTCACGATCGCGTTGCCGGTGCTCGATGGCTCGGCGCGGCAATCGACACGCTCGAAAGCGCAAGCCGACTTCGACAAAGCGGTCACTGCACGCGACCAAGTGCGAAGCGCCACCAAGCGCGATGTCGCCGATGCGTGGCGCGAGCTCGAGGCGGCGACACGAAATTTATCAACGGCAACCGCGGGCCAGACCGATGCAGAAGAGCAGCTTCGACTTTCTTTTTTACGCCGGCAAGCTGGCAAGGCAATCGAAACGGAGACGCTCGATGCGCTCGCCGTGACTGCATCGGCGCGCGAAGCGGTCGTGCGTAGTCTTGCGCGCTACGATCTTGCCGTATCAGCCGTCCAGCACGCCGCCGGCGATTTTACCACACCTCCCCTCACTCCAGGAGATCGACCAGAATGAATGCCCGTCTCGTTATCCCCGTGATCTTCGCGAGCGTCTTGTCAGCATGCTCGCCCAAGTCCGATGTCGCCACGGCAACGTTTCAAGATGCCGGCGACTTCAAAGTCGCGACCCAATTCTCGCCGGATCCGCCCAAGCAAGGCCCGGAGACGATCACCTTCACGGTCAAAGACGCGAACAGCAGTCCACTCAAGGACGCGATCGTCTCAATCAAAAGCGATATGCCGACGATGTCGATGGCAGGCCCAAAACTCAACGCCACGGATAACGGCGACGGCACATATTCGGTACAGACGACGCTCAACTATGCAACCGAGTGGGACTTTGCAATAAACGTGATGGCCGGCGGAAAGAGCGGCACTGCCAACATCAAAGAAATCGTCAAGTAGCCGAAAGCGACGTCGATGACTTAAAGACTGCGTCGTAACAGCATGACCGCCGCCGCTACATTCCAAATGCCTTGTGCGCCGAGAAGCAGCGTCAGGGTCGCCGGATCGAGCGGTGTGCGCGTCATCGCCAAAATCACAAGAGAAACAATCGCCGAAAGGACGCCCGCAACGCCAGCAGGTCGGAGTGAACCAGCTCGACGCGCCAACGGGACGGACCACGCAAAAATCGCCACGGACGTCGCGATAAGACCGAACCGGGTGAGCGCTTCGATCTCGAAGGAACAGAACGAAAACATGATCGCAGCCGCCGTCATCCCACGGGAGAGCGAAACGTACTGCTCGGCGATCAGGGGAATGACGAAACCATCGACGAGCGCCGCGCCGATAATCGCGGCGGAGCCGACCGCGTAGGCAATCAGGCCCGCGATCACACTCTGCCGGTAGATGCCGCAACGTATCGCAAACACCACGAAAGCAAAATCGAGTGCTAGCGTGATGGTAATTAGGGCTCCATGGACCAGACGGTCGAGCGACGCTAGTCGCACGATCTGCACGATCCCGGTCTCGATTGTGGAATGCCGTACGGTCGGATGATGCGCGATTGCGAAGAGCGTCAGCGCGGTACACGTGAGGATCACCACCCCGGCCACGTGTCCCCGCGGAAGCCCGTCGCTCGGCTCGGTCGATACTTCCATGCTTCGTCTCCAGACGTTAGCGATTCGGGAAAACGATAACAGCGTCTCTGCGGCGAAACAAGAATGTGAGGAATGGGTTGTCCGCTTCCGGACACATTCATCGTAATGTCCGGGGTAAATCCGATGTTTAAGCCGCCAAAAGCAGACCGCCGAAGCGAACGAACGCGCAATTCGCTCATAACCGCTTTCGATCGTCTGCTGCTCGAACGCGGATACGATGATGTCACGGTTCTCGATATCGTCGCTCTCGCCGACGTTGGACGCTCAACGTTTTACGAACAGTTTGAAAATAAAGAACACATGCTGCGGGAGAGTCTCGTCCCGCTACTCGCAATTCTTGCAAACGCGCACGTGCACGGCGACATCGTGGCCGTCGAACGTATGATCGCCCACATGTGGGAACAACGCCGCCTTGCCAGCGCGCTGCTGAGCGGGTCAGCGAACACCTTGGCCCTATCGCTTTTAACAGAACTTATCGAAGAAGGCTTGCGAGCCCGATGCGCGACCGGCGGCGGGAAGCCGCGATTGCCGCTACGCTTGGTCGCAGTGCAAATCGCCGCCGTTACAATCGCGCCGATCGTCTCCTGGCTTGACGATTCGACAACGTGCACCTCAGCGGATATTGCCCGCGCGATCATTCTCGGATCTCGAGCGATTATCGCGGCAAAAGATATTCCAGCTTCATAGCTTTGGATCGACGAATCGGCACGTCGCATTTTTGCGTTTGGCTCGCGCCCGGGCCGAAAAACGCGGCTACCGCCCCCTAGGTGTTTAAACTTTAGATTCAGGGGAACGAAGCAATCACTTTCTTGCCGCAAAAGGATGCCTCCATGGATGCGTTACTGACTTGCAACTCCTGTCACCATGCAATCGGCATCCATTCGGCCGACGGATGCTCGTCGATGCGGAATTTCGGTGCGGCTTGTGCGTGCACGTTGAATGCAGGCGACGTCGTAAACAGCGTTCTCAAGCAAGATGAGGAGTATCGCGCGCGTCTCCTGAGCGAACCATTTCGATTCAGGCAAGTCGTCGCGGCAGAAGCGACGGCCAATGTCGATAGCAACGAATGAATTCTTCCACGTACGGTACGATTTGAAAGATCGTCGCCGCTAACACGATCGTCACGTTAAACGGCGTGAAGATCGCCTTCTTCGGCTGCAAAACAAGCCGCCGTTTCCGGAAGCCAAGTCCGATGAGTGCCGCGGTTGGTTTGGGATGCGCGCACACCGTTAATGCCAATTGCGTGAACGGCAGTACTTCGAGGAAGCTATGTATGTGCTGCTCGGTCGCCGACGGTGGTCGCGCTTTTGTTGCGTACGCGATATCCCACAGAACGATTGCCTCATGTGCAAGCGCCGAGGCACCCATGATTGCGATCACCGACTCATTCGATTCAAAGAATAACCGAGCGAGCACGCCGCTGGACGCAGACGCGAGCATCAGCAGATGGGTCAGCGATTCGTGGGTTCCGCTGGTGGTTTCGATTCGCGATCGACGGTGAACGAGATAGTCCATAAATCCGCAGGCAATCCAGGCGGGAAGTAAGACCCGGTCGAGTATCTCGTCTCGGGCTCGCTTGCCCTCACTCTGTCCGTCTTGTTCGTCCATCGTTCGTCCTCGATTCAGAGGGGCCGTGCGGGCGGCACGGCGGATCGAATGCGCACCACTGCGTGCAGGTCGAAAGGACGAAAAGCCTGCTCGCCGCCGACGCCTCGCGGGCCCTTGTTACCGCTGTCGTCGTACGTGTGGTGGTCGCGAAAGATTTCTACCCCCGCACTTCAAGACGAAACGTAGCGAGCGAGCGAATCGCCCTAGTAGAACTCAGTCAAATTAAGCGCGTTTTTCAACGCTGCACCGTTCCGTAACCGCTTGAGATTCTCGCAGAATACATCGACGATACGAACGTTCTCACGCATCGAAATGGCAGCGGTATGCGGACTGAAAATCACGTTGTCCATCGTCCACAGCGGATTGTCCGCCGGAAGCGGCTCTTCCGTGAACACATCGAGCACGGCACCCGTAAGTCGGCCTTCCGTGAGCGCGTCGATCAGCGCCATTTGATCGATTACCGCACCACGCCCGACATTTACGACGATCGCATGTTTTGGAAGGGCGGCGACAACGGATGCATTTACTAGTCCGGTCGTCAAATCGGTAATTGGTAAGGTCACGACGATCGCATCACATTCCGGAGCGATCGCGAGCAGTTGGCTCATCGCGACCGTCCGATCAGCGAGGTCGTGCGGTGCACCCGTCCGGTTCACTGCGATCACCGACATCCCGAAAGCGCGTGCACGCTTCGCGATCGCGACGCCGATCTGGCCCATTCCGAGAATTCCGATCGTCGAGCCATCGAGCTCACCCATGACGAAATGATCCCACCCACGCGCGTCTCGAATCCGCTGGAGCCGCCGGGCGTCTTTTCGCAGCGCGAGCAAACCGTAAAAAACGAATTCAGCAAGCATCCCCGCATGCACCCCCGCGGCCGATGCAAATCGCACGCGGGCAAGGGTCGCTGCATCGAACTGTGCACGGCGCACGTGGGCGCCCATGCCCGCGGAGGTCCCTTGAACGAAACGAACGGCTTGGCCGAGTTCGAGCGACTCCCGAAGCCCCGCGCTGCTCTCATCCGGGTATCCGAAGAGGACGTTCGCGCGAGCGATCATCGTATTCCATTTAGCGTCACCCGCAGCGTCGCGCTTGCGCGGTCGTCCGCCATGATCGTTTGGGTAACGAATTTCGGGTAGGAGCGCCGAATCGTACAGCACTTCGCTCACGCCATCGACGGCGCGCACGCGCTCGACGAGTTCCGCTTCGAGCGGGCTTGAAATCATGACAACCAACGACTACTCCACATCGACATTCATCATATCATCGAACGGCGTGAGGATGGGCGGCTGCAGACCCTTCACGTTTTTATTGTACGCATAACCACCACGCCAAACGTAGAGCATGATCGTTGGAACGTCCGTCACGATTTTCTCCTGGACGTGCGCGAAGAGCTTGCGTCGCAGCGCGTCATCGTACGAGTTCTCGACATCGACGATCAGACGGTCGACCGCCGGATTGCAATATCGTGTGGCATTCTCGCCGTGCGGCGGCACGGTCGCACATCCGTACAGTCCGTTGACATCGGAGACGGCTTGCAGCGTGCGAGGATAGATCGCCATCTCGAACTTCCCGCCATAGAGAATGCCGCCCATATTCGCCGGTGCCCGGAAGAGATTGGGCGCATACTTCCGCGAAGAAACTTCAACTCCGACATCTTTGAGCATCGCACGAACGTCTTCGACGGTCTGCTCGATCTCCACGGTTCCAATCTGATACACCAGATGCATTACGAGTCGCTCGCCGTTCTTGACGCGAATGCCATCGGCGCCGAGATGCCAACCCGTCGAATCGAGTAGACGGCGCGCGTTCGACGGATCGTACGCTGTGATCGCGTCATGTTCGCCCGGCGGATCGAGTGGAATCACCACGCCATCGTGAACGGAGCCGTATCCATGCAGCACGGTTCTTACCATGCGAGGGCGATCCAGCGCCGCGCGTATCGCCTGACGGAAGCGGAGATCCGCAACGATCGGACGTGTATAGACGAAATCAAGATTGGTGGTGCGGTAATTCGGCTCAGTTTTCACGGTGAGCGATGGCACGCCGCGCAGCCGCTCAGCGTAGCTCGGCGGCAAGAGCGGCCAGAGATCGACCTCGCCCGTCTGCATCTGCGTCACGAGCGTCTCTTGGGACGCAAGTAACTTGAAGGTGATGCCGGCGAGTTTTGGTTTTCCGCGCCAGTAGTTGGGATTGGCTTCCATCTCGATTGCATCGCCGCGCCGCCACGCCGTGATGCGAAAGGGACCGATGCCAACGGGTTTGGCATTGTACGCTGCGGTATTGATGTTGGGCAACGAACCCAGGAGATGCTTCGGCAGAATGCACGGTTCGTTTGACGCCGTACCAAAATACAGCGGCAAGTAACTTCCGTACGACCGCTTGAGATGGAAGCGCACCGTGTAGGTGCCCGGCTGATCCATCGATGCGATCTCTTCCCAGCCCGACGTTCCTTGTTCTTCGTTGTTTGCGGGATTGTTGATCGCGTTGACCGTGAACACCACATCATCGCCGGTGAACGGCTCACCATCGGACCATTTGACACCTTGACGCAAGTGCCAGGTAATCGTCTTGCCGTCCGAACTGATTCCGTGATTTGCTTGCGTCGGTATTTCAGTGATCAGTTCGGGGACCGGTTTTGCGAAGCGATCGTAGCGCACGAAGTAGGCCTGCGTGAGTTCGGCGACGTCACCCGTCGTACCCGATGGGTCGAAGTGAATGTTAAGGCTGTTCGGGTCGCCAAGACCGGTCGCGATTCGCAGCCAGTGCGCGCGACCGTCACGTCCGGTGTTGCCCCCCGGCGAACATCCGCCAAGCGCGAGCAGCGCCATCGCCAAAGCCAGCATCGGACGACAAAACATCAGCGCAGCATCTCCCGAGCGATCGAGGCGACGGGGGCCGAACCAAATCCAAGGAGCGTGTCGTGAAACGTCTTTGTCGCAAGCGGGACGGAACGACGCAGCGACTTGATCGCATCGGTGCCGTACCAATACATCAAGCGGCTGCCCGGAAACATCGAATTGCGGATCGTCTCGGGTCCGATTCGAGACGGCGCAAACGCCGCGTCCTCACGGTAGAACCGCCGCATCTCCGCAAGCGTCCACGTCTGCAAATGCAGTTGGATGTCGGCAATGCAACTCGCTGCGTTCCGCAATTCGAAGTACGCGAGCATCAGTTGCTCGCCGTCCGTATAAAAACCCGGCACTTCATCGAGCAGGTCCTCGGCGTAACACGCCCATCCCTCGACCATCGTTCCGGCACCCAGCATGGCAATGCCGCTCGCCGCATCGGTGCCGGCGATGCGAGCGGTTCGCGCGCCAGCTACGCGGGCGCGCGCGTTTTGGGTGTGATGCCCGATGCTGCCGTGATGCACCGCGTGAATCAGCTTGACTGCTGCGGTATTGTGTGCGCGGCGGATCTCATCGTCGCTCGCAGCGAGCGGTGTGACCCAGTAGGTGCTTCCAATACCGGGATTTTGCGCCGCGGGCGACCGGTAGAACAAGAAATATAAATCGTTTGCGATAAGGGCCGCCCACGCCGGCAATTCGGCGAAGTTTAAGGCATAGTCGTCGGCGGGTGAGAGCAAGGTCTGAGCGTCGCGCATCGCACGCGCGTGCCAATCCGCGTACGATTGCAAGGCACCGGAACGCTCGGGACCGATCTCGCCAATCGACTGAATCTGATCGCGCCAGGGACGCGACGCATCGCGATCACGCGCGCGCTCTTCGAGCGCGCCAAGCGCGTCGTCGAATGCGCGCCGTGCGCGCCGTTCCAGCGCCTGCGGTGTTTCCTCGATCGCGTGCAGCTTCTGCATCACGAGTTGCAAATGTGCTTCGCCCGCTGCGAACGCACTATCCGGCGCATCCTCGAACGTTGTAACGAACCGGCCGAGCGCGTCGAGCGCGTTTGCGGTCGTTCCGGAATCAACAAGCGCCCCAAGTGGATGCTGCGGTAGCGCGTTCTCCAAGAGCCGCCGGATCGCCGCGATTTCACCGCGTGCGCGTTCGACCCATGGTGCCGGAAGTGGCCGCTTGGCGAGATGCGCGCTGGCATCGCGCAGAAAGTCGGGAATCTCCGCGATCCGCGCGCGCAAGCCCGCCGGGTCGCGCGGCACATCCGACGGCAACAGATGCGCGATGATCCCAAAGGCGATCTCGCCCGTATACCACGCGGGATTTTCATAGCGCGCCCGGCGCGCGTACGGCGTGAGTTCGACGGCAAAGTGCGACCGGAGCATTCGTGCATCGATGCGCGCCGCCGACGTATCCGGGGTCGGAACGTCATCGAAGCGGCGAAGAATGTCGCGCACGTGCGCATCGCCTTCTGCGATCGCACCCGCGGACGCATCGGGCAACCGGTGGTCGAACGCCGTTTCACCTGCAAACGAAGCACCGACCGGATGTCGGCTCCAAAAAACGTGCAGCGCGTCCGTGACGAGCGAATCGAACGCGCTCAGATCGTCACCCAAGCCCGCTCTCGATGCGAACGCACAACGGCATTGACGATCTCTTGGCTCTTCGCTCCATCGTAGAACGTGCACTCGGGCGCGCGCTCATCGACGATCTCGTCGACGAAGTGCCGAACGAGGTTGCGGTAGTACAGCTCGGGCCAGGGTGTTGCAAGATCGGTTCCCGGCGGAAAACTCGCGGGTTCCGCCGGGACGCTGCGAAAATCGACGTCACCCGCACTTGCAAACCTCAGCGTTTCCGCAACGCCGTGTTCGGCGATCAATCGAGCGATCGCAGCGCCTTTGGACCCGTACACGCGAATCTCGACGCCCGGATAGTTGCCGATGGCGATAAACGATGTTTGCAAGAGGCCTTGCGCGCCCGAGGCGAACTCGACAATTGCCACGGTGCCATCTTCAATTGTGATGCGCTGGCGCCCGGGCGTGCCGCGGATGACTCGCTCGGGGATAAAGTTTTGCATCGTGCCGCAAACCGCTGCGAGTTCGCCGCCGCACCACCGCATCAAGTCGACGAGATGCGAACCGTACCCGACGATCGATGCGGGGATCAGTTCCCCGCGCGGGGCGTCCGGCGGTACTTGGCGCAGCGGAAAATCTGGATCGAGAAACTGCGAATTCTGCTCGAAACCGTGGATGTGGAAAATTTCGCCGAGCGTTCCATCGGCGATCCACTCGCGTAGCCGTCGCATCGCCGGCGAGTAGCGAAAGGTAAACCCGAGTTTCGTCCGCACGCCGCGCGCATCGGCGGCAGCAGCAGCGGCGAACGCATCGCGCGCGTGGTCGGCGAGCGGCTTCTCACTCAAGACGTGTTTACCCGCGGCGATCGCATCGAGGCTCAGCGGCAGATGCGTGTGCGTCGGCGTGCAAACATCGACCATCGCAACATCGGGATCGGCGAGTAATGCGCGATGATCCGTATAGACGCGCGGAATCCCGAACGCTTTGGCCATCGCCTCGGCGCGGTCGCGCTCGACATCGCAGATCGCGACGAGCTTGGCTCGGTCGTACGCGGCATAGCCGGGCAGATGCGCCTCTTCCGCCCAGCGGTGCGCCCCGATCACGCCAACGCCGAGCGGGGCCGCGCTCACGGCAGCGTCTTTCCGATCGATGCGACGTACGCTTCAAGTTCGTCGAAATTGTGAAAGCCGAGTCGGCGCTCGCCGGCCTCAATCTCATAGATCATCGAATTGAGCTTCGCGTTCAGGCGCGTGTCGGCACGGGCACGCTCTCCGTACTCGACGAGTTTTCCGCTCGAGGCACGCACCTCGGATGGCCGGTTCCGGTACACGATGTCCCACCAGATACCCGACCCTTTCTTGCGGAATTGATGGGTCTGCGGTTGCTGATCTTTTTTCAAAAGCCAAATGGCATGATTGATGTTCGCGATCAGTTTTTTCGTGTCGTCCGGGGTTTTTGGCCGATAGTTCGCGGGGTCGAAAAAATCGAATGCTTCGACGGCGATGCCACTCGCTTCAGCGATTTCCAACGCTTCTCGGACGACCGCTCCGGCAATGCGTGCATAGCGTTCGTTACCGAGCGATTCGCCGATCGAGGCATCGACGAGCGCCGAGAAGACGACTTGCGCCGAGTACACTTCCTTCGCCCAAATCTGTCCCCACACGTTGTCCGAGAGCTGAACGTTCGTCAGCGAGCCGAGCATCGCGGCGAGTTCGCTTAGTCGCGCCGTGCGCGCACCGGTCATTTCGCCAAGCTGGATCGCCCCCTCATGGACGTGTTCGAGATGTCCCGGATCCACGAGCGCGCCGCCATAATTTGGAATCGAGCCGATCACGCGTTCCATGCCGCCGATCCCCGCTTCGCTCAGGATATCGGCGATCATCGGTTCGTTGAATCCGTTCTGAAACGAAACGACAAACGTGTTATCGTCAAAGCGCGGCAACAGCTGCCGCACGGCATCTGCTGTATGTTGCGATTTCGTTGCAATCAAAATTGCCTCGAGTGTCCCGTCAAGTTGTTCGGGCAAGAGCGCGCGTACCGGAACGCGCATCTCACCGCGTATCCCATCGATAAACACGCCCTGTGCGTTGAGCGCATCGACGTGTTCTTTCCAGCGATCGACGAGCACGACATCATGTCCGGCCTTCGTCATATAGGCGCCCGCGAGGCCGCCGATCGCGCCGGCCCCGATGATGGTTACGCGCACGCGAGTGTTGCTCTGAGTTCGTTGAAATGCGGGATGGCGGCGAGCTTGGACAGCAGCGCCGCCGATGAGACGTGGTCGATTTCAACGAGGGGCGGGAGCACGCGCAGCCACGCATCGTCGGCAAGCATCGCAGCGATTACGGCACGCAGGGCCGGCACGAGTTGGTGCTGCGCGATCGCCGCGCGAATGGCACCGAGCGCATCTTGCAAGTCAGCGGCAGCCTCAGGCCCCGCAATCGACTGCGCCCACACGCGCCCCGCGAGCGGCGCTGTGACGTTGAGTGTTGCGGAGATGACACCGGCAAAACCACGCGTGCGACAAACCGAGAGGAGCGCCTCCGAACTCGGAAACACATCGATCCTCGGGGCAACCGCAACGATCGACTCGGGATAGCCGGCGACGCCGGAACTGTCTTTGAGCCCAGCAAGCGCTTCGGGATATGCCGCTGCGATTCGCGCCACAACGGCGGGCGAGAAGCCGACCGAGCTGACCTGCGGAAAATGGTAGAGATACAGCCGGAACCGCGCGTCGGCGATCCGCTCGATTAACGTCGTGTAGTAGCGCACGATTCCGTCATCGATGATCCCCTTGAAGTAGTACGGCGGAATGACGAGTTGCCCGGCATAACCGAGGTCGATCGCCGCGCGTGTTAATGCGAGGGTATCGTCAAGCGAGGGCGCTCCCGTGCCGACCATGATGACATCGAGCGGTAATCCGGCAGCGGCGACCGCCTCCATGATGCTCAAGCGCTGCCGCAGTGAAAACGACGAAGCTTCGCCCGTCGTCCCGAGCAGATTGATCGCATCGCACCCCGCCGCGAGCAAACGGCGGATGTGCGCGACGGCGGCACCGGTGTCGGGGAGAAGATCTGCGGTCAGCGGCGTGAGGGCGGCCGCGCATACGCCATGCGGTCGCTTTTGCGATGAGGGCACCTTACAAAACGCTCCTTGACATCAAGGGTTCGGTTGCCTAAAGTTCGATGAACGCCTTGTTCAGCTAGGATCGCGACGGATGACGTTTTGACCACCGACGAAGACGCCCTTGATTTCGAACTCGGACGCGAACTGACCGCGATGACGCTCGGCATCGACGCGCTCGAACGTTCGATCAGCAAAGGCGAGGGAGCACTCGATACCGAGGGGCTCGTTCCCATCTATCTCGGCAAGGACATCGTGCCGGGCGCGACACTTGCAAGTTGGCAATCCGCTCATCACGCGCTCGATTCGCTCGAAGCACGCATCGCGGACATTTCGCGTGCGGCGCGCAAGACGTTCTTGTTCGGGATGGTGCGCTCGCTGCGCGCCGCCGTGCGTCTTTTTTCAGGCGAACAGTTGAGCTTTCAAGAAAAGCTTACGGACCTTGTCGGCGTTCCCGCAGAACCGGTCCCCGATGCAACCATCGCTGCGCTTCACGACGAACTCGACGCGTTGCTGGTGCGGCTCGGCTACACGACCGGAACGCTTGGCGAACGCGTGCGGACGTGGCAAACGGGACGGTATCTCGAGCCCGAGGCGATCCCGGCGGTCTTCGAAGAATTGATGGCCGAAGCCCAGCGGCGAACCGATGCGATGATCTGGCCGACCGGCGATTACACGATGCGACTCAACGCCGTGCGCAACGTTCCGTACGCGGGCCGATGCTCGTTCGAAGACGGCAACATGGATATCAATCTCGACGTGCGCGTAACGCGCGCGGCGCTCAAACACTTAGTCGCGCACGAAGTGTTCCCGGGCCATTCGACGCAGTTGCTCTCAACGCGTGCAGTCGCCGAGCGTGGCGAGTCGCCACCCGATGCGCTCCTCTGCACGGCGAATGCCGTGACGGGCGCGGTGCAGGAGGGCATCGGCGATCAAGGCATCGATCTCATCGACTGGGTTGAAGATGACAACGACGCCGCGCAAATCGGCGTTCGGCGCCTGCAAACGGCCGTCGGTACGAACGCCGCGTGGCATTTGCACGTGAGCGGGTGGACCAAAGCGCAATCGATCGCGTATCTGTGCGACGTCGGATTCGCTCAAGAATCCTGGTCAACGGTGCGCACCGGGATGGCACTCCATCCATTCCGCGGCCCGTTTCTCGCATCGTATTGGTTCGGAAACGAAACCGTCAAATCGCTGCGCGAGGCGGGCAAGCCGGAGCTTCTGCGCGATCAATTGTATCGCCACGTCCATTCGATCGAGAGCTTGCGGACGACCGTGGCTTAAAGCGGGACCGGTTGGTCACCGGTTCCACGGCAGGCGTGCATCCTCCGACACGGTCACTGGCTCAGCGCGGAGCGACTGCCCCACCTGCCGGCCAGGTCGCATCCGCGATCCGTCGGAGGTTCATCTCAAAAATCGTTACCGTCGGAGCGCCGGGAAGAATCCGCTCCCCAATTTCGCGAAAATTTCCATCGGCGATTTTTGCCGTGTAGCGGATGCGCACGGGTCCCGCCGGGAACGTCCACTCGTAGCCATCGGCCGTTGCTAGAAACGGATAATCGCCAACGTAGCTCTGGGCGTAAGAATGCAGCGTGAACGCTTGCGTTGAGGGATCGTATGAGATCGTTCCGAAAGCATTGAAACGGACGACGCCGTTTTCGTCATATCCGCGGCCTTCGATTACGCGTACCGTTCCGTCGAGAAATGGTCCGATGCGTTCCGTCTGCGTGATTGTTCGCCGGGTTCCGTCGCGAAGCGTCGTCGTTGCCGGACCGCGCCAGACGCCATCCAGCAACGCGAAACGCATCATTGCCGTGCGCTGTTCCGCAAGACGTTGCTCGTCGGAGAGCGGCTCGGCAGCCGAGCACACGCTTGAGGCGAGCAGCAAGGCTGAGAAAAAACCGGCCGCAATGAAACGTTTCAACAAACCTCCAACGTTGGGCCGACCGCCGGATAGCGGCTCCAGTCGCGCTTGGACAGTAGAACGCGCAATACCATCATATCCTTTCCGCTGAAACTCCCGGGGGGCCCATCTCAAGAACGGCATGGTTGATCGGCACAGCGCTCCTTGTGGAAATCGCGGCGGTCATGGCACTCTGGGTCGGTCCCTTCGCCCTCGCGATCGCGATCGGATCGTGCGCCTGCTTGTCACTCGGCACGTTCTATGCCGTATTTGTCGGGCTCGATTCGTCAAGGCGCGCCTCAAAGTGAGCGTTCGGGGAACTCTTTCTGCCGGAGCACGTTGCCGATACTAAGGAGAGTCGACTCGTTCCGAGAGGCGGCTTTTTTGAACCACCCGAAAGAAGCTCATCTGTGAAGCGCCGTCTCCTTATCGCCGTTCTCCTTGGCTCACTCTTCGGGTGCGGCTCGAATGGCCTTGTGCCCGGCGGCACCCACTCGGTGGCCCCCGGGACGCTTCAGACGATCGTCCACCAGGAGTCACTTGCAAACGACGTGCCGGAGCGCCTCGTCTCTGCGATGATTTCGGCGGAATCCAATGGCGATCCAAGTGCCATCTCGCGTTCCGGGGCGCAAGGGCTCATGCAGCTCATGCCGGGCACGGCTGCTCAGTACGGCGTCGGCAACCCGTTTGACCCGTGGGCCAACGTCAGCGGCGGCACGCGCTACCTCCACGATTTACTCGCGCGCTATCGCGGCAACGTCACCCTTGCCGTCGCGGCGTATAACGCAGGCCCCGGGGCCGTCGATGCCGCGCACGGCGTCCCGAACTTCGCCGAGACGCGCGCGTACGTCGCCCGTGTGACGGCGGCGTTCGGCGGAAAATAGTTCGCTGATGGCTTCGATCCCGGCGCGGCGCAACGTCGCCTTCGCCCCGATCTCACCACTTGGCAGATTGCTGCCGATTCTCGACCAATATATTCTGAACGAGATGTGGCCGCCGCTGGTCTATGGGTTCGGCGCGTTCTTGCTCTTCTGGTTCATCAACATCTTTTTCGTCGCCGCCGACTACATCATCAACAAAGGCGCGCCGTTTTTTCTCGTGATGCGCTTCTTGCTCTTCCGCGTGCCGCAAGCGACGCCACTTGCCTTTCCGTTCGCGTGTCTCTTCGGCACGCTCATCGCGTTCGGCCGACTCGTCGCCGACAACGAGATGACCGCTTTGCGTACATCGGGTGTCCCATTTTGGCGCATCGCACGCACACCGCTGATCATGGGCATCGCGATCTTCGGACTCTCCTACGCAATCGACGAGAAACTCGTGCCGGTCACGACGGACCTCTCGACGCGCACGTTCTATCAAATTGTGTACAAGACGACGACGTTGCCGATCGATCCGCAAATTTTCCGCCAGGATCCGATGACGGGCCGTACGTTTTACGTCGGCCATGTCGCGGTCGATGCAGCAACCGACAAGAAGACGATGAACGACGTCATGATCTTCGAACGCGGTCGGACATCGAATTTTATCAAAACGACTACGGCTCAAAAAGCATACATCGAGGGCTCGACGTTGAAGCTGCTCGACACGCGCATAACAACGTATGGCCCCACCGGCAACGTTGCGGGTGTCGTTGTTGGCCAAGACGTCTCGATCGGCTTACCCCTCGGCGAAATGCAAAACGAGTTCCTGAGTTCGTCTTCGCAAGACCCGTACACCATGGACAGCAAGACGCTCAGTAAAGATATCAAGGTGCGCGAGCAAACGGGCTTCGGTGGACCCGATCTTGTCTTGCGCAAAATAACCCTGGCGCAGAAGCTTGCCTATCCGTTTGCGGCAATGATCTCGATCATTATCGCGCTGCCGCTCGCGGTGAAGTTCGGCAAAAAAGGCCGGGCGCTCGGCATGACGCTCTCGGGGCTAATGCTCTTCGTTTACTACGCACTCTCGGCAACGACCGCCGCACTTGCGAAGAACAATGTGCTCGATCCGTACGTTGCTGCATGGACACCGAATATCGTGCTCGCAATCGCGGGCGGGATTCTCATCTTTCAAGAAGACCGGTAAGGTTGATTCGAATCGCTCCCGCACGCGCGTGGCTCGCCACGTTCGTTGCGCTCGTGCTCGTTCTCGGACATACGCTGCCCGCATCCGCCGCCCCGGCTGCGGCTGATTCGACGTCCGCAGACGCGAATCGAGCGCTCGACCTGCTCGCCTCGCATTCGTGCGCCACACACGCGACGCGCGACACGCGCGACACGCGCGAGACGCGCGAACCGCTTACGGTCGCGCAAGTGACGAGCCCCTCGCCCGTTCCGAGTGAGGGTGCAAGCGCAAGTCCAACTGCGAGCGCGAGCGCATCACCTAGTCCGAGTCCGTCGCCGACACTCATCCCCGTGCCACGCGCACCCAATGGGCCGACGCAGTTGCTCATTCCGCTACCGACGCCGACACCGGGCGCCCCGTCTCCACCGCCGATTCCCACGCCCTCGCCAAGTGCTAGCGCATCATCAGGTCCCGTTTTACTCCAACGCGTCACACCGACGCCGAGTCCAAGTCCAAGCGGCTCACCAGCGACGGGCGCATCGGCATCCGCAAGCGCGGCGCCGAGCGCTACGCCAAGCGACACGCCGAAGCCCGTGCCAACGCTCGGCATTAGCGAGTTTGCGATTCTCGCCGATCAAGTAACCGGAAATACGAACGACGGCGAACCCGCCGATGCGGATGGCAACGTCAACTTGCTCTATACCGATGGCGTCATCGTCGCCGACCACGCGCACTATGACGGCAAGCGCTATATCGATATGACCGGGCACCCGTACATCCGCAATAAGCTTGAAGACTCGGTCATCTACGCCGATTCGATTCGCTTCGATACGGTCACGCGCAAAGCCACGCTGCTCAACGGGCATGGCGAGACCACGCAAGGCGTCGAGCGCGGCAAATTTTATTTCAAAGCAAAGACGCTTACGACCGATCGCAACGGCAATTCACACGGTGACCGTGCGTCGTTTACGACGTGCGAGAATCCGCGCGGCGGCTATCACGTCGAAGCCAAGAGCATCGACCTCAAGCCCGATGACAAACTCATCGCGCGCAGCGCCGTGCTCTTTCTTGGAGCACTCGCGATCCTCTATATCCCCGTGCTGATCATTCCGCTCAAACACGATCAAGGTCCGAATAAAGCCGCCGGCTTCATCCCGGAGATCGGTTACTCACAGGTCGACGGCGTCTACGTTCGCGCGCGTTTGGGATTTGCTCCGAGCGACGATTACTTCGGCTACTATCGCCTGGAATATTATCAAAAGACCGGCTACGGTTTGGGCTACGTCGCGACGTTCAAACGCAAGAACAACAAGCGCCTCGCGAACGTTAACGTCTTCTCGCGCAAATATCGCGGGTACTCGAATTCGACGGCGACGAACCTGAATGTCGATGAGTCCGAGAATTTCTCGCCAACGTTGCGCGGACAATTTAGCGCCGCCTACACGGGCAACTACGGGACGGGCATCAGCCTCCCACCAAACTACAATTACAACGGATCGGTCGCGCACGCGGCGGGGAAGACCTCGCAGTCCTACACGTTCCAGCGCAATCAAACGAGCGGCTATCAGAGTTCGAACAACTTCGGCTTTGTCGATCAGCGCACGATCACGCAGAACCTCACGCAAGCCGAGAACATCAGCTACACCACCAACACCACCAACGCCACGACGACGACGGCCAAAACGAAGATCGACACGCTGCACTTCAATACGCTCACGCACTTGCAGAGTCTCGGCGCAAGCTACGATCTGACGATCGACAAGACGGAATCGGCCGCACCCTCGGGCATCGACAAGCTTCCCGAATTGCAGATCCGCCCAAATAACCTCTTGCCGCGCTTCCGCGCGTTTCCGATCAGCACCCAGTTTACGATCGGCGAATACAGCGAACGCCAAACCGGCATCGCGACCGAAGCTTACGAAGGGGCGTTCAACTTCGGTCCCGCGCTCTTACACCTCGGTCGCAGTGATTTCTCCGCCGGTGTAAACGTCAAGCAAGACGCGTTCGGGACCGGCGATCTCAAAGCATCAGTCGCGCAGAATATGACGCTGACGACGCCGCTAGGCACGCATTTCAGTAACCTCATCCAATACAACGAGAACAACTCCAACGGGCCGCAGGCCGAACCGTTCAAAACCTACGAGATTATCTCGGGAGCATCGCATGGGGCGCAAGACGTGCTGCGCATCTTCAATGGCGATTCGTACGTGCTCACGCTCTCGGACGGCACGTTCTTCAACCGCCAAGCACAGCCGTTGAGCTATCAGCTGAGCGCCCGTCCCTCGCGCCGCTCCTCCGTCGCGCTCGGCGGCGCGTACGTGCCAGGACCCGGCAACGGTTTTGCCACGACCAACGTACAGATTCTCACGCCCTTCGGGCGCGATAGTGAATTGCAGTTCTTCACCAACGTGAATTGGAAAGCGCGCGGCCGACTCGAGAACAAGACGATCTATTACAGCCACATCGTCGGGAATTGTTACGAAGTGCGGCTCCAGTACAACCAGAGCCTCAAAACGGTCAACGTGGGAATCGAACTCTTAGCGTTCCCGAGCCGCTCTGCAAACTTCGGCCTCGGGAGCCAAGGACCGATCATTCCGCAATCCTTCGGAAACTACTAAGCTACTCCGAGTCGCAGGGTGAGTGGCCGCACTCGCAGCCGACTTCCATCTCTTCGCTTTGATTGTCGCGCTCGCGGCAAACGTCGCTGCAGTATGAGGCGCCCTCGACGGGACCCACGACGACGCAGTGACATTCCGCGTGTTCGCACGGTTGGGTGTGTGTGCTCATAGGAAGTCCTTACCCGCTTTCGCGGGGAGCTACGGTGAATTGATGATTTCGCCGCCGGCGATCTGCGCGCTTTGCGGGTTGATCTGAAGCTGCGTTGCGCGCTGAATCTGCTTATCGAAGGAGGTCGTCGTGTCGACTTGCAGCTGGAAGGACACGTCGTCTTTGCCCGAGGCACCGAGCGCATCGATCGGCAGACTATTCGCGTCTGTTGTGATGAAGTTGATATTCCAGGTCGACGAGCGACCGCCGAGCGTCGCGCAGGCGGGCGTGGGGGACGGGGCCGGCGTTGCGCCCGTTCCGGTCGGTGCGGGCGTGGGGGTCGCGGAGGGTGTGGCCGACGGCGATGCCGCAGGGTTCGGGACGGGTGCACACAGGAGGGCGGTGCGCTGGAAGGTCAGCGTGAACTCCGTGCCGCTGCCGTTGGAATTGGGGTTGAACTGCACTTGCTGCGAGTTAATCGGCACGCTGAATGACTGTGCTTGCTGCGAGCCGGGCGGGAAATAGTACTCGTTGAGGAGCGGGAACTGCGCGACACCGCCGGTCGCGCCGACGACGAACGTGAACGAATAGTTGGTGAGGCCCGTTATGAACCCGTTCGCATAGGGCTGCTGCCCGTTACCGATCGTGTTGAAGACAATCACGTAGCGGTTGGCCGTGAGGTCGAGGGGCGCAAGCGTCCGAAAGCGGATCAGCATCTGACCGCTTGGAATCGAGTTGGTCGTCCCCGAACCATTGAGTCCGGTCACCTGACGGCCACACGCCGCAAGCATCAGCGAGAACATGACGACGACTAGAGCAAGTGTACGAACCATGAATCCCTCACGCGCGGCGCCGATCGCCGTCGTTTTGTTGTGTGCGCTCGCTCTTGCGGCGGCCTTCCCCAAGCTGAACGCGGCTTGGCTAAGCCCCGTTGCACTTACGGGTCTCTTTGCCGTTTGGATGCGCGCAAAACCCAAAGCCGCCTTTGGCCTAGGATATGTTGCGGGATTTTTGTACTTCGCGCTCTGCTTTTCGTGGTTCGGTGAGACGGCCGGCGCGTTTCTTGGGCCTTTCGCCTTTCTGCTCTCGTGCGGGCCTGCCGTAGCCGAGGCCTTTGCCTTCGCGCTTGCGGGCTTGGTCACGGCGTATGCCGTGCGCCACGTTGCCGCGCCGCTGGTGCCGCTCGTCGCCGCGGCGGCGTTCGTGGTGTTCGAATGGCTACGCAGCAGTGGAACGCTCGGCGTGCCGCTCGGACAGATTGCTCCTCCGTTCGTGTCCACACCGCTTGCGCCGCTTGCGGCATTCGTCGGCGGGTATGGACTCACGTTCGCGGTGGCGATATCGGCGGCGTATGCAGCTGCGGCGGTACTCGATCGTTCGCGCGAACGCGTGCGCGCATGTGCGGTCGTCGTCGGTACGGTGATCGTCGCGACGGTCGCGGCGAATTTCGCGTGGCCCGCTCGCGCAATCCTCACGCCGACCACACGCGTTGCAGCCGTACAAGGCGATATCAAGCAGTCACTCAAGAACGAACATTCCGGCGAATCGCTTAAGCTCGCGATCGACCGCTACACCACACGAACGAAAACGCTTGCAAACCAGCACGTGCGGTTGATTCTCTGGCCCGAGACCGTTATCACAACGGATCTTGGAAACCCCGCGAACGCCGGACTTTCCATGCAATTCGGGGCGCTAGCAAAATCGCTCGACGCGATGCTCGTCGTCGGTGCGTTTCAAGCAGATACCGCAGGCTACTACAACGCGCTCTGGGTGTACGGCACCGGCGGCGCGCCGATGGCGATCTATCGCAAACGCCAACTCGTTCCGTTCGCCGAGTTTCTTCCCGGCGGTGCGGCGCTGCGAAGTTTGCCTTTTACGAATCTCATCTCCGATTTTTCGCGCGGGACCGATCGCGGCATCATCGATCCGAACGGTCTGGCGTTCTCGCCGCTCATCTGCTGGGAGTCGATGTTCGGAGGTCTGGCGGTCGATCAGGCGCAGCACGGGTCACAGTTGCTTACCGTCGCAACCGACGATGCGTGGTTCGGCGAGTCTGCCGGCCCCTACCAACACGCGCAAATCGCCTCGCTTCGCGCGATCGAGACGGGACGCTGGGTTCTGCGAGCGGCGTCCACCGGCGTCTCGGGGATCATCGCGCCGGACGGCCGCTACACCCAAGCCTCGGAACTCGACACGCAAACCGTCGTCGTCGGCACCGTCGGGGTACCACAGCCCGGCCCGTACGCGAACATCGGCCCGCAGCCAATCGGATTCGCGCTCCTGGTTTTGGCACTCGGCCCATTCCTCGTACGGCGTAAGGCATGACGCTGCCGCGCTGGTTCAAGCCCGTCGCCTGGACGGTCGGCCTCATCGCGGTCATCGGTTTCGGGCTCGGCATCTACCAGGCGGGCCTCGATACGCCGGCGGCGCCTACGCTCCAACCGACAACGATCCAGCACGGTCAGGCCGAGGGACACCGGCTCGACGGCCGCTCGTGGTCGCTGGATTACGACCGGATCCGCATGAGCACCGATCAGGTAACGGCAGACCTCGACGGCATCCGCGACGGCAAGCTTTTCCGCAAAGGGAAGCCTCCCGTGCGCCTCCAGGCACAACACGCAACGATCAACACCGCTTCGAACGATTTCTCGCTGACCGGGCCGGTCACGATCCAAGCCCCCGAGAACGGCAAAGTGCGCACGTTCACAAGCGATTCGGCCGTCTGGAACTCATTTAGCCAAACGCTGGTGCTCGCGCACCCAAGCACCTTCACCCAGGGCGACATCGTGCTCCACGTCGACCATCTTAGCTGGAATGTGAAGACCGGCGAAACCAAGCTCGGAAAAATCCGCGGGACGATGTAGTCCCGGCTCCGAAGCGGCTCTCTCTATGAACGCGCGTGCTTTTCTCGCAGCGGTCCTCATCATCGCGTGCGCCGGTTGCACGGCGAAAGCCGCTGCCCCGGTCGCAACACCCGAGCCAACCCTCATCGGTAGTCGCGGAAAAACATTCTCGCTCGATGAAGCACGCCGCAAAGTCGCCTTCCGGCCGTACTTGCCGGCGCGCGACTATATCGACGTTGCGATGTTGCCCGCATTCTTTGGCGGCGATAACCCGAAAAACTGGGGCATCGGCCTCGAGTACGCGATGAATGGAAAACGATTTGCGCTCTCCGAGTGGCCGCAGCGTGGCCAATCGCTCGTCGCCTACGCGAGCGCAAAAAAAGAAGGCGAATGCACGGATGTGCACACCTTCCCAACGTTGCACGCCCAGCGCGCAAACGGCTACATTTGGTCGACGCCGCGCGGCCTTGTGATGACGCTGCAACCCGACTTCAACGCCGACCGACGCGCGATGGCGGCGGAATTCCGCCGTCTCGTGCGCCGCGGCATTTGCCGCTAGTCTTTTTGTTTGGCTTTTGCTTCCGCCTCGGCCGCGCTTTTTTTCGCGTCGGCGATCAGCTTCTTGACCTTCTGTCCACCCTTGTGTCCGATTTGCTCGTAGAAGTCGGCGCCATATTTTTCTTTGACGACCTTGCCGCCTTTTTGACCGATTGCTTCGTAGAACTCGGCGCCGTGACGCTCGCGCGTCGCCTGACCGCCCTTGCGGCCAATCTCTTCGTAGAAACCGGAACCATAACGGTCACGGACCGTGTCGCCGCCTTTTTTGCCGGCTTCGCGTACCGACATTTCCCCACCGGGTTCTTTAGCGACGCCATCTTTGGCCGGGGGCGCAGCGACGCCCGCGGCCGCCTTGCGTGCGGTGGCTGGTTTCTTCGAATCTGCCATCCCTTACTTCGTGGGCTCTCCGGCCGGACGTTTCAGTTTTTGGCCGCCTTTTTGGCCGATCTCTTCGTAAAACGACGGGCCATACTTTTCTTTGGTCGCTTCTCCGCCTTTACGTCCGATCGTTTCGTAAAACTCCGAACCGTATTTGGCTTTGACGCGATCGCCGCCGCGCTTGCCGGCTTCGCGGACACTCATGCCGCCGGTATTGACTGTGGCTTTATCTTCTGTTGACATGGCTTGGTACGAACCCCCTTCGAGCTATCGGGCCATCGGTACGTTCGTACCCTGGCAGGACTAGGTTAAACTCGGTTGTTAACGACTATTTTTGAATCTGCAGCGATTTATGACGGAAGCGGTAGTGCACCGTTTGTGACCGATATCGCGCTTGCGGGCGATCGAATCGTGCACATCGGTGATGCTCGCGAGCGCGATGCCGTGGAGCGTATCGCGTGTTCGGGGCTTGCCGTCTCACCGGGTTATATCGACGTTCATTCCCACTCTGATGGACTTTGGCTCATCGATGGGCGTGCTTTAGGCAAAATTTATCAAGGTGTGACAACGGACATTGGCGGCAACTGCGGCACGTCGGTTGCTCCCCTAGGCGGGTTGGCACTAGAAAAAGCGCGTGCGGAAATGAAAACGTACCGCGCGGACGTCGACTGGTCCGACTTGCACGAATTCTTCGAGCTCGTTGAGAAGAACGGCGTCGCGCTCAACGTTGCCACGCTTATCGGTCTTGGCAGCGCACGCGCGGTAATCAGCGGTCCCGACGACCGACGGCTCGAGGACTTCGAACTCCGGGCGCTCACACGCCTCATCTACGAGAGCGTCGAGCAAGGTGCGCTCGGCATTTCGAGCGGCCTCATTTACGAACCCGGCCGGTATGCCGATCGTGCCGAACTCATCGCTTGTGCGCGTGCGGCGCGCGAAGCCGGCAAACCGCTGTACGCCTCGCATATTCGTAACGAAGGTGATGATTTGATCGAAGCGGTCGAAGAGGCGCTTGCAATCGGGGAGGGTGCAGACGTTGCGGTGCAATGTTCGCATCACAAAGCCGCAGGTCGCAAGAATTGGGGCAAAGTACACCAATCGCTCGAACTGATCGACCGTGCGCGTGCGCGCGGGATGTCCGTGCATACCGATGTGTATCCGTACGTTGCGAGTTGGACCGAGCTTGCCACCATTTTGCCGGATGCAATACGAAGCGGCGGAACGGCGGCAACGCTCGAGCGCCTGCGCGATCCCGAAATCGCCGTCTCCGTGATGCTCGGACTCAACCTGCAGCGCAATCTTTCCGGCGGCGATACTTGGCACGACATTCTCGTGACCGATGTCGCATCCGAACGCAACGCTTGGGTCGCCGGAATGCGTATCGATGAAATCGCCGAGCAGTGGCGGCTCTCTCCCGCGCGCGCCGCGCTGCGACTGCTCGATGAGGAAGACCTCGACGTGCAGTGTGCGTTCTTCACGATGAGTGAAGATGATGTCGCAACCGTGATGGGTGCGGAGTTTACCTGTATCGGCAGCGATGCATCGGCTCGTGCCTTCGAGGGCATAACGGCACGCGGTGTCCCGCACCCGCGCACGTACGGTTGCTTCCCGCGCGTCTTCGGTCGCTACGTGCGCGAGCGCCGCACCTTCGCACTCGAAGAAGCGGTGCGCCGGATGACCGCACTCCCCGCGCAGATCTTTGGACTGCGCGACCGCGGGACGATCGCCGTCGGTGCATACGCCGACCTCGTCGTTTTCGATCCGCTGACCGTGCGCGACACCGCGACTTACGAACGGCCGTATGCGCGCCCGACGGGGATTCGGGATGTGTTCGTCAATGGGCAAGCCGTCGTTCGGAACGGCGAAGCGACGCGAGCGCGACCGGGGCGCGCACTACGAGGCGGCGGATGAATCTCAGCGATCTTCCCGAGATGCAGCGCGCCGAGATCGTCGCACTGTCCCGTTCGCGCAAAATCGCACGCGGCGAGACATTGTATGCCTCCGACGATAAAGCCGAAGGCGTACACTTCGTGATCGCGGGACGCGTGAAAATCGTGCGCACGTCGGCTACCGGTTCGGAGGCGATCGTCGGGATTCGCAGCGCCGGCGATATTTTCGGCGAACTCACCTGGATGAGCGATCCGCAGCGCCGCGCGACAAGCGCAATCGCGATCGAAGCAAGTGACGTAGCGACGATCCCTGCCGCCCCGTTCGAGAAACTCCTGCGATCCGATGCCATCATCGCACGCGCCTTTGCGCGCGGAATCGCCCGTCGGCTCACCAGCGCCGAACAAGAACTCACGGAACTCGCCGGCAAGAGTGTGCCCGGCCGTCTCGTCGACGTCCTTGGCAAGCTTGCTGGCGAACACGGCGTCGAAGAGCCCGACGGGACGCTTCGCATCGCACTCAATCTCACGCATAAAGACCTCGCCGACCTAATCGGCACCAGCCGCGAGACACTCACGAAGGAACTCAGCGTCCTCGCCGATGTCGGATTACTCCGCGTCGCACAGCGAACGATCACGCTCGTTCAGCCGCGTGCATTTCCCTTCGCATGCAAACGCGAGTAAGATAAAACGAACATGATCGATCGCGCGACGTTTCTTCTCGGTTCGCTTGCCTCGTCGCTCGGCGTAACCGCGCGCGCGACAACCGCGCCGCACCCGCCAAATATCACCCCGTTGCTTTCCCCCGAAATCGTGCTCGTGCCGAACGGGCCGATCGATGTGCTCTCGCCGGTGACGGTGCGCATCGGGATTCGTAACCGCTCGCTCAAATCAATCGATGTCGCCTTCGCGAACGCGGAAACGTTTCTGCTTGAAATTCGCGAGCAAGACCACGTGCTCTGGTCGTCCGCATTCGAGCACAAACCGATCGAAATCGGCCGCACGATTTCGGTTGCCCCGGGCGTGTATCAACTCGCCAACTATGTGCTCGAAGGAACGACCAACGACCGTCATGCGCTCGCGAGCGGATCGTACACCGTTCACGTTGTGATGCTCGGAAAAACGTTCTCGCCGATTGTGGATCGAACGCTCGTCTACGCACCGCCACTGCCGATCGACCGCGCACTCAAGGCAAAGAACGGCACGATCGCAACGATCGTCGGCACGCCGTCGGTAGCGAAGGGGATCACCACCCTCTCCGATGGCACGGGCGCAATCCACCTCTCACGCGCACTCGGCATCGGCGCCGTCGGCATTTACGCCGTCCACGGCTACGTCGACATCAACGAGCTGGGCACGCAGTTTTCCGTCGCGCGCTTCATGCCGCTACGCGACCCGGACGAAACGCCGGAGCCAACGCCCACGGCCACGCCCACGCCGTAGCGGTCACTTCTCGTCGCAGCGGTCCGCATTTCACTCCCGCAAGCTCCTCTCTCTGCGAGTCAGGATAGTGACATAACGCGAGCAACGAAAATCCAATAAAGCGGCTAGAGTAACGCTCCGTCGTCGTCTTTGCCAAGGAGAATTTGGCGCATGATGCCGATCGGCGGGTTGCCGTGCGCGAGGAACGCGTCGTGGAAGCCTTGGAGCGTATATGCCGCGCCCAATTTCTTTTGATAGTCCGCGCGCAGTTTGAGGATCTCCAGTTTTCCCAGCGTGTAGTAGCCGTAGAGCGGATCTTGCGTTCCGCGCAGCGCTTCGCGCTGTGAGGGAGCCTCGCCATAGAACGTGCTCTCGTGAAAGAACGCCGCGGCTTGCTCGACCGTCATGCCTTGCGTGTGCTCGCGTAAGCCAATGATATATCGGGCTTCGCGCTGCAAAGCTTGTTGGAGTTGCGAGAGTCGCACTTTCGGATCGCCGTTGCCCCAGCCATCGTCGACCATCATCTGCTCGCAGTAGTGCGCCCAACCTTCGCTATACGACGGGTTGCCCGAGAGCGCGCGTACCATCGAGAGACCTTGCGTTTTGTCCAAGACGAAGTTGATGTAGTGTCCCGGCATCACTTCGTGCGCGGTGACGATCGGGAATGCATAGTTGTTGAAGAAGCCCAGATGCGATGCGGTCTGCGAGGCGGTCCACGTCGGATCGACCGGCGTAACGTAGTAGTACGCTTGGGTCGCGTTCTTCTCGAACGCGCCCGGCGTGTTCATCGATGCAAACGACGTTTCGCGATTGAAGATCGGCGTCTCACGAACGAGGACGTTGTTTTCCGTGGGCAGCGTAACGAGATGCTTTGCTTGGACGAACGCGCGCAAGGTAGCGATTTCGCGCTGTGCCGTCCCGACGAGATCGTCTGCGGCGGGATGATCGGCACCAAGTGCATCGGCGACTTCTTGCGGAGTTTTGCTCGGATCGATTTGCTTTGCGAGCGCGATGAACTGATCTTTCGTCGCCGTGAGCGCCGCGATTCCGACGCGCTCGTAGGTCGCAAGCGGTAGCGCGCGACCTTCTTGCAGGGCAAGACGACGGGCGAACTGATCGGCGCCAATCGCGAACGTGCCGCTCGGATGCGCGAGGGAGCCTGCGGTCTCCGCGTCGATGTACTTCTGGACCGAAGCGACGACCGCATCGTTAACGGGTTTGAATTGCGCTTGCAGCGTATCGTCCTTCACGTCGGCAAACGCCGCTGGAACGGTATCGCGGAAAAACCTCAACGTACCGCGCATGTTTGCAGCGGCGAGTTTCGCCGTGATCGGGTCGACCGTCGTCACGTTGGTCGCAGCAGCGGCGAGCATCGCCGGGATCGCGCGTTCGCGCGCCAGAGCCGACCGCATGCGATCGGCGAGCGGCGCAAAGTCTCGCGAGAAAAGGCCGTAAATCGCGTACGATGCAGCGCTTGTGTACGATGCGGGGTTGTGGCGCCACGTCTGTGATTCTTCGAGGTCCATCAGATCGCGCTCGAGCGAACCTTTCCAAATCGCGATGTCATACCGATCGTCGGCTGCAAACGTTGCTTCGTTCAAGCCGCTCAACCGCTTTAGCCAGCTGTGCGCGAACGCCGTTCGTTGCGCATAGCCTTGCGCGCTGTAGTCCGCCAGCTGCGCATCGAAATCATGAATCCCGGCCCCGGTCGCGCTCGTCGGTTCCATCGCCCATCGTGCGCGATAGTACTGCGACTCAAGTTCCGCAAGAGGCGTCGCGGCTCGCGCCGGTGCGAGGCGACGATGCAACTAGCATGGCGGCAACGATGGCGGCGAGACGGCGTATGATCATCGGCGCGTCTACGCGATGCACTCCGCCACTTCCGCTTCGTCTCTCTAGTTGAGGGCGTTCCGCTTATCGAGGAACGGCAGCCCATCGGTTTTGATATCGGGCAGCGGATTGATGGGCTTGGAACGCCCGTCGCTGATGCCGATTGCATACCACACCGGCGTATTCGAGCGGGTCGTGTCGTGTCCGTAGACGACGACGTCGGCCTGCGTCGCATCGACAATGCGGATATCGGGGAAGCCTTTGAATGGGACCGACCAGCGTTTACCGGTGCGCGCCCAACACTCAACACCGGCCGTCGTCGTGAAGAGCACGCACTCGCGGCTGCGCATCGGCCGAATGCCGGTGACGCCTTTGGTCAGCGGCAAATACTGGCCGGGACGATCGACGTACACGCCGTACGCTTCACCGCCGCGCGCCGCGACGAGAAACGTATCGGTGCGCGGCAACGCGACGACGGCGAGTTCGCTCTCGGGCGCCCCGTCCGGCACGAGTCCATTAACGACGAGCACCCATTCTTGCCGACCTTGCGGTTCGACGTGAATCGGCACACCCGCAGCGTCGGGTCCCGGCGGCAGCATGTGTTTAAATTCATCGAGATGCCCGGGCGCCCGCTCGGGAAACTTCAGCGAATAGGCCGTCTCGAAAACGTTGAGCTCTATCGACTCCCGCGCGATCATGCGGCTCTCTTCGAGCGTCGCGAAAGGGACCATGCAAGGGATGCCTTCAGTTGCGTTCGCCCGGTTTCTGACGGAACATCGAAAGCGCCCCGAGCACGTCGGCCGCGCGCTGAATGAGCGTCGCGAGATCCTCGTCGTTTTCGATCACGTAATCGGCCATCTTCCGGGCTTTCTCTTGATCGATTTGCGCCACCATGCGCGCTTCAATCTCGGCCCGCGAGAGGCCGTCGCGTTTCATCACGCGCGCAATCCGATCTTCGATTGGCGCATACACCAGCACGTTCACATCACACTCCCGCCAGTAGTCGCCCTCGAAGAGTAGCGGGATCATGTGCACGACGATGCTGTTCGAAGGCGCTTGCGCCTCGAGGTCGGCGGCGCGAGCGCGGACGCGCGGATGCACGATTGCCTCAAGCGTCTCGCGTGCATGTGGATCGGAAAAAACGACCGCCGAGAGTTTCGCCCGATCGAGCGCGCCCTCGACGATGGTCTGCGGCCAGAAGCGCGCGATTTCGGTAAGACCGCCGGTCCCGGGCGCGACGACATCGCGCGCGAGCGCGTCGGCGTCGATGATGGTGGCGCCAGAATCAGAAAAGAACGCGGCGACCGCGTTCTTCCCCGAACCTATTCCGCCGGTGAGACCGACGCGCAGCTTAGACGTTCTGAGCTGCCAACTCCGCGCCGAGGGTTCCGAATCCGCCGCCGAGTTCTTCGGCAACGTAATCGAGTTCTTCGGGCGCAACGTCCGCGACGTGTTGGATCGAGCCGGTGATACGGCGCGTTCCCTGATTGATCGTGAGCAGCGTAACGTCGACTTCTTCGCCGGGGCTATACTGCTTGGCCGGATCGAATTCGCCTTTGGGCACCATCGCGAGCACACCGGGGACGATCTCGACCAGAAGATAGTTCGGGGTGACTTTGACGATTTGCGCGACGAGCTTGTTCGATTCGAACAGCTTGTCGGCGTGCTCGACCCACGGGTCGGGCAACGCGTGCTTGAGCGAGAGCGAAACTTTCTTCGCGTCGGGATCGAACTTCATCACTTCGACCGAGACGACGTCGCCGATCTTCACCACCTCTGAGGGGTGCTTGATGCGGGCGTACGAGAGTTCGCTGTTGTGGATGAGGCCGTCGATGCCGCCGAGGTCGACGAATGCGCCGAACTCTGCAAGACGAACGACGACGCCTTCGCGGATCTGACCGACGGTCAGGGTGCCGAGCAGTTCCTGTTTCTTCTGGTTGAGTTCTTCTTCCAGAACTTGGCGCTGCGAGAGCACGACCCGATGGCGTTTGTGATCGAGGTCGATCACTTTGAGGCGCAGACGTTTGCCGACGAGTTCGTCGAGGTTGCCGACGGGCTGACGACGGATCTGCGATGCGGGGACGAAGCCGCGCATGCCGAGGTCGACCAGAACGCCGCCCTTGACGACTTGCGTGACCGTTGCTTCGATCACTTCATCGTTGTCGTGCGCTGCGATAACTTTTTCCCACGTCTTGAGTGCGCGCGCGCGGCGTTCGCTCAGGAATAAGGAACCATCTTGGTCATCGATCCGGTGGATCATGACTTCGAGGGTGTCACCGACTTTGAGTTCTTTTGGTTCGATCGCAAGCGACAGCTCGCGGAAGGGAAGCGTACCTTCGGACTTGCCGCCGATGTCGACGA
Source organism: Vulcanimicrobiales bacterium (assembly GCA_038231455.1). GTDB lineage: Bacteria > Vulcanimicrobiota > Vulcanimicrobiia > Vulcanimicrobiales > Vulcanimicrobiaceae > JANLVI01. Next base: position 76,288 of record JBBRLI010000006.1, on the reverse strand, counting down.
GCAATTCGTCTTGGTATTTTGCGACGATGACGCCGGTCAGGACCTGGCCTTCGTCGAGAACTTTGAGGCTCTCTTCGTAGAGGCGCTGCTCGAGAGCGAGCTGGTCTTCTTCTTCTTCGATGACCGGGGCAGGCGCTAATTCGGTAGTGATAAGTGTTTCCTCATAAATCGGTCGCGTCGTTCGATGAAGTCGCATGCTTCGGATGAGCGACGGACCACTTGCGTGGGTTCACGCAAGTCCCCCAAACTCTGGGCCCGGGTCCAATTCGGCTTCACGATCGCTCGCGAGGGGGTCCGAAGGGGACAAAAGTAGCCCGAGTGATTCTTGTTATTTTTGGCATCCGCGGCACCACCAGGTTCCGCGTTGTCCGAGGACCGTCCGCACGATTGGTTGCCCGCAGCGTGGACATGGCTCGCCAAGGCGGCCATAGACGGTTAAGACGTTTTGGAAGCCCCCTTTGAGGCCCTCGGCATCGACATAGTCGTCGACGCTCGTTCCGCGCATTTCACATGCCACGGACAGAACGGTGCGTAAGGCTTCGTGGAGACGCCGGCGAGCCGGTTTGGTGAGTTTGTGCGCTGGCCGGGTGGGACGAATCCCCGCCGCCCAGAGCGCTTCACACGCATAGATGTTCCCAATCCCAGCGATCTGCTTTTGATCGAGCAAAAAGCTTTTGATGGGAGTCCTGCGTCCGTCCAGCATACTCACAAACCGTTCCGAGGTAAACCCCTCGGAAAGGGGCTCGATCCCACCGTCCGCGTCCCACGGATCGCCCCGCTCTAAGAGCCGCATCCGCCCAAACTGCCGCATATCGGCAAAGCACAGGCGCGTTTCGTCGGTAAACGTGAGTAAAACGTGGGTGTACGGCTCGGGTTCCCGGGTGCCCGCAGGCTGGACGATCAAGCGACCGGTCATTCGCAAATGAACCGTAATTTTACGACCCGACACGAGCGTCATAACGACGAATTTCGCGCGCCGACCGACGGCGGCGATTGTCTCGCCGGCGAGGTGGTCGTTCAAACTCTGCCCCGGCGGATGGACGACGATCTTCAACATGAAGACCTCGGCGGTCTCGATCGTCTTGCCGACGATGTTGTTTGCGAGTCCACGCGCGATCGTCTCGACTTCCGGTAATTCAGGCACCATCTACGAGAAACCGATGCGGCTCGAAAGAGATTCGCTCCGGTTCCGTGGCGAACGACAACTCAATACTGGCTCCGTGCCTTTTGCACGTGGCCGCACGCATAGGGGTGTACTCGGGTGACAAAAATTTCAATCCTGGCGCGTCGCGCTTTGATGGGTGCTGCTTTCGCTTTGTTCGTTCCGCTCACGGCATGCGGCGGCGGCGGCGGTGGAAGTTCGCCGGTCTCCACGCCGACCGCGCCGCCGAACACGGTAGCGAATACGTCCGCAACCCAATACTTGCCGCTCACCGCGGGGAATACGTGGACGTACACCAGCGGCGGTACGATGCGGGATCTCGGTTCGATCAGTCTTTCGTGCAATGGCTGCGCGATCCAAGGCATAAAAACCGAAGGCATCGGCTTGTACTCGCCGGCCGGCGTGCAATCCGGGATCTTCTACTACTCCAAAGGCAGCTACCCGAGCGGCACCTATGCGGGACATGCGGTAACGTATTTCACCGGCCTCTCACAAGACGGCGGCAACACGGTTCTGACCTTGGAGTATTCACTCGACGGGAAGGTCCCGGGCGTCGTCGTTATCGACGATGCGCCGACGGCCGGTGAATCGTTCGGCTTTGCCGCGGGCGCGGGTTCGTCGGCATATCCGGCGACATCGAATATCACATCGGTCGGCGGTACGCAGACCCTCGGTGCGAATACGACGATCAACAACGTGGCGCAAGAAGTGCTAACGCAGAGTACGAGTAGCTTCGGGTTCGGTTTTGCACGCGGAGTCGGATTTGCAAATCTTACCATCAGCGGAACGCTCCTCAACATCTCATCGTTTAGCGTCAACGCCGCAACGGCGTTCGATGTGAAGCGCCAGACGATGGCCGTGCAACCACGCACGGTGCGCCCCGCAACCGCTGCGGAGCTTGCAGCGATCCCGGCGATGCTGGACCAACTCGCTCACTAGTTTTCGAACTGGTTAAAAAAGAGAGACGAAATCGTCTCTCTTTTTTTATTTGCTCGGGACTTCTTGTTGGTGCTGCGCATACGTTCGGTTGTTAAAATACCAATCCGGCATCGTCGCTGGAAACTTGATCTCCGTGAACGTGTAGTCGACGGTTTTCCCGTCGCCGATGTAGTCGCTGCCGTCGCTTGCCTTACCGACTTCGCCGTGAATGCTCGTGACGACCGGGTGACCCTCAAGCGAGCCCACACGAATGTCGAAGGTCGTATCGTAGATTTTATCGCCTTGGACGAAAAGCCGATCGTGCGCGATGAGTCGCGTGACTTCGAAGGTGTCTTTGTTGGCGTAAACTTCGCGTAGCCGGTTACGCTCCGGATCGCGCACCGGACGCAGCGTCAAGTGTACGAGGTTTGCTTCGATCTTGAGATCGTCCACGTAGTAGTCGTATTCGCCGGTCGCCGTGACGGTTCCGATCGTCTTGAACACCGTGGCGTTCGGCTCCGGAGTCGGAACGTCGGATACTTTGGTCGGCTTCTTTGGCGCCGGTTCGAAGATGTCGGCTGTGGGCGGACCTGGATCGCGGTCTTCGTTGAAAGCCGGGCGCTCGAACTCCGGCGGTCCCAGCCCCCCGTACGGGAAGACGCGACGCTTGAGCGCGGCGCGATCGAGGTTGCGCGTCCAGAGTTTCTCGGTATAGCTCGCGGAGTAGTCGGGATAGCCACGGTCCGTCTTCTGAACGCGCTGGATCGTGTATTGAATAAACGGCGGCGGCGGGCGATGCAAGCGAAATTGGTTGCGGATGATCGCGAGGACGCGCTGCGGCGTGGGTGAGGGCGTCACCTCGGGCGCGGGAGAAGCGGCGGTGAGCGCGAGCGCGAGAAGCGCGGCTCCGGTTTTCATCATGCGTTCGGTTAGCTTTCGGGAGCATCGGCGACATGCGCGCCGTAGGTCGCGGGAACGAAATACCAGTCCGGTAACGTAGCCGGGAACGAAATGTCTCGGTAGAGATAGGTGACTTCCGAATCGAGACCCTCACCGGTCCGGCCGTGGATCATCTTGAGAACCGGCCGGCCGCCCAGCATTTGCAAATCGATCGTAAAGGTCTCGGGATAGCTCGTGGGGCTTCCCAGGAAGTACAGGCGATCGCGTGCGATGACTTGGCGCAATTCAAACGACTTGGCATCGACGATCATCGTCTGCGCACGGTTGCGATCGGGGTCACGTCGGGGTTCGACCGAAAGTTCGATCGTCTCGCCGAGGCGACGCGCGCCGCGCGCACGAAAATCAAATTCCGTCGTGACCCGCACCGTGCCGATCGACGGAATATTCGCGGCAGGTGCGGCCTCGGCCGGCTTGGGTAGGACCGTCTTTGCGGGCGGTGGCGGTTCGAAGAGATCGACGGTCGGCGGACCGGGATCGATCGGGGCGTTAAATCGCGGAAACAGATTTTCGAGCGGGCCGCTCACGCGACCGTTCACCAGCCGTCGCGCAAGGCACGAGTTATCGCTCGTGCGACACCAGAGCCGCAAGTTGTACGTGTCGGCAAAATCGATCGTGCCCTCAGAGCGTTCGTGTCGTTCGAGTGTATAGACGACGAACGGCGGAAGCGGATGCGCGTGGTACGTCAGCTTCGCGCGCACGAGTAGCTGGTCGGGCCTCAGATCGGCATCGGTCTGCGCGCTGGCGCGCGCGGTGAGAACGAACGCCGCGGCAAACGCGCCGAGGAGCGTTCGGCCGTGCATCAGTCGCTCGCGGAAAGTGGCGGTAGCGTGAGTTTCGTCCCGCGCTTGATACCCGCGCGTGCCGCGGCGCCCGCGGCGAGCTCGATCACATAGCGGCCCTCGCCTTGCCGCGTTGCGATCTCGTCATCCGGCGTGCCCGGCTTCGTGCGCGGAACCTTTGCCGCGACGGCCGTCACGACGCCATCGCTTGCGACCCACACCATGTCGAGCGGAATGCGCGTATCTTTCATCCAGAAATTCAGTTTACCCGGGGTGGGAAAAACAAAGATCATGCCGACATTTTCCGGCAGTGCGGTGATACACATGAGCCCGCGTTCGCGCGTTGCGTAGCTAGCGACGACTTGCACGTGCAGTTTCGCGTGCGGAGCGGTGAGTTCGATCGTCGTCGCGCCGCTGGTCGGATACGGCGTCGCCGTCGCGCACGCGGGATCATCGGCACGCGCGGCGCCGGCGCACGCGAGCACGAGCACGAGCATCGGCAACACCAGGCTACGCATCATCGTCCGCTGCCTCGAAATTCTGAACGTCGTACCACGTACTTCCCGTCTTCAGGGTCACTTCGATCGGCACGCTTAGAGCAATCGAGCCTTCCATCTCCGTCTTCACGATACGAGCCACGGCATCGACATCGGCGATCGCGACCTCAAAGATCAACTCGTCGTGAATTTGCAAGAGCATCTGGGCATCGACCGATTCGTTTGCGAGTCGCCGATCGAGGCGCACCATCGCGAGCTTCATGAGATCGGCCGCGCTGCCTTGAAGCGGGGCGTTTGTTGCCTCGCGTTCGGCGGCGGCGCGCAGGCCGTAGTTGCGCGCGCGAAGATCGGGCATGAATCGCCGCCGACCGAGTAGTGTGCTCACGTAGCCTCGGTCGCGTCCCTCTTCCAAACACGCGTCGATGTAGGCGCGGACGCCGGGAAAGCGCGCGAAGTAGGCCGTGCTAATCGCTTTTGCTTCGGCCCGCTCGATCTCCAAACGCTGCGCTAAACCAAAATCGGACATGCCGTAGAGCAATCCAAAATTGACGGCCTTCGCCATGCGCCGCTGATTGGGCGAGACTTCTGCAAACGGTCCGATATCGAAGATGCGGCGCGCGGTGAAGTCGTGGATGTCCTGACCTTCGTGAAAAGCCGCACGCATCGCCTCATCACCCGAGAGGTGCGCCATGAGCCGCAGTTCGATCTGCGAGTAGTCGGCGGCGAGCAGAATCCGGTCGGCCCGCGGTGCCACGAACGCAAGCCGCACTTGGCGCCCAAGATCGCTGCGCACGGGGATGTTTTGCAAATTCGGATTCGTCGATGAAAGACGTCCGGTCGCAGTCGAGGTTTGATTGAAGAAGGTGTGGACGCGCGAGTGCGCATCGACAAGCGTTGGCAGAACGTCGATGTAGGTATTCTTGAGTTTGGTAACTTCGCGGTATTCGAGCACCTTTGCCGCAACCGGGTAGATGCGCGCAAGTCCCTGCAGCACTTCGACGCCCGTCGCATAGCCGGTTTTGTTCTTGCCGCCGTGCGGCAGTCCCAATTGGTCGAAGAGGATCCGTCCGAGTTGCTGCGGCGACCCGATGTTGAATGTTTCGCCGGCGATATCGTAAATTTCGGCGGCAAGACGTTCGACGGCGGCATCGACCGTCGCGGAGAGATCGCCGAGCGCGGCGGGGTCGAGTGCGATTCCGGCGAGCTCGCACTTCGCCAGCACCGTTGCTAGCGGAAGCTCCACATCGGTATAGAGAGCGAGCTGGTCGCGACGTTCGAGTTCCGCGCGCAAGACAAACGCTAATCGGTAGGTGGCATCGGCAAACGCCGCCACTTCATCGGGCAAGCCAACACTCAGAAACGCGCGCGCGGCATCATCGAGCTTTGCAAACGAACGCCCATCGAGTAAATGCGCGGCGATCATCACGTCATCGTGCGCGTAGCGCGGCTCGAGCCCAAGTTTGACGATCAGCATCTTCACGTCGTGCGTGACGAGCGCGCCACCCGTCGTCCAAACCCGTTCGAAGGATGCGCGAACGGGCGCTTGTGCGAGGGCGCTTGCAAGAAAAGAAAAACCGGTGCCGTCTTGCGTTGAGATACCGATCGTCTCATCGTGCATGGCAACCGCGACACGATCCGCAGAACCTGCGGCGTCGAGCAGTTCGCGGAGTTTAACGAAGTCCGGCGGATCCGTCGCGTTTACGAACGTCGCGTAGTTTCCGTGCAGCCGCTCTTCGGTGGGAGCGGCCTCGGCGCTCGGCGTCACATCGAGCTTATTCAGCAGCGTCTTGAACTCGAGTTCGCGGTAGAGATGATAGAGATCGTCTGCCGGCGGCTGCGTGAACGTCGCGTGTGCCCAGTCGATCGAAATCGGGAGGTCGCGTCCGATGACCGAGACATCGCGGCACACTTTTGCCTGCGCGCCATATTCGCGAATCAGATTTGCGAGCTTCTCTTTGCCGGCAAGGTTCGGATCGGCGAGCAACGCATCGAGCGAGCCCGCCGCTTTGATCAATTTGATCGCCGTCTTTTCACCCACGCCCGGAATCCCCGGCAAATTATCGGACGGATCGCCTTTGAGACCGCGATAGTCGGGCAATTGCAGCGGCTCGAGGTCGAAGCGCTCGCGCACGGCGGCCGTGTCGTACCGGCCGAGATCCGTGATACCGCGCCGCGTCGTGAGCACGGTCGTGCGCTCGTCGACGATTTGCAAGAGATCGAGATCCCCTGTCACGACGGCAACGTGCTGCAACGCTTCCCCCGCTTGCCGCGCGAGCGTCGCGATTACGTCATCGGCTTCTTCGCCGTCCACTTCGATGATCGGGATCTTGTACGTGCCGAGAATCTTGCGCACGAGTGCGAACTGCGGGCGCAGTTCGTCGGGCGTCGATTCGCGTTGCGCTTTATATTCGGGATAGAGCTTGATGCGTGCCGCCGGCAAGCCTTTGTCGAACGCCGCGATCACGTGCGTCGGCTTCTCGTCGGCGATGATCTTGGTGAGCATCATCGTGAAACCGTAGGCCGCGTTGATCGGCATTCCCGCGACTGTTGTGAGCATTGGCAGCGCGAAGAACGCGCGGTACACGAGCCCGTACGTATCGAGCAGCATGAGCCGTGCGCTCTCGGGCGGCGGCACGGTTGACCCGAGTTCCATCTCTTGCTGCACTACTGCACCACGATCGGAATGGTCGCAGCGCCAACATCGCCGTCATCGGTGAGCTTGAGAAGTGAGAGCACGAAGCGGCCTTTTTCTTTGGGAAGCGTGACGTCGATCGTTTCGCGTTCGACGCGTTCGATTTTCCACACGAAGTTCCGCGGTGCAGCGACCGCAAGCGCGCTTTCGGGCGCGACACGCGCACGGGGACGATCGAAGGCGAAGATATCACCGGCGGTCGATTTTGCGGGTGCCACATACGCGTGCCAGGTGGGATCGATCGAGGCAATATCTTGCGACGTCGTTCCGGCGACCGCGAGCAGTCCCGGTGCATCGTCAAAACTTGCGCTGCGCGCCGAGCGGCCGTCGGCAAGGCGCACCGCGATTGTCGACGTCCCTTTGAAATCGCCGTCGTGCACGGTGATCTTCGCAACCTCACCCGGCGCGTAAGAAGCTTTATCCGCGGAGAGCGCGGTCAGGCGCGGATGCCCCGGCCCGTCGATCGCGATCTTGAGCGTACTGTATGCGAGAGCGCCGTCTTTGACGAACGCCGCGCCGATATAGCAATCGCCGAAACTCTCCGGCACCGTGAATGACGCCGTCGCCCGACCGTCGCGCGTGGTGACCGTATGGGCCTCGTACGGCCGCGCACCCTCGAGCGTGAGGATCGCATCACCCGTCGCGCCCGCGAGAACCGCGCTGAGGTTGAGCTTCTCACCGGGTTTGTAGCGCGCCTTATCCGGGACGAGCGCGATCTCCGAACTGCGCAAAGTCGTCGTCGCTCCGAGCGCGCTCGGAGCGACGGTCACGGATGCCGCATCAAAGGCATGACGCCCCTCGATATCGACATCGGCCGTCACGAAATTCGTGCCGAGCGCAACGTCGTGAAAGGTCGCTCGACCGCGACCTTGCGCGTCGAGTTTCACGCGATCGACCTGGACGGTCACGCCGTGCGTCAGCTTGACATTGACCGTTATATTCGGCGTCGGATTGCCGTCCAGCGCGTCGAACGCGCGCACGTCGATCGCGGCGGCCTCGCCGACGTCGATCGCTTCTTTGAGCGGATCGACCGACAGCGCGATTTTGGCCGTTGGCGCGGAGATCTGCGACTGTGCGATCGTCGAGGACGTCGAGGCAGCGATACCGTACGTCGACGCGAGCCCGTCGCTGTTGGCCGGAATCGTCACCCTCGCGTTGCCCGCGGCATCGGTGCGGACGGTTTGATCGAAGACGGTCGTCGTGCCCCAATGGACCGTCTCTTCGGGTTCGCCGGGCGGCAAAATATGCGGTGTGCGCGCGATCTTCACATGCACGTCGGCATTCGGTACCGCAACGTTCGCGCGATGCGCGCTTACCGTGATCGGAAAGGCGCTTTCTGCGGGGCACGATGTCGTGCACGGCGCAACGATTGCAAGTGTCAGATCGCCGCCGCCCTCGATCCGCACGGTCGCACCGCCCGTTGCGCTGCCGCTCGTCGCGAGTACCACCGCTTCGCCCGTTGAGACATCAGCGGGGACGGTCACCTCAGCGGAAAACGCACCCGCACTATCGAGTTTGGAGAGTGCCGTCGCAATCGCGCGGCCGCGCACGAGCAGCGACACTTTCGCCTCGCCCGTTGCGGGCCGGAATGTCGGGCCGACACGTTTGCGTGCGAACCCGATTGCACGCACGCGATCGCCTGCACGCACGACACCGCGCTCCACGCGCACACCCACCAGGCTCGTCGGCACCGGCGATTGCGGCAAGAACGACACAAACGCCCAGGACTTACCGGATTGTGCGAGCGCAAAACGCGCTCGCGTGCCGGAGGGAAGACGAGAGATGCCTTGCTCGTCGGTTTTGCCCGGCACGAGTGTCGAACCGACGAGATACGAGACCGACATCGCGCGCATCGCGCGACCCGTCCGTAAATCCGTCGCGTAGACCAGCGTTCCGCCCGGCGATTCTTTGGTGAGGAGCGCGATGCGGGAGAGATTCACCCACACTTGCTGCGTTGCATCGCCGCGCCGCGCTTCGATCACGTAGAACCCTTCGCGATCGGTGAGCGGCAGCTCGACGTCGTTTGCTTCGAATTGATAGCCCGGCGGCGGCGTAAACTTCCAGCGCGTAACGGGCACGCGATGCGACACATCGAGCGGACGCGGCTTCGCATACGCCCCCGCGACGATCACGTCCGCCGGATCCGCTGCGTATGCGGCAAATTCGACCGGGGCGCCGGAGAACGTATCGAGCCGAACGGCAGGGTGCTTCCATGGCACGCTTGCGTCTCGAGCGTACAGCGCGAAATACGAATCCCACTGGTGCGAATCGAGCAGCGGCCGCGCCGCGCCGGCCGGTGTTGCAAGCAGCAGCACCAGCGCTCCGATTAGCGCCCCAAATCTACGGTTCGTAGCCGACCGTTCCCGCAAGCGTCGAGGTTTGCGCGCGGAAGGCAATCGTGTAGTCGTGCTTGTCGCCCTTCTTCACGATCCCGACGTAGTTCGAGATACCCGTGAGAGCGCCCGATCCCTGATCGGTCGCGGCGATCCGGTTGCCCGAGTTGTCCGTCAAAATAAAGTGGTTGATGAGCGGCGTCGTATCGACGTTCCCATCATTCGTGTAGGTGATCTTCATGATCAGGTAGTTCACACTCGTGCCGGAGAGCGTCGGATTGGCATCGCTGCTGGGAACGATCGTCGTATCGGTAATCACCGTACTGCCGATGCCGACGAACGACACGGCGGATCCGGGCTTGCTCTCCTTGCAGCCGGCAAGCAAAACCACAAGCGAAAGAACGAGCGCAACACGTTTGAACATCGCCCTAAGTTCGCTTGGAACGCGACGCCATCCCGCGAGAGGGCACATATCCATCAGCGGGAAATCGCGTGGATGTGGACGACGAACGGCCAAAAGGGAACTCGACATCGATACCGTGTCGTTACTGTGGGTGCGATGAACACGATAAGAATGTCCGAGAATTACGCGCAGCCGCGGCAACGTTCCAAGTGATCGTTGCGTGCGCTTCCTGTGGCGCTGCGTTTGCGGCGATTTCACGTAATTGAACGCGCTGCGCATCCTCGCGGCGGCAGCCGCGCTCGCTTGGCTCGGCGCCGGATCGGCAGAGGCCGCCTCGCCAGCGCCAGCCGCGGCTCCGATCAACCTGACGAAAGCCCAGCCAAAGTCGGTACTGCCCAAGGTTCCGTTGCACACGGAATACACGGTCGAGGTCAATAAACTCGGTCAGGTAACGAAAGTCCGCTCGGTCAAGCCGTGCAAGGACGTCGGGTTCAACGCCCGCACCTACGGAAACGTCTTGCAGGCGTTTATCCGCAAAGAAGACGGCAGCGCGATCTCGGGCGTCTACCGGCTCTCCTACGACTACACGCCCGCCCACGGTGGCGTGACGCGCGACGTCAAACTGGTCTCGGCCGGCGGCGTCGACCCGAATGCCGAAGGCGCCGCGCTCAATATGGAGCACAAGGCCTCGCGCCGGGCTGAACTCGATGCCCAGAAGCAGAAATCGGTCACTCTGCCCGATCTCAAGGACATCACCAAATCGACACCGAGGCCAAAACCCACGCCATGACCCCCGCCGTTCCGGGCGCCCTTGCGCTCCTCGAACGGACCAGCCACGCTCGAGCATTCGCGCCGGGGCCGCTCCCGCCGATGGCGCTACGCCGGGTTCTCGATGCGGGCCGGAATGCGCCATCACTCTTCAACACGCAGCCGTTCCGTTTCGTCGTGGTGCGCGACCGTGAGAAGTACGAACAGCTCCGCGCCGGTGCGAACAAATCGCGCGACACGTTCATGAAGATGCGCGGACTCTTCGGTGCGATGAATAAGCGCCTGAAAAACCCCGAATACGAAGCCGGCCTCCAACGCCAAGCTTCCGGTCACGTGCTGCCGGAAAACGGCATCGCTATCGTCGTATTGCAAGACGACCGGTATCCCGAATCATCCGAGGCCTGCGCGTGTGCGCTCATGGCGATGTCGCTCGAGGCGACGGCCGCGGGCCTTGCGAGCCAATTTACAAGTTGGACGCGCGGACTCGCCTTTCAAAAAGAGATGATGGCCCTGCTCGGCGTCGAGCCGGGATTCAAAATATTCACGAGTCTCGTCGTCGGAAATCCGATGCAGCCGCTCGTTGCCGCGCGCAAAGAGCGCCGCTCGCTCGACGACGCCGTTCGCTGGCTCTAAGCCCACGTGGCGCGCCGGAAACCCGGTCGCAGCAAGACGCCGAGCGAGCCCGAATCGCTCATGGCGTTTTACCTACGTAACCGCACGAACATCGAAGCGGATCAAGACAAAGACATCGCGCGCAGTTGCGCATCGAAGCAGCCGTACAAGAGCGAAGGCGAAGCACGAGCGATCGCCGCGATGAACGGCATGAAGCTCTCGACCTATGAGTGCACGTACTGCGGCTTCTGGCATCTCACGCGCCGACCCACGTCGGCGCGCCCGGAAATCATCGACGACTAGCTACGTCCGACCCGGTTCGATCGACCGTTTCGTCACGTCGAACATCGCCTTTAGCGCGGGCAAATCGCCGGGATGGACGCCGCGGTAGATCCAGCGCAGCACGCCGTCGCGATCGATGAGTGCGGCTCCCGGATTTTGCGCGGCATCCTCGATTTTCGTTTCGTCCCAGTTTTGAACGAATCCGGCGGCTTCATTTTCTGCGCGACGTGCGGTGAGCGCGGGCGTCGTCTTGAGTTTCGTCAGATCGAAATCATCGAACCCCATCGCCTTATACGTGTGCATGTCGACATCGCCGATGCAGATCGCCTCGGGGTTGTGAATCGCGCAAAATCTCTCGGCTTTGTCTTGCGAGCCGATCGTGATCGCGCGTACGCTCACGCCGAGTGCGGCGAAGTCCCGGTCGAGTTCGCGCAACTGCGCGAGCGGCTCAGCGAAGAATCGTCAACCGACGTGCCGCAGCCACAAGACGAGCGCGGGCCGCGGAATCGGCAATGCGAGGACGACGTCCGGCGCGTGCTCGCCGACTTGCGGTAGCTCCACTAGTCGTACTGACCGCTCGGCACGTGTTTGCGGTTTTTCTGATCGAAAATCCACTCATCGTCGAGATCGAAAATCTCAAACCAATTTCGCAAGTGCGGATGTTCGTTCAGTAACGGGTAGGCCGGAAGCACCGCCTCAAAGTGTTCGTCATCGCGAATCGCACGCGTCGAAAGGCGCATATTGATATCGTCGTACTGCGTTGCATCGGTACGTTCGTGAATCCAGGCGACGATCGCCTCGTCGGTTTTGAGCGTGCGTACCGCATCGACGAAATCCGCATCGCCGATGCCGAGCCACTCGAAGAGATACATCGAAATACCGGGGCCGATCTTGTACTCGCCGAGCGTGCCGTTGATTTTCGCTTTGGCTTTATCGATCGTGCGCGCAAGAAAATACAAGCCGCCGAGCATCACGCGCGCGTTGCGCGGCGGATGATCGCGCAGATCCGCTTCGGGAAACGGCAGACTCGCATCGATGACCGAATCCATTAGCCGTCCTCGCGCTTGTAGTAGCCGAGAGCATCGAGCATCGGTTTGTCATCGAACCGGAAGAAATACGTCGCATCCGTTGCGTGATGTTCGAATGGCATCCACGCCGGAATCGCGATCGTATCACCGGATTCCCAGTGCAGCGTCGTCTCGCCGATGGTCGTCATGCCCGTGCCGCTATGCACGTGGTAGACCGAGCTTGCGGTTTCGCGTCGCTTCGGCGAGGTGGCGCCGGCCGCAAGGCGCTCGGCTGCAGCTCCGAGCGTCTTCGAGATATGACCGCCCGTGTGCCGGTGTGCGTAGCGTTCTTCGGCAAACGGCCCCACGTGCGCGTCGAGTTTGGCTTGCATCTCGGCCCACGGATATTTCAAGTGAGAATCGGCAGTCGACGGTTCCGAGGGATAACGCGGCTCGTGATACGGCTGCGCAAAATTGGTCGGTAGCCACTGAAAGAGCGGCAGATCCAGGCCGTCGAGCCAGATCATTCCTTGCTTGCCCTCATGCCCGTGATCGTGAAAATCCCACGTTGGCGTGAGGATCACGTCGCCGCGTTCCATCGTGACCTTCTCGCCGCCGACCGCCGTGTACGCACCGTCGCCTTCGACAATAAAGCGCAGTGCGAACGCCATGTGCCGATGTGCCCGTGCGACTTCGCCCGGGCGAATGTACTGTAGGCCCGCATACAGCGTATCGGTCGTGAACGGCGCCCGCATGGCCGGATTCACCAGCATGAACACGCGACGCTCGGCCTCTTCGGTGCCGACGAGTTCGCCCGCGCGAAGCAACAGCGGACGGAGGTCGGCATACCGCCAGAGGTGGGGAACCGCGCGCGGATTCGGCGCCGGCGGCACCATTGCGTCCATGACCGTCCAGAGCGGCTGCGCGGCATGGACCTGGGCTGCCCTCAGAACTTGGTCGAGCGAATCGGCGGCGATCATGGAACGTCCTCTCGCAGGAATAGGCGATACCCCGGTGATACGTTTCGACCCGCGCCGCGACCCGCGAGATGCGCATCGAAGGAGACAGTATGCGATACGTAACGTTCAGCACCGGCGGCAGCGCTCGGCGCCCCGGGGTGCTCGAAGGCGATTCGATTCGCCCGTTCGCGGAGGCGGTCACGCGCCTTGAAGAATTCATCGCGATGGATGCAGCCGACCGCAAAGCAGCGCTCGGCGCCTTGAGTCCCGCGGTCCCGCTTGCATCGGCGCATCTGCATGCGCCGGTGACACCGCGGAAGAACATTTTCTGCGTCGGCCGCAACTATCTCGCGCACGCCGAAGAGGGCGCACGCGTACGCGGCGTCGAGCTCAAGCTTCCGGACGTTCCCACGTTCTTTTCCAAGGCGCCGACTGCGGTCGCCGACCCCGATCAAACGCTCGAACTGATGGCCGATGTTTCGAGCCAGTACGATTGGGAAGCGGAGCTCGCGGTCGTCATCGGCAAAAAATGCAAGAACGTCAGCGAAGCGGACGCCCTCGATGTCATCTTTGGCTACGCGTGCCTGAACGACATTACCGCGCGCGACCTCCAAAATAAACACGTGCAGTGGTTCAAAGGCAAGACGCTCGACAACTCGTGCCCGATTGGCCCTTGGATCGTGGATGCAGCCGAGATCGGCGATCCGCAGACGCTCGATATCGCGCTGCGCGTCAACGGCGATGTGAAACAGTCGGCCAACACCGCCGCGATGATCTTCAACCTGCGTCGTATCATCGCGAGCCTCTCGCACGGTCTCACGCTCGAACCGGGCGACGTTATCGCAACGGGAACGCCCGAAGGCGTCGGCTTTGCGCGCACGCCTCCCGAGTTCCTCAAAGACGGCGACGTGATGGAAGTCGAGATCCAAAAGATCGGCATCCTACGCAACGCGGTCCGCATCGGCGCACCCGTTGGCGCGGTGCGCTAGCTAGATCGGATAGATCATCGAGTTTGCGATGAGCTCGCTATCGAAGATGCAGATTTTTTCTGCGAATCGCAGCGAGCCGTCGTGTTCGACGATCCGGTCCACGTAGCGCCCGACGCTATACACTTCCGGCAAGGCCGCCGCTTTCGTCCGCACGACGAGATAATTCGCACGGACCGCGAACGCATTGCCGTCCGGCTTGACGATAAAGCCCGAGACGATGTGGCGCTGATAGTACGGCTCGTGGAAGAGCGTTTGCGTAATGCCGTACACGCGGTCGATCAGCATTCCGCGGCTTTCGAACGATAAGAGCGCGAGCGGCAGCCCGCGATCGTAATTTTCGCGCGCGACGATTCGGTACGAACAATCGATGGTGAAAAACTCGGGCCACGCATCGTAGCGCCCCTCATCTAAACATGCGGAGTATTCGGCATAGAGGTCTTCGATCCGCAAGCGGTCGGCGACCGACACGACGGGAGCGGCAATCATAGTTCCATCACCTCGCGATAGTAGCCGTACATCGACCGAATGAGCGTCTCGGTGACGTTGTGATCGGCGCCGCCCATCCCGCGGCCATCGAGTTCACACACCGTTGCAAGATCGCCGTGCTGATCGAAGCCGCGCTGCGAGAGTTCGATCACCTCACCATCGTCTGCCGAGACATATCCCGCGGGGCCGAAGAGATTGGCTTGACGTAAGCGACGCCGCGTCATTTCCGCATCGTCATCTTTGAATCCGAAGTGCGTCCAGACAAAATCGAAGGTGTCGGTTCCGGTCGGGATGATCTGGCGCGTCGAGAGCGAGTTGACTTGCTGCTGCACGATCAAGCTCGGAAAGAGCGTGAGCATCGTGACGGTCGGCCCGTTCCACCACGGTTCGATCACCACGTCGAGCACCCGGTCATCTTGCAGCACCATGTTTTCTTTGAAACTCGTCACACCGGCAGTTACTGCATCGCTCTTGCCACCATCGTTCTTGCGCGAAACCATCGCCGCGTGACGACCGCGCGCATCGACGACCATCTGTGACTGCTGATCCGCGCGCCACAAGCCGAACGTAACGAACCACGTATGCAAGAGACCCGGATGGTACGGATCCTTGATATTCTCTTGCATGAGCTTCCAGTTGCCCGGAATGCGCTGACGTGAATAGCCAAGCAGCGTGAGCTCGCGGCCATCGAAGATGCGATCCATGTAGTTCCCAACTTCGGGTCCGACAAACGAACGGAGCGGCGCGACATCGCGATCGAACGAGGCGAAAATGACGCCGTTCCAGGACTCAACCGCGAGCGTCGTCAGCGAATGATCGGCAAGATCGAAATCCGGCGGCATGCCGCCGTTGACTTTCTCGCCTTGCTTGACGCCTTTGCGAAACGGCAGACCGATGAGGTTGCCACGCAGGTCGTAACTCCACTGGTGGTACGGACACACGAACGTTTTCGTTTGGCCGAACGATTTTTGACAAAACTGAACGCCGCGATGCGCGCAGCGGTTTTCGACCACATTGATCGCGCCGCTCTTGTCACGCACGACGATCACGTCGCGTTCGCCGATCGACGTGCGCTTAAAATCGCCGAAATTTGGAATCTCGCATTCGAGGCCGACATAGCACCAGTGACCGCGATAAAACAGCCGATCGAGTTCGCGTTCGTAAATCGCGCGATCGGTGTAGAGGGCGTATGGGACGCGCGCGCAGGCGTCGGGGTGCCAGTCAAGCTCGATATCGCGACGCAGCAGATCCATCGGTGGCCCTCGCTTTCGAATTGCCGATAACGTTTCTGATAGGCCTCCATCGAGGACCTTGCCGCGAAGCATCGGAACGAACCGAACACCACGTAAAAGGAGCCACTCTTGACCACACGCAGCCGATTCCTCACCGGACTTGCCGGAAGTGCCGCGTTCGTCGCAGCCCCGGCCATCGTCCGCGCCCAGAGCCGGACGCTCAAAGTGGGATTCGTCCCATCGACGCTGTTCGCGCCGCTCTTCGTCGCGCAGGAACGCGGTTACCTGACCGCTGCCGGCTTTAACTGCGAACTCTCGCCGATCGTCGCGGGCCAAGATGCACTGGTGCTCGCCGCGCAAGGCCAACTCGATTTCATTGCTGCCGGCATCGCGGCATCGTTTTATAATGCGGTCAATCGCGGACTCGACGTGCGCTTCGTTGCATCGACCGGTTACCAACCCGCCAAAGGTCACCCAACGGCGCTGATGATTCGTGAAGATCTCTTCGAGAGCGGCATGAAGTCGCCAAAAGACCTCAAAGGCAAGAAAATCGGTTGGATCGGCGGCGCCGGCGCGACGTCGAGCTACTACGTGGCGCGTATTTTACGCGAAGTCGGCCTCAAGTTAAGCGATGTCGAGGGTACCAATATTGCGAACGCCGACATGGAAGTCGCGCTCACGAAGAAAGCCATCGACGGCGCATTCCTCTCCGCCCCCTTTACGTCGATATTTGAAGAGAAGAAACTCGCGCACATCATCGGTTCCGTTCACTCGGGGATCGCGGGCACGGGGATCTTCTTCGGGCCCTCGATGTTCAAAGATGCGGCCGTCGCCAAAGGCGTGATGGGCGCGCTCCGCAAGGCCGCCGCTGAAATTGCCGGCGCGGGATACTACAATCCGGAGAATCTCGAAGCGTACGCCAAATACACAAAACAACCGATCGACCTCATCAAGAAGGCCGACCGCTACGATTTCAAAGCGGATCTGCGCGTCGACCGCACGACCGTGCTCGACATTCAGAACGAATTCATCTACGACGGCTTCATCAAATACGGTCCGCTGCCCGCGCAGCGCCTCATCGCCGCCGTGTAAATGCCGTACCTGACGGTTCGCTGTCCGCGCACGAACAAGCTCGCTTCACCACGCGTGCGGATTCGCACGCTCGAGGCGCTCGACGAACTTGGTGTCGAGAATCGGATCCGGTGCGATCAGTGCGGCGAATGGCACGACTTCGACATCGCAACCGCCGTGATCGTCGAGAAGGACGACTAGCGCCGCGTGGCGCTAGCGCTGCGGCTTCGCCCGGCGGCAGCGCTCGCTGCAATAGCGAACGTCGTCCCAGTTCAAAGTCCATTTTTTGCGCCAAGTGAAAGATAACCCGCATTGCGCGCAGTTCTTGGTCGGTAAGTTTGCTTTCTTGACGCCGCGCATCGCATCGTTCGACCGCACAGCGGCGTCCAAGGTTCTTCGTATGGGAATTACCGCATGATCGGCATGACACTTGCGCTTCTGGGGGCGATCGCGTTTATCGCGATCGGGATCGCCGCACTGGTTGCACCGAAGACCTCGTCCGAACAATACGGGTTACCGTCGACCGAACCGTTCGCGCTCGCACTCGTCCGAGCGCTTGGAGTGCGAGATTTCGCCCTCGGCTTCATCCTGCTCGGGCTCGTCCTTGGCAAAGCGCACTTCGCGATTCTCTTCACCCTCTCGTTTTCTGCCGTAATCGCGATTATCGACGCGATGATCGTCAATCGCGAACGCGGCGCAGCCGCGCGGAAGAGCTATCTCACGCACATCGTCGGGGGGGCTGGGTGCCTCGTTGCATCCCTCGCGATCTACTTCGGCCTTTAGAATCGCAGGTCCGATGGTTGTCGAGAACGATTAGTAGCACAACCTCAAGCCACCGTAGGTAAACTCCCGTGAAAATCGCCATTCCGAAAGAACGCGCGAGCGGCGAACGCCGCGTCGCGCTGATCCCCGAAACCGTCGCGAAGTTCGTCAAAGCGGGGATTTCCGTCGTCGTCGAACGCGGAGCCGGCGTCCAAGCCGCGTATCCCGATGCCGCGTACGAAGCCGCCGGCGCGACGATCGTCGATGGCGGAGCGCTCTACGGCGGCGCGGACTTGGTCGCGCGCGTCGGCAAACCCACCGATGCCGAACTCGAGGGCCTCGCCCCGGGCACGACGATCGTGGGCTTCCTCGCGCCGCTCGGCGATGCGCCCTCAGTCGAGCGGTACGCGAAGCGCAAACTCACGGCGCTCAGTATGGATGCGATCCCGCGTACGACCAAAGCCCAGTCGATGGACGCGCTCTCCTCGCAAGCAAATATCGCCGGCTATAAAGCCGTGATTCTCGCAGCCGATACGCTCGCGAAGTATTTCCCCATGCTCACCACGGCTGCCGGGACGATCAAACCGGCGCACGTGCTCGTGCTCGGTGCGGGCGTCGCCGGTTTGCAAGCGATCGCAACGGCGCGCCGCCTCGGCGCCGTCGTCATCGGCTACGATGTGCGCGCAGCGGTGAAAGAACAAGTGCAGTCGCTCGGAGCAAAATTTCTCGAGATCGATCTCGGCGAATCGGCTGAAGGCACGGGCGGCTACGCAAAAGAGCTTTCGCCAGAAGCCGTTGAAAAACAGCGCGCCGGTATGGTGAAGGCGATCGGCGCCGCCGACGTCGTGATTACCACAGCCGCGATCCCCGGTCGTAAAGCGCCGATTCTCGTAACCGCGCAAGCGGTCGCGGCGATGGCGCCCGGCAGCGTCGTGATCGACATCGCCGCCGAGACCGGTGGGAATTGCGAACTCACCAAAGCCGGCGAAACCGTCGTGAGTGCGAACGGCGTAAACATCGTGGGTCCGCTGAACCTCACCTCGACCGTCGCCACGCACGCAAGTCAGTTGTACTCGCGCAACGTGCAGACGCTGCTCGATTACATCATTAAAGACGGCGTCCTCGTCCTCGACATGACCGATGAAATCGTGCGCGGTACGACGATCGTTAAAGACGGCGAGATCGTCCACGAACCCACTCTTTCCGCCCTAACCGGAGGCCGCGCGTGAGCGAACAGCTCCTTACCGAACTCACCGTCTTCGTGTTATCGGTGTTCGTCGGGATCGAAGTGATCTCGAAAGTCCCCTCTACCTTGCACACGCCGCTGATGTCGGCGACCAACGCCATTCACGGAATCGTCCTCGTCGGCGCGATCCTCGTGACGGGTACGCTCGATGCGCCCTTCCAAGCCGTCATCGGCGTTATCCTTGTGATCCTCGCATCGCTCAACGTCTTCGGCGGCTTCACCGTCACCGAACGCATGCTCGAAATGTTCAAACCGCGACCGATCGTTGCGAAGAAAGAGACCGACTAGATGGCGATCGCTGCGAGTCCCGTCAACGTCGCCTATCTCATCACCGGCGTTCTCTTCATTCTCGGACTACGCTATCTCAGCTCGCCGAAAACGGCGCGCCTGGGAAATCGCTTAGCCGCACTCGGCATGCTCGTCGCACTCATCGCCGTCCTCACGCAAGGCATCGTGCAGTGGTGGGTGCTCGCCATCGGCGTCGTCATCGGCGCGAGTATCGGAATCTACTCCGGCCGCGTCGTGAAAATGACCGCGATGCCGCAGATGGTCGCGCTCTTCAACGGCGCGGGCGGCGGCGCGGCGGCTCTCGTCGCTGCGGGCGAACTGCTCAAACTTCTGAATGCAAGTCCGGGCGCGTGGCTACCGTTCGATCAAACGTTTACCATCGTCCTTACGAGCGCCATCGGCGCGCTGAGTTTCTCCGGTTCCATCATCGCGTTCCTCAAATTACAAGAAGTGATGACCGGCCGTCCGATCGTCTATCCGGGCCAGCAAGTCGTCAACGCGGCGATCTTACTCATCGTACTCGGCGCAGCAGCAATGGTGATCGCAAACCTCAACATCACTACGTGGTTCTGGGTCGCGCTGGTCGCGGCGCTGGTGCTGGGCGTCCTCTTCGTGCTGCCGATCGGCGGCGCCGATATGCCGGTCATCGTCTCGCTGCTCAACTCGTTTACGGGGCTTGCCGCCGCGCTTACGGGTTTCGTGCTCGCAAACAACGTGCTCATCATCTCGGGTGCGCTTGTCGGTGCATCCGGCACGCTGCTCACCTTGATGATGGGCAAAGCGATGAATCGCTCCATCACCAACGTCCTCTTCGGCGCGTTCGGCAGCGTGCAGACCGCCACGGGCGGCTCGTCCAGCACGGCAGGCCAAAACGTGCGTTCACTATCCGCGGACGATGTTGGCGCGATGCTCGCGTATGCAAGTCAAGTGATCATCGTGCCGGGTTACGGTATGGCTGTCGCGCAAGCACAGCACAGCGTACGCGAACTCGCCGACCAGCTGGAAAAGCGCGGCGTCGAAGTGAAATACGCAATTCATCCCGTCGCCGGTCGCATGCCGGGTCATATGAACGTGCTTCTCGCCGAGGCGAACGTGCCGTATCCAGCGCTCTACGACATGGACGAAATCAACCCCGAATTTTCGCGCACCGACGTTGCGCTCATCATCGGTGCAAACGACGTGACCAACCCCGCGGCACGAAGTGATAAATCCTCGCCGATCTACGGCATGCCGATTCTCGATGTCGACAAAGCAGCGAACATCATCGTCCTCAAACGTTCGATGAAGCCGGGCTTCGCCGGGATCGACAACCCGCTCTATGACGATCCAAAAACCGCAATGCTCTTTGGGGATGCAAAGAAGTCGATCGACGCGGTTGTGACGGCGGTCAAAGCGCTCTAGCTGAAACCACGCCTCAAAAGCGAAGTACGTCCCCCACGTCGGTTCGGCCGACCGTGGGGGATTTTTTTTGACACCGCTTGAGTTACTCGCACTCGTTGCTACGTTTTCGCTCGTGCGGATCGGCATCAGCATGCGGCCGGGCATTACGCTACCGGCCGCGCGCACGCGCCTCGTCGTCCGCGAGTATCTCGATGCGTTCATCGTCGCGGGTCTCGTCGCGCTCGTGCTCGTCACGTTTCTGATCCGGCCGTTCTTCATCCCAAGCGAGTCGATGGTGCCGACGCTCAAGATTCACGATGTCTTGATGGCCAATGAATTCGAGTATCGCCTGGGCGCGCCAAAATCCGGCGACATCGCGATCTTCGTGCCGCCGATCCCAAGCACCGATGATTTCATCAAACGCACGATCGGCGTCCCGGGCGACACGATCCGCGTTCACAATGGAATCGTCTATCGCAACGGGCTCGCGCTTGCCGAGCCGTACGTTGCGGAAAAGCCGAACTACGAACTCGCAATCAAAGACTATCACATTATCGTCGACGGCGTTGCGCTCGATCCCGCAAGTGCGAACTTCCCAGCGCGCGCGCTATGGTCGGCGCCCGATCGGATCCCCGATGGCTGTTACCTGATGCTCGGCGACAATCGTAACCGCTCGGATGATTCACATCTCTGGGGCTTCGCGCAGACCGGCGGGACGTTTCACAGCGGCCCGCGCGAAGGGCAACGCGCCTCGTTCACGGGTCATGCGTTCGTGCGCTTTTGGCCGCTCGGTCGGGCTGCGCTCCTGGGCCGATAATACGGCCGCTTGGCGGGTACGATTCTGCCGTGGGATTTTTTGCCCGATGGGTCATTCTGGCGTTCGCGTGCACGCTCGGCATAGCGCTGCCTGCAAGCGCGCGACCGTTCGTGCAAGGGCACTCACCGTGGAATACGCGCCTGATCTCCTGGCCGCGACTCGCTGCGAATGACCGCACGAAAATTGATTGGCTGCGCGCGCAAGGGCTCGGCAACTTTTTTTGGTCTCCGCGTGTGAGCGTTCCTTACGATAACGCACACGACGAGAGCATCCCGATTTACCATACGACGGTGAGAGATCCGCTCGTGCGGCTGACTTGCTTTGAGACGTATTTTGCTTGCCCGTTTGCGGGGCGCACGATTCGTATGCCGGCGAAAGCCATGTCGCAAGGCGCCGGGCGTGGCGATGCGCATCTGGTAAGCATTCAGCCAAGCGGCGCCGCCGTCGAACTGTATGAGGTCCGCACGAGTGGCGATTGGAAAGACGGACATACCTACCGGGTTGGCTTTGGCGGCATCGTCCAAAGTCTCGCGAGCGGTGACGGTTGGCATCCCGCCATTATCGCCAATGCGGCTGGCGCATCGCTCTTCGGCGGTGCGGTTACGGCTGCCGAACTCGCACGCGGCCCCGGTGGAATTCGGCACGCGCTCGCCGTTTCGACGCCGTGCGGCGGGAACACGTCGATCTATCCGGCGCTCGGCCACGCTCAGCAGCGATGTCGGCACGACGACCCGCAGCCGGAGCAGGACATTCCACTCGGCGCGCATCTGTGGTTCGATCTCACACACGCGCAGATCGATCGCTTAGGCAACATGGTGCACGATCAGAAAACCGTGCTCTACGCACTGCACGATTATGGCGCGTATGTCGAGGATACCAACGCAAACCAGTTCACCTTAAACGTAGAGTGGACACCCGTCTCGCAAGCGCCCGCAATTGTCGCGGGCACGTTCGATGCGCTCGGCGCGCGGGCCGCAGCGAATATGCGCTACTGGTACACCGACATCACCGGCCGCCGCATCTATCATCTCACCTCAGATAATATCACCGAAGCAGACGGCAGCGCGTTCGACCTGCTCGCGCATCTGCACGTGCTCGATCCCTGTGAATCTCATAACCCTCGTCGCTGTTCGGTGAAAGCGCCGGCTACTCCGCGCGCGTCAGGGCGGCGATCATACGACGGGCCATAAGACCACCGCGGTCGATGCCGATGCTCACCTCGGGCGCATTTGAATCGTCGGCGGTAATCGCGGCTTCGAGCGCGTCGAGCGCATCGACGTCTTCTTGCACCACAAAGGTTTGCTGCTTGCGGAGCGACTCGCTCATCGCGAGGTCATCGCGCGAGAAATCGCGACACACCGCCCAAAAGTCGTGGGTCGTGGTCGCCGTCTCCGGCGTGAGTCCGTAGATCACTTTGAGCAGATAGCCTCGTTCATCCGAACCGGTCGGCGCGACCCGGATGTTGAGTTGATAGTAGCCGGGCGGCGTATAGTCGATATTCTGCGTGCGATCGATCTTCGTTGTGATGCCGGTTGAATTGCGATAGAACGGCGGGCATTCAGCCGCGATCATTTCTTTGCGCACGTGCAAAACGTCACCGTCTTGTTCGACGGCAATCGGCGTTTCCGCGACGTCGCTCGTTCCGATGCTCGATGGATGCAGATACGTCTCGTGCGAGAGATCGAGCAAATTGTCCATCAAGAGCGTCGCGCGCGATCGGATGTGCGCGTAGCCGGTAATCGTCGTCCACTCCGCTATCCACGGAGTTATGGGAATCTTCGCAACATCGGCGCGCGCCGGGTCGCCGGGAAACACCCAGATCACGCCGCTGCGTTCGACGACCGGAAAGGCGCGCACGCGTGCCGAGGCCGGAATTTTTTCTTGACCCGGGACGCTCACGCAGCCGCCACCGGACTCGAAGGTGAAGCCGTGATAGCCGCACTGCAGGTTGTCGCCGACGACCGTCCCGCGCGAGAGCGGGAAGCGACGGTGTGGACAGCGGTCTGCGAGCACCGCGACTTGACCCGATTCCGTTCGATAAAACACGAGCGGCTCGCCCGCGATGCGGCGCGCGAACGGCTCGCGGCCGACCTCATCGCTCCAGGCAGCGATATACCAATGCGCTTTGAGGATCTCCGGCGGACGCTTCACGGTCGGCGGATCGAGCTCGGTTTTCAGAACGACGCCCATCGGGTACTCCTAGGTGAGGAACGTTTCCGGGATGGCATCGAGGGCGGCGTCGAGCGCCGTTCGGACTTCGTCGCGAACCGCTTCGCCCGGAAACCCGGCGATCGCCCCCTCGAAAAAGGCCAGCGACATCATTCGTTCGGCGATGCCGCGTGGGATGCCGCGCGACTGGACGTAAAAAAGCGCTTCTTCATCGAGCGAACCGACCGTTGCGGCGTGGTACGCCGATGCTTCGTTCGACCCGATTTCCAGTGCCGGCGTTGCATCTAAATACGCATCGCGCGAGAGGATCAAGGCATCGTCGCGCATCGACGCGCGGGCGCCCCGGGTACTCGCGGCGATCGCGATCTCGCCCGTAAAACGGCCGTGTCCACGATCGGCCGCCGCGCTCCGTACGACGGTCGCCGACTGCGTCTCCGAAGCATCGTGGCGACACGCCACGGTAAGCTCGGCGTGCGCGAACCCGCGAACGAAAAAGAACGCGTTGATCTCGGCGCTCGCGCGCCGCGCAACAAGGTCGGCGATAAGCGTGTCGCGCGCGAGCGCACCGCCTAAGTCAGCGACGTGCCAGCCGATCGTTGCCCCTTCGGCACAGCGGGCACCGCGATACGTCACGAGGCGAGCGCCCTCATCGGTTTGCTGGATCGCGACGTAATCCAAACGCGCGCCCGCTTCGAGGTCGACCTCGACGATTGCTGAGATGAACGCTTCCGTCTCACCAACGAAGCGCTCGATGATCGTCGCCTGCGCATTCGCGCCCACGCGCACGACCGTGTGTGGGAACACGGCGCTCGCTTCACCCGGTCGCGAAGCCCACACGAGTTGCAGCGGCGCATCGAGCACCACGCCCGCCGGGATGTCAACGAACGCACCGCAGTTCTGAAACGCCGTCGCAAGTGCGGTAAATCGATCGACCGCGGGTGCAACGATCGTGCCGTGAATCGCGGCGACGGCGGCCGGTTTCTGCCGTTTTGCGTCGGCGAGCGCGAGCATCGCGACGCGCGCATCGCCGCGCCGCTCTTGCGGTTCAAGGTAGGTGCTACCGAGATGCACCAGCCCCCCGGCGTTCTCGACCGCGAGCGCCGGCGCGTCTTGCTCGTCGAGTTCACGCGGAGCGGCAGGACGTGCGGGCTGCGGGGGAAGCGTCGGCACGCGCATGCGACCGGTCGACCACGCGAGATCCGCAAAGGACAACCGCGCGTAATCGTGGCGCCACGTCGGCGGCGTAGCGCGCTGTGCAGGCGCGGCAAGATACGCATCGAGCGCGCTGCGGCGGTTCGCCGGAGCGACGGCGCTACCGCTCTGCGTACCGAGTTCCTCGAGTTCGTCCAGTGCCGCGCCGAGCATGGCTCTGGTCGGCGCAAAATTGAGGGGTTCCGAAATTGCCATGCGCGCTTAGCGCGCGACGCCGCGTGCGTCGAGGAACGTCGAGACGATGGCGGCGAGTGCAACTACGATGACAAGACCGATGATCGGCGTGCTGCGCGCGTAGCCGAACGGCACCGAGGCCACAAGCGCAAAAGACGCGCCGAATGTGAGAATCCGCGAGCGGACCGAAAAGCGCTCGCGGTTTTTTGGTCGCTGCATGATGAGAAACGAGATATAGTAACCGAGGCCGATGAGTTCGTAGAGATAGCCGGCTTCGATGATGCGTGCGATCACGGTCGTTTGTTCCAGTCGACGGCGTTCCACGTCGGTGAGAATGCGTTCGGCCAGAAACCGCCGAGGCCATCACGGTACGCGTAGATGTAAGATGGATTGAAAAGATAGACGACGGGAACGTCGCTTGCGATCTGGCGTTCGATCTTCGCGTAGAGGCTCTTGCGTTCGTCGGGACTCGAAGCGGCAACGGCGCGCTTCTCAAGCGCATCGACAGTCCGGTTACAGTAGCGCATGTAATTGGCTGCGCCATCGCACGTAAACATGAAGCTATCATCGGGATCGGCGCCCATCGGCCACGGCACGTAGGCAAGGTCGTACGCGCCCGTGGCAAGCGTCCCGCCCTGTGATTTTGGTAAGAAGAGCTGGGCGTTGGGCACGGACCGGATGCTCATCGCGATTCCGCGCAATTTGAGTTCGGCTTGGATGACGGTTGCCGCGCGCACCCCCGTCGTACTCTCGGGGAATTGCACGTACGAGGGCGAGAGCGGCTTGCCGTTCTTCGCACGCATGCCGTCGGCTCCGCGTCGCCAACCCGCCACATCGAGCAGGGCATCGGCCGCGCGCGGGTCGTACGCGGGAAGCTTTACCAGTGGATCGCGCGCCCAGGACGAGAGCGGCTGCGCGGTGTCGATCACCGGATACCGGCCGTATGTGATCTTCTTCGAGATGCCAGCGCGATCGATCGATGCAGCCAGCGCTCGCCGGACGCGCACGTCATCGAAGGGCGGGTGCGTCGTATTGATCGTGATCCCGAAGACGACCGCGAGCGGAACGTACCGGTAGTGCAAATCGGTGCGACCGACGAGTGTCTGCTGCTGGATGGGCGCGATCAAATTCCAATCGACTTCGCCCGTCCGGAGCAACGTGAGATTCGTGCCGGGATCCGAGACAATGTGCGCTTCGATCTTCGCGATCTTCGGCGCGCCGCGCCAATACGACGGATTGGCTTCGTACCGCACGCTCTCGCCGCGTTGCCATGCGACGAATCGATACGGCCCGTTGCCGATCGGGTGCGCGCCGAACGCGCTCTTCGCAAGATCGGGTTCTTTTCCGAGGAGATGTGCCGGCAAGACGTACTGCGGCGCCGTGCCATAGGAGAACAGCGTTGCCACCGCCGGCGCCCACGGCGCTTTGAGTTGCACGATCACCGTGTACGGATCGGGTGATGTCGCCTTTGCGATGCGGTCGTAGCCCGCGCGCGAGCGAATCGGATTGCGGTCATCGCGAATCGCGCGCAGCGTGAAGAGCACATCCGCGGCCGTCACCTCGGGCCCATCGTGCCAGCGCACACCGTGCCGCAGATGATAGGTGAGCGTCAGGCCGTCGCTCGAGATTCCACCGTTCGTTTTCGTCGGAATCGATTCGATCAGAATCGGAATGGGCTGACCGCGTTCGTCGATGTCGACGAACGGCTCGAACGCGAGGCGCGCGAGTTGCGCTTCGACGCCGTTCGCGTCGGCATGCGCGAAAAGCGGATCGAGCGTTCCCGGATCGCTCGTGACCGTGAAGCGAACGCCGTCTGCATGCGCGGTACCGCCGCTGGGAGAAGCGATGCGGGAACAGGCCGCGACACCTGAGGCGATGGCGCACGCGAGCAAGGTACGAGCGATGCGTTCGAACGCGTTCATTGCGACGTGTCGATCAGAAGCGGAGGCCCAGCCCCGCGTACTGGATCGAGCGCGTGTTGTCACCGCGGCCGTTGGGGAAGCCTTTCACCGTCTCCTGATTGTACGTCGTGCCGAGATTGAAATAGAGCGGACTGCGGCCGAAATTCAGTACCGTGCCGATGCCGTAGCGCAGCAGTTTGAAGCTCACGCTCGACGCCGGAAATGTGGTTGCCCCGATCGTTTGCGCACCCGACGTCGCCGCGAGATTGGGATAATAGAAGGCGCTGAAATAATACGTGAACGGCGCCCGAATCTCGGTCAATTTCTCAAAGCCAAGACCCACCCCGTTCGCCGAGAGCGGGAAGCCGCCGCCGAGATTTTCGTTGAGGTAGCCCGCACCGACGTACACGCCGACACTTGGGATCGCAACGCCGCCCCGGACTTCGGTGAACGCATCCGAACTCGTCGCGCCCGTTTGCTGGTTCAAGAATTTTTGATTGTCGTACTCGCCACTGAGATAGAGCCCATCGCTGCGGTCTCGTTTGGGGAAGCGGCCGGTCGCCGAGAGACGATACGTCGCCCCCGCTGACTGGAGACCGGTTCCGTAAATCGTCGACGAGCTGCCCGCGATAAAAGAACCGTCGACCGTAAAGTGCGCGGGCGCCGGCGCCGGCGTCTCGTCCGGGCTCGGCGCCGGGAGCGAGGGCGGGATGATCGAGACGGCAAGCGAGAGGACCGAGATCAACGGTGAGAGGCGCATCTTCAAAGGCATTTCCGGCACTTTTTCCAGCGTTCTCCAAAGCCTGCCGGGGCAAGGTTCCTCGGGGAGCAGCGCCGAACAGATACGCCCCATCTCTCCTACTTTGCCGAACGAATTGCCGTTCAATAGGCGGTCACACCGACGATGATTGCGAATCCGGAGCTCGACCGTCTCGACTTGCAACTGCTTGAAGCCTTGCAGAAGAACGCTCGTTCGACGTTCGCGGAACTCGGGACGCTCGTCGGGCTCAAAGCCCCCGCCGTTCACGAACGCGTGAAGCGTATGGAGGGCCGGGGCTACCTCCGGGGCTACGCAGCACAACTCGACAACCGCCGTCTGGGGTACGAGTTGACGGCGTTCGTGAGCGCCTTCACCGGACCCGAAACGAGCTACGAGGATTTCACGACGGCGGTGGCCTCGCTCCCCGAAGTGGTCGAGGTGCACAGTGTCGCCGGTGACGAGTCATTCGTCCTCAAGGTCATCACGCGCTCGACCGACCATCTCGACGATTTGCTTTCGCGCCTGAAACGTATCCCGGGCATGGCGCGCACGAAAACGACGATCGTTCTCTCCACTCCGTTCGAGCGCGGCGGCATCGCCGTTGCGAACATTGTATGATCGACGAGGCAACGCTTCCGTTCGTGCCGGAGCGCATTTGTCGCCTCGGGTCGCACCGCGTTCTCGAACCGCGCGGCGCGTTGCCGCAAGTCGCTTGGCGGCTGGACAATACACCCCTGCCGCACGCAAACGAGATGCTGTGTGAAGTCGAAGCGCTCAACATCGATAGCGCGTCGTTCCGACAGATCAGCGAAGCGTGTAGCGGCGACGGCGCGGCAATCGGCGAGCACATTGCGGCGAACGTGCGCGCGCGCGGCAAACAGCACAACCCCGTCACCGGCAGTGGCGGAATGTTCGTCGGACGCATCGCCGCACTCGGCGCAGATTTTCCCGGGAGCGGCATCGCGATCGGCGACCGCATTGCATCGCTCGTCTCGCTCACGCTTACGCCGCTGCATATCGACGAAGTGCTCGGCGTCGATACCGCCACGGGTCGCGTGTGGATTCGCGGTTATGCGATTCTTTTTGCAACCGGCCTCTACGCAAAGTTACCAAACGATATTCCAACCGACGTTGCGCTTGCCACACTCGATGTAGCGGGCGCGCCGGCGCAAGTGCGTCGCCTCGCAAAACCCGGCCAAACCGTTGTCGTCATCGGTGCGGATGGAAAAAGCGGCTTGCTTTCCTGCGTCCAAGCGCGCGATCGCGTTGGCTTCGATGGTCGGGTAGTCGGCATCGTTCCGAGCCGCGCGACGGAGTCCGCGCAGCTGCTTCTCGCGGGCGGCTACGTCGACGAGCTGGTCGAGCTTGACGCGCGCGATGCAATCGCGATGCTCGACGTCATACCAAACGTACTGCCCGAACTCGCCGACCTCGTCGTCAACTGCGTCAACGTTGCCGGGACCGAACTCACGTCGATCCTGTGTGCCAAAGATGAAGGCACAGTCTATTTCTTTTCGATGAGCACGTCGTTCACCGCAGCCGCACTGGGTGCCGAAGGTGTTGGAAAAGACGTGACCATGATCGTCGGCAACGGCTACGCCAAAAATCACGCCGCAGTCGCCCTCCAGACGCTGCGCGACCACCCCGCTATCCTGGCCTATTTCTCGACACGGTATGGAGCTCGCTTGTGAACCACGTCGTCAAACCGCCTATCGATCCGGCCACCCTCGATCATCGGAATCTGCGCCAAGGTGAGTTCTGGCGCACGATCCCCAAGTACGCGCAGATCGATGAGGCAACGTTCCTAAGCCACATCTGGCAGGGTCAAAATTCGGTCAAGACGACGGACGAGTTGCTCGATACGATCAAAGATCTCGTCGCGCCGGAATTTTTCGACGACGTGCGCGAAGGCTTTCATCGCGCGCCGATGGCCGTACGCGTCTCGCCGTATCTGATCGCCTCCATCGATTGGGCGCATCCGTACACCGATCCGATCCGCACGCAGTTCATTCCGGTCGCATCGATGCTGCTGACCGATCACCCGCGTCTGGCCCTCGACTCGCTGCACGAACAAGACGACTCCCCGGTGCCGGGCCTCGTCCACCGGTATGTCGACAAAGCGCTCTTCTTGCCGCTCAACGTGTGCCCGGTCTACTGCCGCTTTTGCACGCGTTCGTATGCAATCGGCGCCGATACCGATACCGTCGACAAAGTGCCGCTGGCGAAGACGCCCAAAGATTGGCAAGACGCCTTCGACTACATCGCCTCCCGGCCGGAACTCGAAGACATCGTGATCTCGGGCGGCGATACGTATCAGCTCGCCCCGAAGTCGCTCAAGATGATCGGCGAAGCCTTGCTTGCAATCCCGCACGTGCGGCGCATGCGTTTTGCGACCAAAGGGCCGGCCGTGATGCCGATGAAAATTCTCACCGATACGGCGTGGACGGACGCGCTCGTTTCGATCGTCGATCAGGGTCGCGCGCTCGGCAAAGAAGTCGTGCTGCATACGCACTTCAACTCGCCAAATGAAATCAGCTGGATCACCGAGCGGGCGATGCGCGTGCTCTTCGAGCGCGGCGTGTACGTGCGCAATCAGAGCGTGCTCATCCGCGGCGTCAACGACGATAAATACGTGATGCAGCAGCTCGTCAAACGATTGAGTTACATCAACGTGCATCCGTATTACGTCTACATGCACGACCTCGTTAAGGGCGTTGAGGAGCTGCGCACCTCGATCCAGACGTCGGTCGACATCGAGAAATTCGTGCGCGGATCGACCGCCGGTTTCAACACGCCCACGTTCATCTGCGATGCGCCCGGCGGCGGCGGCAAACGCGACGTGCACAGCTTCGACTATTACGATCGCGAAAACGGGATCGCGGTGTATACCGCGCCGAGCGTCAAGCCCGGGAAGTATTTTCTCTACTTCGATCCGATCGACACGCTCTCGCTTGCAGCGCAAGCGCGCTGGCAGTCGCCGCAGATCCAAGAAGCCATGATCGCCGACGCCCTCGCACGCGCGGGCGGAAACATCGAAGCGCTCGTTTAGCGCAGGGTTTCCCTACTTGGGCTGGGTAGGCAAGCGAGGCGCGCAAGCGCCTCGCTTTTTTACGGGAGACCTCCGTGCTCGTCAACGCCGTCACCTACACGATTCCGGAGATGCACAGCGACGCCGCGATCGAACTCTTTCGCAAGCTCGGCGCCGCTTCGCGCAAAGAAGCGGGTTGCCTCATGTATGTCGTGCATCGAAGCACGACCGAACCGTCGACGTTTTTCTTGTACGAGCAGTGGCGCGATCGAGCGGCGCTCGACGCGCACTATGAAGAACCGCATTTCAAAGAACTCGGTATCAATGGTATTCGCACGCTTGCGACAAACCGCGTCGTCGTGCTTTGCGAACCGATCGGAGACTAGATGCGCTGGTGCGTTTTTTGCGGTTCGAGCGCCGGCACGAATCCGGTCTACCGCGCCGCCGCGATCGAACTCGGTACGGCGCTCGCCGCTGCGAAGATCGAACTCGTCTACGGCGGGGGCCATGTCGGTTTGATGGGCGCGGTTGCCGATGCGGTCTTAGCCGCCGGTGGTACGGTCATCGGGGTGATCCCGCGGACGCTCGCCGAGCGTGAAGTCGCGCATGCGGGGCTTACGCAGTTGCATGTCGTGGAGTCCATGCACGAGCGCAAAGCCCTCATGGCCGACCTCTCCGACGGCTTCGTCGCGTTGCCGGGGGGATTTGGGACGTTCGAAGAGTTTTGCGAGGCCGTGACCTGGGTTCAACTCGGGATCCAAGCCAAGCCGTGCTACTTGCTCGACGTCAACGGGTACTACGAGCCCTTGATCGCCATGTTCGACCGGGCGGTCGAAGACGGGTTTGTCAACATGAGAAATCGGTTAATAATCCAGGTCACCAGGACAATCTCAGAATTCATGGCCTCCATCACGCGGTAAGTAGCAAGCGAGCGTCGAAGGACGCCGCATGAATAAGGGACCGGTCACGCTTATGGACGTGGCCAAACTCGCGGGTGTATCACTCGCGACGGCTTCACGCGTCATCAACGGCAGCGATCGTAAGGTCAGCGGGCCGCTTCGCGAGCAGGTCATGGTTGCCGCGCGCGCGATGCACTACGTCCGTAACGCGAACGCGCAGGCCCTCGCCCGCTCGCGCTCA
Organism: Vulcanimicrobiales bacterium; assembly: GCA_038231455.1. Taxonomy (GTDB): domain Bacteria; phylum Vulcanimicrobiota; class Vulcanimicrobiia; order Vulcanimicrobiales; family Vulcanimicrobiaceae; genus JANLVI01. The sequence goes on along the minus strand of JBBRLI010000006.1, from coordinate 44,261 downwards.
TCCATCGTCGGCGTCATTGTCCACGATATCGGCGGCCCGTACTTCAGCGAAGTCTTGCGCGGCATCGAGAGCATGGCCGAAGCCGCGGGACGGTCGCTCCTGGTGTGCAATAGCCATCGCGAACCGGCACGCGAAATCGACTACGTCACCTTGATGCAAGCGCACCGCGCGAGTGCCCTGATCATGGCGGGGTCCGGTTTGCACGACTTCGATTACAACCAGCAGATTCTCGATGCACTCGAGGGATTTACCGCCTCGGGCGGACGCGCCGTGCTGATTGGCCGACACCACGCAGCAGCCGATGCCATCGTCCCAGATAACGTTGCCGGCGGTCGTGCGATCGCGCAACATCTCCTGGATCTGGGTCATCGCAACATCGGCGTGATCGGCGGCCCGCCGATTCTCACGACCAGCCACGACCGCCTCGACGGCGTGCGCGATGCATTCGTACGCGCGGGAATCGTCCTCGCACCGGATCACATCGTCGATGGTGACTTCACGCGCGATTCCGGACGCGCGGCGGCGATGACGCTGCTCGATCACGATCCGACAATTACCGCACTTCTCGCACTCAACGACGAGATGGCGATCGGCGCGCTCCTCGACCTCCGCGAACGCGGAATCAGCGTGCCCGAGCAGATGTCGCTCTGCGGTTTCGACGACATTCCGGCGGCGGGCGACGTCACGCCAGGTCTGACGACGGTCCACGTTCCGCTGCGCGAACTCGGTGCTCGCGCGATGTCTCGCGCACTTCACGAAGCAACCCCAGAACCACTGATCGAATCGATTTCCGTCGAACTCCGCATCCGCCAATCAACGGGTAGGCCACGAGCGAGCGCCTAAAGGCGACGTATGGCGGTCCCTGATTTTTTTGAGAGCGACACGCGCCGCGAAGACCTTGCCTGGAACGATTGGCCCGAGGTTCGCGCCTTCGTCGAACGCGAGCGCGTGTGCCGCATCGGCGTCAACGACGACACCTGGCCCTATGTGGTCGCCCAATCCTATCGCTTCGACGGCCGTGCATTCGTGATGAATTTCTCGCGCAGCGGTCGACTTGCCTCACTGCTCGCGCGTGACCCACACTGCACGATCGAAATCGACGAACCACTCCGTATCTCACCGGCATGGGGCAACGAGACGCTCAACGCCGACTATCGGAGCGTCCTGGCACGGTGTCGCGCAGTGATGCGCGAGATCGAACTCCCCGATAAGCGCACGATTATCGAGATGCATGCGGTCATCGTGAAGCTCTCCGCAAAACAACGCCTGCGTTTCTAGCCCTTACGTCGGCAGCCACGCTTCGAGGATCCGCTGCAGATCCGCAAGCGCAACGGGTTTGGCAAGATAGTCGTCCATCCCCACCGCAAGACACGCGTCGCGATCTTCACGGCGCGCGTTTGCCGTCATCGCAACGATCGGCACGCGGCGTTTCGATTGCACTTCGCGTTTGCGGATCGCGACGGTCGCCTCAAAGCCGTCCATCTCGGGCATATGGCAATCCATCAAAATCAAATCGTACGATTGTGCGACGAGTGCATCGACGGCCGCACGCCCATTGTCGACGATGTCGGCCGAATACCCGAAGCGCTGCAACTGACGCATGGCGACACGCTGATTGACGAGGTTGTCCTCAACGAGCAGAATACGCGCGCCGGGCGATTTTGCATGTAAGGAGATCGTCGGAAGGAACGCGGGCACGTCGCTTAGCGCGCGTGGCGTTCGCGCACTCACGATCGCATCGAAGAGCTGCGACTGACGGACCGGTTTAATGAGACAGGCGGAGAAGCCGGCCGCGCGCGTCCGCGAGCCCAAACCTTCTTCGTCATGCGCTGTTGCAAGGATGAGCCGCATCGCCCGAAGGTTCACATCCTCGCGGATCGTCGCGGCGAGTGCGAAACCATCAAGCTCCGGCATCGCGTAATCGATCACGCCGATATCGAACGGCTCCCCATCCGCCGCACGCGCGCGCATGCGCTCGAGACCCACGCTCGGCTCGCCGAAGGACTCGGCGCGGAGCCCCCACGCCTTGAGGTAGCTTGCGAGCACCTCGCGTGAGGCCGCATCGTCATCGATGACGATTGCGCGCAGACCGCGGACGTCGGCTGAGGTGCGCGGCACGGATGTCGCATCGCGACTTCGGAAGCGCACCGCAAACGAAAACGTCGATCCCATTCCCGGCAAACTCTCGACGACGATTTCGCCGCCCATCAATTCCACCAAACGTTTGGAGATCGAAAGGCCGAGGCCCGTCCCGCCGTAACGGCGCGTCGTCGTACCGTCGACTTGACGGAATGGTTCGAATAAGAGTTCGCGCGTTTCGCGATTGATTCCGATACCGCTGTCTTTGATCGTAAATCGCAAGGTCGTGTAACGGATCGTCTGCTCGGCAAGCGACACCGAGACGACGACGCTCCCGCGATCGGTGAACTTAATCGCATTGCCGACAAGATTGAGAAGGACTTGCCGAACACGTCCCGGATCGCCGCCGACGACCGGCGGCACGGCGGCCTCGAAGTGCGTTGTGAGGACGACGTTCTTGGCATTCGCTTGCGGCATGAGGAGTGCGGCAACCGATTCGACCGTACTAATGACCTCGAAATCCGCTTCTTCGAGCTCGAGGTGGCCGGCTTCGATTTTCGAGAAGTCCAGGATGTCGTTGATGACGCGTAAGAGGGCTTGACCCGAATCGCGAACCGTAATAGCGAATTCGCGCTGTTCGGATGAAAGATCGGTTTCGAGCAAGAGTTCGGTCATGCCGATCACGCCGTTCATCGGGGTGCGAATCTCGTGACTCATCGTTGCAACAAATTCGCTTTTGAGACGCGAAGCCGAAACGGCTTCTTCGAGGGCCGCATCCACGGCCCGTTGCCGATCGCGAAGGAGCGCGGCCATTGCGTGCAATGAGGCATCGAGTTGCGCGATCTCGTCATTTCCGGCAAGCGGCGGCGACATCTCCTCGCCCGCCGAGAAGCGCTTGGTGTTGGCAGCGATGCGCTCGATGCGTCCGACGATGAGTCGCGCTACCGTCCCATTGAGCACGAGTACCAGCACGAATCCAAGCACCGTTGCGAGGGCGAGCACGACGATCGCAAGCCGCTGCTCGATGGCAAGGCGCGAGCGGGCATCGAAACGATGTGCATATTCGCGATCGGCAATCGCTTTGACGAGCACACGCAAGCGTTCCATCTCGAGCATCCCGCCGCGCGAGGCAACGGCTGAAACGGCAGCCGCGTGATGTCCGGTTCTCTGAAGTTTCACATAATAGTCGAGAATCGAGAGTTCGCTGCCCGCCGAGGCGCCGATCGCCTCCACCGCCGGTCCGATCGACTCATTCGCATCCACCATATGCCGGAGCTCGGTGAGCCGCACATCGAGTTCTCGCCGAGCCAAGGAGTACGGGCCGAGAAACTGCGGGTTTTGCGTGAGGACGTAGCCGCGCGCGCCCGTTTCGTCATCGAGCAGGTTGGCGAGCACGGCTTCTGCAGCCGTGATCACCGTCGTTGCGTTCTGCCCTTCACGCGCTGTTGCATCGGAGACGACGACAAGCCAAAGAGCCCCGCCGAGAATAAGGGCTAAGAGCAGAAATGGAATCGCGAACAACAGCGCCACGCGCTCGCGGATGCGTGTTCCCACGCCTCGGGTTTGCGCGTCGGGGGCGGACACGCCCTCTACGCGCAAAATTTACAAAGAAAAGCTAATTTTCGGTCAGCGCCGTGCGGATGATCCGCTCTTGCTCGACGGCGTGCGCGCCCGGATAGCCTTCCGAGGGAGACGCGCGGTAGGGCCGACCGACGTACTCGACATCCGCAACCTGGGGCGCGAGTTCTTCGACTAAACGACGGCGCACGTGCGCGCGAGCGCCCATGTTCTTGGGCTCTTCCTGAACCCAAATGACGTGTTTGGCATTGGGGTAGGACGCGATGGTCTCGAGGATCGCGACCTTCGGCAGCGGCGAGAGCAATTCAACGCGCACGATCGCGGTCGACTTCGTTTGCGCGTAGAGCGGCGATGCGATCAAATCGTGATAGATTTTCCCGCTGCAAAGTAAGATGCGCGTGACGGCCCCTTTATCGCTTGCGAACTTCGCATCGTCGATCGTTTCCCGGAACGAACCGGATGCAAGATCGTCGATCTTTCCGTAGGCAGCGCGGTTACGCAAGAGACTCTTGGGCGTGAGCACGACGAGCGGATAGGCCGCCTTCGCGCGCGCCTGCTGGCGCAGCAAGTGGAAATACTGGGCCGCCGTCGTGCAGTTCGCGATCCGAATATTGCCTTCGGCCGAGAGTTGCAGGAAGCGTTCCAAACGCGCGCTCGAATGTTCGGGACCTGCACCCTCGTAGCCGTGCGGCAAGAGCAGCGTCAAACGCGTGGTTTGACCCCACTTCGCCGCACCCGATGCGATAAACTGATCGATGATGATCTGGGCGCCATTATTGAAGTCACCGAATTGCGCTTCCCACAGCACCATCGCCTCGGGCAACCCGGTCGAGTAGCCGTACTCAAAGCCAAGACACGCGTACTCGGAGAGCGGGCTGTTATGAATTTCAAACGACGCTTTAGCGCCGGGCAGATGCTGGAGCGGCGCGTACTTCTCGCCGGTAAGGGCATCGTGAAGCACCGCGTGACGGTGGCTAAACGTCCCGCGCTCGGAGTCTTGACCGGTGAGACGCACGGGCGTCCCCTCATCGATCAGCGATGCGAACGCCAGGCCCTCGGCTAGGCCCCAGTCGACTTCGCCTTCGGCTTGCAACGCTTTTTTGCGCTTGTCGAATTGCGAGACGAGTTTCTTGTTCGGCGTAAATCCCTCGGGCGTTGCGACGAGGGCGTCTGCCCACGCCAGCAATTTCCGCTTCTCGATACCGGTCGAAGCCGGCTTTTCATCGATGTGGATCTTGACTTTATCCGCGCCGATGAGCTTGGCGATGTTGCCGTTCTTGACGTTTGCGTGCGCCTCGGCGATACGCGCCTGCGCGTCATCTTGCAGTTCGCTCACTTGATCGGCACTGAGCACGCCTTGCGCGACGAGATTCGCGGCAAAAAGTTCGCGCACCGTCGGATGCGCCTTGATCGTCTCGTACATCCCCGGCTGAGTGTACATCGGCTCGTCTTGTTCGTTGTGACCGAAGCGGCGATAGCCGATCAGATCGATCACGGTATCGCGGCCGAATTTACGGCGATAGTCGATGGCGAAATGCACCGCGGCGATGCACGCATCGACGTCATCGGCGTTGACGTGCACGATCGGCACGTCGAAACCTTTGGCAAGATCCGATGCATAACGCGTCGAGCGGCTCTCGTTCGGATCGGTCGTGAAACCGACTTGATTGTTCGAAATGATATGGATCGTGCCGCCGGTCGCATAGCCGACGAGGGCCTGCAGGTTGAGGACTTCGCTTACCACGCCTTGACCCGGGAAGGCCGAGTCGCCGTGGATGAGGATGGGGGCTGCTGCCGTGAAGTCCATGCGCGCGATGTTTTGCGCGTGATCGGTTTGCAGCGAACGCGTGATGCCTTCGACGACACCGTCGACGGCCTCGAGGTGACTCGGGTTGTTCGCGAGTTTAACCGCGATCTGCGTGCCCATCGACGTTGCATAGATTCCATCGGCGCCGTGATGGTATTTCACATCGCCGGTTGCGTCGTCGGATTCATCGCCGTCGCTAAGCGCCGTCTTCATCGAGCCCGCCTCAAATTCGGCGAGTAGTTCTTCGTACGGCCGGTTGACGACGTGCGCGATCGTCGAGAGGCGTCCGCGATGTGCCATGCCGAGAACGGCCGTTTTGGTGCCGTCTTCGGCAAGCATTGAAATCATCTCTTCGATCATCGGAACCATCACGTCGAGGCCTTCGATCGAGAACGTCTTCTGCGACATGAACTGTTTACGGAAATACCGTTCCATCGTCTCGACTTTGGTGAGACGCTGGAGGACTTGCACTTTGCGCTGCGCGGTGAGCGGCGTACGATGCATGCCGCTCTCGATATATTCGCGCAGCCATTCACGCTGCTGCGTATTGGAGATGTGCTCGACTTCGTAGGCGATCGTGCCGCTGTACGTTTCGCGGAGTGCCGGCAAGACGTCGGCCATCGTGCCGCCGGGCACTTTGACGCGCAGCACCGATGCGGGGATCGCACTCATCAGCGCGGGCGTGAGGCTGTAATTGCGTGGATCGAGCGATGGGTCGCCGACGGGTTCTTTCCCAAGCGGATCGAGCGTCGCGGCAAGGTGGCCGTGACGGCGATACGATGAGACCATCGCCATCCCGGCGGCGATCGCGCGCAGCATCTCTTCCGAGGTTGCGCCCGCCGTTTGCGAGGATGCGGCCGTTCCGGCGGCAGCCGGAGCCGCTGCATTCGCCGAACTCGTCGGACGCGCGTTCGTCGTTACGGCGGTCGCCATCACACGGGGTGAGGCAAGACCGTACGCGCGGAAGACGCCTTCGTAAAATTCACTTGCGCCTGCGAGCAACTCATCGACGCGTTTGAGGAATTCACCCGACTGCGCACCTTGGATCACGCGATGATCGTAGGTCGAGGTCATGGTCATGACTTTTTCGATGCCGAGCTGTTTTAACGTCGAATCGGGCGCGTGCGCGAAGCCGGGCGGATACGCGATCGCGCCAGCGGCGATGATCGCGCCTTGGCCGACCATCAAACGCGGCACGGAGGCGATGGTTCCGATGCCGCCGGGATTCGTTAGCGTGAACGTTGCGCCGGAAAGTTCGTCGGCGGTCAGTTTGCCATCGCGGGCTTTCACAATCAGCGCTTCGTACGCCGCGCGGAACGCGACGAAATCCATCGACGCTGCGCCTTTGATTACGGGCACGACCAGCGATCGCGAACCATCTTTACGCGTCATGTCGACGGCGATGCCAAGATGCACGCCGGCTTCGATCTTCTGCACGGTCGCGCCGTCGCGGCGGAAACTCGCGGTGATCGCGGGTGCTTCGTTTGCTGCGACGACGAGTGCGTAGGCAATGAGATGCGTGAACGAAATCTTGTCCGATTTGCCGGCGGCTTTGAGCGCGCCGTTGAGCTCGGCACGTCGCGCTTCGAGCGCACCAACCGAGAGCGTCCGGAACGACGTCGCGGTGGGAATCGAGAGCGACTGATCCATGTACGTCGCAAGCACGGCCTGCGGGCCTTTGAGCGTCGTGATCGTTGCTTGCGCGGACGGCGCGGGGAAGTTGATCGCCGGAGCGCTCGCACCGTTTGAGGCAGGCTTGGCCGAACCCGACGCGATCGCGTGTTCGACATCTTCGCGCACGATCAACCCATCGGGACCGGTTCCGCGAATGCTTGCGATGTCGACGTGATACCGTTCGGCAAGACGGCGCGCGTGCGCGGAGGCGGTGCCACCGGTTTTGCCGTTGCCGTTTGTCATCGTCGGCGGCGTGGCGGCACTGCCGGCCGCGCCATACGATGATGGCGTGACGACGTCGGCGGGGGCCTTCGTCCCTGTTGCGGCAGGCGCCGCAGCAGCGGATGATGATGCGGCTTCGGGGCCGCCTTCCGGTTTTGCCGCGGATGTGTCGATCTCGGCAAGCGTCGCGCCGACGGCAACCGTATCGCCTTCGCCGCCGTACAGCGCGGTGATCACACCGGATACCGTCGCGGGCACTTCGACATCGACTTTGTCGGTCGTCACATCGACGATCGTATCGCCTTCAGCGACCCACTGGCCGACTTTCTTGCGCCACTCGACGATTGAGCCTTCGGTGACGGACTCCCCGAGTTCCGGAAGAGCAACTTTCACCAACGATTCGAGCACGAAACCACCACTCCACGACGCGACACATTCAACACAACAGGCTTCGGTCAACCATGTTTTCGGCCTGCGCGACGATTGTCGTACCGCACGCGGCGTCCAAAGGGGCGCTTAACCGGCATCCGGCCAAGATGAAATGCCGTTAGCGATTTGTTCGTTCACAAGACTACGATGGGATTTCGCTTGATCGCTCCGCTTTGGATAGTCCTCGCCCTGACGACCTCGGTCGCGCTCGCCCAGCCCGCACCAGGCCCCAGCCCCAGCATGCCCCAGGTGAGCATGCCCTCGGCGCCGGCCTCACCGGCCGCGAGCCCCTCGCCGCAGCCGACCCCAGCGCTCGTCGTCCATATGAAAGACTTCGCCTATTCGCCCAAGGACGCCGTCGTCAAGGTCGGCGACACGATCCAGTTCATCAACGACGACGAGTCGGCGCACACGGTGACGGCGGATGACAAGAGCTACGATTCAGGCTACATGGCCAAGGGCCAGACCTGGAGCAAGACCTACGCAAAGGCCGGAGTGTACCCGTACTTCTGCGCCTACCACGCATTCATGCGCGCGACGGTCACGGTTAAATAAAGAAACGGGCCCCGCTTGGGTCCCGTCTTTCACCACAGAAGCGGGCCGCAAGGCCCGTTCTACCTCAGAGCGAGTCGATCGAGACGATCTCATCGATCGTGAGCGTTGCGCTGCGCGGTCCCGCAATATAAACGCTCAGCGATCGCGCGCTGAGGATCTCCGTGCGGAAAATACCGGTAAAGACATCGCCGTCGGCCATCTCGACGCGAAGCAAACAGCCAGTCCGGGCGTGGAGATCGGCGACCGAATAACACGCCGTCCGGGCCTCATGAGTCCAGGAATCGGCGGAAAAGGCGATCGAGCCATCGGCGTAAAGCTGTTGCATGCCACGATCGTAGCGTTCAAGTGGGTGGCCGCGCCGTGGCGGAAATCACCGGGCGTCCATCAGCGACCCGGCGTTTGAACAGGCGGCCGGCTTCGAGCAGCGTCTTGGGGCCCGAGACGACCAGCGGCCAGCCAGCCGAAGAGTGATCGCTTGTACGTATTCTCACCTCATCAAGCAAGAAAAAAAGACGCGTTTCGCGTCTTTCATTTTTTGGTGCCCAGGAAGGGACTCGAACCCCCACAGCCTTGCGGCTACTAATACCTGAAACTAGCGCGTCTACCAATTCCGCCACCTGGGCACGGCTGGCTCCGATTAGGCGTTTCGCTGCGCGCGGCCTGTTTGCTAGCGTGCAAACGTTGCTTCGCGTCGCGCGAGAAACGCCGCACCGAGTGCGGGAACGATTCCAAGCGCAGCGACCGCCGCGAGGACCATCCACGCGAGGCGTAGCGAATGTGCGTCGGCGAGCGAGCCGAAGATCAGCGGCGCGGCGCCCGCGGCCGCGAAGATAAACGTGAGGGCGACGCCTAGCACGCTGCCCGCGTACTCGGGGCCACCGATCTCGGCCATCGCCGTTGCCATGACGCCGTTCCAACTCGATGCCGAAAACCCGAGTAATCCGCCGACGATGAAGAGTTCGAACACGGCGCCCGGTGCGATGTGCGCGATCGTCCAGGCGCATACGGTAAGGATCGCGCCGATCGTCGCGATCGGCAGCGCGCGATCGCCGCGGTACAGCGTGTCGCTCAGTTTTCCCCAGACGACACGGCCCGCGACCGCGCAGATCTGTGCGAACGCAAAAGCGCCGGCCGCAACCGCTGCACTGACGTGCACGTCGGCGATGGCGGTGATCGCGAAGAACGCGTTCATGATCGTCTGTCCGCTCACGAGCACCATGCACGCAAGTGTGAAGAGGATGGTACGCGGACTGCGCACCAGCCGCATCATGCCGCGCAGGACATCACCGAGTCCGCGCACGGTTGTCGCTTTCCGCGGCGGATCGACGTAGTAGCGCGCGGCGACGATCGCTGCGGCCGCGCCGAGGATGCCACCGACGGCAAGTGCGACGCGGTAGTTATAGTGCAGCGCGAGAAACGGCAGAATCAGTCCGCCGATCGCACCGCCGAGCGGCACGCCGGTTTGGCGAATCGACATTGCAAGACCACGGTCGCGATCGAACCACGCGAGCACCGCACGTCCCCCGGCGGGTGTTTGCGCGGCGTACGAAATGCCGAAGAGAAAGATGCACGCGACGAGCCACGGATACGATGCGACGGCCGATGCCGCAAGCAGCGTCGCGCCGAGCAGCACGCCGCCCCACAGCGTGACGACGCGTTCGCCGTAGCGATCGACGATGACGCCCGCGAGTGTGGTGAAGAGTGCGCTACCGATCGAGAGCGCGGTGAACACCGTGCCGAGTTGTGCTTTGGAGAGCGCGAAGGTCACGAGGAGAACGGGCGCAAGCGAACCGAGGCCCTGTTGAACGATCGCGCCGCCGACTTGCGAGCCGGTCATCAGCGCGAGCATCCGCCAGCGCATCGTCATCCGCGCTGCACGAGTGCGATTCCGACCGCGATACCCGCAAGTCCGAAGAGGTCGCGCCCGGTCACCGGTTCGTGCAAGAGAATCGCCGCGAGAAAGAGACCGAAAATCGGCGTGAGGAAGTAGTACGCGCTCACGCGACTGGCTTCACCGTGCGTGAGCAGCCAGAACCAAAGCGTCGATGCGCCGATCGACATCACGACGACGACGTACACGAACGATTCGACGATCGGCAGACCCCAGATCATGTGCGGTGCGCCTTCGGTGAGAATGGCAAGCGGGAACAGCGCAACGCCCGCGACGAGCAACTGCAATGCCGTCACGATTCGTAAATCGAAGTCGCCACAATATTTCTTGAAGACGATCGTTCCGGCCACGCTCCCAAGGACACCGACGAACGCGAGCAACACATCGAGCGGTTGGGCACTCCCCGTTCCGGTACGCACGATCATGATCGCAACGACGCCACCGAATCCCATCAAGAGACCCGCGACCTTCATCCATGTCAAACGTTCGCGCAACAGAAACGGCGCGACAAACGCCAGCACCAGCGGATTCGTACTCGCAACGATCGCTCCGATGCCGGCTGCCATGTGACGCAGTGCCTCGTAGGTGCAGCCTAAGTAGATCGCGTTCGACGTGATGCCGAGCACGACGATCGCGATCCAGTCACGACCGGAGCGCGGGAGCTTTCCGCCCAGCGCCAAGGCAACGGCAAGAAAAACGCCCCCGGAAACGGCGAAGCGCACGACGAGAAACCACAGCGGCGATGAATTGAGGACGCCGGTTTTACTCGGCACGTACGCCGAGGCCCATAGGAAGACGTAGAACAGCGCGGCGGCGGCGCCGAGCGCCGCATTTTGCGAGGGTCGTTGCAAGCGGTCGTGCGCGTCGCGGCTACGGGGCCGCGGCGCGCTCCTTGTGATCGATCAGTGTCGGCTCCGTGACATCGAAGAGCGAGAGCGCTTCGCGCACGAGCGCGTGATGTTCGCTCGTATCGTTCGGCATCCCAAAATTGCGCCCGCGGTCATAGCGTGAGATGAGCACGCGCGGTAATCCTTTGAGCGGCGCGTGCATCGTTCCGACAACAACGGTCGGGATGTTCGCTTGTTCGAAGGCGTCGGCGACCAGACGGACCGTCTGGTGACACATGGGTCAAACGGGGACCAGCAGCGCGCAATTCGCGCCGTCGTTTTTCGCTTGCAAGATGAGTTGCGGAATCGTCGCTTCGAGAAACGATGGAAAATCGATGGCGTATCCCATCGTCGAGATGACATTCTCGGTGAGGATCGCGCCTTCGGCTGCGAGGGTCCGCCGCGGCACCAGCACTTCACGATCGGCGAGGACGTGTTCGTCGTCGTAGTGTCCGTGCGCGAATCCGAGGCGCTCGTCCGGAAGCGACGTCGGGAAAACCCGATGGCTGATATCGCCGACTGCCGAGCGCGCGACAAACGGCGCCTGGGTTTGCGTATCGTAGGCGCCGGACGAGGTAATCAGGGCGATTCGTCGTTCCCCAGGCGACGGCGCTTGTAGGAAGGGCAACGGCGGATGGTCCGGCCGCGGAAAGCCGACGAGGGCCTCTTTATACGACTCAGCTTCGAGCTGCGTTAGGGCGCCCGGTAGCCAGGCGGCCCACGCGGTTCGGAGCGGATTGTGTTCCAGACTCATATCCACGCAAACCCGACTTCGGGCTCGGGCGATTCGCGCTTTCACTGAACGCCGTTCATAAACATATTGACAGTTGTCTTCTTGCGCGGTATCGTGACGCCCATGGGCATCACCGAACGCAAGGAACGCCAGAAGGCCGAGCTCCGTCAGCGGATTCTCGAGGCGGCCCGCGCGATCGTGCTCGAGGACGGCCTCGAAGGGCTCACGATGCGACGGGTCGCCGACGCAATCGAATACTCGCCGGCGACCATCTACCTGCACTTCCCCGGTCGCGACGAAATCGCCGTCGAACTCATGCAAGACGCGTTCGAGCAGCTCGTGAACTCGTTTCGGCCACTGGCGGCGATCGCCGACCCCGTCGAGCGCGTCGTCCAGATCGGTCTTGCCTACGTGCGTTTTGGGATGGAGAACCCCGAAACGTACCGCCTCATCTTCATGGACGCCCCGCAACTCTCGCACGAAGTCATTTGCCCGGAGGGTTCCCAGGCCGATCCGTTCGCGTTCCTCACACACACGGTGGAGGAAATGATCGCCACCGGCCGACTCGAACCGGGGCTCCGCGCGGAGATGCTCTCGCAACTCTTGTGGGCCGCCATGCATGGCATCGTCAGCTTGCACTTCACGGTCGGCGATATGCCGCTTGAAGATCCGATGCAAATGGCGCAAGCGATGTGCGACATGACGATGCGCGGGATGCTCGCGTGAGAGCCGCTCTTTTTTTTGACAATCCGATGAACGTTGTTCACAAAAACAGTAAGCGTATATATCTGGAGGAACATTCTATGAAAGAAGCCCTCATCAAACTCGGCGGCCTGTCGCTTGCCGCCGTTGGCCTTGTCAGCTGCGCGCATACGGCTCAAGCGAATCCGCCCGAACGGACAGCGGTCAACATCGCGGTCGCCGCGCAGCCGCCGCAGCGCGCCGCTTTCTCGGGGACTGGCGCGGTCATCGCCGCCCACACTTACAACGTCGCATTCGAAATCGCCGGACGCGTGCGATCGGTCGGCTACGATGTCGGCGATCGCGTGGAGCGCGGCGCCGTCCTTGCATCGCTGGAGGCGAACGATCAAACCATCGCACTGCGCGCAGCTCAAGCGCGTCTACTCGGTGCGGCAGCAACAGCGCAGAAGACCGACGGCGGTTCGCGCGTGCAAGAACGCGCCAGCGCAAGCGACGCGCTTGCGACGGCGCGTGCGGTCGTCGATCAGGCGCGCGCGGCACTGGCTCTGGCAAGTTCTAACGCACGCCGCGCCGATGTGCTTTTCGCCGACGGCGACATCGCGGCGCAAGCGCACGATCAAACCGTCGCAGCCGAGCGCGATGCGCAGAGCCGGCTTGTCGCTGCCCAAGCGCAAGCCGCCTCCGCCCAAGCGCAGCGATCGCTTGTCGATGAGGGTGCGCGCCGCGAAGATCGCGCCACCGCACACGCCGAGGAACTGGGGGCGCGCGCCGCGGTCGATGCCGCCGCATCATCGCTTGCAAAAACGGCGATCGTCGCGCCCGCGACGAGTTTTGTCCTTACGCGTACGATCGAACCCGGCAGCGAAGCCTCACCCGCGACTGCGGCCTTTACCCTGACCGATGCGGCGGCGCCGGACGTCATTGTCGCGGTCCCCGAGAACGCGCTGCCGAATGTTCACGTGGGCACGCGAGCGCGGATTCACGACCTTGCGGGCGACGTTGCCGGGAGCGTGCTCCGCATCGAACCGGCCGCCGATCCGACGACGCGCACGGCGAACGTGCGCATCCGCGTCCACGCACTGCGCGCTCGGCCCGGCGCCGTCATTGCGGTCACGCTCGGCGAGTCGAGATCCGGCGGTGCGGTGATTCCGCTTGGCGCGATTTCGACCGACGCCAGCGGTTCCGGCGTCTTCGTCTACGATCCGGCAACGCAGCGCGTCCTGCGCCGGCGCGTGATCGTCCGTCGCGCCGAAGGCGACGAGGCGATCGTCGCGGACCTCGCACCCGGCACGCAGGTCGTCTCACTCGGCGAACACCTGGTGCACAGCGGCGACCGCGTCCGCGTCGTCTCGGCGATCGGCGGGACGCACGAATGAACCTCGCGCGCTTCGCCGTCCAACGCAAAAGTTTGGTCATCGCCGGGCTCGTTCTTGCGATCTTCTGGTCGCTCTTCGCCGGCCTCGGTATGCAGCGCCGGGAAGACCCCGGCACGACGCAGCGGCAGACCGCGATCGTCACGACGTATGCCGGCGCAACGACGCAGAACGTCGAACAGCTCGTCACCAAGAAAATTACGGAAGACATCCGCGGTGTAGCGCACGTCGAGCACGTCGAAGGCGTCTCGCGTCCCGGAATCTCGGTTGTGACCGTCGTCTTCGACGATACGATCAACAGTGCCGATACGCCGCTGCGCGACGTCCGCAATCACATCGATGACTTACGCGCGCAGTTACCAAGCGCCGCGTCCGCGCCGGGCCTCGTCGAGGATGTCTGGAAGACGTATCCGATCATCGTTGGGATCAGCGCGCCGGATGCAACGCCGCGCGAGCTGCGCGACTTCGCAAAGAATCTCAACGACGCGATCGCCGCCTTACCGGACGTAGGCGTCGTGCATCTGGTCGGCGCGCAGGAGCAGCAGGTAAGCGTCGACCTCGATGTCGCAGCGCTCACTCAATACGGCATCACGGCCGGCGACCTCACGGCGGCCCTTGCGGCCCGCAATACGCTCATCCCAAGCGGCGCGGTCGCGCTGAGCGGTCGCCTTGCCCAAGTCGATCCGAGCCGCGCGCTACGCAACAGCACCGACGTCGGGCAGACCGCGGTGCGCGCGACCGAGGGACGCATCGTGCGGGTCGCTGATCTTGCGCGCGTCGGCACCGCCTATCCCGATCCGCCAACCGAACTCGTGCGCGTCGACGGCGCGCCGGGCGTGGCGCTTGCGATCGAAGCAAAAGAAACCTCGTCGGTTACCGAACTCGGTCCCGAGGTACGCCGTTTTCTCGATACGCGTCGCGCATCGTGGCCGGCGAGCGTTCATGTCGCGATGATCGCCGATCAGCCGAAGACCGTTGACGCGCGCGTCGGCGATTTCGCGCTCAACCTCGTGCTGGCCGTAATTATCGTAACGGGGCTCGTCGCGCTCTTCATGGGACTACGCAACGGACTACTCGTCGGCGTCACGGTCGTGCTCTCCATCGTGCTGACGTTCGGCGGCATGAAGCTGCTCTCGATCGACATCAATCAGATTAGTTTACTCGCGCTCATCATTTCACTTGGGATCATCGTCGATGCCGGGATCGTCGCGATCGACAATATCGAGCACCATCTGCGCGCGGGGCTCGACCGGACCGAAGCCGCCGTGCGCGGCGTCGGCGAGCTCTGGTTGCCGCTGCTTACCTCGACGCTCGTCGCGATGTCTTCGTTCTTGCCGTTTCGTTTGATGGGCGGCTCGGTCGGCGACTTCGTGCGCGATTTAGGAGTGGTGACGTGTATCTCGCTTGCGATGTCGCTCGTCGTCGCATATTTCGTTACGCCGATTCTCGGCGAATGGTTCGCCGTCTCATCGAGCGCCCGGACGGGCGTGCGCGCCATCTTCGACCGCGGGCTCGACTCCGTGCGGCGTGGGTACGTCCCGCTCGCGACGGCGGCACTGCACCGACCGGTCATCGCCGCAACTCTCGCCGGGATCGCGGTCCTCGCCGCGGCGATGTGGATCCCACACCTCGGCGTGCAATTTTTCCCGAGCGCCGATCGCGATCAATTTCAAATCGAAATCAATGCTGCGGACGGAACGGATATCCGCACGACCGAGCGCATCGCACACGCCGTTGAAACGATCGTCGTGCGCGCGCCCGGTGTCACGACCGTCGGCACGTTCGTCGGCGCCGGCGCTCCGCGCTTTTACTACAACGTGACCTCCGAACAGCCCAAGCCCAGTTACGCGCAAATCATCGTCAACACGATCGATATCGCCGCCGCAAACCGCCTCGTCCCGGCGATCGGCGAACGGATCAAAGCGATTCCCGGCGCACGCATCACGGTCAAGGCGCTCGAACAAGGTCCGCCCGTCGGTGCGCCGATTCAGGTGCGCCTCTCCGGCAGCGATCCCCGCGCGCTCGCCCTCGGTGCGATGGCGCTCGAAACACGCCTCGCGAAAGTCCGCGGCGCCGTCAACGTTCGCACGTCGCTCGGGGAACCGACGACGAAGCTCGATGCAACGATCGACGATGCGCGCGCTGCGAGCATCGGCGTCGACGATCGCGCGGTCGGCGAACTCGTCGCGCTCGCGTTCGGCGGGATGACGGCGACGCAGATTCGCGAACGCGATCGCCAAACGCCGGTCGTCGTCCGCCTGCCCCCCGGGCAGCGTACCGATATCGCCGCGTTCGGCGCGCTAAGCGTGCGAACGCGCGACGGCCGCGCCGTTCCGCTCGCGGAATTTGCGACGCTCGCTCCGCGTACGCAAACTTCCGTCGCGACCTTGCGCGATGGCATCCCGGTCGTTTCCGTCCTCGGTGATGTCGACGGCCGCCTCGCAAGCGACGTGCTTGCCGAGTTCCGCCGGTCGATTCCGGCCCTGCCGCCCGGCATCACAATCGCCTACGCGGGCGAAGACGAACAGACGACCAAATCGTTTACGAACTTGCTCGTTGCGGTCATCGTCGGTCTCTTGATCAATCAAATGGTGTTGCTCTTCGAATTCCGCACGCTGCGCCTCTCGCTCGTGGTCCTTGCGGCCGTACCGCTTGGTCTTGTCGGCGCGATTGCGGGACTTGCGATCATGGGTCAGCATTTCGGTTTCGTGGCCTCCCTTGGCATCTCGAGTCTCGGCGGCATTGTGACCAACCACGCAATCGTGCTCTTCGAATACGCGAAACGTGAGATGGCGAGCGGCTTGCCGATGGAACGTGCACTCATCGTCGCCGGCACCAAACGTCTGCGTCCAATTCTCCTTACCGTCATCGCTTCAATCGCCGGCCTCTTACCGCTAGCGTTCTCCGCACAATCGCTTTGGCGGCCGTTCTGCTGGGCCGTGATCTTCGGTCTCTCCGGATCGATGATTATGACCTTGATCGTAATCCCGGCGATCTATCGACTCGTCGGCACGCGCACGACCGAATCGACGTCGGAGGCGATCGATCGAGGCTCCAGCTTCGTCGGCGCTTCTTAATGTCCGAGGTGCCAGCCATGAACGTCGCATCGATAGGCGGTCAAGCTTGTGCTCGACGCGGGAATTGCGCGCTCGGCGGCTTTCTTTGTCGCGAATGCGGCTTTGGGAGCGCCGTTCTGCTTGTAACACGACCGCGGGCCGCCGGTCTTTCTCAGCTTTGAGATTGCTATTTGCGGAGCCGATCGCGCCGAGCACGCGAAGCATTGTTCCGGTATCGAATCACGCGAAGCACGCCGTGTCGTTCGGCAAGAGGCGTAGGCGGACCCCGAGTCCCCGCGGCAATGCGAAACCGTGAAGCGATTGATGGAAGCCCGGGGTTCGTAGGCGGGATGGTAGAGCGCAAAGCGGTTTTGATTACGGGTTGTTCGAGTGGGATCGGTGCTGCCGCCGCCCGGCAACTCGTGAGTGCGGGTTTTCACGTCTACGCCGGGGTGCGCAGCGACGCTGACGGCGCACGCATTGCGGGCGAACTTGGCGCTGCCTGTACCCCGGTGATCGTCGAGGTCTGTGATGCGGCTGCTATTGCCGCTGCACGCGCGCAGATCCAAACGGCGGGACGCGGGCTCTATGGCCTGGTGAACAACGCCGGGATCGTCGTCGGCGGGCCACTCGAAGCGATCGCCATCGAGGATCTGCGCAAGCAATTTGAGATCAACGTAATTGGACTCGTCGCCGTCACGCAGGCGTTCTTGCCGCTCTTGCGCCAATCGATCGGGCGCATCGTGAATATTGGTTCGGTCTCCGGCCGCTTCGCGGCGCCTTTTCTGGCACCGTATTCGGCCAGCAAATTTGCCGTCGAGGCGATCAGCGATGCGCTGCGCGTCGAACTCGCACCCTTCGATATCGCCGTCGCGCTGCTCGAGCCGGGTGCAATCGATACGCCGATTTGGGACAAAGCGCAGACCGACGGCAGCGCCCGCGCGCAACGCTACGATCCGGGAATGCGCGAACTGTACGCACCGATCGAGGCGGCAATGGCAAAGATCATCGCCGGGATTGCGAAACGAGCGATTCCCGCCGCGCGCGTCGCCGAGGCCGTCGAGCACGCGCTCGTCGCGCGTCGACCGAAAACGCGGTATGTAATCGGCACCGATGCACGAGCGCAAATCGCGCTCACGATGCTGCCTAGCGGTCTACGCGATCGGATGATCGGCTACGCTCTGGAAAAGGTGACCGCGTGATCGTCCGGCTGCTACCGATCCTCGGTATCACGTTCATCGACATTCTCGGCTTCAGCATTCTCCTACCGCTCATGCCGTATTACGTACAGCATTTCGGCGCGCCGGTCGTGGTGGTCGGTTTGCTATTCTCGACATTTGCGATCTGCCAGTTTATCGCGGGGCCGATCTGGGGCAACGTGAGCGACCGGATCGGCCGCAAGATGGTGCTCGTCGTGAGTCAAATCGGCGCGACCGTCGGTTGGACCATGCTCGCGTTCGCACCCACCATCGGCTGGGTTTTTGCCGCGCGCATCGTCGAGGGGGTGAGCGGCGGCAATATCAGCGTCACGCAGGCGTACGTCTCCGATCTCGTTGCGCCGGAGCAGCGCGCGCGAGCGTTTTCCTACGTGGGTGCCGCCTTCAGCGCAGGCATCGTGTTCGGCCCGGCCTTCGGCGGACTGCTCGTTAGCAAATACGGATACACCGCGCCGTTCCTCGCCGCTGCCGGCCTCCAATTGCTGACGCTGGTGCTCACGCTCGTCATGCTGCCGGAGTCGCGCTCCAAAGAAGACCAACAAGACACCGCGGGCTTCCGCGATATCGTCCGCTCGCTCGGCGACAAAAAGCTCTCGCCCGTGCTCTTTCAAAAACTGATTTGGTCGCTCGGCCTCTACGGATGGTTCGCGGCGTTCACGCTGATCCTGCAGCGCCAACTCGGGCTGAACGAATCCACCGCGAGTTATTTTTTCGCCGGATTCGGCGTGATCAGCATCGTCGTTCAGCTCGGCGTCGTCGGCCGCATCACCGATGCGCTGGGTGACCGGCGCGCATCAAATCTCGGACTCGTCGCGTGTTTGATCGCCTTCGGCATCGTGCCGTTCATCCATAACATCTACACCGGTTTTGTGATGCTGCTCTTCTTCGCGTTCGGACTTTCGATCAATAACGCGACGCTCGCAGCGCTCATGACGGATGCCGCACCGGAGAATCAGCGCGGCACGATTCTGGGCGTCGGCTCGTCGCTCGACTCGGGTTCGGGGATCGTGATGCCCACGATATCCACCGGCGCGCTCGAATGGTATGGGGTTGCCGCCACCGCCGGAATCTCCGGACTCTTTACCCTGGGCGCACTTGCGCTCGGGTTAACGCAAACAAAGTCGCCGCCGCTCGACGCCGTCGCCGTCGAGGCTGAAGCTTAAGGCCTTGAAAATACCGTCTTTTTCATCGAAAAATCAGCAGTATTTACTTAGCGCATAGCGTATGGAGCGGCAAACGACTCCCGTATACTTATCGTGAGCCGAGCTTTTTCCGAAAGGACATAATGACCAAAGCAGAACTCGTGCGCGAACTCGCAGAAGAGCACGAACTTCCCCGCAAGCAAGTCGCCGAAATGATCGAGGCAATGCTCGAGAAAATGACGGACGTACTCAAGAGCGGCGATAAAGTGCAGCTCGCGCCCTTCGGCCAGTTCAAGATCCGCGATCGCGCGGCGCGCATGGGCCGCAATCCGGCGACCGGCGAGGCCATCAAGATCGCTGCAAAGCGTGTGTTGAAATTCACCGCCGGCAAACCGCTCAAAGACGCCGTTGCATCGAAGCGCCCGGGTTCGGCCGCCTCGAAACCCGCAGCCAAGAAAACCGCAGCGAAGAAGAGCGCGCCTGCGAAGAAAACCGCCGCCAAGAAGGCCCCGGCAAAGAAAGCCGCTCCGGCCAAGAAGAAAACGGCAGCAAAGAAAACCCGCCGCTAATCATTTCCGGTCAAGAAAAAGCCCGCAGCTTTCAGCAGCGGGCTTTTTCTTATGCCGTTTTGCGTTTGGGTTTGGCGGCGGGCTTTTCGGGTTCGGCTTTCTTCGCGCTTGCCTTCTGGGTCGCCGATTTTTTCGCGGCGGCCTTCGTTGCGGTACCGCTTGCACGAGCATCGCGCTTTCCGGCGGATTCTTCCAAACTACGCTGCAGCATATCCATGATATTGACCACGTTGCTGACCTTGGGCGCTTTGCCGACGGCGACCGGCAGATCTTTGCCCGCCGCGCGCGCTTCGATCATGGCCATGATCTCTTCTTTGTACTTGTCGTGGAATTGCGCGGGTTCGAAGGTCTCCGAACTCATCGAATCGATCAGCATTTTTGCTACTTTGAGTTCCGCCGGTGCGACGTCTTCTTTGAGCGCGGGAAAGTCGAAGTCGCTCTGATCGACGATCTCATCGGCGTAGTGCATCAACTCGAGCACGAGCGCCTCGCCCGAGGGTTTGAGCGCCGCGAGATGCTCGCGCGAACGGATCACGACGCGCGCGATGCCAACTTTGTTTGCCTCGCGGAGCGACTCGCGTAAGAGCGCATAGGCGTGGCGGCCTTTTTTCTCGGGTTCCAAATAGTACGGCGTATCGAAAAACATCGGATCGATCTGATCGAGTTCGACGAACTCCATGATATCGACCGACTGCGTCGCCTCGATGTTGACGCGCTTGAAGTCGTCGTCCGTGACGATAACGTAGTTGCCTTTTTCGTACTCGAAACCGCGCACGAGATCGGCGAACGCGACCTCTTCGCCGCAGACGCTGCAGCGCCGGATATTATTGATCCGGCCCTCGTCTTTCTTGTGCAAGAAATTGAAGCGCAGATCGTTCGTCCGCACGGCCGTGAACAGTTTGACCGGGATCGTCACGAGGCCGAAGTTGATTGCGCCGGACCAGATCGCGTGAGCCATTAGGTACTCCAGAGCGAGCGAGCGTTCTTGAGGGCCGCTTCGAGCCGTTGCGGCTTCCACCCGTCTACCCACGGGTCGCCGTCTTTTGCCAGGAGCCCCGGAACATTTTTAATCGTCCAGCGGAGCATCTCCGGTTCGGTCTCTTTGGCGCGCTTTCGACGCATCGCATCGACCGCGTCCCAGTTCAGCGGCATGGAGACGGGTGCCCCGTCGCGTGCACGCACGCTAAAGGGGGCGACGAGCGTCTTGCCCTTTCCAACCTGGACCCAATCCAAATACACCGTTCCGGCCGGGCGCTTTTTCGTCATGCGCTCGAGTGTGGTACGCTCCGGCAAAAGCCCATGGATCCGGTGGGCGATCAGTTCGCCGAAGCCTTTGATGAGGTCGTAGTCGTAATGCGCCTCAAGTGGAATGAGCACGTGAAAGCCCGAGCCGCCCGTTGTCTTCACGAGCGGCCTCAGGCCGATCTCTTGGAGCGCGTCGCGGAAGGCAAGAGCGACGGTCGCGAGGTTCGCAAGCGTACAGCCTTCCCACGGATCGAGATCGAACAAGATGAAATCGGGCACGTCGAGCGTCGGCTCGCGTGAGGTCCACACGTGCAGCACGATCCCCGCGAGATTTGCGACGTAGACGAGTGTGGGCTCATCGTTGCACACCATGAATGCAATCGCGTCGTGTCGGCCGCCGCTCGAGGGGACGGAAATCGTAGGGATCCACGCGGGAAGTCGGCGGTGGGCGTTTTTCTCCCACCAGGCTTCGCCGTCGATCCCATCGGGGAATCGCTCGAGCGTCAGCGGGCGGCCCTGCAAATAGGGCACGATGTAGGGCGCGACCGCGCGGTAGTATGCGATCAAATCGCCTTTGGTAAAACCGTCGCGCGGCCACAGCACCTTATCGATATTGGAGATCGAAAGCGAGCGTCCAGCAACCTCGAGTGTCGTTCGTGGCGCGTTCGGCATCAGTCTCGCTCCGTCGCGGCGGTTTCCCGCTCGCGCACGACACTTGTGGCCTTCTTATCGGAGCGTAGTCCGAGAAACACCGGATGGCGCAAGAGCGCATCGTGCGTCCATTCGGTGAACTTGATCTCGGCTACTAATTTGGGTTTGACAAAATGTGCGGGCGTGTTCGTTTTCGGCGTCTCGACAAACGGAGAGTCAGCGCTTGCGTTCGCGTGCAGTTCCTTGGTGATCCCGGCGAGCAATTTTGCATCGAACCCGGTGCCGACGTGGCCGCTATACACGAGTTTTTTGCCCTCGTAAACGCCGAGCAAGAGCGCGCCGAAGCCTTTGCGGCTGCCGCGCGGTTCCGTCCAACCGCCGATGACGAATTCTTGGCGTTTCGCTGCTTTGATCTTCAGCCACTCGCGCGAGCGCGTTCCGCGATAGGGCGAGCGCCGCTGCTTGGCGACGATGCCTTCGATGCCTTGGGCCTCGACGAGTTCGTACAGCTGCGTACCGGTGCCGATGACGTGTTTGGAAAACATCACCCGGTGACCGGGAACGATCAGCGCCTCGAGTTGCTTCTTGCGTTCCTCGAGCGGTTCGTCGCGCAGATTTCGGCCATCCGCATAAAGCGCATCGAATGCAACAAACGTGACGCCGGCCGCCGACGTTGGCTTGCCTTTCGCGAAGCGCTTATCGCGCGACTGCAGTGCTTGAAACGACGAGCGGCCATGCTCGTCGAGCATGACGACTTCGCCGTCAACGACGATTGGCAGCGATGCGAATGCAGCGCCGAGGTCCGCAAGTTCACCAAACTGACCGAGCAGATCTTTCCCGTTCCGCGAGCGCAGATCGACCTTGCCGTCGGCATCGATCGTGGCGATCGCGCGATAGCCGTCCCATTTGAGTTCGAAAAGCCAGGCCGGATCGTCGAACGGCGCATCGGCGAGCGTTGCGAGCATTGGTTTTGGATCGCGCGGCAGCGGCTCGCGTTTCGCGGCAGCCCGCAAGCGCGCGCGTTTGGGTTCCGCGCTTACCGCTGCCGGTCGATCGCTTTTCCACGTTTTCGGGGATTTCGCTTTGGCAAGATCGGCAAGCGTCTTGCCGGACTTCACGGACTCTGCATGCGCGTCGATATCCCAGGTGGCATCGACGCCGTCGTCGTGATCTTTAATCAGCAACCAGGGGTCGCCGTCTTCGCCGCTCCGATGCTTGATGCGCACGAGCGTCCACATGCCGTGCAATTTTTTGCCGGTGAGAACGAACTTGATTTTGCCCGCGGCGATCTCGGCGACGGGATCGCTGCCTTCGGCGAGCCGGTACGTGCCCCGGTCCCACACGATCACCTCACCCGCGCCATAATTACCGCTCGGAATAATGCCTTCGAAATCGCGGTAGTCGTACGGATGATCCTCAACGTGCATGGCCAGCCGCTTCTCGGTCGGATCGCGCGAGGGGCCTTTGGGAACAGCCCAGGAGGCGAGCACGCCGCCCGCTTCGAGTCGGAAATCATAGTGCAGCCGCGAGGCGCGGTGCTTCTGGATGACAAAACGCAGCGCCGTCTGCGACGCGCTGCGTTTGTTTGCCGAAGGTTCCGGAGTCGCTCCAAAGTCGCGCTTACGCGCGTACTCCGCGAGCGGATCCGCCTTACTTGGTTTCTTCGTCGGCACCGTGGCGAGCTTCGCGTTCGCCTTTGTCAAATTCCGCCTTGATGTTGTGGCCGGCTTCTTTGACATGCGATGCGATGCGGTCGCCGACCGCCATTTCGTCGCCGGCAACGGCGCGATCTGCCTTCTCAGCACCCGCGGCGACGCGATTCTTCATCTCGTCGCCCACACTCTTGAGGTCGTTTTTCAGATCGCTCATTAGTGCGTGGTGGTGGTCGTCGTGCCGGAGGTGGTCGTTCCGGTCGTGCCGCCGGTCGTGCCGGTCGTGCCCGTCGTTCCAGCCGGGGCGTTGATCGTGGTCTTCGTCGTCGAAGTCGTGTTCCAGGGCTGCCAAACAAACAGTCCGATGAGGGCGGCAACGACGATCACGGCGACGATGGCAAACGTTGCCACCGAACCGGAACCACTGTCGCGAACCACTACGTCGCGGTCATTCATTGTGAGTGTCTCCTTCCAAGCGAGTGCGAACTTGGATATACCCAGGCTAACCACAAGCAAACGTCAGAAAGGAGGTGTATGTACGGCACTTTTGGGGCAATAGCGGCGGCGCTCGGGGCGATTCTCGCCTATCGGAACGCCCGCGCTTCGACGGCCTCGTTCTACGCAACTCACGTCTACAATATGACCGCCCGGGGCCACCTCCGCTTTGCCATTGCAAGCGCAATTATCGCACTGGTCTTCGTTCTCGGCACGCTTTTTATCGACGTCATTACCGTGCCGTTGCTTGCTTTGTACGCGGTCCTCGCCATCCTGTACGGCGCGTCATTCGTGCGTGGAGCGACCGGCGAAGACGAGTAGGGGGGGGTTCGCCCGCGTTGCTGATGCCAGCGGCCCGGTGCTCATCAATCCACGAACGACGCCGAGCGACCCCGAACCCCAAGGTTAGCCGCCGGAGCGGTACGTGGCGTTCCAAAACCAAATGCCCCACGCGCCGACGAGTGCGCCGTACGTGATGAGCCATTTGCCCCACGTCGGCATCCCGCCGCGCACGCCGACTGCCATTAGCACGAAGACGAACGGCTCGAAGTCGAGCGCGTGCCGCATGCCGAATTGCCACCAGCCGTTGAGGTAGTACACGAGCGAGGGTATCCAAAGGGCGAGAATCAGCATCCACATGACGAGGCGATACATGCGCGTCGTGCGCGCGAGAAAAGCGAGGACGAGTGCCGGACTCGTCCACGTCAGTGCAACGCCGTGCACGTCAACTTTGAAATAGGGCGGGATCGCGAGTTGCCGATATTCGGCAAGCACCGGTGCCTGCAGAAAAAACGAGTACAATTCATACGGTACGTAGGCAAGACGAAATGGTGATCCCGTCGGCTGTCCCCATGAATCTTGATGGTAGAATTCCGTGTAGCCGATGTCGTACCACAGATTCCAGCGCATTTCGTTGTACGCCACCCACAGGATGATAACCGGCACGAACACGAGTGCGTACGCGCGTAATCGCGCGATCATCTGCGCGCGCGTTGGGCGCACGACTTCGGGCGCAATACCGCCGCGCATCAGGAAGAGCGCATAGAACGGCACCGCCAGCACCATCGAAAAGCGCGATTCGAATGCGCAGGCGGCGAGCAGCGCGACGAGCCACGGTCGCTGTCGACCGAGGAGTTCGCGAATGGCCAGGAGCGTAAAACAGACGGCGGATGAGTGCGCGATAAACCACACATCGCCGAGCATCGAACACCACCACAGCGACGTGCCCGTAAACAAGAACAAGACGAGCCACAAGCTGGTGTTTTGGCTTGCGCCGAGTTTGCGGGCAATCGACCACGCCGTTGCAACTGCGATCGCGCACAGGGCTGCGGCAAGCGTCGTTTGATTTGCGTGATCGCCGAAGATCGCCACGAACGGCATGATCATGAACGCCGGGAGCGGACCTTCGATCACATACCGCCGTCCGTCCCAGAGCAGCGCGTCGCTGACCGACTCGCCAGGCCAATTGATCCAGAGGTGTCCGTGCAAGAGGGCATCGGCCAAGAGCACGTAGTTGTTGTACGGGGTCGATCGAAAATGTGAAGAGATGATGACCGCAGCGAACGTTACGAGCGCGATGAGCACCGGAATGACGAGCGGGCGGGCGCGTAGCGGCACCGCTAATACGTCGCGCGGTAAAATGCGTTCCAGTACCAAATCCCCCAGAGGCCCACGGACGACGACCAGAATGCGAGCACGGCCGCCCACAGCGGCCACGAGCGCTTCGCCGCGATGGCAAGCAAGACGAAGAGAAACGGCTCGAAATCGAGCGCATGGCGCATCCCGAATTGCGATGCACCATTCACATAATACAAGAACGAGGGGCCGGCGACGAGCACCGTCGCGAGCCACAAGCTGACAATCGCGGACCGGCTCCCGCGCGCCCACGCGGCGAAGAGCAGAATCGGCGACGTCCAGGTCAGCGCGACGCCCTCCATCGCGGGAATCGCATACGGGACGGTATCCTCAAATTTCGGCGCCTGCACGAAAAACGAGTACAGTTGATCGGGAAGATTCATCACCGCAAACGGCGAGCCCGTCGGCGAGCCAACGTCCTGATCTTGGTGATAGAAAATCGTGTGTCCGCTATCCCACGGCACACCCCAGCGGGCAAAATTGTACGCCACCCAGAGCGCGAGAAACGGCACAAGCGAAAGCGCAGCCGTCCGGAGCGCTGCGCGACTCGCCAGCGGTCGGAGGAGACCGGCGAACGTCCAGTACAGCACGACCGGGAGCGCCATAACGATCGTGAAGCGGCATCCAACGGCAAGCGCGAAGAGCACGATGACGAACCACGGTCGCGCTTTTCCGACCAGTTCGGCGAGCATGAGCGTGAGGAAAGCGACGGCCGCGGTCTGCGCGATAAACCACACGTCGCCAAGCATCGCCGTCCACAAAAGATCCGTGCCGATTAAGAACACAATCGCAAGCCAGATTTTTGGTTCGCGTGCAAGTTCGAGCCGCTCGAGAATCAGCCACGCACCCGAAACAGCCGCGCCGCAAAAGAGACACGCGAGCAGCGTTTGATTTGCGTCGATCCCAAAAATGGCGACGAGCGGCAGCATGAAGAGTGCCGGGACCGGATCGTTGACGATGTAGCGGTGCCCATGAAAGAGGACCGCATCGATGTGGCTATCTTGCCAGAGCGGATCGATCCAAAGCCGTCCGTGCAGCATCGCATCGGCGAGCAGCACGTAGTTATTGTATGGCGTCGAACGGCCGTGCGCGAAAATCAATGCCGCAAGCGCCGCGAACGCGCCGACGAAAAGCGGGAGGTAACGCCTCATCGGAGGACTCGATAGATCGCGGGTTCACCAGCGTCCTGCGGGACGAGGCGCAGGCCCGCAAGATACGGCATCCCCTGCGTTACCACAACGACCGGTCGCGTCTTCAGCCAGCCGGGATACAAACGCGCGTAGACGTCGTACCATCCCGTAACGACGATGCGATCGTCGAGCGCGTGCTCGACGTAGGCTTCGTACGCAAGCGTCGTTGCATACGTCCATTCGACGACGACGATTGCGTTCGCGGGCGTGTGTGCTTTGATGCGATCCACGAAGGCCTGGGGGCCATGATTGTGCGGCTGCTCGAAAAACTCGTGATGCGTTGCGATGTCGCTACCCACGATGATTGCAAACGCCGCGATGAGACACGAAAAGCCGATGCGAGCAACGCGCGGATCGCCGACTCGCGCAAGATATGACGAACCGATTCCAATCGCCACGGCGATGCCGACATACGCCGGCAGAAAGTAGCGCTCGATATCGGATTCCGCCGGATAGGCGAGCACGAAGAGCATCGGAATTCCGCCGAAGAGCAGCAGCCCAGCACCGACGTACGGTTCGCGAAAGACGACGATGAAACCGATCAGCGCGAGAAACAACAGGGCATTTGGGAGATCGCGCACGACGCTTGGGCCAAAGCGCTGCGGGATCGTGGCAAGCACGCTCGGCGCGAGTAACGATCGCAGCGCGAGATGCGCTCCGAAGTCGCTGCCGGTGATCTGCGTTCGCAGACCCG
Organism: Vulcanimicrobiales bacterium; assembly: GCA_038231455.1. Taxonomy (GTDB): domain Bacteria; phylum Vulcanimicrobiota; class Vulcanimicrobiia; order Vulcanimicrobiales; family Vulcanimicrobiaceae; genus JANLVI01. The sequence continues at coordinate 16,785 of JBBRLI010000006.1, read as the reverse complement.
CAAGCGAGGCGGGATGATCGTAATCCCAAAACGGTCGTCCGACTGGAATGCCTAAGGCCACGGTCGGATCGCTCCGTTCCGCCGTCACGATCGCGCTGCGGATCGGCAAATAGGCGTACACCAGCGGCACGCACAGCAAGGCTAGACCGATGGCGATCCAACCGCGTACCCGGATGAACTCGATCTTTCCGACAACGAGCATGAACAGGCCCGGCAGCAAGAGCACCGCAGCGCTATGCACGCAGAGTGCCGCCGCAAACGCGGACACCGACCACGTAAGATCGCGCGTGGAAAGCGTGCGTTCCCAGCGGAGCAGCGCGTAGAGAGCGGCGGTGCCGAAGGCGAGTTCCACCGGATGCACGTCGGCGCGCGTAGCGTGCTCCCACGCGATCTTCGTGAATGCAAAGAGCAGTGCGGAACCCGCCGCGAATTCCGGTTCGATCTCGCGCTCGACGATGATCCGGTAGATGAACCAGCACGTCGCAGTCGTTGCCAGCGCCGAGAGCAAATTCATGCGCCACGCCACCGTGCCGATCGGCACGATGTGCCCGTAGAGCCATCCCAGGAGCGTGTAGCCGGGAAATCCGGTCGGATGCGCGATCCCTAAAATGTACGGAACCGTCTGCATTTCGCCCGTGTCCCAGTAGTCGACGCCCGGACGTAGCGAGACCAGGTACGTTACGAACGGAAGAATCGTCGCGGCACACGCCGATCCAGCTGAACGAAGGCGAGAAACCAACGGCGTGCAACTACGCTCCGTGACTCAGAGCAGCCTTTCCCAACCGCGCCGCGTCGTCATCGCGGAAGCCTTCGCCGAATCGGGGCTTGCGGTGCTCCGCGAGAACGGAATCACCATCGATTCGCTCGTCGGCAAATCGCGCGCCGAGCTGATGGCAGCGCTCGCCGGGGCCGATGGGCTGATCGTGCGTTCCGAAACCAAAGTCGATCGCGAGCTGCTCGCCGCCGGCCCCGACCTAACGGTTGTGGCGCGCGCAGGCGTGGGCGTCGATGCGATCGACGTCGATGCGGCAACCGAAGCCGGGATCATCGTGCTCAACACACCGGCGGCAAATACACTTGCGGCAACGGAGCAAACCTTCGCGTTGATGCTCTCCCTTGCGCGCTTTACGCCGGATGCCGTCGCCTCGCTGCGGGCGTCGATCTGGGACCGCAAACCGTTCATCGGCTTCGAACTTGCGGGGAAGACGCTTGGAATCGTCGGACTCGGGCGAATCGGCGGTAACATCGCCGTGCGCGCCAAGGCCTTCGGGATGAAGATCCTCACCCACGATCCGTACATCAGTTCAGCCCGCGCCGATGCATTCGATGCCAAGCTGGTTTCACTCGATGAGGTGCTCGGGGCGGCCGACATCGTGACGCTGCACGTGCCGCTGACCCAAGCGACGCGCGGAATGATCGACGCGGCCCGACTCGCGCAGATGAAACCCTCGGCGTACATCGTCAATTGCGCGCGCGGCGGCGTGATCGTCGAAGCCGATCTGTTAGCCGCTCTCGACGCCGGCACGATTCAAGGCGCGGCGATCGACGTCGTCGCCGAAGAACCGCCGCCGGCCGGCGGCACGGGCGCACAGCTGCACCACCATCCCAAAGTCTATGCGACCCCGCATCTTGGCGGCTCGACGCGCGAAGCGCTCGCGCGCATCGCGACGGAACTTGCAACCGACGTCGCCGCAGTGCTCGTCGGAGCGCCGGCCCTCGGCGTGGTGAACGCGCCCCTCCCCGACGGTCCCGAAGCCGAACGCGTGAAACCGTTCCTCGATGTTGCTTACCGGATCGGGCGCTTCTTTCCGCAGTACACGCGCGGCGACAAGATGCCCACGTTCTCGCTCGTCTTGCAGGGCGCGCTTGCGGATGTGCCCCCGGCGCCGCTGGTTACCGCGTTTCTTTCCGGGCTCTTGCAAACCACGACCGACCGTCGCGTCTCCGTCGTCAACGCCGATGCGATCGCACGCGAACTCGGCGTGCGCGTCGACGTGCGCGGCGAGCCGCAGAGCGGCGCGTATGCAAGCGCAATCCGCCTCCTTGGCGATCGCACGACGATCACCGGCATTAGCGTCAACGGCATGCCGCGCATCACCGACATCGATGGTTACGAAATCGATGCGATCCCCGTCGGCACGCTCATCATGACGCGCCACGCCGACGTGCCCGGCATGATCGGCAAAGTCGGCACGATCTTGGGCGGTGCGAGCGTGAACATCTCAACGATGCAAGTCTCGCGCAATATGATCGGCGGCGATGCGATCATGGTGCTCTCGGTCGACCGACCTGCCGAAGAAATCTCGCTCGACGCGCTGCGCGCGATCCCCGGCGTTGCGTCGGTGAAAACACTCGCGCTGTAATGCGCGTGCACGTTGCGCGTCACGGCGAGACGACGTGGAACATGGCGGGACGCTATCAAGGGCGGCGCGAGTCGGGGCTGAGCGCACTCGGCGTGCGCCAAGGAATGGCGCTTGCAAACGCGTTCGATGCGCCGGAGATGCGCGTCGGGCGCATCGTCTCAAGTCCCCTTTTGCGTTGCATGGCGACCGCGCAATTCACCGCTTCACGCCTCGACCTCGAAGTGGAAGCCGATCCGCGCATCATCGAGATCGGCCACGGTTCGTGGGAAGGCCGCTACCGCGAAGAGATCCGCGCAAACGACGGCGAGCGCATGCGTATGTGGAAAGAAGATCCCGAGAACGTCGTGTTCATTGGCGATGGCGGCGAAACGCTCGCAGATGTCCGCGAACGTTGGCTCGAATTTGCCGCGACGCTGCAGCCGACGGTGCCGACCCTTGTGTGCTCGCACGATGCCGTCGTACGCATGGCGATCTTATGCGGCGCGAACCGGCCGATCGCCGATCTTTGGAACGTCAACGTCGAGAACGCTGCTTTCGCGAGCTTCGAGGTGGACGGCGACACCTGGCGACTCGTTACCGAGTCCACGAGCGACCATCTCGCCGGACTCCACGCCGCGATTGGCGGACAGGCGCTCTAACGTCCGCCCGGCGTGAGTGGGACGATCGCTGAGGGCACGGGCTTTGGCTCGGCGAACGTCTCGCGCGGCATGACGCTGATGAAGCGGTAGTTCGACCAGACGATCTTCTCACGCGAGCCGCCGACGCTTGCCGTCGCGCTGCCGATCATCCAGTACTTCTCCGACTTTCCGAAGACGAGCGTGCCCGTCCCGACGTTTGCACCCGCATGCATCGTGTACGTGAGACTGCGCGGCAAAAACGTTACGCCGTCGACGATGACGCGGTCGACGCGAAAGACCTCCGGCTTGTACGGGGTGAGTCGGAACGAGTAATCGCGGTGTCTGCCGGAGAGAATCGTTCCCGCCGGTGTGAAGATGTAGGCATCTTCGATCGGTGCGAGCTTCGATAGCGCGTAGCGATTGAGGCGGTTGCGGAAGATGCGCACGTCCGGCCGACGTGTTTGCTGTCCGTTGATCGCGATCGTCTCATCGCGCTCGGTCGCACCGCTTCGGTAGACGCGGTGGCGCGACGAGAGATTGTGCACGCCGCTCTGATCCAGCGCATATTCAAACGAAAACGCCTTCGGTTCTTTTACGAGCGCCAAGGCAGCGGCGTAGTTTGCAAGGACGACCGAGGGCGGTAAGGCGATCGCGCTCGCCGGCGGCGCCGCGGCAGCGGGCGCGGCCAGCGCCATGATGCTCGCAAGTGCGAGCGCGCGTCTCACGCGCTGAGCGCTTCGCGAATCGCGGCGAGCGCCGCATCCGCACCGCCAACGTCTTTGCCGCCGCCTTGCGCCTGCGCGGGCGCGCCGCCGCCTTTGCCGCCGACGAGCGGCGCCGCCAGCTTGACGAGGTTGCCGCTGTGGACGCCGGCTTTGACGAGATCGTCGCTCGCGTTGACGAGAATCGATGCGTTCTGACCGTCGACGCCCACAAGCGCAATCACGCCGCTTTTCATCCGCGAGCGAATGGCGTTGCCGAGCGTTTTGAGGGCATCGGCCGAGGCTTCGCGCACGATCGTTGCCACGACCGGTTTGCCGCCGAGCGTCTCGGCGGCTTCAACGTACGTCTGTGCATCGGCCGAGGCCATGCGCGCGCGAATATCGCCGAGTGCTTTCTGCAAGTCGCGCACGTCGGAATGAATGCGCGCGACACGCTCGACGAGTTCTTCGGGTTTGCTCGAGAGCGACTCCGAGAGTTCGGTGAGCGTATCTTGCTGACGTTCGACGAGCGCTTCGGCCGCTTTGGAGACGACGGCCTCGATGCGGCGGATGCCGCTGCCAATTGACGCTTCGCTCACGATCACAAAGAGACCGAGTTCGCCCGTCGAGTGCGCGTGCGTGCCGCCGCAGAACTCCACCGACGGTCCGGCTTTGACGACGCGCACGACATCGCCGTATTTTTCACCGGCCATCGATATCGCGCCGCTGGCCTGGGCCTCGGCAATCGGCAGCTCTTCGGTTTCGAGGTGATGATCTTCGCGAATCATCGCGTTGACTTTTTGCGCGACGGAGCGTCGCTGGGCGGGCGAGAGTGCGCCGCCGGGGCTGCGGAAGTCAAAGCGCATGCGATCGACACCGACCCACGAGCCGGCCTGCATCACATCATCGCCGAGCACGTCTTTGAGTGCACGCTGTAAGAGATGGGCGGAGGTGTGGTGACGGCGAATTTCTTCGCGCCAGACCGGATCGACGCTCGTCTGCACCGCATCGCCAACGCCCAGCGATCCGCTCTGCATGCGGCCGTGATGCGCGATCGATTCGCCGATAAACTGCGTGTCGCTAACCTCGAAAATTCCTTCGCTCGTCGCAATCGTGCCGTGATCGCCGATTTGACCGCCTTTTTCGGCGTAAAACGACGTGCGATCCAAAATGATCTGCGCTTCGGATCCGGCGTGCACTTCATCGAGGGGTGCGCCATTCACGAGAATCGCGAGCACGCTTGCGCGCGCATCCAAACCCGTATAGCCGTCAAAAACGCTCTTCGTTGCGGGCAATTCTGCGACCGCGATCACCCCGCGTTTCGAACGCGCATCCGCGCGCGCACGCTGACGCTGCTCGTCCATATGCGCTTCGAACGCACTCGTATCGACGGCTACGCCTTTCTCACCCGCGATTTCGCGCGTGAGTTCGGCTGGGAAACCGAACGTATCGTGCAGCGTGAAGACGTCCTCACCCGAGAGCAACATCGTGCAATCGACGACGGCCTCATCGATCAGATGCCCGAGCATCTCCGAGCCGCGGTCGAGCGTCTTCACGAAGCTGGCCTCTTCGGTGCGCAGGGCTTGTTGCACGTCGTTCAAGCGATCGCGAAGCATCGGGTACCCCGATTCGAGTGAGTCGACGACGGCGGCCGCCAGTTGCGGCATGAACTCTTTGGGATAGCCGAGCAGTCGGCCATTACGAATCGCGCGGCGAATCAGAAAGCGCAGCACGTAACCGCGATCGTTGTTCGAGGGATACACACCGTCGGCAACGAGGAACGTGACGGCGCGCGCGTGATCGGCGATGATGTTGCGGCGCACGATTTGATCGGCAAGCGTCAGCGAGGTCGAGCCAATCGACGGCTGCGCGGCGATGAGATCGGTAAAGAGATCGGTCTCGTACATGTTGAGCTTGCCGTTTGCAACGGCGAGCATGCGTTCGAAGCCCGCGCCCGTGTCGATCGCCTTGCGCGGCAGTTCCGACATTTTGCCATCGATGCCGCGATTGTATTGTTGGAACACGACGTTCCAAATTTCGACGTAGCGATTGCCGAGATTCGGCCCGGTATCTTCGGGACCGGCCGAATTCGCCTCGCCCGTATCGTAGAAAATTTCAGAACACGGACCGCACGGACCAGTCGGCCCCATCGTCCAGAAGTTGTCTTCATCGAAACGCGAGATGCGGCTCGGCGGAATGCAGATCTCGTTCTCCCAGATCTTCGCCGCTTCATCATCGGTCGTGTGAACCGTGACGTAAATTTTTGCCGGGTCGAGCTTCATCACCGTCGTGACGAAATCCCAAGCAAAGCCAATCGCCTCGCGCTTGTAATAATCGCCGAAACTGAAGTTGCCCAGCATCTCGAGGAACGTGCCGTGACGACCCGTGCGCCCGACGTTCTCGATATCGCTCTTCGCGCCCGCAACGCGCAGGCAGCGCTGCACCGTCACCACGCGCTTCGCGGGTGGCGGGACCTCACCCAAAAAGTTGGGGACGAACTGCTCCATCCCGGCAATCGTAAAGAGCGTCGTGGACATCGCATCGGGGATCAGGGTCGCCGAGGGGACGTGTTTATGACCGTTCGCAACGAAAAAATCAACGAAGGCGGCGCGAAGTTCCTGGGATTTCATGACCCGCTCCGGTTCAAGAAAGAGCGGCCCGCCTCATCCCCCAAAAGGCGAAGTCCGCACGGTACAAAGCACCGTGCGGACCTTGGTTATTTTGTGGCGCCGACCGGCTCTTGGGATTTTCCGATGTCGGGGACGGCGATGTCTTTGATCGGCTCACCGGCGGCGGCGGAGTCGGCGCTCACGTCGTCGGTTTGCTTCGTAAGGCCCTTGATCGAATCCGGCGAGAAATTTCCCGCTTTGAGTGCGGTACCGACGGCGAGGAACGAGGCCGCAAGACCCGTGAGTTTGCCGTCGAGCTTGTGGAGCAGCGGGCTCTTGCTCTCGTGTGCGATCTTCTGTGATACGCGGACTTCGTGCACCGCAAAGAGCAGTGCAGCTCCGCCTTTGATGATCGTCGATGTGCGGTGGGGCGCTCCGCTGGCGAATTCGCCCGCCTGCATCGGTTTGATCACCCAGTGGTGGAATGCAAAATATGCCACGCCCAAGTGCGCGACGAAGCGGGTCTTGTCGAGGAACGCTTGCGACGGCCGAGCGAAGCCGGCGAAGAGCGCGATGACGAGCATCGCGGCCAGAAGAGTGCGGTTCCGTGAGAGTTTTTGCATTCGGAATCTCCATAATGGCGAGTAAATCCCGGGATTGCCGGGCGGCATTGCCTACTCCAGAGGCGAGCAAACGTTTCGAGCTAGCACGATCCATAGCCGCTTGCGGCAGAATGCCTCAAAAGAAACGGGACCGTCATTGACGGGCCCGCTTGATTTACTTTTCTTGTAAGACGTTCTTCAGTTTTTCGAGCGCCTTTTGCTGGAGGCGCGAGACGTGCATCTGCGAGACGTTGAGGCGTTTGGCGATCTCGGTTTGCGAGACCGATTCGTAGAAACGTAAGTACAGGATCACGCGCTCGCGGCCGGTGAGCACTTCAAAAGCCTTCTCTAAATTCGCGCGGTCTTCGAGCAGTTCGAGGCCGGCGTCGTTTTGGCCGACGTAATCTGCCAGCGTTTGCGACTTCTTGTCGCCTTCGCCGTTGAGTTCGGTGTCCAGCGAGAGCAGATTGTACGCTTGACCGAGTTCTTGCGCTTCGAGAATGTCTTCTTCACTTGCACCTAAGTGCGAGGCGAGTTCGGCGACCGTCGGCGAGTGACCGAGTTTGACGGTCAGCTTTTCGATCGCGCGGTTGACCGCCAGGTTGAGTTCTTGCAACCGGCGCGGGACTTTAATCGTCCAGCCTTTATCGCGGAAGTAGCGTTTGATCTCGCCGACGATCGTCGGCGTCGCGTACGTCGTGAATTCAACGCCGCGCTCAAGATCGAACCGGTCGATCGCCTTGAGCAAGCCGACGGTGCCGACTTGAATCAAATCGTCGAGCGCCTCGCCGCGATTGGCAAACTTCACCGCAAGATAGCGAACCAAATTCAGGTGCGCGACCGTCAGGTCGTTGCGAAGACGCTCGTGCTCCGAATCACCGAGGTGATTGGGGCCGGCTTCTTCTTTGGGATTTGCACGAATGTACGCAAAGCGCGTAAACGCATCGCGCGCTTTTTGGCGATCCCAGCGTTCTTCTTCGACGTGATGGGACGAACTCACGAGAGCTTAGACGCTCACGTATTTGGTCATGGTAAGTTCGGTTCCGTTTGCGGCGTCGGTCGTGTACTCGACCTTATCCATCAGGGCGCGAATCAAAAACACGCCGAGTTCTTCTGTGCGTCCATCATCGCCGACAAGTTTCTCGACGTCCTCGACGCGCGGCGCCGTACCGCGATCGCGGACCGTGATCTGCACGGAGTCGCTGAGTGCTTCGCACGTGATCTCGATGGCATCCGAGCCCGTTTTGTGCTGGATGCAATGGGTGCAGGCCTCGGCGATTGCAAGCTTGATGTCTTCGATCTCATCGACCGAGAAGCGCAAGCGGCTGGCAACGGCAGCGATTGCGAGTCTTGCGACCGCAACCCATTCCGCTTTGGCCGGAATCTTGAGTTCGAAGACGCCGTAACTTTCGGCTTCCACGGCGACCGGAATCACACCAGGGCCTTCATTGCGCTTTGTTCGTCATCGAAAATGCCGAAGATTTTGACAAGACCCGTAATGTCGAAAATTTTCTTGATCTGCGGATTGGTGCAAACCAAGTTTACCGAACCGCCATGCTCGCGCACGCGTTTGAGACCACCGATGAGAACGCCCAGACCCGTCGAGTCGATGTAGCGCACTTTTTCGAGGTTGATCACGAGATTGTAATGCTCTTGATCGATGAGTTCGGTGATGGCGTCTTTCACCTTCGGTGAGGTGTAGACGTCGATCTCACCGGCGAGGTCGACGATGTATGCATCGCCTTCCGATTCACGGACGTTGACTTTGATATCCAAGGCTTCTCCTACGTGTTGTGTTCGAGAGTGGTGCGTTGCTGGTCGGCCGCGGCTTTTCCCTCATCGACGGCGCCGTCGATGCGAGCCTTGGCTTCTTCCACGATCTTGCGTCCGCGTTCCAAGAGGTCGTTGGTGTCACCCGCGGCATCGCGAACGCGGCCTGAGGCTTCGCGCGCTTTGGCACGCAAGAAATCACGGGTGTCTTCACCGGTTTGCGGAGCAAGGATCATCGCGACGCCTGCGCCGATGAGTGCGCCGAAGAGAAGCCCGGTTACAAAGCCGGACCCTTCAGTGGGTTGCTGGTTCGATCGGTCGTTCAACGTACTCATCCCCTGAGGTGGCGGGTGCAGTCTTTCCGGTGACCAGTCGCCGCAAGCCGGCGCTGATCCCCGTGAGTGTTGCACCGAGGTTCACAATGGTCGGTGCGACGGCATTCGTCGCAAGAGCGGATGTTTTCGATACGCCGGCGGCGACGGATTCAAGCGAACCGACGACGGCGCCGAGTCGCGCGATCGTCGCATCGGCCGTGTCGGCAATTCCGTCGACATGTCCGAGTGTGGCTGCGATCGGCGCGGAAAGTGCGGCAACCTGACGATCGACCTCATCGAGCGTCCCGTTGAGGCGCTTGAGTAGGTTCGCAAGCGCCGAACAGACGACCAAGATTCCGATCCCGATCAGCAGCACGCCGAGCCCGATGCCGACATCGAGAACAATGTGCCAGTCGAACGTCCCTGTCAACGAAGATCCTCCAGCGTCGCACAAGCGACCACTTTACCGCTTTTGCGTCATTACCCAAAACCCGACCGCCTACACGCGCGCATTCGCGCTTTAGCGAACGGCACGTACGAGCGAGGGAAGGGTCTGGATGACCCGTTCGATATCCCCGCCGCTTGTTACCCTACCGAGCGAGAAGCGAATCACGCCCCGTGCATAGCGAGGTTCGAGTCCGAGCGCCGCGATCACGTGGCTTGGTTCGAGGCTGCCGGCGGCACACGCACTCCCCGCCGAGGCGGCGATGCCGGCCAAGTCCAAGTTGATCAGCAGCAAGTCGCTTGGGGCATCTTTGAATGCGACGCTTAGGCTGTTGGCGAGGCGCGGGGACGCGGCGCCGTTGATCCGCACGTCGGGGATCTCGGCACGGATGGAGGCTTCCAGGCGGTCGCGCAGGGCGGCGACCCGGTCGGCCGACTCGGCTCGCTCGGCGTGCGCGAGCTGCAAAGCTTCGGCAAGACCGACGATCCCGGCGAGATTTTCCGTCCCGGCCCGCAGACCCGACTCTTGGCCGCCGCCGACCACCAGCGGCGCAAGCGGCGTGCCGCTTCGGATATAGAGCACTCCCGTGCCCTTGGGTCCATAAAATTTGTGACCCGCAATCGAGAGCAAATCGACTCCAAGAGCCGCGACGTTGACGTCGAGGTAGGCCGGGGCTTGAACCGCATCGGTGTGCATGAGGACGCCGTGCTCTTTTGCGATTGCCGCGAGCTCGCCAATCGGTTGGATCGTGCCGATCTCGTTGTTCGCAAGCATGATGCTTGCAAGAATCGTGTCGGGGCGAATCGCCGCGCGAAAGGCAACCGCGTCGACAACGCCGTTCGGATCGACCGGCAGAAGCGTAATCGTGTATCCGTCGTCGCGCAAAACATCGAGGGCATGCAGCACGGCATGATGTTCGAACGCGGTGCTGATAATGTGCCGGCCGCGAGCGCGCAGCGCACGTGATACGCCGAGGATCGCAAGGTTGTTGCTCTCCGAGCCACCGCCGGTGAAGACGATCTCCCGCGCCTTCGCACCGAGGGTCGTCGCGACGCGCTCGCGCGCGGTGTCGAGCAGCGCGTGCGCCGCGCGGCCTTCGGCATGCAGGGAACTTGGGTTGCCGGCAGCGAGCAGCGGCACCATCGCGGCGATGACTTCGGGCCGCGCAACCGTCGTCGCGGCGTGATCGAGATAAATGCGATCCACGACTATGATTTACGTCGCTTGTCGATCCAAGCGCGCAGGCGCTCTTCATCGCCCTGACGCCCGGGCTGGAAATACGCGCGATCGGTAATTGCATCGGGTAGCCCGGATTGGAATTTCTCAGCGGGCGGCGCCTCGCCGCTTGCATCCATCCCCGCGTACACATCGTGGCTGTACTTGTATCCCGCGCCGTAACCAAGATTCTTCATCAGTTTGGTCGGTGCGTTTCGCAGATGGAGCGGCACCGGGTCCGTGCGCGTGTCTTGCACATCGGCAAGCGCCGCAGAATAGGCGCGCCCGACCGTGTTGCTCTTCGGCGCGGTCGCAAGATAGAGCGTCGCGTGCGCGAGCGGATAAAATCCCTCCGGCATACCGATGAAGTGCACCGACTGCTGCGCGGCAATCGCAAGCGGCAGCGCCGCTTTATCGGCAAGCCCGATATCTTCGCTTGCAAGAATCACGAGCCGTCGGGCGATGAAAAGCGGGTCTTCGCCGCCGTCGATCATCCGCGCAAGCCAATACACCGCTGCATCGGGATCGCTCGACCGTACGCACTTGATGAATGCGGAGATGATATCGTAGTGTGAATCGCCCTTTTTATCGTACGTCGTCGCGCGACGCTGCAGCGCGTCGGCAATCGTTGCCGCGGTAATCGTACGCGAACCGTCGTCTGCCTTCGGTGTTGCGGCGGCGGCAAATTCTAAGGTTCCAAGCGCCACGCGCGCGTCGCCGTTTGCAAGGCCGGTCAGCGCTTCGAGCGCCTCGTCATCGATACGAACGTTTTGACCGCCGAGTCCCCGTTCGGTATCCTCGAGCGCGCGCAGAATAAGTCGGCTTACATCCTCATCACCAAGTGACTTGAGAACGAATACGCGCGAGCGGGAGAGCAGCGCGGAATTGACTTCAAACGACGGATTCTCGGTTGTCGCGCCGATGAGCGTAACGGTTCCATCCTCGACGTACGGTAAGACCGCATCTTGCTGCGCTTTGTTGAAGCGGTGGATTTCATCGATGAAGAGCACGGTGCGCTTGCCCGTGCGCGCAAGCGCCGCGGCATCGGCAACGATCCGTCGTAGATCGGCGACGCCCGCGCTCACCGCCGAGATCGCCGCGAAGTTCGACTTCGTCTCATTCGCGACGATCTGCGCGAGCGTCGTCTTCCCGGTGCCGGGCGGCCCCCACAAAATGATCGACGGCACGCTATCGTTCTCGATCGCACGGCGTAGCGCGCGGCCGGGGCCGACGATTTGCTCTTGCCCGACGAACTCATCGAGCGAACGCGGACGCATCCGAGCCGCGAGCGGCGCGTGGGCTTGTTGCCCGCCGCCTTCGCCATCGAAAAGTCCGAGCATTAGCTTTTCTTCTTTGGTGCCTTCGTCGGAAGCACGCTCGGCGAAGGCGGCGGAATCGGCGCCTTCATGATGACGGGACTGCCGACCGCGTGGGCTTCACCGGAATCGACGTTATAGTCGATTTTATCACCATCCATCGTCTGCCCGCCACGCCCGACGTGCACGCTGCCTTCGAGATGCAAAATGTGTGTCTGATCGTCGAGCGTGCCTTTCTCGGCGTTCGCGAATTTATCGGCTTGCGTGAAGTGCACGTGACCGCTCGCCGCATAAAACTTGCGCACGCCGTCGACGTCGAGTTTATCGGAGGTGAGCGTCGATGCCTCGGAGCCGGCCTTTGATGCCTCACGGCCACCGACAGGCAGAGCCCCGGTGGAGTGCAACACGACATTCCCATCGAAAAACGCGAGCTTGCGCTCCGAGTTCCCGTGGGCTCGGTCAGCGACGATGTCGGTACCGGGTTTGGAGAATTTCACTCTCACGGGGAAAACAAAATCGGTGCTCTTCAGATTGAAGTCCGAATCGTTGGACTGAATCTCGTAGCCCATCAGATGCGAGGTACTCGGTGGTTCCGGCGCCTTCATCGTCACGGGATTGCCGACCGCATGCGATTCACCGGAATCGATGTTGTAATCGATCGCATTGCCATCCATCGTCTGCTCGCCGCGACCGACGTGGACGCTGCCTTCGAGATGCAAGATGTGCGTCTGATCGTCGAGCGTGCCTCGATCGGCGAGAGCGACTTTATCGCCTTGCGTAAAGTGCACGCGACCGCTTGCGGCATAGAACTTACGCACGCCGTCGACATCCAGTTTGTCGGAGGTGAGCGTCGAGGGCTCGGTGCCCGATTTTGAGGCCTCACGACCACCAACGGGCAATCCGCCCGTTGAGTGGAGCACGACGTTCCCATCGAATGTCGCGAATTTGCGTGCCGAATTCCCGTGCGCTTTATCGGCGACGATGTTGGTACCGGGTTTCGAGAACTTCACTTTGACCGGGAACACAAAGTCGCTGCTCTTGAGGTTGAACGTCGAATCGTTGGTTTGAATTTCGTAGCCCATCATATGCGAAGTCGTCGCTGCGGAAGCCGCAGCGACGAGGACGAATACGAGAACGGGGGTGAGTAGAACGGACTTCACGCTGACAACTTTCCTCCGGTGGTTCTGTCCGTTCAACCGATTGCGGGCGGTGGATGTTTCACTCCCGCAAAACGGCGCCTTGTTAAAACGCGAAGCTAGCTCGGCGACGGCTAGATTGCGACGCGCTGGCCGGTGCCGATCGCGACACACGACATGGGATCCTCAGCGACGATGACCGGAATTCCGGTAACCTCGCCGAGCAGCGTATCGAGTCCGCGTAGAAGCGCACCGCCGCCGGTGAGGATCACGCCGCGATCGATGATGTCGGCGGCGAGTTCGGGCGGCGTTTTTTCGAGCACGGCTTTCACCGCTTCGACGATCGCCTGCACGGGTTCAGAGAGTGCTTCGCGCACTTCTTCGCTCGTGATTTTCACGGTTTTCGGCAGACCGTTGATGAGATCGCGTCCGCGAATCTCCATCGCGAGTTCCGTTTCCAAACGATACGCGCTGCCGATTTTGATTTTGATCTCTTCGGAGGTGCGTTCGCCGATCATCAGGTTGTAGACGCGGCGGATGTGGCGGATGATCGCCTCATCGAGTTTGTTACCGGCGACGCGAATCGATTGCGAGACGACGATGCCGCCAAGCGAGATCACCGCGACATCCGTCGTGCCGCCGCCGATATCGACGACCATGTTGCCGCTGGGTCCGTCGATCGGAAGCCCCGCACCGATGGCGGCCGCCATGGGTTCTTCGATGATGTCGACGCTCTTTGCGCCGGCGAGTTTTGCCGCATCGCGTACGGCGCGTTCTTCGACGCTCGTGATCTCCGCGGGCACGCAGATGATAACGGACGGTTTGGGATTGAAGAGATTCGCGAAGAACGAGCGATTGCGCGTTACTTTTTTGATGAAGTAATTCAGCATCGCTTCGGTCACTTCAAAGTCGGCAATCACGCCGTCGCGGAGCGGTCGAATCGCTTGAATGTTGCTCGGCGTTTTGCCGAGCATCTGTCGGGCTTCTTCGCCGACGGCGAGCGTCTTGTTCGTGCGAACGTCTTTTGCGACAACGGAAGGCTCACGTAAGACGATGCCTTTGCCTTTGACGTACACTAGTACGTTAGCGGTGCCGAGATCAATGCCGATGTCGATGACGCGATACTCCTAAACTGTCTAGACGGTCACACGAGAACGCGAACCGGCGTAGCCGACCCTGCGTTGTCGTGGTTCGTTCGGTCTCATCGAGGGGATTCCTGATGGAAAATGGTCCCTGACTCTACCATCGGCCGCAATCGCTACGAGCCAAGGCGACCCGAGCGAGCTAGAGACTCGGGTAGCTTTGGGTCTCGAAGGTTCCGCTGGGCTCCATGAACGGGACGACGCCCGAGGTGCGCTGGACCGTCGCGCCGAGCGCGCCGAGCATCTCCTCAAGCCGTTCGTAGCCGCGGTCGATGTACTCAAGACCGATGATTTCCGTCAGGCCCTCGGCGGCGAGTCCGGCGACGACCAGACCCGCCCCCGCCCGGATATCCGGCGCTTCGACCGGGGCTCCCGAGAGATGGCCGACGCCTTTGATCAGCGCGGTGTTGTTTTCGATCGCGACGCGCACCTCGGCGCCCATGCGGACGAGTTCGTTGACGTAGGAGAAGCGCGCGTTGAAGATCGTTTCTTCCACGACGCTCGTGCCCGGTGCCGTACATAAGAACGCCAGCATCGGGGGCTGAAGGTCGGTCGGAAAACCGGGGAACGGCGCGGTCACGATGTCGGTGCCGCCGATAACGCTGCCCGCTTGCACGCGCACCCAGTCATCGCCTGAGGTGACGGTTACGCCGCATTCGTTGAGCTTGTTTTGCAAGAGCGCGACGTCATCGGGGTTGCAGCGCTTCACCGTGACATCGCCGCGGGTGATCGCACCCGAAAGCATCAGCGTTCCCGTCACGATCCGGTCGGGGATCACTTCGTACTCGACGCCGTGGAGTTCGCGGACGCCGTCGATCCGCAGCGTAACGCCGCCGACGCCTTGGATCTTCGCGCCCATGGCGATGAGAAAGTTTGCCAGATCCGAGACTTCGGGTTCCATCGCGGCGTTGTGCACGATCGTCGTGCCCTCCGCCATGACCGAGGCGAGCATTGCGTTTTTGGTCGCGCCGACCGAGGGGGTGCGGAATTCAATCTCGCCGCCCTGCAAGCGTCCTTTCTCGGCTTTTGCGACGAGGAAACCACCGGCATTGCTCACGTTTGCGCCGAGCGCGCGAAATGCGGCCTCGTGCATATCCGTCGCGCGCGTGCCGAGAATGCAGCCGCCGGGAAGCGGCACTTCGGCTCGGCCGAAACGTCCGAGCAGCGGCCCGACGAGGTCGAACGATGCGGCAAGTTTACGCACCAGCATATAGGGTGCCCGGTACTTATCGACGTTACTCGCATCGATCGTAATCGTATTGGGACCTTCGAGCCGGACGCGCGCGCCGAGCGCTTCGAGGAGCGACCACATCACCGAGACGTCGGTAATGCGCGGAACGCGATGCAGCGTGACTTTCCCGCGCGAGAGCAGCGTCGCTGCCATAATCGGCAAGACGGCGTTCTTCGCACCGTGCGTCTCGACCGAACCTTCCAATCGTTGGCCTCCGCGAATGGCAAGCGTCGTGTCGAGTCGATCGAGCAGGTTCATGCGACCGGTTTTTCCGCAATCGTTTCTAAAACGATCGTCTGTCCGTCGTGAATGCCGCCCGAGAACGACGCCTGTAAGCGGCCGTCGGCAGCAACCCCGATCGCAAGTGCAAAGCTGCGCGAACCGCCGACTTCGGCCATCGCGGCACGCGCCGAACTCGCATAGCCTTCGTACGTCCCACCGTCGAGATCCACGAAGCGTATTGAGCCGTCAGGGTAAAAGCCAAAAACGATCCAGGCCCCGCGTGTGAATCCGCGCACGAGTTGTGTCGTGCGTTCGGCAACTTCGAGGATGAACGGCGGAATCGCGCCCGGCGGCGCAACGAACGCGGGGCCGCTAGCGGCAACGGGCGGAGGCGGTGCAACCGGAGCGGGCGGAGCCGTGAAGACAGGAAGCGGCGTGCTCGCTTGCGGCATCGCGGGCCGCGGCGGAGCTGCCGGCTGCGGCGGTATCGGCCCAGCGGCGGCAACCGGCGCTGCTGCGGCAACTGGTGCGGCAGCAGCAGCCGGCGCGGCAGCAACCGGCTCGGTGCGCCGTGCAGGCGAGGGCGTTTCCTCGCCGGCGAAATCGTCCGGTACGTTCGACCACCAGCCCATAATCCAATCGCACAAGCAGAGCGCCGTAAGGACGACGCCGACGCCGGAGAGTGCGAGCCAAGTGGGTGCGCGTTTCATAATCGGTCGAAAATTCGGGCCTGGCGCCGCTTTCTACTGTCGGTAACGACACAGCGCAGCGAGCCCGAGAAGGCGCGCCGCGCTGCGTGTTCCATCGGGTCGACCCTTAGCGACGGGTCGCCGTTTTGCGAGCGCTGGTTTTCCGCGCAGTGGATTTGCGGGCAGCGGTCGTGGTCGAGCGCGCCGACGACTTTTTCGCGGGGGCTTTCTTGCCGGACTTCATTGCGCGTTTTTTGAACGCAAGCATCTCAGCGCCGAGCGCGTCGAGCTTCTTACCGAGCACGCGGCGGGCCTCACCGAACATCGTGGATTCTTCTTCCTCGACGTGATGCTGCACCATCTCTTTGAGAACCGTGAGCTTCGCCTTCATCGTCTCATCGCGCGCTTCGAGT